>NZ_PPEK01000005.1 GCF_002899715.1 Enteroscipio rubneri | reverse complement strand
GTGGACGCCACCGCCGCAGGCGGCACGAGCGTGGCGAGCACGAACTCGGCACGCGGCGCGCGCTCCCGGCCCGCGCCAAAGACGCCCCTTTCGCGGTCGCCGTCGATACGCCGAGCGGCCTTTCGGCTCAATCGGGCACCGCCGCCCGCCCCACCTTCGCCGCCGACATCACGGTGACGATGATCGCGTTCAAGCCCGGGCTCGTCTTGCCCTCGGCTGCGCGCTGGACCGGCTTGGTGAGACTGGAGAAGCTCGTCGATGCGCACATCTGCCTCGAGCGGTTGCGCGCAACCGACTCCGGGGATGAGCTGTTTCGAACGCAGGTATAAAAACGCCCTCCTTCGGATGGGGGGTCCGAAGGAGGGCTTGCAGTACGCACAGAGGAGAAGGGGGAAGGTGCGCATGCTCTTGGGCCCGTCGGAGGTTTGAGAGAGAGGGGGGGGTTCACACGAGAGACGAGACGACAGGCCCTGTATAGGTTGTATCAGTGTTCGTTCGCGGCGCAGGACGCAGGACGCACTTCCCTATCGCTTATTGCGGATAAGCGCATCGGGTCCAGCATCGCGATCTCCTTTCGACATCTGCATCCCAACAGCCGCGCTGCGATGGGGATGCGTTCGTTTCGACAAGGAGTACTCTACGATACGAGAATGCGTTGCGCGATGCGATCGGCTCGACGGTCAACGCGCGGTGGTCGATCCGACAACCGGACGAAACCTGCGCGCCGCCGCACCCGATCGCACCGTGCGCGAGTACGGCAAGCCCCCCCCCGAAAGGGGCCTTCGGATCGGCGTGGGCTATGCGGTCCAGCGTCGCCCCTCCCCGGCATCCGAACGGCTGGCCGGGTGCGCAAAGCCTCCTACAAGCCGTAGAATTCGGTAGTGAGAGGACGGCTCGTCAGGGTCTTTGCCACATCGTGCGGGTCGGCGCCCTCCCAGACGATAGCGCGCACGACATCGGTTATGGGCAGCTCCACGTCGTAGCGGTCGGCCAGCGTTTTGAGCGTCTTGCACGCGAGCGCGCCTTCGGCCACCATGTGCGTCTCGGCGATGAACCCGTCGAGCGTGCCGCCTTCGGCCAAGAGTCTGCCGAAACGACGGTTGCGCGAATGCTCGGATGTGCACGTAGCCACGAGGTCGCCCGTGCCGGCCAGCCCCATGCAGGTGATCGCCTGTCCGCCGCAACGCACGACGAGGCGGCTCATCTCGGCCAGGCCGCGCGTCATGAGCATGGCGGCCGTGTTGTCGCCGTAGCCGAGGCCATAAGACACGCCCACAGCGATGGCGATCACGTTCTTGAACGCAGCGCACAGCTCCACGCCGCACACATCGTCGCTCACATAGGTGCGGAAGGTCTCGGCGGCGAACAGCTCTTGGAAAAACGCTGCGGTGCCTTCGTCCGAGCTGGCAATGACGGTGCCCGTCGGGATGCCGCGGATCACCTCTGCAGCGAAGTTCGGGCCCGAGAGCACGGCCAGACGGCTCGCGTTGCCCATCTCGGCCTCGAACACTTCGACCGGCAGAAGACCGCTTCCCTCCTCTACGCCCTTCGAGCATATGATGATCGGGAAATCGGCGTCTACGACGTCAGCCAACGCGCAGGCCACACCGCGCATGAGGTTTGACGGCGTGACGATGACGGCCGCTTTCGCGCGCAAGAGCGCGTCTTTGTACGAAGTCGTGGCCACGATGTTCTCGGAAAGCTCGACGTCGCTCAGGTAGCGCGGGTTCACGTGGCTGCCGTTGACAGACCGCACCACCTCGGGTTTACGGGCCCACAGCCCCACGTTGCAGCCGTTGCCCGCGAGCAGCTGCGCGAGCGCCGTGCCCCACGAACCCGCCCCGATAACCGCGATCTTCATGATAGTCCCTTCCACCGTTGTGCCGCGTCATCCGGAGAGCGCATCCCCCAGGGAAACGAAACGACTGGCGCCTCGAAGCGCCGATACCGTCGATCGTGCCGCTCAAAGCCCTCATTCGCAAGCAGAAGCGCGCTTCGCCCGGCGTTCACGGCCGCCTTGACCGTCTTGGTGCTCCACGCCGATGCAATCGGCGCTATGCGCTTTCTCAAGCTCTCTTCCTGTCGCCTATGCGGCTTTCCGTGCCGGCGCGCAAGCGCTTGATATTCTCCCGATGCGCCCACACCACGGTCAGGCCCGCGACGGCGCAAAACGCCACCGCCGCCCAATCGCCCCAGAAGAAGTACAGCGCGAAGAACGGGCACGCCGCCGCGGCAGCGATCGACCCGATGGACACGCGCTTGGTGGCGACGACAAGCACGATGAAGATGAGCAGCTCCAAACACGCACCGACCCAGCCGAACGTCACGAACAGGCACCCCACGGCCACCGCGATGCCCTTGCCGCCCTTGAACTTGAGCCAGGGGCTGAAGACATGCCCCCATACGCAGCCGAGGAACGCTACGGCGAGCATCGTGTCGTACGAGACGAGCACCCCGGGCGCCAGCCCCCCGCTTGGGAGAATGTTCCAGCTGAACCACCAGGCAAGCAGGCCCGACAGCAAGCCTTTTCCAAAATCGAGTACAAACACGGCGTAGCCGCCCACCTTGCCCATCGTGCGGATGGCGTTCGTCGTGCCGATGTTGCCGCTGCCGTGCTCGCGCAGATCGGTATGGTAGAACACTTTCGAGATGATGAGCCCGAAAGGAATCGACCCCAACAGGAAAGCCGCGACAAACAGTCCGGCCGCACCTAGCGCGTCTTGCATGCGCTCCCCCTTAATCCTTTTTCTTGAACTTGAACCTGATCGGCGTTCCCACGAGATCGAAGCTCTCGCGCAGGCGGTTCTCGAGGAACCGTTCGTAGTTGTCGTTCACGAGATCGGGACGGTTGGCGAAGAACGTGAACTGGGGCGGGCACGAAGCCGTCTGGGTGACGTATTTCACGCGCAGGATCGCCTTGCCCTGCGTCACCGTGTGGCCCGTCTCACGGATGGCCGCAAGCCAGGTGTTGAGCTTATTCGTGGGAATGGTCTGGCTGAAGTTTCCGTACGCTTCATCGATGGCCTCCCAGATGCGATCGACTTTCTTGCCGGTGAGCGCGGATACGGCGAGGACAGGCGCGTAGCCCACGAAAGTCATGCGATCGGCGATGCGCTCGCGTATTTCGGCCTTGGCCTCGGGACCTTCGACGAGGTCCCACTTGTTCAGGACGATGACCATGGCGCAGCCGCGCTCGGCGGCGAATCCCGCTACGCGCTGGTCCTGGTCTGTCAGCCCGAGTGTCGAATCGATGACGAGCAGCGCCACGTCGGCGCGATCGATGGCGCGCATGGCGCGAACGAACCCATAGTATTCCACGTCCTGGTCGATCTGGGCCTTGCGGCGCAAGCCCGCCGTATCGACGATGGTGTAGCGACGGCCGTCGTGCTCGATCACGGTGTCGATGGCGTCGCGCGTGGTGCCGGCCACATCCGACACGATGGAGCGCTCGCCAGCCGTGAGCCGGTTCGTGAGCGACGACTTGCCCGCGTTCGGCCGACCGATGATGGCAACATTGATGCCCGGATCGTCATCAACATCCTGAGGCAGCTCGATGCAGCGCAGCTTCTCCACGATCGCATCCAGCAGATCCCCCGTGCCATGGCCATGCATGGCCGACACAGGCCACGGATCACCCAGTCCCAGCTGGTAGAACTCGTACATCTCGTCAAGACGGTTCGGCGTGTCCATCTTGTTCACGACGAGGAATACCGGCTTCGCCGTGCGGCGCAGGATGCGCGCGACGACCTCGTCGTCAGCGTTGATGCCCGTCTTGCCATCTACGAGAAACACGACGACATCGGACTCGTCTGCTCCGGCGAGCGCCTGAACCCGGATGGAACCCTGAAACGCGTCATCGTCACCCATCTCGATGCCGCCGGTATCGATGAGCTTGAAATCGACGCCGTTCCAGTCGGCCTCGTGATACGAACGGTCGCGCGTGACGCCGCGCATCTCATGGACGATGGCCTCGTCGGCCTGGGCTATGCGGTTCACGAAGGTGGACTTGCCGACATTCGGCCGTCCTACCACCGCAACAATTGGCAGGGGCATATGGGTATCCTCACAAAAGCGGTCGATGTTGCGGGCCGACGTCACTGCGCGGCCAGATCGATGATCTCCTCCAGGAAATCCGATGGATTACAGGATACCACGGCCAGCGGCACGCCCGCGGCCATTTCCATATCCTTCAAACTCATGTCATCCAGCGTCACGCCGTCGTCGTTGAAAACGACGCACGGCAGAAGGAAGATCGGAGCGCGCCGGCCGATCTCGCCAGCGCCGGCCTGCTTCTTCACCGCCGCCACGATGTCACAGCCGCAGAGGAGCCCGGTCACGTCCACGTTGCCGCCGAAGAAGGCATTCTCCACGAAGAGCGGATCGAACAGACCCTCGAGCGGGCTCGCAGCCACGAGCGGTGCGATGACGTCCTGCATCGCCAAGCCGTAGATGAAATGCACGCGCGCGTCCGCGAGCAGTATCGCTTCGGCACAGCGCGCGACAAGCCCGGATCGCTGCGCGTCTTCCCAATCGTCAGCAAACGAACGGACGATGCCCACGCCGTCCTCGAACATGGCAAAGTCCCCATAGTGCTCCGTTGGAGGAAGATCGTCCAACAGGCGCGGACCGAAGGCGTTGCGGTAGAACTCGTCGGCCGTGAACGCCCATGCCGTTCCGCGCTCCTCGCATGCGCGTCGTTGGAAGGGCTCCACGAGGTTGAGTACGGCGCGTGCGGCGGCAGGGTCGTTGAAGCTGCGGTCGAAGCGTCCTTGGTGCCTCGTGAACCCAAGGGGCACGATGCAAACGTCGAGGATGCCGGGACGCGCGTAGGCCCATTCGAGCGTATCGGCCAACACTCCGCCGTCGTTCTCGCCGGGCATGAGCACGATCTGCGCGTGGAACTCGATGCCTGCGGAGAGCAGGCGATCGAGGGCCTGAAGGCCGTCTGCGGCGTGCCTGCCGATGATCCGGCGCCGCACGTCGGTGTCGGCCGCATGCAGGGAAACCCGCAAGGGCGAGATATGCTGCTCGACGATGCGCGCCTCGTCGTCGGGCGAGAGGTTCGTGAACGTAACAAATGTGCCGGACAGGAAGCTCAAGCGGAAGTCGTCGTCGCGCAGAGAGAGTGAGGGGCGCATGCCGGGCGGCAGTTGCCGCATGAAGCAGAACGTGCAGGCATTGCGGCATTGCTTCACGCCGTCGAATACGACGCCCTCGAACCCGAAGCCCCACTCCTCGCCCTCGTCGCGATCCAGTTCCACCACGCCGACGTCGCCATCGAGGTCGATGTAGCCCACCGCGATCGTATCGTCCGAGGACAACCAGCGCCAATCGATGAGATCGCGCAAAGGCCGACCGTCAACCGCAGTCAGAAAGCAACCCGGTTCGAAGCCCGCATCGTCGGCGGGGCTGCCGGGCGCGACTGAAGACACGAGCGCTCGCGGCGATCCTTCGGCGTGCAAGTCTTCCGGTGCCGGCAAAGCGCCGCCACCGGCATCTTCGCCGGCGGCCCGCAGGACGTCGGCAGGCGGATAGGATGACGTGCTCGGCCGCCCGTCAAAGCATGGCGTCACCTTACGTCGCCCCCTCCCATAGCCGTCGCTACAGGTAGCGCATCGGATCGACAGCGGCGCCGTTGACCTCGACCTGGAAATGCAGATGCGCGCCGAACGAGTGACCGGTGTTGCCGACGGCACCGATATGCTCGCCCCGTTCAACATGTTGCCCCACCGAGACGAATACGGCCGACGAGTGCATGTACTTGGTCACGAGGCCGTTGCCGTGCGCGATCACGATCCAGTTGCCTGCACCCCCGTTGTAACCGCCGTCATAGGTGGCATAGATCACCGTACCGCTGTCGGCCGCGTAGTAGGGCGTACCCTCGGCTGCGCCGAAGTCGACGCCCTTATGGAACGATCCGGTGAACTCGCGATACCCGAAAGGGCTCGTCAGGCTGCCAGAAGGACACGGGTGCGTAAAGATACCCGATCCGGACACGACGGAACTCCCCTGCGACGAGCCCTTCTTCGTCGCTTCGGCCGCAGCAGCCGCTTGGCGCGCCGCCTCGGCTTCGAGTTCCTCTTGAGCCTGCAGCTCGGCCACCTCGACCGTAATCTTGTCGGCCTCTGCACGGAGAGATTCCTGCGTGGCCTCGATCTCGTCCATCAGAGCGGATGCTTTCTGCATTTCGTCGGTCGCCGCCTGCCCTTGCGCAGCGTACTCGTCGTGAGCCGCCTGAGCTTCGGCGCGGACATCCTTCGTCTCCTGCACGAGCGCAGCATCCTGATCGGCGATGCGCTCGAGCATATCCCACGCGGTCAGGAACTCCTCGAACGTCGTCGATCCCAGCACCACGTCGAGCAAGGACGACGACCCCCCGGTCTTGTACAGGCTCACGGCCCTGTCGCCCAAACGAACCTGCAGCTCATCGATGCGCGCCTCGGCTTCATCGATGCGCTTCTGCGCCTCATCCATAGCCGCCACGGCCGCATCGTGCCGCTCGAGCGCGCCGGCATAGCTCTCATTCGCCGCATTGAGATCGGTCTGCAGGGCATCGATCTTCTCGAAGAGAAGATCGGCTTCGGCTTGCTTCTCGGTCGACGTCACCGCGTACGCGGGCGACAGGGGCAGCCCGGCGAGCGCCGCTGCCGCGACAAGCGCACAGAGCGCGAGGAGGAGGGATGAGAAGAGCGTGCGTTTTGTGTTCGAGTTCTGCATATGCACCTATTCTTTCGATTCGGTTGCGAACCGTTCATGGCATGATAGCAGAAAGCGCCGAGAAGATGCGTCCCGACGCGGATCCGACGACTTTCTTCGCGGGACCCCTTGCGCACTCCTCGGCTCGGTGATGCGCATGCGTCCCGCTTGCGCGGTGCTCACAGCATCGCAAGGCGAGCGACCACGGCGGCGATCTGGTCCTCGGGCGTGCTCGCGCCAGCAGTCACGCCCACGCTTCCGCAGTCCACGAACCAGGCGGGCTCAATTTCCTCGGGGGCCTCGATGTGGTGCGTGCGCGGGCAGGCGGCAGCGCAGATATCGGCGAGGCGCGTCGTGTTCGACGAGTTGCGCCCGCCGATGACCACGATGGCGTCCACGGCATCGGCCAGCGCCGCAGCCGATTCCTGGCGTTGGCGCGTGGCGAAACAGATGGTGTTCTTCACCTCAGGTTCGATGCCGCGCGCGACGAGAGCGGCCACCACGGCGTCGAGCGCCTCGCGGGTCTGCGTCGTCTGCACGACGATGCCCACCGGCGCCTCAAGCCCATCAGGCAGATCGGCAGGACCGGCCACCACGGCTACCTCGCCGCCTGCTTCGCGCGCATGCGCGACGAGGCCTTCAACCTCCGGATGGCCCTCCTCGCCCACCACCACCACGCGTCCGCAACGGCGAGCGAGCGCAGCGGCGGCCTTCTGAGCGCGGGCGACGTGCGGACAGGTGGCATCTATGAGCGGCAATCCCCGCTCTTCCACCATACGGCGCACAGCCGGCGTGACGCCATGGCTGCGGATGATCACCGAGCCGCGTTCCACATCCTCCGGTCCCGACACCGCGCGGACGCCGCGCTCGGCAAGGTCGGCCACCACCTGCGGGTTGTGGATGAGCGGCCCGAGCGTAGATGCGCCCTCCCCTTCCGCAGAGGCCTCGACGGCCATATCGAGCGCGCGCTGCACACCGTAACAGGCTCCCGCATGCTCCGCCAAGATCACCTTCATGCGGCCGTCTCTTTCGCCGCCTTCGCTTTCGCGGCTTTCTTCGCTTCGATCTGCGCCATGACCTCCTCGGAGGTGCGTTCGGGGATCGGATGCTCGGCAAACGATGCCGTGAAGTCCTTGCCGCCCGGGAACAGCGCCGGCATGTCCACCTGCCCGCGCGGCACGCGCAGCGACAACGCGAAGCACTCGCGCATGGCGTACCACGTGCAGCCGTCCAGACGGTCCTCCTTCGGGAGAAAGTCGAAGTCCTCCACGAGGATCGGGTTGCCGTACTCGATGGATATCTTGGGGAAATGCAGCCGCTCGCCCTTGCGCTTCACATTCTCGGCATTGCGCACGGTCATGGGAAGGATGGGCACGTGCCCCATCTTCGCGATGAACGCCGCGCCGGAATGGATCTCGGGCGTCTTCGTTCCCTTGCCGCGGCGCGTGCCTTCGGGAAGTATCCCCACGATCTCACCGTTCTTCAACATGCGCGTTGCGCGTTTAATGGCGGTGCGGTCGGCGGAGTCGCGCTTGATGGGGAACGCCCCCACGCGCGAGAGGATCTGGCCCACCAGGCCGTTCGCGTTACCGAACAGGCTCTCGCGCCCCATGAAGCGGATCCATTGCCCAGGCCGCGTGACCAGGTACATGAACGCCACATCCAAAAACGAGGTGTGATTCGCCACCACCACGAGACCGCTCTTGCCCGAAAACGCGCGGATGCGCTCGCGGTGCTCCACCTTGTAGCGGAAGCAGATCTTGAACACGAAGGCAAGAAAGCCCCAGATGAGGTTGCCCGACCAGTGGGGCGCCTGCTTCTCGTCGGACGAACCGCCGAACGGCATGTCCCACATCTTCTCGTAGGGAACAAGCAGGCTCATCGGGCGTCCTTCTCGCGTGCAAGCCCCACGATGTCCTCGATCACATCCTCGATGAAGCGGCCTGTGGAGTCGAGACGCACGGCGTCTTCGGCGGGCTTGAGGGGCGAGGCCGCGCGCGAGGAGTCATGATCGTCGCGACGGCGGATGTCGGCGAGCACTTCGTCGTAGTCGATGGAGCCCACGCCCCGGTCGACGTTCTGGCGCACGCGGCGATGCGCGCGCTCCTCGGCCGACGCGGTGAGGAACACTTTGACCGGGGCCTCGGGAAACACCACTGTGCCGATGTCGCGGCCCTCCACCACGTAGTCGCCCGAGCGCCCGATGCGCTGCTGCTGCTTCACGAGCGCTGCGCGCACGGCAGGGACGGCCGACACGGGGCTCACCGCGCGATCTATCTCAGACGTGCGGATGGCCGAGCTCACATCGACGCCTCCGATGGTGACACCCTTGGGCATTGGGTCGTTCGATTCGTGCAAAAACGCGATCTCACAATCGCGCGCGATGCGCCCGAGCGTCTCTGCGTCATCGAGCGCGACGCCGTCCTCAAGAGCACGCCACGCCACGGCGCGGTACATGGCGCCCGTGTCCAAACACGAGAAGCCCAGTTCGCGGGCCACAGCTTTCGCAACCGTGGATTTGCCGGCCCCGCTTGGGCCGTCGATGGCGATGATCATCGTGCCAACCTTTCGATATCGGAGAGAAACCGGGGGTAGCTGATCTTCACGGAATCGAAGTGGGCCACCTGCACGGGCGCGGTGCCGCAAAGCCCCGCAAGCGCCCATGTCATAGCCAGGCGGTGATCCATTTTCGAGTCGAACAGAGCCCCTTCGGGCGTATGCAGGCCGGGCTGGCCCTCAACGTACAGATCGTTTCCGTCGATCCACGCGTCCACGCCGAGCACCTCAAGGCCTTCCACGATGGCGGCCAGGCGATCAGTCTCCTTGACGCGCAGCTCACCTACCTCGCGAAACACCGTTACCCCTCGTGCATGAGCAGCGACGAGCGCGAGTACGGGCACTTCGTCGACGATGGCGGCTATCTTCTCGGCAGGCACTTCGCAGCCATGCAAATTCGAGGTGTAACACGCCGAGATGAGACCGAAAGGCTCCTTTCCCTCTGCGCCCATGTGCCGCACGCTCACTTCGGCGCCCATGCGCTCGAGTGTGCGCGTGAAACCGATACGCGCGGTGTTCAAGCTCACGTTCTCCACCTGGATGGAGCTATCGGGCTTGAGCACGGCGGCGCACACGAGGAAGGCAGCTGAGGACGGATCGCCCGGCACGCGCACCTCGCAGGCCGTAAGGCGAGCGGGGCCCGTCACGCTGGCCGTGCGTTCGGCTGCTGTGGTGGTCACGCCGAACTCGGGCAGCATGAGCTCGGTATGGTTGCGGGAGGGAGCAGGCTCGTTCAAGGTCGTCGTACCGTCAGCGTAGACGCCGGCCAGAAGCACAGCAGTTTTGAGCTGGGCCGAAGCCATGGGTGCGTCGTAGGTGATGGCGCGCAGACGCGGCGAGCCGCATATCGTCAGCGGCAGCGTCTCCCGCCCCTCGGGCAAGAAGCGCGCACCCATCTTCATAAGCGGAGCGGTGATGCGGCGCATGGGACGACGCGTGAGAGACTCGTCGCCCGCAAGCTCCGCCTGCACGTCCCAAGGCGCGAGCACGCCCATAAGCAGACGCGCGGTGGTTCCGGAGTTGCCGCAGTCGATTGCGCCGTCGGGCTGCTTCGGGCCGCGCGAGCCCCAGCCGGTGATGCCGCCGGCGAGGCTCCCGTCGGGTTGCTTCTCAAGCGACACTTCGGCACCGAGCTGGCTCACGGCCCTGATGGAGGAGCGCACGTCCTCGGAGTCGAGCACGCCCGAAAGCCGCGAGGTGCCCTCGGCCATAGCCGCGAACAGCACGGCGCGATGCGATATAGACTTGTCGCCGGGCACCGAAGCAGAACCGTGCAAAGGCGCCGGCAGGGGGTTCACGACGGTATGGATGGCTTCATGCGACATGAGTATGCTCCTTTGCCGTCAACGGGCTGAACGAAACTGAGAAACCTGCATTGATGAGCTGCGCGGACAGCCGCCCGACGTCGCCCTCATCGGTGAGCACGAGGCTGAGCACGGCGCTGTCCTCGGTGACGTGGTCGATCTCGATGGATTGGATATTGCAGCCCGCCGAGCTCGTGACGGTAGTGACCTCGGCCACCACGCCGGGACGGTCCTCCATGGGAATGCGCACTTCCAAGAGGCGCTCCGTGGAGGGCACCCACGCCGCAGGCAGCGCCCGGCGGGCCTCGGCGGCTTCGGCCAGGAGTGCCGTGAGCGCTGCGCGGTCGTCAGATGCAAGCGCATCTGCGAACGAGCCGATGATACCCTGCATCTCAGCCAGCCCTTCTCCCAGAGCCTCGCGATTGTCAAACGCGATGCCGCACCACAACTCGGGAGAGCCGGCCGCGATGCGCGTGGAATCCTTGAAGCCGCCGGCGGCCAGGCGCATGAGCGCCTGCTGGTCGTCGGCATGCCGGCTCGCCAGATGCATGAGCGATGAAGCCATGATGTGAGGCACGTGGCTCACGACGGCGACGGCCGCATCGTGGTCCTCGCGCGGAAGCGCGATGACGCGTGCGCCGAGCGAGGTGACAAGCTCGTGCAGGCGCGGAAAATGCTCGGCGGGCGTGTTCGCATCCGGGCAGAGGATCCAATGCGCGCCTTTGAACAGATCGGGGCGCGCTCCGTCGATACCGTTCTTCTCCGAGCCGGCCATGGGGTGGCCGGGCACAAAGTGCTCAGGATGCGGCAGGATCCTTGCAGCTGCCTCGGAAATGCGAGCCTTCGTGGATGCCGTATCGGTGACGATCCCGCAGAAATCCCAGGCGGCAAGACGCTTCAGATGTCCCTCCACCGCATCCACGGGCGCCGCAAGCACAACGAGGTCGCAGCCTTCGCGCACGAATCGCTCGAACACTGGGTCATCGGGCAGCGCGCCCTCCGTCGCCCAGCCGCGCTGGACGGCCTCCTGCAGCGTGCGCGCGTCGACGTCGACGGCGAGCATCTTCGTGCCCGGATGCACGGAGCGGACCGCAGCAGCGAACGATGCGCCGACGAGGCCGAAACCGACGACGGCAATGCGCTCGAAACCCGTCCGATCCGTCTGCGCTGATTGCTTGTACGCCATGCGGTACGGCACCTCTCCCTCTCGTATGATCATGCGTTTCGTTTATGGAATGCGTCCGGAACGGACGTATCCGGCATCATTCTAGCATTAATCGCGGCTCTCGGCCGCCGCATGCAGCGCTGCCACTTCGTCGGCCGAGAGCTCGCGCCAGGAGCCCCGAGGAAGCTCCCCCAGCTCGAGCGGCCCGAACGAGTCGCGATGCAGCGCCACCACTGGGTGCCCGATGGCTCCAAGCATACGCTTGACCTGGCGCTTCCTCCCCTCGCGCAGGCAAATGCGCACAAACGAGCGCTTTGCCGCGCGCCCCCGGCACGCATCCGCGTACTCGCGGGAGGAGCGCGGCGGCACTGCGGGCGGCACGTCGAGCACGCGGCCTGCGCGCATCGCCGCGCCGCCTTCGAGCAGGCGCGCGTCGGCCGGCAGAGCGAGTCCATCGTCGAGTTCGATGCCATGGCGCAGCGCTTCGAGTTCGCGCTCCGTGGGACGACCTTCCACGCAAGCAAGGTAGCGCTTCACTACGTGGCGTTTGGGGTGCAAAAGCCCGTTTCCCAGCTCTCCGTCGGTGGAAAACAGCAGAAGCCCCGTCGTATCGGCGTCGAGCCGGCCCACCGGAAAAAGTCCCGGGCAAGCCTCCGTCGGCACGAGCTCGGCCACGGTAGGACGCCCCTGCGGATCGGACATCGTGGTCACGAAGCCGGCCGGCTTGTGCAGCATGAGCGTGACCGGCCCATCGGCAAGCCGCACCACTTTGCCATCTACGGCCACCTCGTCCACGAGCGGATCCACCTTGCTTCCAAGCTCGGTCACCACCCGCCCGTTCACCGTGACGCGTTCGGCCGTCATGAGGTTCTCCGACCCGCGCCGGCTCGCCACCCCTGCCCGAGCGAGGAACTTCTGCAGCCGCATGGGCACGATGCGAGGCTCGGGGTTACTCATCGTCCGTCTCGAACGTCAGGTCTTCGAAGTCGATCTTCTCCACAAGCCCGAACCCGCTCGAAATGGCCTCAGCGAGCATCTGCTGAGCTGCATCGGCGGCGGCCTCCTCACGCGGCGTCTCCATGCTCACGACCGCGGCTTCATCATCAAGCTCGAACTCCATGCCGTCGAGAGGATCGTCTCCCTCTCCGCCCAGGCGCGCGCCCTCGGCGATGCGCACGTCCTCGCGCGTCGCAGAAAGACGCTCTCGGATAAAGGTGCGCGTATCGTCGTCAGGCGCGAATTGGTCGAGGTCGGGCAGATCGACAGTCGAACGCAGCCCGAACTTTTCCAAAAACGCACGCGTCGTGGCGTAGAGCGTGGGATTGCCCGGAGAGTCGGCAACGCCCGCTTCGCGCACGAGTCCTTTTTCCACGAGCGAGTTGATGGAGCTGTCCGAGTTCACGCCGCGCACGCTAGCCACGCCGCTTCGCGTGACCGGTTGCATGTATGCCACGATGGCGAGCGTCTCCATAGCCGCCTGCGAGAGCTTGCGCGTATCCCATGACAGCACGTACTTCTCGATGAGCTCATGGTACACCGGATGGGTGTACAAGCGCCATCCGCCGGCCACCTCGCGCAGCTGGATGCCGCGGTTCTCCTCCGCCAGCTGCTCGCGCAAATCCACGAGTGCGCGCTCTGCCTCGAGCGGCTCCACTTCCAGCATATCGGCGAGCGCGATGGTTCCCACCGGTTCGTCGGTAACGAACAGCAGCGCCTCAACGGCCCCTTTAAGCTGGTTTTCCTGCAAGCCTTGGAACATGGGAGCCTATCCTTCCTCCACGGACGTGAGGGCATCCTCCCCCTCGAGCAGCAGCTCGCCAGACCCCTCGATATAGCGGATGTCGATATCGCCGAACAGCTCGGCTTGTTCGATCTTCACCATCGCGCGCTTGTACAGCTCGAGGATGGCCAAGAACGTCACCACCACGACGGGGATCGGCGTGCGCTCGTTCACGAGCTCCGAAAAGCGCAACGCCTTCTTGTTGCGGATGCGCTGATGAATGGCCCGCACGTGCACCTCCACCGGAATGGGCTTCGCGGCGATATGCTCGGATTCCAAAAGGAACACGTCGCGCCGCGCAAGGGCGCGCGCCGCCAGAAGTGCCAGGCCGTCCAGCGTCACGTCTTTGAGATAGTCTGGCATGAGGTTCAAAAAGCACGCGTCGGGCCCGAACGGTCGCGCATGCATGCGGCCCTCCGAGACAAAGCGCATATGCAACGCGCTCGCGGCGTTCTTGTACTGCTTGTACGCGAGGAGCCGTTCCACAAGCATATCGCGCGCCTCGCTCGGTGCGAGCTCCTCCAGCTCGTCGACCGCCGCATCGCGCTCGCGCGGCAGCAGACTCTCGGCTTTGATCTCCAGAAGCGTCGAGGCCACCAGCAAAAAATCGCTCGCCACATCGAGATCGAGCGTGTCCATGCGCGACACCTCAGCCAGGTACTGATCGGCAATCTGCGTAATGGAGATGGCGCCGATGTCCACCTTCTGGCGACTGACCAGGTACAGCAGGAGGTCGAACGGCCCTTCGAAGCTGTCTATGCGAACCTTGTACGACATGGGCGGTCCTACGAGACGCGGAACGGGAACAGCAGGTTGGCTACCGAGCCGGCTGTGGCGTCGAGATAAAGCCCGATCGGGTTGAAGTGGAGCACGTAGGGCAGCAGGAGCACGACGACCAGGAACACCGGCAGCGCGTACTGCTGTACCTTGTAGTACTTCGGCAGGTATTTCGGCGGCAGGAAGAACGCAAAGATCGACGAGCCATCGAGCGGGGGGATGGGCAGCAGGTTGAAGAACATGAGGTACAGGTTGATGAGCGCGAACATTGGAAGGAACATGAGATAGAAATAATAGAAGAGCTCGTTTTGCTGTACGAGCTGGGCCACCGGCAGGACAAGGTAGAGCGCCCATGCGACCAGGCCCGCCAGCGCAGCCATGGCAAGGTTGGCGGCGGGGCCGGCCAAACCCACGATAAGGTCACCCTTGCGGGGATCCTCGAAGTAGGCTGGATTGTACGGAACGGGCTTCGCGTAGCCGAAGACCGGCATGTTCATGGCGATGAGCAGCAGCGGCATGATGACAGTGCCGAACGGATCCACATGCTTGAGCGGATTGAACGAAAGCCGCCCGGCGCGCTGCGCCGTCGGGTCGCCCAGCTTGTAGGCGGCGAACCCGTGGCTGGCCTCGTGCAGCACGATGGCCGGAACGAAGCACAGGACGCTGATGATGATATACGGCAACGTTGCAGACATAATGCTGACCAGTCTATCGCAACCTCGGGCACCCATGCACTCGGCCGGGGAAACTTCACAAGTGCCCCCGTCGTGGCGACAGGCAGCTGACAACGGCTCGCGCTACTCGTCGACGAAGCAGTCGCAGCAGCGTTCCTTGAAGGGTTGGACGGAGTCGATCATGCCGGCGAGCTTCGTTTCGAACTTCTTGACGGAGTCCTTGCCGACAGGCAGCCACAAAGGGAGCGGCTCGTCGGCCGAGACGATGTCGAAAACAAGCTGCGCGGCCTTGCGCGGATCGCCGTGCTGCCGATGGTTGTGGCCGAGGCAAAACTCCTGGGCGCCGCGCGCAGGCGTGCCGTCGTATACGTCGAGAGGCGCCTCGGGCGAACGGATCGAACTCGAGTCGAAGAAGTTCGTGCGGAACATGCCGGGCTCGACCACCATGCTCTCGATACCGAAGCCCTTCATCTCGAGCGCCAACGCCTCGCTCACGGCGGCCACGGCAAACTTGGTCGAATCGTAGAGCGCTCCTCCCGGATCACAGGCGAAGCTGGCCATGGAGCCGATATTGACGATACGGCCCGCCCCCTGCGCGCGCATCGCGGGAAGCACCGCACGAGTCACGTTCATCATGCCGAACACGTTCGTGTCGAATATTGCGCGCGTTTCCGCATCGGTGGTCTCCTCGAGCGCGCCGAAGATGCCGTAGCCTGCGTTGTTCACCAGCACGTCGATACGGCCGAACGCGTCAAGGACGCGCTGCACGGCATCGGCTATTGTATCGGTGTCGCACACGTCGAGCGCGACCGCCACGAGGCCTTCCTGTTTTCCAAGCGCTTCGCTCACCGCTTCGGGCCGACGAGCGGTCGCAGCAACGCGGCAACCGCCTTCGAGGGCAACCTTCGCGAACTCGCTTCCCAATCCTCGGCTGGCACCGGTGATCATCCAAACAGGACCGTCGAACATACCGCTCTCCTTTCTTCGACAGCTCGGCGCTCTGCGTACTCATTGTCGCAGGGCGCCGGCGCATGATCGGATTCGGCGAGCCGCAGCCTAGGCGTTCTCGGCCTCGAACTTCTCCATGAACTCCACGAGCGCCTTCACGCCCTCGCGGGGCATGGCGTTGTAGATGCTCGCGCGCATGCCGCCCACGCTGCGGTGGCCCTTGATGTTCTCGATGCCGGCCTTCTTCGCCTCGGCGACGAACTTCGCGTCCAGCTCGTCGCTTCCCGTGACGAACGGCACGTTCATGATGGAGCGGTCCTCCACGCGTGCCGTGCCGCTGAAGAGCTTGCTCGCATCTAGGTAGTCGTAGAGCAGCTGCGCCTTCTCCCGGTTGCGCTTCTGCATGCCCTCGAGGCCGCCTTGGGCCTTCAACCACTTGAACACGAGCCCGCAGATGTAGATCCCGTAGCACGGAGGCGTGTTGTACAGGCTGTCATTGTCGGCCATCGTCTTGAAGCGCAGCATGGTGG
This sequence comes from Enteroscipio rubneri, assembly GCF_002899715.1. Lineage (GTDB taxonomy): Bacteria > Actinomycetota > Coriobacteriia > Coriobacteriales > Eggerthellaceae > Enteroscipio > Enteroscipio rubneri. The sequence goes on along the minus strand of NZ_PPEK01000005.1, from coordinate 132,827 downwards.
GCGTGCCGGGCAGCACGTCCTCGGTGACGAGGTCGTCGCGCACGATGACGATGGTGACGCCGGCCGGTCCGACGTTCTTCTGCACGCCGCCGTAGATGAGGCCGTACCTCTCGACGTCGATGGGCTCGGAGAGGAAGCACGACGACACGTCGGCCACGAGCGGCTTGCCGTTCGTGTCGGGCAGCTCGTGGTACACGGTGCCGTAGATGGTCTCGTTCTGGCAGATGTAGACGTAGTCGGCGTCATCGGAGAGCTCGAGGGCGCGCACGTCGGGCACGTAGGAGAAGTTCTCGTCCTCGGAGGAGGCCACGCAACGCGCGTCGCCGTACATCTTGGCCTCCTTGAAGGCCTTCTTCGACCAGGAGCCGCTCACGATGTAGTCGGCCGCTTTGTTCTGCATGAGGTTCATGGGGATGGCGGCGAACTGCGTGGACGCGCCGCCCTGCAGAAATAACACGCGGTAGTTGTCGGGGATGCCCATGAGGTCGCGCAGATCCTGCTCGGCTCCTTCGATGATGCTTTTGAACGCGGCGGAGCGGTGGGACATCTCCATGACCGACATGCCGCAGCCTTGGTAGTCGAGCATCTCGGACGCGGCCTGGGCAAGCACCTCCTCAGGCAGCACCGCAGGACCGGCGGAGAAGTTGTAGACACGCGCCATAGTGACGACCTCCTTGAACGAGCTTCATGATAATGTGATTAAGTATACACATTTCGTTATGCCGGCCAACGCTTTATCCCGCTAAAGCAGCGAACGAGGGCCTGGGCGGCTAGGGCGGCATTCCTATCGCATGCGACAGCTCGTCGTCGACGAGGCTATGCGACAGCCGGGAGCATTCTCCCTGCACATGATCACATCGATCCTACGAAAGTCCCGGCCATCCTTGCTGACGCAGGGCCTCGTACGCGGCCACCGCCACGGCGTTGCCCAGATTGAGACTGCGCAGGCCCTCGCGCATGGGAATGCGCACGCAGCGGCTTGCATGTGCCTCGATGAGATGCAGATCAAGCCCTCGACTTTCGCGTCCGAACACCAGATAGGCTTCCTCGCCATACGCCGTCTCGGCGAATGAGCGACGCGCCTGCCCGGTGAACAGGTGCAGCTCGTCAACGTCATGAGCCTCGAAAAATGCATCGGCGCACGGCCAGCGCACAATATCCGCCTCATCCCAATAGTCGCATCCGGCACGCGCGAGGTTCTTCTGCGTCAGACGAAACCCCAGCGGCTCCACCAAGTGCAGCCGCGCGCCTACACACGCGCACGTCCGCACGATGTTGCCCGTATTTTGTGGTATCTCGGGCTCCACGAGCACGATGTTCAGCACGCGTGTTCGCTCCTTCCGCAGCGGGCGAAGGGCTGGAGGCCGAGAGGACCAGCCAGCGAAAACCGAGCGTAGGACGAGTGGGTGGACGCCCGCCAAGCGAGTTCCGAAGAGAAGCGAGGACCGCTCGATCGACGGGGCGTCCACCCGCCCGCCCTCACGACAGCTCCTCAGCCTGGCGCGCCATCTCGGCCTCCAGCTCTTCGGTCAATGTGAACCATTCCTCCTCGGCCGAGGCAAGCCGCTGCTTGAGCTTGGCATGCTCGGCGACGGCATCGGATGAGGCATCCTCATTGATATAGAAGCCCGGGTCGGCCATGAGCTCTAAAAGCTCCGCCATGCGCGCGTTGTCGCGCTCCATCTGACGGTCGAGCTCGGCAATGCGCTTGCGATGATTCTTGAGCGCGGCGTAGGCGCGGTTGCGAGCCTCGGCCTCGCGGCGCTTCTGCTCCTTGGTCTTGGGAGCGCTTTCGCGCGGAGCAGTGAGCTCGGCGGACTGGCCGGCCGGCTTCGCAGCGGCGCCCTCGGCCGGGCCCGAGCAGTCGCGTCGATCTACGTTCGCGACGGTTTTGGCTCCACGGAGCTTCGAACCCGCGGCCCTCGATCCGTCCTTTGCGCTGTTGCCCTTCTTGCCGGATCCGTCCTCCGCCATCACTTCGTCCACGAGCGAGCGCTCCTCGGGCGCGGGGCCGTCCAGTTGGCCGCTCTTGAACAGATAGTAATCGTAGTCGCCGTCGTAGTTGGTCACCTTTTCGGGCGTCACTTCCACGATGCGGTTCGCAACGCCTCGGATGAGATGTCGATCGTGCGTGATGAACAGGATGGTGCCCTCGAACGCGCGCAGGGCCTGCTCCAGGATATCGGCGCTCGCGATGTCCAGGTGGTTCGTGGGCTCGTCCAGGCACAGCAGCGGCCGGGGCGCCACGAGCATCTTCGCCAGCGCCAGGCGGCTCTTCTCGCCGCCGGACAGCACGCTCACGCGCTTGTCCACCGCATCGCCCGTGAACAGGAACGCGCCCAGGAGCGTGCGCACCTGGGAGATGGTCCAGCCGGGCGCCACATGGTCCAGCTCCTCGAACACGGTGTTGCCGGGGTGCAGCTCCTCCAGCTGGTGCTGCGCGTAGTACGTCTTCGTCACATGCACGCCGTACTCGATGGCGCCCGCGTCGGGCGCAAGCGCGCCGGCCACCATCTTCAGCAGCGTGGACTTTCCCGCGCCGTTGGGGCCCACGAGCGCTATCTTGTCGCCGCGGTACATGGTGAAGTCGAAGCCGTCGTACACCGTCTTCTCGCCGAAACGCTTCACCAGGCCGCGGGCACGCACCACCTCGTCGCCGGTGCGCGGGGGCTGTTTGAAGTTGAAGTGCACGGTCTTCTTCTCCTCGGGAAGCTCGATGCGCTTGATCTTCTCCAGCTTCTTCACGCGATCCTGCACCTGCTTGGACTTCGTGGCCTTGTAGCGGAACTTCTCGACGAACGCCTCCATATGGGCGATCTCCTCGGCCTGCTTCGCGGCCTCGGCGCGCAGGCGCTCCAGGCGCTCCTCGCGCGCCTTGAGGTAGTCCGAGTAGTTGCCCTTGTACAGGTTCACCTGGCCGTTGTCCACCTCGGCCACACGGTCCACCATGTTGTCCATGAACGCACGGTCGTGACTCACCACCACCACGGTGCCGGCGTAGCCGCGCAGGAACCCTTCGAGCCACTTCACGCTCTCCAGGTCCAGATGGTTCGTGGGCTCGTCGAGCAGCAGCACCTCGGGGTTGCGGATGAGCAGCTTCGCCAGCGCGATGCGCATCTGCCAGCCGCCCGAGAACTGCTTGGTGGAGCGGCGCAGGTCGTCCTCCTTGAACCCGAGGCCGAACATGACGCTGCGCACCTTCGCCTCGATGGTGTAGCCGCCCAGCACCTCGTAGGCGTCGCGGGCGCGCCCAGCGGCGGCCAGCTGCTGCTCGGTGGGGTCCTCGCCCAGCTCGTGCTCCAGCTTGTAGAGGCGCCTCTCGGCTTCCAGCACCTCAACCTGGGAGGACATGACCTCCTCGAAGATGGGCTGGTCTGCCATCTCGATGGCCTCCTGCTCCAGGTAGCCCACACGCGCGCCCTTGGCGAACAGCACGCGGCCCTCGTCGGCGTCCTCCTGGCCGGATATGATGTTGAGCATGGTGGTCTTGCCGGCGCCGTTGGGGCCCACGAGCGCCAGGCGCTCATACTCTTCCAGGCGGAACGTCACGTCGTGGAAGAGCTGACGTCCTCCGAACGACTTCGCTATATGTTCGAGCTGCATGATCATGGTGCGTGCGTGCTTTCCCTCGACTCGTTTGCGGCGCGACGAAGCGGCTTTCGACCGCACCGGCGCGACCATTTATGATAGCCGATATTCGGCCGAAGCTACCACCCGCTTTCGCAGAGCCCGGAAAACAAGCTTATCAGAGGGCTCGCCCATTTGTCCTTGTGCCAGCAGCACGCCGCCGTGATGACGGTTTCGCCCAGCCCCGCCTCGAACTCCACCAGCTCGCCGGCGCGCAGCTCGCTGGCCACGGCGAAACGCGGCAGGAACGTGAAGCCCAAGTCGTTTTTCACGAGGTTCTTTAGTGGGAATGCTCCAAAGTTCGATGACATGGGAGAACGACACGCCCCGCTAGCCGCCGCAGCGGGAAAACGCTTGCCACAGGCTTACTCCCGCGGCTGCGGTTTCCGCGCCGTCGGTCTCGTTCTCCGCGCAGAAGGCGGTGCTATCATTGCGCGAACGCGACATGCTCATCCTCCGACGCGCGCTCGAATCCGCGCGTTCGGCGTCCTTTATCTGCGAAGCGGATCCGCTTTCATCCGATCGCTTGACTTGGAGTGCGCTCCATGTGCTTCAATAGGCACAGCACGCGAACGAAAGGAGCGACGCGCTATGAAGATAGCCGAAGTGAGCAAACAGTACGGATTGAGCGCCGACACCCTACGCTACTATGAGCGCATCGGTTTGCTGCCCAGCGTCACGCGCAACGCAAGCGGTGTGCGTGACTACGGCGAGCAGGACTGCGCGCGCGTGCAATTCGTGAAGTGCATGCGCGGCGCCGGCGTGTCCATCGAGGCGCTCATCGAGTACATGCAGCTGTTCGAGCAGGGCGAGCACACGGCCGCCGCGCGCAAAACGCTGCTGGAAGAGCAGCGCGAGCTGGTGGAGAAGCGCATCGCCGACATGCAGGCCGGCCTCGACCGTTTGAACGGTAAGATCGAAAACTACGAAGAGATGCTCATGAAGGAACGTGTGATTCGCGGGGATGCGCCCGAAGCATAGCAGCGCGAACCGCAGGAGGAGCAGTTCGGAAAACAGCGCCGAATCAGCCCCACAACCCGCGCATTTCGCCGAAAATTCGGTATTGCGTATTGGCGAGGTTCGGGTATAATTCTCACTTGCGCACTGAAGCGCTTGATTCCTCGGTAGCTCAACGGCAGAGCATCCGGCTGTTAACCGGAGGGTTGTAGGTTCGAATCCTACCCGGGGAGCCATAAAATGCCAGATCACCGGTATATACCGGTGATCTTTTTGTTTACCCCGCCATTACAAGACTCGATGGCCGCACGATGTCCGCACCTCGCAAGCTCCTAGGCATTCCGAGCCAGGCATCGGCACAGTCCTGTAGCCGTCTCCGCGATGCACCGGTAGTAGCCGTCGGGGGCTGCGTTCTGCACGGCCGCGCAGAACGCCGGCGCCCATGCACCCGGATGCGTCCCCACAAAGCCAACCAGCATCGCAACCTCATCAGCGGAAGGCGGCGCGCTGGCGAATCGATCGCAGAGCGTTGCAATGTAGAGCAGCTCGAGCCCCATATGGTCAGCGTACTGGTTGCTTGCGCCCCGCACCTCCAAGCCTGCCTGCCGCAGTATGGAGCGCATAGCGAACGTCGCGCGGCCGAAGCCCGCATCTCCGATGCATCCAGGCTGCGCATAGAACGTCTCCCAAGGAGGAGCGGCGGGCTTCGGAGGGCCGACGAACAAACGCGCATGCTCCATCCGAACAAGACCGAGCGCGCCCTCACCTCCGACAGCCATACGGCGCGCGAAGCGTTGCGCATGATCCACGCCGCTCACGATGAGCTCGTTCGCACAGCCGACGCCGACGAGCCCCTCTGCGAAAACGCCCCAAAACTGCTCGTGCAGTCCGAGGGCCGTATCGCGCGAGGGTGGATCGAGCAGGCTGTTTCCCAAAAAGGCGAACCGCTCGGACAAAAGCTCCCATTCCGAAGGACCGAACGCGAAGACGCCCGCGCTCGGCTCGGCATCCGCTTGCATGCGAGCAGACGGCACGTCGAGCACACTCATTGCGACCGCTCCTGCTCGCCGGCGCGCACCGTCCCGAAACGGCAATCGAGGGAGGCTTCGATCGGCTCGTGGGACGCAACGACGTCCTCTCTTTCAACAGCGAGCATGCCTTTGTCCGTCAATCCTTCTTCTGATGAGACATCGTCCACCAAAAATCGTTGAGCGAGCACGAGGAAGGCCAGGACGCCGAGCGCGAAAACACCTGCCACGATGAGCACCTCGGGAAGCGTCGGAGCATACGAACTGACGACCGTCCAACCGTGCACGCCTTCGACGCCCTGCGTCGAGCTCGAACCGGAGATAAGCCCGGGCGCGCCAGCCACATTGGGATAGACGAAGCTGCCAAGCAGCAGCCAGATGCGCTTGCAGAACACACCTGCAAGCACGCCGGCACTTGCAAGAGCCACGATGCCCGGCCGACGTCGGTTCTTCGCAAACGCAAGAATCAAGCAAGGCGCGAACACGCCGACGATGACCTCGATCCAGAAAAACGGCGCCATCGATCCCGACGTCATCTCAGCGAGCAATGCGGCGGCCCCCTCCGTACCCGGGTACGCCATAGTCAGCACCTCGCAGCCAACCATATAGCCGTCGACAGCAACGAACAGGGCGAGCAACCCGGCCAAACCCGAGAGGCATCTTTCTGAACCAGCCCGCACGCGGTTGCGGTTCAACCAGATAAGTGCGAGCACGAGCAGCGCCAAGCCCGAGTCGAGCGCCGATGCGACAAACAGAGGGGCCATGATCGACGAGTACCACCCCTCACGAGCGATCTGCAATCCGAAAAGCCACGCCGTGACGGAAGGCACGAGCACCGCAATAGGCAGAGCGATGCGCGCCGTCGCCATCTGGCTGGCCGCAGTGCCGCGTTTGGACGTCAGCAGGTACAAAAACACCACGCCCACCACGAGAAAGCAGCTGACCAGACAGACATCCCAGAACAAAGGAGAAGCAGGGTTGAACGAGAGCATCATGTTCGCTATACGGACGACACCGCCCAGGTCGATGAGTACGAGGGCCCCGGCCAGCAGCATGCACACGACGGATATGATGACGGCCGGGAGCACTGCCGCACGATATGCCGAAGCGCGGAACACCGTCACACCTGAAGCTATGGCAAGCGCGCCGGCGCCAAGTCCTTCGAGAAACATGAAGCCCGCGATGTAGAGCCCCCACGACGTGCCGTTCGACATGCCGGTGACGCCCAGGCCTCCAACAAGCTGGAAGATGTAGGCGCCCATACCGAGTGCGACGAGCACGGCCAAAACGGCGATAGTGATTTTGTAAGGCCTTGTCAGACTCATGATCTCTCCTAACCGATGTAGAAGATCTGGGGCCGAGAACCCTTTTCTTCGAGAAGATGATGCGCGCCCGAACGAAGTGCAGCCCGGGATATCTCGCTGTCGGGATCGTCCAAATCACCGAAGATGCGGGCACGCGCTGGACACACGCGCACGCACAGGGGAACCTCGTCGCCATCGGTTCGCTCCTTGCATAGCGTGCACTTCTCCACCACGCCCTTTGCACGGACAGGAACGCGAGCGTCACCATAGTCGAAACCAGGCTCGCGTACCGGGTCGTCCCAGTTAAACACGCGCGCATTGTAGGGGCACGCCGCCATGCACATACGACAGCCGATGCACTTGTCGTAATCCACCTCGACTCGGCCTTTCTCGTCCTTGTACGTGGCGCCAGTCGGGCACGCCTTCTGGCACGGCGCATTCGCGCAATGCTGGCACTGTACCGGCAGATAGGTGCGGGCGAGCGCAGGGTACTCCCCCACCGCTCCGTCGATGACGTCGCAATCCTTCGTGAGAATCCTGTTCCAAAGCATCCCCATGGGTACATTGTTTTGCATCTTGCAGGCGTTCGCGCAGGTGTGGCATCCCACGCAGCGGTCAAGATCGATCGCGATGGCAAGCTTGGTCATGGCTGCCTCCTTACGCTTTCCTGAGTTCCACAAGGGTGTCCGAGAATGGAATGACCGGGCCGCACAGAAGCTCCGAGCCACGCTCGATCATCGTATCGTTCGTAACGGATTGCATGTTGCCCCTCGCAAGATAGTCGGCCGTCGCGCCCTCGCACAGACGCGCCGAGCCGGGCCGAATGGAAGGATTGCCCTGTACGCGCACCTCAAAGCTGCCCCGATCGTTGAACACCTCTGCGACATCCCCTGTAGCTAGGCCTCGCGCCTCGAGATCGGCGGGATTCGCATCAAGCGTTGGCTCGAAATACTGCTGAATCCACCGCGCATCGTTGAACTGATTGTGAATATGGAACCGCGTGCGCACATTCGCCAGCTGCAACGGAAAGTCGGCGCGCTTTGGATTGTCCCGCCATGCTTCAACAGGCGGCTCCCATGCGGGCAGCGCCTGCCCGAAGGAAACGAGATTCTCGTAGTAGAGGTCAAGTCGTCCCGAGCTCGTGGCGAATACGAGGTCGGCGAACTCTTGACGCGGCTCGTCGATGTCGGGCAGAGGCCAGGCTCCATGATTCTTATTAATCTGCCCGATGGTGAGAGAGCCAATCTCAGGATCCTCAGCCCCAGAAATGAGAGTCTCAACGAGCTCGACTGAGTCCGACGGGAGCGCGTCCTCAACGCCCAGCCTGCGCGCAAACTCCTTCTGAATCCAGAAATCGGTTTTGGCCTCGAATAGCGGGTCGATCACCTTGTTCTGTAGCACAAGCTGGTTGTAGCCCACCTTGGCATTGCCCACCTCGGCGTCCAATTCGAAGCGCGTCGTAGCCGGCAACACGTAGTCGGCCCACTTCGCACCCTCGGTAAAGTACGGGTCGATGGACACGATGAGATCGAGCGAACGCGCCCAGTCCTCGGTCTTTGCCATGTGCGCGAAGTGCTGCGCCATAAAATCGCCGCAGCAGATGTAGGCGCGCACGTTGTTGAGCTTCTCACGCATGTCGTAGGCGGCCATCTCGTCCTCGGACGGCTCCATGCCCTCAGGCAGCTCCCACGCTCCGAGCGTGGTCGAGCGACCATTCCAGCAGCCACCCACGAACACGCCAATGTTCGCACCGGGTTTGGCGATGTTGCCGGTAATGCCAGCGAGCACGGCGGCCGCATGCCCGGCTATATCGGCGTTGGACAGCTTGTCGTTGCCACCCCATCCCAAAGCAATAGTGGACGGGCCCTGTGCATAAAGCCGTGCAAGCTCGACGATCTTCTCCTCGACAACACCGGTGATATCGGCGCCCCAGGCGGGCGTGCAGGAGGACAGGCTCTCGACAAGCAGGTCGTAGACTGTGCGCGCCTGCGCTTCACCCACCTTCGTCGTGCCGGAAAGAGCCGGCTCGACGCCGGCGCGATCATAGGGAACCGGCGCTCCATCCGACCCGATCACAAGAAACGGGTTCTGCACACCCGTCTCGGGCTCCTCCGCCGCAGGATCCGCCACATGCTCGCGCAGGAGCGATCCCGTCCTGACGTCCACCAAGAAGGGCAGCGACGTATGCGCCGCCATGAACACCGCGTCGCCCAGGCCCTCATTAAGGATGACGTGCGCCATGGCCAGAAACAACGCCGCGTCGGTGCCCGTCTCGATGGGCACCCACTCATCGGCCTTCGACGCCGTGGTGGAGAAATGCGGGTCGACGACGATCATATTCGCCCCGGCCTCCTTCGCCTCGAAGAACAAACGCACCTGAGGCAAGCTGGATTCGCAGAAATTGCTGCCGACGGTCAGCACGAATCGCGCATTCACCCAATCGCGCGCTTCGGCGGTCGCCATGGCATAGCCTCCGCCAAACCCGATGGCAGGATCAAGTCCGTTTCCGGTACCCACGTCGATACCTGTGTTACCGCCCGTCTGGGCGCCGAGCATGGCGGCCAGAAACGGAAAGTTCGCCTCACTTGATGCCGTGACCATCACGGCATCATTGCCGTGCGTCTCTTGGATGCCCTGAATGCGCGCCACGATATCATCAAGCGCTTCATCCCAGCTCACCTGCACGAACTCATTCGACCCGCGCTCGCCGGAGCGTTTGAGCGGCACCTGCACGCGCCCGGCTCCGTAGACGTGCTCCACTTCGGCTATGCCCTTGAGGCAAATGGTCTCGTAACGGTCGTCCACGCAGTCGTTCGGCTCCACCTTCACCAGGCGCCCGTTCCGGACCGTGCACTTGAGCGGGCACATCCCGCCGCAATGCTCCTGATGGTACGTGCAGGCGATACGTTCCTCGCCCCCATCAGCGCTCGTCGCGCCCGCAGGGCCAACGGCTGCATGCGCTGCTGCAGGCGCCAACCATCCGTACGGCATCACCATGCTTGCCGCCGCGCCCATGCCGCACGCCGCAAGCGACTCTTTCAGGAAGCCACGTCTCGTCAGCTCCATGCCGTGCTCCTTCGCTCTCGTTCCACGTTCGTTTGCTCGTTCGCTTCTTCCCGCCGCAGGTGCGCCGAGAGGCGTTCCGGCCGCTAAGTCTAGCCAGCACACGCGGCGCCGTCATCGTCTTCTCGAACCAAATATGAGCATGATGCTTTGTGCATTCTGAACAAAGCTCGGACTCATACCTGATAGAATGACCGGACGTCGCCGATTGGAAGGCCCGCCGTTGCTCACCCGTTGATAAGGCCGTGCCGATCGGCTTCTCAAACCAGCCGATTATCAGAGAAGCCTCGTCAGGGCATCGAACCGTTCCGCCGCCAAGGAGTGCTATGGACTTCAATCTCGATCTCGTCTATGCAGAGCTCGCCGATCTGCACCCCATTGCCCGGTTCGCGTCGCACTCGGCGCTCGACCTCGACCGTATCGAAGTGTTCTCGCCCGCAAGCAGACCGCGCCCTGGAACCCTTTTCATCGCCGATATCTGCACGTGCATGCAGCAGAAACACGACATCGCGCACTTCGGATCGTTCGTCGTGCTCGGATACGATGCCGATGCGAACCATCTGAGCTTAGAAGGTTTGAACGCGATCTTCGTACCGGCTACAGAGGGGCTTCCGTCCCCTCATGAACTGCTCGGACGCCTCCTTGAGTACCGTATGCGCCTTGACGGTTGGGCGGAAGGCATCCTTGCAGCAATGGCCCGCGACGCCCCGCTGCAGGAGGTGTTCGACGTCGCAGCGACCATGTTCTCGAACCCGATCATGCTTTCCGACGGAGCACTCTACTTCGTTCTGACGGCCGGGACGATTCCTGAAGGCTTTCACGACCGGCTGTGGACCCCCGCAATCGAAACCGGCATGTGCCCTTCCGAGCTCTACGCGGAGGCATGGGCGGCATGTTCGGGAAACGCATTCGGAAGGCGAGACGCCTATCTCGTCCCCAATGCGATGGACGATGGTCGCACCTATCTCGTACGCAATCTCGTGTGCGGCGATGCGTATCACGGCTGCTTCGAGCTGGTTGATGTGAACGCCCCGTTCACACCCGCCGATCTGGCCCTCGCCGACCGGTTCGGCGATATGCTCAACATGATTCTTCCCCGAAAGACCTATCCCCAAATCGCGGAAGCATCCCTCGGCCCGCTGCGCGACCTGCTCGCCGGATCGGCCGTGCGACCGCGCGCACTCGAATGCGGACTGGCTGAGCTGGGGTGGAAGGTAGACGACTCCTATTTTGTGGCGTGTTTCAGCGGGGCAGACGAGGAGGATGAAGCGCAGAGCGCGCAGACACTGCGACGTATCTCCAGGCGCTATCCGTTGGCACGCTTCTACCGGGAGGGAGCATCCCACCTGATGATCGCGCGCAACGACGACTATCCTTTGAGCGTTATGCACGATCGCCACGCCCGCTGCGATGCCGCCCCCGATACGGAGCCGCGATTTCTTGCGGGGTTTTCATCGCTTTTCATGGATTTCTCGCTCGTGCGCACGGCGGCTGATCAAGCCGCATTCGCCTATCGACATGCCGACAAAGGAGCCTATGCGGGCAGGTTCGGCATATCGCGAACCTGCTTTTATGACGACTGCTGGTTCGAGGACGCTGCCGAGCGGCTCGCGCTCGACGACGGCGTGCACCAGCTGCTTGATCGCAGCATCGTCGAACTCGCGCTCTTCGATGCGCGCGATGGGGCAGACTATGTGCCAACGGCACTCGCCTATCTCGAGCATGGTTGCAGCGCCGTACGCACAGCCGAAGCGCTTTTCATCCATCGCAATACGCTCGCATACCGCTTGAAGCGCATCAAGGCTATAAGCGGCATCGACCTTGAGGACCTGGCCGAGAAAGGCTTCGACCCGCTCCGGATACACCTGTCTTTGCGCTTGCTTTCAAAAACGGGGACGACGCCATCGCCTTTCCCGTCTTCCGACGCCGACCGCAAATGAGGCTCGCGCGGACCACGGGGAACTATCCATGCGCAAGCGACGGCCCGAACCCCTCAGGAGGGTTTCGGGCCGTTGTCAGCAACCAGCGTCCGCGAACGCCGAAGCGCCTATCGTAGCGAAGAGCGACCGCTCCTAGCCGAAGCGGTACTCTACGCCCATCGTGGGCTGCGGGTACTCCCACTTCTTGATAATGGTGTCGCCGCAGGCAATGCGGCAGGTACCGCATTCCAGGCACCCGGCGTAGTCGAACGTCTTGGCTCCCTCGTCGTCACGCTTGTACAGCGCGGCGGGGCACACGCGAATCAGCTTGTCGAACTCGGCATCGGACGGATCGTCGACGAGCTCGATATGCGCGTTGGACTCGTCGACCTCGTACTTGTTGATCGCCAGATACTCGTCGACGTTCACCGTGATCTTCATATCGCTCATAGCGCCTTCATCGCTCCTCTCACGTCCTTGAGCAGGTTCATGATTCCAACCTGCTTGACGATGGGCATCATGGACTTCTTCATGGGCTGGACGGGCGTGCCGTCGACGATGAACATCGTGTTCATCGCGTCGCGAATCATCTCCGGGTAGCCGCAGAACATGCGCTCGAAATTCTCCATGAAGTCCGGAACGGCCTTGAACTGCTTGAGGTCCTTCAGTACGAAGGAGTTCTCGAGCGCCGTCTTGTAGGGGGCCAGGCCCGCCTTCGAGGTGTCGCCCGCATCGATGGCCTTCGCGGCGCATTGGCCGGCCATCTGGCCCGCCGCCACGGCGAAGTCCATGCCGCGCACCATATAGCCAAGATTGATGCACATCATGGCGCAGTCGCCCGCCAGGAGGACGCCATCGCCGACGACCTCGGGCATGATGTTGATGCCGCCCTCGGGCACCATATGTCCCGAGTGCTCCACAACCTTGCCGCCCTTGATGAGCGGGGCAACCGCCGGATGGTTCTTCAGGTCCTCGAGCATCTGGTACACCGGAGCTTTGCCGTGGTTGGCCGTAGCCTCGATGCCGGCAACCACGCCGAGGGAGATGGACTCTTTGTTCGTGTACATGAACCCGCCGCCGAACGTGCCCTTGGTGCAGTCGCCGGCGAACAGCCATGCCGCGCCCTCGTCGTCGCTGCCGGCCAGCACGCGGTCGGTGATGACGTTCGCGGGAAGCTCGATGGTCTGCTTCACGCCCACCGCCAGCGCATGCGCTGGCGGGCGCTTGGCGCCGACGGCCTGATCGGTCAGCAGCGAGTTCACGCCGTCGCACAGAAGCACGACTTCGGCGGTGATCTCGTCCTCGCCGGCCTTCACGCCGACGACCTTGCCGGAGTCGTCTTTCAGAAGCTCCTCGATGGCGATGCCGTAGATGTATTCGGCGCCTTCGTTCTCCGCCTGCTCGGCAAGCCACTGATCGAAGGAACCGCGCAGAACCGCATAGGAGTCCTGACCCTCCTTGCCCATCTCGTCGGAGGTGAAATCGACGGTAAAGTTCGCGTCCGGCGACATCATGGAGATGCGCTCGTGGACGATCCTCCGCTCGATAGGCGCATTCTGCTCGAAATCGGGAAACACCTTTTTGAGCGAGTGTGCGTAGATGCGCCCACCCGTCATGTTCTTGGCGCCGGCATAGTTGCCGCGCTCAACGACGAGCACCGCCTTGCCCGCCTTGGCCAGCTCGTAGGCCGCGACCGAGCCGGCGCACCCCGAGCCGACGACGATCGCGTCGAAATCAGCCATTCTCTCATCCTTTCTCGAAACTGCGTCCCTCGTGGGCCGTTCGGGACCTCCCCGGCCCTCCCCTAGACTGCGGCTATTCTATCGCGTTTTGCATCTCAGCCGCTAGAGCAGGAAGAGCATACTCCATATTCCCACCGAACCATCTTCGCGCCGATCAAGCTTCGCGGCGCCCTCGTCCTCTTCAATATCGCACGACTGATGCGGAAGCGATCATTCGTACCGCCACGTTCGGCAAGAGGCGTCGATAGCCTTACTTACTTTAAGATGGCGGGGCTCTTTGCGAACGAGAGGCCCGCGTCCTGGTCGGCAACCAGCCACCAATCTCGGTGAACGGAACAATAGAGGTCCGATTCCCGGACAGTATGAATCATTCGTCCATCTTTTTGCTATCGCAAAACCGCCACGAATCCTTTATTACTTATATTTTGACGATAGTATCACCGCGCTTTCACATATCCGCGCAAACGCATTCGAGCTTCACGGTACCCGAAGAGAACCCTCGTGCAGCGCCAAACGCGCCCCGCATGCCCGCTACTGCTTTTCTTGCGATGCACGGTTTTTTAGGTATCGGCGAATTACCACCCCGCTAGCGATGCCGCCAAAGCCGACGTTTCCTATCATACAAGCCAGTTCTTCGAGCGTGCACGGAAACACGGACATCGAGCTGCACCGACCGCCTGACACCGCGTCGCTCGGCACCTGGAAGGAAATCGCTACAACCCAAGGAGGAGCAATGGCAGATTACTACGGAACCGAGACGGTCGTATCCGAACTTCGCGAGGACGGCCTGCTGATCATGCGCATCAACCGACCCGACGTGGCGAACGCCCTTAACGGCGTCACCTCCAAGGCCATGGAGAACATCATGAACAACGCCGAGCTTGATCCCGCGGTGCGCGCAATCATCGTCACCGGCACCGGCAAGGTGTTCTGCGCCGGCGAGGATCTCTCCGAGCTCTCAGAAGGCGGCGAGTGCCAGACCGTGACCGAGCACGGCTTCGGCGGCCTGACCGCGCGCCTATGCTCCAAGCCCGTCATCTGCGCCTGCAACGGCTCCGCGGCCGGCGGCGGCATGGAGATCGCTCTGTCCTGCGACATGGTGGTTGCCAACGAGAACGCCAAGTTCGGCTGCACCGAGGTGGGCCTCGGCATCATCGCCTCCACGGGCGGCCTCGTGCGCCTCGCCCGCGACATCAACCGCAAGGACTGCATGGAGCTCCTGCTCACCGGCAAGAAGATCAAGGCTCCCGAGGCGAAGGCGCTCGGCCTGATCAACTACGTCGTGCCGGCCGAAGAGGTCATGGACAAGGCCATCGAGCTGGCCGAGGAGTGCCTGAAGAACGCGCCTCTGGCCCTGAAGTGGACGAAGTACATCGTGCACGCCGCCGACCAGATGTCCGAAGAGGACGCCATGCGCTACTCCGATGCCGCCTACCGTTTCCTCGAGAAGACCGCCGACGGCATCGAGGGGCCGGCCGCCTTCGTCGAAAAACGCACGCCGAACTGGCAGGGCAAGTAACCGCTCCCGCACAGCTCCTTCTCGGCGAGCCGCCTCTCGTCCATCGCCCCGAAGCCTCGCCGATTCGCCCATGCAAAAACCCCGAGTCTCCAAGGCTCGGGGTTTTTGCATGCCAGATCCCCGTCACGAGGCACATCGAGCACCATGCTCGCATCGATATCCGGCCGTATGCCGACGCGAGCCGATCGCTCGGCGACGGCCGAGCGATGCATGCGGAGCGCAGGCATCATCGAAACGCGGCGATATGACCACAGCATCTGCGACCCCTCTTATCCGGATTCGCAGATGCTGCGAGCCGCAACTGTTACGCCCCGCGACGGCTCATGTCGTCAGCGTCGAGCGCGCTCGTCTCCAAAAGTGATTTACCCTTGGTCTCAGGCGCCATGAAAATCGACAGCACAAGTCCGAGGATCACGAGTCCGGCCGCCACGAGCATGGTCGGGCCAATGCCGAACGTCGCCAAGAAGATGGGGGTGCCGTACGTCGATACGATGGTGCCGATACGCGAAATTGAGATGGCGATACCCACGGCGCTTGCACGCACTTCCGTGGGAAACAACTCGTTGGGATAAAGCCACTGCAGAATGCCGGGGCCACCGCTGAAGAATGCATACAGCCCAAAAGCCAGGATGACTACGAGGATGGGCGCATCCGGGAACAGCCCCAGTACGACCAAGCCCGCCGCCATTAGAGCAAGCGAGCGGATGAGCAGCGGGCGGCGTCCCATGGAATTCAGCCAGAACATGGCAGGGATCGAACCGATAAGGAAGAATAGGCTAACGGCGCTTTCTCCCAGAATGGCCTCATGGCCTTCGCCCAGCCCGAAGGCGCTCATGATGTCGGGGCCGAACGTGTAGATGGCGTACATGGGCACCACCTGGCACAGCGTGAGTATCCCTAGGAAGATGATGCGCTTGAAGTACCCGCCCTTGAACACCTTCGACAGCTTCGTCTTCTCGCCCGGGTCCTCCATCTCCAGCTCCACATCGTCGCCGAACACCCGGTGCACGATGGCGTCCGCCTCTTCGCGGCGGCCCTTCTGGGCCAGCCACATGGGCGACTCGGGAATGTCGTGCCGACCGATCAGGAGGATGATGCAGGGGATGACGGCACTGCCGAGCATCCACTGCCATCCGTTGGGCACGCTGTAGAGGAAGTAGCCTACGACCGCCGCAACGGTGGCTCCCAAATACCACGCCGCCGACACCATGCCCATGGAGATGGAGCGATGCTTCTTGGGCGTGAACTCGGCGATGAGTGACGTGGCGATAGGATAGTCGGCGCCCACGAACATGCCAATGAAAAAGCGCGCCGTCACGAGCTGGAGCGGATCGCTCGCGAGCACGGACAGCAGCGAGAACAAACCGATGGCCACCACATCGATGATGAACATCTTGCGTCGGCCGATGCGGTCGGTCAGGTAGCCGCCCAGGATGGTGCCCACGAAGATGCCGACGAGTACGGACGCGCCGATGGCGGCCGTCCACATCTCGGTGAGGTCGAACAGGGGTGTGATCTGCGTGAGCGCTACGCCGATGAGCGAGAGCACGTAGCCGTCGAGGAACGACCCGCCGCTCGAGAAGAACGTGATCTTGCGCAAGAACGGCGTCATGGCCACATCGTCGATGGTGCGCTTCGCCGTATGCTTGACCTTTCGGACAACGCTCTCGCCGATCTGCTTTGCGTTGCCGGCCGCCTCGGCCGTCGGAGAGCTGGTCACCTGCGTCATATGCTTCACACTGCTCATGCTCTTGTCTCCTTCTGCGCAAAAAAGCCGCCTGCGTCGATCGCAGGAGGCTGCTTCGGGGAGCCGCAGCGACGAAGACCGCACGATCATTGGAGGCGAATGGATGGTCTTGCAAGCCTCCGTCGCCACGGCTCCCCGAAGCGTGGACCTCGCCCGGTCAACCTGCTTGCTTCCATTCGCAGATGCCGAAGTTCAAATGAGGCTTCGCGCCGGTCTCGTCGGCGTCGGCATCCACAAGTTGGAAGCGGATCTCGTTGTCGCCGACCTTCCACATGCGGGTCTGCAACGCGGTGCCCGGCAGCACCGGCGAGGTGATGCGGGTCTTGAAGCGGGTCATGCGCTCGGGCTCGCCCGGGAAGAACGAGCTGACGATGTGGCGCATCGCGAAGCCGCCCAAGCTCACACCGTGAGCGATGGGGCGCGAAAGCCCCGTCTGCTCAGTGTAGGCGAAGTCGATGTGCTGCTGATGCCAGTCTCCCATTATACGATAGATCAGCGGCATGTTAAGAGGCATCGTCTCGACTACGACGGCATCGGGCGCGCGGTCGGGCATCTCGACGATGTCCTTCGGCGGCTTGGGGCCTCCCCAACCGCCATCGTAGATGCACACGTCCCAGGTCTCGGTCTCGCACAGAAGCGTTCCATCGGAGGAATAGGAGCGCCCTGTCTGCTTCGACAAGCACCCGCGGCCCTCACCGCGGTCGTAGAGCGCGTCCTGCGTGACAAACGTCTCCACGCGGTCGCTCATCTTGAAAGGCGCATGCAGGCGGATCTCGAAGCCGTAGTGGAGCGAGCCGTCGTAGTTGTAACCGTAATCGAGCGTGCGCGTCATCTCCTCGTGCACCGTCAGCGGCACGCCGAAGATGGGCAACACCTTCAAATCGGGGTTCGCCGCGTCGTGCTCGTTCACATACTCGAGGTCGGTCCGGCCGTCGTAGCCGGCATTGCAGCCGAGCGCGCATATCTCCAGGTCTTTGAACGTGTATTCCCGCACGAACGGCCCGAACTCCCTGCCCACGATCTCAGTGCTGATAGCCATATGCTTTCTCCTTAATCTCCCAAGCCCTCCAAAAAAGGGCTTCTGAGCAACCGAAGATGTTGTCACCTCGAGCGACGACTAGGCTGGGCCGGACGGGCGGTGCCCATCAAGCGAGTTCAGCAGCGAAGCGAGTGCTGCTCGAGCGACTGGGCACGGCCCGTCCGGCCCAGCCTAGTCGTCAGGTGGGTTACCGAAGTAGCTTCTTCTCGATCTTCATGGAGCACGTCCGTGGAAAATCTTCCACGAACTCGATGATCGAGGGCACCTTGAATGCGGCCAAGCGCTCCTCGCAGTGCGCGCGCACCTCCTCCTCGGTCAGACGCGCACCGGATTCGAGTCGCACGAACGCCTTGACGGCCTGATCGCGGATGGGGTCGAGCACGCCGATCACCGCCGCTTCAGCGATGGCCGGATGACATTCGAGTACCTGCTCCACCTCGCCGGCGGAAATGTTCTCGCCCGCTCGCTTGATCATGTTGGCCTTGCGGTCGACGAAAAAGAACCAGCCGCTTTCGTCGACATAGCCTTTATCGCCGGTGCGCAGCCACCCATCGGGGGTGAACGCCTGGGCCGTAGCTTCGGGGTTGCCGAAATACTCCTTCATTACCGTGCGACCAGGTATGCCTTTGACCTGGATCTCCCCCACTTCGCCGACGGGTGCCTCAGCGCCGTCGTCGGCCACGATACGCGCCTGGTACCCAAGCCCCACGCGGCCCACGCTCGGCCAACGCCGCGGGCCTGTGGGCGGATCGGTGAGCACCCAGCCGATGGTTTCGGTCGAGCCGTAGGTATTCATGATGCGCACGCCGAAGCGACGCTCGAACGCCTCCTTTTCCTCCGTCGTCACCGGCAAGAAATAGAGGATCTCGCGCAGCTCGTGATCGCGCTCAAGCGCGTCTTCGGGTTGCAGCATGAGCGTACGCAGCATCATGGCAACGCACTGCGTGACCGTAGCCCTGAACTCGCGTATCTGCGACCAGAAGCGGCTCGCGCTGTATTTCTCGATCACGATAAGCTCGGCACCAGCGGTGAGCACGGGCATAAGTGCCGCCATCTGAAAGTTCGAGTGACAGGCCGGCATCGTGGTGAGCAGTCGATCGTCACGCGTGAGCGAAACCTCCCAATCTGCATACAAACCGCTGAATAGGATATTCGCATGCGTGAGTACGACACCCTTCGGACGCGAGGTGGTGCCAGACGTGAAGATGATCTCCGCAGGATCGTCTGAAGAAAGCGCACAGCACTCGGCCAGCTCGACTGCAGCCCGTGCGCGCAGCGCCGTGAAATCGCGCAGCAGCGGATCGGAAGCCAGCGCCTCACGCGCCGCATCCGCACCCTCGACGTCTTCTTCGTTCATACGCGCAACGAAGAGCCCCTTGGGCAGGCGCCCAGCCTCGTCGCGCAGTCCGCAGTAGAGCCCAAGGAACTTCGGCTCGATGACTGCGCAGGTGGCGTCCGTCTTTTCAAGCACGTAGTCCGCCTCTTCAGCGAGGTATTGGTCGTTCATCGGCACCATGACCGCGCCGATCTTCGCAAGCCCGAAGAGCGCGATCATGAACTCAGGGCACGTGCACAGCTGCACGGCCACGCGCTCGCCATGCTTGACGCCGAGCGACAAGAACACGTTGGCAGCCCGATTGATCTCCTCGTTGAAGGCGCGGTACGTAAAGGCGCGCGTCTCGTCGGCGCGGTTGCGGAACCTCAGGAAGGTACGGTCGCCGCAGGCCGCCACGAGACCGTCCCAGAGACTGCGCACCGTTTCGTTTCCCACGATGTCCGTCACTCGACTCACCCTTCTTGTCGTCAGATCCGGATGCGCGGCGCCCGCTTCTGCTCGAGGCCGCGCATCCGAATGCGCCGAGAGGTTCACCCCTCGGCGCGCATCAGCGCTACTCGCCCACTTTGACGACGCCGGCTGCGGCCAGCTCGTCGATCTGCTCTTTGCTGTAGCCCAGCTTCGTCATGACGTCGACGGTGTCGCCGCCCTGATGCGGCATCGGACGCCAGATCGTCCCGGGGTTGTTCTTAAACTTCGGGAACACGCCAAGGCCGTGGAACGTCTCGCCGTCGGCCGTCTCCCAGTCCACCCACGTGTTGCGGAGCTTGAGGTGCTCCTCCTCGACGAGATCCTCCATGTCGTTGACCACCTGGGCGGCGATGCGATGCGCCGCAAAGTCCTCTTCGATGTCGTACTTGGAGTTGGCCAGGCAGTAGTCCTCGAACGCCTTCTGAATCTCGTCGGCGTGCGGGTTGGACAGCCACAGCCCGCTCGTGTCCTCGGGGATGTCCTCGGTGCCCCAGAGGTGCCCCAGGCCGATCGTCTCGAGGAAGTACTTGTTCTGGTCGACGCCGTACAGGCACACGCCCAAAAAGCCGTCCTTGCACTTGAACTCGCCTATGCCGCAGAGGTTTTGGTTGCGGGCGCCGGGACGGGGCCACTTGATACCCTCGTTGAGGTAGTCCACCAGGTAGTACTGGCCGATGGCCAGCAGCGTCTCGTACATGGCCAGGTCGATGGACTCGCCCTTGCCGGACTTCTCGGCCTTGTAGAGGGCCGCGAGTGCCGAGGAGGCGATCATGAGCGTGTTGAAGTAGTCGCCGGCATAGGGTCCGGGAAGCATGGGCTGCTCCTCCGTGCCGTTCTGCATGATGATGCCGGAGTAGGCCATGACCGTCAGGTCGTAGGCGGCGCGCTTGACCATCTTGGGGTCGCCCTCCTGGCCGAATCCGGAGACGTGCACGATGACCATTTTGGGGTTGATCTCCCACAGCACGTCATCGGTGATGCCCTTGCGGGCCCAGGTACCGCCCTTGGAGGCCTCCATGAAGATGTCGGCGTCGCGCACGAGGTCGAAGAAGACCTTCTTGCCCTCTTCGGAGAAGTAGTTCAGGGCGACGGAGCGCTGGTTGCGGCGCTCTGCCTGCTTCACGTACGGAGTGTCGCGGATCGTGTCGCCCGCGCCCGTGTTCTCGAGCCAGACGACGTCGGCGCCCCAGTCGGCCATGAGGTCGGCTGCCTTCGGGCACGCCAGCTCCACCGCTGCGTAGACAACCTTGACGCCGTCGAGGGGGCCGTAGGACGGCTTTTCAGTGGGAAGTGCCATGGTGGTGTCCTCCTTGTTCACATTAGTGTCTTCGATGCGGGGGGGGGCATCGCCCCCCCCGCGGTCGTGCGGACCGGCTACTTCTGCTTGTACTTGATGGAGGCGCCCTTAGAGGTGGCGAGGATCATCATCTCGTCGGTGCCGCCGGAAACGCGATCGACGCGGAGATCGCGCCAAATGCGCTGAATGCGGTGCTCGCCTGCCACAGCCACACCGCCCATCACCTGCATGGCATCGTCGACCACCTTGAAGGAGGCGTTCGCGCAGTAGTACTTGCACATCGCGGCCGCAGCGGCATCGAAGTTGCCGCCGTCGTTATCGGCGTTCCATGCAGCCTCGTAGAGCATGTTCTTCATGTTGGTCAGCTTGATGCACATCTCGGCGATCTTGAGCTGGTTGAGCTGGAAGCGGCTGATAGGCTTGCCGAAGGCGATGCGGGTGTTCGCATGCGCCATGGCATCCTCGAACGCGCAGATGGCGGTGCCGTAGTCGCAGGCGCCCACAAGCCAGCGCTCGAAGTTGAAGTCGGATACGCCGCGGTTGAAGCCATTGCCCTCTTTGCCGAAGATGTCGGACTCTTCAAGCTCGACGTTGTCGAGGTAGACCTCGCAGCAGCTATCCATGCGCAGACCGAGCTTCGGCAGGGGCCCCAACTTCACGCCGGGCTTGGACATGTCGACGAAGAATTCGGTGAACACCTCGGGGTCGTCGGCATTTTTCGCCATGATGACGAGATACTTCACGCCAGCAGACGAGGTGATGAAGGTTTTCGTGCCGTTGAGGTAGATCTTGCCGTTCTCGCGCTTGTAATTCGTGGTGAGCGAGCTCACGTCGGAGCCAGCGCCCGGCTCGGTGCAGGCGGAGTTCCAAATCTGCTCGCCCGTGCCAAGCGTGGCCATGACGGCGTCGATCTGCTCCTGCGTGCCTTCCCGGATGATGGTCTCGAAACCAGGAAGCTGGTAGAGCACGTAGGTGGGAGCGCCGTAGCGGCCGAGCACCTCGTAGACGGCCATGAGCGTCACGCAAGGTTGCTCAAGGCCGAGCCCGCCGTGGCTCTCGGGCAGCATGATCTGGTCGAAACCCAGCTCGCAGAGGCCGCGAACCCAACGCAGGGGGTACTCGTGCTTCTCATCGCACTCGGCGAAATACCCTTCCCAGTTCTCGCTTTCCATGTAGTCGCGATAGCTGTCGACCATCAGCTCCTGCTCGTCCGTCAACTTGAAATCCATGACGATCCTCCTTTTAGTGTGTCGGCACCTCCGTGATGCCGTTGAACCCTGGTTTGATACGTAGTTTCGACTCGGGCTTTCGACCTCTGCTCGTCCCGATCGGAAGCTAGAGTCCCAGCTGCTGGCGGTAGAAAGCCGCTCCGTGCTCGAGGGCGTCGTTCGCCTCGTCAAGCATCTTGGTGTAGTGCAGAAACGCGTGGATGACACCCTTGAACACCTCGTAACGATACGGCGTGCCGTACTGTTCGCAGATGGCGGCAAGCGTCGCCGAATCGTCGCGCAGCGGGTCGTACTCCGCGGCGGCGATATAGCAGGGCGGCACAGCGTGCTCCAAATCGTTCAGGAACAGGTTCGCATACGGACTCGTCGCGAGGCCGGCGGGGTCTTCGGCGTACATGCTCAAATAGAACTGCCAGTCCTGCTCGGTGAGACCGTCCCATGGGCCTCCGAGAAGGCGCATCGAGGACGAATCGGTCAGACCGAACCAACCGTAGAACAGCAACAGGCACTTCACGAAGGCGCTGTCGCCCTGCTCCTCTCGCAGATACATCGTCGCCGCCAGCCCCAAGTGCGCACCGCCGGAATCGCCCGCGAACGCCAGGCGTTCGCCGTCGATGCCGAACTCCGCGCCGTGCTCATGCAGATGCCCTGCAACAGCGGCCACTTCTTCGACGGCGCTCGGGTACTTGGCCTCGGGCGAGAGGCGATAGTCGACAGCGACTACCGAAGCGCCGGTCTTTTCGGCCAGAATGCGGCAGATCCGATCATGGGTGTCGAGGTTGCCGAGGACGAACCCGCCTCCGTGGACGTACACAATGCCCGGCGTCGAGCCCTCACCCGCCGCGGCGGCCGAAGCAGCCTCGGCAGTCGGATAGTAGCAGCGCAGCGGGATCGGGCCATGGGGACCGGCAACCGCAACGTCGGACTTTTCAGCCATGACGGGGCCGCCTTCGCACCAGAATGCGCGCCCGGCCACATAGTTCTCGCGCATCTGCTCGAATCCCACGGACGTGTCGTTCGCATCGCCAGCCAGCTCGTCTTCTTTCGCGAGCACGGCCTTCATCTGCGGGTTGATCAGATTCAGCACGTCGAGCTTGTTCATGTGGAACTCCCTTTCGCTTGAGCTTTGCGCGTACCGTCGGACCTCGGCCGGGTGCGCGGGGGTGCTTCGCACGACGCCCCCGCGCCCCGATGGCAAGGCGCCTAGGCCGTCGTCGCCTCGTTCTCGGCCTCGTTCTCGGCCTCCGCGGCTTTCTCACCGAAGTGCTTCTTCAGGGTGCGCAGCACCATGACAAGGCAGAAGCAGCCGACGACCGCGAACATGATCTCGAAGCCGAAGATGGCGTTGAAGGCGGCGGTGCCCTGGGCGTCGATCATGCCGCCATACCACGTGTGGATGAACACGTCGGGAAGGAAGCCGATGACCGACAGCAGACCGGAAGCGGTGCCGAAGATGGCCATCGGAATCTTGACCTCGGAGAGGGGCGACGAGCCGATGGAGAAGGCGCCGTAGGTAGTGAAGCCGAACACGACCACCAAGATAGAGGCGACGATGGCGCCCGAGGGATCCTGTGGGAACAGGATGAAGCCGACGAGAGCCGCGATCGAGAGGATGAAGCCTCCCAAGATGGCCTTCGAGGGGCTCTTGATCTTCGTGGCGATCCACCCGACGACCGGGCCTGCGATGAGGCCGATTCCGTAGGTGCGGATGAGGCCCACGATGTTCACAAGGTTGCCATCGGCATTGAAGCACTGGGTGAGGTACGGAGTGGTGTAGGTAGCGCCCTGGTACACAGCGTACACGCAGAAGTAGGCGACGCAAGCCCAGATAACGCCCGGATGCTTAATGGCCTGGAGGGCCTCCTTGATGCTGAACAGCTTCGCATCCTTGTTGATCTCGCCCTTGAAGTCCGGGATGAGGAAGAAGGCGGCGACGCCCAGGAGAGCGATCATGACACCCAGAAAGACGAGCATGGCCTGCACGCCAGCCGAACCGGAAATAGCGGCGATGATGCCTGCGTTGATAAGTCCGATCACGAGGCCAGTCACGCCGTAGATGGAATAGCTGATGCCGATTTTGCTGGCGTACTCGTTTTCCTCACAACAAAGGCGAATGACTTTAAAGCGAGTGCCCCACCAAATCAGGATCGAGGTGACGCCCATCAAAACGAACAAGACGAGGCATACCGTGACGGAAGGAAGCATCGCGTAGACGAACACGAGTACCGCCGTCGCGAGAAAGCCCACCCAGGCCAGCGTGCGCATGCGAAACTTGTCAGCCACGATGCCGGAGGGCAGGTAGCAGATCATGGCGGCGATGCCGTAGGCCGACACCATGAGGCCCAGATCGGCGTTGGTCGCACCGAGCGCCTGCATCAGGGGATCGTAAAACACGTTCTTCAGATACATGGGGGCGTAGATGATCGACGAGCCCATCGAAATGAGCACGACGAGCGCCCACTTGTGCACTGTGGTGAGCTCCTTGTAGGTCACCTCACCTTTGCTCTTGGCAAGCAACGACATCGTTCTTCCTTTCTCGTTGTTTTGCCCGGCTTCACAATCGGTCGTCGGCCTATAGTATCCGGCGACCGGTCGTCAACCGAACCGTTGCCCGCATTGTGTGCGCATGCTGCAGATTTGCCATCGCAAAGTAGCCGTGAATATCTGATTACTCATGTTTTGACGAGGAGCAGTCCGAAACGCACGTGCTCCCGACTGAAACCGTCGATCGTCTTACTCACGAGTTGGCGAGGTTTTGCCGCCATCGCCAATTCGCCATGAAAGGCCGAATACTTATTTTTTTGCGAGGCAGACCAATTCATGCTAGTGATACATTTCTCGTCGTGGCACAATAGATGCCAGGGGTTGCATGAACGTGCTGTACCTCGCGGTTTAGGCAGTTCAGAGGCATCGTTATCCATCGCAAACTGCTGATAGAAGGGTGTCGGGCATGGGGACTACGTCTGGACAGGGCAAAACCGCCGGCAGAGGGGAAGGCCCGCTTGCCGCCTTCGCGAAGCGCCCCATGCTGAAATACGCCGGCTTCTCGCTTCTGCTCGCCTGGCACTACACACTCTGGTTCGTCCCGCATTCTTTCGCATTGGTGCCGTTGCTCGACGACCGCGTCACCTATTCATGGCTCGTCAACTTGGGATCTACCGTCGTCTTCCTGCTCCTCATCGCCCTCGCCCTCGGTCGCAAGCAGCGGCTGTCGAACTACCGGTGGCTGCGCATCGCGGCACCGACGCTCATGTGTGTGGGCACGCTCGCGCTCACCCTGTGGGCGGTATCGCTTCCTACCCCGCTGCTCGCTTACGCCATTGCGTTCCTGCTGGGACCGGCAGAGGCGGCGCTTTGGATCCTCTGGGGCGAACGGTATGCCTGCGTCAAAGCGAATTTCTCAATTCGCCATATTGGCACCGTATTCGGTATCACCATGATCGTGTGTATGGTGATAGCCTGGGCGCTGCCCGCATATGCATCGAGCGCGTTCACGTCGCTTCTGCCCCTTGCCTCGGGCGCCCTGCTGATCGTCTCGCAACGGGATGGACAACGCCGCTTCCCAGTGCTCTTGCCCGAGCAGGCAAGCCGGAGCGGCCTCAAAAACATGGCCATGGTGAGCACCATCACGTTCTTGGCGAGCGTCGCGTGCTACTTTCTCGTGGCCATCATCCCCTGGGAGGTTTTACCCACCGGCGACACGAGCTTCACCATCGGCACGCTGTGCGGCGGCGCCATCATGCTCGCCATCGCCGGCGTCTGCGCACTTTCAAAGGATAGAACCAACGTCTTCAAGCTCTACCCCTGGCTCCTCGTATTCGAGATCGTCGCGTTCTCGCTGTTCCTGTCCGATGAAGCGGCCTTCTTCCCCGCCTTCTTCGTAGCGCTCGGCATCTCAGCGCTTTTCGAGATCCTGCTCATCATGTACTTTGGCATCCTCACCTCGAAGGGCTACACGACCCCCGCCGTCGCGTTCAGCTTCTCAGGGAGCTTTGCACGCGCCGGCATAGCCGTCGGCAACACGCTCGCCGTGTCGTACGAGCATACACCCGAGCTTGCCGCCGCCATCACCCCCGAAACGTGCCTCGCGTTCATCTGCGTCCTCGCCGCACTGCTCATCCCCCTCGTCCGTCAGGAATACAACATCGTGGCCCTCACTGCAACGCCCCCCTCTAAAGACGAGATCGGCGAGATTTGCGCAGAAGTAGCTGAGGAGTTCGGCTTATCGGCTCGCGAGCGCGAAATCCTGCTACTCATCGCGCGCGGCTACACGACGAACAGCATGGCCTCGAAACTGGTCATCTCGCCCTACACCGTCAACACCCATATCCGCCACATCTACGACAAGATGCAGATACACAAACGAAGCGAGCTTCTGAACTACCTCAATATGCAGCGCAGCGACTACTAGCCGCTACCGGCACGACGCTCGACCGTCCCGTTTCGAGCCCTTCAGCTTGATGTCTTTTGGCGGTTTCGACCACGTGGGCCTTCCATCCGGCGCATGCGCCAGACGCACACCAAAATCCCGATCCATGCAGCCGTCCTGCTATAATGACCGATGCGAGAGAACAGACGCGCGCAGCCTGAGGGCTGCTCCGTGACGAGGAGGATACAATGAGCAAGAAAGACGAGAAACCGGCAACCAAAACAGCATCGGATGTGAGTCCGACGCGCACAAAGGCGACGTGGAAGCCCGGGGTGACCGACGACTCCATACCCTTCTTCCGCTGCGCCACGTGCGGATCGGTCGTGCAGGGCATCGACGGGCCGAATGGTCCGACATTCTCCGGACTGGTACGCCGACCCGACGTCAAGCTTCCCTATGCTACCAACTCGTTCGCCCCGTCGTGTTGCGGCGCCCCCATGGAGCCTCTCACCGGCCCAACGGCCCAAACGAGCGCGGCTTTCGAGCTCCGCTACGACATCGTGGGCGGGTTCGACGAAAACGCGCTGCGCGTGTACTGGACGTCGAACGAGGGGGCCGCGCCTCGCTGGATCGCCCTCAAGACATTCATGGGCTCTCAGCTCAAGTACGTGATGCCCGACAAGCAGCCCCCCCTCGTGTTCGCCCTCGGCGACGAGGACGCGTATGCCTATTGCGATGAGGATCCCTGCGTCTGCTGCACGTTCCATTGCAAGCGCGGCTTTGAGATTTACGCCTACGTCGACGGCATCGGGCTGGTCTCGATGCCCATCCATCGCGAGGATCTGCTCGGGTAAGCAGGCTGTCGTTCCCCGCAGGAGAAGCCTTTGCAGACACGCGGGTACGCACAAAAGCCGGCCCTTCATCGAAGCGGCCGGCTTTTGTGCGTTCTCAGGCCGTGCGCGCGAGCGAAGCCGCGCCTCACCGCGCTTCGCGCGATGCGCGGGCAAGGCAGTGCCCCCGCCGGCCGAAGCCTGCGGGGGCACCTAAGAAGCACGCTTGAGTTATCGAACGAAGTGCACTCGATTCCTCATATCAAGCACATGCGCTTACTTGCCTTCCTTCTGGAGATCCTCGTCGTCGACGATAGCGCCGGACTTGAGAGCCTCCATGCGGATGCGCAGAGCCTCGAGCTGGCGAGCGGTTTCCTCGTCCTCGATGCGCTGATGATCCTTGTTCCAAGCATAGTCTTCGCGGATCTTCTGGTTGTTGGCGATGATCAGATAGAACGCGATAGCCGCAGGAAGGGCGATCTGGGCGCCGCGGGCCACGAAGAAGCCTGCGCACATACCGGCGATACCCTTGTCGAGAACCTCGCGACCTTCCATGAGGCCGAAGGCGATCGTGGCGCACGCCCAACCCTGCACGACCAGGATGACCACCAGCAGTGCAGCGGAGGCGGCCAGGGAGGCCTCGTAGAGCGGGAAGATAAACAGGCCGACGACCGTGAAGATCAGGTTCGTGCCGGAGCCGTCATAGATGGAGTCCATGCCCTCGCGACCGTCCTGCTTGTAGCGCGCATAGGTGGCGATGCAGTACGGGGCGCTCAGCGGGCCGGCAAGTGCCGGGTATGGAGCGAACAGGGCCAGGATGACGTTACGAATGCCGCAGATGACGTTCGTGCGGTTCGCGTCGAACTCGATGTGCTCGTCCTCGCGGACGGAGGACATGCCGAGTTCCTGCACGGTGACGAAGTCGCCGTAGGCGATGATCCATGCGGTGAGTGCATAGGGCAGGGCCATGAGCCACACGCTCGGCTCAGCGAAGCCGATGAAGAACGGGCAGACAGCCATGAACAGGCCCATGAAGTCGGGCACCTTGAAGATCTCGCCGGAGAAGTTGTACTGGACTTCACCGGAGAGGCCGCCGACCAGGAACAGCACGATAACGGCCCACAGGAAGCTGTAGTTGCCCATGAAGGAGAGAACCTTGTTGCTGTTCATCTTGTTACGGACGCGCTGGCTGAACATGAACAGGCAGACAACGACCAGGCCGCAGATGCAGGCGATGGTCATCGTGTCGGTGGCGCCGCCTTCCTTGAGGCGCGAGACGACGGCGTTGATGCCGGCGCCCAGCACGATGCCTGCTTTCAGCGCTGGCGGTACCAGCGTGTTCAGCTTTTTCGATAGGCCTGTAAATCCGAGTATTATGAATAAGAGGCCTAATTCAAGCTGGATCGCTGTCAATGCCTGCAGTCGCGCCACCCCTTCCGGCAAAGTCTCAAGGAATAGCACCATAATGGCCATAGCGGGAGTGATCCAACCGCAAATGGAAGGCTCACCGAGCAACCAGTTCAGCGTGTACATAGCCGTTTCGAACACGACCAGCGCCCACGCGACCTCGGGATCGAGGCCCAAAGTGGTAATGAGAACGGCGAGCGCTCCATAAGAGGTACAGGCGTTCATGAGGCCCGTAACGATCTCCGGAGGAGAAATCTTAAAGTGGATGAAAGGAATACGAATGCGGAAGATACCCGCACGAATGCAGGGCTGGATACCGCCGTATTCACGTTTTAAAGCCATCGATAAACCCCTTTCTTTCCTCGTTCCCCGGAAGGGAACGAGCGTTCCCGAGTAAGTGCGAGCACCTCCTCCTTCCTCTCGTGCCGACGGGAATCAGCCGCAGTGCCTGAGCCGACCCCTTTCTTTCCTCCTTGTATCTGGATGAGGAAGATTCCTCAAAATCCACGATCCCGCCCCTTCGACGGATGGCGCTTCCGATCGCATCGCATTCTTCCATTCACAGAGAAATAATCGATAGGATCGAACCCTTGCAATTATCATCCCCGACGAATGCTTTAATCCAATCGATTTTAAATGGGTTTCGATCGTAAACGAAAATATCATTCTCAGAAGCTATCGTTTTACCACCCATCGATAGGAACTACCCTATTGATACAGCGAAACAGAAAGAAAGAGGACCATCAGATAAGATGGTTTGTCCCATATTTTTACGTCAACTATTCTCAGAATCAATAAATGGGCATGCGCATGGGAGGAACGATCGGATTGACGGTTGAGAATGTGCTTCGCTATCATGCATCGAACGTTGTCGAATCGTCATGGAGCACCGACGGTTCAGCCGCGATTCTTCGCTTTCAGCACGGCTTGGCCGCGAAGGATGCGTCATTGCCTGCCTACGACAAGGAGCGTGTCCCCCTCATGATTGCCCTGACCACGGCACAAATCATCTCGATCGTTGTATTCGTCGTCGTAATGGCCCTCGTCGTTTCCGAGAAGGTCCATCGCGCGACCGCGGCGCTTGCCGGCGCCGTCGTCCTCATTCTGCTCGGCATTGTCAGCTTCGATACCGGCATGGAGCACATCGACTTCAACACACTCGGCGTGCTGGTGGGCATGATGATGTTCGTCGCCGTCGTGAAGTATTCGGGCATCTTCGAATACCTGGCCATCAAGTCGACGAAACTTGCGAAGGGCAACCCGTGGATCATCATGATCCTGTTCTCGTTGATCACGGCCGTCCTTTCGGCTTTCTTGGATAACGTGACCACCGTGCTGCTCATCGGGCCGGTCACATTCACCGTCTGCCGCATGCTCAACATCAACCCCATCCCCTTCTTCATCACCGAGATCATTGCATCCAACGTGGGCGGTACCGCCACGCTTATCGGTGACCCGCCCAACATCATGATCGGCTCGGCGGCCGGCTTGTCGTTCTTCGACTTCCTCATATATAACGGACCCGCCGTCGTCATAATGATGGCCGTATGCATCGGCATCTTCTACGTTCTGTACGGACGCAAGATGGGCGTGGCCGATGCCGAGAAAGCAGCCGTCATGAAACTGAACGAGAAGGAGGCCATCAGCGACCCGCGCCTCTTCAAGAAAAGCGTTGCGATGACCGTCATCGTGGCGATCGCTTTCATTGCGCACGGCGCCTTCCATATCGAACCGAGCGTCATCGCGCTGACTGCGGCCGCCGTCATGCTCATCATCAGCCGCACGGACATCGAGAAGATCATCAACGATGTCGAATGGACGACGATCGGTTTCTTCGCCGGCTTGTTCATCGTCGTCGGCGGCATGGCGGAAACTGGCGTCATCGAGTTGATGGCCCACGCGCTCATCAACGCGACAGGCGGCGATCTCATGATCACCATCATCGTGCTGGTATGGGCCTCCGCCATCCTCTCCTCCTTTCTCGACAACATTCCGCTGGTGGCTACGCTCATCCCTATCATCACAACCATGGAGATGAGCGGCATCGACGTAGGGCCTCTGTGGTGGTCCATCTCGCTCGGCGCTTGCGTCGGCGGCATCGGCACCCTCATCGGCGCCTCGGCGAACGTCGTGCTGGCCTCCATCTCCACGCGCAACGGCTGCCCGCTTACGTTCATGGAGTACACCAAGGTGGGCTTCCCGGTTATGATCGTGCTTACGGCTATCTCCTGCGTGTATCTCGTTTTGCGCTTCGTCGTCCTGGCTTAGCGACGAAGCTGCGCCGAACATACGCCGAGAATCCGGGCGTTCGAAGGGAAGCGGTCTGCCGAAAGCGGGCCGCTTTCCTTCGCGAACAGCGCGTTCGACATGACGAAGGCGGCGCCGATTTGATCATCGGGAGGACGATGGATATACTGAACGCCGACACGAGCGAAGGGACGTACCGGGATGGATTTTGAGCTCAACGACAAGCAGGAACGGCTTGTTGCCGTTTTCCGCGAGTTCGGGCGAACGTACTTGAAAGATGCGCAGGTCATGCAATGGTGCCGGGATCAGGGTCTGCCCGATGAAGTTGCGCAGGGCTTCGTCAGCCTGTACTTTAACCTGCCCGAACTATGGGACAACGACACGAACGACGCTTTCACCCTCACGTCGCAGGCCCTGATCCTCGAGGAGCTGTCACGTTGTGCCGGTGCGACGCTGCCGTTTCAAAACGATCTGTTCAACCTTCGTATCATCGAGGAGTTCGCGACGAGCGGCGAGTTCCTCCCCATCCTCGAAGATTACCGTCATACGGGCCGGCTGCTGTTTGGTCTCGCCATCTCGGAACCTGATGCTGGCTCGGACTGCATGAACATGCAAGCTTGCACGCGCACCGTAAACGGCAAACCGGTGTTGAACGGCGTGAAGACCTACGTAAACAACGGCGAGTACGCACCGTTCATCCTCGTAGCGGCCATCGACCAGGACGAGGAGGAGCCGGGGAAGTACCCTTCGCTCGCCTTCTGGCTCGTCCCACGCGATCTGCCGGGGATCACCGCCTACCCCATCAGCAAGATCGGCCAGTCGATGCTGCCGTTCGCCACCATCGTATTTGACGGGGTTCAACTCTCTCCCGATTTTCGCCTGACGGGCGGCTCCGGCGGCTTCCGGCAGCTCTTCCGGTTGCTTGAGATCGGACGCGTGTTCACGTGCGCTTCGTCGGTGGGGATGGCGAGCGCCGCCATGCACGACGCGGTAAACCATGCATGCCGCCGGACGGCGTTCGGAGCCAACATCGGTAGCTTCCAGCAGATCGAGCTCATGCTGACCGACATGGAGGTGAGCCTGTGCAACATGCGCTCCATCCTCTACCGCGCCGCACAGGGCATCGACAACCGCGCCCTCGACGAGCGGCTGAACGTGGCCCTTATGAAGCGCTTCGTACCTGAGACCGCCACCAAAGTGGCGAGCGACGCCATGCAGATCCTCGGTGGCGGAGGTTATTCCGAGCGGTGCAGGACAGGCCGTATCTGGCAAGACTGCAGGGGCAACCAGATAGCCGAAGGCACCGACGAGATCATGGTGTACATTGCCGCACCGCTCATCTTGGAAAAATACCGCGAGGATGAATCTGCGGCCGGCTTCGATGGAGACTTCCGCGCGTAGCCTCGAAGGCTTCGCGCATTCTGCCCGACAGCGACACGAAAGGCCGCGCATGTCGAAGAAGAAGAACAAAACCAAGCCGACGCCTCAGGCGACTCCGGCGAACCCCTACCGCAAGATCGTCCTCATCTTGAATCCTCTCGTTCTCGTGGTGCTGGCCGCCTGCATCTACGCCGGCTTGCCGCTCGAGGCGATCGTCTCCCTCGGCGTCGTCGGATACGGGATATGGGGATACCTCTTCTTCAAAGCCCGTCGCGTGGACCGCGAGAACCTCGGACGCTGAACACGCCGCGCCCGCCGCTTCAGAGGCAATAGCTCCCAAGCCAGCGGCGAACACTAGTCATTTCAAATCATCTGTGTGACCGCCAATGGCGTGCTTTTCGCCGAGTCAAGTGGTCTCGGTTGTTTGCGGGCGGGCTGTTTCCCCACAATCTTACAACTGTCCATAGAATGGGCTGCTGTTCCATGAGATTATACGATTGGGTTTACACTCATACTGCGAAATTCGAGGCACATAGGTTACGAAAGGGGAAAATGCGCATGTCAGTTACCGAAAAGCTGAACGGCTACGGCCCGCTCGCGGGCATCAAAGTGGTCGAGGTGTGCACGTACGTCGCGGCCCCCGCGACCGTTCGCGTCCTGTCCGAAATGGGCGCCGAGATCATTAAGGTCGAGTCGTTTGCCGGCGACACCCAGCGCACGCAAGGCCCGGGTTTCGGTTGCGAACTCACCGAGACCGAAGATCCCACCATCGATCTCAACAACACGAACAAGAACTGGGTCTCCCTGAACCTCAAAACCGAAGAGGGCCTGACCATTCTGAAGAAGCTGATCGCCGATGCCGACGTCTTCATGAACAACATGCGCACCGGAGCCCTCGAGAAGCTCGGCCTCGACTATCCCACCCTCTCCAAGGAATTCCCGAAC
This sequence comes from Enteroscipio rubneri, assembly GCF_002899715.1. Taxonomy (GTDB): domain Bacteria; phylum Actinomycetota; class Coriobacteriia; order Coriobacteriales; family Eggerthellaceae; genus Enteroscipio; species Enteroscipio rubneri. Next base: position 99,371 of record NZ_PPEK01000005.1, on the reverse strand, counting down.
CTTATTTGGGCCCAGATGCGCGGCTATGGCGAGTTCGGCGAGTTTGCACACTCCCCCGGCTACGACGCGGTCTGCTGGGCCGCTCGCGGCGGCGTCTCGGGCACGTTCCCCGAAAAGGACACGGCTCCGGCCATCCCGCCGCAAGCCTTCGGCGACTACAACGCCGCCATCATGATGGCGGCCGGCATTCTGGGCGCGCTCGTAAACAAGCTGCGCACCGGCAGGGGCGACAAGGTCGTCGTCAACCTGTACCATGCGGCTATTTGGGCTGGCGGCATCGGCTTGGTCGCTCAGCAGTTCGGTGCCGACTACCCCAAGTCCCGCAAATCCGTGCCGAACCCGTTCAACAACACGTATAAGACCGCTGACAACAAGTGGCTCTACATCTGCCAGCCCGAATACAACCGTTACTACAACGACATGATGAAGATCATCGGGCGCGACGATCTGGTCGACAACCCGGCGTATTGCACGATCGAGACCGTCAAGCAGAACGATTCGCAGCACGAGGTCATCAACATCCTCGAAGACGGTTTCGTTCACAAGGAACTGGAGGAGTGGCTGAGCATCCTGGCCGAGTGGCAGGTGCCGAGCCAGAAGGTATTCCGCTTCACCGACATTCTCAAAGATGACGAGGCGTATGTGAACGACGCGCTGCGCAAGGTCGAGTACAACGCCTTCGGCGAGCATGCCATTACCACCACGCCTATCCGCTACGCGAACTTCGGCGATCCTCCGATGATCCTGTCCAAGCCCATCGGCTATCACACCGCTGAATACCTGCATGGCCTCGGCTACGACGACGAGCAAATTGACGCGCTCGAGGAGCAGGGCGTTGTCAAGTGCTGGCACGGCGAAGACGTACCTGACGTAATCTTCAAGTCCCAGCGTCAGGCTGCAGGCGAAGCCGAGTGCAAGTGGTAAGTCCTGAGTGAAATCGTTTGTCGAGCGGGTTCCAAACCGCTTGCATATGGAAAAGGGGCTGCGAAGCCCCTTTTCCATATCATGTCGAACGCACCCTCCGTCGGTCTTGATACGTGCTCGGGAAGGATAGGGCACGGAAGCGTCTGCCCAGCGGCCTGCCCGGAGCCGTATCCCCGGCACGGCCTACGGCGCCGAGAGCCCTCCGCTTCGGCTTGCAACGCTCATGCTGAGCCGGCTCCGCATGAGCGTGAACCTGAAAGCCGCTCGGCGAGTTCGACCAAATCGCCTCCCAGTTGACGCGCACAGGCGAATGCGGCGGCATCGCGCTTCACCGAGCGCCAAATAGGCTTCCCTTCCTCATCGAGACCCGCAAAGCCGGTCGCAGTTGCACCGCTGCCCAAAACCGGCCCCGCAGGACGCGCATGAACGACGAGCATCTCGTGGGTTGCAAACCAGCGTTCCATGGCGGCCATGGTTTCCTCGATGCCGCAATTATCGAGTCCCGCCGTAGCTACCATGCCCCCTACCTTGCCCTTGAGCGCGTTCTCCACCATATGGAGGGGGCGCGTGCGCTCCATGAAGGATTTCATGCGTGCCGTAATGCTCGAGAAATAATCAGGAGATGCCAAGACGATGCCGTCGGCCTCCCGCATCTTTTCGATGAGGATGTCCATATCGTCGTGGAGCGCGCATGCCGCCTTACCGAGACATGTATTGCATCCGATGCAGAAGCCTATCTCAAGCTCGGCCAACTCGACCTGCTCGACGTCAGCCCCCTGCTCCTGCGCTGCCTCCAGAACCGCCCCCAAAAGAGCCGCTGTGCCCCTGCCAGGCCTATGGCTGCCGTTGATTCCCAGGATCTTCATGCGAGAGAGCCCCCTTTGCCTGCTCATCGCGCTTGCACGCCTTCGACGAAGGCATGCAGTCGCCAGATCGCCCGAATGCCCGCATCCAGACGATCCGATCCAATAACGAGGAACGCCCCCGCCAACGTTCGACGGGGGCGTTCCTGTGCGCGTCGACATCAAGCCGGCGCGATCGACCCGCCGTCCTACATGTTGTGGAACGCGTACTTATCAGGGTTCGCCTTGACGTCCTCTTTGTTCTTCGGGTTCATCTTCAGCGTGCCCATGATGCCGTCGTGCGTGTTGGATGCGAGCACCTGGTTGCGGTTCTCCATCTTGATCTGGGTCTCAAAGCTCGTGCCGTCAAGCGAGGACTTCAGAGCCTCCTTCGTGAGGCGCAGACCGAACGGAGCCGTCGAATCGCAAATCTGCTGGCCGAGCGCAACGGCCTCTTCGACGACGTCGTCATCGGCGACAACCTTGTTGGCGAAGCCCCACTCGTAGAGCTTTTCGGCACCGAAGCGCTTGGGGTTCATGAGGATCTCGCACGCGCGGGCGTACCCGACGATCTTCGGCAGATAGAACGAACCACTCATGTCCGTGCCGGTGTAGCCAATGGACAAGTAGCCCGCGTTCATCTTGAAAGACTCGCCAAGGATGCGCATGTCGCAGGCGCACGCCAGGGAGAGCCCGCCGCCCACGGCGTAACCCTTGAGAGCGCCGATGATGGGCTGCTCGCAGCGGTGCATGTTGACGACCTGATCGGAGCACATGCGCTGCATGACGTAGAAGTCGCGCTGGATGCGGCCCATATCCTCAGGCGGATCGAGCGCAAGATCGTTGAGGTTGAAACCGGCGCAGAAGGACTTGCCTTCGCCCGTGAGGACAATCACGCGGCAATCCTTGTCCAGACGCACCTTGATGAGGAAGTCGTTGAACTCGCTCATCTGCTGGTACGACATGGCGTTGAGGTTTCCGGCGTCGTTGAACGAGCAGACGTAGACCGGACCGCGCTTGTCGATCAGCAGCTTCTCGTAATCGTAGTCGAACTCCGGCAGATGGTAACTCTCCTGGTACACGCTCATAGGTTCAGAACCCCTTTCCCTGTGCTCCACTTCTCTACTTTCGATCAGGCTGATCGGCTTTCACAGACACAGTTGTAGCATATAATCACACGACGCGCGCAGGCTTGCCATGGGCAATTGAAACCTATTGTTGACCGCCCGAATCGCCGCGGCGGACACAGTTCGTCCAAACTGTTCAGCCTCGCCCGACCACAGCGGCCGCAATCGGGCCCCTCGGGCCGGACGCGTCTTCATCTGACCTATAAAATACTTTTTGACCAGGTGTTTCCGTGCACGTCGTTCCAGAGTGCTGCGCCGGCCGTCGCCGTACCCCCAAAAGACAACAAAGACTTTCCTACCTTATATTTGCAGTTTCTATGGTTTCATAGAAACTGCTGATGGAAGATCATGCGATTCACCGATCGGTTTTGCCGTTGAGCGTCCTACAATAGCAACATGCATGTTCCAAGGGGGAGCACCGAATCCAACCGTCGGATCGCGCCTCCCTCCGACGGAACAGGGAGTCACGTCTATGCCGAACGACGTCCGAAACGCCTACGGGCCGGGCAGCCTCGCGCAGCCGAACCGTCCGTGGCGTGCGGCCAGGAGAGGACATCAAGGCGATGATAACGGATCTTAAGATCAACGACGAACGTAAGAACCTGTACTACGAGCAAGGCTACTGGACGGAACAAACCCTCGGGGATATCTGGCTCGAACAAGCCGCGCGTTTCCCCGATCAGGAGTATGTGAGCGACGATCAAGGTTCGCGCTTCACCTATCGGGAAGTGGATGATCGCGCGTCGCGCTTGGCGGCATGGCTTGTCGAACAAGGCGTTCGACCCGGCGACGTCGTATCGTTTCAATTGCCGACCTGGGCAGAGTTTTGCATCGTGTATGTGGCCGCGCTCAAAACGGGGGCCGTCATGCATCCCGTCCCGCGCAAGTACAACGACGCCGATCTAATCTACGACATGAACCTCGTAAGCACGAAGGCGTTCATCTGCCCCACGAAGGTGGCGAAGATCGATTTCGAGGAACAGATACTCAGCATCCTCGAAAGCATACCGTCGCTTGGGCCGGTGGCACTCGTGGACAAAGCCGCGCCCAAGCACTCCGACCTGCCCACGATCGACGAGATCTGCGCACGCTACGAGCCGCTCGTCGAACGTCCTGCCATCACCTCCGACGACGTAACCTGCATCCTTTCGACGTCCGGCACAACCGGAAAGCCAAAAGCGGTACTGTTCACCCACAACAATCTCATCTTTTCGGAGAAGTCATTCGTGGCAGGAGCCGAGCGCACCCGGGATGATGTCATGTTCATGGCGTCGCCCCTCAATCATGCGACAGGGTTTTTTCACGGGCTAATCTCGCCTATGCTGCTGGGGGGGCGGACGGTCCTGCAGCAGGACTTCCGCCCGGCGAAAGCTCTTGAGATCATGAATACCGAACGCTGCACCTGGTCGATGGGCGCTACGCCGTTCATCTACGACATGCTCAAGTGCATCGAGCTGGGTGAAGGACCGCGCCTGGAGACGCTCAAGGTCTTCATCTGCGGCGGAGCCCCCGTGCCGAGTTCTCTGGTGCAGTGCGCGTTTCAGCACGGCGTGCTCCTGTGCGAGTGCTACGGCTCGACGGAAAGCTGCCCGCACATCCTGGTGCCGCCGTCGGAGTGCATGGAATGGAACGGCGCCTGGTCGGGCGTGGCCCTCCCCGGCATCGAAACGCGCATCGTCGATGCGAACCGCATGGATGTGCCGCTCGGCGAGCAGGGCGAGGAGATCTCCCGCGGCCCGCACCAGTTCGTCGGCTATCTCAACGAACCCGAACGAACGGCGCGCGCCCTCGACGACGACGGCTGGTTCTACAGCGGAGACCTCGGCTTTATGGACGCGCGCGGCCGCATCCGCATCAACGGTCGCAAGAAGGAGATCATTATCCGCGGCGGTGAGAACATCTGCGCGAACGAGATCGATGACGACCTCATCGGCTGTCCCGGCCTCGACGAGACAGCCACTATCGGCATGCCCGACGAGCGGCTTGGAGAGCGCATATGCACGTTTGCGGTGCCCTCGGACGAACGCCGCCCCACCGTGGCCGATGTCACAGCCTATCTTGCCGAGAAGCATGTTGCAAAGCGTCTGTGGCCCGAGCGCATGGAATACATCGACGCCATCCCCAAAACCGCGACAGGCAAGGTCAAGCGCCACGAGCTGGCCGACGAGCTGGCGCGCCGCATGCAAGCCGAGCAGTGCTTGTAGAACGGCGCCTCATCGACGGAATACGGCAAGGCCCTCGCGCGAGGGCCTTTTTCGTTATCGTTTGTTCGCACGAGGAAGGCTCTCGCGTGCTCGTGCGGTCGTCTCGGCTCGTTCGAAGAACAGCCTCCAACAGCCGTTACAGCTCGCCGTGTTCTTCGAGATAGGCGAGTTGGGCTTGGATGTTGCACCGCACCGCCGCATTCAAACGCACATCGACCCCCTGGTAGACGCGCTCCGTGATACGTTCGATGTCGCGCCCTGCGCCCTCTTCGATCACAGCCCTGACCCGGTCGAGACGGCGTCTGCGATGTGCCTCCTGACGTTCGATCGCAGGAAGCGGATCGACAATGGGAAGCCCATGCGCCGTGAGCAGCCGCTCGATCCCCTGCTGACTGACGACACGATGCAGCGCATCGAGGCTCTCCAAGTACGCCGACAGGCTGCCATCGGGCCAACATATGAGCGTCGAGCTCTGAAGGAAGATGAAGTCACCGGTGACGATGGACGCATCGGCGGGGAACACGAGGCCGATTGAGTCGCTCGAGTGGCCTGGTAGCGATAGCACTTCAAGGAGCGGCCCCGGCTTCTCAAGGCGAAGCGGGCCATCCTGCAGCGTCCCCTCGCGACGCCCCACGATCGGCGCCCCGACGGTATCGGCAAAAGCTTGCGCACCCTGAGCGTGGTCGATGTGGTCGTGCGTGAGCACCACGAGAACCACCTCGAGGCCGTCCTCGTCAACGGCGGCTTGCACCGCGCGCAGATGGGCCTGCTCGGCAGGACCCGGATCGACTACGACGCAGCCCGAACAGCCCGGCTCGGACAGAATCCACGTGTTCGTGCCAAGATACGTCAACGGCGACGGATTGTCCGCCAGCACGCATCGCGCGCGCGGCGACAGCCGCCCGCCCGTCCATGTATCGGGAGCCCTCTCGATGATATCCGGTGCGCGGCGGGCGGCGTCCGCTAGCGTCGGCGGCGTGGCGCCGCCTGGCTGCTCTAGGGAAGTCGACATCTGAGCACCGCCTCCCCCGTCTCACGCCGGGAGGGCTCCAGCATGATGCGCTCGACTCGCGGTACGCCCGCAACGAAATCCTCGGCGCCCAGCGAACGCGCATACTGCGCAAGATTGTACGCGGTCGGAGGCATGAGTAGCACCTTGCCGCGCTCTCCTCCTTCAAGGATGCGGCGCGCATCAACCCATCCTGCCCCGTTTGCTTCAGTCGTGCGATCATCGGGCACCTGGCCTTCGGGCGCCAAAGCCGCGAAGAAGTATGTATCGTAGCGACGGGGTTCGTATACCGGTGTTAGCCAGTGCGAACGCAGGCCCAGCAGGTCGGCGCGCAGCACTAATCCATGACGCATCAGCACTTCGGCGAACGACGATTCATGCTCGGACAGGCGCTGGCGCTCCTCTCGCCACTCGGGCCGGCCCACATCGGAGACCACGCTCCCGCCCTCACCGGCCAACAGCACCCCGCATTCTTCGAACACCTCGCGGGCCGCGGCCACTACAATGCTTCGAGCCGTCTGCTCGTCGACTCCCATCCGATGCGCCCATTCGCCGGACGTCGGTCCCGTCCACGGCAGGCGCTCGTCCGCATCGCGTGGATCGACGCCGCCGCCGGGGAACACCACGGCATCCGGCACGAAGGCCATCGTCTTAGCACGGCGGAGCATGAAGACTTCCTGCGATGCATCGTGGAAGGAGTCGGCACGCGGTGCCTCCTTTTTCTGTCCGGGACCGCGGACGAGCATCACCGTCGCCGCAAGCCGCGGCGCAACGGGTTCTGCGCGGTGCTCGAGAAACGATCGATACGTCTCCAGAGACGACGCCTCCATCGGCACCTCGAGCAGTTCCCCCGGCAGCCAAGCATCCATCAGCCCTCTCCTTTCCGCCGCGGCGCCTCTTCGACGCCTTGGCCGTTCGCCGTTCTCGATTGTATCGCAAACGCAACGCGAACGGGCGGCCCTAGGGCCGCCCGCTTCTGGCGATTCGGTATGAGGCGATCGGTCGCCCCCGTCGGCTTTGCAGCAGGCAGACGGGATCGCGGCGAGCGCCTGGACAAGCCTGAGGAGTCCTAGAAGGCCATACCCGCCTCGTAGCCGCCCTTGGTGGCTTCGAGCGTGCGGTAGACCTTGCCCTCGGGGGTCGTGGCGTCGCCGATGAGCTTGGCGTTCGGGAACTCCTTGACGATCTTGTCGTAGAGGTCGGTGTTCTGCTCGACGCCGAGCGAGGTGAGCACGGTATCGCACTCGATGAAGGTCTCCTCGCCGGTCTCGACGTTCTGGACGCGCGCACCCTTCTTCGTGACCTCCACGAGCTTCGTGAGGGGCATGAGCTTGACGCCCTTGGACTTCACGAGATTGATGGTGGGGTTCTTGTCGATGATGCCAATGCCGTTGCCGAGCTTCTTGGCCTCTTCGATGACCGTGATCTCGCGGCCCTCGCACATCGACTCGGCGCACTCCAGGCCGGCGAAGCCGCCGCCGACGATGACCACGCGCTTTCCAACGATAGCCGTCGGGCCCGTGGACATGTTCAGGCCGAAGCGCATGAAGCCGACCGTACCGCCCTGCGCCTTGATCGCAGCCACAGCGGCCTTCCAGATCAGGCCTTTGCCCTCGGGCACATGTCCGGCCACCATGGCCTTGATATCCTCGGACTTCACGACGTTCTTGCCGTCGATGCCGGGCACGTCGATCTGGATGACGCCGCCGCCGGGAGCGACGACAACCTCGTCAGGATTGAGCGCTTTGATATCGGCTGCGGTGACCTCCGTCTTGAGGCGCAGATCAACGTTGGGATGCAGCTTGATTTCGTTGCCCCACCACGTGACGAACGGCTCCATGTTGGCGTTGAGAACCTGAGCCATATTGAGCAGGCCGCCGACACGGTCGGCCTTGTCGATGAGCGTGACCTTATGTCCGCGCAGCGCAGCAACGCGGGACGTCTCCAGGCCACCAGGGCCGGCGCCAATGACGACGATGTGCTTCTTCTGCTCGGCCGGCTTGTCCTGAGGCAGGCCCACCTCGGCGCCCTGCCACACATTGGCGTTGACCGAGCACTGGCACGGCTTGCCGATGAAGATATTGTCAAGGCAGCGGCTGCACACGATGCAGGGGCGAACCTGCTCGGGATGGCCAGCGGCCACTTTGCCGGCGGTCTCGGGATCGGCTATAAACTGACGGGCCATACCCACCGCGTCGCCGTATCCCTGCGTGACGACCTTCTCGCACATGTCAAGCGAGTTGATGCGCGTACCGGGGAACACAGGCTTGTTCGTGACGGACTTGACCTCCTTGGCCAAATCGATGAACTCGCCTTCGGGCACGATCTGGTTCGCCACGGGGCGCGGCGCTTCATGGAAGCCTGCCTGGACGCTCCAGGCATCCACGCCGTGGGCTTCGATGATGGGAACGAGCTCCTTGGTGTCCTCGATGCGGTTGCCGCCGGGCATGAGATCGTCGGCGGAGATGCGGATGAGGATGGGCATGTCGTCGCCGCAGGTCTTATGCACCTCATCGATGATCTCGGTAAGCAGACGGGCGCGATTCTCGGGGCTTCCGCCATATTCATCGGTACGATGGTTGGAGTACTTCGACAGAAAGCGCATGACCATGTAGCCGATACCGGCATGAATCTCGATGATATCGATGCCCGCATCCTTGGCGCGCTTGGCGGCCTCGCCGTATTGCTTCACGACGATGGCGATCTCCTCTTTGGTGTACTCGCGTTCGGGCATTCCCACGAACGGGCCGCTCTGAACGTCTTTGGAAGGAGCATACGACAGCAGCGGGTCATCTCCCGATGCACGCCACTCGTAGCACAGCTGCAGCTGAACAGCCACCTTGGTGCCGTGCTTGTGGCAAACCTCGGCGACACGCTGGAGACCGGGGATGAACTGGTCGTCCCAAATACCGCAGGCACCGGTGGTGGTATGGTACTTCGGCTCGGTGTCGAAGCAGTCGCACACATAGGCGCTGCCAATCTCGATGAGGCTCACGCCGCCCTTGGCGCGCTGCTCGTAGAAGTCAATCAGGTCGTCGGTCACATGATAGTTGTCGACCTTCTCGATCGTCATGGGCAGCATGACGAACCGATTGCGCAACTCGACGTTGCCGATTGAGAACGGCTCGAGCAGCTTCTGATACTTTGCCACGTCAAAACCCCTTTCCGCTTCGCTTTGCAAAGCGTTCTTACCTGCGGTATGCCCCGTGCGGCGCTCGTAAAGCCCCGGGAGCGCGCGGCGCCGATCCTTCTCGTCTCGCGATCCCCGTCGGATGCCCTCGGTGCACTCTCGCCCACGTCCACGCGGAACATCTGATTCCGCGCAGTCTCTAAGTATGTATTGTACGTGATCGTTATTCGAGTGACGATGGACAGATGGGATGTATTGTTGGATCGAATCGGCGCTTTAGCGGCTTCTTTGCAACAATCGGTCGTATCACAAGGCCGCTTTAGGACATACTTCCTGCACTTCTGGGGGTTTACGAAAGGAAGTTTTGCACATATACTACTTTTTGTCCAACAGCACCGATCGCCACGTACGACGATGCCTGAGAACGCGCTTTAGCACTGCAATCGAGAGTGAGGCAAGGTCCATCATGAACGCGCTCAGCACGATGCTCCTCATCGCGGACACGTTCGTCGAGCTCTGCGACGAAACGCCGCTGAAGAAGGTATCGATCAGCGACATCATCGAACGAACCGGCAAGAACCGCAAGACGTTCTACTATCATTTCGAGAACAAGGATTCCCTCATCACATGGATCTTCCGCTACGATCTTGGGCAGGAGCTGAAGAAACGGTTCCCCGAGAGCGCGCTCGTATACGAGGAGAACATCGGCGATTCGGCGTCGCAGTTCCCCTACTACATCCTACAGAAGTCCGGTGTCCGCTCGCTCGACCATTCCGATTTCTTCGAGTGCTTCGGCAACGTCCTAGAGGCGAAACGCACTTTCTACACCCAGGCTCTCATGGACAACAATCCTTATTCGCTCCGCAATTACCTGTACAATCTCTACCTGCCGGCGTTGCGCCGCGATATCCACATCATCCTATCGAACCGCTACCTCCCCGAGGAAAACATCCAGTTCCTGGCGGAGTTCTACACATGCGCGTTTCTGTACTACCATATCCGCAAATGCGACCAGCCCCTCTCCGAGCGGCTGACAGGCCAAGCCGGCCCGTTCGCCAACATCATACATAGCTCCATCGAGATGCAGATCAAGGAAGCCCAGCTGCGGCGCAATCTTTGACGTCCGTCAACGGAACGGAAACGGAGGCGCACGGAGCGCAGGAGCTGTTACACTGCTGCCATGCGGCCTTGCGTCGCCCCAACCTGAATCCGCTTATGGGAAAGGAATGCATATGGAAAACGGAACCCCGGATCCCTTCGCGATGCCCTCCGGCATGGGAGGGGCCTTCTCCGCGTACTCCGCCCTCGCCGGCCTCGGATCGACCCGCTTCATCGAAGGACCCGACGGCACGCGCGTCGTGTTCTACGAGCGATCGAACGTCGTCGACGAGTCGGTTCCCGACGTCGAGACGCGCATGACGTTCGCAGGGCACTTCGCCGTCAATGATAGGTTCTTTACGCCGGGCGCACCAAACCTCGACGGCGGTCTCGGAGCCGACTTCCAAGACGAAGGCGAGCCTGTGGCAGCCTGGGTCTGGCTCAAGGAACCTGCCGACGAAGAGAATCGCGCTAAGCTCGAGGCGTTCTTCGACTCCTCCTTCGGCGAAGACGGACTGCGCATGGACATCGCTCCCGAAGCGTTTCTGGACTTCGCGGACTCGAACTCGTGGGATGCCGACTCGGACAGCGAGGATGAATCCCTGTTCGAATAAGTGCGGCATTCGATCTGCATGCTCGAATCCGGCCTGCGCGCATGTCGCACGAGGGCAACGGCGGCGAAGAAGCCGCCGCACGCCCGGACGCAGAAACCAAGGATCGAACGGAACGGGGCCCGGCATACTTGCCGGGCCCCGTCTCATACCGTGCTGGAAGGAAGCGCTAGCTCTCAGGGTAGAACCCGCTGGGCTCCTCGCCGAGGTTGATCATGATGTTCTTCGTCTGGGTGTAGTGCTCGAGCATGACCTTGTGCGTCTCGCGACCGATGCCGGACTCCTTATAGCCTCCGAACGGCGCGCCGGACGGGATCTGGTTGTAGGTGTTCACCCACATGCGGCCCGTGCGCACGCCCTGCGCCACGCGGAAGGCGCGGTTGATGTCACGGGTCCACACGGCGCCGCCCAGGCCGTAGACCGAGTCGTTGGCCAGGTCGATGACCTCCTGCTCGTCCTTGAACTTGATGACCACGGCCACGGGGCCGAAGATCTCCTCCTGCGCCACGCGGCACGAGTTGTTGGGCACCTCGATGAGCGTCGGCTTGAGGAACGCGCCTTTGGCCAGCTCGCCCTCGGTGGCGCGCTCGCCGCCGCAGAGGACGCGTCCGCCCTCCTGCTTGGCAATCTCAATGTAGTCGAGGATCTTGTTCATCTGGCCTTGGTCGATCTGGCTGCCCATCTGGGTGTCGTCCTCCCAAGGCATACCGACCTTCACCTTCGAGAACGCCTCGCACGCGTCCTCGACGAACTTGTCGTAGATGTCCTCGTGCACGAAGATGCGGCTGCCGGCGCAGCACACCTGGCCCTGGTTGAACAGGATACCCAGCTGCACGCCGTCCAGCATCATGTCCCACTTGCAGTCGGGGAAGATGATGTTGGCGGACTTGCCGCCCAGCTCCAGCGTGGCTGGGATCAGGCGCTCGGCAGCCGCACGGGCCACGTCGCGGCCCACCTCGGTGGAGCCGGTGAACGCGAGCTTGCTGATCTTGGGATTGTCGAGGATGTACTGGCCCGACTTCGAGCCGCGGCCCGTGACCACGTTGAACACGCCGGCCGGGATGATACCCTCGGTGAGCTTCGCCAGCTCCAATACCGTGAGCGAGGTGGTGGACGACGGCTTGAACACCGTGCAGTCGCCGGCGGCGAGCACCGGGGCCAGCTTCCAGGCGGCCATGAGGAATGGGAAGTTCCACGGCACGATCTGGCCCACGACACCGATGGGCTCGTGCAGCACGAGGGACATCATATTGCCGGGAAGCATATCGGCCTCGCCGGTGTCGGCCAGGAGCACGCCGGCGAAGTAGCGGAAGTGGTCGACGGAGTACGCCACGTCGATGGCGCGCGTCTCGCGGATGGGCTTGCCGTTGTCGAGCGACTCGAGCAGCGCGAGCTTCTCGGCGTTGGCCTCGATGACGTCGGCGACCTTGTTCAGGATGATGGCGCGCTCGGCCTTGTCGGTCTTGCCCCAGATCTCGAAGGCCCTCCACGCCGCGTCGACCGCGCGGTCGACGTCGTCTTTCGTGGCGTCGGCGATGGTGGAGAGCTGCTCGCCGTTGGCGGGGCAGAACACATCGAGCGTGCCCCCGTCCGAGGCGTCAACCCATTGGCCGTCGATGTAGAGCTGGTAGGATTTCTGAGCGGGATTTTCCATTCGTGCATCCTTTCTTCCGGCGACGGGCGCGCCGCCACTCCCAACCTCGCGGCCAGCATGACCGCTGCCCTCAGCATACCGCGCGCCTCCCCCGCGTGTCAGTCGACGTTTTATGGAAAGCCGTCAACGGTCGAGAAACGCTGCTGATGAAGTAACATTCGGAGCGTCCGACGAGCCGACGGTACGTCGGCGCCCATGAACGACCGACCGCGCGAAGGTAAAAGCTCTGTTAAATCGGCGGGTGCAAGGGCCGAGCGGGTTTACCATGCGGGGCAACGATCCGAACCGCAAAGGAGCCCGCATGCAAGACATCCTCCCGTTCGCCAAGCTGCAAGGCTTGGGAAACGATTTCATCCTGCTCGACGGGCTTGCGAAGGGCATCGACCTCTCGCCCGGCCAGATAGCGCATATGTGCGACCGTCATTTTGGCATCGGGGCCGACGGCGTGATCGTTGTCCGTCCTTCCCCGCAACCCGGATGCGCAGCCTACATGCACTACGTAAACGCCGACGGCACGCCCGCCCAGATGTGCGGCAACGGCGTACGCTGCTTCGCGAAGTTCCTGGTCGACAACGGATACGTGCCGGCGGCGAACGGGAAGCTCGTGGCCGACACACCCGCCGGCCCGCGGCCCATCGCATTCGAGGTGGACGCCGCGGGGATGCTGACGCGCGCCACGGTGGATATGGGGCGGCCCGTGCTCGACCCGGCGCTCGTGCCGGTGGACGCCGAGCCCGATGCGGTGGCGCTCTTCGGCGAGCCGTTCGCGGGCGCGCTCTCGCTCGACTCGCCCTGGGGGCCGTTCGCGTTCGCGTGCGTGTCGATGGGCAACCCGCACGCGGTGTGCTTCCTGGACGACGTCGATCTCGACGTGTTCGACGTGGACACGATCGGGGCGTTCTTCGAATCTCACCCCGCCTTCCCCGAGAAGGCGAACGTGGAGTTCGCCGTCGTCGGGCCGCACGGCATCGCGATGCGCGTGTACGAGCGCGGGTGCGGCGAGACGCTCGCCTGCGGCACGGGCGCGTGCGCGACGGCCGTGGCGGCCTGCCTGACCGGCCGCGCGACTCGCGAGACCGACGTGCTGCTGCGCGGAGGCGCGCTGCACATCCGTTGGGCCGACGACGGGCACGTCATGATGACCGGCCCGGCCGCAGAGTCGTTCCGCGGCACCGTATCCCTGCGAGAAAGGAACCCTGCATGAGAACCGCCGCCTGCCTCGACCGCATGGCACCCTACCTGTTCGCCCAGATCGATGCGAAGCGCGACGCGCTCAGAGCGCAGGGCGCCGACGTCATCTCCCTCGGCATCGGCGACCCCGACACGCCCACGCCGCCACATATCGTGGAAGCCATGGCCGCCGCCATCCGCAAGCCGGAAAACCATCGGTATCCCGACTACGCCGGCTCGCTCGCGTACCGCACGACCTGCACCGACTGGATGCGCTCACGTTTCGGCGTGGAGGTGGACCCTGAGCGCGAGGTGCTCGCGCTCATCGGCAGCAAGGAGGGCATTGCACACTTGCACACCGCGTTCGTGGATCCCGGCGACTGGGTGCTCGCGCCGTCCATCGGCTACCCTGTGTACTCCGGCGGCGCTACGCTGCAAAGTGCGAACACCTTCTTCATGCCCATGCGCGAGGAAGACGGCTTTCTGGCCGACTTCGCGCAGGTGCCCGCCGACGTGCTGGCGAAGGCGAAGATCATGTTCCTGGGCTACCCGAACAATCCCACCGGCGCCTGCGCCACCGAGGGGTACTTCGACACCGCCATCGCGTTCTGCCTCGAGCACGACCTGTTGCTCGCGCACGACAACGCCTACTGCGACATCTGCTTCGACGGCTACCGCGCGCCCTCCATCTTGGAGCGGCCGCGCGCGAAGGAGTGCTGCATCGAGTTCTTCAGCCTGTCGAAGTCCTACAACATGACCGGTTGGCGCATCGCGTTTTGCTGCGGCAACGAGGCCGCCGTGCAGGCATTGGGTATGGTGAAGAACAACCTGGACTCCGGACAGTTCGCCGCCGTGCAGGACGCCGCCATCGCCGCGCTTTCCGGCGACCAGCAGTGCGTGGCCGACCTCTGCGCGCTCTACCGGCGCCGTCGCGATCTGGTGGTGGAGGCACTGCGCGCTATCGGGCTTTCGTGCGATGCGCCGAGGGCCACCATCTACGTGTGGGCGAAGGTGCCCGCCGGCGAGACGAGCGAGTCGTTCGCCACGAAGCTGTTGGTGCGCGCGCACGTCATCGTCACGCCGGGCAGCGGCTACGGCCCCGGCGGCGAGGGCTACGTGCGCATCTCGCTCACCACGCCCGACGATCGCCTGCTCGAGGCCGTTCGCCGCATCAAGGAGACGATGGCGTAGAAGCGAGGGAGCAAGCGGACCCCCCCCCGGTTCGCAGCAAGCCGGGGGGGTCCGAAGGATACCAGCTCCCGTCTTCTGCAGAAGCCGGCTATCCACGGGCAGACGCCTTTTCCTCGCATAGATATAGTACGCAAAGGTAGAAAAAGGGCAAGATCGGAACTAAGGGCCCTTCGCAGCGTCGAGTAGTTTCGGCGGCTGGCAAGCCGCCGAAACCTTACATGTAGAACAGCAGGTCGTTGTAGGTGGGCACGGGCCAGTGGTCGCGGTCGACGACGACCTCGATGGCATCCACGGCGGCGCGGAGCTTCTCCATGATAGGGAGGACGCGGTGCGCGTTGTCGCTCGCGCGCTCCTGTTGGTCGGCGATCTCGACATTGGCGTGATGGGCCGCGTCGAGCGCTTGCAGCTGCGCGTCGATCTCGCGCACACCGGCCAGCAGCTTCTCCAGCAGCTTCTCCTGTTGGCCCACCTCGGCATCGGCGTTCACGGCGCGCACCGCGCAGATGTGACCGGCCACCTCGGCCGCGTAGCCGTTGATGGCGGGCAGGTAGGCGCGGCGCACCATGCGCTTCATCGTGCGTGCCTCGATGTTGATGAGCTTGTTGTACTTCTCCAGCTTCACCTCGTAGCGGCTGTGCACCTCGGCCTCGGTGAGCACGCCGAACTCCTCGAACAGCGCGATGCTCGCAGGCGCGACGAAGCACGGCAGCGCGTCGGCCGTCGTGCGGTGATTCGCCAGGCCGCGGCGCTCGGCCTCCGCCGGCCATTCGTCGGCGTAGCCGTTGCCGTTGAAGATGATGCGTCGGTGCGCGACAAGGACGTCTTTGAGGTAGGCGAGGGCGGCCGCCTCGAACTCCTCGCCGGACTTGCCCTCCATCGCGTCGGCGAAGCTTTTCAGGCTCTTCGCCATGGCCGTGTTGAGGATCATGTTGCAGTCCGACAGGTTCACGGCCGAGCCCGGCATGCGGAACTCGAACTTGTTGCCCGTGAACGCGAACGGCGAGGTGCGGTTGCGGTCGGTGTTGTCCTTGAGGAAGTTCGGCAGCACGGCCACGCCCAGATCCATGGCCACCTTGTCGGCCGAGGTGTAGACGTGGTCGTCGATGAGCGCGTCAACGATGGCCCCCAGCTCATCGCCCAGGAAGACGGAGATGATGGCGGGCGGGGCCTCGTTCGCGCCGAGGCGATGGTCGTTGCCGGCCGAAGCCACCGACATGCGCAAAAGCTCCTGGTAGTCGTCCACCGCCTGGATGACGCCCGTCAGGAACACGAGGAAGCGCAGGTTGTCCATGGGCGTCTCACCCGGGTCGAGCAGGTTGGTCTTGCCGGCCGATATGGACCAGTTGTTGTGCTTGCCCGAGCCGTTGATGCCCTCGAACGGCTTCTCGTGCTGCAGGCACACCAAGCCGTAATGGCTGGCCAGCAGGCGCATCTTCTCCATCGTGAGCAGGTTCTCGTCGATGGCGCGGTTGCTGTTGGTGAAGATGGGTGCCAGCTCGTGCTGGGCGGGGGCCACCTCGTTGTGCTTGGTCTTGGCGGACACGCCGATCTTCCACAGCTCGTCGTCGAGCTCCTTCATGAACTCATTCACCGACGGGCGGATGGCGCCGAAGTAGTGCTCCTCGAGCTCCTGGCCCTTGCAGGGCGGATAGCCGAACAGCGTGCGGCCGCACATGATGAGGTCCTGACGCTTCGCGTAATCCTTCTCTGAGATGAGGAAGTATTCCTGCTCCGACCCCACGGTGGTGGTCACGCGGGCCGGTGCCTCCCCGAACAGCTCGAGCACGCGCTTGGCCTGCTCGTCGATGGCGCTCATGGAGCGCAGAAGCGGCGTCTTCTTGTCAAGCGCCTCGCCGGTATAGCTGCAGAACGCAGTGGGGATGCACAGCACCTCATCCTTGATGAACGCGTAGCTCGTGGGGTCCCAGGCCGTGTAGCCGCGGGCCTCGAAGGTGGCACGCAGGCCGCCGGAGGGGAACGACGACGCGTCCGGCTCGCCCTGGATCAGCTCCTTGCCAGAGAAGCTCATGATGGCGCGGCCGTCGGGGCCGGGATCGATGAAGCTGTCGTGCTTCTCCGACGTGATGCCGCTCAAGGGCTGGAACCAGTGCGTGAAGTGCGTGGCGCCCTTCTCAATTGCCCACTCCTTCATGGCGTGGGCCACGACGTTGGCCACCTCTATCTCCAGCGGCTCGCCTTGCTTCATGGTTTTGAGCAGGCTCTTGTACGTCGCCGAGGGCAGACGCTCCTGCATCGTGTGCTCGTTGAACACCATCGAGCCGTACGTATCCGAAACTCGTGCCATAGGGTAGCTCCTCACTCGTCGATGCCGGCCCACCTTCGCCAGCCTTGCCGTTCCCACTTCCCCATCCACGCTACCGTCGCTGTGTTTCAAGGGGTTTTCCACTTGGAAAACTCCTGTTACGTCGAGGCGTCCATCCGGGTCATGCGGCGACACCGTGTTTCCAACAGGTGAAATCATGTGGCGAGCGCCACGGAGACTGCATCGGGCGCGTACAATCGAAAGACGTTTGGAGAACGCCTTTGAACGTGAGGAGACCCATGGCAAAGCACATTTTCGTAACCGGCGGCGTCGTCTCGTCGCTCGGCAAGGGCATCACCGCAGCCTCGCTCGGCCACCTGCTGAAAGCGCGCGGCTACCGCGTGACCATGCAGAAGATGGATCCCTACCTCAATGTGGATCCCGGCACCATGAGCCCCTTTCAGCATGGGGAGGTGTTCGTGACCGAGGACGGCCATGAGGGCGACCTTGACCTTGGGCATTACGAGCGCTTCATCGACGAGAACCTCTCGCGCGAATCCAACTTTACGCAGGGATCTATCTATCGCTCACTCATCGCGCGCGAGCGGCGCGGCGACTTCCTCGGCGGCACGGTGCAGGTGATCCCGCACGTCACCGAGGCCATCAAGGAACGGCTGCAGCGCATCGCCAAGCAGTCGGGCGCCGACATCGTCATCTCCGAGATCGGCGGCACCATCGGCGACATCGAGTCGCTGCCTTTCATAGAGGCCGCACGCCAGTTCAAGAAGGAGCGCCCCGTCGGCGACGTGCTGTTCGTGCACGTTACGCTCGTGCCCTACATCGCCGCGGCCCACGAGGTGAAGACGAAGCCCACGCAGCATTCGGTGAAGGAGCTGCGGTCGCTCGGCGTGCAGCCAGACTTCATCGTGTGCCGTAGCGACCATGCCGTCACCAAGCCTGTTCGCGAGAAGATCGCGCTGTTCTGCGACGTGCGGCCCGAGGAGGTGCTGGCCTGCGTCGACGCGGAATCCATCTACGAGGTGCCGCTCATGCTGCACGACCAGCGTTTCGACGAGTTGGCGCTCGCGCGGATGGGGCTCGAGGCGCCCGAGGCCGATCTTGCGCCCTTGCGCTCGTTCATCGGGGCCTCGCGCGCCTGCGAGGGCCAAGTGCGCATCGCGGTGGTGGGCAAGTATGTGAGCCTGCCCGACGCCTACCTCTCGGTGATGGAGGCGCTCGGGCACGCGGGCGTTGCCTGTGGACGCCATGTGGACGTGCGCCTCGTGGACGGCGAGGAGGTCGGAGACGGCAACGCCGCCGATGTGCTGGCAGACGTCGACGGCGTTCTCGTGCCGGGAGGCTTCGGCGAGCGCGCCTTCGAGGGGAAGATAGCCGCCGCACGCTATGCGCGCGAGAACGGGTTGCCCTTCCTCGGCATCTGCCTTGGGTTGCAGGCCGCCGTATGCGAGTTCGCGCGCCACGTGGCCGGCATGCCGGGCGCGACCTCCGCCGAGTTCGACGCGGAGGCGGCCTTCCCCGTGATCGACCTCATGCCCGAGCAGGAGGATGTGGAGGATAAGGGCGGCACCATGCGCTTGGGAGCCTACCCCTGCCGCGTGATGCCGGGCACACGCGCGCACGGGGCATACGGGGAGGAAGTGGTCTACGAACGGCATCGCCATCGCTACGAGGTGAACAACGCGTATCGCGATGCGTTGCAAGAGGCGGGGCTCGTCGTATCCGGCGTGTCGCCCGACGGCCGGCTCATCGAGATGGTAGAGCTGGAAGAGCATCCCTGGTTCGTGGCCAGCCAGGGCCACCCCGAGTTCAAGAGCCGTCCCACCCGCCCGCATCCGCTGTTCCTGGGGTTGGTCGAGGCGGCCGTAGCGAGACGGGGCGGAATGCCGTCTTGAGCCCCCCCCCGACGATCTCGGCGCCGCCGCTCAGTTTGCGTACAGGGCGGCGTAGGGTCGGACGGTGGTGGGCCTCAAGCGGTGGAAGCCTTCACCGGACTCGTCCAGAGGCTCGTCGAGGTCGGCGGCAAAGCACTCGTTATAGCGCCTGAGCAGCGCGCCGATGACCGTGCGATCCACTTCGTCGGCAGGCTCCTGCACGAGGCCCGCGGACACCTCGTCCTCGCCGATCGGGTGCCTCAGGTAGATCACGCCGCCGTGCATGCCGGTGGCCAGATGCCTTCCCGGCTTCCCCAGAAGCACGATGATGCCGCCGGCCAGGTACTCGCCGAGAAAGCTGCCCGCGTCGCCGCCGATGACGATGGCAGGGCGCTTGCCCTCGAACTGCTTCATGTGGATGCCCACGCGCCAGCCGCAGCCGTCGCGCACGAGGATCTGCCCGCCGCGCATGCCGTATCCCGCCGCGTCGCCGCAGCGGCCGTGCACCACGATGCAGCCGTCGTTCATGGTGTTGCCGATCTGGTCCTGCGCGTTGCCGAACACCTCGATCTCGCCGCCGTCCAAATAGCAAGCCAAGTCGTTGCCGGGGACGCCGTGTATCCTGAGCGTCTTGCCCGCCGGCATCGCGCAGCCTAGATAGCGCTGGGCGAACACCCCGTTCACTTCTACCGTATCGTTCTGCGAAAGGGCCTCGCGCACCGTCGCGTTCGCCTCGGCGAAGTGCGCGGTGCCCAGCGTCACGGAAACCGTCTTGCCCATCGTATTCCTCACTCTCCCGCATGCTTCACGCCGAGGATCTCCCGTTCCTTATCGCTCAGCCCCACGCCGCGCAGCATGAGGCGGTTGCCCCGAAGGCTGTCGATGGCGTTGATGCCCATGCCGCCCATCATCTCCTGGATCTCGTGGTTCCAGGCGCGCACGAGGTTGACCACGCGCTCGGCGGCGATCTCCGGGTTGAGCCGGCGCGTGAGCTCGGGACGCTGCGTGGCGATACCCCAGTTGCAGCGGCCGCTCGCGCAGTCCTGGCACTGGTGGCACCCGAGCGCGATGAGCGCAGCGCTCGCGCAGTACACGGCGTCGGCCCCGAGCGCGACCGCGCGCACCACATCCGCCGAGTTGCGGATGGATCCCGCGGCCACGAGGCTCACCTTCGAGCGAATGCCCTCGTCGCATAGGCGCTGGTCGACCGCCGCGAGCGCGAGCTCCAGAGGAATGCCCACGTTGTCGCGAATGCGCAGGGGCGCCGCTCCCGTGCCGCCGCGGAAGCCGTCCAACACGATGACGTCCGCGCCGGCGCGCGCCATGCCGCTGGCGATGGCGGACGCGTTGTGCACGGCGGCGATCTTCACGGCGACGGGCTTCTCGTAGCGCGTGGCCTCCTTGAGCGAGTAGATGAGCTGGCGCAGATCCTCGATGGAGTAGATGTCGTGATGCGGCGCGGGCGAGATGGCGTCGGTGCCGCGCGGAATCATGCGGGTCTGCGAAACCTCCTCGTTGATCTTCTCGCCGGGCAAATGGCCGCCGATGCCCGGTTTCGCGCCCTGGCCGATCTTGATCTCAACCATCGCGCCCGCGTTCAGATAGCGCGCGTCCACGCCGAAGCGGCCGCTCGCCACCTGCACCACGGCGTGTTCCCCGTAGCACTCGAGGTCTTTATGCAGGCCGCCCTCACCGGTGTTGAAGTAGGTGCCCAGCTCCTCGGCGGCCATGGCGAGCGCCTTCTGCGTGTTGAGCGAGATGGAGCCGAAGCTCATGGCCGAGAACATCAGCGGCACGTCGAGCTTGATCTGCGGCGGCATCTTCGACATCACCCGGCGCCCGCACTCGTCCACCTTGAGCGCATCGGGGCGGCTGCCCAAGAGCACACGGGTCTCCATGGGCTCGCGCAGAGGATCGATGGACGGGTTCGTCACCTGGCTCGCGTTCAGCAGCAGATGATCCCAGTAGAGGGGATAGGGCTGCGGGTTGCCCATCGACGAGAGCAGCACCGCGCCGGTCTGCGCCTGTTTGGCGATGTCCTGCATTGCGCCGAGCGTCCAGTTGTTCGAGCCGTTTCCCACCTGGGGCCACCGCGTGATGGCGAGGGCCTGCGTAGGGCACATGACCACACAGCGCTGGCAGTTCACGCACGCGCGGTGGTTGGCGATGACGCGTCCGAGCTCCTCGTCCACCTTGTGTACCTCGTTGCTGCACGAGCGCTCGCACACACCGCACCGGACGCACTGGTCGGCGTCGCGCAGCACCTTGTAGCGCGGAAGCAGGTAGTCCTGCATGCCCCTCACGCCCCTTTCTCACGTTGAACCACGAAAGGCTCGCCGCCTTCGATGGAGCGCACGTTCTGCACGTCGGGGCAGACCACCTCGATGGCAGCCTGCTCGGAAGCGAGGTACACCATGCTGCCCTTCTCGCCCGCCATGAGCGCGCGCAGCTTCAGGCGGTCGTTGAGCGCGAGCAGCCCCTCGTCCGAGCCGAGGATCACCGACATCGGGCCGTTCACGAGCGCGCTCGCGTACACGCAGCGCAGCGCCGTCTCGAACGCGGCACGCCCGGATTCCATCTTGTCGATCTCGTCCCAGGCGCTCGCGCACATGATGTGTGCGGCCATCTCCTGCGAGAAGCCGTGCCGGCGCACCAGCAGGTCGAACAGGTACGTGATGACCTCGGTGTCGGTTTTGAGCGTGCAATCATAGCCGAACTGCTCGACGTAGCGGCGGTTGGCGTCGTAGCTGGATATCTCGCCGTTGTGCACGATGGACCAGTTGAGCAGCGTGAACGGATGCGCGCCGCCCCACCATCCAGGTGTGTTCGTGGGAAAGCGCCCGTGCGCCGTCCACAGCCATGCCCCGTATTCCTCGATGCGGTAGAACGCGCCGATGTCCTCGGGATAGCCCACGCCCTTGAACGCGCCCATGTTCTTGCCCGACGAGGCCACGAACGCCCCGGGGATGTCCGCGTTGATATGGAACACGTGCTGCATGGTGTACTCGGCCTCGTCGAGGCCGCTCAGCGAGAGCTTTATCGGATGCGGCGCGAGGAAGTAGCGCCAGACGTCCGGCGGATCCTGGATGCCCTTCACCGGCTCGGTGGGGATGCGCTCCTGTTTCTCGCTCGTGAAATGCTCGTCAAGGTATGCCTCGGTGCGGTCGCGCGCCTCCTTGCTCTCGTACATGACATGGAACGCGTGCAGCTCCGCGAACTCGGGGTAGATGCCGTAGGCCGCGAACCCGCCGCCCAGTCCGTTGCTGCGATCGTGCATGAGCGCGATCGATTTCAGGATGTCGCTGCCGCCATGGCGCGCACCGCTTCTGTCCATGATGCCGGCGATGGCGCATCCGGAGGGAATGCGCACGTCGCCTTCGCGCAGTGTCGCCCGCTTTCTCATCGATGGGCTCCTCGTCTCTTGCATGCGTCTCACGTTGGTCTCCTGAGCGGAAACAGAGGCTGCATCCTCGCAGAAAGGCGCGGGCAAGGGAGGTCCGCCAAAAGCACCGCGCCTTTCCATGAGGATGCATGGCCCTCGTTTCCGCTATGACTTCAGCTTACGGGGTCAATGTTTCCGCCGTGTAGAGCCCCTGTTTCGATCGGGTTTCAACGTGAAAGAGGGCGGCATCGCTGCCACCCTCTTTCACCAACGCGCCCTGTTCTTTGCGCGCTCATCGGTTTCGTCCGTCCCGAGACGGTCGGTCTTTTCGACGCCGCCCTAGCCGCGCTTGCCCTGCTTGTCGTTCAGCAGGCGGTTGAGCGCGTTCAGATACGCCTTGGTGGATGAAACCACGATGTCGCCGTCCGCCCCGCGGCCCGTGTATACGTCGCCGTCCGGCGCGGTCACGCGGATGGTCACCTCTCCAAGGGCGTCGATGCCGCGGGTGACGGACTGCACCGAGAACTCCGTGAGATCATTGTCGACCTGGACAATCTTGTTCACGGCCTTGCACATGGCGTCGACCGGGCCCGTGCCGAACTCGCACGCCGTGACCACTTGGTCGGCCTGATTGCGAAGCGTAACCGTCGCCGTGGGCGTGAGCGGGAACCCGCAGCTGATCTGCACGCCTTCGAGCGAGTACAGCGCGCTCTCGTTGCGCTCGCGCTCGTTGACCAGGCTCTCGAGATCCTCGTCATACACTTCCTTCTTCTTGTCGGCCAGATTGAGGAAGGCGTCATACACCTGGTCGAGCGGCTCGCCCTCCAGCTCGTAGCCCAACTCCTCCAGGCGGTGCTTGAGCGCCGCATGGCCCGAGCGCGCCGTGAGCACGATCTGGCTCTGGCCTGCGCCCACGTCAGCCGGGTCGATGATCTCGTAGGTATCGCGCTTTTTGAGCACGCCGTCCTGGTGGATGCCGGAGGAGTGCGCGAAGGCGTTGGCCCCTACGATGGCCTTGTTGGCCTGCACGCCCATGCCGGTGATAGATGATACGAGACGGCTCGCCTTTATGAACTCACGCGTGTTGATGTCGGTGTGGGCGTCCAGCTCCTCGCCATGCATCTTTATCGCCATGACCACTTCCTCCATAGCGGTGTTGCCGGCGCGCTCGCCCAAACCGTTGATTGTGCATTCGATCTGCGCTGCACCGCATCTTACGCCGGCAAGCGACAACGCCGTAGCCATGCCAAGGTCGTTATGGCAGTGTACCGACACGGTGGCGTTCTCGATGCCGTCCACATGATTCATGAGGTATTCGATACGCGCGCCGAACTCCTCGGGAAGAGAATATCCCGTCGTGTCAGGAATGTTCACCACCGTCGCACCGGCTTTGATGACGGCCTCGATGACGCGCGCCAGAAAAGCGTAATCGCTGCGCCCGGCATCTTCGGCATAGAATTCAACATCCTCGACGTACTTCTTGGCGTAGGCGACGCACTTCACAGCGCGCTCGACGCACTCGTCCTCGGTGATGCGCAGCTTGTCGCGCATATGGCTGGGGCTCACGCCGATACCGGTATGAATGCGGGGACGCTTGCAGTACTTGAGCGCATCGGCCGCCGAATCGATATCCTTCTCGACTGCGCGCGTGAGGGCGCAGACGGTAGCCTGATCACCGGCAAGTTCAGCGATGCGACGCACGGACTCGAAGTCGCCAGGGCTCGAGATGGGGAAGCCTGCCTCGATGACGTCGACGCCCAAGCGTAGAAGCTGACGCGCGATGACCAGTTTCTCCTCGGTGTTCATGGATGCGCCCGGCGATTGCTCGCCGTCGCGCAACGTGGTGTCGAAGATGGCAATCTTGCGCGTCATATGCGTACTTCCTTTCCGTGTTGTGCCAGCCGCAGCGTGCCTCTCTGCACGGCGGCCCTATCAAGTACCTGCACCATCATAACAAAGCAGCACCCCGCCAGTCGCGGGATTCGCGCCGCTCGCTCCGAAGCTACAATCTGATGTACCAGAGGTTCGCAAGGCCGCTCACGCCTTCGCGCAGCTCGGCGAGCACCGTATCGTCCACGGCGCCTTCAACGTTCACGTATACGAGCGCTCGCTGCTCGTCGGGTTTCGTGCAGATTTGCATCGTGGTGATATTGATGCCCTGCTCGCCCAGGATCGTGCCGATAACGCCGACGCGACCCGGAGCATCCTCGTACTCGAACACGAGCGATTGCCCAGCTGGAGCGATGTCCAGCTTATAGCCAAGCAACGAGACCAGACGGGCGCCGTGAGCCTCATCCGCGAGCGTGCAGGCTATCTCGGTACCGTCGGCCACGATGGAAACCGCCGAGGCATAGCCCTCCGCGTCGGCATGCGACAACGTTTCGACCTTGATGCCGTGGCGCTTCGCCATAGACTCGGCGTTCACCGGCGTGACCATGGCCACCCGCTTGTACGAGAGCAGGCCCTTGAGCGTGCCCGCTACGAGGATGGACAGGTCGACCGTGGAGAGCGATCCGGCCGCAGTGAGCTTGAGGTACTGGGGTATCTCGCCATCCATCTGGGCAAGGATGCTACCCATCATCTGGCAAGCGGGCACATAGGGTCCTACCGCATCCATGACCTCGGGCGGCAGCGGCGCCATGTTGAGAGCCGTGGGCACAATGGACCCATCGAGACCTGCGGCCACGTACTCGGCCGTCTGCACGCCGGCGCGGCGCTGGGCTTCAACGGTGCTCGCGCTCAGATGGGGCGTGAGGATGGCGTTCTCGAACTCATGGAGCGGGCTTTCCGCACAGGGCTCGTCCTGGAAGACGTCCAAACCGACCGCGCCTATCTTGCCGGCAGCCAGGAAATCGGCAAGCGAGTCGACGTTGTAGATGCCGGCCCGAGCCGTATTGATCAGGATGACGCCGTCTTTCATACGGGCAAACTGATCGGGACCGAACATGCCTATGGTCTCCTTCGTCTTGGGAAGGTGCACCGTGACGAAGTCTGCAAGCGGCAGAATCGCCTCCACGTCGTCGTACAGCGTTACGCCCAGCTGCTCCGCGCGACCAGGGCTGCAGTACGGGTCGTAGCCGATAAGCTTCATACCGAACGCTTTGGCCCGCTCCGCCACGAGCCCGCCGATGCGGCCCAGGCCGAAAATGGCGAGCGTCTTCTCGTACAGCTCGGTGCCGACGAAGCGGTTGCGCTCCCATTTGCCCTCATGCATGGAAGCATTCGCCTGCGCGATGTTGCGCGCGCAGGCCAGCATAAGCGCCATCGTATGCTCGGCCGCCGACACGAGGTTGGAAGTGGGAGCATTGCATACGATGATCCCGCGCTCAGTGGCGGCATCCAGGTCCACGCTGTCGACCACCACGCCCGCGCGCCCGATGACGCGCAGCTTCTCGGCGGCTTCGATAACGTCGCGCGAAACCTTCGTAGCCGACCTGATAACGAGCGCATCGTAGTCGGGGATGGTCGCTATAAGCTCCTCTGGCGTCATGTCCAGCCTGACGTCGACCTCAAGCCCTCTGTCGCGCAGAGCCTCGAGTCCGGCGTCAGCTACCTTCTCGGTCACGAGCACTTTTTTTGCTGCCATACCAATACGCTCCCATCCTGCCGACGACGATTCCACCGGTTCGATATTCTACCGCGCGTACAGCGCACTCGACACAGAATATAACGAACGACATGAGAAAACGCCGCTGCCGGCACCTGCCGACAGCGGCGGCGCGTTCGGCAGAGCGATATGATCGCCTCACCGGTACGCGTCGGGCTTCCGCAACGCCCAGAAAGCGATCATCGCTCGCGGAAGTCGGCATCCCGAAGATCGCTCTGCTTTCCGGGTGGCACGCAACCCGAGCGCGGCGCGCAGCACATCCCTGTCGGACGGCACGTCGGGCAACATGCGTCCCGGCCTACCTCCGCACGAAGGAGAACATGGAGCGAATGCTCTCGCCCACCTGCTCGATCGGGGCCTGGGCGTGCTCATCGCGCTGCTCCTTCAGCCATGCCTGGCCGTTCTCGGAGTCCTCCATGAACTCGTGGGCGAAGCTGCCATCCTGGATGCGCTCGAGGATGGTCTTCATCGCAGCCTTCGCCTCGTCGGTGATCACCTGGGGACCGGCGTAGTAGTCGCCATACTCGGCCGTGTTCGAGATGGAGTAGCGCATGTTCGACATGCCGCCCTCGTACATGAGGTCCACGATGAGCTTCATCTCGTGGAAGCACTCGAAGTAGGCCATCTCGGGCGGGTAGCCCGCCTCGACGAGCGTCTCGAAGCCGGCGTTGATGAGGGCCGTCACGCCGCCGCAGAGCACCGCCTGCTCGCCGAACAGGTCGGTTTCCGTCTCGTTCTTGAACGTGGTCTCGATGACGCCGGCGCGCGCGCCGCCGATGCCCCACGCGTAGGACAGCGCCACGTCCTTGGCTGCGCCCGACGCGTCTTGGCTCACGCAGATGAGGCACGGCACGCCCGCGCCCTCGGTGAACACGCGGCGCACCATGTGGCCCGGGCCCTTCGGCGCGATCATGACGACGTCCACGTCCGCGGGCGGCTCGATGTAGCCGAAGTGGATGTTGAAGCCGTGCGCGAACGCGAGGGTGTCCCCCGCCTTGAGGTGCGGAGCGATGTCGGCCTCGTAGGTGGCGGCCTGGGTCTCGTCGGGCGTGAGGATCATGATGAGGTCGGCTTCCTCGGCGGCCTCGGCGACGCCCATCACCTTGAGGCCCGCCTCCTCGGCGGCCGCGCGCGACTTCGAGCCATCGCGCAGGCCCACGCGCACGTCGACCCCCGAGTCCTTCAGGTTGAGCGCGTGGGCGTGGCCCTGGCTTCCATACCCGATGATGGCCACCTTCTTGTCTTGGATGAGCTGGGGGTTCGCGTCGTTCTCGTGGTAGATCGTAACAGCCATGGTTGGTTTCCTTTCTGTTGGCTGAGGTTGCTAAGGTCAAACTGGTCCGGCAATGTCAGCGAGGAGCATCGGCCCGTTCCGCCGTTCGGCACGTGCGCTTTGCGCTACCCCGCGGGGAACGGCGGAATCTCATACGTCCTTGCTGTTGCGGGACATGGCGATCTTGCCGGTGCGAATGATCTCCTTGATGCCGTAGGCGCGAAAAAGGTCTTCCATACCTTTAAGCTTGCTCTCGTCCCCGGTCGCCTCGATGGTGAGGGAGCTCTTCCCCACGTCGACGATCTTCGCGCGAAAGACATTGGCGATCTCGATGATCTCGCTTCTGCGCTCGGGCGTGGCGTTCACCTTGAACAGCACGAGCTCGCGCTCGATGGCGCCCTCGTCGGTGAGGTCGTTGATCTTGTGCACGCTGATCAGCTTGTGCAGCTGCTTGGTGATCTGCTCGTAAGCCACCTCGTCGGCGTTCACGATGGCTGTGACGCGCGACATGGTGGGGTCCTCGGTGGGGCCCACCGACAGCGACTCGATGTTGAAGCCGCGCCGCGAAATGAGCCCCGTCACGCGCGAGAGCACGCCCGGCTTGTTCTCCACCAAAACGGATAGAATGTGCCTCATCGGGTGCCCCCTTTCCCGCCCGCAGCGCCGTCCGCCTCGGGCACGTCCGTGCGCACGGCCCCCACTGCCGCATCAATGGCTCCAATAACGTCATCGAGCGCACGGCCGGGCGCCACCATGGGGAATACGTTCTGGTCGCGCGAGATGGCCACGTCCAGCAGGTACGGCCCCTTGGCCGCCAGCATCGCTGCCAAGGCGGCGTCCAGCTCGTCGGGGCCCTCGACACGCGCGGCCTGCCAACCGTACGCGTCGGCCAGCTTCACGAAGTCGGGGTTGGCGTCGAGCAGCGTCGACGAGTAGCGCTCGCCGTAGAACAGGTGCTGCCACTGGTGCACCATCCCCAGGCAGCGGTTGTCCATGACGAGCACCTTCACCGGCACGCCGTGAATGCCCGCCGTGGCCATTTCCTGGCTGTTCATCTGGAACGACCCGTCGCCAGCCACGCACACCACCGTCTTGTCGGGACACCCGATGGCGGCTCCGATGGACGCCGGGAAGCCGAAGCCCATCGTGCCCAGGCCGCCCGACGAGATGAACGAGCGCGGGCATTCGCGCGCGATGTGCTGGGCGGCCCACATCTGGTGCTGTCCCACCTCGGTCACGACGATGCTCTGCTCAGGATCGAGCGCAGCGGAGAGCTTCTCCATCACCACCTCGGGCACGATCTCATCCGGAGCGTCGCCGACGTTCGGATGGTAGAACGGGTGGCGAAAGCGCCATTCGGCGATCTGCGCGAGCCACTCGGCCGTTCGAGGTTGGGCGTTCTCTTTCACGAGCTGGGCAACGACGTTCGCGAGAACGCCTTTGAGGTCGCCCACGATAGGGATCTGCGCCTCGCGCACTTTGCCGATCTCGGCCGGGTCGATATCGATATGGATGACCTCGGCATGCGGCGCGAACTCGTCGAGTCGCCCTGTCACACGATCGGAGAAACGAGCACCTGCCGCGATGATGAGATCGCTTTCCGTCATGGCGAGGTTCGCGTACTTCGAACCATGCATGCCCACAGGTCCGAGGTTCAGCTCATGCGACGCAGGGAACGCGCCTTTGCCCATAAGCGTGGTGACCACCGGGATGCGCATAAGTTCGGCAAGCGCCCTGAGTTCTTCCGAGGCGCCGGAGGACACCACGCCGCCGCCCACGTAGAGAACGGGCCGCTCGGCGCGGCGGATGCGAGCGACCGCCTGCCTGACCTGCTTGGCGTTGCCGCGGTAGGTGGGCTTGTATGAGGGCAGGCTCACCTCGTCGGGATACTCGAACACCAGCTCCTCACTGGCGAGGTCGCTCGGCACGTCGATGAGCACGGGGCCGGGACGCCCGGTCTTGGCGATATGGAACGCCTCCCGGAACGTAGCCGTCAGCTCGTCGGTGGATTGCAGCAGGTAGCTGTGCTTCACCACCGGCATGGTGATGCCCACGATGTCGGATTCCTGGAACGAGTCAGTGCCGATGACGCCGCGCGGCACCTGGCCCGTGATCACCACGAGCGGCACGCTGTCCATATAGGCCGTCGCGATGCCCGTCACCGTGTTCGTGGCGCCCGGGCCGCTCGTGACGATGGCCACGCCCACGTTGCCCGTGGCGCGCGCATAGCCGTCGGCCTCGTGCACGGCGCCCTGCTCGTGGCGCGACAGTACGTGCCTGATCCGGTCGGAGTCGTACAGCGCGTCGTAGATCTTGATGGCCTGCCCGCCCGGGTAGCCAAATACGAGGTCGACACCCTCGGCCTCGAGCGAGGCGACGACCGCCTGAGCTCCCGTCATCGTCATGCCCTGTTTGGGATTCTTGCTGCCAAGCCCTCGCGGCGCGCCCTTGGCCGCCGCCGTCGCGCCAGGCCGCGCGGCCGGCTGCTCGCGGCCCTCAGACGCGGCGGTCTCGGCGCCCTCCGATTGCTTGCGTGTATTCGTCATGACACATACGCCCCCTTGTCCGCTGATGAGACCAGTCTCGCGTACTTCGCGAGCACGCCATGGTCGTGCTTCGGCGCCGGCGGCGTCCAGACCGCGCGGCGGCGTTCGAGCTCGGCATCGTCCACGCGCAGCGTGAGCGCGCCGCCCTCGATGTCCACCGTCACCTGGTCGCCCTCCTCGATGAGCGCGATGGGGCCGCCCGCGGCCGCTTCGGGGCTCACGTGTCCCACGGCCGGGCCCTTCGTCGCGCCCGAAAAGCGCCCGTCGGTGATGAGCGCCACGCTCGTGGACAGGCCCATCCCCACGATGGACGAGGTGGGCGTCAGCATCTCGCGCATGCCCGGGCCGCCCTTCGGCCCCTCGTAGCGGATGACCACCACGTCGCCCGCCACGATCTTCCCGGCGTTGATGGCGGCGCAGGCCTCCTCCTCGCTGTCGAAGCAGCGCGCGGGGCCGGTATGCGTCATCATCGAGGGATCGACGGCCGACTTCTTCACGATGGCGCCATCGGGAGCGATGTTGCCGTGCAGCACCTTGAGCGCGCCCACTGGGGAGAAGGGGTTGTCGTGTGCGCGCACCACCTCGCCGTCCGCGCCGGCGCAGTGCTCGGCCATGTAGTCGAGGTAGTCCCCCATCGGGCCCATGCAGGTGAGCGCGCTGCGGTCGATGAGCCCTAAGCGGTCGAGTTCCGCCATGACCACGGGCACGCCTCCCACCTCGTACAGGTCGGTGAGCGGGCGCGGCCCCGAGGGCGCGAGCTTCACGAGGTGCGGCGTGCGCGCGCTCGCCGCGTCCCAGTCGTCCATCGTGATGGGATGGCCCGCCTCGCGGGCGATGGCCGTGAGGTGCAGCACCGTGTTCGTGGAGCCGCCGAAGGCCATGTCGCACTCCATGGCGTTGCGGATGGCGGCCTCGTTCACGATGTCGCGCGCGCAGACCCCCTGCTCCAAGAGCTCCATCACCTTCATGCCCGCGTGCTTCGCCAAGCGGATGCGCTCGGAGTACACCGCGGGGATGGTGCCGTTGCCGGGAAGCGCGATGCCGAGCGCCTCGGTGAGGCAGTTCATGGAGTTCGCCGTGAACATGCCTGAGCAGCTGCCGCAGGTGGGGCACGCCGTGTCCTCGTAGAACTTGAGCTCGTCCTCGGTCATCGTGCCGTTCGTGACCTGGGCCGCCCCGTCGAACAGTGTGTTGAGGTCGGTGGAGGGGCCGCAGCCGCCCGGATGGGTGCCAGCCAGCATCGGGCCGCCCGACACGAACACCGTGGGAATGTTCACGCGCAGCGCGCCCAGCAGCATGCCCGGCACGATCTTGTCGCAGTTTGGGATGCACACGAGCGCGTCGAAGGCGTGACCCTGCACCGCGCACTCCAGCGAGTCGGCGATGGCCTCGCGCGACACGAGGGAGTAGTGCATGCCGTCGTGGTTCATGGCGATGCCGTCGCACACGCCGATGGTTGATATCTCGAACGGCACGCCGCCGGCCATGTAGATGCCGGCCTTCACGGCCTCGGCGATCTTGTCGAGGTTGTTGTGCCCCGGGATGATGTCGTTTCGGGAGTTGAAGACGGCGACGAGCGGCCGCTCCAGCTCCTCGTCGGTGATCCCGTCGGCCTTGAGCAGGCTGCGGTGAGGGGCGCGCGCCGTGCCGCATCGTACGGCATCGCTGCGTAGCTGCATGTCCGATCCCTTCTCTCTGGATGCCCGGTTCCGGGTTCCGCCCATAAAAAAATCCTGCTGCAAGCAACGAGCTGCACCAGGACCACGGTTGCGAGAAAGGATGCACGACGGTCTAGCCGCAGCGCACGCTTAGACAAGTAACGGTTGTCGCCGGTTCAGCCCTACTTGCCCCGCGCACCGGACCGGAGATCGTCCATCCGCGCGCGAAACGTTCATGCCGAACTGCTCGGAGGGGGCTTTCGGACCGTCCACCGCCGGCTCGCAGCTTTCCGCCGGCTCTCTGGAAGATGGATTCGTCCCTACTGGTCCTCGTCATCGCATTTCGATCTATGAGGTTGTTGGACGCCAGTATACCTCTCGTTCGAGCAGCCGCAAGCAAAACTTCGACGATCGAAGGATTCCCGCAGCAAATCCACATGGCCGCGGTCGATGAGAAAAAACGCCGTCGGCCCACGATCGGACTCAGGCGGCGTCCCTGAGAAGATGCGAGCGAGAAGGTCAGTGCATGCTGGCCATGATCATGATGGCGACGGCAGCCTTGGCACCCTCCACCGACTCAAGAAAGCGGTCAACGTCCTCGTCGGTGTTGTACAGCGCCAGGCTCGCGCGACAGGTGGCCCGCTCGCCGAGGAAGCGCACGAGGGGCTCGGCGCAGTGCGCCCCCGCACGGACGGCGACGTTGTCGCGCGCGAGCGCAGCGGCCACGTCGTTCGCGTCCACGCCGCTGACGTTGAACGAAACGACGCCGCAACGCAGAGGCTCGTCGTCCTCGAACGTTCCGTCCGCCCGCGTCGCGCCATGCACGCGCACACCCGGAACGGCCGCGAGGCCCGAGAGCAGGCGCTCGAGCAGATGCCGCTCATGGTCGCGCACCGCATCGTAGCCTAGCTCCAGCATGAACCGCATGGCCTCGGCCAGGCCCACGGCTCCAGCGATGTTCGGCGTGCCGGCCTCGAATCGCGCGGGAGCGAGCGCGAACGCGGCATCCTGCTCGAACACGCTCTCGATCATGCCGCCTCCTCGCAGCAAGGGCTCCATGCCCTCAAGGAGCTCGCGACGGCCGTACAGCACTCCCGTACCCAGAGGCCCGAACATCTTATGCGCAGAAAACGCCAGGAAGTCGGCCCCGAGCGCGGAGACGTCGACCGGCAGATGCGCCACGCTCTGCGCACAATCCGCCACCAGCACGCCGCCCACCGCATGCACGGCGTCGGCGATGCGCCGCACAGGCTGCACGCTTCCCAGCACGTTCGACACGTGGGCCACGGCCGCGATCCTCGTCCGCGGGCCCACCTTTTCCGCAATCTCCTCGTCCGAGATGCGGCCCTCCTCGTCGGGCAGCAGGTACACGAGCTTCGCTCCCGTGAGCTTCGCCACGGCCTGCCAGGGCAGGAGGTTGCTGTGGTGCTCGGCCATGGTGATGGCCACCTCGTCGCCCGGCGCCAGGCGGTTCGCGCCGTACGAGAAGGCCACGAGGTTGAGCCCCGCTGTCGCTCCCGACGTAAATATGATCTCGTCGTCGGCCGCGCCGATGAAGGCGGCCGCCATGCGCCGCGCCTTCTCGTAGAGCTTCGTCGACGTCTTCGCCAGCGAGTATACGCCACGCGAGGCGTTCGCGTTCGCACACCGGTAGAAGTACTCCTGCGACGACAGAACGCATTCGGGCTTGTGCGTAGTGGCGGCGTTGTCCAAATACGCGAGCGGCCGCTTGAGCTGCTGCCCCGCCGCCACGAGCGGAAACTGCGCGCGCACGGCCGCCACGTCGAGCGAGCCCGCGCCCCCCGAGGCGGAGCTCGCCGCCGGGCGCGGCGCCGAGCTCCTCTCGGGGAAAGTATTGTGGTTGGTGGGAAGTCCCATCCTCTCCCCTATTCTCCGAGCTTGCCGAGCTCTTGCAGGCGCTGCGCCACGTCGTCGAGCCCATATTTCGCAAGCTCTGACTTCTTCGGATAGCCTTTCTCGTTCAGGCCGTCATGGGCGTAGAGCTTCGTCTTCACCTCTTCGAACTTGTCGCGGTCGAGCGTGCGGCCCATGTTCGTGCTGTACACCCACTCGCCGTTCTCGACGGCGGGCATGAAGTACGGCGTGCTCGTGGGCACATCGTAGATGTACTTCGCGAACTGCTCGTCCTCCCGCTCGCGACCCTGCTCGATCCAGATGGCGCGGTCGAGGAGGAGAAACTTGCGGCCGTAGTCCAAGCTCTCCTCGTATGTCAGCTCTCGCCCGGTGACCGCCTTGAAGAATCCCAGCTCGAAGCGCGGGGATGCGCCGCCGTAATCGTCCGGGCTGAAGTTCACGAAGTTCACGAGGTTCGGCCAGGCCCAATCGCACATGCCCATGCTCTGGATCCAGAAACGTCCGTGGTAGCGGTACCATTCGGTAGTCTCCACCATGAGGTCGGAGTACATGCCCTCCTCGCTGAAATCGAGGCACTTCGGATCCGAAAGCCCCACGAGTCCCGTGATCTCGGACACGAAATCCTCGGCGGAGAGCCAGTCGCCTCCCAGGCCCTTCCACAGCATGGGCGTCCAATGGATGATCCAGTTGAGGCCATGCTCGTTGATGTCGCGCTCGTTCAGGATGGTGGCGTAGCCCCACTCCGCCTCGACGCGCGGGTCGTAGTGCATGCAGTAGCCCCAGTACGGGCGCTCGAGCAGCCCCGTAGCGGTATCCTCCTCCCAGCGTCCCCACTTCATGGCCGCGCGCGCCAAGCCTTCGGCCAGATCGTCGCCGATCTCTTCGCGGTACGCGATGCGCTTGATCAGCGTATCGGGAAAGACCACGTTATCGAACCGGTCGAAGGGTAGATCGGTGTCTATTTCCATACCCTCGCCCAAAACGCCCATCTTGTTGAGGTTGCGCAGATACGGGAGGAAATCGACCTCGAATGCGTCGATGCCCAGGTCGTTCAGGATCGTGTTCACGTACAGCTGATCCTCCGTCTTACCGCTCGCAGTGTAGTACAGGCTGGAGTTGCACGTGGCTTCATTGCCGACGCGGCCCGCTACGTTGATGCGGCAGTTGCGGAAGCAGCCGAGGCATCCTTCGGGACGGCCCGTGGTGTCCTTGAGGGTCAGGTTGAACGTGCTGAAACCGGGCTGACGGATGATCTCGCCCATGGCGCCGAACGACAGGCTCGCCAGCTCGGCAGTGGGGTTGTCCACATGGTAGCCATAATCGCGCTGCAGTTCGATGCGCAGGTCGATGAGGGTCGCAGGATCGGCCACCTCGAAGCTCTTCGATCCGAGGAAGCTGATCGCCTTCAGGTTCTTCGCGCCCCACACAGCACCGAAGCCGCTTTGGCCGGCCACGTGGCCGGCGTCGTGCGTGATGGTGGCCGTGCGCACGAGATTCTCGCCAGCCGGCCCGATGGCCAGAACCGAGGGCCTATCCGTCGAGCGGCCGCCGTCGCGGCTGCGGGTGAACTCGAACCAGCCGCCGTCGGGAGTCTGGTGCGTCACCTCGCTCCAGATCAGCTCCTGGGTTTCCCATGTGCCCTTGCCCCAGAGCCCTTCGGCATCGTGGAAGGTCACCTCGTCGTTCACCACGCTCACCCATACGCGCCGCTCGGCTTTGCCGAGGACGACGCACGCGTCGAAGCCGGCGGCCTTCATCGAGCCTGCGATGCGCCCGCCAATGCTCGATCGCGTGTACCATTCAGGATACGCGAAGGGCCCGAGCCCCGTCATTTCGATGCGGGCCGAGGACGCCGGGACGAGCGTGCCGGAGAAGGGGTTGCACGAGAAGACGATGACGTTCTTCGGGTCGTAGGCCTGCACGCTCTTGTCCTCGCAATAGTCCCAGAACAGCTTCGAGCACAGGCCGTGCCCGCCTATCCACTCGTCGACGTAGGGGGCGCTGTCGACGATCTCGTAACTCTCGTCGGCGAGGTTGATGACGAGGATGCCCCCCGCGTAACCGTATTTCGTATCAGACATCGTGGTCCTTCCTTCCCGTTAGGCCTGAGGTTGCGGACTCGGCGTGATCGAGTCGATGTACACTTGGGCGGGAATCTTCGCCTCGTCGTCGACGGGGAACGCCATCCTCGCATAGTGAACGGTGCGTAGGTTCACGTCATAGCCCTGGTCGGTTTGCACGGGAATATCATTGGTGAACTTGATGGCGTCCATGGGGCACACCTTCACACACGCCTGCTCGCCCTTCGGGCCGCCCTCGTGGTTCCAGAACGGCGTGTTCTTGCACAGGTCGCACTTCTGTGCGTGCCGCTCCTCGAAGTTCCACTGAACGCGCGAAGGGGTGAACGGACACGCCTCCACACAGCGCTCGCATCCGATGCACTTGCCCTCGTTCACGGTGCGGACGTTCGTATCGGGATCGACGTGCATGGCGCCCGTCGGGCAGGCGTTTACACACGACGGCTCGGGACACTGACGGCATTGGTACTGGAAGATGTCCTCGCCGAAGCCCTTCAGAACGTTCTTGCTCACCTGGATGCGCGACAGCGATAGGTTCTCCTTGCCGCTGTGCACGAGCGAGCAGGCCAGCATGCAGCTTTGGCAGCCGGCGCATTTTTTCGTGTCGACAAGCAGGTAGCCATCGGACGCCTCGATGGCGTACACGCCGTCGGGCAGCAGCAGGCCCACGATGCTGCCGCCGATGACGGCGCCGATGCCCAAACCGCCCAGTCCGACGAGGAACTGGCGGCGGGAAAGACCGCTCGGCTCGATCTGGGGAGAGGGCGGCTGCGGCATGCCCTCGGTCGCGCTCTGTTCGGTGTTCGTCATGCTTGCTCCTCCTCGTTTTCGTCCTCGTCCGCACCTTCGTCGCCCGCGCCCTCGCCTTCGTCGGAAGGCAGGTAGGGCCGATACTGCGTCATGCGCAGGTCGAGCAGTTGGCGCAGCACTTCTATCTTGTCGTTGTAGGTCTCGCACCCACCCAGGCGCTCCTCGAGCACGTTCGCGAACGCGGTGTCTCCAAGAACGTCGCGCAGCCACGCGACGAACCGGTCGAACTCCACCCACGCGAACGACCCCGACGAGCCCAAGCTCGCGCTGCCGCTGTTGCCGTCGAGAAGGAACGCTGCCGCCTCGCGCAGACTGTACAGGTACATCGTCGAGTTTCCACGGGCCGCCGCCATGCGAGTGCACACGAAATGCTCGCCCCAGACGAGGTCGCGCAGAGCATGCTCCGCCTCCTCGGGCGTGGGCGGGGCGAACAAGCGGTCGGCTTCGGGAACCTCGAAAGCATCCTCGCCCAGGCCGGTCTCGTCCACGGCCGGAACCGTTGCATCCTCAGTGCTCATTGTGCACCTCCGTCCTCGATGGGCGTGTTCACGGCGGGCGCCTCGGCACCCTGCGGATCCTCGATGACGCGGCCGGACTCCTTGAGGCGGCGCACCCAGATCTTATGCTCGCGCTCGGCCTCCTCGCGCGGCATCCAGCCGAATATCATCGAAGGGAACGTCTTCCATGAGAAGGGCACCACGGCTGCGAAGAACACGTGCGCCAGGAAGAACAGAAGCATGAGCGCGGCAGCGACATCGTGAGTCCACGTGATGACGTTCATGAACGGATCGGGCAGCGTGAGCACCACATGCGCGAGCGCCTTCACTAAGCCGGACACCACCAGCAGCACCGAGCAACCCAGCGCCATGAGGTAGGCGATCTTCTCGCTCTCGAAGTACTTGTCCTCCTCGACGGGCGAGAGCTTCTTGAAGCCCAGTTTGCGCCCATAGTGGTGGATGGTGGTGACCACGGCATCGCGCGTGGGAAGGTGCTCCTTGAAGCGATGACTCGAAATGACTGTGTTGCCCAGGTAGAAGAACGTCCCGAACAGAAACGATACGGCAGCCACGAAGTGCACGTTCATCCAAAGGACGGCCTCGGGGCCGTCGGTCACGAACGCGGGCGTAAACCGAAGACCCAGGACGATGCCGGAGATGAGGCACACGGCAACGCCCAGTGCATGGGTCCAGTGCGAGACGCGAGCCGGCGGGTCGTGTCGGTAAACCCGATCCCCCGCAATCATCGGATCGCGCCGCTTGACGAGCGCCGCGCAGAAAAAGCCCGCGAACGGCGCCAATGCCACGAGCCACGGCAGTTGGTCGAACCAAGGCATAGCTGCTCCTTCCCTTCGGACCGACGTTTGATCATCGGCTTCTCTGCGACCATGATGCGATCCTGCGATTTTCTTTAGCAGGCTTGCGAAGTTGATCGGCACGTCATCGGATGATGAACGGTGAATTTTTTGAGGATTTTTCCGTAAGCGGATGACAAACGGAGACTACTGGTGTTTGTCATGATGCCGTTCACCTCGGTTTCCCGGCCGGCCGCTTGGACAAATGATTTTTTCTCTCCGCACGTTCGATAGAGCCGCAGCCCGACAAGCTCGTCCACACCGGCATGCGGTCCACCATGCGCGCGCCGCCTTCCACGTCGGCGCGCGCGATGCGAGGCTCTCCGAGCGGATTCGCCGCGCCGCCGCATGGCGATGCCGTCTCTGCACTCCGCCGGAGCCTTTCCGGTCGATGCCGGGTTTCCGACAGACCCGCGACAACGTTTCGGCTTCCTGACCGCTCGCTCTACAGGGGGAAACGGCTCGAAGGGGCCGCGAGCGCGCAGCGCACGTCGCCCTACACTCACGTAATGCAAACCAACGGCTTCTTTCCCCTCTGGGGCCGAAGCCTCGACACCGTACCGATAATCGAATGAGCGGAAGGAGGCGTCCGTGCCGTACCGGGGCCTACCCTACATCGTCACCCAAAAAGCCGACTACAACAGCCGCGTCGACCTGTACGCGAGCGAGCACCGCCGCCTCCCCAGCAGCACGCATGGCATCCGCTACTCGTCCACCCCTCGTCGCAAGCCGAGCATCGCCACATTCACGCCCTCCGAAACGGTAAGGCCTCTTGCAACGGAGCCGGATTCTCGCGGTGAACTCAAGCTCGAGCGCGTAAATCCCAAGCGCGCGCTCGCGGCCATTGCGGCCATCGTCCTCTTCGCCCTTGCGTGCGCGTTCGCCGGCGTCTTCGCCGCGCGGGCCATCACCGGATTCGTAGGCGGCGGAGAGGCCAATCCCTATGGCAACGACAATGCCACGAGAGCCGCAAGCCTCAGCGAATCCCAGTCAACCTGGAAGAAGGGATCGGTTCCCACGCTTTACCAGGACGACCCGCAGTGGGCTGATCGCCCGTATGGTTCGGGCACGGTCGCTTCGGCAGGCGCTGCACCGTTATGCCTGGCCATGGTGTATATCGAATCGACCGGGGACGTCCAGACCGATCCGGTCGAAGTGGCTTCCTTCTCCCAGCGCAGCGGATTCGCCGACTCGTCCGATGCGGCACCGCTCCTCACCGACGGGGCCGCTGAACTGGGCTTGGCCGTCGAACCGGTGGAGGCAAGCGAGTCTTCCATCCGGCACGCTCTTGTGGGAGGCCGGCCCGTTATCGCCGCAGTCGGGCCCGGTGCTTTCGGGGACGAAGGCACCTATATCGTGCTTGCCGACATCGACGAGCATGGCATGCTCATCGTTCACGACCCCCTGAGCAGCGAGCGCTCGAGTCGCCATTGGTCGTTCGAAGAGATCTGCTCGCAGTCGAAAGCCCTGTGGTGCTATCAAGCCTCCTAGGCCCGCCGCACCGCGCAGTGCGCGCGCTCGCGCCGTTCCTCGCCTTTCTCATCGGCGCGATGCCCCTATAATGGCCTTCGTCGAAAACCCGCGACCGATCGTCACGGCGCGCCATCATCCACGGAGGAGAGAGCATGGAGGACTACTACCGGCTGAGCATCGATCCCGAAGCGCGCATCGCGCCCAACGCCACCCTCGTGGGCGATATCGCGCTTGAAAGGGACGTGACCATTCTGTTCAACGCCACGCTGCGCGCCGAAAAGGGCGGGCGTATCGTGGTTGGCGAAGGAACAAACATCCAGGAGCAATGCTGCCTGCACATCGAATACGGCCGCACCCTCACCGTCGGCCGGGGAACGACCGTGGGTCACGGCGCCATCCTGCACGGCTGCACGATCGGCGACAACACGCTTGTAGGCATGGGCGCCATCGTCATGAACGACGCGGTGGTAGGCGACAACTGCCTCATCGGCGCGGGCGCCCTCGTTCCCAACGGCATGAGCATCCCCAATGGAACGCTCGTGGTTGGCATGCCGGCCAAACCGCGTCGCATGCTCACCGATCAGGAGATCGCGGCCAACCGCCGTTCGGCTGAAGGCTACGTTGACGACGGAATCAACCTCGCCGAGAACGGCATCATCTTCAGCGGAGCGAACCTGCCGGCCACAAGCATGACCATCGCCATCAGGTAGCCCGTCGCCGGCCCCGAGCAAGCGGGCGCATGCTACAATACGTTGCGTTTTGCGCGCTGGGGCCTGTCGGCTGCGGCCGCGACCAGGGGGATACCGCAAGCGAGAACGAGGATGCGACCGTGATCTACAACAATGTGCTGGAAGCCATGGGGCGCACGCCCCTCATCCGCCTTAACCGCCTCGCCGAACCCGGCGCCGCCGAGATACTGGTGAAGTTCGAAGGCGTGAACGTGGGCGGATCGGTGAAGACCCGTACGGCTTTTCAGATGATCGAAGAGGCCGAAAAGCGCGGCGAGATCGGCCCGGACAGCATCATCGTCGAGCCGACGAGCGGCAACCAGGGCATCGGCCTGGCGCTCGTATGCGCGGTGCGCGGCTACCGCGCGCGCATCATCATGCCCGATAGCGTATCGGTCGAGCGTCGCAAGCTCGTGCAGCATTACGGCGCGGAGGTGGTCATCGTGCACGACGACGGCGACATCGGCAAGTGCATCGCCGAATGCATCGCCATCGCCGAACGTATGGCGGCCGAGGATCCGCACGTCTACGTGCCCCAGCAATTCGAGAACGAAGACAACCTGTTCGCCCACAAATACCACACGGCTCTCGAGATCGTGGAGGACGTGGAGGGTCCAGTACACGGATTCTGCTCGGGCATCGGCACGGGAGGCACCATCTCGGGCGTCGGCCAGATTCTCAAGCGCCTGTACCCCGAGGTGCGCATATGGGCCGTCGAACCCGAGAATGCAGCCATTCTCTCGGGAGGGGGCATCGGAACGCATTTGCAGATGGGCATCGGCGATGGCCTGATCCCTGACATACTCGATCAGCATATCTATGACGACATCTGTATCGTCTCCGACGAGGAGGCCATTGACACTGCTCGTGCGCTCGCACGCGAGGAGGGCCTGCTCTGCGGCGTATCAAGCGGCACGAACGTGGCGGCCGCACGCCGTCTGGCGCGCACACTCGGTCCTGGCAAGACGGTGGTCACGCTGCTGCCCGACACCGGCGAGCGCTACTTTTCGACCGCGCTGTTCGACGGCGAATAGCGAGGGCAGCGCGTAGCCGAGCGTGAACTACCGAATGCTCACGAGCATAGACTGATAGGCCGCCTGCACGCGCGCGCCGTGGCTCATCCGGGCGCACGCCGCAGCCAGCGCATCGACGGGAAGGCGATAGGTGTTGTTGTTCTGCGAGATGTGCATAGCCACCACCTGCTCGAGGCGGTCCGACAGCAGCGTCTCCAGCTCGGCGGCAGCCTGATCGTTTGACAGGTGCCCTGCATCCGATCCCACTCGACGCTTGACCGGGTAGGGATACGGACCGTCGGCGAGCATCTGCACGTCGTGGTTGCTCTCGAGCGCGAGTATGCGCACGTTCGTGAGAGCCTCATGAGCCGCGCCCGTCACCCTACCGGTGTCGGTCATGAACCCTACCGCGTCGTCACCGCCTTCGAAGCGGAAGCCGCACGATGATGCAGCGTCGTGCGAGGTACCGAATACGTGCACCGCCATGCCGGCCACCGAAAGCATGCCGCCAATGGGCAGGGCTCGCAGATCGCAGGCGTCTTCAACAGATTCGATCTCCTTGCTGGCGGCCCGCACGGCATCGTCCACGTACACCGTCGGCTCGACGCCCTGCTTCGCCAAGCCCCGGAGCACCACACCAACGCCCTTGGTGTGATCGGTGTGGTCGTGCGTGACGAGAATAGCCGCAAGCTTGGCAGGATCGAAGCCCGCCTCGTCGCAGCGGGCAAGGAAATCGCGCTTGCAGATACCGCAGTCCACAAGCACGCCCGCACCCGTGACGGTGTTTTCCACGATGGCCGCATTGCCGCGGCTGCCGCTGGCCAGCACGTGCAGGCGCAAGCCGCCAGCGCCCATGGCGCAGGAGCCGTCGGCGCCGTCGGCCTCCGTCCATGCCGCCGCGCAGGCGTCCGCCCGTCTGCAAGCGACCACCGCTTCTCGTGATACCGTCCCTTCAAAGGAAAGCTGCACGCTCCACCCCGTCTTTCACCGCTTCTCGATGCGGCTTCGATTGTACCCGAAAGCGGGTGCGAAATCGGGCCGTTCGCCAAGAACGACGCAACTCCTTCGACGTCTGCCGATACTCGCTACGACAGGACGGCAGCCTTGTGTACCCGATCTCGCACGATCCGGTACAACTGGATGACGAGCGTCGGCGCGAAGGCGAGCAGGACGATCTGGCCCGCATGCGCAAGCGTTACGTCGGCCACTAGCAGCAGAGGATGCAATGCGGGGACGAATAGAACCGCCGCCAGCAGCGCAGCACCGCCGGCGAAGGCAAGGAGCGTAAAGCGGTTCGTGAACAATCCCAGTTTGGGAAGCGGCGCATCGGCGCGGCAGTTGAACCCGTGGAACAGCCGCGCAAGCGAGAGCGTGGCGAACGCCATGGTCATGGCAAGCGGAAGACCCGCGTCGCGTTGCCCAATAAAGAACGCGGCCATCGTGGGCACGGCGATGAGCGCACCTTCGACGACGATCTGCCCGATCAACCGCCGGTCGAGCAGCGGCGCTTTCGGATCGCGCGGCTTCTGGCGCAGAAGATCGTGGCGCGCGGGCTCCATGCCGATAGCCACAGCGGGCAGACTGTCGGTGAGCAGGTTGATGAACAGCAGATGCACCGGCGCAAAGGGCGCAGCCAATCCCGCGATCGAGGCGAACAGTACACACATGATGCCTGCCATGTTGCCCGACAGCAGAAAGTGCACGGTGTTCTTGATATTGGCGTACACGCTGCGACCGTTCACGACGGCCTTCACGATGGTGGCGAAGTTGTCGTCCGCGAGGATCATCGAAGCCGCATCTTTGCTGACCTCGGTTCCGGTGATGCCCATGGCAACTCCGATGTCGGCCTTTTTGAGCGCAGGCGCGTCGTTCACGCCGTCGCCTGTCATCGACACGATGCAACCGCGGCGCTGCCACGCGTCCACGATGCGTATTTTATGCTCAGGCGACACGCGCGCGTACACCGAGACGTTCGGCAGAATCCGATCGAGCTCCGCATCGTCCATCTCGTCGAGCTCCACGCCAGCGATGGCGCGATCCCCCTCCTCGAAGATGCCGATCTGGCGCGCAATGGCGGTGGCCGTGACCTTATGGTCCCCTGTGATCATGATGGTACGGATGCCTCCCT
Source organism: Enteroscipio rubneri (assembly GCF_002899715.1). GTDB lineage: Bacteria > Actinomycetota > Coriobacteriia > Coriobacteriales > Eggerthellaceae > Enteroscipio > Enteroscipio rubneri. Next base: position 56,334 of record NZ_PPEK01000005.1, on the reverse strand, counting down.
CCTTCGCATCCGCAACCGCCTGCACCGATTCAGGCCGAGGCGGGTCCATCATCGCCGCGAGCCCGACGAATGTGAAGCCGTACTCGTCGTCGAGCGTGAGCGGACGCGCTTCGGCAAGCTCCCGCTTCGCGAAGGCGAGCACGCGCAGTCCTTCCTCGGACAGACGCTCGTTCACGCGTAGAACGGCTTTTTTCGCAGTCTCGTCCAGAGGGACAGGGCCCGCATCCGAGAGCACCGCGTCCGAGCGGTCGAGTAGCACGTCGAGCGCGCCTTTGGTGAGCATGGTGGGCACGCCGTCGAGCACGTGCAGCGTGCTCATGAGCTTGCGATCGGAATCAAACGCAAGCTCGCTCGTTCGAGGATGCTCCGAGCGGTAAGACACCTCGTCGATGCCGAGGGCGTCGCCTATCTGCACGAGCGCCACCTCGGTGGGGTCTCCGATGGACGTGCCCGCGTTCTCGTCGGTGATCGCGTCGCTGGCCAGAAGGCCAATGCGAACGAGCTCGTGCTGCGGGCCGTCGCCGTAATCGACATCCGCTGTATCCACCAACCTGCCAGCCGCATAGAGCTTCTGCACGGTCATGCGGTTCTGCGTGAGGGTACCGGTCTTGTCCGAGCAGATCACCGACACGCTGCCGAGCGATTCGACGGCTTTGAGGTCCTTGATGATGGCATGCTGGCGTGCCATTTTCTGCGTGCCGATGGCCAGCACGATGGTCACGATGGAGCTGAGCGCCTCAGGGATGGCCGCCACCGCCAGCGCCACGGCGAACATGAGCGCATCGAGCACGCCCGTGCCGCTGCGAACCACCGACAGCACGAACACGAGCACGCAAACGGCCATGACGCCCACCGCGAGTTTTTTCGAGAATTCGTCAAGGCTTATCTGGAGCGGGGTCTTACGCTGCTCGGTCTCGTTCATGAGCGACGCAATGCGGCCGATCTCAGTTCTCATGCCCGTGGCCGCAACCACCGCCTCGGCGCGCCCGTACGTGACGAGCGACCCCGAAAACACCATGTTCGCCTGATCGCCGATGCCCACCTGGCCCTCCTCGATGGCGTCGGCGGACTTCTCCACCGCCTCGCTCTCCCCCGTCAGCGCGCTCTCGTTCACTTTGAGCGAAAAGCTCTCCAGCACGCGTCCATCGGCCGGCACGAGGTCGCCCGCCTCCAGCACAAGGATGTCGCCCGGCACCACATCGCGCGCGGGCACCTCGACCAGCTCGCCATCGCGGCGCACCTTGGCTACGGGTGCGCTCATGGCCTTGAGGCTGGCCAGCGACTGCTCCGCCTTCACCGTCTGCACCGTGCCCAGCACGGCGTTCAGCACGAGGACGACCAGGATGACGACCGTGCTCTCAACGTTGCCCGAGACGGCCGAGACCAGCGCGGCAACGGCAAGAATAGCCACAAGCAGGTCCTTGAACTGGCTGAGAAAAACAGCGGCGACGCTCTTGCGACCGGAGTCCTCCAGCTCGTTCGCGCCGTCGCGTTCGAGCCGCGCAGCCGCCTCCGCGGCCGTAAGACCCTGCCTATCCGCATGCAACTTGGCCAGCGCCTCCTCAGCCGTCAAGCTGTACGCCTTTCCTTCCATCGCCCGCCCCTTCCTGAAAGCCCACGTTCGCACCCTCATTTAATCACGCGTCGCTCAAGGGCATGGAACACCGTTACCCTGCCGTCACGCGGCACCGCTCCCGATTCACCGACGTTTGCCGAGCAGTTCATCCCCTCGCGACCCGTTTCCGCTATCATAAGTGGCTCAACGAGAAGACCGATGCAGGGGAGACATCATGGGGGCAGGGTCGTTTTCTAGCTTTTTGCAGCGCAAGGATATCGTGATATCGTTTCAGCGCTACGCCATCGACGCGCTGGCGGCCATGGCGCAAGGCCTGTTCGCATCGCTTTTGATCGGTACCATATTCGGAACTGCGGGCGATCTTTCAGGCATCGCCTTTTTCGGCGAGATCGGCGCATTCGCCAAGAGCGTGGCCGGACCGGCCATGGCTATCGCCATCGGCTACGCCTTGAAAACCCCGCCGCTCGTGCTGTTCTCGCTCGCCGCAGTGGGCTACGCCGCCAACGACGCTGGCGGGGCAGGCGGTCCTCTGGCCGTGCTCGTCATCGCCATCGTCGCTTCCGAGTTGGGCAAAGCCGTTTCGAAGGAGACGAAAGTCGATATCATCGTCACCCCGGCCGTCACTATTATGTGCGGCTGCGGGCTCTCGCTGGCTCTTGCACCGTGGATCGGGGCGGTCGCCTCGTCCATTGGCGGGTTCATTATGTGGGCGACCGAGCTCCAGCCACTGTTCATGGGCATCATCGTCTCCGTCGTTGTAGGCATCGCCCTCACGCTGCCCATATCGTCGGCCGCCATCTGCGCAGCGCTCGGACTCACGGGCCTGGCAGGCGGTGCAGCCCTGGCCGGCTGCTGCGCCCAGATGGTAGGGTTCGCCGTGATGAGCTTCCGCGAGAACGGCTGGGGCGGCGTCCTGTCGCAGGGCATAGGCACGTCGATGCTCCAGATGAGCAACATCATGCGCAAGCCGCTGGTCTGGATCCCGCCCATCGTCGCCTCGGCCGTCACCGGCCCCGTGGCCACGTGCCTGTTCCAGCTGCAGCAAAACGGCCCCGCCATCGCCTCGGGCATGGGAACATGCGGGCTTGTCGGCCCTATCGGCGTGTACACCGGATGGGTTGCAGACGCGGCGGCAGGCGCCGCCGGACCGGGCGCGTTCGAGTGGATCGGGCTGATCGCGATCTGCTTCATCCTGCCGGCTGTCATCAGCTGGGCCGTCTGCGCGCTCATGCGAAAAGCGGGCGCCATCGACGAGGGAGACCTGAAGCTGGAAGACTAGCCCCGCGGCGAGACGATGGAATGCCTGTCGACGGATCGCACAAGATAAGCAGTCTATCGAGGGCGCGTAGCGCGGTCCATCGATAACCGGGCGCTGCCGACGGACCGCGCGTTCGGCTATACTGGATCGCCGAAGCAGAAAGCAGGTGACAGCTCATGGCCCCTTCCGAAACAGGCATCCCTCTTGAAACCAGACAGCTCGTCTACCGCGTCCTCGTCGATGAATTCGGGTTTGCAACCGACGTTCCCATGGCGAAGGTGGGCGCCGCGCTTCTGAGCGCGGGCATCGACAAAGAGGATTATGGGTACTCGAAGCTCAAGGCGTTCCTATCCGACCTTGGCGGCTTCCTCACCTTCACGGACATCGTGGCCAACGGCGTTCCTCAGCGCCTCGTCACCATCGTGGAGCGCGACGGCTGGACAGCCGCCAGCAGCAAGCCCACCCTCTCCCCACGCCCCGTTGCGCCAAGCAAAGAACTCGAGCGATTCGCCTGGCTAGGACCTTGGGACGTCTTTTTGCCCAAGCTCGCATCACTTGCATTGCCCGAGTCCTGGGACTTCGGCACGCCGGATCCGAACGGACATCGCAACGTGATCTTGAAAAGCTACATCTGCACAACGTTCTATCGGCTGAAGCTCGAGGGCAAGGTGTTCGTCGATGCGGAAGCCGGATTCGCCGCGTTCAACACCGGCCTTGTCGATAGGCGCTACGACGATATCTTCGCCTGCTTCGAGCCGAGCACGAGCGGCATTCCATGGCGCTTTACCGGGTTCTGCACGCGTGGTTCGCGCGGCCTCGGCAAGCGGCTCGTAAGCTTGTTCAACCCACTGCCCGAACCCGCCTCCTACTTCGAACGCAAGGAGGATCTGCTATTCGATGCGGAGAGGGAGCTGATCATCGACTTCGATCACGTGCTCGTCGACAACCTGGCACGGCTCCCCATGGACTTCCTCGAAGACGAACTCCATGGCAACGACGAGGCACAGACTCTGCTCGAAACGGCACGGGCGGCAGACCCGACCGAGCGGGCGGCCTGCTTCGAACGGGTGGGTCGCATCGTCGAGAACGATGCGCGACTGTTCCGCCGACTACGCTCCCGTCTGAAGGACGCCGTCGACATGGCGCGCAAGCGCGTGCGTTGGAACTTCAAGACGGCCATCCCGTCATACTACCCGCGCGCGAATGCGATGAGCCTGCTGCTCCCCCTGTGCCTTACCGACGACGATCAGGTGGACGCCGCCCTTGTCGTGCAGCTTGTCGAATCGGGCAACTACCAGGGGCAAACCGTCCTGACGATGGAGCAGGCGTACATGAATGCGCGTCTTATCTGCCGTCCGGATAGCGACTGGCTCACCCCACTTCGCTGAAGCGCAGGCCGACGGACGCGCCTACAGCTGCTCGACGATACCCGTGATTAGACGCGCGAAGTCCGCCTCGCGCGTCTTCGCCACGTCGAGCACTTCGAGGCCGGTGGGGCTCGCGCCCTCGATGCCGCAGCCCATGTTCGACACGAGCGAGATGCCGAGCACGCGCATCCCCACGTGCCGCGCGGCGATGACCTCCTCGCACACGCTCATGGCCACCGTGTCGGCACCCCACGAGCGGAACATGCGGATCTCGGCCGGCGTCTCGAAGCTGGGGCCGAGCGCCCCGAGGTACACGCCCTCCTGCACGCGCACGCCGCGCTCGGCGGCAACGTCGTGCGCGATGGCGCGCAGCTCGGGGTCGAACGCGTCCGCCATGGAGAAGAAGCGGTCGGACAGGTTCGCCGGGTCGGGCGCGGCGATGGGGTTGCGCCCCGTGAAGTTGATCTGGTCGCTCATGATGCAGAAGTCGCCTACCTCGTAGTTCGGATTGAGCGCGCCAGCCGCGTTCGTGGTGATGAGCGTGCGCACGCCGAGGCGCTCCATGAGCCACACGGGGTACGCCACCTCCTGCGCGCTGTTGCCCTCGTAGGCGTGCAGGCGGCCCTGCATGGCCAGCACGCATTTGCCGCCGAGCGTGCCGCACACGAAGCGGCCCACATGCCCCTTGGCCGTCGACATGTTCATGCGCGGAATCTCCACATAGGGTATGCGCACGGCATCTTCGATCTCATTCGCGAGCGGATTCAAACCCGAACCCAGCACCAGACCGATCCTCGGATCGCGGCCATCCAGGCGCTGGCGCATGGTGTACGCCGAAAGTGTGAGATTGTCATCAAGGATGTTGCGTTCCAGCATAGGGCCCTCCCTTGTTCGCGCGTTCACCTCATTATAGCGAACCCCTCCGTGCCCCGCATGGCCCCAAGGTTCGCCGCGGAACGTGAAACCGGCGTCTGCGATTGCCGTTTTTGACCCGCGCCGACGCGAAGCGACGCGGGACGGCGCGCCTACGGGCGGCGCGCGGTCAGAATGCGGGGACGTCCGGCGAGGTCATGTGCGATGCGGATATCCGTGAAGCCGGCATCGCGGGCGAGGGCCGCAGCCTCACCCAAGCAGGTTTCATGCAGCTCGAAGGCGAAGGCGCCGTCGGACCTAAGGGCGCGGGCGCACCAGGGCAGCAGGCGGCGCAGCACATCCAGGCCATCCGCACCGCCGTCGAGCGCGAGCGTCGGCTCGAAGTCGGCCACAGCGCGCGGAAGCTCGGCCAACACCGACGTCGGCACGTAAGGAGGATTCGACACCACGAGGTCGAAGGTGCCCATAAGCTTGGCGTCGATACCCTCCCCCAAGTCGCACTGAACTACCTGTACGCGCTTATCCAGGTTGAGGGTGGCAACGTTCTCGCGGGCAAGGGCGATGGCCTCAGGCTCGATGTCAGTGGCAATGACATGCACGAGCGGATGCTCGTAGGCGATCGAACAGGCGATGCAGCCCGAGCCCGTACAGAGATCGGCCACACGAAGCGGCCCGGATAACTCGGAAGGCATGGAGGACGCAGGTGCCAGCTGAACCTCGGTGGCAGGCTGAACCTCACCCCGATCGGGCGCTCGCAAGGGACGTTGGGCTCCGAGCGCATCATCCGGTGACGCCTCGGGGGCGGAATCCATCGCAATCCGCTTCGGCACGGGCGGCAGGAGCGTCAAAGCCTCGCTCACCAGCACCTCGGTTTCGGGACGCGGAATGAGCACGCCTGTACGCACGCGCAGCGTGATGTGCCGAAATCCCACATCGCCCGTGATGTACTGCAACGGCTCGCCCGTGCCGCGGCGGGTGACGTAGCCGCGCAGCACATCGCGTTCGTCCATCGACAGCGGACGCTCGAAGTTTGCATACAGCTCGATGCGAGAAAGGCCTGTTGCCTCGGACAGCAGCCACTGCGCGGAGAGGCGCGGGTTCTCGTCGCCCTTGCGCTCAAGATAGCCCACCGTCCAATCGAGGGCGGCCTGAATGGTCCAGATATCGTTTTCCATATCGCTTCCTCTGCAAACCGCCCGCACGAGACGACGGATTCGGCACTCCCGCACCCAACATGCCTGTTCGCGCACTTCCACAAGGCGAAGCCTGTCATCTTCGGACCGACGCATCTCGCAGGTGCGAAAAGGGGCGCGACCAAGCCCTCTCCGGCACGAGCCTTCGACTTTTCGTACTTCAGAGCCCGTTTCGCCGCATGCCGACCACCTCGGGGCCGATCGACGAAATATTCGGAGTTACACGGCCGCTTCCAGCTTCTGCGCGCGATCGGCTGCTTGCAGGGCGGTGATGACGTCGCCCAGGCCGTCGCCCAGCAGCACGCCGTTGTAGGTGCCGTTGAAGCCGATGCGGTGGTCGGTCACGCGGTCCTGCGGACCGTTGTACGTGCGGATCTTCTCCGAGCGGTCGCCCGAGCCGATCTGCGCGAGGCGCTTGGCGCCTTCGGCGGCCTGCTGCTCGGCGAGCATCTTCTCGTACAGGCGCGCGCGCAGCACGGCCATGGCCGCGATCTTGTTCTGCAGCTGCGACTTCTGGTCCTGCGACTGCACCACCAGCCCGCTCGGCAGGTGCGTGATGCGCACGGCCGAGTCGGTGGTGTTCACGCACTGGCCGCCCGGGCCGCCGGCGCGGTACACGTCGATGCGCAGGTCGTTCTCGTTGATGTCGACCTCCACCTCGTCCGCTTCAGGCAGCACGGCCACCGTTGCCGTGGACGTGTGGATGCGGCCCTGGCTCTCGGTTTTCGGTACGCGCTGCACGCGGTGCACGCCGCTCTCGAATTTCATGACCGAGTACACCTTGTCGCCCTTGACTTTGAACTGGATCTCCTTGAAGCCGCCGGCTTCGGAAGGCGACACGTCCATCGTCTCGGTCTTCCAGCCCTGCGCGCCTGCGAAACGTTCGTACATCTTGTAGAGGTCGCCTGCAAAGAGGGCTGCCTCGTCGCCGCCGGCTGCTGCGCGGATCTCCACGATGATGTCCTTGTCGTCGGCTGGGTCGGCCGGAATGAGCATGAACTTGATATCCTCTTCGAGCGCAGGCAGCTTAGCCTCGATCTCGGCGATTTCCTCCTGCGCGAACTCCTTCATGTCCGCGTCGGCGAGCATCTCCTTTGCCGCAGCCAAATCGTCGGCTGCCTGCACGTACTCGGACGCCTTGTGCGCGAGCGGCCCCTGGCTCGCATACTCCTTTGCCAGGCGGTTGTATTCCTTCTGGTCTGCGAGCACGGCGGGATCGCCCATGCGCCCCTGCAGGTCCTCGTAGGCCTGGATGATCTTGATAAGCTTTTCTCGCATATCGGTTTCTTGCATGTGCATGCTGCCCTTCACCACGTGGCCGCGCACTCGGCAGGCCGAGTGCGCGGAGAGCGCCCACTCTGCTCGCGCAAATGGGCGCTCGTGCTGTTAACCGGAATATGATACCAGATCGAATGACGCCGCGCAGCATCCCGCCGGGAAACGTCCCCTAGATGGCCAAGTACTCGGCCGCCTCCTCGGCGCACAGCGCGCCATCGGCCACGGCGGTGACCACCTGGCGCAGGCTCTTCGTGCGCACGTCGCCGGCGGCGTACACGCCGGGCACCTCGGTCGCACCCGACTCATCGGCCACGATGTAGCCGGTCTCATCGCGCATGAGAGCGTCGTCCAGAAACTCGGTATTAGGCTCGGTGCCCACGGCAACGAACAGGCCGTCAACCGCGATGTCGCGTTCCTCGCCCGTCGCAAGCATTTCCACCCGCACGCCAGCGAGCGCGCCCTCTTCGGCCACGAGCTTGCGCGGAACGGCGTTCCATACGAACTCGAGGTTTGGCAGATCCTCCAGGCGCTTGTGATAGATGGCGGTGGCGCGCAGCTTGTCGCGCCGATGCACGAGGTACACCTTCTTGCAGATGCGCGACAGGTAGATGGCATCGCCTGCAGCCGTGTTACCGCCGCCCACCACCATGGCCGTCTTGTCGCGGAAGAAGTTACCGTCGCAGGTGGCGCAGTACGAAACGCCGCGGCCCTGCAGCTCTTCTTCCAATTCGAGGCCCAGTTTGCGCGGGCGGGCGCCCGTGGCGATAATGACACTTTTCGCCCGGTATTCGCCGAACGCGGTCCTGAGCACCTTGGGATTCACGGTGAAATCGACGGAGAGCACCTCCTCGCCGATATGACGGCATCCGAAGCGATCGGCCTGCTGCTTCATCGAGAACGCCAATTCGAAGCCGTTCGCGCCGTCGGGAAAGCCGGGATAGTTCTCCATGTGCTCGGTCTGAGCAAGTTGCCCGCCCGGCGATATGCGCTCGAACAGCACGACGTCGAGTCCCGCCCGCGCAGCGTAGAGCCCTGCAGTCATACCCGCCGGCCCTGCGCCGATGACAGCAAGATCGATGACGGGGTCCTGTCCGTCTGTCGCAGCCTGCTGGTGTGCAGTATCCATGGTGCAAGCCTCCTGTGAAAGCCCGATGTTTCGTCGCAGTATAGGGCGCATGGAGCCGTGCGTAGGTCGCCGCTGCTATTCTGCGCAGAATCTTCGGGAAAAGGTTACCGGAAAAGCAGCAAAAGGGCGACGAGCCGATACCGAGCTGAACCCTCGAGCTTGAAGACGCCACCTCGCCCGGCTCGCGCGCTTGCCTCCGCCGCACGCCAGAGGAGTACGAGCGCGCAGGGCAAACCGACAACGCGCACGTGACGGATCGGATGAGGGGAAGGCGGATAGCGCTTTGCGCGGTACGATGTCCCCATCGAAAGGAGCTCAACCATGGACCCTGCCAACGACGCCGAACGGCGCGACGACGCGAGAGGCGCCGACCTGCATACCATCTACCTGGCCGGCGGCTGCTTCTGGGGGCTTGAAGCCTTCTTGAGGCGGCTGCCCGGCGTCCGTGAGACAATAGTCGGCTACGCAAACGGATCGACCGAGAATCCCACCTACCGGGACGTGTGCCGATGGAACACCGGGCACGCCGAAACGGTCGCGGTCACCTACGACCGTCGCATCATGCCCACCGAAATGCTCCTCGATGGCTTTTTCGAAGCCATCGATCCCACGAGTGTCAATCGCCAGGGCAACGATTGCGGCACGCAGTACCGCAGCGGCATCTTCTGGCAGGACGAGACCGACCTACCTGCCATCGAATCGGCCGTGCGCCGGCAGCAGGCGCGCTACACTGACCCCGTCGTGACCGAAGTGGAGCCGCTCGACGGATTTTACCCGGCCGAAGAATACCATCAGGATTACCTCACGAAGAACCCTGGGGGATACTGTCACATCGACATGCGCGCAGCCGATGCATTCGTCAAGCGCATGGGCCTTGCCGAGGGACGCGCCTGCGTACAATACGACGGGCTCTGCGAAGCCGTCGACGGCGGTCTGCACCCAGCGGAATCCGAGCATCCGAGCAGCCGTTCGGACGGGGCTGCGATGCCGGCGGGCGCCAAGGAGCCCGCAGCGGCGACCACTGCCGAGGAAGCGGCCGCGGCCATTGCCTCGCGCGTCTACGCGGCGCCCGACGACGCCGAACTCCGCCGTTCGCTGAGCGACCAGCAGTACCGCGTCGTGCGCGAAAACGCCACCGAGCGCCCCTTCTCAAGCCCTTACGACCGCCTGTTCGAGCCGGGCATTTACGTGGACGTCACGAGCGGCGAGCCGCTGTTTGCAAGCTCCGACAAGTACGATTCGGGCTGCGGCTGGCCCGCGTTTTCACGCCCTATCGCATCCGACGTGGTGGCCGAACGCCTCGACCGCAGCTTCGGCACGCTGCGCACCGAAGTGCGCAGCCGTGCGGGAGACGCCCACCTGGGCCATGTTTTCACCGACGGTCCCGCCGATGCGGGCGGTCTGCGCTACTGCATCAACGGTGCCGCACTGCGATTCGTGCCGCTCGCGCGCATGGACGAAGAGGGCTACGGATATCTGAAGCCTCTCGTGGAGCAGGAGCCCGTCATGCGCTGACGCGTGAGCAGATGGAGGGCCCCCTCTATCCCGTTGCGCCATCCCGCACGCAACGAAGGCTGAAACCGATGCTCGACGGCTCCGCTTCGAACGCTCGGAGCTAGCAGGCCTCGCCCGCAGGACGAGGAGCCGTCGCGGCAGCCCTACGGCGATGGCGGAAGCGCAGAAGCGCGCCAGCCGCGCAGGCCAGCACCGTCTGCACGATGGTCACGGAGAGCCAGATGCCGTCCACGCCGGCCACCTGGGCGATACCGAACACCACCAGCACGACGAGCACCGCCTCACCGTACACGATGGCGCTCGAGGCCTTCGCATCGTCCACCGCATAGAAGTACGAGGTGGATGCATGCGTAAAACCGTAAAACACATAGGCCGTAGAGAAAATCGGCAGCGCCCAGGCCACGATGGCGGCCGTCTCCGCCGACGAGCCGAACAGAAGCGGCACTTGGTTGCGCAGCAGGTACATGGCCAAGAGCCCCAGCGCGCCCAAGCTGATGGTAATGAGGTAGTTCGTGTTCCTAAACCGCCGCACGCCGTCGGCGTCGCCCGCGCCGTAGTGCTTGGAGATGAGCGGTTGCGAGCCGTCGCCCACGCCCTGGATGAGCATCTGGATGACGCAGGCGGTGTAGGACACCACGGCGTAGGCCGCGAGAGCCGTCTCGCCGCCGTAGATCGACAGGTTGATATTGATGGCCACGACCGTGGCCTCGGGCAAAAGCGTCAGGCCGAACGGCGCCATGCCCAGCTTCAGCGCATGGGCTGCGATTTTGCCGTCGGGACGCAGGTCGGCCCGCGCAATGCGGTTCTTCTTCAGCAGGAAGAACGCGAGCACCGGCACGAACGCCGCAGCCTGCGACACCGCCGTGGCCGCGGCGGCGCCGGCTGTGCCCCAGCCCAGCAGCATGACGAACGCATAGTCCAATGCCACGTTCATCAGGCCCGCGAACACCTGCACCGCCATGGCGAAGCCCACGCGCCCCTGGTTGCGGATGAGGGGCGTACAGCCCGTGACGAATATCTGGAACGGGACGCCCCATGCGATGACGCTCGTGTACGCCACAGCCTGCGCGAGCGTGCCGCCCTGGCCTCCCAGGAGTCGGCAGATAGGCTCGGCCGCGAACAGCAGCAACGCCATGACGGGCAGCGCCGCCAAGAGCAGCATGATGAACGTCGTGCCCACGGCGCGCCGCGACTTCGCCTCGTCGCCCGCGCCGCGCGCGATGGACGAGATCACGCCGCCGCCCATGCCGATGCCCGTGCCCACGGCCATCACGAAGGCCACGAGCGGGAACGCCACATTGATGCCGGCGACGCCCGCGTCACCCACCGCGTGCCCCACGAACATGCCGTCCACGATGCTGTAGACGCTTGCCAGCGTGAACGTGAGCATCGTGGGCAGGATGTAGCGCAGGTACTCTTTAAGCATGCTTCTCTTGATCATAAGTATTCGACTCCGTCTTGGACCTTGCCCTTGATTCGACCGGATGGTACTCTAAACCTTAAAGTCGCTTGAAGGTAAAGATGTCCTATCCGATCCTTCTTCTAATCTTCAAAAAGAGGACGGGTGCGATCAGGAAAGGGCCTTCCGGATCACAGCCCCTCGCATCAGGAGCGCCCATGGGAGAGCCCAGGTTCTACGACATCAAAGACGCGGCGCGCTATCTTGGCGTCGCTCCTTCCACGCTGCGGTACTGGGAGAGCCGCGGCTTGATAAGCGCCGGGCGCAACGCGGCGAACGATTACCGCCGGTATACGGTTCACGACCTCATCCATGCGAGCGAGATCGCATTCTACCGCAAACTCGGCGTTCCTGCGAAGGAGCTCGAATCCTATCGCACGCTGAGCGCGAAGGGCCTCGATGCCGCGCTCGCCCTTACCGAGGCGAACATCGAGCAACGCATTGCCGAGCTGGAAGCCATGCGCGCCAGGCTTGCCCAGCAGCGCGCGCTCAACGCCGCCGCTGAGCAGCTGCGGCACTCGGGCATGCGCCCTGCCCGACCCGCCATCGCCCGCCTCAGCGCCATCGACTACGATGCTCCCGAGCCTTGGAAGGTTCTTGTCGAGGAGCCCTGGCGCTACGGTGTGTTCATCGACGCGCGTAATCCCGCCCTCGTGCATGAAGCAGTGGCCGACGCCCACCCCGGCAAAGAAACCGTTCTTTGGCAACGCATCGAGGCTGAGCACAATACGGGCTGCCTCGAATGCCTGCTCAAGGTTGCACCTTCCATGGATGCAAGCAACGTCGACGAGCTCCTAGACCGGGCGCGCGCCAGCGGGGTTGAGCCGGAAAACGTCGCGGGCACCTATCTTCTCACCGCGACCGATGATGAAGGCCGCTGGGACTTCTATCGCGCATGGATTGGAGGAATGCGCACGCAGCCGACGGCGAGCTGCTAAGCTTTCCTTCGCACGTCACATGTTCTTGCGTTCGTATTCGATGATGTCGAGCAGCGCCTGCTGAGAGTGTACGCCAAGCTTGCGGTACACCTTGCGGATATGCGTCTTGGTAGTCGCCTCGGTCACAACGAGCTGGGTGCTGATGTACTCGCAGTTGCGTCCCTTGGCCAGCAGGTGGAATACTTCCGCCTCGCGCGGCGACAGGCCGCGCGTCGAGGCAATGGCGTCACACACCTTACGGAACTTGGATTCTGGCGCCACCACATCGCCCCACGGTCGCAACACGCCCCATCCCACCTGGGACAGCGAATTGCCGAACGCGAACAGCGCAACGAGGAGAATGACGAACACCGCGACCACCGATATCATCGCCACCTCGTAGCGGCTGGCAGCGGCTTCCATGAGCGAAGCGCCGATGGTCGAGCCCACGAGCTGGCCCGCCTGGATGGAGGCGATGCCTGCAGCGCAAAACTTCATGGCGGGCACATGTTTGTTCTTGCGCGCGAGCGCGGGCCAAAGCGCCCAAAGGATGATATAGAAATACTCGTAGCCCAGCTGGTGGAAGAAGAATCCCAGAACCTCGAACGATCCGGGCAACGCCACGCAAACGAAGCCCATGGCCATGAGAGGCAACGCCACCTGGTAGGTCAGATGGTTGAAGTCCATCTTGAACACGCTCATGGTCAGCAAGATGGTCAGCGCCCCCAAGACGAGAGCAACGATGTTGATGATGTCGCGCAACGCCAGCAGATCGGCACCCGCGAAGACGAACATGCCCTTCATCACGCCGTACGACGTAGCGAAGAACATCGAGATCACGATAAGCCCGATCAGATCCTTGCGGTACTTGACGCGCGCCGGCTTGCCCACCGAGCCCGGCTCCTCACGCGCAAGCTGGGACGTGCCCGCGCGGTAGCGGAGGACGACGTCGCGCTGGAACCAGAACAGGCCCATTTCCAACAGAGGGAACAACGCCACCGCGAACTGTACGACCGAAGGGGCGAAGAATATCGAAACCATATAGAAAAGGCCGCCGACGATGGTGGCCGCCACGCCGTACACCACCGTTTGGCGCATTCCGAGGATGGCGAGCAGTTCGCCCCAGAGCACAAACTCAATAGCCGATCCTGCTCCGGTGAGCACCGCGCCTGCCACATAGCCCGCGAATCGTGCGCCCGGCGCGAACAATGCATCGGGATAGGCCACCATAAACGTGCCCAGCGATGTGAGTACGGCGGCGGCCACCATAAGCGGCACCCTCCACCCAACCGAGCCAAGGCGCTTGCCGAGGAAAAACAACACGATAGGCGTCGCGAAGTTCGACAGAAGCGAGAAGAACCACAGCGGGTCTACGAGTAGCGCGCCGCCGTGCTGCAATCCCGCAGACTCGAACACGGGGTAGAACGACGAGCTCCAGAAAAGTATCCAAATCCACGACCAGTGCAGAGCAAGGCCGACGACGATGGCTGGACGCACGTCGAAGTCGAACATCTTCTTGACTTTCTGAAGCACGGGCACGGCTCCCACCCCCCTTTGGCGGCCCCCCTGGCTCGCCCATTGTAATCGCAAACACAGGATAGCGCATCTGAGGGGCATCATCCCAGAAGGATGATTTCACCGAATCATCCCTGCGTATTCGAAACCGTGCCGCGCAAGATGCTAGTCTTCGAGCATCGGACAAGGGCTGCGATACGCGGGGGAGGTGGTGCCCAAAAGCCGATGCAGGGGCAAGGACGAGAGAAGAGCACTTCGATCAAAGAGGAGAGGATATGAGCAAAGAGAGCAGCACGCACGTGATCGCCGACGCGGAGAACGCGGCGGCGGAGCGCGCACAGGGACACGCCAACCTCAGCCGCCGCAGCTTCGTCAAAGCCGGCGCACTGAGCGTCGGCGCGCTCGGCGTTGCAGGAACGCTCGGCGCCTGCGCGTCGGAGGAGTCCGGCAAAGCCGGTACCGATAAAACGGCTGACGAAGGCGAATGGCTGCCGTCGCAGTGCAACATGTGCTTCAACGCTTGCAGCATTCTCGGGCACGTCGTCGACGGCAAGCTCGTGGAGATCAAGGGCGACGACCGCAGCCCGGCTGGCTGGGGCCACCTGTGCGGCAAGGGAACCGCGGGCATCATGCAGCTCTACGATGAGAACCGCATCACCAAGCCACTCAAGCGCACCAATCCCGAGAAGGGCGTCGGCATCGATCCCGGCTGGGAGGAGATCAGCTGGGACGAGGCGTACGACCTCATCAACGAGAAGCTCGACGAGCAGAAGGAGAAGGGCAACCCCGTTATCGTGTTCGCCCTCATCACGAGCATTATCTCGTGGATCGACTCCATGAACTGGCTCGGCAGCCGGGGCAACATCCCCGTGCCGTTCAAGGCCGACATCTGCGGCGCGCCCACGCACACCATCTCGTCGCTGCTCACAGGCTGCGGTAACGCCATGCCCGACTACGGCAGCTGCAAGTACCTCATGCAGTTCGGCACGCAGGCCGGCGTGGCCACGCGCCACGGGACGAGCATCACCGCCAAGATCTTCGCCGAGAGCCGCAAGAACGGCTGCAAGCTCGTGAACTTCGACCCGCACATGTCGGGCTCGGCGGAGAAAGCCGACGAATGGGTGCCCATCCGCCCCGGCACGGACGCCGCGGTAGCGCTCGCCATGGCGAACCTGCTCGTCAACGAGTACGGCATCTACGACGCCGAGTTCCTGACGAACCGCACGAACGCCCCCTCGCTCATCGACCCGGACACCGGTCGCGTCATGCGCGACGCCGCCAACGGCAACAAGGCTCTGTACTGGGATGGCGATGCGAACGCTCCCGCAACCTACGACAAAGCCGCCGCACCGGCCCTGGAAGGCGAGTTCGACGTTGACGGCAAGAAGGTCCGCACCGCTTTCAGCGTGTTCAAGGAGCATGTCGCCACCTACACGCCCGAATACGCCGAGCAGGTATCCACGGTCCCGGCCGACACCATCCGTCGCCTGGCCAAGGAGTTCGGTGAGGCCGCTTGCATCGGCGAGACGGTCGAGGTCGACGGATTGACCGTGCCCTACCGCCCTGTCGCGGTGGACACGTTCTCCGGCATCGCCCGCCACAAGCACGGCTTTCTGTCCCATTGGGCCATCCTGCAGCTGAACACGCTCGTGGGCTCCACGTTCTCGCGCGGCGGCTACCTGGGCTACTACACCAAGAACGCCCACGGCTTCTACGAGGGCGACAACGTCCACTCTTGGGAGTTCTCCGTGTGGGAGGAAGACGGCCTCATCGAAGAGCTTGGTATGGCGCATGGGTATCCCGACCAGGGCTCGCACTACAAGAAGGTCCGCGAGATGAGCTACACGCCCACCACCCTGGCGCTCGAGGAGCTGCAGCCCCTCACCATGGACCAGCACTTCGGCTACATATCCCAAGTGCAGCCCGACATTTACAAGACCAAGCCTTCCGAAGTGGCGTTCTGCATGGCGTCGAACCCGCTGAAGAACTGGTGCAACCATGATTACCAGGCCAAGGTGCTCGAATCGTTCAACTGGATCTTCGCCATGGACATCTACCTGAACGACTCGTCGTACTACTACGACCTCATCATCCCGGAGCCATGCTATCTGGAGCGCTTCGATCCCCTGCCGCTGTCGTTCAACAACCACCGCGTGCCTGGCGCGCTCGAGGTTCCCTACATCGTGGCCGGCCGCATGCCCATTGTTGAGGCGAAGGACGGCTGCCCCTCCGCGCTCGATTCGTTCGGTGCAATGGCCGAAAAGTCCGGTTCGACCGCAGCGTTCGCCGGTGCACTCAACGACTACTACCGCCTCACCGACGAGAACAAGCTGAGCGAATCCGAGCAGATCACCGCCGAAAAGGTGTGCGACGCCGCCCTCAAGTCGCTAGCCGGCGAAGGCCGCGGCGTCGAGTGGTTCCGCGAGCACGGCGTGCTGACGCGCGAGCGCACCCCCGAGGAGGTGTACGTATTCGCCGCCGGCCAGGAAGGCCGCATTCCGCTGTACTTTGACTTCATGTTCGAAGCGAAGGAGAAGGTGGAGGCTGAAGTTGCCAAGCTCGGCATCCCCTGGGAGACCGACGACTACGTACCGCTACCGGAATGGAAGGCCTGCATCGACCACGAGGTCGAAGAAGAGGGTTTCGACATGTTCCCGGTGTACTGGACCAACGCCATCAACACCGACACTTGGCAGGTGGAGAACGCCTGGATCAACGAGATCAACGAGATGGACGACACCACCTATCTGCTCGAGATCAACGAACAGACGGCCGCCGCAAAGGGCATCGCATCCGGTGATAAGGTGCGTCTGTCCAACCGCGAAGGCGCCACGGTTGAGGGCATCGCCGTGGTCACCGGGCTCGTGCATCCCGAATGCGTCGCTTCCGTGGGCGGGCACCTCAACGCGAAGAGCGAGTTCCAGCCCATCGGCAAGAGCAAGGGCACGGCTGTGAACCATCTCGTCCCCGCCGGCGTCCCCGAGCGCATGGACCATCTGTGCTCCGGCGTGGAACAGTGTGTCCGCTGCAAGCTTGAGAAGATCGGCTAGGAGGCTGGTATCCATGGATTACGGATTCGTTATCGATCTGGAGAAATGCGTCGGTTGCCACGGCTGCTCGGTGGCTTGCAAGCAGGCTAATGGCACGCCTCCCGGCGTCACGCGGTCCCATGTGGAGCGCGGCAGCGAAGGCACCTATCCCAATGCGGTTCGCACCATCCGCCCCATGCTGTGCATGATGTGCGAGAACCCCTCCTGCGTCGAAGCGTGCCCTCAGGAAGGCGCCACCTACCGTCGCGAAGAGGACGGCATCGTGGTGATCGACAAGGAGAAATGCATCGGCTGCAAACTCTGCGTGGAAGCCTGCCCCTATGGCGCCCGCTATGCCGTCGAGGATAAGCGAGGCTACTTCGGCGACGAGCTGAACGAGTACGAGCAGGTGGCCTACGCCGACATGCCCGAGAAATGCGTCGATAAGTGCGACCTGTGCGTCAAGTATCGCGAAGCCGGAAACGACCAGCCGGCGTGCGTGCGGGCCTGCATGGCTGAGGCGCGCGTGTTCGGCGACTTGGACGAGATCAAGAAGATGGTGGAGAAGCGGGGCGGCGACGTCTACCTTCCCGAAAGCGGAAACTCTCCGCGCGTCTTCTACCTGCCGGTGGTAAAAGCCTAACGGCCGCCCCCCCAACCAGCTGCCGGGCCGCATGCCCGGCAGCGGCATCGCCCCCTCCCGACGCCGGGGATCACTCGATCCCCGGCGTTTCGTCTGCCGAAATCCCGCCGATGAAAGGCCGGCACAGCCCTCGAGCATAGAAGAAGCCGGCGCCACCGCGACCGGCTTCTTCCTGCACGCTCGTGCGCTCTTGCAGGCTTTCGAGCGCGTGCGCGCTACGCCAACATCGAGAGGATGTTCTGCTTGGGTTGCACGCCCACGGCCTGCTTCTTCACCTGGCCATTCTCGAACACCATCAGAGTCGGCACGCTCATCACGCCGTAGCGCTGAGCAATGTCGGGG
Source organism: Enteroscipio rubneri (assembly GCF_002899715.1). Classification (GTDB taxonomy): domain Bacteria; phylum Actinomycetota; class Coriobacteriia; order Coriobacteriales; family Eggerthellaceae; genus Enteroscipio; species Enteroscipio rubneri. The sequence continues at coordinate 38,243 of NZ_PPEK01000005.1, read as the reverse complement.
CTCTGGTCGATATCGAGCTTGTACACGGCCGCTTTGCCCGCCGTCTCGCCGGCCACCTCGTCGATGGTCGGAGCGAGCATTTTGCATGGTCCGCACCATGTTGCGAAGAAGTCCACAAGCACGGGGCCTTGCGCGTCGAGCACTTTGGACTGAAAATCCGAAGAGGTTACGATCTCGCTCATGTGCTGCCTCCTTTGACAGTGCACCCGGAACCGAGATGGGCCGGACGCCACGAAGCCGGTTCACAATGTCGGCCTGCTTTTTCTCGGACTATTGTATCCGCTCTCGCGAGCGCCTGCATCAAATGTTACCAAAAAGGAGATAAATCTAGAAAAAGCTGACATATTCTGCGAGGAGGCATTCCACTCCGAAGGCTATAATTGACGACGATCGAAGAAAGGATCTCCGCATGAGCACGGTATTTCGAACGCAAGGCGCTTCGAACCCCATCGGATCGACTGCACCTGAAACGAGCTTCCACGAACCTGCCTGGAACGGTCACGACGCATATCCGGCAAACCTCGTGCTCGAAGGCGGCGCGATGCGCGGTCAGTTCACGGCGGGCGTCCTCGACTGCTTCATGGATCGCAAGCTGTTCTGTGAGCTTGTCATCGGCGTATCCGCGGGAGCGCTCTGCGGGTACAACTATGTTGCCGGCGAAGACGGACGCACCTGCTATGTCAACACGAAGTACAGCGCCGATTGGCGCTACCTGTCTTTGAAGAGCTTTGTACGCACGGGAAACGCCTTCGGGCGCGACTTCGCCTTCGACGAGGTGCCTAACGCGCTCGAGCCGTTCAACTACCGCGCTTTCGATGAATCGCCTATGAAGCTCGTGGCGGTTTCGAGCAACCTCGTGACCGGAGAGGCAGACTACCACGACGTGTCGGATTCCGTCGCCGACCTTCCCTATCTCATCGCATCGTCCTCCATGCCCCTCGTCAGCCAGATCGTCGACGTGGACGGCAAGCATCTGCTCGACGGCGGCACGTGCGACAGCGTGCCCATCGTGCATTCGTGGCTGACCGGCGCGAAGAAGCACATCGTGGTGCTCACTCAAGCAGCAGACTACGTGAAGGGTCCCAACAAGCTCATGGCCCTTCTGCGCCAACGCTATGGCGACTACCCCTTCTATCTCGAGCGGCTCCAGCATCGCCATTACGAATACAATCGCCTGTACCGCGCGCTGCCGAGCCTTCACGACGAAGGCCGGCTGTTCCTCATCCGCCCGCCTGAACCGGTGACCGTCGGCAGCATGGAAAAGGATCCCAGCAAGCTGTTCGCCCTCTACGAGCAGGGCTACGCCGAAGCTGCGCGCATGTGGCCAGCCCTCGAACGATACCTTTCTGAGTGAGCCGCCATACCGCGAGGCACGGCCCGTGCAAACTCGGTGGAGACGAAGCGCCACAGGAGAGCCGCGCGCGATTTCGCGGCGATGGAGCCCGGCACGGTCAACCGTCCGTTTAACACCTGAACTCAAGAAAGCGGGCATGCTATCATAGTATTCGTTCGAAGCACGACGTGATGCCCAGGTTCGCGCTACACGGGAACCTGCTTCAGGAAAAGAGACGTATGAGCAAGCGAATCACCTGGCATGCGAATGCGTTGATCTGTGCCATCATCGTGCTGGGCTTCGCGCTCACCTCCTATATCAGCTACCATTCTAATCGCGAGGCGTTCGAAGAGGATGCCGAGCGCGTGTCTATGCTCACGTCAGATAGCATAGCGCGCGATATCGATGCGCGGTTCACGCAGCCTATCGACGTGTCGCTCACGATGGCCAACGACAGCCTGCTCAAAGAACGCCTCGCCTCGGAACTCGACCATTTCGACGAAGGCGCTTACGAGGAATCGCTGCGCTCATACCTGGACGCCTACCGTGAGAAGTACGGTTACGATTCCGTCTTCCTCGCTTCCGCCGCGACAAACCGTTACTATCATTTCAACGGCATCGACCGCATGCTCGAGGCCGACAACCCGGAGAACGACTGGTTTTACGCCTTCCTTGAGAGCAGCGAGGAATATTCGATCAACATCGACAACGACGAAGCCACCGATAATGAGATCACCGTCTTCATAAACGGCCGCATACTCGACGACGAAGGCGAGACCCTTGGCATCGTGGGCGTCGGATTTCGGATCGACGACCTGCGCGAGATGTTCGCCGAATACGAGGAGCAGACTGGCACGAGCGCATACCTTGTCGACGGCGAAGGAATGATCGAGGTTTCCGCCGATAGCGCCCAGGACGGCCGTGCAGATCTGTTCGACGCAGGGGCGCTCGACGGATTGGAGAGCCAGGCGCTTCGCGATCGAGATGATCCGAGCAGCCTTTGGTACTCGTCATCAGGCGGATCCGGCTACCTCGTGACGCAGTTCATCCCCCACCTCGACTGGTTCCTTGTCGTCGATCACGACACGTCAGAACTGGACGCCCAGATCGCATTCCAATTCGCGTTGGCCGTCGTCGTCATAGCGATCGTGATCGTCCTCGTGCTGCTGGCCACGACGAGTATCTTCCGACGCTACAACAGGCTCATCGCGATGCAGGCGACCGCGGCCGAACAGGAGCGCAAATCCATGTTCCAGGAGGCGGCCGAGCAGGTCTACGACAACATCTACGAGATCGACGTCACACACAACCGCGCTGCGAGCGAGGAGACCGAGCAGTACTTCAGAAGTCTGGGCGCGCCGCCGGGCACACCGTTCGTCAAGGCGCTTTCCATCATTGCCGAGAAGCAGATCAAGGATGAATTCCGCCAGCGCTATCTCGAGATGTTCACCCCCGCGTCGGTGCTCGAAGCGTACGCACGCGGCGAGGACGAGCTGACGTACGACTTCATGAGCACGGTGGACGGCAAGACGTATACCTGGATGAGGATCAATGCGCACCTGTTCACATGGAGCCAGGACGGGTCGGTGCGCATGCTGGTCTACCGACAGAACATCGACGAAGAGAAACGTCGCGAGCATGCCCTGATCGAGCAGATGCAACGCGACTCGCTCACCGGCCTGTACAACAAGGCGGCGACTCAGGAGCACATACGCGCGAAGCTAGCCTCGGCTCCTGAAGCGTCATTCGCATTCCTCATTCTCGATATCGACAATTTCAAAGCGGTCAACGACTGTTTCGGTCACAGCGCGGGGGATACGGTGCTCGCACGGTTCGCCCAGACGGTGGAAGGGCATTTCCGCCGCGAGGACGTCGTCGGGCGCATAGGCGGCGACGAATTCGTGGTGTTCCTGCCCATGGACGACGCCGCATCCGCCGAGAAGAAGGCCGCCGATCTCGTCGAGGCCCTGCGCATGGATGTCGAAACCGATGCGGGAACGTGCAGCTTGTCAGCTAGCGTGGGCGTGGCGTTCGCCCCCGAAAGCGGGCGCGATTTCGAAACGCTGTACCGACGCGCGGACCGGGCGCTCTACCATGCCAAAGCCTGCGGCAAGAATCGCTACGCCGTAGACGGCGCTTAGAGACCAGGGTCGTCCGCGCTCACTCGCCTGGGCTCGCGTCTGAGGTTTCGCTTTCCAGGCTTTCAGAGCCTTTCGAATGCGCCTGCACGCGAGCATCCTGGGCGCGGAATTCCGCCACGAAGCCGGCCGAGAAGATGCCGGCCGGTATGGCAACCACGGCGATAGACAGTAGCATGGTGGCGAAGCCGATGAGCCGTCCCGCAGCCGTCACCGGCACGAGGTCGCCGTAGCCCGTGGTGGTGATGGTGGTCATGGCCCAGTACATGCCCGTGAGCACGCTGTCGAACTTGTCGGGCTGTACAGGATGCTCCATCTCGTACATGAGCACGCTCGCCGTAACGGTGAGCAGCGCGAGCACTGCGAACGCTGCGACGATCTCCGGCCGGCGCTTCTCGAACACGCGCGCAATGGAGTGCAGCCCGCGCATGTAGCGCGATAGCTTGAAGAGCCGCACGAGCCGGATGACGCGGGCAGCGTTGAGCGCGGACGGCGAGACTGGGACCACGAGCACAAGTAGGCCTGGCAAGAATGCGAGCAGGTCGACGATGCCCATGGGCGAGAACATGTAGCGAAGGCGCGCGCGCAAGGGCGAACGACCGGGGTATACGAGATCGGCTATCCACAGGCGGGCGACGTATTCGACGCCGAACGCGACGCTCGAAGCAAGACCGAACGTCACGAATCCCGCAGCCAAGGCCGACGACGCGTTGATTTGAGGCTCCGCAAAAACGAGCAGCGCATTTGCAACGATGAGGATGAACAGCGCGATGCTCACCGCCCGCGCCGCCCCGTGCGCGCAGCGCACGTCCTCGAGCGCGAGATACGTCCGGCGCTTGCCGGCCGAAACCCGCCCCATCCCGCTCTCTTCCCTACCGGTCATACCGTACCTTCCGCTGTTTCCGCACCTCGGCTGGCACGCTCGCGATCGGCCAGGCGATCCGGCGAACGCATAAGGGCCGAATCATAGCCGAAAGCACCATGCGCATGACGGCATGGCTCCTTGAACTCCGCAAGAACGCGCTTTTCTACGCCTGTTCAAGGGTTACGGCGGTGCCGGAAGCCGTCACCATGAGCATATTGCCCTGGCCGAGCACCTCGTAGTCCAAATCGACGCCGATAACAGCATGCGCGCCCAGCTCTTGCGCACGCTGCTCCATCTCGGCTAGCGCTTCGGAGCGCGCTTGCAGGAGCTCTTCCTCGTAGCCGGCGCTTCGTCCGCCCACCAGGTTGCGTATGCCGGCGCCAAAATCGCGGACAAGGTTGATGCCGGTTATAACCTCACCGAATACGATGCCGTAATAGCCCGATACACAGTATCCGTCGACGGTGGGCGTCGTGGTGATGATCATGGTGCATGCTCCTTCCGTTTTGCAGGAGGCGTGCAGGGCAACCGAAACACGCCTTCTGCACAGTCTACCATGACGAGCCGATTCCAACCCGCATCGATGCAAGGCGCTGGTTCAAGCACAGGTTCAAACGAGGCCAGAAGTGCTGGAATTGGCCGGGAGTTATCGCGCGAAACGCCTGAGCGTTCAAAGCAAAGGTATACAATGATACGGTTTGTTCGAGAGAAACCGCACGTCCGAAAGGCTTCTATGACCGTCGATCTCGTTTCGCTCGCCATCATCGCCCTCGTCGCGGCGGTTAGCCCTATCGTCGCAAAGCTCATCCCCAACAAACTCGTCCCTGAGACGGTGTTCTTGCTCATCGCCGGTGCGGTGCTTGGGCCAAACCTGTTCGGCGTGATCGATCTTACCGACTCGGTTGGTCTTCTGTCGGATCTGGGTCTCGGCTTTTTGTTCTTACTCGCAGGTTACGAGATAAACCCGAAGAGCCTCACGGGCTCTCAGGGCAAGCGAGGTCTTGCCACCTGGGCCGTGTCCATCGCGCTCGCGTTCGCGGTCGTCATCGCAGCCGGGCTCATGAAAACCAACGAGCTCGAAGCCGTGGCCGTGGCCATCGCGCTCACCACAACGGCGCTTGGCACGCTCATGCCCATCATGAAAGAACGCGAGCTCATGGGCACGCGCGTGGGAGACTCGATCCTCGCTTACGGCACCTGGGGCGAATTGTGCCCGGTGCTGGCCATGGCGCTCCTGCTTTCGACGCGTGCCGAATGGCAAACCGCGCTTATCCTCATTGCCTTCGTCGCCCTGTGCGTGATCATGGCCATCGTACCTGCCAAGGCGAAGAGGGCGGGGCATCGGCTGTTCCGTTTCCTCACCGAGAACGCCGAGGGCACCTCGCAGACCATGATGCGCTGCGTGGTACTCCTGCTCGTGGGGCTCGTAGCCGTCTCGGCGGTGTTCGATCTCGACATCGTACTCGGCGCCTTCGCAGCGGGCTTCGTCCTACGCTATATTGTGCCCGAAGGAGACCATGCGCTTGAGCATAAGCTCGACGGCGTGGCCTACGGGTTCCTCATTCCCATATTCTTCACGGTGTCCGGTGCGAAGATCGATCTTCTGGCCGTGTTCGCACAGCCCGCCATGCTCGTAGGCTTTATCGTGCTTTTGCTGCTTGTTCGAGCGGTTCCCATCTTCATCGCGCTTTCCACGGGCAAAGACACACGCGATATCTCCACGCACAACCGCTTGACCGTCGCGCTGTACTGCACGACGGCGCTGCCCATCATCGTGGCCGTGACGTCGGTGGCCGTGAGCTCGGGGGCCATGCCGCAGGAGACGGCCAGCGTGCTGGTGGCTGCCGGTGCCATTACCGTGTTCCTCATGCCGCTATTGGGCATGCTCACCTATCGCGTGGCCGACGCGAAGCCCATCGAGGCTGCGCGCGAGATCGTTCACAATCCGCGCGATATCGGCGACATCCTGCGCGAGCACTGGGAGCTCGAGCGGATGCTCACCCGCAAGGAGGCCCTCGAACGGCTGGCGGCGCGGCGTGTGGGCCGGAGCTTCGACGACTTGGACTGGCAGGATCGTGCTGCGATCTTGCAGCGGCGCTCGGCCCGCAAGCGCGCTTTCGACGAGGCGCTCGACTTAGCGGCGCAGGAGATGGCGCGCCGCCACCCCGCCCCCGATGCCGATCCCGACGGCGATGGACCGCTGCTTTCGCAGGCCCAGCAACACCGCGAGGATCGCCGCCGCCGCGTGGCCGAGCATGTCGTGCGCGAGTACAGCCGCCGCATGACGGAGATGGGACGGGTCGCCGAGCGCATGGGACTCGACGAGGAGGACGCGCGACGGATGTTCGAGGATGCGCGCAAGGAGCGACGACACTAGTCGGAGCCGATCGCGTTCAGACTCCCCTTGCCTTCGTTTGCGCGACGCTTGGCGATGACGACCCCGGTGCTGCAGGCCGGGGTCATCATCGCAATGCCGGATATGCCGGAGCGTCCTACAGCGCAGCTTCGCGGATCTTCTCGAGCAGCTGGTCAATCGGCCAGGCGCCCAGGTCGCCCTCGTGGCGGTCGCGCACGGACACGGTGCCGTTCTCGATCTCCTTGTCGCCGAGCACCACCATGTACGGGATCTTCTGGCTCTGGGCCTTCGCGATCTTCACGCGCATGGGCTCGTTCTGATCGTACACCTCCACGCGCCCGCCCGCGGCCTTGATCTGCGCGGCCAGCCCAGCCGCGGCGTCGTTGTGGCGGTCGGCCAGCGGCAGCACGGCCACCTGCACGGGAGCCAGCCACAGCGGCAGCGCGCCGGCGTAATGCTCGATGAGAATCCCTAAGAAGCGCTCGATGGAGCCGAAGATGGCGCGGTGGAGCATCCAGGGGCGCTCCTCGGTGTTGTCCTCGGTGCGGTAGGTCAGCTCGAAGCGCTCGGGCATGTTGAAGTCGACCTGCACGGTGGAGCACTGCCAGGTGCGGCCGATGGCGTCCTTCACCTTGATGTCGATCTTCGGGCCGTAGAACGCGCCGTCGCCCTCGTTGATCTCGTAGGCGAGGCCATGGCGCTCGCAGGCTTGCTTGAGCGAGCTCGTGGCATGGTCCCACATCTCGTCGGTGCCGATGGACTTCTCGGGACGCGTGGAGATCTCGGCCTCGTACTGGAAGCCGAAGGTGGACATGATGTGGTCCACGAGGTCGAGGATAGCCACCACTTCGTCGACGACCTGGTCTTTCGTGCAGAACACGTGCGCGTCATCCTGGGTGAAGCCGCGGGCGCGCAGCAGGCCGTGCACCACGCCCGACATCTCGTGGCGATACACCGTGCCGAATTCGAAGTAGCGCAGCGGCAGGTCGCGGTAGGAGTGCAGCTCGTTCTTGTACAGCATGACGTGGCCCGGGCAGTTCATGGGCTTCACGCCGTACTCGCTCATGCGCGGGTTCTCGTCGTCTCCCTCGTTGATCTCGAAGAAGTACATGTTCTCCTTGTAGAAGCCGTAGTGCCCCGAGGTCTTCCACACGTCGGCGTTGTAGATGTGCGGGGTGATGACCTCTTCGTAGCCGCGCTCGTACAAGTCGCGGCGCAGCCACTCCTGCAGGGTGCGGATGACGCGCGCGCCCTTGGGAAGATACATGGGAAGGCCCACGCCCGCCATGGGGTCCATCATGTAGATGCCCAGCTCGCGGCCGAGCTTGCGGTGGTCACGCTTCTCGGCCTCGGCCAGGTTGTGCAGGTGCTCCTCGAGCTCCGCCTTCTTGAAGAACGCGGTGCCGTAGATGCGGGTGAGCATCTCGCGCTCCGCGTCGCCGCGCCAGTAGGCGCCGGCCAGCTTGGTCAGCTTGTACGCGCCCAGCTTGCCGGTGGAGGGCAGGTGCGGCCCGCGGCACAGGTCGGTGAACTTGCCGATGGTGTACGTGGTAATGGTCGCGTCCTCGGGAAGCTCGGAGATGAGCTCCAGCTTGAACGGCTGGTTCGCGAAGATCTCCTCGGCCTCGGCACGCGTGACCACGCGGCGCTCGAAGGGCTCGTCGGCACGCGCGATCTCGGCCATGCGGGCCTCGATGGCGGCGAAGTCGTCAGGCGACAGCGCGCGGTCGAGCTTGACGTCATAGTAGAAGCCGTCCTCGATGGCAGGGCCCACGCCGAACTGCACGTCACCGTAGAGGTCGACGAGCGCGGCGGCCATGACGTGCGCCGTGGAGTGGCGCAAAAGCTCGAGGCCCTCGTCGCTCTTGGCCGTGACGATGGCCACCGCGTCGCCCTCCTGCACGGGAGCGGAGAGGTCGACCGGCTGGTCGTTCACGATGCCGGCGAGCGCGGCCTTCGCCAAGCCCGCGCCGATGGCGGCCGCCACGTCGGCGACGGTGGCGCCTTCCGCCACATCTTTGGTCGAGCCGTCGGGAAGTACGATATTCATAACAGTTCCTTTCCTGTGCCGGGTGCGCACAAAGCACCTGCACGATCGGTTCGGCCGCGTCTTGAGTGCGCAACCGTTGTCAAGTATGACACGAACGACTGCAGTGCCGCACGCGCACACGGTTTCAACAAAATGCCAGACCGAGTTCTCAGTTTAGGCTTATGCGAAGGCCGACCCCACTCCGTGACCCCATATCCGAACGCAAAAAAGCCGCCTTTCGGCGGCTTTGCATGAAAACGATGCTATTGGGCGCGATCGGGCTGCGCGCCGCGAGCCTGCCTCTTCTGCTGAGCCGCCGGCGGTTGCGGCTGCTGCGTTCGGCCACGCTGGGGGGCGCGGCGCGGACGCGGTCCCGCCGCCGTAACGGGCGTGGCGCAGTAGGGGCAGACGGTCCAGGTGGGATCGAGCGCATGGTTGCAGGTGCCGCAGAGGTTCTTCAGTCGCTGATGACAGTTCGGGCACAGCACGAAGTCGGCTTCCACAGGATAGCCGCAGTTTGCGCATTCGCCGAACTTCATGAGCTCACGCTGCTTAAGTGCGATTTCGAGCTCCTGCTCGTCGCGATCGATCTGCAGCAGAGGCGGACGCAGCAAGCAGTATGCTATGACGCCAACCAGTGGGACGAGCGAGACGATCGCCCAGACATACCAATACGATCCGCGCAGATACGCATCGCGAACCACCCAGACGATAGACAGCACGTACAGAATGACAAGCAGCACGACGACTGCCGTGAAAGCGGCTTGCAGCTCGGGGGTCCATAACTGGGCCAGCAGTTCGCTCATGATAACCTCGTTTTCTAGTGTAAGCTTCGAGCTTTGCGCACGTAAGCCGCCAGCGGACGACTTCCATCATGCACACGATCAAAGATTATAGCAAAGAAGCGCGGGAGCGTATGGATTAGCAGGCAATTTCCTCAAGCTGTAGAAATTGCGGGAGGCTAATTAAGAGTACCCGGTCCACCATGGAGGTTCAGACCCATCTCAGGAACTTGTGATCGATCCGCAAAGAAATACCCGATGAGCCTCCGTCATCGAAACGACACCGGACCCGCGTCGAGTAATTTCCAGCACATCTGCAAGCCCTTGATGAGCGGCATCACCTCGTCAAGCGACGGCTCCTCGTCGAAACCGCCGCGCATCATGTCCACCACGGCGTGCATGAGGAAGTCGATCCCCACCTTCCTATGGTCGACAATGGATTTCGACATGGTGTATACGAACAGGTTCTCCACGTCTTTCGCGAGCACGCCCTTCGACGAGAACGTGTACTTGTAGGCCATCACGTCCACGCGCACGATGGAGTAGTTCTCCGGGTACACGAGTACCAGCTTCTCCTCGGTCTCGCCGATGGACATGTCGCGGATCAAGCCGGAAAGGCCCTGTTTGACAAGCTTCTGAAAGGCCGCTTTGACCTCCTTGCCACCCTTGAAGTACTCGTCGATCGCCCTCATGATGGCATCGTCGCATGTTCGCGAGATGTTGACGTGCTGCCCGTTGCGGTACTCGAAGGCCTTGTCGCCCACGATCTCCAGCTCGCCCACCGATTCTTTATTGCTCAGCATGAGCTTAAGTCGGTTCTCGAACGTCTCCGACTTCGCGCTGGCCATCTTCTGAAGGAAGCTGTACTGTTCCCTCATGCGGATCTCCTCCTCGGTCTTGCCGGTGAGGTCGTAGATCAACATGCTGATTTTCGCCACGGTTCGCCCTTTCTCACGTAAAATCGAACCCATATGCTCATCCTATCTTCTACCGAGGAGCTATGCAATGTATACGGCGAGAAAACAAGCGGAAGGATGCCGCCATCCGAACATGCAGCTTGCCACCACACCCCGAAAACGCCGCGGGCCCCGCCTCCAAACAGAGACAGGGCCCGCAACCATCGAAAGGGACGTCTACCTTAACTCCGCCAGCTGAGCCTCCACGCGGGCGAGCTTGTCGGCAAGCTCGGCGTGCTTGGCGCGGTCCTTCTCCACGATCTCGGGCGCGGCCTTGGCCAGGAAACCCGGGTTGGAGAGCTTCTTCTCCAGCTTGCCCGCATCGGCGGCGAGTTTGGCCTGCTCCTTCGCGAGGCGCTCGCGCTCGGCGCCGAGGTCCACGAGACCCGACAGCACCAGGTACACCTCCAGCCCCGCGCCCAGCACGGCGCTGGACTCGGCCGGCTTCTCCACCTGCGCGCCGATGACGAGCGACACCGTGTTGCCCATGCCCTCGATGAGCCCCCGCTGAGCCTCGAGCAGGGCCGCGTCCGTCTCGTCGGCCTTTACGACCACGGCCAGCTGGGACTTCGGCGATATGCCGTAACGGGCACGCGTGCTGCGGATGGCCGACACCGTCTCGCACACCATCTCGATGGCGCGCTCAGCCTCGGGATCCACATACTTCGCCAGCCCCTGCGCGTCGGGCCAGGCGGCCCCGATGAGGTACGGTGAGCCGCTGCGGTCGATGGGCAGCTCCTGGTAGATCTCCTCGGTCACGAACGGCATGATGGGGTGCAGCAGGCGCAGCGCCTGGTCGAGCACGAACACCAGGTTGCGCTGGCACGCCAGGCGGTCGGCTGCATCGGATCCGGCGCCCAGGCGCGCCTTTGAGAATTCGATGTACCAGTCGCAGAACTCGTTCCAGAAGAACGCGTACAGCTCGCGCGTGGCCTCGCCGAACTCGAAGCCGTCGAACGCGGCGTCAAGGCGCGCGACCAGGCCCGCCAGCCGCGAGAATATCCAACGGTCTACCGGCGTCACGGGCGCGGGCTCGCCCGGCTCATAGTCGTCCAGGTTCATCATGGCGAAGCGCGCCGCATTGCGGATCTTGTTCGCGAAGTTGCGCGAGCTTTCCAGCTTCGCCTCGTTGAACTTGAGGTCCTGCGCGCCCGTCACCTGCATGAGCAGGCCGAAGCGCATGCCGTCGGCGCCGTAGTCTTCCATGAGGCGCAAGGGGTCCACACCGTTGCCGCGACTCTTGGACATAGGCTTGCCGTCAGCTGCCATCACCGTCGGGTGGATGATGACGTGCTCGAACGGGATCTGATCCGTGCAGTACATGGACGCCATCACCATGCGCGCCACCCACAGCCCCATGATGTCGCGCGCCGTGGACAGCACCTGCGTGGGGTATGCGGCGCGCATCTCGGGCGCGTCCACCCCCTCCTCGGTCCAGCCCATCGTGGCGAACGGCCACAGCTGCGACGAGAACCACGTGTCCAGCACGTCCTCGTCTTGGCGCACGGGAGCACCGCACACGGGGCACACCTCGACGTCCTCCACCGACGCATCCTCCCAGCCGCACGCGTCGCAGTAGAACATGGGAATGCGGTGGCCCCACCACAGCTGGCGCGAGATGCACCAGTCCTTGAGGTTGGCCAGCCAGTCGAGGTAGACCTGCTTCCAGCGCTCGGGGTGGAACTGGATGGAGCCGTCCTCCACCACGCGCGCCGCGTCCAGCTTGAGGCCGTCCACGGCCACGAACCACTGCTCCGACTCCCAGGGCTCGAGCTTCGTGTGGCAGCGGTAGCACGTCATGACGGAGTGGTCATGGTCCTCCACGTGGTCGAGCAGCCCGAGCTCGTCGAACGCGGCCACGACGGCCTCACGAGCCTCATCGCGGTCCATGCCCGAGAACTTCCCGTAGCCGTCCACAACGTGCGCCGTCTCGTCGAAGATGTTGATGCGCTCGAGTCCGTTGCGCTCGCCCATGGCCCAGTCATTCGGGTCGTGCGCGGGCGTGGTCTTCACGCAGCCGGTACCGAACTCCCTGTCCACGTGCCAATCGGCGAAGATGGGGATCTCGCGGTCGACGAGCGGCAGCGTCACCGTCTTGCCCACGAGGTGTTTGAAGCGCTCGTCCTTCGGGTTCACCGCCACGCCCGTGTCGCCGAGCATCGTCTCGGGGCGCGTCGTGGCCACCACGAGGTACTCCAAGCCGTCCACCGGCTCGGTTAGCGGGTAGCGCAAGTACCACAGGTGCCCCGCCTCGTCCACGTACTCGGCCTCGTCGTCGGAGATGGACGTGGTGCAGTGCGGGCACCAGTTCACGATGCGCTTGCCCTTGTAGATGAGGTCGTCGTGATACCAGTCCACGAACAGCTTGCGCACCGCCTTCACGTAGGCCGGCTCTAGCGTGAAGTGCTCGTCGTCGTAGTCGCACGAGCAGCCCATGCCCTTGATCTGGTTCACGATGGTGGTGCCGTACTCCTTGTACCAGTCGTAGCACGCCTCGATGAACGCCTCGCGACCGATCTCCAAACGGCTGATGCCCTGGTCGGCCAGCTTCTTGTCCACCTTCGTCTGCGTGGAGATGCCGGCGTGGTCGGTGCCGAGGATCCAGCGCGTGGGACGGCCCTGCATGCGGGCGCGGCGGATGCACGTGTCCTGGATGGTGTCGTTGAGGGCATGGCCCATGTGCAGCACGCCCGTGATGTTCGGCGGCGGGATGACGATGGTGTAGGGCTGCCCCTTCTTGGCGCCGAAGCCCTCGCCGCGCTGGAAGTAGCCGGCGTCCTTCCACGCGTCGAACAGCGGCCGCTCGTGCGCCGCGAAATCATAGTCGATCTTCTTTTCTGCCATGGTCCGCTCTCTCGTCTCGCTTGCCTGCTTTGCGCTTATGCGCGAACGGGCGCTCATGAAAGAGCGCCCTGCGAAATCCTGCCTTCTGCCCAACTGCGTGAAGCCCGCTATGCGCTCTTGTTCACGCTCTCCTCCGCCGAAACGATTTCCGGCTGCGTCTCGCCCTCGATGTCGCTCGCCCGCACCGTGACGACAGTTGCGCCCTCGTGTTCCGGTAAGTCGTACATCACATCCATGAGAACGCGTTCGCAGATCGAGCGCAAGCCGCGCGCACCCGTGCCGTGCTCCACTGCCTCGTGTGCAATGGCGCGCAGAGCATCGGGTTCGAAGGAAAGCTCAGAATCTTCGAACTCGAACATCTTCGTGTACTGCTTCACGAGCGCGTTCCTCGGCTCGGTGAGGATACGCACAAGATCCTCCTCCGACAGCTCGTTCAGCGACGTTACCACGGGGATGCGGCCCACAAACTCGGGAATCATACCGTACTTGTTGAGATCCTCCGGCAGCACTTGAGCGAGCAGTTCCGCTTCGGCCTGCTTCTGGCTTTCCGGCAGCTCGGCGGTGAAGCCGAGACCACTCTTGCCGACGCGTGCGGCGATGATATCGGCTAATCCCACGAAGGCGCCGCCAAGAATGAACAGGATGTTCGTGGTGTCGATGTGCAGCAGCTCCTGCTGGGGATGCTTGCGGCCGCCTTGCGGCGGGACGCTCGCCTCCGCACCCTCGACGATCTTGAGCAGCGCTTGCTGCACGCCTTCGCCCGACACGTCGCGCGTGATGGACAGGTTCTCGGCCTTGCGTGCCACCTTGTCGATCTCGTCGATGTAGATGATGCCTATCTCGGCGCGCGGGATGTCGAAGTCGGCCGCCGTCATGAGCTTGAGCAGGATGTTCTCAACGTCCTCACCCACGTAGCCGGCCTCGGTGAGCGTCGTTGCATCGGCGATGGCAAACGGGACTTTCAGCGTGCGCGCAAGTGTTTGGGCCAAAAGCGTCTTGCCGGAACCCGTGGGACCCAAGAGCATGATGTTGCTCTTGGCCAACTCTACGTCGCCGTCCTCGGCATCTGCACCCAGGCTGATGCGCTTGTAGTGGTTGTATACGGCCACGGAGAGCGCGCGCTTGGCCTGCTCCTGGCCCACCACATGCTCGGAGAGCTCGGCGTATAACTCGTGCGGCGTAGGAAGCTCGGCCAGTACGTCCTCCGGCGCAGGCTCCGCCGTCGATGCGGCTTCGGCTGCGTACCCGCGCGCATGGCGCCCCGCCTCGGACCGCGCATCCTGCCCTGCATCCCCATCGTCGGAGCCGGGCACGCTCAGCCCCAAGTCGCGCATCATGGCGTCGGCGCACACCGATATGCACTCGTCGCAGATGAATATGCCGTTCGGCCCCGATATCATCGCCGCCACCTGGTGCGGCTGCTTGCCGCAGAAGGCGCAGACGATTTCGTCGCCTCGGCTTCCGAACTCGTCGCGTCTATCGTTCATGTATCCTATTCGTTTCTCTACTCGTTGGAGCTAGCAGTGAGAGCGCGCGAAGAAGTGATGCGATCGACCAATCCGTAGGCGACGGCCTCTTCTGCGGTCATGTAGTTGTCGCGCTCGGTGTCGTTCTGGATGGTCTCGAGCGTCTGGCCGGTATTGTCCGCCAAGATCTTGTTCAGGCGGTTGCGGGTCTTCAGCATGAAGTCGGCCACGATGGCGATCTCGGTCTGCTGGCCCTGGGCGCCGCCCGACGGCTGATGGATGAGCACCATCGAGTTCGGCAGACACAAGCGCTTGCCCTTGGCACCGTTGGACAACAGCACCGCAGCCATGGAAGCGCACTCGCCCAAGCAGATCGTGGACACGTCGCACTTGATGAAGTCCATGGTGTCGAGGATGGCGAGCCCCGCCGTGACCGAGCCGCCCGGCGAGTTGATATAAAGAGAAATGTCCTTATCGGGGTCGGCGCTCTCCAGGTGCAGCAGCTGTGCTACCACCGAGTTGGCGACATGGTCGTCGATAGCCTCGCCGAGGAACACGATACGATCGTTGAGCAGGCGAGAATAGATGTCGTAACTGCGCTCGCCGCGCGGCGACTGCTCGATGACGTAGGGAATCAATGCCGATTTCGTGTCAAACATGGTATGCCTCGCTTATCTCTTGCGGCCGCTCGGCGGCCTGCTTGCATCTCTGTCATAGTGCGGTTAAACGTCGCGCTGCGCAAGGCCCGGGAACCGTATCGTTACCTGTCCCCGACGCGCCGGAGAAGGCGCGTCGGGGACAGGCGTGGTGCAGATGCTATTCTGCGGCTTCGGAGCCCTCCTCCTGCTTTTCGGGCTGTTTCTTCTCCGTAGCCTTCTTCGAGGAGGCCTTCTTCGCAGCAGGTTTCTTGTCGCCGTTATCCTGGGCCTCGTCGGCCTTCGCGGCTTTCTTGGAAGAAGCCTTTTTCGCGGGCTTCTTTTTTTCGTCTTGGGCTCCGGGCTCGACCTCCGTGACAACGGCCTTCTCCATCAGGTCCATGACCGCTTTCGTGCGGCTCACGCCTTGACGTACCAGATGCAGCTGGCCGTTCTCGCGCCACTCCGCCTTGAGAGCCTCGGGCTTCTCCGCGCCGCTCTTGGCAAACTCCGCAAGCACGTCCTCCTCCGTGGCTTCCAGACCGAAGTGACGAGCCCAGGCGTCGAGCGCAAGATCCTGGGCGGCAATATCGGCCGCCTGGAGCTTAACATCCTCTTTGAACTGGTCAGGCGTCATACCTTGCTGGGCTAGGTACAGATCGAAGGACATGTTCTGACTCTGAAGCTGCTGGAAGAAGTCCTGGATGAGCGTGGATTCGGCCTCCTCGCGCATGCTCTCGGGGGCCTCCCCTTCGAGGCGCTCGGCAACCGCTACCAGGACCGCGTTCTCCTTGATGCGCGGCATCATGGCGGACTTCTGCTGGGCGATGGAATCGGCGATGGTGGAGCGCATGGACGCGACATCGTCGAAGCCGATCGTCTCCTTCACCCACTCGTCGGTAACTTCAGGAAGGATCTTCTTCTTGACAACCTTCACCTCGACCTCGAAATCGATCTTCGAGGTCTTGCCGGAGAGAGCCGCCAGCATGATAGGAGGATCGTCGGGCATATCGATGGAGAACGTCGTCGTCTGGCCCTTTTTCAGGCCGACGAGCTGCTCGTCGAACTCGGACGGAAACAGGTTGCCGCCCAGGCTGTAGGGACGGTTCTCGGTCGTGAGCGAGGGGATCTCCTCGCCCTTGTCGTCTGTCGCCTTCATAGCCAGATCGATATGGCTGTCGGCCTTCACCTTCGTAGCGGCCGAGCAGTCCTCGAACGAGTAGTAGTGCTCGCGCAGCGCGTCGATCTGATCGTCGACGTCCTTATCGGATGCGCCCTCGGCGGGCAGCTTGATCTCGACCGGATCGTAGCCGGACAGTTCAAGCTCCGGCTTGACAGCCACGGTGAAGGAGAACGAGAAAGGCTTGCCGCCCTCGACGAGGTCGGTCTCGTCGAATTCAGGCTTGGACACAGGGTACAGGCCGCAGTCGTCGATGGCGAGAGGATAAGATCCGTTGACGAGGTCGTCGGTCACCGTCGCAAGGACAGCATCCTTGCCCAGGGCGTTGTCGATGATCGGGCGCGGGGCCTTGCCTTTGCGGAACCCGGGGAAATTGTACTTGTGCGCGAAATCCTTGTAGGTCTTCTTGATGCGGGCGTCGATATCCTTGGCATCGACAGTAACGGTCACTTTCGTGCGGTTATCCTGCAATGCCTCAACTTTTGTTTCCACGTAACTATCCTCCATCGTTTCTATGGTCGCCTTGCGGCATCTTGCGGCGCGCTCGCCCCCGCTCGGATGCGCGGCCCGCAGCGGCCCGCAGACTCGACTGCCGGATCGCGCTCTGAGCACACCAAAACGGAATTATCGCATATATAGTACGGATGAGGAAGATCGTTCACGAAGAACTGACGAACGGATCACGCCCTTCGGGATGCAGTTGATTGCATTCGCAACCTGGACACTGCAATAGCAAGCTGGACGTTCGGGGTATCAAAGCACATCATGAATGAGAATAGTCCTTAGGCCGTCCAGTTTGCTTTCAATTTTGCAATCGAAGGGTCGGTTCGAGGGCGCTCTGAACGGATGATTCGGGCAGGCGGTCGAACGAGGGCATGCTGGCGCAGGCCTCCGTACAAGTTTTGCAAAAGCAATCCGGACGCCCGATACAAATAGATATGCAGACCCTCGCCCCGGCCCTGATGAATCAATTAGAATGGAATCGCTAAAGCCCGAGCAGCCTGGGCGTCATGATCACGTCGTCTGGCGGGACGGCATGGACACCGAGGCTCTCGAGCAGGTTTGCAGGCAGGGTCAGGGAGGCGAGCCGAATGGGCGCCGCCCCCTGGCCGGGCCTGGGATACGAGTTCACGTGCGAGCACGCCTCGGCAACGTCGTTGAACGTGAGGGCATCGAAGTCGGTCCCCTTCGGCAGTATCTTCCTCAGCTCCACATGGTTCTTCTCGCACGCCCCCTTCTGGCCCGGCTTCACCGGATCGCAGTAGAACATCCGGGTGCGGCGCGATCCGCCCGCGCCGGTCTCGATCTTCGCGAAGTCCAGGAACTCCGAGCCGCGATCTCCCAGCATCACCGGGAAGACGTCTTCGAAAACGCCTTCGCAATAGGCCTCCACCGCGTCGAGGGCGGCCTTCACGTGGGCCTGGTCCTTGTTCTCGAGCAGGATGAAAAGCTGGAAGAACAGGCGGACGAAGTGGAGCGTGAGGATGCACTTCGAGTTGCGGCGGAGGCCTTCCACGCAGTCCACCTGGACGGTGAGCAGCTTGAGGTCGTCGGGCAGGGCGAGCCAGTCGGCGTAGGTCCTGCCGGCAAGGTCCATCTTGGGCTTGCCGTCCGCCCACTCCTTGCGAGGGGCGTGCTTGACCTTCTTGGGCAGCTCGATGTTGGCTAGCCCCATCACGCCCTTGTCCATGTAGTTGTAGAAGGTGCGCTCGCACACCGGGAACTCGGATCTATGGGTGAGCCAGATGGCCTGAAGGCTCTGCCCTTGGGAAAGGAGCCCCTTCACCTTGCCCACCATGTCTTCCAACTCGCCCGGCTCGCAGGCGATGCCGGCATGGGCCGCGCTCAAGCGGGCGTCGTGGGCTGCCTGTGCCTTCGAGGCGACGTAGCGCGCTTTCTCAAAGGTGCAGTAGGCGCGTTTGTCGCACTTCGAGCAGACGAACGGCGCGCGCTCGCGGCGCTTGCAGGTGTGCGGGTCGAACTCCCTGCAGATGTCCCAGCAGCGCTTCATGCCGCAGCGCTTGCAGGCTGCGGCGCGGGAGGAGCACAAGGGGCAGAGCGCGACCTTGGTGCAGCCGCGGTACTTCGCACACCTTGCCTGGGCCTTCTGCGGCATCGCCTTGGGCTTGAAGAGCACCCTGTTGAGCCTCACCTCGTTGGATACCGTCGTGGGCGACACCTCGAGCTTCCGGGCGATCTCCCGAAAGGACGCGCCCTCTTTGAGCATGTCCTCTATCTCGCACCTGTCGTCGAAACCCAGGTGCGCTCCCTTCTTCTTGGGCATGGCATCCTCCTTCCCTGGGCCGGGAGAAGGGCTTGTCCATGGTAGAGAAACAGCTCGAAGAAGAAAAGCGCCCCATGCTCGGGCCAGAAGGCCTTCGCACAGGGCAAGGGCTTACGCTATCCGATTGCAAGTTCAAACTGGACAGGTGTCCAGCTTGCGAATTCAATTAAGGCCCTTCGGGATGGCCCTTCGGGATGCCATGAATAACTCTTCCCGGCCGAAAGCCGAGGGCCCGAGGTCCGTCGAACGCGACGAGCTGCTACAAGGCAGCGCCAGCCGCACGGTACGGGCAGCATGCATGGCATCGCGCCGGCTGCAAGAGCGGCATCCGGGCGTACGACCGTTCGTCCTTTCCCGTCGGCAGGCCGCCTCGTAGATATTGGTTTTCCCGCTACCATTGATCGGCGAGTCACGGTATCATGAAGGTCGACAAAAAACGAAGCTCAAACGAAGGATGTCATGTCGAATCTGTCCCTCAACTTACTGCAGGAACGCGAGTTGGCGCGTCTGCTTGACTACGAGCACGCCACGTGCAGCGTCGGCGGCGAGCTGGTGTACCGCTGCGCCTTCCCTTACCGGCCCGATGACGACCTGCAACGCGAGCTCATCGAGAACGGAGCCCTTGCCGCAAAGCAGGACGACAAACGAGGGGTCGTGGTGACCATAACCTCCGACGGCCGTTCGTATTTTCCCGAGCTGAGACGCGCAGAAGCAGAGCGCCTGCGCGAACAGCGCCGCGATGCGCGCCTCGTCGCACTGTCAGCGCTGTTCGCCGCCGCCTGCACCGTCGCGGGCTTCCTTCTCGGGCGGTTCGTCGCCTAAGGCGCACGAGCGCACCTCGCCGCTCTCCGATTCGGATAATTCGAGGGCAGGCGAACCTGCGCGGATCACCACGGAGGCGCGACCGGATCCAGGCAGCAAGACGTAAAAAAGCCAGGACGCTTTACACGATCCCGGCCTCGTTCTTTTCATGGTGCGGGCGAAAGGACTTGAACCTTCACACCTCTCGGTACCAGAACCTAAATCTGGCGCGTCTGCCAATTCCGCCACGCCCGCACGCTCACGTCGGTTCGACGCGGCGACCATCATACCAAAAAAAGACGGGAACGCACAGCGTGAAAGCTCTCCGCCGCCCCCATGAACGTTCACCAGCATCACCCGTGCGCTCCGACCGCTTTGCCCAGCCGGACTCCCGACAACGTAAAGTTTCTGCTACCATGAGCCAGGCAGTGCAGAACGACGCATGCACGCCCGCACGACCGCGCTTCTCGATCGGAGCATGCTCGCGCGAGCGTCCGCGCACAGGAGAAACGAGGACCGCATGGAGAATCAAGGGAACAAGATTTGGGAGCTCGTCAAGAGAGCCGGCCGAGCATGGAACAGCATCAGCCTGATTAAACGAATCGTGATCGGCCTCGTCATCGGCGGCGCGCTGGGCCTATTCGCGCCAGCCGGAATCGAGTTCGTCGAGCTTTTGGGCACTTTGTTCGTCTCGGCGCTGAAGGCGGTGGCGCCTATCCTCGTGTTCTTCCTCGTCATCAGCGCACTTGCTAACGCGAAAGCCGCCGGATCCATGAAGACGGTAGTGCTGCTCTACATAGTGAGCACGCTCATAGCGGCACTCGTCGCCGTGATCGGCAGCTTCCTGTTCCCCATGACCATTACGCTCGTTGAACCCGCAGTCGAGCAATCTTCGCCCACCGGCGTGGCCGACGTGCTGACCACGCTCGTCATGAATATCGTCTCAAATCCAGTCGACGCCCTTATTAATGCGAACTACATCGGCATCTTGGCGTGGGCGCTCGTGCTGGGCATCGCGCTCAGAGCAGCCGGCGAATCCACCAAAGAGGTGTTCACCAATGTGGCCGATGCCGTGTCGAAAGTGGTGCGCTGGGTAATCAGCCTTGCGCCGTTCGGCATCCTGGGACTCGTATACACGTCGGTATCGCAGAACGGTCCTGAGATATTCGCCGAGTACGGCTCGCTCATCCTGCTGCTCGTAGGCTGCATGCTCGTCATCGCGCTTATCACGAACCCGCTGCTCGTGTTTGCGTGCGTTCGGAAAAACCCCTACCCGCTCGTCTTCCGCTGTCTGAAGGATAGCGGCCTTACCGCCTTCTTCACCCGAAGCTCCGCCGCGAACATCCCCGTGAACATGGAATTGTGCCGCAAACTGGGTCTGGACAAGGACAACTACTCGGTGTCCATCCCGCTCGGCGCAACCATCAACATGGCTGGGGCGGCCGTCACCATTGCCGTCATGACCATGGCCGCCGCGCATACGCTCGACATTTCAGTCGATCCGATCACGGCCGTCATCCTGTGCGTCCTCGCCGCGGTGTCGGCATGCGGGGCATCGGGCGTCGCCGGGGGGTCGCTGCTGCTCATCCCGTTGGCCTGCTCGCTGTTCGGCATCGGCAACGACGTGGCCATGCAGGTGGTAGCCATCGGCTTTATCATCGGCGTGATCCAGGACTCGTGCGAAACAGCGCTCAACTCGTCCTCCGACGTGCTGTTCACCGCCACAGCCGAATATCGCCGCATGAACGCGGATGGCGAGGACTTCAAGCTAGGCAAGGACACCTTCAGCGAGAACGAGCTGGCCTAACAAACAACCGAAACCCCCTGCCTCCGCTGCGAGCAGGGATCTTCAAACCTGCAAGAACGCCACCCGCCCCTTCGAGGTACGGGTGGCGTTCTTGCTGATGGATAGCGCGAAGCACCGTGATGGACCAGTCCAGAAGACGGCCCATTGCGCAAAATCGGCGCGTCCACGAGCCACTATCGCGCCGGCAACGGCTATCCACCCGCAAGTTCGTACCCGTTAGTCTGCCGCAGCGGAAAGCCGGGAACAGGGAGCGGCCAACTTGCAGGCCGGGGAATCAGGCGGCATCCACGATGCTCACGACGTAGGCGTTGTCGCCCTCCTCGAACGGAGAGAGCAAGCTCTCCACAAGCGCATGGGCCTGACCACGTGCCTCGGAAAGCAAGTTCGACTGGCTCACCTTACCCTCGGCGTCCTGCTGGGCGACAACGAGGGCCTTCGCGGTATCATCTTTGTTCTCCCAATTGAACAAAGCGAACGAAGAGTCGTAGAACTCGATGGAGTTCGGATCGATCTCGATACCGAACAGCTGAGGCGCCGGCAGGGTCACGGTAACGTTATGTCCGTTCACTTTGACGTCCGCCTGAGACAGATCGACGCCGGCGCGCACCTCGGCATCATAGACCATCGAGAAGCGCTTCTTGTTGATGAAATCGATGTCGCCATCCTCGTAGCGCACAAGCCCTCGGTATTCGAGCTTCGCCGTAGCAAGCTCACTGCAGTTAGAAAGCTGCTCCTGTATGGACGTCGAAGACAATGCGACGCTTGGTTCGAAAAATCGCTGGAAGCCCAACGCACCCAACGCGCCGAGCGCCACAAGCGCGACAGCAACGATGCCCATGACGAACTTTTTCATGATCCTCCTCGATCGATTCGGTTGCCGGGCCAGCATAGCACGGCAAAGGTGGGGCGACTTCGCCGATCGACGCTCACACCAGCTCGGAGGGATCCCACCTGGCCGTTCGCTTTGCGCCTTCCCTCTACATCAACGAACAGCTGAACGAACGAGACGCTCGGCGGAGTTCCTCAACCGCCCGGCAAGCAGGAAGTTTTCAGCGCGCGACGCAAGCGAAAAAGACTTTGCCACGCTGGTCGAGTTCGATGCCATCCAAATCGCCGACATAGGAGCGAAACTGCGTGTAACCGAGGTCGCGCAGCTTGAACGCGCGGAACTTCCCGCGAACCCGCTTGCCGAGCACCGAAAGCTCCACTCCCTCTTCACCTGCACCGTCAACGATTTGGCGAATGAAACTCTCAGGGCCGTCGGAAACGGCAGGCTGCAGCATCTTCTGAGGATCCGCGACGCTTTCTTCGCCGGCAGGCGGAACTCGCTTCGCCGCTGTCTTTCTCCGAACCGCTCGGCCCGGCCTATTGTCGACGGCGCGCTGTTCGCTCGACCCGACCGCTCCGTGCTGCGATGCCGAGGTCGAAGGCTCAGCTGCAAGCTCAGGCTGTTCAGATCCCGTATCCTGCTCGAAAGCAGGTTCCACCGACTGCTCGCGCTCGAGAGCTCCTTCTTCTTTTCGCTCGATGCGCGCGGAACGGCCTCGCGGAGCGCGCCTTCCCTTCGACGGCCGAGAAACCGGAGCCGTGCCTTCGGGGATCGCATTTTGGCCGCCTTGCTTCAGCAGATCCTCCTTCGACGCATCATCGGGCGCGTCCTCGTCGGTCTGCGTCGTATCCGGTACGAACGGTGCGCTCCTCGGCACATCCCGCCCAACAGTTCGGGAGTTCCGCAATGGTCTGGCCTCGCGCTCCGGACGCCGGTCGGCATCGCGCTCGCCTTTATCGCGTGCGGACGATTCGATGCGTTTCTCGCGTGCGTCCTTTGTCTGGTCCTTGTCCTCGGCGAGCTCCACAGACACGTTGCTGCCATCCTTGATGACAACAATGCCGGCGAACTCGTCGAGGAGCTTCTTCAGCTGGTTCGTCCCGTAGCTGCGTACGTCGAAGTCGGGATAGCGCTTCAAGAGGCGGCTGCCCACCTCGCCGAGGCCCGTGGATTTGCCGTTGTTCTGATTGTCCGTGACGATGTTCGCCACGGCTTGTTCGATCTCCTCGATCGACGGGCCCGCATTCTGCACGCTCCCTGCACCGGACTGTTCCGAGCGACCGCCTTTGGAGCGCCCGTTCGGCTTCGACCCCGCATTCGGCAGCAGCAGCTCGAGCGTGGTGAAGATGTCGCACGCCTTGCGGAACGGCGTGGGCGTCTTCTTCTCCCCCATGCCGATGACCGTGAGGCCGCTCTCGCGGATGCGGCTGGCCAGGCGCGTGAAATCGCTGTCGCTCGACACGATGCAGAAGCCCTCTACCGAGCGCGTGTACAGGATGTCCATCGCGTCGATGATCATGGCCGAGTCGGTGGCGTTCTTGCCCTGCGTGTAGCCGAACTGCTGGATGGGCGTGATGGAGTTCTCCAGCAACGCGTCCTTCCATTTAGCGTGGAGCGTGAGCGTCCAATCGCCGTAGATGCGCTTGTAGGTGACGGTGCCGTACTTCGACAGCTCGTCGGTGATGGGCTTTATGTACTTGGCCGACACGTTGTCGGCATCGATCAAGAGGGCGAACCGCTTCTCAGACGATTGCTTAGTATCCACTTTTGTCGCTCCTCGGTTTTTGCACGGGAAAGCTTTGCGCCTGCCCTGGAAGATGCCGAAGACCCTGCATTCGCAGGCATCTCGACGAGCCGCTTCGACATCGTTTACGATCCCATACTACTCGATAGCCGCACGTCGACGCCTATTTGCAGGATGGCTGATACAATTTGTCCATAATCCTCTTGCACTCGCACATAAAAATCCGTATACTTCCACCTTGCGCCTTGGTGGGTGTAGTTCAGTTGGCTAGAACGCCAGATTGTGGCTCTGGAGGTCGTGGGTTCGAGTCCCATCATCCACCCCAGCGCGAATTTTGAAAAAATGCTTGCAAAGGCAGAAGGCATCGATTAACATATCAAATCGCTTTGCGTGTCGAAGGCAGCTTGATATGGACCGTTAGCTTAGTTGGTAGAGCAGGGGACTCTTAATCCCAAGGTCGTAGGTTCGAATCCTACACGGTCCACCATCGAAACCGCAGGCCAGAGGGTTGAACCTCTGGCTTTTTTGTTGTGTGGCGGATCGCCGCCGACAGTCCCCATTCCACGCGATCCCACCGATCAGGCAAA
Organism: Enteroscipio rubneri; assembly: GCF_002899715.1. Taxonomy (GTDB): domain Bacteria; phylum Actinomycetota; class Coriobacteriia; order Coriobacteriales; family Eggerthellaceae; genus Enteroscipio; species Enteroscipio rubneri. The sequence goes on along the minus strand of NZ_PPEK01000005.1, from coordinate 13,607 downwards.
GTTCTACGACGCATCCGGGCGCCTTCCCCGACCTCGCCTGAACGGGCCGCCCCTCGCAATACTCAGTCACCGAGTCTGCTGACTATGGCCGCCAATGCCTCCGCGCTCGGTTTGTCGTAGTGTTTGAACGTGGTGACGGGCGTTGAATGCCCGAGAAGCTTGGCGATCATGCCCAGCTCCACGCCCGCCTCGTGCAGCATCGTCGCGTAGCTGTTCCGCAGATTCTTCCACGGTATGTACCGGTGCGCGCTTTGCTGGAACCAGCGCTGGTACGCCTTCGCGAGCGTGTCCGGATTCAGCGGATTGCCGAAACCGTCATCGAGCATCCAGAGTTCGCCGGGGCGTGATCGGACGAGTTCGAGCAGCCGGTCGGAAAACGGCCGAGGGATGATCGCCATGCGCTCGCTCGCCTCCGTCTTCACACTCGTCTCGCGCACAACCCCGTCGATACACTGCACCCCTCGGCGAACCCGCACAATCGCATACCCCTCGGCGAACTCCACATCGGGCCGCTGCACCCCGCACGCCTCCGAACGGCGCAGCCCCCCGAACGCTGAGAAGATGAACCCCGGCTCCCACACCTCTCCCCGACAGTCCGCGAGCACGGCTTTCAACGTGCCGAGATCGTGGATGTCTTCGCAAACCATGCGCGCCGCAGAAGATCTCCTCGGAAGCTTGAAGCGGCGATCCATTACGTTTCTCACTAGAAGTTCCTGATCGGCTGCGAAATTGAAGAGGGCGCGCATAACCGCGAAGCTCTTCTTCGCGGCACCGTACGACATCTCATCCAACCAGCGCTGAACCTCGGCAGGTCCGATATCCTCCATAATGCGGCAGCCGAACGTCGGCTCGATATGCGATGCGTAGGCGCTTTCATATCCTTTGACGGTCGAAGGAGAGAGGTCGCCGATATAGGGGCGGTAGTGCCGCGTCCAGCAACGCCGAACCGTCATGCAGGGGCCCACCGAATCCCCATCCGCGCCATGCTCGGCCCTGAGCTCGGCCAGCAGCTGCTCGGCAGCCTTCCGCGTGCCGCGCACCGTTTTGCTGCCCTGGCGCCGTTTCCCCGTCGAAGGGTCGCGTGGAAGAGGATAGCGCACTTCCCAGACGCCGCGATCCTTCTGCCTGATGCTACCCCATGTGCTGCGAGCCATCGCGCTCAGCCCCTAGCCGCTACAGACGATCGTCGTCGACGAGGTAGTGCCAGACGACTTTTCCGATAATGCGCACGGCGGGCGCGTCCGGGTCGTTGGAATCGATCGCGCGATCCCTGTGGGCCGGATTCGAGCTCTCCGGATGGAGAACCACCGTGTCGCCGGCGAAGAAGATGCGCTTTATCGTGGCATCGTCCCCGTTCACCGTTATCGCCGCGACATCTCCGTTCGCCACAGCTGCGCGGGGATCGACGAATGCGAGGGACCCGTCTGGCATGATCTTGTCCATGGAATCGCCCGACACCGTCAAGAAAAAGCCGTCGGGATGCCGCTGTGCCACGTCAGGATGCAAATAGGCCACCTCGTCGTGGTCGACCATCATCTCCAGAGGGTCGCCTGCCGCAATACGCCCGTATACCGGTGCCATTGTCGACATCACGGCGTATTCGTACTCGCGAATCGGTCGCTCCTTACCCCTGCGGGAGGCCAGGCCGCATTCGTTGCTGAGCAGATCGTCGGTGGTGAGACCGAAGGCCTCGGTCAGGCTCTTGATGTTCCTGGCCGACGGGAACGACACGCCCCGCATCCAAGACGAAACCGTCTGTTTCTCGATGCTCGATCTTCGAGCGATCTCGGCTTGGGATACGTTCTCGAAGCTCATCAGCGCCTTCAGATTTTCAATGAGCACATCCTGTATCTCCGCTTCGGACAAAGGCTTCATAACTGACTCCATCGGTACATTTCAATCTGTCTGGCAATTTATTATATACGTCTTATTGACTTTGCTATAGTGTAAATTTATTATTGTCTGTAAGCGAGGAGGTGAGGTATGGGACAAGATTTTTTAAAGATAGCTCGTAGCGTCTCCGGTTATCAAAGCACTGACATCGCGCGGATCATCGGCCTTGACCCCTATACGTACCGACAACTCGAGCTTCATCCAGACCGCATTAACCTGCATATGATCGAGTTGATTCTGCCGAATCTGAACCGATATAGCGTGCGCATAATCCACGATGCCGTCGATGATATTTTTTTACCCTTTGAGTAAATTTATATTTGTCTTATATGCAAGGAGAGAACCTATGACGGCAAAGCCGCCCGTGAGAAACAAGCTGTACCGCATTCCGGAGGCTGCTCGGCTCTGGGACGTGCCCGAAACCGTGCTGTACACCGAGATAAAAGCGGGCCGACTCCACGCCAAGATGAGAAGAGGGGCTGTGCGGGGATACTTCGTGACCGAGGCGATCATGGACGACTGGATTGAGAACAGCATGGTCGACGTGTTCGATGCAATGCACGCCTCAGACATCGGAACATCGGTATGATGCCCGGAAAAGCCGCGCTCGTCGCGGAGATCGTCTCGACATCGCACCTGGACGACGCGGAGGAAGCCGTCCGCTGGGCTGCAAGCCAAAGTCCCTTCCTCTTGCGGACGAATTACGCCCAGCTGCTCGAACAAGTCTGCAGGATCTCCTCTCGGCCGGAATCGGCAAACGCCGAGCGCATCCGAAGAGCGGCGCTCGCATGTGGCGCAAAGCCGGTTTGGTGGCCTTGTTTGTCTCGCCTGCTCCTCATGGACGAACCCGAACTCGCCGAAGCTATCGGCACGCCTCATTACCAGCGCGATCTCGACTCCCCCTCCGGCGCCGCCCTCGTCCGGATCTGGTTCCGTCGCATAACAGGCCGAACCCCCGCTGCACGGACTTGGCGACATGCGCGCAAGGAGTCGGACACATGACCCGCGGCGGAAGACATCGTGCATGGACCACGCGGGAAGTGGCCTTCTTGATCGATGCGGCGGGAAGGCTTCCTCTGCGCACCATCTGCAAAAGGCTCGGGAGAAGCGAGAGCGCTGTGGAATCCATGGCGTCAAAGCTGAACCGATCGGGCGAGCATTTGACGCTCAAATGCTGGTCGTCTCGATTGGTCTGGTGCAACGAATGCGCTACCTGGCGCACCGGCATCGATGACAAGACAGGACGATGCCGCGTCTGCACGATGCGCGAGCAGCTGCGAGGACGCGAAGACGCATGCTCGCGCGAACTGGCGATTATGACTCCTGAACAGCGGCTCGTCTATGAGCGGACCGAAGCGCAAAGACGGACGCGCAAAGCGCTCGAGCGCCCGCAGAAACGGGGAAGCTGTCCTATGAGCCGCTACGAGCGATCGAAAGCCGAGGAACGCTACCTGATCGACCTTGAAGAATGGGAGTACCGTACGCTCAGATTGCGCTACGACGCGGCGAAAACAAGGCTGCGCCGCATGCGCGAAAAAACCGGCAGAAACCCTCGAAAAGGAAGACCTCCGTCGCCGAGCGAAAGCAGAATATGACACCCGGGGAAAGGGACGCGCAATGGAAAGAACGATGCTCGAGTCCCTCGCCCAAGCCCTCGACGCGATCGATCCGTCTCTATGCGATTACGGCGCCTGGCTACGCATCGGCATGGGTCTGCATGCCGAACAGGCCCCCTTCGAACTCTGGGACGCCTGGAGCCGGCGAGATGTCGCTCGCTACCGTCAAGGCGAGTGCGCTCGGAAATGGGCCGGGTTCTCCCCCGTCGCAGGAGGCGTGACGGGCGCAACGATCTTCGCGCTCGCCCGAAAGGCCAAGCGCGGGCCTGCTTCCGACAAGATGTGCAACGCGTTCGAAACCAAGTGCACGACCGGCCTCCCCGATACCGAAGGCACCCCTGAAGCCCAACTGAGAACCTACCTCTCCGCCCTCTTCCGGCACGACGAGTTCATTGGCTACGTGTGCGACAGCCGCCCTGTTCGGTTTCGGGACGGCACGGTAAAATACCGGCCCGCCTCATGCGGCGTCACCTCGAGCACGGCAGGCGACTTGATGCGGCGGCTTGCGAGCTCCTCCCTGGAAGAAGCCGTTGGGGCCTACGACGCCCGCGCAGGAGCCTGGATACGCATCAACCCCCTCGACGGCAAGGGCGCACGTGACGCGAACGTGTCCGCCTTCCGGCATGCACTCGTGGAATCGGACGAAGGATCCGCAGAACGGCAGCTGTCGACTATAGAGAACTTGGGGCTCCCCGTCGCAGCCGTCGTGCACAGCGGAGGCAAGAGCGTGCATGCCGTCGTGAAGATAGATGCCCGAACCGCGGAAGAGTATCGAACACGGGTGGCTACGTTATACGACACGTGCGTTAAAGCAGGCCTTGCAGTCGACCAGCAGAATCGCAACCCCTCTCGGCTTTCGCGTCTCCCCGGCGCGAAACGGGGCGATCGCCAACAGACCCTGATATGCGTGGACGGAGGATGCCCCTCATGGGACGACTGGATTCTGTCGCAGAATCCAGTCAGAAAAGCATCCCGCACGTCGTTCCCGCCCATCGAGCAAGCCCGTCACGCCGTACACGATATTCCCCCGCTCTCTCCGCCGCTGATAGAGGGCGTGCTCCGGCAAGGTCATAAGATGCTCCTTGCCGGCCCAAGCAAAGCGGGAAAGAGCTTCGCGCTCATCGAACTCTGCATGGCGCTCTCGACTGGTACCGCATGGCTTGGAGCGTCCTGCGCACGCGGCCGAGTTCTGTACGTGAACCTGGAAGTCGATCGAGCGAGCTGTCTTCATCGCATGGAAGAAGTCCGCAGGGCAAACGGCTTCGAAGACGACGCGCTCGACGGGATCGACGTCTGGAATCTGCGCGGGCGATCGTACGCTCCCCATGAGCTCATTCATGCCCTCGTCGAGCGCGCGGCCGGCAACGGGTATTGCGCCGTCGTGATCGATCCCCTCTACAAGCTGCTCACCGGGGATGAGAACAGCGCCCACGATATGGCCGACCTTTGCAGTTTATTCGATCGGGCCTCATCCGCCCTCGGTGCCGCCATCGTCTGCTGCCATCACCATAGCAAAGGCAGCCAAGGGTGGAAGGCGGCGGCCGATCGCGCGAGCGGATCGGGCGTGCTCGCGCGCGATGCGGATGCCTTGCTCGACCTGCTCGAGCTCGACATACCCGACGAGATCCGCCGCATGCACGGCACCGGAAATCGGGAGGCGACGGCATGGCGCATCGAGAGTACTCTGCGGGAATTCCCCGCCCATCCTCCTTTGAACGTATGGTTCGATCATCCCCTCCATCGCCTCGACGAGTCGGGGGAGCTCGCCGCCTGCCTTCCGAAAGAGTCCCTTCCGCCCCACTACAAAGGAGGCCGCTCCACGAAGGCGAGGCACGAGCGGGAAAACGAGACGAAGGCCCGCGAGGTTGCACGCGTCTGCGAGCAGCTCCATGCGGAGAAGAACGGGGAACCCTTTATGATAGGAGACCTCATAAGCCGGCTCGGATGGTCGCGCAACACGGTTAAGAAGCACCTCGACGCTGCTGAAGGCTGGAAGAGGATCGAGCTCAACGAGAACACGACCATCGTGCAGAAATGCGGCTGATCGACCTGAGACGCTGACCCGGGCTTCCCATCGGCGGCGCGCGCCCATCGCGTGATCCGCAGCCTATCAGCCCGTCAATGACACGTTGACAGGAACCGCTTCCCTTCCCGTTCTCACAGTTCGACATGCGAACTCGAACCCTGTCGAAGAGCTTTAGCCTTACAGCCACCCCCTGTCAGGATGCCCATATAACTATGGCGAAATGCTCACATGCGCAGCCGTGCTCGCCCCGCGCCGCGCAATCCGAGCGCGGGCGCAAGCAACCTGATGGACGAGTGACAGATACCCCATCATGCATCCAGCCGGCATAATGCCGGTCCTCCTCGCGGGCCGTGTGGCACCGTCTTGCCGCACGGCCCGTACCTTTGGCGAAAGGAACCACCGTGGCAGAATCAACCGGTCGCTCGAGCGTGGCTGTCAGTGTCTTCGAGGCCCTCGAAACGCTTGTCGGAAGGCTCCCGAATGCTTTCGTTTGCGATTTCGACCATCTTCCAGACGATCAGTCCCAATTGCCCGTCGTCGCCGTGCAGACATTACAGGAAAAGCCGAGCGGGCGGCCCTACGTGGACGGCGGAAGCGTATCGCGCTGCCAGATAGCGCTTGCGCTGCGCCGCACGGGAGACGATGCAGCCAGCAGGATCGAGGCGTGCGAGCTTTTGAACTCGATCGCGTCCGCACTGTCGAACGCGACGGGCGGCGGAACCGGAACGGGGGTCGATTGGCGCATTGAAGACCATTCCCAGCCCTACTTCTCAGAATCGGCTGCGGGCCGTTCGGATTACCGGGTGACACTCACCGTAACGTATCGAACACACCTCTAGAAAGGAGCAGCAATGCCCGAAAGCACCGTCCCTGCATGGGGATACCAACTGGAGTACTACGTCAACGTCGGGAAGGCCGATACCTCGGAATGGGTCAAGGCGACCGAGCTTCTGTCGTGGGAGATGGCGGGAGACGCGAAAACCTACGAGGCGGCATGGATCGACCACAAGAACCCTCCTGTGTTCACCTACGCCCGCGCCTGCGTGATCAATTTCGAAAAGGACACCGTCATCGGCAACGCTTTCGACGCATGGATCATGGAGCACCGCAACGAAACCGACCTCCCTTGCGAAATCGTGCGCGTATTCACGTGGCTCGGTTCGGAGAATGCAAAGACTGCCGATAAAGCGTCGTTCCTGTTCACTCCGAACGCCCCACACAACAACAACCAGGGGCAACCGGTGACGGGCTCCGGCACGTTCAACATGGTCGACGAAACGTGGACGGAAGGAACGTGGAACCCCGCTACGAAGGTTTTCTCCGACGGACAGGAACCCGCACCGGCGGCATAAGGGCCGATGCATCAGAGCTCATTGGAAAACCGTGGATGACCCGCGCATGTAGACTGCAAGCCGCCATCGGACCGATGGCGAAATCGAGGAGGGCGAGAATATGGGTTTTTCGTTTCAGAAGCATATCGTCAGCGTTGAGATCGAAGGCAAAGACTACGTCATCGACCTGGGCGACGCCGAGGTCTTCGACAACATAGCCTCTTGGGGCGAGCGAATCCAGAACGAGGACTACGCCGACGCGACCGAAGGCCAGGCGCAAGCGCTTTCAGCCGATGTGAAAGGCTACCTGAAAATCTTGCTTGGGCAAGAGCAGTTCGAGGACATCTTCGAAAGCCGTCCCTGGAGCATGCTCGACGGCCTCGAACTTTTCGCCTACCTGTACTCCAAGATCGCCGAAGCGCAGATCGGCGATCGGTTCGACGAGGCGATCGCCTGGTACGTACCGGACATGCCCGAGGCGTAAATGCAGCCCAACATCCTTCTTCAGGGAGCGCCGTCGACCGTCGAGGTCGACGGCGCTCCCGTCCCCATCAACTGCGATTGGCGGACGGGGATACGGGCCATGCAGGCCATGGACGATCCGCGCCTCGGTCGAAACGACAAAGCGCGGGTCATCATCGCTTTGTATTACGGCAGGTGGGACAAGGGAATATTCATGGTTCCAGAAGCTGCGAGAACAGCCGCGGCCATGGAAAGCGCCGTTCGCTTCTTCGCGCTCTGTGAGCCGAGAAAACCGGAAGGCGCACCAGGATCGCGGGCGGCGAGCCGAGCGCGCCTCTGGGATTGGGATTTCGATGCACCTCGCGTCATAGCCGATTTTCAACGAGAATACGGCATCGACCTCACGGAGCCCAAGCTGGATATGCATTGGTGGCGGTTCTGGTCGCTCTTTAGAGAATTGAGTGACACGTCTAAGACGATGCAAGCCATCGGCATCCGAGGAGCTCGGCCCTCCAGGAACATGGGAGAGAACGAGAAGAAACAGCTCCTCGAGCGCCAGCGGGAGCTGGCGCTCCCAGCCCGAACCGAAGACGAGGCGCTCAAGCTCACGAACATGATATGGGAGATCGCATGACCGACACGGGCAAGATAACGGTCGACGTACACGACATCGACGTGAATATCAATATCGACATCTCACACGTCCAAGCGGCGATCTCGTCCTTCGTGAACACGATCGGCAATCAGCTTTCGACGACGAAAAGCTTATTCGCATCCGCATGTTCAGGCCTTTCAACCGCTTCGAAGGTTGCGATGGGAGTCGTCGCAGGCCAGATGATAAAAGGCGCGTTGAGTTTCGCCAAGCTTGCGGGCAGCGCAAAACAAGCTGGCGAAGGAATCTCCTCCAGCCTGTCCGATGCATCGACGCAAGCGTCGAGCGGACAGCTCGAAGCGGCAGCTGAAAAGCCGGCAGCATCCTTCGAACGGCTCAAAAGCGCGGCGTCGAAGCTAGGCGCCGGCCTATCAGGCGCCTTGAAATCGATCGGAACCACCTCGATCAAGCTTGTAAAGCTCGGCTACGATGCCGCAAAAAGCGGCGACGGGTTCAATAAAATGGCCACAGATGCTATGAAAACCATGTCGAGTCTCGCAACTACCATACCAGCCATGGAGACGCAGGTAGCAACGGTATTCCCTAAGCTTGTAGAGGACGTGGCCGCTGCAGCGCCGGGCATCGCAACCGCTATCTCCGGCCTGATCGCTCAACTTGCCACAACCTTACCCCAGCTTGCACCCATTGTTCTTGGCATATTGCCAGGAATCTTGCTGTCGTTAGTAAATGCAATCACATCTGCCGCCCCTGCGCTTGCTCAAGCGGCAATGCAATTGTTCCTCGGGCTTTCGCAAGCATTTAACGCAGTCGCCCCCATTATTGCCACGAGCATTCCTCCGCTCGTGGCCACCTTGTGCAAAGGCCTTGCAAGCGCACTCCCCATGATTGTGGAAGCGGGAATTCAGCTTTTCGTGGGACTCGTACAAGCTCTTGGCAGCATCGGACCCATTGTCGCAGAGAGATTACCCGGTATCGTAGCCGCTACATGCAGCGCGATCATAGCAGCTCTCCCCCTGATCATTGCGGCAGGAGTTCAACTCTTCACGGGTCTCGCGCAAGCATTCGCGGGTGTTGTCCCAATCGTCGCGGCAAGTATTCCCGATTTCATCTCTGCGATAGGCGAGGCCCTTCTTTTCGCGCTCCCATTGCTGCTGCAAGCAGGGATGCAGCTTTTCATGAGCATCGCCCAAGCGATTCCTATGGTGCTGCCCGCGATCATCGAGCAGCTTCCCCCTCTCATTGAAGGCATCGGAAGCATATTGATCACGTTTCTCCCTATGTTAATCCAGGGCGCATTTTCCTTGTTCATGGGCATCGTCCAAGCACTGCCCATGGTGCTACCCGCTGTCATCGAACAGCTTCCCATGCTCGTCGAAGGCATCGTTGACATGCTGATCACGTTCCTCCCCCTGTTGATCGAGAGCGCGCTCGCTCTGTTCATGGGTATCGTCCAGGCGCTTCCCCAGATCATCCCCATGCTTTTGGAAGCGCTCCCCACCGTTATCAGCTCGCTTGTCGCCGTACTGCCGACGCTCATACCGTTGCTATGCAGTGCGGCGGTGCAGCTGTTCACGGCGCTGGTCGATGCCCTTCCCTTGATACTGCCCCAGCTGCTCGCTGCCATACCGGCGGTCATCGACGCGGTCGTCTCCCAGCTTCCCACCCTCATCCCCATTCTGCTCGCCGCGGCGGTCACGCTCTTCATGGCCATCGCGGACGCCGTGCCGAAAGTTCTCGACGATTTGCTGAGCGCGGTGAAATCGCTCATCGACCAGGGAATCGACAAAGTAGGTTCCAGCATTTCCGAAATGGGCGACGCAGGCGGTCAGCTCATCCAGGGTCTCGTAGACGGCATTGAAGGCGCTGCGCAATCGGTGCTCGACGCGATAGGAGGAGTCGTCAACGACGCCATCGAGGGCGCCAAGCGCCTGCTCGGAATAGCTTCCCCTTCAAAAGTCTTCGCCGAGTTCGGACGATTCGTCTCCCAGGGGCTGGCCCAAGGTATCGACGAAAAAGCGTCTGCAGCCATCGGCGCGGCACGATCGATGGTGAAGGATATGACCGCGGCCGCCCGTTCCGGGCTCTCGCAAATCCCATTGCCCTTCGATGATTCCATGGACAGGATCGCCGACCTGCTCGGAGGATTCGAATTCGAAGCGGCGTTTCGAAGGGGAACAGCCTCCCCTGGTGCGGCAAACCTCGGAGGCTCGGCTGGAAACAGCGCCGTAATCTCCGCCTTGCGCGAAGTCAAAGAGAGCATCGAGGGATTCCGAGCTGGCATCGGCCGCGAAATCGCCGCCAATGCCCCTGCGGAAATCGAAGCGACCATCGCCAATCCGCGCGCCTTTGCCCGCGCACTGAACAGGTAGCCTTATGGATATGACCATCACATACACGAATCGCAATGGAGAGGTTCTCGAATTCGGACCTCAGTCTATCTACCATTACGGAGCGCATGCGCTCAGGAATTGGTCGCTTGACGCCTCCATCGAAAATGGACGCGTGACATCGATAGCGCGCACACCGAAGGCCATGTCAATTCCCATCGCGCTTTGCTGCAAAAAGGAAGACGGCATAGCCGCGCGCAATCGTCTCGCCAAGATCATAGAAGCCGACGCCGCCGGCGGCGAACCCGGCACGATACGCATCGGTGCATTCTCCCTAGACGCCTTCATCGTTGGCAGCTCGAAGGACAACTGGTGGTTCGATGACGGCATCATGGAAACGACGCTCGATATCGTGCCCGTCACGGGTGCGTGGACAAGGGAGACCACTGTCTCGTTCGTCATCGATCAGACAGCCGGCCCCCTTGGGCCGGGCGCCCTCGACTTCCCCTACGACTTCCCTTACGACTACGCGCCGAACAGGGCTGCGAAGCGCTTCAACAACCCCTCGGCGGCGCCTTCGCCATTTAGGCTCGTGGTGTTCGGACCGGTATCGTCGCCCTTCGTGTGGGTTGGAAACAACCTTCATCAGGTCGATGTCAACGTGCCGCCCGGCTGTCTTCTGACGATCGACAGCCGTGACAAAAGCATCCTCCTCGTCGACGCTGGCGGAAAAACCGAAAGCGCGTTCTCAAAGCGGCTCCGCGGCGCCAAGGGCTCAGGAACGTACGTCTTCGAACCGGTTCCGACCGGCGAGTCCATCATCTCCTGGAACAACACCTTCGGATTCAACCTCACGATCTTCGACGAGAGAAACGAGCCGGAATGGACGTAGTCTTCACCGATACCTCCGGACACGACCTCGGAGTACTCCGAGAAGCGGAGATCGACATCACCTACGGGAACAAGGGGAACGACTTCGAACTCAAGCTGCCTGTCGAAAGCGATCAATCGATTCCTATCGGCGGGTTCGTGTACCTCGAGGGAACCGAATACGGCGGCATCGTCGACGAGGAGGGAGCCGATAGAACCTCTAAGCGCCCGGTCAAGCTGTACCGAGGTCGCACATGGCACGGCATCCTGGCCGGGAAGACGCTATACCGCGAGGACGGTTCCGACATCGTGTTAGCCGGCGACGCCCACGCTGTCATCCAGACAATCGTGTCTCTCGCCGGGCTCGAAGACATCTTCGCCGCATCCGCAGACCCGAGCGGTATCACGGTGTCGTCCAGCATCCCGAGCTTCACCGATGCGTACACAGGACTGCGGAGCATGCTCGGATCGTCGTCGGCTAAGCTCGTCGTTGCATACAACGGATTGAACGTGGTGCTTTCCGCAAAGCGGATTGCAAACCACACTTCCAACGAGGAGCTTGACTCCGACCTGCTCTCCTTCAAGGTCTCGCGCAATCACCGACCCATCAATCACCTTATCTGCCTCGGATCCGGCAACGGTGCCGAGCGCGCCGTCGTGCACCTCTACGCGGACGATGAGGGAAACGTGACGCAAAGCAAATCGCTTGCTGGTGTGGACGAAGTTTCCGCCGTTCTCGAGTTCTCGAACGCACAGCAGGAGGAGCTCGTAGAAAAGGGCACGGAGAAATTGGCTGAATGCCAAAACGCCGTAGAGTGCGATGCTTCCGACACCGGAGCCCAGCCCTACGATGTCGACGACGTCGTCAGCGTCTACCAAAACGATCTCGGACTGCAAGTAAGCGCCTCGGTCATCCAGAAAACCGCGACCATCGATCGTCATGGAGCGTCCGTTTCATACGAGATCGGCGAGATCGTCGCCGCATCAAAACAACTTGAGACAGGTGGGTCTTACGCCACAGGGACCGCATACACGGCCGGCAAAGGCATCCGCATCGAAGGGATGGCCATCAGCGCAGAAGTCGACGCTGAAGACGTCGCGTCGATTGAAGCGCTTGCAAACAACGCGGTGGTGGCCTCTTCCAACGCAAGCGAACTTGCAAGCGCAGCGCAGCGCGCCGCCAATGCTTCCGTGAAAAGCGTCGTCGGCTCCGCACCCTTAACCGTTTCGCGAAACGCAGGCGACGTCCTGCTTTCGCACACGGCTAGCGGCGTGATCGAAGGAACATACGGCCCTGTCGCCGATGCGGCTCCCTCTTGGGGTGCTCAAGTGACAGTCGGCCCACAATTGATTTTGGATGCGATGGGGCACGTCACATCCGCCGAAGAGCGAACCGTCTCGTTTCCGACACTGCCCATCGGCACGGCATCCGTGCCCGGCGTATTGAAGCCCGACGGAGTGACGATCACCGTTACAGACGAGGGGACCATCACTGCACAAAGCGGGGGCTCCGCAGCTTTTCTGAATTCTCATCCCGTCGGAAGTGTGTTCGAGTCCTCCCATCCGGACGATCCCGCCATGAGCTACGGAGGCGTGTGGGCGCGGGTGCCTTCGCTCGGAGGTTTTCGATGGAAACGAATGCAATGACCCTCCTGACCGCAAGAACAAACGATCGGGAATCCGATAAGGAATCGGCGGCCGCAAACCGCCCAGAACACGACTTAGGAGTTGATGATCGATGAGCGTCAGTCTCGTCACTGGTTTCGCAGGCGAATCCCATATCACCTCGGAGCAGATCGCCCGATTCAACGCATCCGTATTCGGATCAGGCGAATACGTGACCACCGGGGCGGGCAAGACCATTTCCGCCGCCCTGCAGTCCGCGAACGTCGTCAGGGTCATGCCTGGAGACATCATGATGAAAGGCCGCCACGTCGTCATCGATTCAGCGCAGGATCTTTCCATCGAGAACGGAAGCCAAACCCTTAAGCGTAATGATCTCATCGTCTGCAGGTACGAAAAGAATGCCTCGACGGGAGTCGAAACCGCTTCGCTCAATGTGATCAAAGGAACGCCGGGAGAAACAGCTGTCGATCCGAGCTGCATATCTGGGGATCTGCTCAACGGAGGAGCACTCATCAACGAGATGCCCTTGTTCCGCATATCGCTCGACGGCCTCACGGTGAAGGATCCGGTTCCGCTTTTTTCAAAGTACCTGCTTCGCGGTGATCAAATCGCAGACAATGCAATCACTACGGAGAAGATCGCGAACGGCACCATCACCGCCAACGATCTCAGCAACGATTTCGTAAGCCGCATTACCGATTTGGAAGCAGCTTGGGATTCCGTATCCCACATCGAAATGGCCGGCGCTAAAGTGCTCAAACACCCTGACGGAGAGGCGGAGGTGTACTTTTCGGTAAGCAACCCGAACCACAAGGCGCAGAGCAGCTTCGGCGGGTTCTACGT
>NZ_PPEK01000004.1 GCF_002899715.1 Enteroscipio rubneri | reverse complement strand
AGTACGTGGCCGAGAGCGAGTGGGGCTCGAGGCGCTATCTGGACGTGACTCTGCTGGAGGGGTAGCCGCACCGGACGGCGGGCTTATGAGGCTGTCGGAAAAGTGCGCAAGATTCTTGACGGTACCTTCTACCTTTATGCGAACAATTATATAAGCATCTGATAAAGTTACACGCAGAATCCCTGATCAACTATAATTTTATGGCAAGTTTAAAGCACCCCCCATGACCTATTCATTCCGAATGCGCCACAGAAGGAAGAACCGTGTTCCGGATTCTCGCATTCTCTTCCCACCATGCGCGCGACTCATCCGTCGGCGCCTTCCCGAAAAAAGACCGGACAGCGCACGAAGAAACGGGCCCCGAAATCAACGCCCTTTCGCGATTTCCGAAACGTCTCATCACAACAAAACGGAGCAGCCCGAAGACTGCCCCGTTCGCATAACACGCTATGCTGCCCGCGTCTTAGTGGATGGTGTTGCTCACATAGGGCGTCTTGTCCTTAAGCACGACGTCGTGAGCGCCGCCCTCGACGATGGACGTGGATGACACCACGGTGAGCTTGGCCTTCTGCTGCAGCTCGGGAATGGTTAGCGCACCGCAGTTGCACATCGTGGACTTCACCTTCGACAGCGTCAGGTCGACGTTGTCCTTCAGGCTGCCGGCATAGGGAACGTAGCTGTCGACGCCTTCTTCGAACGATAAGCCCTTCTTGTCGCCGCCCAGGTCGTAACGCTGCCAGTTACGGGCGCGCGCGCTTCCCTCGCCCCAGTACTCCTTCATATAGGAGCCGTTGATGTTCACCTTGTTCGTGGGGCTCTCATCGAAGCGGGCGAAGTAGCGGCCCAGCATGACGAAGTCGGCGCCCATGGCAAGCGCGAGCGTGACGTGATGGTCGTACACGATGCCACCGTCGGAACAGATGGGGATGTAGACCCCCGTCTCTTCGAAGTACTCGTCACGCGCCTTGGCCACTTCGATGACCGCTGTGGCCTGACCGCGGCCAATGCCCTTTTGCTCGCGCGTGATGCAGATGGAGCCGCCACCAATGCCGATCTTGATAAAATCTGCGCCCGCATCCGCCAAAAAGCGGAAACCCTCGGCGTCGACCACGTTGCCCGCGCCCACCTTCACGGAGTCGCCGTAGTGCTCCCGGATCCACTCAATCGTGAGCCGCTGCCAGTCGGAATAGCCCTCGGAGCTGTCGATGCACAGCGCATCGGCACCGGCCTCGACAAGCGCCGGCACGCGCTCGGCGTAGTCGCGCGTGTTGATGCCCGCACCCACCATGTAGCGCTTGTGGGCGTCGAGCATCTCGTTGGGATTCGATTTGTGGGAATCGTAGTCTTTGCGAAACACCAGGTACAGCAACCGATCCTCGTCATCGACGATGGGCAGAGCGTTCAGCTTGTTGTCCCAGATAATATCGTTGGCCTCTTTGAGCGACGTATCGGCAGGCGCGACGATGAGCTTCTCGCGCGGCGTCATGAAGCTGGACACCTTCTCGTCCATCGACATGCGCGACAAACGGTAGTCGCGACCGGTCACGATGCCCACCAGCCTACCGTGCGCCGAACCGTCCGCAGTCACGGGCATAGTGGAATGGCCGTGCTCCTCCTTGAGCGCCAACACGTCGGCCAGTGACATCTCGGGAGAAAGGTTCGCATCGCTCGTGACAAAGCCGGCCTTGTAATCCTTCACGCGCGCGACCATGGCGGCCTGGCTTTCGATGGTCTGGGATCCAAAGACGAACGAAAGCCCCCCCTCCGTCGCCAACGCGATAGCCATGCCGTCATCGGACACGGCCTGCATGATAGCCGACACCATCGGTATGTTCAGCGAGATAGCCGGCTCTTCGCCGCGCTTGAACTTCACGAGCGGCGTCTTTAGACTGACGTCGGCAGGGACGCACTCCGACGACGAGTGGCCTGGAACCAGCAGGTACTCGTTGAACGTGCGGGACGGCTCATCGAAATAGTAGGCCATGGGCTGCTTCCTCCATCTGCGGTTTGGCGCGATGCGCGGCATGTGTTCTGTCCGGTGCAGTCGACGCCACCCAGAAAACGCGCCCGTCAACCGCCCGTTGCTCACTTGTTACCGCTATTATAGCCACGGGACGCCCGCGCACGGAATGAATCCGAGGGAATATGGAGAAAACTCCGGCCGTCCTCACTGTCGTTTTCCATACTGTCAGATCGTGCGCGCTAGCCCATCCCCAACCACACCTGCACGATGGGCACGTAGCCCGCAACGAACACCACGATGATAAGCACCGGCAACGCGAAGCGCACGTAGCCACGAGCCCACCGGGGGAAACGCGCGCCCTCCCCCGTGTCGGCCTCGCGCAGAAACGCATCCCAACCCCAGCCGCGGCGCGAGGTGCAGAACAGCAGGAACACGAGCGCGCCCAAGGGCAGTACGTTGTTCGACATGAGGAAGTCCTCGATAGCCTGGATGTTGCCGATGCCCGGCACCTCCACGCCCGCCCACACGTTGAATCCCAGCACGCACGGAAGCGAGAGCGCCGCCAGAGCCAGACCGTTCACCAGGCACGCCTTATTCCGCGACCAACCCCACTCATCCATGCTGAAGCTCATGATGTTCTCGAACACCGCGATGACCGTGGAGAGCGCTGCGAAGCTCATGAACAGGAAAAAGAGCGTCCCCCACACCTGCCCGAACGGCATCTGCGAGAACACGCTCGGCAGCGTGATGAACACGAGTCCCGGCCCGCTGCCCGGCTCCACGCCGAATGCGAAGCACGCAGGGAAGATGATGAGACCCGCCATGAACGCCACGAGTGTGTCGAGTCCTGCAATGCGCAGAGCCTCACCGGTGAGGCGGTAGCGCTTGTCGATATAGCTGCCGAAGATGGACATGGAGCCCACGCCGACCGACACGGTGAAGAACGCCTGCCCCATGGCCGCGAACACCGCATCGGCGAACGTGCCCCAGCCGCCTTCGAACAGCTTCCCGAAGTCGGGCATGAGGTAGAACGCGAGACCCTCCTGGGCCCCCGGCAGCGTGACTGCGCGCACTACGAGCACGGCGAGCACGGCGAACAGCGCGATCATCATCACCTTGGTGATGCGCTCCACGCCGTTGCGCAGTCCAGCGCGCGTCACAAGAACGCCGATGAGCACCACAGTCAGCATGAACGCGACCATGAGCCACGGATCGGCCAGCAACGAGGTGTACACGCCTTCGACGCCGCCCGCATCCTGGCCTTCGAACATGCCCGCACCGCTGAACAGCATAAACGCGATCATCCATCCGGCCACGGTGGTATAGAACATCATGAGCAGGTAGTTTCCCGGCAAAGCAGCCCATTTGAAGCGATGCCATTTCGTACCCGCTGGCTCCAGCTCGTCGAAGCTGCGCGCGACCCCCTTCTGGCTGGCGCGTCCCACCGCGAACTCCATCACGAGAATAGGCAGCGCGAACACCACGAGAAACAGCAGGTACATGAGCACAAAAGCCGCACCGCCGTACTGCCCCGTGATGTAGGGAAAGCGCCAAACGTTCCCAAGGCCAATAGCGCATCCGGCGCTGATCAGGATGAACCCCAGCCGGGTTCCAAATTTCTCTCGAGCCATGTCCGCCTACCGTCGAAAAGCGCCTACCCCGGGCCTGACGACCCATCGGCCGCGGCCGACGGGCGCATGCTTGCAATGCGAGCAGTGTAGCGGAAAGGGCACCGGCTCGCCAGGTCTGCGAGAGAGAGGATCTAGCGCACCCATGCACGCACGACGGTCGCGCGGAAGCGGCGCCCGGCAAGGACGGGCACGGCATCGTCGCCGTCAGGCTCGGCAGCAAGCGCAGCGCCAAACTCGCAGCGCGCAAACCCGGCCCGGCGGGCGTCGGCTTCGAACTCCGCTGCGGACGGGGCGGCGCCGAATGCGTTGCCGACAGCGGCAAGCGCGCGGGCCTCCTCCGCCGGCAACGGCTCCTCGGCGAACACGCCCGCATGATGGAGGGCCCCGCCAGGCGCGAGCACGCGCGCGATCTCGCGCAGGGCCGCCTCACGATCCCACGCCAGATTGAGCACGCTGTTCACGAACACGAGGTCCACCGATGCGTCCTCGATACCTGCTTGGCGCAAATCCTCGAACGGCGCACGCCAGAACGTTGGGTCGATCGCGCCCGCAACACGGGCCCGACGCATCTGGTGCTCCGCCACGTAGGCGCGAGCAGCTTCAACATACGCCTCAGACGGGTCGACGCCCAGCACGGCCCCATCAGGCCCTACGAGGTCGGCGATCTTGCATGCCCCCTTGCCGCGGCGACATCCCAGGTCGAGCACGCTCTTGCCAACCAGCTGGTCGGGCAGCAGCATCTCGCAGCGACCGACGACATGCCCCTCGCGCGGCATGGCTTCGTAGTAGCAATCCCTCTCGGCATCCATCCGCATGCCTCCCTTCCTGGCGCGCTTCGATCGAAACAAGCGCGCAAGCCGGCGTCCTCGGCGAGTCCTGTTCCGCCAAACGCCCAGATGACCGACCGCACGGCAAACCCGTGCCGCACTCCGGCGTTTCGCGTTATGCGTTCTTCAAAAATGCCTCATAACCTTTGAACGCCTCGTAGATATCGGCTTTGCTGGTGACTTCCCAGGGAGCGTGCATCGAGAGCACCGCCACGCCAGAGTCGATGACGTTCATGCCGTACTTCGCGGGAATATAGGCGATAGTCCCGCCGCCGCCCGCGTCGACGCGGCCGAGCTCGGCGGTTTGGAACGACACGCCGGCATCGTCCATGATGCGGCGAATGCGCGCGACGTACTCGGCGGAAGCATCGTTGCTTCCGCTTTTGCCGCGCGAGCCCGTATATTTGTTGAACACGAGGCCATGGCCCAAAAATGCGCTGTTCTTCGTCTCGAACACGCTCGCGTACGCGGGGTCAAAGCCGGCGGATACGTCGGAAGACAGCATGCTCGAAGCGGCTAGCGCACGGCGCAGCAGCAACGGGCCGCCCTCGCCCACCAGCTCCATAATCTCCGCCATCGTGTTCTCGAAGAACTGGGACGCCATGCCCGTGGCACCCACGCTGCCGATCTCCTCTTTATCCACAAGCACGCACACCGCCGTCTTCTCCGGCGCATCGTCGAGCGCAAGCTGCGCCGCGAGCGAGGTGTAGGCGCACACGCGGTCGTCCTGCCCGTAGCCGATCACCATGCTCCGGTCGAAGCCCAGATCGCGAGCGCGCCCAGCCGGCACGGCCTCGATCTCGGCCGACAGGAAGTCCTCCTCCGTCATGTCGTACTTCTCCGCCAACAGCTTCAGCACGAACGCCTTCACCGGCTCTTTCTCGGCATCGCCATCATCGCTGCCCGCGGCGACGAGCGGCCGGTTGCCCACGAGGATATCCAGATCCTCGCCCTCCACGGCCTCGCTCGCCTTCTTGCCCATCTGCTTGCTCGCCAAATGGATCAGAAGATCGGTTACGCAGAACACGGGATCGCCTTCGTCGTCGCCCACGTTCACCTCGACCACGGTGCCGTCGGTCTTGACCACCACGCCGTGCAGTGCAAGTGGCAGCGCGACCCACTGATACGGCTTGATGCCGCCGTAGTAGTGCGTGTCCAGAAACGCGAGGCCGTTGGCCTCTGCAAGCGGATTCTGCTTGAGGTCAAGGCGCGGCGAGTCGATGTGCGCGCCGAGAATGTTCAGGCCCTCCGCGAGCGGCTTCTGCCCGATGTGCGCGAGCATGAGCGCCTTGCCATGGGCGAGCGCCCACACCTTGTCGCCTGTCGCGAGTGCGCGCCCATCGCGGACCGCCTCGTCGAGCGGGCGGTAGCCGCGCTCCTCGGCCTGCGCGACGACCGCTGCGGCGCATGCGCGCTCCGTCTTGTTGTCTGAAATGAAATCGATGTACTCGGCAGCCAGCTGTTCGAGCGCCTCGAGGTCGGCCTCGTCGTACTTCTTCCATGCCACGTCGCGTTCCATATGCTCGTTCCTTTCGTTCCAGCGGCTCTCGGCCGTCGTCCGCTGCGCAGGTCGAATTCCATTATCCACAACCAGCTCGAGCACGCCAGCCATTGAGACGTTTTTCCACCGCGCCGCAGCGCAGTCGTGACGAGGAGGAGGCGAAAGGCCTTCTCCTCGCTTGACGCCAAAGGATTCGATGCCGATCTCGCGTTTGGCCATCTTAGCATCGCAGACTGCGTTGGCGACGAGGCGGCCGCCGTTCCGCATTCGGGTTTCCTGTGTAGAAAACGCGCGGCTAAGGCCTGTTTCGCCAGACAATGCCTACTATTGACAGCGAGAAAACGACCGGGCGACGCTTGATAGTCAAGCGATCGTGCCAGCGAAAGGCATAGGACACGCATGCTCCAGCTCAACCGCATATGCAAATCGTACACGACGGCCGACTTCACGCAGACTGCGCTCGACAATGTGTCGGTGTCGTTTCGCGATAACGAGTTCGTGGCGATACTCGGCCCCTCCGGCTCAGGCAAGACGACGCTGCTCAACATCGTGGGCGGCCTCGACCACTACGATTCGGGCAACCTCATCATCGACGGCATCTCCACCGACGAGTACAAAGACCGCGACTGGGACGCCTACCGCAACAACCGCATCGGCTTCGTGTTCCAAAGCTACAACCTCATCCCCCACCAGACGGTGCTGTCCAACGTGGAGCTGGCGCTCACGCTGTCGGGCGTGTCGCGCGCCGAGCGGCACGACCGCGCCGTGGCCGCGTTGCAGCAGGTGGGCCTGGGCGACCACATCAACAAGAAGCCCAGCCAGCTGTCCGGCGGCCAGATGCAGCGCGTGGCCATCGCGCGCGCCCTTATCAACGACCCCGAGATCCTGCTGGCCGACGAGCCCACCGGCGCCCTCGACTCCAAGACGAGCGTCCAGATCATGGACCTGCTCACCGAGATCGCGAACGACCGCCTCGTCATCATGGTCACGCACAACCCCGAGCTCGCGGAGCAGTACGCCACGCGCATCGTTAACCTGTCCGATGGCGTCATCCGCTCCGACACCGACCCCTTCGAGCCCACCGCCGAGGACATGCACGAGAGCGAGAAGCCCGCGCGCCGTACGAAGATGTCGTTTTTCACGGCGCTCGCGCTTTCGTTCAAGAACCTCATGACGAAGAAGGGCCGCACGCTCATGACGGCGTTCGCAGGCTCCATCGGCATCATCGGCATCGCATCCATCCTGGCGCTGGCCAACGGCGTGAACAACTACATCAAGTCGGTCGAAGAGGAAACGCTTTCGGAGTACCCCCTGCAAATCCAGAGCACCGGCTTCGACATGACGTCCATGATGTTCGGCGCGGCGGGCGAAGGAGCGGAGGCCGCCGGCGACAACGGCGCCGAGGACCAAGGCGAAGACTCCGTGCACGTCGTGGAGATGGTGTCGAACATGGTGT
This sequence comes from Enteroscipio rubneri, assembly GCF_002899715.1. Taxonomy (GTDB): domain Bacteria; phylum Actinomycetota; class Coriobacteriia; order Coriobacteriales; family Eggerthellaceae; genus Enteroscipio; species Enteroscipio rubneri. The sequence goes on along the minus strand of NZ_PPEK01000004.1, from coordinate 159,610 downwards.
CGAGCATCGGCTCAAACGACCTGGCCTCGCTCAAGAAGTATCTCGACAGCGGGGAGAGCAACATCGACCAGTACACGAACGCCATCGAGTACACGTACAACGTGGCGCCGCAGATCTTCAGCTCGAACACCGAGAAGCTGCGCCAGGTCAATCCCGATACATCGTTCTCCGCGCTGGGACTGGGCTCCTCCACCAGCTCGAACAGCCTCATGTCCATGTCGATGAGCACCGACACGTTCTACGAGATGCCGAGCGACCCGAACCTGTATCAGAACCAATACGACGTGAAGGCCGGACGCTGGCCCCAAAGCCATAACGAGGTGGTGCTCGTGCTCACCGGCAACGGCGGCATCAGCGACTTCATGCTGTACACGCTGGGCCTGCGCGACTCGGCCGAGCTCGACGACATGGTGAAGAAGTTCGCGGCCGAAGAAGAGGTGACCGCGCCCACCGACATGGAGGATCCCTCGTACGAAGATATCCTGGGCGTCTCGTTCAAGCTGGTCAACGCCGCCGACTACTACGTCCACGACGACGAGTTCAACGTGTGGAAAGACAAGACCGACGATACCGACTACATGCGCAATCTGGTCGAGCACGGCGAGGACGTGCATGTGGTGGGCGTGGTGCAGCCACGCGAAGACGCCGCCGCGACCATGCTGAGCTCGGGCATCAACTACCCCTCATCCCTTACCGACTACGTCATCGACCAGGCCGCGAACAGCGCCATCGTGAAGGACCAGCTGGCGCACCCGGACACGAACGTGTTCACGGGCAAGTCCTTCGACGAGGAGGACGAGGAGGGCAGCGATTTCAACATGGACTCCTTGTTCACCATCGACGGCGATGCCATCCAAGCGGCGTTCACCATCGACCAGAGCAAGCTGTCCGTGGACATGTCCAACGCCCTGAACCTGCAGGGCAGCCTGCAGAACATGCCCGCCGCCCCCGAGCCGAACATGGACGAGATCGCCGGATCGCTCAACATCGACCTGCCGGTCAATCAGGTGAGCGCGCTTATGTCCAACCTGATGGAAGGCTATGCAGCCTATCTGCAGCAGTTCTACGCCGCCAACACCCCCACCATCCCCAACCCCGACTACGATGCAAGCGACCCCGCATCGAGCCCCGTCATCCCCAATCCTGCCTATGACCCCGATGCCAAACCGCTTTCCGCACAGGAATGGCTGAACCAACCTGCCGTGCAGGGGCAGATTATGGCCGGCGTACAGGGCATGGTCGACCAGGACGCCCTTAAGGCCCAACTCGCCACCGCCCTGCAAGGCTACGTGCAAACCACCATGACCACCTATATGACCGCCATGGCAAGCGAGCTGCAATCGCAGGTGACCACTGCGCTGCAGCAATCGATGAACCAGATGGCGAACAACATGGCGTCGGCCATGAGCATCGATCCCGACAAGTTCAAAGACGCCTTCCAGATGAACATGACCGAGGAGGACCTCGGCGAGCTGATGATGTCGCTCATGAACACCGAGGAGGCCTCCTACGACAACAACCTGAAGAAGTTGGGCTACGCCGACCCCAACAAGCCGGGCGGCATCGACATCTACCCCATCGACTTCGAGAGCAAGGAAAAGGTCATCGGCATCCTCGACGGCTACAACGATCGCATGACGGCCGACGGCCAGGAAGACAAGGTCATCACCTATACCGACTTCGTGGGCACGCTCATGTCCTCGGTCACCGACATCGTGAACATGATCAGCTACGTGCTGGTGGCGTTCGTGGCCATCTCGCTCGTGGTGTCGTCCATCATGATCGGCGTCATCACCTACATCAGCGTGCTCGAGCGCAAGAAGGAGATCGGCATCCTGCGCTCCATCGGCGCGAGCAAGGGCGATATCGGCCGGGTGTTCAACGCCGAGACCATCATCGTGGGCTTCACCGCCGGACTGATCGGCGTGGGCGTGACCGCGCTCTGCTGCATCCCTGCGAACATCATCATCTATTCGTTGTTCGACGTGGCAGACGTGGCCTCACTACCGTGGCAGGCCGCCGCAATCCTCGTGGGCATCAGCGTGCTGCTCACGTTCCTAGCCGGCCTCATCCCCTCGAGCGCCGCCAGCCGCAAGGATCCTGTGGAGGCGTTGCGCAGCGAATAGCGGGGGCCACCGCCTTCCTTCAGATCGCAACGGCACGACTCGTGGCCAGGGCGGCTTCATCGCTCTGGCCGAGGCTTTCCAGCAAGGACTCGGCCAGAGCGCAATCCGCGAGCACCCAGACGCGGTCGCCCTGAGATAGGAGGGTGTTCCTACTCGGCTTCATGACGATGCGGGCGCTGTGCTCGAACGCCACCACCAAGCTGCCGTAAGCGTCCTTGAAATCGATCATGGCGATGGTCTTTCCGCGAAACTCGGAGGTCGGCCCCAGTTCGAACGAGAAGCAGCGTGTTTCCCGGGGAGCCCGACCGCTGCCCAGGTAGCGCTCCAGCGTCACGCTTTCCGCCTCGTCCTCGTCTACCATGTCGTCCTTCAGCAGCTTCTGCAGATACCAGTCCACCTCGTCTTCCGTCCCCAGAAATGTGAGCAGGTCGCCTTCGCGAATGCCCAGGGGATCGTTCGGGTCGTTGATGCGACGCCCCAGCTCTTCCTTGGAAAGGCGCGGCACCAGCTCCTCGCCCACCAGGTGCCCGTTCCGCTCGATGGCGATCAGGTCGAGGTTGAAGGCAATGCCGAAAAGATAGTCAGCCGAGCGGATGAGCCCGCGCCCGCTCTTCCGTCCCGTCGCGGCCACCTGCGCAACGTAGAGCTGCCGTTCCACCCAATTCACATGCTCTTCGTCATCGAGCTCCGCCCTGCGCTCGTCCATGACGCTTTGGTTCAGATTGCCAAGGAAGGCGGATTCCATCCTCAGGAACCCAGCGTGAACGGCGCGCGATCGGGCAAGAGCGGTCGCCAGGAGGAAGGCCAGCAGGATCAGCCACCACGAGAGCACGCCTTCCAAAACGTAGACGATGTAGACGAGGGCCATGCTGGACACGGCGACACTCACGAGCGTGAGCGCCACGAGCATCGCCTGCTCGCGCCGCGCGCCCAGCCACAACAGCCTGAGCTCGCCCTTTCGGCTCCCGTAGAACAGGTTCGCCATGAACGCCCCCGTCACGAGAATGCCAGCCACGGAAAGCGCGATACCGAGTGCGGGTTCGGACACGTACCCCCTCAGCAGCGGCTTCACAACTTTGGAAAGCACTTCGGCCGAAGCGACCGCCGCGATCGCAACCATCGCGATGCGCAGCGCCCAGCGCTTGGCGTACTCGCGCTTCCCCGAAGCTCCTCTGTCGTCCGACGACGGCTTACGGTATTCCAGTCGATCGAGCAGCGGCTGGGGCAGCAGCCTGACGAGAAGCCGGTAGACTCCTTCGGAATGTTTGATGTAGAAAGGCGTGGTGAGCGTCGTGACAACCGATACCGATACGATGACGGGATACAGGAAGCCGTCCATCACCCCGAGCGATACCCCAAGCGACGCGATGATGAAGGAGAACTCTCCCACCTGCGACAGGCTCAATCCGCACTTGACCGCGGTCTTGAGCGACTGGCCCCCCAATAGCGCGCCCAATCCACTGAACAGCGGCATGCCCACGAGCACCACGAGCGCAATGACGGCGATGGGCGCGACGTTCTCCGCTATCTGGGACGGCGAGACCATCATGCCCACCGAAACGAAGAAAACCGCTCCGAACAAATCTTTGACCGGCTTGAACAGGACCTCGACTCTATGGGCGAGCGCGGTTCCCGCCAAGATGGAGCCGGCAAGAAACGCTCCGAGCGCCGCAGAAAACCCGATAGCATCGGCCACCAGCACCATGACCAGGCACAGCGCGACAGCCACGGTGATGAGGATCTCGTCGCTGAGCGCCCGTGCGACCCGCCTGAGCGCACTCGGCACCACGAGAACGGCCAGCACGAACCACACTATAAGGTACAGCGCCATCTGCCCGATATCGCGCGCCACTTCGCCACTCTCGGCAGTGCCGACGGCGATGGTGGAGAGCACCACCAAGAGGAAGACGGCGACGATATCCTCGGTTACGAGCGCCCCGAGCGCCAGTTCGGCGAACCGCTTGCCCTTCAGGCCGAGTTCGTCGTATATCTTCGATACGATCATGGTCGAGGATATGGACATCATACCGCCCAAGAACAGGCTCGTGTAGGACGACCATCCGAGCAGCGCCCCCACTGCCATGCCGGTCATCATCATGCAGCCCATCACGACGACGGCCACAACAAACGCGCCTTTGCCGATGGTGGACAGCCGCACGATGCTGAATTCGAGCCCCAACCCAAACATGAGGAAGATAACGCCGATCTCCGACCAAGCCGCGATATCTTCCGCGTCCCCAACATTGGGAATCCAACCGATCGCGGGGCTGATCAGAAAACCCGCAACGACGTAGCCCAGCAGCACCGGCTGCTTGACGAGCTTGCAGATGATCGTCGTAACTGCCGCGGTCGCCATAAGAAGGGCCAGGTCGACCACGAGTTGGGGAATTGCAACCATGCCGCCCTCCCTTGCGCATGACGTCGACCCCGCCGCACAGCGCGGACGACGGCCCACCCGACGGCGACCGCGAGCGCCGTTCGCCCGTATTGTACCCCATCAGGAAGCACCTCGCCTGCGCTCCGCCGGACTGCAAGGTACGGGTAGGTGCACGAGCAACAGATCAGACAACCGCGAACAGGGCGGCGAACACCGCCCGATCGTGCTAAGCTGGCTTCACCGAAAGAAGGAGGAGGATCGCATGTATCGCAACATCATCGTCGACAAGCGCGACGGAGCGCTCGTCATCACGCTCGATCGGCCCGAGGCGCGCAATGCGATGTCGGTAGAGCTCCAACAGGAGATCACCCAGGCGCTCGACGAGCTGGAAGCCGACCCCGATCTGCGAGCGGGCATCATCGCCAACACCGGCCCCGTGTTCTGCGCCGGCGCCGATCTTAAGGAGATATCCGAGGGCGTGTGGGACACGCCCCACGCACCGGACGGCACCGACTACGGCTTTGCGGGCGCGACCAAGCGCTACATCGAAAAGCCGCTCATCGCAGCGGTCAACGGCAAGGCGGTGGGCGGCGGCCTTGAGCTTGTCATGGCGTGCGATCTCGTCGTGGCCAGCGACGATGCGATCTTCTGGTTCCCCGAGCCGCGCCGAGGGCTCACGGCTGCCGGCGGAGGCTCGCTGCTGCGGGCGGGCCAGCAGCTCACCGTGAAGCGCGCCAACCAGCTGCTGCTGCTCGCCGAGCCCATCAGCGCCCAGGAAGCGCTCGACTGGGGACTTATCAATTTCGTCGTCCCCGGCGACCACGTGCTCGACAAGGCGCTGGACATGGCAGGCAAAATCGCGCTCGGCGCCCCGCTGGCCATCCAGTACACGAAGCGCACCGTGTATGAGACCATGGGATATCCTCCCGTCTATCCCAACGAAGGGTGGGACATCCTGGAGCAGTACGAGAAGTTCACCGTGGAGAGCCGGGATGCGCACGAGGGCTCGACGGCCTTCGTCGAGAAGCGTCCGCCCCGCTGGGAGGGACGGTAGCAAGGCTTGAACAGCCAAGCCGCCCGACTCGACGGCAGCCCAATCACGCGCATGTGAACGTTATGCGAATCGTGACAGCTGCATAGATTATCCCCTTGCGCGCCGTTTGCGCTCGGAGTACAATAGTCTTATTGAGATTGATTCTCATTAAGATACGACGAGACCGGCACGATGAGAAGGAGCCCCACACATGAAAGTACGTTCCACCGCCCCCACCGCCGAGAACTCCACGAACATGAACGGCTTCGGCACCTGCGAAGTCGGCACTACGCTCGAGAACCTGAAGGCTGCCATCTCCGGCGAAACGGGCGCCTCCGCGAAGTACGCCGCATTCGCCAAGGCCGCCAAGGAGCAGGGCTACGACCAGATCGCCCGTCTGTTCGAGGCCACCAGCGCTGCCGAGCAGATCCACATCGGCCTCGAGTATGCACTCGTCGCCGAAATGGAGCCCGGCTTCGAGAAGCCGACCGCCCCTGAGGCAGAGGGCGCCCAGACCGATCTGAACCTCATCTCAGGTGCGCAGGGAGAGATCTTCGAGACCTCCGACATGTATCCGGCGTTCATTGCAAAAGCCCAGGAGGAGGGCAACGCGAAAGCTGTTCAGGTGTTCACCCGTGCCAAGCTGGCCGAGTCCGTGCACGCCGAGCGTTACCTGGCCGCGTATAACGACCTGGACGCCGCCGACGATGACGTGTTCTACCTGTGCCCTGTTTGCGGTTACATCCACAAGGGCGAAGACTTCGAGAAGTGCCCCATCTGCTTCTGCCCGAAGGCCTCTTTCAAGGCATTCTAGGCGTCAAGCCGATTTTGCGCTCGAAGCGGCGGCCTTCCCGGCTTGCCGCTTCGCCTGCAGAACGACCGCCCGATTCGGGCGGTCGTTCTGCATTTGGGACGTGCACCCGGTTGGATCACGCCAGAGCATGGTTTCGGTCATCGCATGGTGCCGGAAGCCGCCCGCACTTCTGGCTGGCATCGGACACAAACGGAGCTGACCTCCTTGCACTCGCACGACATGGCACGGGTGCGCTATCATGATGTTTTCAACCGAAAGAAGGCTTGCATGGAACCGAAGCGGAATCGGCAGGAACCTGCCTCCCCTACCATCGACGGCATCCTCGCACACAACCGCACGTTCGTCGAGCGCCGCGAGTTCGAACGCTACGCCACCGACAAATACCCCGACAAAAAGCTTGCCATCGTATCCTGCATGGACACGCGCCTCACCGCGCTGCTGCTGGCGGCACTCGGGCTGAAGAACGGCGACGCGAAGATCATCAAGGTGGCCGGCGCCGAAGTGGCGCACCCCTTCGGCAGCGTGATGCGCTCGCTCTTGATCGCGGTGTGCGAGCTGGGCGTGGAAGACATCATGATCGTGGCCCATACGAACTGCGGCGCGCAGCACATGAGCGGCAAGGAGATGGTGGCGAGCATGGAACGCCTCGGCGTCACGCCCGAGCGCATCGAGCTGGCGCGGCACTGCGGCATCGACTTCGACCGTTGGCTCGCCGGCTTCGGCGACACCGAAGAGGCCGTGCGCAAGAGCGTCGATATGGTGCGAAATCACCCCGTCATGCCCCCGCACGTGCGCGTGCAGGGCTTCGTCATGGACTCCGTCACCGGCCAGCTCGCCCGTGTGGCCTGCTAAGCTGGAACCGGCGGGACGCCTGGCGACGCAAGCGCAAAGACGCATGTATCACTCAAGGCCGAATCGAGTTCGGGAGGTCGGGGAAGCAACCAGTATCCTCTTCGAAGCTCCCTTTACCCCTTCGCCTTCAGAGCGTCGGTCATGTGGTTGAACGCGGCATCGCTGAAGCCTTCGCTGTAGGCACTCGGGATGACCACGGTGCCGCCGGACCCCTTCACGCTCTCGTAGAGCAGGTGCATCGTGCGCAGGCGCAGCGCGACGTCGTTTTCCTCATAGACGTGCGCGGCATCCACGAGCATGGCCGAGATGTCCTTTTCCACCTCGGCCAATACCATGCGCGCGTTCTTCTCGCGCTCGGCCTGGGCTTCGGCGGACATGACCTCCTGCAGCTCCTGCGGGATGACGATGTCGCGGATCTCCACCGAGAGCACGGTGATCCCCCACGACGACGTGCGCTCCTCGATGATCTCCTGCAATTCCTGGTCGAGCTGGTTGCGGCGAATGGCCACCTCGCTCACGCTCGCGCGCCCGATGGCGTCGCGCAGCGCGGTTTGAGCCGCCAGCGATACCGAGTTGTAGTAGTTCTCCACCTCGAGGCACGCTTTCTCGGCATCCCACACCATCCAGAACAGCACCGCATCCACGTTGATGGGCACAAGATCGCTCGTGAGTGTTTCCTCTGCGCCGAAACCGGTCACCATGATGCGCTGATCGGCCTTGAGGGCGGTCTGCTCGATGAACGGGATGGTGAAGTACAGCCCCGGTCCTTTCGTACGATTGAATCTTCCGAAGCGCAGCACGACCACCTTCTCCCACTGCATGGCGATGTGGATGGTCATGACCGCCAAGCACGCGAGTGCAAACGCCGCTACGACCGCCCAAACGTCGAAGCGCCCGGAGATTGCGAAGCCCCCGGCTACCACTGCAGCGAACACCACGGCGAAAACGAATGCCGAGAACGCGAGCGGCCCGTTCTGGGACGTCCGTCTATCTGTTCTGGAATTGTATTGCTCGATGGAGAACGGCCTGGGAGCCGTCGCCTCAATCGGCCTTTCCCCTTTGCGATTTCTCATACAAGCCTCGTCTCATGCTCTCGCCCGCGTCAGCCTCCTGCTGGATACGATGGACAACGTCGATCATCCGCAGCATCACCTCGTCGATCGTCATGCCCAGCGATAAACAGCGCCGGATGCTCTCTTCTATTTCGGTATCGACGATCGAGCGCACGTCGTCGGCCGCCCGATCGCCGATGTCGCGCACGAATACGCCACGACCGCGAACCGACTCCACGTAGCCATCGTGCTCGAGGTTGACGTACACCTTGCTCACCGTGTTGTAGTTGATAGCCGCCTCGGCGGCGAGCGTGCGCACACTCGGCAGCTGATCGCCGGGCTGGTAATGACCCGTCTTGATGAGGTAGACGAACCGGTTGCGCAACTGCACCCACACGGGCAGACCGGATGATTCGTCTATCTCGAACAACGCCATGCGCATTCCCCTGATCGTTTATCTCGTACCGTCTTCGGCCGCTTCGCCGAATAACCGAGGCCTTCATTCCGGCCAGCGCGCCCACGTCGCGCTCGCGGCGGCGGCTACGTTCCGCATTGTACAAGAAACGGGCCGATCCTCCACGACGGGATGCGCAACTTCAATGCGTTTCAATGCGTTCCCGACCAAATCACGCAGAAGCGCAGCGCCAACCCGCCCAGGATGCACAGCACGTCCACCGGCAGCAGCTTGAACGACCGGCCCGAAACCGCCATGAGCGTCTCCACCGACAGGGGCGCGAGCACGCCCATGCCCACCACGACGACGAGGAACCACCCGCCGAAGACCTCGCCTCCCAGCAGCATCCGAAGCGACTCGCTCGCCGAAGGGCTCAGGAACGCGGCAAGCACGAACGCCGCCAGCGCAACCAACTCGAGCGCGAGCACCGCCAGATGGACGCGATGCAGGCCGGCTATCCATCGGTCGAGCAGCCACCAGTCGCATACGAACGGCGCCGCGATGAACATCACCGACAGTCCGGAAGATGCCGACGAGAGCGCGAACAGCACAGGTATGGCGATGTTGTTCCACAGTGCGACCGCCTCCATGCACGCCACGTACACACCGGTATACGTCATGAGGCACACCGACGCGACGATACAGGCAACCTCGGCTATCTTGCGGGCGCGGGCGTGCACGAAGGGAACGTAGAACAGGTTCGCCACGACGAGAAAACCTCCGACGATCAGGCTGGCCAGCAGCGTGTACGAGCCGAAGGAGAGAACGGAGGTGGTGGGCTGCGTGAACAGCAGGTAGGCGAACTCAGGTCGGCCCAGATCGAGCAGCAGGCACAGAGCCGCCACGCACAGCATCGCAAAGCCTGCCACGTAGCAGCGCGTCATGAGGGATTCGAACGCGCGGGTCTGGCTGAGCGTGCGATCGAGCGAGCGATGGAACGCGAGTGACCATGCAGAGGTCGCACCCAGCACGCCTGCGCCGCATCCGCCGAGGAACAGGTAGAAAATCACGAGCGCCCCGATCATGTCCGTCCCTCCTCTCGTCAGACGCTTCGTCCATGATAGGGCCTTGCCTCGGCGCTGCCTAGCACTCGTTTCGCGCGAAGACCTGCTTCTCCTCGTCGAATGCGATACCGAAGCGCCGGGCGTAACGCGCGCACAGCCCGAACGCAAACGCTCCTACGCCCCGGTAGTAGTCCGAATCGGCGTTCTTCTCGACGGCGTAGCGCCACACAGCCAGCCACGGCAGCACATGCTCAGCCAAAAACGCCTTCTGCTCGTCGGCGGCCACGCGAGCCGCATCCTCCTGACCGTCCGCGAGGGCATCTGCCTCCACGCCGCAAAGATGCCCCATGAATCCCAGCATCAGGCCCAGATGATCGTCGGGCTCTGCGTGGAGCCGCTCGATTTGCAGTCCGCGACGTCGGTACGCCGCGCGCACCTCGAGCGTTTTCTCGCCGAACATCTGGCTGTTCGGTTCCAGGTAGAACGATTCCCAGCATGGGGCGTCGGGCGTGCCCGCGCCCACGAACAGACGGAACCACTCGCGTTTGAGGCCGTGCACTCGCTCATCGAATGCCCTGCATCCGTCGGCGTCCGACACCCGGGCCGCCTCGACGCACCAGGCGTCCAGGCATGCCAGCCCACGTTGCACATACGCGTCATCCATGCCGTACGGCGCAGCCTCGAACAAGCGCTCTCGAACCTGAGCGGCCACCTCTTCGGTGTCCGGCTCGCAGTACAGCAGCCGCGAGGCCTGCGAGAAGCAGGCCCCTGCGGCAGCGAGCTGCTCCTGATCGTATTCGGTCGTCATCACAGCCTCCTGCCATCGGGCGGAGGGCGCCGGACGAATTGGGAGGGAACCTCTCGTCCGACGCCCCGACCGCCCGTCATGATGTTAGAGTTCTTCCTCCAGGTTCACGAGCGCGCCCGTGCCGCTTCCCGTTTTCTGTGCGTTGCGGTGGGGGTTCACGATCAGGTTCGGACCTGTCGAGTTCACCGGAAGCGGCTCGACTTCAACGTCGCCAGCTCCATAGAGAGCCTCCATGTCCTCTCGCGTGCCGAAATCGAGCGCGCGCATGGGACAGGCGGTCACGCAGATGGGCTTGCCGCCGGCCGCCACTTCGTCTTTGCACATATCGCACTTGATGACCAGACCCGACTCCTCGTTGAAGGACGGCGCGTCGTAGGGGCATGCGGTGACGCAGGCCTTGCAGCCGATGCACGACTCGGCGTCGACCCATACGATGCCGGTATCCTCGTCTTTCTGGATGGCGCCCGTCGGGCAGTTGCCGAAGCAGGCGGGTTCATCGCAATGGTTGCAGGCCACGGACATGAAGTAGCCGAACACGCCGCTGGGTACGTAGCTGCCGGCCTCGTTGAGCTCCCAGGCGCCTCCCTGGTAGTTCAGCACCTTGCGGTACAGGTTGTTCGCCGGCAGCTTGTAGGTTTCCTTGCACGAAACCTGACAGGTCTTGCAACCGGAGCACTTGTTCGAATCGAAGTGGAACGCGTACTGAGCCATGATGCACCTCCCCTATTCCTCGATGCCGACCGGCATAACGATGGGCCGGTTCTTGTCGGGCTCGAGCGTGATATTCCCCGTGTACTTCTCCACCTGCACGAGCGTGCCGGTCCAGGACTGCGAAGCCTGTCCAGATGCCTTGGGCGCCTGCAGGATGTTCGGGTCGCCGCCCATATCGATGCCGGTCGCCTCGTCGATCTGGATCCAAGCGCCATCCTGCAGCGCCACCGATCCGGGGACGAGCGTAGGCATTACCTTTGCCGGGCGCAGCACCTGCCCGTGAGGACTGGTCATAAGCACCAGATCGCCGTTCTTGATGCCACGCGCCTCGGCGTCCACCGAGCTCATGAAGCATTCTTGCGGGAACGCCTCGCGCAGCGACACCACGTTGTCGTTGACCGTATGGGCGCGGCGCAGCGAATGGGGCGTCCATAGCAGCAGTGGATACTCATCGGTCTGCGTGCCCTGGCCTTGCTCCGGGTCGCCGATCTGCCACTTGCCGATCGGGGAGATTTGCGAGTAGCCGAGCGAGTTCACGATGGCAGCCAGCGTCGGGCAGTAGATCTCGAACTTGCCCGTCGAAGTAGGTAGCGGATTGGCCGCGGGATCGGCGAAGAACGCGCTCCACGGCACACTCGTCAGCTTGTCGCCCTTCGAGCGCTGCGCCTTGTAGCAGCCCTTCTCCTTCAGCTCGGCCACGGTCATGATACCCTCTTGCGGAGCGCCCTCGACGCCGAGCGCGTCGATGTCCTCCTGCGTGATGGTGAGCAGCGGCTGGTAATCCATCGTCGCGCCGTCGACCAGATAGGCCGCACCCGCAAGCGAAGCGTATGTGCGCTCCTCGTCGGTCATCGTGTTGGCAGCCTTGGGATCGAGGTCGAGACGTTTGCACAGCTCTTCGGCAATGTATCCTTCAGGCTTCGACTCGTAGAGCGGCTCCATGATCCTATCGGCCCAGAATACCGTCTCGGAGTTGTTGGTCCAAGCGAGGTTGCCCTTCTCCCACCACGTGGCCACGGGCAGCACGATGTCGCAGTACTGGCGCGATGGATCGAAGAACGGATTGGCGCCCCACACGAAGTCGACCTTGCGGAACACCTCGATGCCTGCGTTTGCATTCGGCAGCGAGTTCAAAGAGTTCTCATAGCCGCCGCTGTAGATGTGATGGATGTCGAGCGGTTTCTTGCCGCCCGGCCAGATATCCCGACCATAGGCGCCGTCGAGGATGGACTGCCAGCATTCGGTGAAGTCGATCTTCTCCCACGAACCGGGATCTTGAATCTCGGCGAAATTGGGCGTGACCATGAGCGAAGGCGGCGTGAGCGGATTGACCGGGTTCTTCTGTGCGCCGTTCGAGGAATCGCCCGCAGTGACATAGGGGGCTCCCGACATGCCCTCATGAAGCCCGACCCACGAGGCGTAGTTGCCCGGCGTGCCCATGCCGCCGTGCATGAACGCGAGCGTGTAGAACACCTGGGCGAACATTTCACCCGCGGGTATCTTCGTGGTCGACTGACCTGCGAAGAAGTTGACGTTTTCGGCACCGGCAAGCTCCTCCGCGAGTTCGCGGATCCGCGCGGCCGGCACGCCGCAGATAGCTTCGGCCCATTCGGGCGTCTTCGGTTCACCGTCGTGCGTGCCCAGCACGTAATCCTTGAAGTTGTCTTCGGCAGGAGCGCCCTCGGGCATGTGCTCGGCGTCGAACCCGACGCAGTACGTATCGAGATACTCCTGATCGAACAGATTGTTCTCGATCTGATGATAGGCCATGCCCAGACAGAACGCCGTATCGGTGCCGGGACGGATAGCCACCCATTCGTCGGCCACCGCTTGTGCGGTCTGGTTGAGCCATGGATCGACGATGATGATCTTGCCGCCCTGCTGACGAGCATAATCGAGCTGGTAGGTGGTGTTGCCGCCCTTGTTCGCCATCCAGTTGCAACCGAACAGGATGTGCAGATCGCTGTCGGCCACGCTCAAGGCGTCGGGAGCCGCCAGCATACCGCCCGTCATGAACATCTCGGGGAGCGGCCACGAGCCGAGCGAGACGGTACCCAGATCGTGATGCACCGCGCCACCGAGGAGGTTGAACATGCAGACGACCGGATCGAAGTACGTGTCGCCGATGTCGTCATATGCCGCGCACAGAATGGCCCTGTTGCCGTACTGGTCGAGGGTCTTCTTGATCTCGGCCGCGATATAGTCGAGCGCTTCCTCCCAGCTAATGCGCTCCCATTCGTCCTTGCCGCGCATCTCGCCGTTCGGATTATCCGGGCTCCAGCCCTTGCGCTTCATGGGATACTTGATGCGCGCCGGAGACATCATATTGCTGATCTGGGCGCGACCGCGCGGGCATGCACGCCGCTGCGGCACCTCGATCGTGTCTTCATCCTGCTCGTCGGTGCGGATTCTCAGCGGAACGCCATCCTCGACGTACACCCGCAGCAGACAGCGCGAAGATCCGCAGCTGCAGTTGTTCATGCACGCGCCGGTCTTCCATTCGCCGGCAGCTTCGGACCCCTGCTGGCCTCCTCCGGATTCGCCTCCGGATGAAGCGCAGCCCGTGAAGCCCACGAGCGCCGCCGCTCCAGCCGTAGCCGTTCCCCACTTGACGAAACTTCGCCGCGTCAATGTCGTGTCCACGTCTGACCCCCTCTAGATCGCGTCCGGGAGACGCCCCCTGATCGAATCGTCCCCCCGACAATTCCAACCACGACACGGGAAAGATCAGTGCATGTGACACCGTCATATCTTCATATGATACCTTCCCCTGCGGCCATACTATCACCCGCCTCTAGGACAGTCAACGCAAATACCCTGCTTGTACTATCTATTTTAAGGATAATATCGAGTTGATCATGCCAAATTTTGGCAGTGAGCAGCGCGTTTTCAAACCCATTGCCAACCTTTCTATACTATGATAGTATGACAGCATCCATCGACCAAAGGGGGTTGGTCATGAGGTTTCTAATCGCGCTCGTTGTTGCAGTCGCGTTGCTTGCGGTATGCGAACGACCCTTGAAGCGCTATCCCGGATTGTTCTATGCGCTATCCGCCGCACTCGTCGCCCTGTACTTTTTCGGATCGGCATCCAACGCAACGGGCGGCCTCTGGCCGTACTTCCTACCGCTCGTGCAGCGTTGCGCACTGGCCTTCGTGCTTTTCTCTATCGTCATGTTCGCAGGCGCGCTTGAAGACTCCTCCCGTTTGAGGCTTCGAATCATGGCGGTCAGAAGGCAGCTTTCCGTAATGGCGTGCATCTTCGCCGTCGGGCACATCGCCTTCTACGCCGCCTCGTACGTGCCTACCATCGCCGCGACGCCTACCGTGAATCTAGCGCTGTCGCTGGCTCTCGCCACGGCGCTCGTTGCACTCATGGCTATCCTGTTGGCCACGTCGCTGCTGGCGGTCAAACAGCGTCTCAAGCCGTCCGCTTGGAAGGGTGTCCAGCGTCTCGCCTATCCGTTCTACCTGCTCATGTACGTGCATCTGGCCCTGCTTCTGCTGCCGTCGGCCCTGTCCGGCAAGGAGACGGCCCTGGTGAGCCTAAGCGTGTACACCGCCGTGTTCGCCTGCTACGCGATACTGCGAAGCAGGCGGGCGCTGCAACGGCATGCATTGGCGAGAACAGTCGCATCGCAGTCGCGTACCGAAGCTTCGTAACGTCCGAGAACGAGGCTCAAGCCCGTGGCAGCTTGTCGAGCGCACCTGTTTCGAACACGGTCGCACCGTCCAGCGACGAGATGCGCGCGCCCAGCACGCGACCATCATCGACAAGCATGCGCCCCGTGCATTTAGGAAACCCGCCGCGCTGACGAAACACCGCACCGGGGCAGATGAGCAGATCGGCCGGGCGCGCTTCCTTGCCTGTAAGCAGCTCGGGAACATGGGTGTGACCGTGTACGAGCACCTGCGGTACGGGATCGCCCGGCGCGACGCCTCCGCCGCCCGCGAAACTGATGCGCACATCTCGTGGGTAGTGCGCCACGAGAAAGCGCACACCGTCGATGACGGGTCGAGCGAAACGTTGGACGGAGGAGCCGTACTCGTCGAAGTCGTTGTTGCCGAGCACCGCTATCGTAGGCGCGAGTTCCGAGAGTTCGCGCAGAATGGAGGGCCCGCCGATATCGCCTGCGTGGATGATGTAGTCGACGTCGGCCATGGCCGCCAGCGCCTCGCTCGGAAGCTTTCCATGCGTGTCGGAGATAATGCCGATCGTGGTCAAAGCCGGTCTCCTTTCGTGCGGGGCGTATCCCGTTCTTGTGCGCTCATCATCTGCTCGCACGCATCTCAGTATAGAACAACAACTCGCGCATGGCATTCCCTTGCACCGGTCCTACGGCGCGCAAGCGCGATCGGCGATGAAGATGCAAGCCGCCTTCGAGCGCAAGCCGTCGGAGCAGCACGGACATGGGAAACGACCGCGCGACGAGAAGAAACGGCGGCATACAAGCGCGTTGCGAGGGCTCGCTGCTGATGGCGAGTTGTGCGGGGAGGCTTGCTGCTTGACGGCGGCCTGCCGGGGGTTTGTCGCTTTAGCAGCCTCGTATGCTCGGCCGGAGCGAAGCTCCGAGCACGGGATACCATGCGTTAAAACCTCGAAGCGTCGGACGGACGTGCAGCCAGAATGCGCTTCGAGATCGACTATGGCGAAGTTGACGAAACCGTAACTTTTGGCACTCGCCGGTTGACAGTGCTAATTGTCGGATTTATAACGTTGTCGTACAGAAAATCATATAGAAAAAGGCTTAGATTTCCTACGCTCGTTTTGAGCACTTCAGAGAATCCGAGCCGCACACGAAATGGAGATGATCGATATGGCCATGATGGTACCGATGAGAAGGAACCGCAACCTGTTGAGCGAGCTGATGACCGATCCGTTCGACGCATTCTTCGACGCCGCATCCGCCCCGATGCAGTCCATGCAGAAGATGGCGCCCACGCTCATGCGCACGGACATCAAAGAGACCGACGATGGCTACGAGCTAACCATCGATCTGCCCGGCTTCAAGAAGGACGACGTCCAGGCTGATCTGAAGGACGGCTACCTCAGCATCACCGCTCAAACGCAGAGCGAATCCGAGGACAAGGACGAGAAGGGCACGTTCGTCCGCAAGGAGCGCTTCAGCGGCAAGTGCAGCCGCACGTTCTACGTCGGCGACGATATCGAGGAAGACGACATCAAGGCACGCTTCGAGGACGGCGTGCTCAAGATCGACGTGCCCAAGAAGCAGGAGCAGCCCAAGCTCGAGGAGAAGAAGACCATCGCCATCGAAGGCTAATCCGCAGGATGCCCGCGCGCCTGCAATACGGCGTCCGAGGTGCATCGAAACATCTTTTCAAACGAACCGGACCCTCGAAGGGTTCGGTTCGTTTTATTCTAAAGTACATTGCGCCTGCTGGCGCGCTACACCATAGATTATCGGATTTTCACTGCGGCGCACGCCCTCCTATGATCATTGACGAACGCAGAGCCGGACTTCGCCCTGAAGTTTGCTCGCGTGCATAGCCCCGCATGCTATGATGCGCCCCGAGGAACGAACCGCGAGCTTTTCGTGAAGGAAACGGCTTTTTGCAGGAGGCACTATGGCCGAACAACCGCGCAGCCAAACCAGTCGCGACCTCGAAACGTTTCGGCGCTGGGTGGCCGAGACGCCTGTAGGCGGCATGGTGTTCTTCGGCGGCGCGGGCGTGTCAACCGAAAGCGGCATCCCCGATTTCCGTAGCTCAGACGGGCTGTTCGTCCAGAAGTACCCCTGCCCTCCCGAGCAGATGGTATCCCGCAGCTTCTTCGACGCGCGCCCGCGCGAGTTCTTCGATTTCTACTGCGAGCGCATGATCGCGCTCGACGCGCGGCCCAACCAGGCGCACCGCAAGCTGGCCGAGCTCGAGCGGGCGGGCGCATGCGCCGCCGTGGTCACGCAGAATATCGACGGGCTTCACCAGGAAGCTGGCAGCAAGAACGTCTTCGAGCTGCACGGCAGCGCGCTGCGCAACTACTGCCGGAAATGCCGGGCTCCCTACACCGTCGAACAGCTGCTCGCCCTGCGCGCCGAGGCGGCCGACGGCGTGCCACGGTGCCCCGCCTGCGGCGGCATCGTGAAGCCCGATGTCGTGCTATACGAGGAACCGCTCGACGAGGCGGTGCTGCAAGGCGCCCTGGTAGCCATCCAACAGGCTGATCTACTCGTGGTGGCCGGCACGTCGCTGGCAGTGTACCCCGCGGCCGGGCTCATCGACTACTTCACGGGGAACCGACTCGTCATCATCAACCGCACCCCTGCCCCACGGGATCGGCAGGCAGATCTCTGCATCGCCGCCGACGTGGGCGTCGCATTCGACTTCTAGCGAGCGATGCCGACGATCCCGACCCGCTTGGAGCGCGTACCTAAAACGCCTGGTATACTACCTGCAACGCATACACTCCTTCGACGAAAGCGAATCCCCATGTCCGTCAACGATTCCGCATCTCCCCAGCTCGAAGACATCCGTCAGGTCTCGTCGGGATGGATAAACAAGTACGTCCTCACCTACGAGCTGCCCGACGGGACGCGCTACGAGTACGAAAGCGCTTCGCGCAAGAAGCTCGACGACTACTGTCGAAGCCTCGAAGGCCGCGCTGCAGGAGCGGCGCCCACGGCCGATGCGGTGTGCATCGTGCCGCAGACGGCGGACGGCACGCTGCTGCTCATCCGCGAGTTCCGCTATCCGCTGAACAGCTGGTGCATCGCTTTTCCCGCAGGTCTCGTCGAAGAAGGCGAGCATCTACGGGACTGCGTCGACCGCGAGCTGCGCGAAGAGACGGGCTATGCGCTGCGGACCGACCTGGGCGACGATGCGCTCGACCCTCTGCCGCAGGCCGGCTTCTCGTCCACCGGACTCACCGACGAGAGCGTGCATGTCGTGTTCGCACAGGTGGAGAAGGCATCGGATGCGCAACCCGAGCCGTCGGAGTTCATCGAGCCGTTCGAGTTGGCCATCGAGGACGTCCCGCGCTTTTTGGACGAGAACACGACCCCTATCGGCACCCGCGCCCAGCTCGTGCTGGAGGCGTTCGCTCGACGGCGCTAGCAGTTCGCGCGGCGGAAGCGCGCTCGCTTAGCCGAGCTGGGCGATCTGCTCGCGCGCCTTATCCAGCCGCGCCTCCACGTCGATGCCGACGATGTCGAGCCCCTCAGCCGCCACGAGCCTCGTCTCCGGGATGCCGAACATCTTGGCAATGCCGCAGAAGTACTCGTATCCGTAGTTCGCGCCTTCGACGAAGCCGCCGCACGTGGTGATGTAGGTGAGGCGGCGCGCCTTGCAGATGCCCTCGCAGCGCGCGTCCTCGGTGTAGTGGAACGCAAGGTCGCATACGCTCACATATTCAAGGTAGATCTTGAGCGCGGACGGGAACGAAAGGTCCCAGTACGGCGCGCCGATGACGATGTCTTCCGCCTCGACGAACTGGCGCGACAGGGCGAAGATGGGGTCGTCCCACTCGCGGGCGGTCTGCTTCTCTGTGCGGTACGCCACCATGGCGGCGTCGAACGGCTTCAAGTCGAGCGCGGCCAGATCCACCTCGACAACGTCGTCTTCGGCGCCTTCGAGATACTCGCGGCACAGTTGCAGCGTGCGCGACTGCTCGCCCCGCATGCATGCGTTCACAAACAAGATGGTCATGAGTGCTCCTATAGACGTTCGACACCAGCGTTTGTGTCGGTATGATACCGCATCTGCCGCTCGCGCGAGCGGCAGATGCGTCTGCGACTGCGCGGTTAAGCGCGCGACTCGTCGGGAGGCGCCTCGAGCGGCTGCATGTCCAAATGCAGCGCCTGCTCCACCACCTTCATGAGCGCCTCGTCGGAGATGGCGGGGTTGATCTTCACAAGGCCCACCAGGCCGAAGATGACCACGCAGAACATCTCGTACACGAACTCTATCTCCACCTGGTGGTATTCCGCGTACTCGGCCACGATGTTGTCGTTGATGCAGTCCACCGTCTCCCGCACGGCGCGCACGTCGAACGCGTCGCGCTCTCCCAGCTCCTCGAGCACACCGATCATGGGGCGCGGGTTGCCCTCGGCGTCGTAGAGCGCGCGGCGAAACGTGGCGATGCACGCGCGCAGCGATCCCGGCGTGTCGCCGAAGCGGCGCGACTCGTTCCACACGATGACGCTCTCCACGAGGTCTTCCACGTAGTCATCCAGCACAGCGTCGATGACGGCCTGCTTGTTCTCGAAGTAGTAGTACACGAGCTCGCGCGTGACGCCGGCCTCGGCGGCCACGTCCTTCACCGTGGTCTTCGCCACGCCTTGGCGCTCGAACAGGGAGCGCGCCGCCAGCATGATGTCGCCGGCCGGTCCGACGAGGCGGCGGCTCTCGGTGAGGGCGCGCCCGCACTCGCGCCGCACGGGCGCGTACCTGGTCTGCCGGGTGCCCAACCGCATGGTCCCTCCCCTCGCTCCGAAGCGCGCATGGACGCGCGCAGGGCGGTCCTGCTCGCGTCCATTATACGGGAGAGAGGCGGCGTCGGTCATGGGGCGCGCCTAGCGGTTCTCCTCGACGACCCGCTGGTAGGCCTTGGTGTCGGCGTACAGCTCGTCCTTGAGCGGGTTGAGCTTGCGCTGGCGGATGCGACGGAATTGATAGACGGCCAGCGCTACGTTCGACGCGAGCGCCAGCAGGCTGACCACGAAGAACACCGTGGGGTTGTGCGTGGTGGGGATGGGCGCCAGCACGTCGGCGAACTGCGGCACCGTCATCACGAACATGATCCAGAGCCCGAGCGTCTGCGCGCGGTGCTGCAGCCACGCCCCCTTCTTGATGAAGAAGGTGGGGATGGTGCACGCGAGCAGGAGCGCCAGGCCGCAGTACGCCGAATGGTCGGAGATGCAGTTGTACGTGTAGGCGAAGTTCCACAAGTCGTAGGCGATGACCCACGCCCAGATCATGTCGGGCCAGATCATGTCGCGCGACGAGTCCTTCGAGATGAAGATGCCGAACCAACCGCATATGGTGACGATGTTCAGAATGCCAGCGATGCCGTTCATGATGTTCCACGGCCCGGAGATGGTCCACAGGTTCTCGACGATGCCGCCCTGCCACAAGCCGAAGCTGAACACCTGGAAGTCGCGGATCACGGCCTCGGCGATGTTGATAGCCAAGATGAGCGGAGGGAAGCAGAGCGCCCAACGCTTCTCGTACAGGTGATGGGTGCGGCCGTCGGCCCCGCGCCACTTCACGAAGCGCAGCGCGATGAAGCCGAGGCAGCCCGCCAGCGCCGAGTACGTCTTCACCCAGTTGAACCACGTGCCCGTGCCGTAGGGGTTGCCCGGCGCGGCCGTGGTGGGCCACACGAACACGGTGAGCACGAGCGGCACCACCGCGAACAGCGCGATGCCGGCCCACAGCTTCACCCGCCCCAGCTCGTTGAACGCCATGAGCGCGAACAGGATGAACAGCCATATGGCCCAGTACAGCGGATCTTCGGCCTGATACAGAATGCCCATGAGGATCGCCCCCTTCTGCGAGTCCCTGCGCGGATGAGCCCCTCGCCCGCCACGCGCCTGCTCGCAGTATACGGAGCGTGCGCGGTCGAAGTCTTTCACACAGCCGGGCGGTTTGTGAAAGAAGCAGCGGGGCCGGCGATGCTAGACTGGCGGCGTCAACGTTGTCGGCATCGCATGCCGTTCCACGGCAGCAGCCGCTTCACCGGGGGAAAGGGGCCTCGCCATGACCGTGCCTGTGTGGGTCACGCCGATCTCGATGGTTGCGTACACCGTGCTGCTCATGCTGCTCACCGAGTTCATGCGACGGCATTATCGCACGTCGATGTGGGTGTGGGTGGTGTCGCTCGTCACCATCCCGCTGTGGATAGCCAACATCCCCGGCGACGACTGGTTCCGTTGGGCCAAGAACCTCTCCGTCATCCTGCCGCTCATCTTCGCCGGCCTCGGGCGCATCGCCGCCGTGGAGCAGAAGGACACGCCGTTCTGGCGCACCATGCGCAAGCGCTGGGTGCGCTGGGTGCTGTACGGCATCGTGTTCTGCAACATCGCCGAGGCCACGCTGCGCGACGTGCAGATGGGCAACATGATGAACGCGCTCGCCGGCTTCATCCTGTGCGTCACCATGCCCCTCGGCGACAAGTTCTGGAAATACGACACCTCGAGCCACGGCGAGATCCTCTCCTACACCGTGCCCATGTGGAACTTCCTGTACACCACTTGGAACGCCTGCTTCGTGTACGCCGAGGGCCACGAGTTCTTCGCCTCGACCTGCTGCATCTTGGCGGCGGCCGAGCTGTACCCCATCGTCATGCGCCGGCCGGAGCTCTACATCACGGGACGTATCTACACGCTTGGCGCGCATCTGCTGCTGCGCAGCTGCTTCCCGGCGCTCTTCCCCACCATCATGAACAGCGCCGCGTGGTTCAACCCCGACTTCATGGCAGGATGGGGCCTGTTCAACGGCGTCATCGGCATCCCGTTCGTATTCTGGTACTGCTACCAGCTGCATACGGGCCGCGCCGACGTGGCGTTCCGCCGCGGCAAGGCGCGCGCGATCTACCTGGAGGGACGCGCGAACGGCACGATTGACGAGTACGGCGACCCCGTGGCGCTGCCAGCGCCGGCTGCGGGCAAGCCGCAGGCCCCCGCGCTCCCGGACGACGACGCCGCGCCCGTGGCTGGGTAGCGCGCTGCCGAACCGCCGTCGGTACCCGCAGACGGCGCTTCCCCGTCTCGATGATGGCATAACGGAAACAGCCTCTTCTCGTACCGAGGTGAGCGCAGGACAAGGAATCCGACTGGGCCATCGGCTTCGACAGGCCCAGATTGCGGGATGCTACGAACGCTTCTTGTCGGCGTCGTCGAGGGCGTTCAGGGCGGCGGTGTAGCCGCCTGCGCCGTAGGACAGGCATTTCGAGACGCGCGCGATCGTGGTGGCCGAAGCCCCGGTGGCCTCCTCGATGACAGCATAGGACCGTCCCGCGTCCAGCAGCCGCGCAACGGCCAGCCGCTGCGACGTTTCCTTGATCTCGCGAATAGTGAACAAGTCCTCCAACAGGGAGAAGATCGTATCTTCGTCATCGAGCGCGGCGAAGACGCGCAGCAGATCGTCTACTTCAGTCGTCCTGAGCTCGCTCATGTCACGCTCCTGCTCTCATCAAGCCGTACTCGATCGAATCGACCAGCGCGTTCCAAGACGCCTCAATGATGTTCTCGGACACGCCCACCGTGCCCCAGCTGGCACTACTGTCACGCGTGGTGATGACGACGCGCGTGATAGCGTCGGTGCCCACATTCTCGTCCAGGATGCGCACCTTGAAGTCGACGAGCTCCATCTCGTTGACAGCCGGATAGAACGCGGTGATGGCCATGCGCAGCGCGTTGTCGAGCGCGCCGACAGGACCCGCGCCCTCGCCTGTGGCAACGAAGCGCTGATCGTCCACGTGGATCTTGATGGTAGCCTCGCTCATGGCGTCCTTGGCGAGCGCGCCGGTGTCCTCATGGTCGTCCACGATCACACGGAAGCTCTCCAGCGTGAAATGCGGGCGATACGCGCCCAGATGCCGCTGCAACAGCAGCGCGAGCGAACCGTCAGCCACTTCATAGGAGTAACCAGCAGCCTCCCGCGCTTTGATATCGTCGAGAATGGCCTGCGTCTTGTCTTGATGTGCGGCAAGATCGATGCCGAGGCTCGCCGCTTTCGCAACAAGCGAGGCTTTACCGGCGAGCTCGCTCACGAGCATGCGCTGCGTGTTGCCCACGCTTTCGGGGCGGGCATGCTCGTAGGCTTCGGGGAAGCGCGCGATGGCGCTCGCGTGCAACCCGCCCTTGTGAGCGAACGCCGATGCGCCCGTATAGGGATGATGGGTCGGCACGGACAGATTGCATGTCGCGGCCACGAACTGCGACACGCCGGTCAGCTGACGGAGATTCTCGGCGCCGACGCATGTACAGCCCATCTTGAGTTCGAGATCGGCGATGACGGTGAGCAGATCGGCATTGCCCACGCGTTCGCCGAACCCGTTGACCGTACCCTGCACCTGAGTCGCGCCGGCGCGCACAGCGGCCAGCGTGTTGGCTACGGCACAGCCCGAATCATCGTGACAATGAATACCCAATTGCTGACCAGGGAGCGCCTCGGCCACCGTACGCACGATTTCCTCCACTTCGTGGGGCAGCGCGCCGCCGTTCGTCTCGCACAGATCGATGGAATCGGCCCCGGCCTCGCTTGCAGCCCGCACGCATGCGAGCGCGAAATCAGGATTCGCCTTGTAGCCGTCGAAGAAGTGCTCAGCGTCGAACACAACGCGCAAGCCCTGGGCCTTCAAGTACGCCACCGATTCGCGGATCATCCGCAGGTTCTCGTCGAGCGTGGTCAGAAGCGCGCGGGTGACTTGCTCGTCCCAGGTCTTGCCTACGATGGTGACCGCAGGCGCACCGCTGCCTACAAGATCGGCGAGGCCCTGATCGTCTTCGGGAGCCACCCCCTTCTTGCATGTGGAACCGAACGCCGCAATGCTCGCATGCTTGAGCGGCATTGCACGCACGCGCTCGAAGAACGCAATATCCTTCGGATTCGAAGCGGGGTAGCCGCCTTCGATGAAGTCCACGCCGAACGCGTCGAGCCGCTCGACGATGCGCAGCTTATCCTCAAGCGACAGCGCGATGCCCTCGCTCTGCTCGCCGTCGCGCAGCGTGCTGTCATAGGTGAAGATCCTCGTCAAGAACGCATCCTTTCCAGGTCAAGAAGAGCGCGACGGTTCGCGCGAAGCGCGAACATTGCCGCGCCGGTTGGCGCAGTGAGTCAGCGAGGGACGCCGAGGTGCGCGGAATTGCCGTGAAAGCCCGAGGAAGCGTACTCTGTACGCGACGAGGGCTTGGAGCGGCAAGGCCGGGCGCCGCGGCGCCCCGCAGCGTCGGTGGGTTCCGGCGGCCGGCAGGCCGACGGAACTTCCAAGCGTCGGTGGGTTCCGGCGGCCGGCAGGCCGATGAAGCTTTTTAGACCTCGGTGACCCATTCGGCGTACTCTTCGACCTTGCCGTACACGACGTCGAAGTAGCGATCCTGCAACGCGCGCGTGATCTCGCCGGGTTTGCCGATCACGCGGCCGTCGACGCTGCCGATGGGCGTGAGCTCGGCGGCCGACCCGGTCATGAACACCTCGTCGGCCACGTAGAGGTCGGAGCGTGTGAGGCTCTCCTCGATGGCGGGTATTTCCAGATCGTCAGCCAGGCAGAGCACCGTGTCGCGCGTGATGCCCTCCAGCAGGCCGTCGGACAAAGGAGGCGTGGACAGGATGCCGTCACGCACGACGAACAGGTTCTCGCCCGTGCCCTCGCACACAAGTCCTGCCTCGTTAAGCAGGATGGCCTCGGCGTAACCGTGCTCTTTAGCCTCGAGCTTTGCAAGGATGGAGTTCATGTAGGAGGCGGTTGCCTTCACCGAGGGCGGAATGGAGTTGTTCGTGCGTTGGCGCCAGGAGGACACGCCCACGGCCACACCGTTCTCGAGCGCGTCGGCGCCCAGGTAGGAGTCCCACGGCCACACGGCGATGACCACGTCGGTTGGCGCGCCGGTAGGATCGACGCCCATCACGCCGTAGCCGCGGTACACGAGCGGGCGGATGTAACACGACGGAAGATTGTTCTTGCGGATGACCTCGAGCGTAGCCTCGCACAGCTCGTCCACCGAATACGGCAGATCGATGAGCGCGATCTTGCAGCTGCGGTGCAGGCGCTCCATGTGGTCGCGCAGGCGGAACACATAGCTCATGTTGTCCTCGGGACTCTGATAACAGCGGATGCCCTCGAACACGCCCGAACCGTAGTGCAGCGAGTGGGACAGGACGTGCGTCGTCGCCTCGGCCCACGGGACGATCTCCCCGTTTTTCCAAATATACTCGACCTCGGTGATGTCTGCCATAACGCGTGCCTTTCCTCGTATGAGCCTCGGGCGCCGCCCCCATGCGTTCGCCTCGATCCTCCCCGACGCGCAGTCGGGCGGGAAGAAAGCAAGTCCATGCGGTCTGACGTGCGGGTTTCGTTCGGATAATTCGTTCGCTCATTGTACTCTAATCGGCTAAAGAGCGCGCGCCCGTTCCGGCAACGGCGGGGATTTTCAACGAAAGCGACAAAAAGGGCCTGCACGCGCCGTCGATCCTGCCGGACACTCGATTCTGCCTTCGGTGAAACGATGATGAAGGAACGCGGAAAACGTGTTTGGATGCGCTTTCCGGATCGAGCTTTCTCCGTTTTTCGAAAGGCGTCGCATTTTACAGCAGCACGTCGTCCACCTTCTCGTAGGTGCCGATACGGTAGCTTTCCACGGCGTTGCCCTTCACAACGTAGAAGGTATCGTCGATAAAGACCCCGCGCGTGCCCACCCAGGTGCCGCCGTTAACCTCCTCGGCCATGATTTGGTCGAGCCCTTCCCCGTCGTCGTAGTCGAACACGTAGTACGTCTCGCGGTCGGCGTATCCCGAGAAGCCGATGATGTTGCGCTCGACGCTGACGAGCGCCGCGCGGTAGTCGGAGAAAACATCGGAGCCGTACGCGCCCTCGATGACGAACGTGTCGGCCTCCTGCACGTCTGCCGGGTCGGACACGTCGAACATTGTCACCTTCATCCCGTTCGTGACGCCGCTCTCCTCATCCACGTCCATGCCGATGCCCAGCAGCCGGCCCTCACCGTACGGATGCAGGTACTCCGAGAAGCCGGGGATCTTTAAGCTGCCGATGATCTGCGGATTCGCCGGATCGCTCAGATCCACCGTGTACAGCGGGTCGGTTTCGCGGAACGTGACGAAGTACGCGGTGTCACCAAAGAAGCGCGCCGAGTATACGCGCTCGTCCTCCGCGAGGCCCGTGATGGAACCGACCTCCTCGAGGTTCTCGTCCAGCACGTGCACCTCGTTGGTCGAGGTCGTCTGCGCGCCTTCCGCATCCCAGCTGCTCAGCGTGGTGACGAGGCGCAGCATGCCCTCGTGCTCGTCGATGCTGAAGCTGTCGTTCAAGGTGCCGCTCACTTTCGCCTGCGCCACACCCTCCAGCTTCCCATCATGGTAGGCGATCTTGCGCACCGTGATACGGCCCTGATCGTCCGCCTCGCCGGATCGCGCAAGCGGCATGAACGACCGCGCGTTCTCGTACACGTAGATGTTCCCCGCACTCACGTACTGGGAATTCGAATCCGAGAGTACCGCCTTCTGGTCGACCGTCTGCGTGGGATCGTCCACGTTGATCGAGGCGATGACCAAGTACTGGTTTGCGCTGGCGAGGGGAGGCAGGTAGATGTCCTGGCAGGCAACCGCCTGGCCGGCCACGCGGGGGATGAAGGGCTCGATGTCGTCTTCTTCCAAAGCGTAGGGCACGGCGTAGGTGCTGAACAGGTACAGATAGCCGTCCACGAGCCGCGAGGATTGGTACCAGCCGCTCTGCGACACCAAGCCGAGGGATTTCGGGTTGCGCGCGTCCGTCACGTCGAACGTTTCGAGCCGCATCTCGGAACCGCCGTAGACCTCCGTCCCGTCTTCGTCGGTCCTGACGAGCGAGACGTTGGCAAGCACGAACGCCTTGCCGTCGCGCACGTAGAACTCGGCGATCTGGCCTTGATCGCTTGCGACGATGCTGCCCACCTTGCGCATGGCGTCATCCGTCGCGTCGACCACCGCGATCTCGGTCGCGCTGTCCTGCAGGATGAAGAGGTGCTCGCCATCCGTCTTGACGATATCGGCCTCGTCGACGCCCTCGGTGCGCACGTTCGTGTCGGAGTGGTCGGCGGTCGGCACAGCGGACGCGGTCGAGCCGCTTCGCGCGGATTGCGCACTCGACCCAGCGGCATCGGCGGATTCCGGCACCGCCATATCCTTGGCAGCGGGTGCTTCGTCGAACACGATAGCGCCCCCGTTGGATGCAGAAAGACGCTCCTGCTCGGCTGCGTACGTCTCGAAGCAATGCCTCACCTGGTCATAGCTCTCCGCTGCGGTTATGCGGCTGTCGATCGGCGTGTCGGGATCGGCTGTCGGCGCTTCCGAGTCATCGTCCGCCGCTCCGAGGCCAGCCGAAGCAGCGTTTTCGCCCGCGCCGTTCGAGGGTGGAAGCGCGCGACCGGCGACCAGTCCCGCTCCCGCAAGCAGCACGAAGCAGGCGGCGATGCCCCACGGAAGCGCGCGCCTGCGCCAGCCGGACGATGCGCGGCGCGCGGCGGCGGAAGGCGAATGCTCCTGAGCTTGCACGCGCTCGTGCACCTGCACGCGCTCTTCTGCCTGCGCGGCTTCCAGCAGCTCCTCGATCGCCTGTGGTCGCAAAGCCTCCGGCACGGCGATGTCGCGCGTCGCCTCGTCGATCGCTTTCATGATCTCGTCTTCGCTCCGCGTCATCGCGCCACTTCCTTCAATTCCGCGGCCATCTTCTCCAAAGCGCGCTTGCGCTTCGAGCGCACCGTGTTGGCGTTCAGCTCGAGCACGCTGCCTATTTCCGCGCTCGTGTACCCACCGAACACCGAAAGCGACACGATGAGCCGCTCCTCCTCGCTCACGGCGGCGAACGCCGCGCGCACGTCTTCCCGCAGATCGCCAGCGCTGTCGTCCGACAGCGGTCTTCCGTCGAACGCAGCCGAGGGCTCCCGCGTGCGCGCCGCGGCGAAGTCGGCCACCGGCTCCACGCGCGCGGCCCCTTTCAGCCTCTTGCGGCACACGTTGGCCAGGATGGCGAACATCCACGACTTGAACGCCTCGTCGCTCCTGAGCTGGTGGCGCTGCCGGAATCCGGCGAGGACCGCCTCGCTCACCGCGTCCTCCGCGTCGTGGGCCCGCCCCATCATGCAAAGCGCGAATCGATACAGGTCGTGGTAGACCGCGCCGTAGCGACTCGCGAACGTTCGCGCATCCATGATTAGCCGCGCCCCTCTCCAAGACGTCTTTGCTATAAGAGTACGCGAACGACGTGTATGTTGCATCGATTTTCGCAAACCGCCGAAAAAGCTTCCAAGGTCCTTTCCGAAAACCTTTCCGAGGTCCCTCCTAATACGACCTCTCGCGCCTCGACGACGTCGCCGACGTGCTTGGCATAAACCCGCAGCTTGACGAGCGCTTCATCGAAGCCGTCCAGCGCCAAACCGCCAAGCAGGTAGAAACCGTGAACGACCTGGCTTTCGAACGCCGGATATTTATCCCAGGACGATAAGCGATCGTAGTTAAGCGCCAGCGCCCATACCACCGCCACGCATGCCGTGTCGGACGTCGCCGCCCTGGCCGGCGGCCATAGGATCGCCACCCATGCCAAGGCCGCCCATGCCTCCGGCAGCCGTCGTGGAGACGGCGATCTGGGTGGTCGTGCCGCCGCTCACGGAGCCGTCGTCGGTGTAGCCGTCGGCGTTCGCGCCATTCACCTGGCCGCCGATGACGAGCGAGTACATGCCGCTCTCTTCGAACGCGGGCGAGCTGGCCAGCACCATGCCGAACTGCTTGGTCGCCGTGAGGGAGGCTACCACCGTGCCGTCGGCATCCACCACGGCCACGCTCTGGCCGGCGTTGCCGCTTACGGTGGCGAACGCGAAGGGCTGCGTGCCACTCGTGAAGTTCTGCGCCATGCCGGTGGAACCCACCATGAGCACCGTGCCGCCGGTCACCGTGGCCGTGAGGTCGTAGTCGAACGCACCGTCGCCGCCGCTCAGGGGGCCGTTCACCAGCAGCATGCCGCCGGTGATCTCCACGCTGCCGTTGCTGTCGACGCTATCGCCCGCCGAATCGAGCACGATGGAGCCGCCGTTGATCTGGACGAGACAGTTCTCGTCTCCCATGGTGGGCGCGCCGGCCTCGGCGAACGCGTTGTCGGGCGCGCCGCCGTTCTGCTGCCGCTCGCCCATGGCGGGGTGATCGCCGCCGTCGGGTATCGCGCCGTCTTGGGGCATCGTGCTGCCATCCATAGCAGAAAGCTCGCCGTTGCCCTTGGGCGCGGCGTCGGACAGCGCGGCCGCATCGGTCGCTGTCGTCGTCGCGTCAGCCTCATCGCCCGTCAGGTCGGCCGCCGCCGCGTTCACGGCGTCATCGCTAGCAACGATGTGGGTTTCGCCGCCGTTCACGTAGATCTTCTCGGCCTCGTAGCCCTCGTAGCAGCCGGTCACGTCCACCGTACCGTCGTCGATGACGAGCTTCGTCTCGGCGTGGAACGCATCGTCACCGGCCTCGATGGCAAGCGAGCCGCCCGCAAGCAAGCCCTCAAGGTCGGAATGCAGCGCGTCGTCGGCAGCCGCGATGTCCAGCTCGCCGCCCGCGATGCGCAGGTACGTCTGCGCTTGGATGCCGTCGTCGCCGGCCTCGATGGCGAACGTGCCGCCGCCGATAGAGACGAAGCCGCGAGTGGCGTCTCCGTCGTTGTTCGACTTGATGCCATCGCCGCCCGCCGTGAGCGTGAAATTGCCGTCCGCGATCTTCACGCAATCGCGCCCGCGCAGCGCATCCTCCGCCGCGTCCACCACGTAGGTGCCGCCCGTGATGACCAAATCGTCCTTCGAGCAGATCGCATGCCGGTACGCGCTCGTCACCGTCAGCATGCCCGACCCGTTGATCGTGAGATCGTCACAGCTGAACAACGTGGCAGAGGGCTCGTCCGTACCGTCTTCGAGCACGTACTCCGCGCCGTCGGTGAGCGTGTTCGTCGTCCCGTCCGTCAACGTGACGAAGCACTTGTCCGCCTGCTTCACGTACACCGCCGGCCCATCCTCGTTATGGATGGCCGCGCCCGCCAGCACCACCTGCACCTTGTCGGTGTCCGCAGCGTCCACCACCAGCTGGCCGTCGTCAAGTGTGCCAGATACGACGTACGTGCCCTCGGTCAAGATGGTCACCGTAGACCCCTCGGCCGACGCCCCGTCGCCATCGGCCGCAGCCGACGACCCATCGAGCACGATGCGCGTGGCCGAAGCCTCGTCGTAGGAAGCATCCTTGTCGCGGTTCGAGTATTCCATATCGAGCGCCGCAGCATCGAATGCAGCCGCCACCTCCTCGAAAGTCGTCGCTTCGGTCGAAGAGGAAGACGAAGCAACAACATCCCCCGTCTCCCCCGACCCGTCAACCTCGGACCCCGCGCACCCAAGCGCCCCGGCAAGCACGATGCACAAAGCGACCATGGCAATGCCGCGACCCGCGGCGCGAGGCAACGCCCACCAAGCGAGTTTCCCCTTCGGGGACTTGCTTCGCTTCGCTTCGCGGCGCCGCGCACCTACGCAGCGAGGACTGTTTGAGCGACTGGGCGTTGCCCCGCGGCGCCCACAGAAACCATTCAACAAAGTAGTTTTCATCCTACAGCACATCCTTACCAGCCGCCGCGCGCCCGAGCACGACCTTGAGGTTGCCGTTCAAGCGCCGCACCTCGTCGATCATCCGCTTCTCCATGCCGGGAGCTTTCATGTGTACCGCGTACTCGAGCAGAAACAGGCTGCCCATGTTGGTGGTCTGCACCTCCACCAACTCGTGCTCGTCAGTGTAGCGCGCCAGCACACCGTCGAACACGCCGTCGTACTCCAGGTCCTCGGGGATGGTGATTTTGAGCGTCTTCTCCGGCTCCTTCTGCTTGCCGAACGGCGTGAGCACATACACCACGTTCACCACCGCCACGATGACCGTGAACAGCACCGCGAGCACGATGAATCCCATGCCCGTCGCCAGGCCGATGGCCATGGCCAGAAACACGCTGCCGATATCCTTTGCGCTGCCGGGAATACTGCGGAAACGCACGAGGTTAAACACGCCCATCACCGCGATGCCCGCGCCTAAGTTGCCGTTCACGAGCGTGATGACCATCTGCACGATGAGCGGCAAAAGCGCCAGCGTCACTACGAAGTTCTTCGAGTAGGTGTGGCGGAACATGTAGATGGCCGCCACGGCCGCGCCCAGCACGATGGACGACAGGCAGCATACAAGGAAATCGATGGTCGACACGCTCGCAACGAGCGATTCGGCCGTTCCGAAAACGGAGTTCAACGCCGTATCAAGCACAGCAGTCTCCCTTCTTCGCCGAAGTCGTTGCTCGAAAGCGGCGCGGACGGCCAGCGAGCAAAGTCACCGCAAGGCAGCCGGCCTTCTGGTCGGCGACTGCGTGCGCATGCGCTGCCCGTGCGTCCACGCGCGCAGTCGCAGAAACTTCTGCTGTCGGCTGCGCGATCGCCGACGCGACGGCCGGAGCGCTCATGCATGCGCGGTACGCCGCGCCGTACTTGGAGAACGACGTTGGGTAGGCGCGGCACGCATCGAGCGCGGCCACGAGCCACAGCGGGAAGGAGCCCGAGGCCTTGATCTCCATGACGGACTCGTCGGCGCGGAGAAGAGCTGAAAGCGCACGCGCGGATCCGCTGGTGGGAACCGCAGGCGCTGCAAACAGATCGCGGTAGGCGACGCACTCGTCGAACGTGATGCGCAGGTCGGACGGCACATCGGCAGGCGGCTGGCCCGAGAGCGCGTCGAGCACGGGCACGTAGGCCACACGCTCGCACCGGATGAGCATGGACGGCACGAGCGGCGCATGCCAAGTCATAAACCGGTCGATCTCGGCCGCAATCTGCAGGCTGCGCGGCGCGCACGACTCGGCCGCAGCCATCGGGTCGACCAGCGGGAAGCGCGCGCAGGCCTCCTCGTAGGGCACGCCTCCCAAATACGCACGAGCCGCCGCGTACGAGCATCCCACGCGGCGCTTGTACACGATGCCCTTGAACTTCTTCTTGATCTCGATGAACACGAGTCCGTCGCCCGTGGGCGCGCCGTAGCTGCGCAGCCGCAGCTTCTCCTTGTACAGCGGCTTGTCGAGCGAGCGCTCGATGAGGGCGCGCTCGGGCGTGTCCAGGTAGAGGCTGCGCACACTCGTGCGGCCGTACTCATCGGGCGCCAGACGTCCCGCCAGCGCGCGGCGCATCTCCTCGGCCTGGCGGGCGCTCAGGCGGTACTTGACTTCCTTCCGCTCGAACACGTCGGTGAATGTTGCCATATCGGGTTCCTTTCCTTCCAGCATGACGGCCATCCTAGCCGCCGACGCTGAAAAAACCCTGAAAGGGGATGCCGCCATGGGCTCGACATGCCGGTTCTTTCAGGGAGATTTCAGCATCGGCGATACAATAGGAGGCGACGCAGCGCGAGGAAGGCGGGCCCAACATGCAGATTCTCATCGTCGAGGACGACGTGCGGCTGGCGCGGGCGCTCGCGCACATTCTGGAGGAGAACGGCTACGGCGCCGACGTCGTACACGACGGCGCCACCGGGCTGGCCTGGGCTGAAAGCGGGATGTACGACGTGATCATCCTGGACGTGATGCTGCCGAAAATGGACGGGTTCGCCGTAGTGGCCGACCTGCGTCGCGAGAACGTGAGCACGCCAGTGCTGCTGCTCACCGCGCGCGACGCCGTGCCCGACAAGATAACCGGCCTCGACAGCGGCGCGGACGACTACATGACCAAGCCCTTCTCGCCTGCCGAGCTCTTGGCCCACCTGCGCGCGCTCACGCGCCGTCAGGGCGAGGTGCTGTTCGAGAAGCTGGCCGCCGGCGACCTCGAGCTCAACCTGGAAAGCCACGACCTCTCGCGCGGCGGGAAGTCCATCCACCTGAGCTACAAGGAGTACTGCCTGGCGAAGGTACTCATGACCAACGCCGGCCAGGTGGTGTCGAAAGACCTGATCATCGCCAAAGTGTGGGGCATCGAATCGAGCGCCGAGGACAATAACGTGGAGGCCTACGTGTCGTTTCTGCGCAAGAAGATGAAGTTCCTCGGTTCCACGGCGCGCATCGAGACGCTGCGCAAAGCCGGCTACCGCTTCGCCGCCGGCGCGGAGGAGAGCGTGCCATGCTGAGGAAGCTGCGCCTCAAATTCGTCGCGCTCAACATGGTCACCGTGACCGTGGTGCTGGCCGTGGTGTTCACCGCCATCTGCGTCATCGACTACCAGCAGAGCGTCGCGCGCGTGCAGGAGGCGCTCGACGCGGCCGTGGTGCACGCGGGCGAGGCGGCGAACGGGCCGTTCGGCGGCGTGGATCCGCTGGCCGGACAGGCGCCATCCGACACGGCGCCCGAAGGCGCGACCCCGCCCGAGATCGGCGGCAAGCGCGGCGGGTCGAACCCGACCATCCCCGTGGCCGTGTTCTTGGCGGGCGAGGACGGTGCGCTCGAAGCCGTGCAGGCGCGCACGACGGCCTCGCTCGCCAATGACGTGCTGGCCCAGGCCGCCGCGCAGCTAGCTGACGCGCCCGGCGGATTCGGCAGCCTGGACGGGCTGGGGCTCTTCTACGAGAAGCGCGTCGCGGGCGGGGCCGCCTACCTCGCGTTCGCTGACATGAGCGCAGCCAACGGCTGGCAGGCGCTCGCCCTCACGCTGGCGGGCGTGGGCGTGGCGGCGCTAGCGGCGTTCCTGGTGATCAGCGTGTTCTTCTCGCGCTGGGCGCTGCGGCCGGTAGAGGACGCATGGACGCGGCAGCGCCGGTTCGTGGCCGACGCGTCGCACGATCTGAAGACGCCGCTCACGGTGATCCTGGCGAACACGTCCATCCTGATGGAGCACCCCGAACGCAGCGTGGCCAGCCAGAGCCAGTGGGTGGAGAGCACGCAGCACGAGGCCGAGCAGATGCAGGGCCTGGTGGGCGACCTACTGCTGCTCGCGCAGGCGGACGAGAGCGCGTCGAAGCCCTCGATGGAGCGGCTCGATCTGGCCGACCTCGTGGAGGGCGAGCTGTTGCAGTTCGAGTCCGTGGCGTTCGAACGCGGGGTGGAGCTTCGCTCCCAGCTTGAGCCAGGCGTAGAGATACGCGGCAACGTGAACCGCCTGCGCAAGCTCACGGGCACGCTGCTGGACAACGCCTGCAAGTACGCCGACGAGGGAGGCCAAGTGAACGTCGAGCTGCGCCGGAGCCCGCGGCGTGTGGAGCTTGCGGTGCGCAACACCGGCTTCGCCATCGCGCCCGAGGACCTGCCGCACGTCTTCGATCGCTTCTACCGCGGCGACAAGGCCCGTACGCGCGACGAGGGCGGCTACGGATTGGGCCTGGCCATCGCCCGCGCCATCGCTGAGGAGCACGGCGGAACCCTCTCCGCCGCCAGCGACGAGGCCAGCGGCACCACCTTCATCCTCGCGCTGCCGGTCTGCGAGTAATGGACGCTCGCGAAGTCCTCTATAATGGGGCTTCGTCCGAATCCGTTCGAACTCGCTGAGGAGAGAGAATCCTACACATGGCGCTTCACTCATGGCTGACGCGACCGCAACGGCGGCTGGGTCCACTGGGCCTCATCGCGCTGCTCGTCATTACCTCGCTGGTCACTCCCCTGTCGCTGGACATGTACACGCCGGCCGTGCCGCACATGACCGAGCACTTCGATACGTCCGAGGCGATGGTGAACCTCACACTCGTGGGATACTTTCTGTTCTTCGCCGTGGGGCTGCTGGCGTTCGGTCCCGCAAGCGACCGATACGGCCGCAAGCCCGTGCTGGTGACCGGCATTCTAACGTATGCTCTGGCCAGCGCCTTGTGCGCAGTGTCGAGCAGCATCGGCATGCTCATCGCCATGCGCGTGCTGCAGGCACTGGGCGCGGGCGCGGTGAGCGCAGTGTCCACCGCCGTGGTGAAAGACGCGGTGGTGCCCGAACGGCGCGAGGCGCTGCTGTCCATCGTGCAGGTGATGTTCGTGGTGGGGCCGGTGCTCGCACCGGTAGCGGGCGCGCTTATCCTGCAGGTGGCCGACTGGCGCATGACGTTCTGGGTGCTCGCAGCCATCGGACTGGGATGCGCGGCGCTGGCGCTGCTGTTCGAGGAGACACTGCCCGTCGGAGAGCGCTACGAGGGCACGGTGCTCGGCAGCGTGAAGCAGCTCGGCGTCGTGGCGCGCAACAAAGGGTTCTCGACGTTTCTGGCCATCGTCGGGTCGTTCAATCTGCCGTTCATGGCCTACATCGCCGTAGGATCGTACGTGTACATCGCGTTCTTCGGACTGACCGAGCTCGAGTACAGCCTGTACTTCGCATTCGCCGCACTGCTCACGGCGGCGGGACCGTTCGTATGGCTCGTCGCTTCGCACTTCGTATCGGCGCGACGGTTCACCAGCATCGTACTGGGCGTCGCGCTGGCGTCGGGCGCGGCCATGCTGGCCGTAGGCCAGGCGGGGCCGACGCTGTTCTGCCTCGTATTCCTCGTATTCGCGCTGTGCGAAGCAGCCATCCGACCCTACAGCACGAACATTCTGCTCTCTCAGCAGGAAGGCGACACCGGGGCCGCCTCGTCGCTCATCAACTTCGCCCACACGGCCATCGGCTGCCTGGGGATGCTGGTCGCCGTACTCCCGTGGCCGAACTACGTGGTAGGGGTGGGGGTCATCATCGCTGCGTCGATGGCCGCCGCGCTGGCGGGATGGGTCGCGCTCCTGCGATCGAGCATCCCACTCGTCGGAGTCAAAGACGCATGCGCCGCAAAGAACGCGCGATTCGGCGATGACGGCGCGCTCGAAGGACGCTAATGCTCGCCCGTGCAGCTGCTCCTGCTAGCATCCGCACGTGGCGGCTGGCAAGCCGCCGGAACCTCAGACGTAGAACAGCATGTTGTTGTAAGAGGGCACCGGCCAATGATTGCGATCGGTGATGATCTCCATGGCATCCACCGCGGCGCGCAGGCCCTCCATGATGGGGAGAAGCTCGTGGGCGTTGTATTTCGCCTTGGCCAACTCGTCTTCAAGCGCTTCGACCGTGGCGCACGCATCGTCAAGTGCCTTCAGCTGCACGTTGATCTCCTTGATGCCGCCCAACAGATCGGCGAGCAGCTCCTCCTGCGCGCCCGTCTCAGCACCGACGACGGCCTCCTTGAACGCGACCACGCTCGCGGCGACCTCAGAAGCATAGCGGTTGATGGCGGGCAGGTAGGTGCGCCGCGCCATCCGCTTCATCACGCGGGCCTCGATGTTGATGAGCTTGTTGTACTTCTCCAGCTTAACCTCGTAGCGGCTGTGGACCTCCGTCTCGGAGAGGATGTCGAATTCAGCGAACAGGTCGATGCTCTTCTGCTCGATGAAGCACGGCAGCGCATCGGCTGTGGTCTTGTGGTTTGCCAAGCCGCGCCGCTGCGCTTCGACGGGCCACTCCTCGGAGTATCCGTTGCCGTTGAATACGATGCGCTGGTGGTCCGAAAGCGTCTTCTTGATGTAGGCTATGGCCTTGGCTTCGAATTCCTCGCCCGAGGAACCATCCATCGCGTCGGCGAACTCTTTCAGGCTCTTCGCCACGGCTGTGTTGAGGATCATATTGGCATCGGACAGGTTCACGTGAGAACCGGGCATGCGAAACTCGAATTTGTTTCCGGTGAAGGCAAAGGGCGAGGTGCGGTTGCGATCGGTGTTGTCCTTGAGGAAGTTCGGCAGCACGGCCACACCCAGATCCAGAGCCACCCGCTCGGCATTCGTGTAGTCCGTACCCGTGATCAGGGCATCCACAATGGCGCCCAGCTCGTCGCCCAGAAAGATAGAGATAATGGCCGGAGGCGCCTCGTTCGCTCCCAGGCGATGATCGTTGCCGGCGGAAGCAACCGACATGCGCAAGAGCTCCTGGTACTCGTCGACAGCCTGGATGACGGAGGTCAAAAACACGAGGAACCGGAGGTTGTCCATAGGGCTCTCGCCCGGATCGAGCAAGTTCTTCTTGCCGGCCGATATTGACCAGTTGTTATGCTTGCCCGATCCATTGATGCCCTCGAACGGCTTTTCGTGCAGTAGGCACACCAAGTTGTAATGCGACGCCAGAAGCTGCATCTTTTCCATCGTGAGCAGGTTCTCATCGATGGCACGGTTGGCATTCGCGAAGATGGGGGCCAGCTCGTGCTGGGCCGGCGCCACTTCGTTGTGCTTGGTGCGCGCAGGCACGCCGAGCGCCCACAGCTCGTCGTCGAGCTCCTTCATGAATTCATTGACCGTCGGACGGATGGCACCGAAGTAGTGCTCTTCGAGCTCCTGACCCTTGCACGGTGCGTAGCCGAACAGCGTCCGGCCGGTGAGCACGAGATCTTCGCGCCGCTCGTACTCCTTCTCGGGGATGAGAAAGAACTCCTGCTCCGATCCGACCGTAGCGACCACGCGCTGGCGAGGCTCGCCGAACAGTGCGAGCACGCGATTCGTCTGCTCCTCGATGGCGTTCATAGATCGCAGAAGCGGGGTCTTTTTGTCCAGAGCTTCACCGGTGTAGCTGCAGAATGCCGTGGGAATGCACAGCACCTCGTCCTTGATGAACGCATAGGACGTGGGATCCCACGCCGTGTAGCCCCGCGCCTCGAAGGTAGCGCGTAGGCCGCCGGACGGGAAGCTGGACGCGTCGGGTTCGCCCTGGATGAGCTCCTTGCCCGAGAAACTCATGATGGCACGACCGTCGCCGGTAGGGTCGAGGAAGCCGTCGTGCTTTTCGGAGGTGACGCCGGAGAGCGGCTGGAACCAGTGCGTGAAGTGGGTCGCGCCTTTCTCGATAGCCCATTCCTTCATGGCATGCGCCACGACATTGGCAACTTCGATGTCGAGCGGCTTGCCTTCGGTGATGGTTTTGAGCAGGCTTTTATACGTCGCAGAAGGCAGGCGCTCCTGCATCGTGTGCTCGTTGAACACCATCGAGCCGTAGATATCCGAAACTTGCGCCATGGGTGTGCGCTCCTTATTCGTCGCTTTCAAGGCGTATCCTCCCCGCGTCGTACTAACCACCGCTGCGAACGGCACCGCACTACGATAGCACGACGTCGGGGCTGCTCGCATCGACATCGTACGGTTCTCAAACTAACCTCGAAATGTTTCAGGTTCTTTTCGGGACGCGAAAGAGCGCCGCGAATGTCGATCGCAGGCGGCGGAAGCTTTCAAGCACCCTCGCGCGCCAGGAGGCCCTCCACCAGCCGGTGCAACTCCTCCTTGCTATGGATGCCAAAGCTCACGCCGCGTCCCCTTATATCGGCAAGCCGACGCGGGATCGACATCAACCTGATGCGTCACCACCCCTCCCATCTGAACGTCTTCGCAGCCATAAGCGCATTCAGCGCGCCGCTCGGAGCGATGGCGTGCCCGAATCGGATGCCGATCGCTGACGCATGCGACGCGCCGACCAACGTGCCGACGGGCTCAAATCCGCACCTCCTCAAGCTCGCCCTCTTCTTCCATCCCGAGCGCGCGCTGCTCGGCGACGACAGCGGCGAATACGTCCTGCTGAGAGTGGATATCCATTTTGCGATAGATGTTGCGCACGTGGGTCTTCACCGTCTCCTTGGACAGCGTCAGCACCTCGCCGATATCCGCACGCGGCACATTGCGCGCGAGCAGAGCAAACACCTCCTGCTCGCGCGCGGTCAAGTCGTAGCGCCGGCAGACGAGCTCGCAACCCCGCTCGAAACTGTCGGGAAGCTCTTCGATATCGCCGGGCCGCACCATGCCCCAGCCCGTCTGCAAGTTCTTGCGGTCGCTCAAGATAAGCGACACCCCCAGCAAGACGAACACCATGACCGTCGCCAGATCGCGCGCTGTGTGGACCGTGATATCGAACGCATACACCACACCGCTTCCCACAAGCGCTCCGACCACTTGACCCAAAAGCAGAAAGCACGTCGTGATGGCAAACACCCAGTTCGCCGGTAGACCGCGCTGACTGATCAGGAACGTGCACAGCGCCCACATCATGATGTCGACGAAACGGTACCCCATGGTGTGGATGAACAGTCCGCCCAAAGCATCGGGGCTGACCACCGCCAGAATCAGGTAGCCCGCAGCCATAATGAAGAACCCAACCTGATAGATGAGCTGGTTGAAGTCCATGCGGAAAAACAGCGCACACACGAACAGCGCCACGGCCGAGAGCGCGAAGCTCGCGGCAGAAAGCGCCGCGACCGGCCCTGCAACCCCGCCCAGCAGCAGAACGGCCTGCGCGATGCCGAACGAAAGCCCTTGCGTAAACGATGTCACCAGAAACCGGCGCGGGATGTGCAGCGGCGCGCCCAGCCCGTGCGAGAGCATCGCGGGGGTAGCCGGCGCGTCCCGCACGAGCAGCCGCATGCACACGGGGGGCAGAACGATGGCCGCAAGCCACACCACGGCATCCGGCAGAAAGGTGATGAGCACGGTCAGAAGCGCTGCGAACACCGTTCCCACCACACCGTGCAGGATAGTTGTGCGAGGACCCAAATCGCCCAGGACCCGACCCCATTCCACATGCAAGCAGGCCGTGCCTGCGCCCATGAGCAGACCGCCGAAGCACGTGACGGCAGCGTTAACGGAAAAAACGGTAAGGGGCGAGTATGTCAGCATGCCGCACAAGCCGACGCCCATCGACATGGAGACCGGTATGCAGACGAGGTACCAGCGCCCCTGAGGGACGATCCCTTTCAGCTTAAGCAGAAAGCCCAGCAGGAGGAACGTCAGCGCATAGGCCGAAAGCGGCACGACCCAACCAGGTAGAATGAAGTCGAGCTCGTCCAGGAACGTGGGGCTGAACAACGTCGTCTGGAACACGAGCCACACCCATGTCCAGAACAAGCCGAAGCCAGCCGACAGTCGGGGATGCAGGCGCATTTCGCGCAGAAACGACGCGAGCATCGCATGTCGCTCGTTCCAGCCGGTCACGGTTCCGCGCGCGTCGTGGTCGTACCCCGCTTCGGCAGCCGATCCAAACTTCGAGCCGTTCTCGTTGCGCATGACCAAAACGCCCCTCCCTGAGCATCCGCCAAGCATGCGGCTCATCCTACCACAGCGCGCCAAAATGCGCCGCTCTCGTTCCTACCCCTTCCGGGGGTAGATGTTCTCACCTGCGAATTTACCGCGTAGGGGGGATGGCGTGATGCTGCATAGCGGCGGTAAGGTGCGCTCGGGCCCGGGATGCGACAGCAACCCGAACCGGCCCCGTCGATCGACGGGGTGGAACGGAGGCAGAACAAGGGAGGAAGGGAGCACCATGAAAGAGAATCGAGAACAGACTTCGAAGCAGAGCGTCTCACGCCGTCAGTTCCTGGTGGGCGCTGGCCTGGCAGGCCTCGGCGTGGCGGGAGCGGGCATTGCAGGATGCGCGCCGGCGAGCCAGTCGAGCGGGGATGCCGGCGCCGCTAGCGCAGGGACGGCCGACTCCGCATCGCTCGCCAACAACCCGCTTGGCGCAAACGCCGCAGTGAACTGGACGTTCCTGACACCGCCGGAGGACATCGCCGAAGACCAGATCAAAGGCACCGAAGACGTGGACGTGCTCGTAGTGGGCTGCGGCTTCGCCGGAGCCATCGCATCGGTCACCGCAGCCGAGCAAGGCGCCAAGACGCTCTGCATAGACAAGCAGGACACCTGGTCGGGCCGCGGCGGCCACATTACGGCTTACGGCTCGAAGATCGTGAAGCAGTACGCGGGCGAGGGCTGGTTCCAGGAAGCCGACTACTCCCATGTGGTCCGCCGCCTCATCGAATGGGCGACCGGCCGCGTGAAGGAGCCGCTCATGTGGCAGTTCGCGAAGAAGTCCGGCGCCTGCATGGATTGGCTCGTGGACCTCGTGGCCGATTCCGGGTTGCACCCGACGCTTTGGGCCGGCTTCTACAAGGGCCCCGACTACACCGAGGAGCCTATCACGCACTTCTTCTACGATGACAGCACTGACTTCGTCTACCTCGACGGCGTGTCCACGGGACTCGGCATGGCCGTGCTCATCCCCGCAGTCATCGCCGAAGGCGAGAAGCTGGGCGTCGAGTACCGCTACAGCACGCCGTGCGCTCGTCTTGTGCGCGACGGAGACGGCCCCGTGACAGGCGCCATCGTGGGCGAAGAGGGCAACTACACGAAGATCAACGCAAAATCCGTCATCATCGCCGCCGGCGACTACCTGGATGACGACGAGATGCGCAGCCGCTACCAGCCGTTCACCTGGCACGCCGACAGCCGCCTGTACATCCCCTTCGGCATCTCCACGGGCGACCTGCACAAACAGGCCCTGTGGGTGGGTGGCGCCATGCAGGAGTCCGAACCCCACTGCGCCACCATCCACCTGGAGTCAGGCGCGCAGAGCTACAACTTCCTGCACGTGAACAAGAACGGCGAGCGCTTCATGAACGAGGACGTGAACACCCAGTCCAAGTCGTGCGTGAAGTCCTATCAGCCCGAGGGCAAGGCGTTCACCATCTACGATGCCAACTCGCTTGAGAAGTTCGCGCAGTCGTGCAACGACGGCATCTCCGGCGGCATCTCGTCCGACCAGCAGTACCGTCGCTACGGCGTGCCCTTCGATATGGAGGTGGAGCTGAAGCTGCGCGAAGCCAAGATCGAGCAAGGGCTGCTGTTCCAGGCCGACACACTTGACGAGCTGGCAGAGAAGGCGGGCATCGACGCCGAGGGCCTGAAAGCTACCGTGGCGCGCTACAACGAACTGGCCGCCAAGGGCAACGACGACGACTTCGGCAAGCGCCCAGAAATCCTGTGGCCCGTCGATACGCCTCCGTTCTTCGCCGGCCAGCTGGTGTCCACGCTGCTTGCGGCATCGGGCGGCCTGCGCCAGGACACCGCGTGCCACGTGCTCGACGAGGAGAACAACGCCATCGAGGGACTGTACGTGTGCGGCGCCGCAGGCGGCGAGTACTTCTCTAATGACTACCCCACCATCTGCCCCGGTACGAACCACGGTCGCTGCCTGACCTTCGGACGCATCGCCGGCATCAACGCCGCCGGCGGCGATGCTGATAAGGAGATCCCTGACCTTGAGATCCCGAGTGGGAACATGCCCGAAGAAGACCGCATCAACACGGTGACGCCCTCGAAGCTGTAGGCCTCGAGGCTGCCCCGGACACCATTCTAACAGTGCGGGACTTCACCGCGGCATTCCCGTCGCGACCCGCCATGTGCAAGAGCCGCCTGGCCCCTCCCTCCCCGCCGGGCGGCTCTCCGCTATCCTCGTTCGGGAACGCGCTGCCAGAAAACAGGTCGGTTTGGCACGGATTCGGGTGAAGACAGGGTCTTCCGAGCCCAGATATTCCGACAGCGCTGCAAAACCCCAGGCGGCACGTTATCCATTTAAAATCTGCACCGGGCCGGCGTGCCAAACCGGCACTTTTTCTGGCGCTCCGCATCGGCGCACTCCATCGTGCGATAGTGCCGAGCGCGAAATGCAGGTGCAAACGCGGCGAAGACACGAGGAGATGATATCGAATAGCTTGACGTGTCCGATATGCCGTTGCTGATCAGACGAACGACCACGGCGTCAAGGCGCCCAGCGCCGCAACGTCGGCCTTGCGCACGCTCCGCGCGAAGCCGACCGAAGGGTCGCATGCTCCCGTGCGCGCCCACTGCTCGACCAGGCTTGCGATACATCGCGCTACGGCCGGGTCGAACGTGCGGCGCGGCGGCCACCCCAGCGGAACGCTCGGAGTACCGCTGGCGAGCGCATCGACGAACAAGGTCTCGCATTCCCCTGCGCGCGCATCCCCCAGAACGACGATCGAAAGCGGCGGACGATCGTCGTCGAACAGGCCGCCGGGAAGCGCTATCACCGCACGCACGCATCCCGACGCGACAAGCTCGGCACGGACTGCGGGTTCGCAACCCCGTCCTTCATGCAGAAGCGCGTTCGCCGCAAGCAGCACTGCGTATCCGCCTGGCGCCCGGTGCGCATGGGCATGCTGTAGCCAAGCGAGATTCGCTTTATTCCGCGGAGGCACGCCGAAGGCCCAGCGTAGATCAGCCGGATCGGGAGCGGAAACGCACCACTCCCCCTGGTTCGGAGGCAGCACGGATGCAACCAGGTCGAACATCACGTCTGAGAATCGATCGTCCGTAAGCGACGGCCCCGTCCGCACCGAGTCCTGCTCGAACGACCAGCCTTCGCACCGAGCAGCCAACGCGGATGCAAGCGCATCCGAAAACCGCTCAACCTGACCCGCGAGAGCAGCTTGCGGAAAACGTTCACGAATCGCCGCAAGCACGGAGCCATCACGCATGCAAGGATCGAATGCACGCGCCACATTCGGCGCGAACGCACGGGCAACGTCGGCTAACAGATCGATTACCGTGCGAGGACACGGTGCATCGAGGTGACGCTCGGAAGTGAGCGAACCCTTGGAAACAAGCTCCGTCTGACATGCGAGCGCAAGCCATCTGACGAGCGCTCCCGTGCACGCAGCCGGAGCCAGCTCATCGAGTTCACGGATAATCCGCGTTCGCTCGTGCGCGTTCAACGCCGACGATGCACCGGTGAGCGCTTCGAGGAAGGCAAGCATCGGCTCTTCGGCGGCCAGCGCTTCAAGCTGAAGGTCCGCCGCAGCAGCAGGATCGCCCGCAGTAGCGATGCCCTTCCACCGGTCTCCCCGGTCGACCGAGCGCAAGAAGAGCAGCGGCAGAATCTCCCAAGCGGCATCGAAGGACGAACGGGGCGTACCAGCCGCATGAGCCATGTTTGAGCGCACTTCCTGCACGAGTCCGGACAGCAGCACTTTCGCCGCCATATCGGTTCCGTTGTCGGTCCCACACGTGCAACCGGTCGCAGAAAACGCAGAACCAATCGCCATGCGCGCATCCGCCCCAGCCGCGCATCCGCGTTTCCCCGACTCGACAGCGCACACCTTCTGATCCGCATCGTCCGCCCACGCCCTCGACAACAGATTGGCTGCCACATCGTCGCTGCATTCCATCAACCTGCGCGCCGTGTCTTCAACCTGCTTTCGCATCCGAACGGCACGCGCCTCAAGCCGATCGATCTCCTTGATCGTCCGAACCGCCTCATCTTGGAACGCGCGCCGCTCTTCTTGCGGAACTGCACGCACCTCCAGCTC
The DNA here is from genome assembly GCF_002899715.1 of Enteroscipio rubneri. GTDB lineage: Bacteria > Actinomycetota > Coriobacteriia > Coriobacteriales > Eggerthellaceae > Enteroscipio > Enteroscipio rubneri. Next base: position 115,625 of record NZ_PPEK01000004.1, on the reverse strand, counting down.
GCCAATACGCTCGAGCGACATCGCCAACGCGTCGACAGCACGCCCCGCCACCCGCAGGCGCGGCCGCACGCCCGCGGCGGCAAGCGCAAGCACGAGTGTCTCGAATCCTATCGACGTGCCATCGGCAACCGTCACGGCAGCGCAGTCTGCCAGCGGGTACGCGCTTCTCTCCATGCGCCGGCCGAGCACGTATTGCCCCGCCTGGCCGAGCACCAGACACGGCCCTGGCACACCCGCCTCGTCGGTCGAGCCCACGATTCCCTGTGATGACACCACCGCGACAGACCCTTCGCGAGCGCGCGCCGATGCGTCGAGCGGCCGACCTTCGTGCACCGTGCACGCCTCGTCGAGCCGGAACGTCTCCGACGAGGCTGCCGTCGCTTCGAGATAGCGTGCCGCCCCTTCGTCGAAGAGCCGTCGCGCCCGCTCCTCATCTTCGGCAACCGCCGCTTCCCGTTCCTCCATGAACCGCACGAACGCACGACGCGCGGCGACGTCCGGCCAAGGCACGCGGATATGGCGGAGGCTGTTCTCGGACAGGCGAACCGTCTGCCCGCTCACGTCCGCGTGTGCGTGAGCGGGAATGCGCGACAGGATCAGCCGCAGGTACGCGATGTCCTCGTCACACTCGCAGGCTATCACGTGATACAGATCGGTTGCGGCGAACCTTCCGTGCGCCTCGACCACGCGCAGGCACCCATCGGGCGCCTCCACGTTGCACACCGATCCCAGCAGCAGATACGTACCATCGAAAGCATAATCGTCGAACGGAACGGTTCCCGTCTCCACGTACAGCGGATACGGGCCGCGTCTCAGCAGGCGCTGCACGCCGCGAACCGCGCCGCAGCGTTCGTCGAGCACGTCAGCCACTTCTTCGAGGCGCCTCGTCTCAATCGACATGGCATTCCTCCCTCTCTCTAAATTCCTCCACCAGGTCGAACACCTGCTGTCTATTGTGCACTCCCAGCTTGCGATACAGGTTCTTGCAATGCGAGCGCACCGTGTTCTCCGAAACGAACAGGGTTTCCGACATGCGGGCGACGTCGCACCCGCGTATGATGAGCTCGAGCACATCGGTCTCGCGGTTCGACAACCCGTATGTCTTCTTCATCATGCGGCTGCACACCGGGACCATATCTTGCGCGACGATGACGTTGCGCACGAGCGGTCGGATAGGCGCCTGGGGATCTTCAACCGCCTCGGCGCCTCCGGCCGAACGCGTTTTTCCAGGCGTATCCATTCCCGTGCGATCCGATCTCGGACCCTCATCTGAAGGCGCGCCCGCGATCGGGTCGAACTCATGATCGGCCCGTCCTCCCCGCCGGAGGTTGACCACCACGCCGGCGAACGAGAGCACATACGTCGACAAGAGCGCGATGACGAGTATCTGCGACACATCGAAGGTCTGGCCGAGCGCGTCGCCCACTGCCCGGCCCACCAGCACCCCGCCGTACACGATGGCGGAGAACACGCCGAACGCGGCGATAGGATCAACCTGCCGAAGCTTCGCTATCTTGATGCACGTGAGCATCATGAAGATGGACACGACTGAGAAGGCCGCGTTCGCAAGGCCGGCGAACAGCACGCGATACCCCGCATCGAAGAAGGGCAGGAACAAGAACCCCGTCATGACGGCCAAAAACAGTGCCGTATACACCGCCGAAAACGACAGTCGCCCCCGCACCTTGTCCCACGCGATCGCCAAACTCGCTGCGGCCGCGAGCATCCCCAAGGCCAGCGTGGCGTTCAGTACCGTAGACGAGCCGCCCGCCTGCTGGGCGAACATGCGCGACACGCCGCCGGCGTAGCCGATGGCGGCCGTGCACAGCATGTAGCGCCACGTGCTGCTTACGATATTCGCGAACGTTCCGGCACCGCTTTGACCGACGATGATGCCGCCGGAAGCTCGATCGAACACGTTCCCCCTACAGTGTCGCAGAAAGAGCGCGTTCAGTACCACGAAGCAGAACAGCACGACCATATAGAGCCAGAGCCACGCAATGAAGGCCACGGCAAGGTAGAATACAGCCGAAAGTGCCGAACCGACGATGATCCTGGATGCAGCCGCATCGACATCCTGTTCGGCGAACAGGCGCTGCCACACGATGAACGACAGCGATGAGCCCGCTCCGATGAGGACCGCCGAAACCAGTATCAGCGCATCGTTGGGTACGTGCATCGCGGCAAACAGTCCCGCATACCCCGCGATCAAGCAGACCGTGGAATGGTATGTCGTATCGCGTTTGCATTGCGCAGGCAGATACAGGCATCCCAGCCCGAACACGACCAGAACGCCTATGTAGCCGATGGAACGGGCAGTCTCGGCACCGCCCATGCCGCTGAACGAAAACGGCGACATGGAAGCAAGCCAGAGCAGCCCCCATGCGGAGGTCGAGCTCAAAACAAGGTATATCGCGAATCCGACGCTGTATGAATCGAAGACGCGAGCGCTTTGACCGGACATTGCGTCCTCCCCGATGCGAAACGCGCCGCCGGGCGGCGCGATCCCAGATTTCCCATATACACCATAACGTCTCGCACCCTGTCAAACGGGTGAAAACGGAGAAATTCACCTATGCCATGTGAGGTTCGCGCCCAGATTTTTTCTACACTGCGAACCAGTAGGAATGCATGCGTTCGAGCATGCGAAAGACCGAGGAGGGTTATATGGATAGCAAGAGCAAAGCGTTCGATCGTCGAAGCTTCCTCAAGGGAGCGGTGCTCGCGGGAGCCGGTACTGCGGCATTCGGATTGGCCGGATGCGCGCCGAGCGGAGAAAGCTCGTCGTCTGATGGTTCTTCGAGCGGCGCATCCTCTGCTTCTGCCGATGGGCACCTGACGGCGGACAGCATCAACAATGGCACGTGGGCGTTCGAAGTCGCACCCGAACCCGTGGCCGACAGCGAGATTGCGAACACCTACGAAGCCGACATCATCATTGTGGGCGCAGGCGTGTCGGGCCTCGCGTGCGCGGCCTCTGCGACCGAAGAGGGCGCCGAGGTAATACTCTTCGCGGCCAGCTCCCAACCCGTTGCACGCGGCGGGTCGAACCACGGCATCGGTACGAAGTTCCACGAGCGCCTGGGCATCACCGACTACACGAAGGACTCGATCGGCGGGTTCATCCGCCAGGAACTGGCGCGCAATGGATACCGCGTCGACCAGAAGAAGTGGTACAAGTGGATCAACAACTCCGCCTCAACCATGAACTGGCTCATCGATCTCATGGAAGCGAAGGGCTATACCACCACGATGGAGATCGGCTACACCGACACCGAAGGCGTGTTCTCCGCACATCCCGGATCGCATAACTGGGTGGAAACCGCCGACGGCAAAGAATCCGGCGCGGCCACTGGCGAGAACCTGGTCATCGCCATGTACGAGGAGAAGATCAAGGAGCAAGGCGGCGAGATTCACTACAACACCATCGGCCAGTACCTCGTCCGCGACGACGACGGAAAGGGCCGTGTGTCGGCCATCGTCGCAAAGGACCCTGATGGCAACTACGTGAAGTACGTCGGCCGCAAGGGCATCGTGCTGGCCACCGGCGACTTCTCCGCCAACCAGGACATGATGGCGAAGTACTGCTCATGGGTAGCCCCGCTTCTGCAGTACAACGAGGTGGACTACGACGCCATGTTCCAGTTCGGCGGCCTTGGACCGGGAGACGGCCAGAAGATGGGTCTGTGGGCAGGCGCTGCTTGGCAGCAGACGCTTCCCAACGCGCCTATGATCGACGCCGTGGGCCCCATGCCTTACCGCCAGTCCATCGCCGACTTCTCGGGCTTGCTGCTCAACAAAAAAGGACAGCGCTACTCAAACGAAGACGTCATCTTCTCGTATGGCACCTACGCCATGATGATGCAGCCCGATATGACCCGCTACGGCGTATGGGATGCCGCCTACGCAAACCACTTCGACTCCTGGGAGACCTTCGGCACCACTATCGTTGAGCATGAGGGTAAAGACGCCTACACGCCCGAGCAGTACCGGGCCCTGTGGGACGAGAACGTGGAGAAAGGGACGTTCGTTAGGGGCGACACGATCGAAGAAGTGTTGGCCCAGCTGGACGGCCTGGATGCCGAGCAGGCCAAGGCATCCGTCGATCGCTACAACGAGCTGTGCGCCGCCGGCAAGGACGAGGACTTCCACAAGGATGCTTCGCTCATGGCCCCCATCACGGAGGGTCCCTTCTACGGTTGCAAGCTCGAAATGAGTCCTGCGAATTTCCTGTGCGTCACAGGCGGATTGCGCACCAACGAGAACATGCAGGTGTGCGACGCCGAAGACAACCCCATCGAAGGCCTGTACAACCTCGGTATCATGGTGGGCGACAGCTACGCGAACTGCTACAACTTCGCCATCTGCGGCCACAACCTGGGCATGAACTGCAACACGTTTGCTTATCTGCTGGGCAAGGACTTGGCTGAAGCGTAGGCGAGAGCCTGCCGACCCGAGCCTGGCTGTTCCGGCAGGCTCGGGTCGAGCCTCCTCGGCAAGTCCGGATCCGGCTGCGACTCGTCCGTCAGAGCGGAGAGCGGGATGGCCGGGTCGAAGCCGGCTAACCAACTGCGGCGAGCCGACGCTTTTCCTAAAACAATACCGGCTTGCGTGCATCGTGCACTCGAGCGCGGGCCGCGCGCCCGCATTTCCCCCGAACGAGACCGGGGCCGATTTCCCTCCCTCCCCTGGCCCCGGCTCGTTTCACTTTCATTCAGGATCCTGCCCGCTGCAGAAACCAGTGCGCAGAATGCCCGTATCAGGCGCTCCCTCTGCAAGCCCAGCCTTGCGAGCTTGCGTTCGTGTTGCCAAAAAAGTGCCGGTTTGGCACAGATTTTGGCAGAATCGAGGCCTTCCAAGCCCAGCGCCTTCGGTAGTGAGGGCAAAACCCCAGGTGATCACTTCTCGACCTTGATCTCAACCGCAGTTGGCGTGCCAAACCGACGCTTTTTTTGGCGCTCCGCATCGGTGCGCTTTAGCATGCTATAGCGTCGAAAATCGACTCGTGAATAACGGCTCAGCCTGGGCCATTGCAGGAACTGCCGACCACCGGACGTTTCAACGTGTAAAGTCGCCGGTCGTTCCAACGTGTAAAGGCCCACCTCCGAAGAGACGGGCCTTTACATTCATGCAAGAGGCGCATGCGGAACGCCGAAACGCACCGCGAATGCGAATCCTAGCGCTTGCTGAACTGCGGGCGCTTGCGAGCCTTCTTCAAGCCGTACTTCTTGCGCTCCACCATACGGGAGTCGCGCGTGAGGTAGCCGGCCTTCTTGAGCTCGGCGCGGTAGTCGCCGGCATCGAGCAGGGCGCGGGAAATGCCGTGGCGCAGTGCCCCGGCCTGGCCCGAAATGCCGCCGCCGTTGATGCGGGCGATAACGTCGAAATGGTCCATCGTATCCGTGACTTTGAACGGCGTCTTCGCGTAGTTCACGAGCGCGTCGCGACCGAAGTAGTCCTGCGCCTCGCGACCGTTGATAGTCATTTTACCGGTGCCGGGAACAAGGCGCACGCGAGCGACGGCGTTCTTGCGGCGGCCGGTGCCGTAGTACAAAGCTTCACCTGCCATTGGTTAACCCTCCATCTTGATCTCGCGGGGCTTCTGAGCCATGTGCGGATGCTCCGCGCCCGTATAAACCTTGAGCTTCTTGCCCATGGCGCGGCCGAGCGTGTTCTTCGGAAGCATGCCCTTCACGGCATGCTCGATGACGCGCTCAGGATGCTTGGCCATGGCCTCTTCGAAGGTTTCAGACTTGAGACCGCCGGGAAAACCGCTGTGGCGGAAGTATTCCTTCGAGCTGGCCTTCGTGCCCGTCACGCGGATCTTGTCCGCATTGATGATGATCACGAAATCGCCCGTGTCCACGTGCGGCGTGTACTGCGGCTTGTGCTTGCCCTTGAGGATATGAGCGGCCTTGGTGGCGACGCGGCCGAGCACTTGGTCCGTCGCATCGATCAAGACCCATTCGCGCTCAACTTCGTTGGGCTTCGCGTAATACGTCTTCACTGCTGTCCTCCATACATCTGTCCTGCCCCGCCATGCGGGGCGGGTCCCCGTCGCGAGTCGCGGCATTTCGCCCCACGGCTTGCAACGGCTGTTTGTTTTCAAAAGTGCAGGTCGATCGGATGCCGGGTTCCTACGCCGACGCGCGACTTCGGGCCTGGACTCCCTTGTCTGCGTTTCCGCCTTATCCTGCATGCACGGGGCTTTTGAAAGCGAACCTTTGCATTGTAAACAGCGGGGGCCCACGAAGTCAACGGGAAACATCCACGTTCTGACCGATCTGCACAAATGAGCCGCCGGGCCGCATCTCAACAGGCAGCCCGGCGGCTGGAGAACCCCCTTTCAGATCGCGCATGCAACGTGTGCAAGCGCGCGGGCAACGGTACCAAACCCGCCAACGTGCAAAGCCTTCCGAACGCCTACGACCGCATCGAGAGCAGCTGCTGATGCTCGTCGTGGACCTTCGGCACAAGCAAACGGAATGTCGCGAGCAGGACCAGCGTTGCAACCGACACCGGCTCGAATGCCCCCGCCAGCAGCACGGCCGTCGCGCACCACGCCGCGCATGCAAGGCCGAGCCCCAGCGCGATGCGCCGGGCGGGCCTCAGCGCGTATCCATCGTAGAGCCAGGAAAACCCGTAGAGATGGACGGCCACCGATGCAATGCCGACAGCCAGGCAGAACAGAGCCTCGAACCGTAGAAGCGTGGCGATGCTGAGCCCGTTGCGGTACGCCCCTCCTTCAGCGACGAGCTCCCAGCTCGAAAGTTCTTGCCCTTGGAACGTGGCGAGCACGGTGAACCCTGCGCACAGCAGACCCGCGAACGCACCCCAGACGAAGAACCCGTTCAACAGGCGATGGGCGCGCGTGCGGTACTTCGTCATGGGCAAGCCGTCGTCGCCAATGCGACGGCCTTGGGCATCGAAACGCTTCTCCTGGCGCGGCCGACTCGCGAACCCGCGCTGGCAAGGCCCCGGCTTCTGTTTCTGCTTTTTCTTGCTCATGATCCCTCGATTCCGGTAATGTCAGAACGGCCCTTCCCCTGCTGCGACCAACGACCGATGAGAGCGCCGGCAGGCGCATCGGCGCTCTCCACGAGCCTACCTGGCTCAATCGGCATCCAGCTCGACGACGCTTCGACTCTCGGCCGACTTCAATATCGCCTGGACGACCTTGAGCGTGGCCAGGCCCTCCTCGCCCGAGCAGCGCGGAACCAGCTCCACGCCGTCGATCAGGTCGCCGAAATGCTCGAGCGTCGCCGTGGCAGGATCGGGACGGCCCACCTCGTAATGGGTTTTCAAAAGCGGCTCGGTCCAGCCGTACTGACCGGGGCCGTAACGGTAGAAATCCATGTTCGGAAGCCCGAACGACCCTTTGGTCCCGAATACGCGCAGGCTGTTCTCGCCCGGCCGGCAGTTGATGAAATGCATCTCCTCGGCCGCCAGATCGTAGCCCCAGGGACCAGGCACGCCGTCCGACACGAAGTACGTGCACGTGGGTCCTTCGGCATACTCGAACACGATGGAGGCGGAGTCTTCGACCTCACCGCCGCGAATGCTGTTGCGCGCAGCCGCGTACAGACGCTTTACCCGCATGCCCGTAAGGTAGTGCAGATCGTCAACGTCATGGATCGCGTTGATCAGCAGCGGGCCTGTCGTGCGGTGCCAATCTATGTCGAAGTAGGAATCGGGCTTGGCGTAGATTGCCGAACACTGAATGCCCACGATATCGCCCAGATTGCCCGCTTCTATAAACTGCTTGAGGAAGAGCATCGTGGCCGACGACCGCCTTTGATGGCCGATGAGCAGCGTCGCCCCCGCCTGATCGCACGCATCGATGATCATGCGCGCATCCTCTTCGGTGTCGGCGATGGGCTTCTCGACCAGCAGGTGCTTGATGCCCACCGCTAAAGCCGCCTTCACGGCCGGCAAGTGCAGGCCGTTGGGAAGGGCGATTACAACGCCGTCCAGCACAACTGATTCCAGCAGCTCCTGGTAATCCTCGTAGAGCGGAGCGCCCAGCTCGGCGGCGACAGCCTGCGCCTGCGGCCCCATTCCCGCTACCGCCGCAAGGTCGAACCGCTCGCTTGCTGCCGCATCGCGCGCGGCCTTCGCCCCCTGGTTCAGGCCCAGGACGGCCAGTCTGATTGCTTCCATGTTCGGTACCTCCTCAAGTCGTGTTGCCACAAGGCCGCACGTCCAACGAGGTCCGCATCCGAATAGACAGCCACGTCTTTCTTCTTCGAGGGTACCAGGTGCGCCCGAAACCGTACAATTAAATCTGTTCAGGGAAGATGCCTTCGTTTGAGAGTTTCAATCCGCAGAGCGGAAGCACACCGGGCGCGAAGGAGCCGAGCGCCGAGAAAGACGCCACGATGATCTTGAACGCGCGACTCCCAGACGCGCAGAAGGGCCGGTGCCCCTCCCCCAGAAGGCCCCGGCCCTTCTTATGCAGCTGCCGCTGTTGCTGTAGCGGCGGCACGCTCGAGATGCAGGCGAACTGCCGGCACGACGCGTCTCGGGCTAACGGGTGCAACCGGGAAAATTCAGCTGCCCATGCCCTCGGCTGCGCCCGCTCGGGCCGGATAGCGTGGGCCGCATTCCGCGCCTGTCCCTACTTCGTATCCTGAAGCACGCCCTCGCTGATCTCCTCGAGCGATTTGCCGCGCGTCTCTACACCCAGCACGGCCACGATAACGGCCCCGACAATCGCGATGCCGCCCGAAGCCAGGTACACGCCCACGGCCCCGATGCCGCTATTCAGGAAGAACGCGATCCAGATAGGATTCAATATGGCGCCGATACGGCCGAACGCGTTGGCCAACCCGGCGCCGCGCACGCGGATCTGGGTGGGGAACGGCTCAGGAAGGTACACGGAACTGCAGATCAGCGACCAGTAGTACGTGATGACGGTCATAAGGAAGCCGACGATGATGATGAGTACGGTCTGATCGACCGGAATCATGGCCCAAGCGTAGCCGAACACCGCCGTGAGCGTGAAGCCCACCACCAGCTGTATCTTGCGGCCCAGCTTGTCGACGAACACGCTCAACAGCGCGACGCCCACCGGGATGCCCAGCAGCATGATCGTGGTGAGCGCAACCGAGTACGTGACATCGAATCCGCGCGAGACGAAGATGGTCGGCGTCCACGTGACGATGGTGTAGACGCACACGAAGTTGACGAAACAGATAGTGCAGGCGACGATGGTCCGGGGCAGCATCTTCTTGGTGAACAGGAACGTGAAGGGAAGCTGCTTGACCTCGGTAGCGGCCGCGCGCGACGCGTCGGCTTCGATCTTGCAATCCGGCACCGGCTCGATATCGTGGCCGGCGGCACGCATGATGTCCTCGTATTTCGTGACGATGGCATCGGCCTCTTCGTTGCGCCCATGCTGGGCGAGCCAACGGGGCGAATCGTCCATGTACTTGAGCACGAGCACCGCGACAATGAGGCCGACGAGGCCGCACACTCCGAAGATGGCACGCCATCCGACAAGCGGGAGCATGATCAGGCACATGAACGACGCGATAGGCGTTCCGCAGTTGGCGATGAGCCCGACCCACGCCTGGTAGCGCCCTCGGACCTTCGGGGGAGTGTATTCGCTGAGCGACCCGTATCCGGCAGGATAGGCCGCCCCCAAGCCGAATCCCATGAAGAACCGGCAGACGATGAGGACGGTCATGTTCGGGGCAAAGGTCGCCACCAGGCAGAACACCGAGAACAGCGATGCGAAGAACACGAGTCCCTTCCTGCGCCCGAACTTGTCCGATACGATGCCGGCCAACAATCCACCGATCAGATAACCGAACGCCGTCATCGATACGAAGATGGAGTTCAGGTTGTTGTCCGACCATCCCGAAGCCAGCAGCTGGGCAATGATGGGACCGGCGATGTTCATGTCGAGGCTGTCGCAGAATGCGACGCCGCCGATAAGCCACAGCACTTTGCGATGCGCCTTGCCGGCCGGCAGCCTGTCCAAGCGGGCCGCTATGCCGTGGTACGAGCGCTGCACGATGTCGGCATTGACTGCTTCGAGCCGGTCGATGCGCGCGTTGATATTTGCAGCTGAAGCCATGTTCCCTCCTTGAGATAGGGTTGATGTGCAGAAAGACATCTGTTCCGTGGCTGAATGCGGATGCGGATCCCGCCAGATGCGGCTCTCGCCTCTCTCCTGCCCATCGGATTGGGCTCCCCCCCCCGCCTCCTTCCTCTCGGCTTATTCGATAGTAAAGAACATGCGCACCCCGGTGAACGCACATGGTTTTGCATCGGCAATCCGCATGCCCTCCGGTTGAAAAAGCCAATGGGAGACGGGGTTTGTCGCGATTCGGAACAGCGCATGAGCGCGGCGATGCCTCATCCAGCATAGAGAAGCAGCTCGAAGGATTCGAGTAGAATCGTGCAACCGCAGGACGCGCTTGCGCAAGCTTCAGCGCGGCGAGATCATCATATCCCCGCCGCCGCTGCGGGGACTCGCGTTCTTAAACTCGTAGCCTTTCATGAAGGAGACAAACTCTTCGACCGCGAAAGGCAGGCGCTCGCGCTTGCGGTAGCTCAGATAGAACGTGTGGAAGTCCGTCGGAGCCTCTTTGACGGGGATGGGCACGATGTCGGGGAACGCATCGAGCAGCCACGAGTGGCATGCGATGGCCATCACGTCGGGATCGGCCGTCACCAGGGAGCAGAGCGTGATCTCGTCGGAATACTCGCACGAAACGTTCAATCCGCTCCCTTTGCTCAGCAAGGCGTTCACCTCGGCGGCGAACGGACCTGCAGTATTGCGATAGGTGATGAGCTTGATGCCACGAAGCTCGTTGAGCGAAATCTCCGCCCTTCCAGCAAGAGGATGGGAGCGGTTGACCACGAGAGCGACCCGCTGCGTGAAGCAGGGTATGGAGGCCACATCCGAATCGCCTTTGCCGAGCACGCCAGCGAAGATAACGTCGACCGAACCGTTCTTCAGCTCGTGCATGAGGCTTTCGGTCGTGCCCTGCTTCCATTTGAACTGCACCTTGCTATGCGAGTGCTCGCGGTAGTCCCTGATGGCTTCTGACCACGCCTGACTCTGGATAGAGTAGACCGTACCCACGGTCATAACGCCGAATTCGAGCGAAGCTCGCTCCCGAATAAGCGAGACGGCGTGGTCGAGCGCGTTCGTGGCCACGACCACCGCCTCATAAAGATCTTCCCCGTCGATCGTGAGCTCGAGGGTGTTGCGCTTCTTCTTGATGAGCGCGACCCCCAGCTCCTTCTCTAAGTTCGAAACCGCAAGCGACAGCGTGGGCTGTGCGATGAACAGTTCCTTCGCTGCACGCGAATAGTTCCGCACCTCGACGAGCTTCCTGAAGTAGTACAGATGCGCGAGATTCATCGTAGCCTCACTCTCAGTGAGAAAGCCCCCCCCCCGACGTATCTCTTGACACGTATCGTGCGTTCGTGCGAGGGGTTGGCAATCGCAGAGAGCGCGATTGCTCCGAGATCGCTCCGATCAAGACGGGAGACCCTTCCATTGCCGACGGCTTTCCGCACCCGGCCAAGCCGTCGGCCTCATTGTAGCGTCCACAAGCCGAGCCTTGTCAATACTCAGCGGCGACGTTCTGGGCAAACGCACGGGCCAGACCCGCCCACTCGTCGATGCAGGCGAGGTCCGATGCGGAGCGAGGCGGCAAGCCGTTCGACGCGGTTCGAAGGCGATGCTATGTTCGGAGCGCGCGGCGTCGGTCGGGTAAGGGAGGGGGAGCCGGCCGACGGCGCGCAGGAGGATGCCGAGGCGGATCGAACCCGCCCCGGCCGGGATGAGCTTTACGCTTGAGCCAGCTCCTGGCCCAGAAGATAGCCGTAGGTGATGCAACGCCCGTGGCTGTTGCCGGCCACGTTGATGGGATAGTCGACGGCGGTGATGTCGCCCATCGTGTTGCCGAGCGCATACAGGCCCTCGATGGGGGCGCCTTCGGCGTCGAGGCACTGGAAATCGACGTTGGTGCGCAGGCCCCCCGTGACGGTGAGCAGCGCCGGACCGACCTTCAGCGCGTAGAACGGACCCTGCTTGACCGGCGTCAGGAACACGGGCTTCTTGTAGTAGTCGGTGTCCTCGCCCGCTTCGCACATGCCGTTGTAGCGCTCGACCGTCGCCGTGAGTGTGGCGGCGTCGCAGCCGATCTGCTTCGCCAGCTCTTCCAGCGTGTCGGCCTGGTAGGCGATGCCTTGCTCGACGTAAGCCGGGATCTGCGTCTCGAAGTAGTCGGCCGCCAGCTGCGGATCGCTGCCGTACGGGCGGAAGGAGTCCCAGAACATACCGCCGCCGTAGGGCAGGCCGTTCACGAGGTCGGTAGGCCAATTCGCATCGAAGACGGACCAGGCCTCGCCGTTCGGCTGGCGGTTGATGGCCAGCGACTTGCCCTGCACCCACGTGTCCTCGCACATGAAGCGCTCGCCGTTGTCGTTCACGAACAAAAACGGCCCGTGGAACCAGCAGAACGCCTGCGGGTGCATCATCGTGGGCAGCGGCAGATCCTGCAACTGCGCGCCGGCCCACATGCCCATCTTGTGGCCGTCGCCCGTATTCACGCCCACCGGCGTGTACTGGCTGCGCGGCTGACCGTACTCGGCGCAGATGGGAGCATACGCCTTGCACATCTCGATATCGCCGCCGATATCGCCCGTGCACAGCACCACGCCCTTGCTGGCGTTGTACTGCACGTAACCGTCCGACGTCTCGCAGACGCAGCCAATCACTTTATTCCCGTCCTTGACCAGCTGGATGGCGGGGCTGTCGAACACGAACTGGGCGCCGGCCTCGACTGCGTCGAGGTAGCACAGCTCGGCGCCAGCGAAACCGGTGGAGGTGAGCCCGGCGTCCTCGGGAAACATGAGCATATGGTAGCCGGGCTGCTCGGCGTAGACGTCGTCATGACTGTAGAACGCGCCGACCATGGCGGAGCCGCCGCGCGCTTCGGCCTTGTCGAGCAGCCAGTTCGACGCCTCTTCGGAATTGTTGAAGAACTTGACGATGAGATCCTCATTCGCGCGGCTGGCGCACTGCGCGATCCAGTGCTGCTTGGCGTTCACCTTGTCCACCTTGATGCCCAACTCGTCCATGTAGCGCGAATTGATGGCGCCGAACCCACCGCCGCGGCCGTTCCAGCTGGGGGACTTCTCCACGACGGTCACGGAGCCGCCCTTCTCGGCAGCCGAGCAGGCACAGGCGCAGCCCGCGATGCCCGCGCCGATGATGAGGATGTCGGCGTCCACCGTGCTCGCGATATCCGTGATGGGCTCGGGCGCGACCTCCCATGCGTACTGCGCCTGACCCGTTGCCGCGGATTCACTCGAGTCGGACGAGCCGGCCGCCGGCGAGCAGCCGGCCAGGCCCGCAGCGCCCGCTGCGACGGCAGCCGTGGCGCCAAGGCCTAAAAAGGCGCGGCGCGACAGGCCGCTCTTGGTGATTTCTGACATATGATGCCCCTTTCGTATTCGCACGGACTCCCTCGGCCCGCGCCTTGGATGGAGCGCCGCGCGCGGCATATCAGACGTGCTGTAGGCCGGGCGACCGCGCCGCCCGAAGCCGATCCTGCCGAAATGCGGTGGCTCCTTGTGCCGATACTGCACCATCCTCAGCGGTTCCGTCATCGAACGATGCGGCCCATTTCCGCAGGAAACCACGGTATGGGCCGCATCGGCCCATACCGTTTCGCCGGTTGCGGCCTTGCGCGGCACCGGGTGTTTTGCTAGTTTGAAGCGGGGATTTCGGAGGGGATGGGACGATATGCGCGCACCGCGACAACAAGACGAAGGCGCCCGGTTCTCGGGCTGGCGCCTGCTGGGATTGGGATTCTGGCAAGCTTGGCAGATGATAAGCATGTGCACAGGAACCCTCGTGCCCGATTCCGGCCGATTCCCTTCCGCCGGCAACGCGCTTCTGTGGGTGCTCACGCTCATCGCGTTGGGGTTCCTCGTCGTCATGCTCACGGCAAAAAAGCACGCTCCGTTCCTCGCACGCCGAGCGTTCTTCCTGTTGGCAGGGGGACTGACCGCCGCCGGCACCGTGATCGTACCGGTAGCGCTCACGTATGGCCAAGGCCCAGCAAGCTTCGCCCTCTTCTTGGCGGGCGCGGCGGCGGTCTCGTTCGGCAATGCGCTCCTGCTCATCATGTGGGGCGAGCTGTGGAGCGCGCTGGCCACCGGCCGCGTGGGACGTCATCTGTACGTGTCGTATACGTTCGCGTTCGTGCTGTTCTTCGCCGCGAACGCCCTGCCCTTCTGGGCGGCCGTCGCGTTCAACGCGCTCATGCCCATAATTTCAGCCGCTATCCTGACAGCCTGCAAGCAGGAACCGCGCCGCGAACCGTCCGTGCTGCCGCTTGACGTGAGGACCGTGCCCGTGCTGCGCATCCTCGTCTGCATCCTCGTGATCAGCATCGCGTACGGCACGTCGCAAGGTATGGTGAATACGTTCGCAGACGGGGATGCTTCGTTCATCGCGAAAGCCCTGCTGCTGGCGGGCGGAGGCATCGCGGCCATCACGCTGTCGATGGTGGTGGCGCCCTCGTCCGCCGAGCCTATCGCACTGTATCGCCCGGTCATTCCCGCTATGGTGGCCGGACTCATTCTGCTGCTCCTGCTGCCGCCGACCTTCCGGTTCCTGGGCGCGGGACTCATCATCATGGGCGTGTACTGCCTGGACATGTTCATGATGCTCGTATCCACCGACGTGGCGTTCCGCGCGCGCATCCCCGTTGCGCTCTCCTTCGGCCTGTGCATCTTCTGCGCGCGCACCGGCACACTGATCGGTTCGTTCGCCGCGAATGCGGCGCTGCAGCCGGCTCTCTGGTCAGACGCACTGCGCACGGACGTGTTCTTGGCCGGCGTCCTTGTCCTCGTGCTCGTGGGTATGCTGTTCTTCACGCAGACCGACGTCCACAAGCTGTACGGCACGCCGCGCGAAGGAACCGCCGATGCCAGCCTCGAGCAGAAATGCGCGGACATCACGGACATGTGTCGCCTGACGAACCGCGAGGCCGAGGTGCTGGTACTGCTGGCCCGCGGACGCACCGTGCGCTACATCTGCGACGAATTATCCATAGCCCAAGGTACCGCAAAGCACCATGTGAGCAATATCTATCGCAAAATGGGCGTCTTCGACCGCCAAGGCCTGCTCGACACCATCGAGCAAGGCGGCGTGGGGAAGCCGGGCTGGGAATAGCGGCCCCTACACCACCTGATGCCTCCTGAAAGCCCTCGCAGCCAGGGGCACGCACACAATCAGAGCGAGCGCATAGATGCCCACGAGCAAGCCCACGAGGTCCACCGCGAACGGGCCCGCCTGGTACGACACGAGCGCGTTGAACAGCACCTGATCGTTCAAGGCGTTGAGAGGGAACAGGTACAGCGCGTGCAACAGCATGGCGTTGCCGCCGGAGGGAACCATGCCCGTGAGGAAGATGAGCGCCGCACAGGTGACGAAGATGGCCAGCTGGGAACGCAGCTTCGACGACAGCAACAGCGTGAGCGCCGCAAAGCCGAGGGTGATGAGGTAGGCGATCCCCACCGCGATCCACGTCGCTTCGGCCATCGTGAGGTCGTAGGGGATGCCGAGCGACAGCACCTGCACCGGCAGGTCCCCGCCCTCGGCGCCGAAGAACGCGAGCGCCGCGCCCATGATGATCAGCGCCGCCAGCGCGAAGTAGACCGTGGCGAACACGAATGCCGCGACGATCTTCGCCGCGACGAGCTTCGATCGCCCGTAACGCGCGGCCAGCAGCACGGCGTCAGTGCGATCCTGGTACTCGCCCGCGAACACGGGCGTGAGCGCCACGCAGACGGCCACCATCGCGAAGGCGAAGAACCCGAGGCAGGCCAGCACGTCACCCCATCCGCCCGCGTACCCGTACGCGAGCGGCTCGCCCACTGCCGCCTGCTTCTCCGTCCAGTACGCGCGCTCCGCGTCGGAGTACGCCCAGGTGCCGCCCATGCCGTCGTCGAGCGTGCGCTGCAGCTTGTCGGCGATCGCTCCGTAGAACCCGTCGGCAGCGCCATCGTCGAGCTGGGCCGCCACCTGGTACGGCTCGAGCGCGCCCGCCTTCCACGGCGAGAATAGGTAGGCATAGTAGGTGTCGTAGATCGCACGGAACTCGTCCTCGTCGTACGCCTGCTTCATGAGCGCGTACGCCGCCTCGCCGCTGAGCCCGCTCACGTCGGCGGGGTCCACCTTCGAAAACGCGAGTTCCTTGTACGCAGCCACCTCGTCCTGCACGCGCTCGACGCTCAGCACGCCTTCGTGCGAGGCGGCCTTCTCCTTCTGGTACGCGATGGCGGCGGTGCCGTTCAGCACTTCGCCCGTGTCGGACGCCGTCTTCGTCTGCACGATGTTGAGCATCATGATCCCGCACAGCATCACGAGGATGCCCGCGCAGGCGATGAGCGACGCGCGGCGCACGAACAACTTCTTGAGCTCGAATCTCACCAGATCAAACATGGTATATTCCTTCTCCCACCAGTTGAATAAAAGTCAGCGAGAAGCGTCGAGGTGCCCGAGATCGCTTCGTTTCGCGGCCGAGCGTGCTTCGCACGTGCTGAACAAGCCAGAGGCTTGTTCAGTGCCACACAATGCGCCCGAGCGGGCGCGCTCTGCGCAGCTTCGCTGCGGCAGAGCAAAAAGAAGCGAGGTCGGACGCATCGGCGCTTCGCAGCGTCGGCATGTTCCGCTGTCCGTCAGGACAGCGGAACCACCTCGTCGCGGAACACGTACAGGTACACGTCTTCCAGCGTGGGATCGAGCGCCCGCGCGCCGGCCACGGGCGGCTCGTCGGCCACGACGCGCGCCACCGCATGCCCGTCCGCGGCGTAGTGGACGTTGCTCACGCAGTTCGTGGTCGCCAGGTCGTCGGCGCGCCGCGCGTCCACATGGCACTCCCACACCTTGCCCGTCACCGTCGCGACGATGTCCGTCGGCGCACCCTGCATGATGAAGGAGCCGGCGCGCATGACGAGGATCTCGTCGGCGACGTACTCGATGTCCGACACGATGTGCGTGGACAAGATGACGATCTTGTCTTGCGCGAAGCTGGCGATGAGGTTGCGGAACCGCACGCGCTCCTTCGGATCGAGGCCGGCCGTCGGCTCGTCGAGCACGAGCACCGCGGGGTCGTTCAGCACGGCCTGCGCGATGCCCAGGCGCTGCTTCATGCCGCCCGAGAACGTGCGGATCTTCGCTCGCGCCACGTCGGCGAGCCCCACTGTCTCCAGCAGTCCGAGCGAGCGGAGGCGCGCCGCGCGGCGGTCGAGCCCCTTGAGCGCGGCCAGGTAGCACATGAAGTCGAGCGCCGTGAAGTCGGGGTAGTAGCCGAAATCCTGCGGGAGGTAGCCGAGGCAGGCGCGGTACTCGTCGCCGAGCATGCGCACGTCGCGGCCGTCGAAGCGGATCTCGCCGGAGGTGGGGCGCAGCACGTCGCACACCATGCGCATGAGGGTGGTCTTGCCCGCGCCGTTCGCGCCCAGCAGGCCGTACACGCCGGGCTCGAGCCGAGCCGACACGCGGTCGACCGCGATCTTCGATCCGAACTGCTTGGTCAGGCGGTCTATCGTCAGGTCCATGCCATGCTCCTTGTCATCGTAGGGTCGTCGGATTCGCGAGGAACTGCGAGGGTTTGCGGGAGTCGCGGTGCGCGCGGGCCACCGCCCCCGCGGGGCTCATCGGGGCGTCGATGCGGGCGCGAACACGTCGAGGCCGGCCGCGATGCTGCCGAGCCACGTGCGCACTTCGCGCGCGGCCCAACCGAGCGAGCCGACCGCCACGAGCGCCCACGCCCACGTCGACGCCTGGGCGTATGCGTCGGGCGCGAGGGCGTGCACCGCATACGCCCCCGCCATCACGAGCAGCGTCCACACGCATGCTAGCGGCAACGCCTGCGAAGAGGGGAAGCGGCGCGCAGCGAGCAGGGCGCCCGCGCACGCGAGGAAGTAGGGCACGCATGCGTGCACGAGCGACGCGAAGGGATCGGCTCCCAGCGCGATCGGCGCCGCGAGCGCGATGGCCGTGACCGCCACGACGTCCGAGCACCCCAGCACGATGAGCCGCGCCAAGGCGACCGCGCGGCAATCGAAGCGGCAGGCGTACTCGAGCTCGGACACGCGGTGCGTGGCGCTGGCCAGCAGGTCGGGTAGGCCTACGAGCACCGTCGCCGCCGCCAGCATGCCCGAGACGACCGAGAAGCCGCGTGCCATGCCGCTCGACGGCAAGCAGACCGCCGCCATGATCGCCACGAGCGCAAGCTGCGCTGCCCACACGCGCGGGTGGATGAAGCGCGCCTGAACGGCCACGAACCCGGCGAACGTCATCCCGCCACCCCGCTCGCCCGCCGGCCGCTCCGACGCCACCGCCGCGCGCACGGCCGCGAGAGTCGCCGCCTTCGCCTCCGCGTCCGGCGCGCCGCGCTCGGCGCGATAGTGCGCCCGCAGCGCTCGCTCCACGTTCCGCTTGCTTTTGCCACTCATGCCTCGCTCCTTCCTTCCAAGCCGCGCCGCACCTCCGCGAGCGCCCGATTGAGCCGCCGGTTCACCGCGAAGCGCGACACCCCCAGCACGCTCGCGATCTCGCCCACCTTGAACCCTTGGTCGAAGCGCAGCTCCACCACCTCGCGCAGCTCAGGTGAGAGCGCCTCCACGAGCGCGCCCACCTCGCCGCCCACGACCGCGGAGGCCGGATCGGCATCAGGCGAACCGTCGGGCACGTCCACGTCGAGCGGCCCAACGGGCAGCCGCCGCACCCGCGCGGCGTCGATGCAGAGGTTGCGCGCGATGGTGAAGAGGTACGCGAGCGGCTTGCCCTCGACCGGCGAGCGCCCGCTGCGCACGAAGCGCAAAAACGTCTCCTGCGCCACGTCCGGCGCGTCGTCCAAGGACGGCGCGTGCCGCCGGCAGTACGCCAGCACGTCGTCGTAGTGCTCCTCGACCAAGCGATCGAACGCCTCTCCGTCCCGCAACCGATTCTTCAAGCCCCGCTTCACCTCCTCTGCCCTGTATAACGAATCCTACCCGCGATCCGTGCGGGTGCCGGTGAAAAAACCCGGATCGCCTGCCCCCCCCCAACGAGCCAACATCCGGCGGCGGAACCAGACTCCCCCTTGACCCTCACGCGGCGTGAGGCCGTAGCATGGGGAACGCACCCGACAGAAAGGACACCTCATGAACGTGCAACCCGTTCGCTCCGACGCAGCCTACCGCGCCATGATGGCCGCGCCCGCCGGCAAGCGCGGCGACCTGTACCGCTACGAGCTCATGGCCCCCTTCAAGGAGAAATGGGACTGCTACCGCGTGCCGCTCAAGGCGGCGGAACCCGGCGGCTACGACGTGGTCATGGCCAGCGAGATGCTCGGCATTCTGCCGCCCGCGCAGGTGGACGAAAGCCGCGCCGAAGCCGTGCGCCTCCTCGGCAACGACGTCTTCTGGGACGCGTGCCGGCGCTCCGTCGAGCGCTCGCTCTCGCGCTTCGCCGCACGCGGCATCGAGCTTCCGCGGCAGGACTACCGCTTCACCGTGCTGCTGGCGAACCCCGGCCACCCCGTCGTGCGCGCGAGCGAGGGCTACTGCGGCGACGGCGGCATCCCCGGCTCGATCCTCGCCTGGCTCGACCCGAACGAGTCGACGATGCGCCG
This sequence comes from Enteroscipio rubneri, assembly GCF_002899715.1. GTDB lineage: Bacteria > Actinomycetota > Coriobacteriia > Coriobacteriales > Eggerthellaceae > Enteroscipio > Enteroscipio rubneri. The sequence continues at coordinate 95,967 of NZ_PPEK01000004.1, read as the reverse complement.
CCTGCCCGCCGCGCTCGCGCACGAGGCGAACCACAACGTGCGCTTCCAGTTCGTGAAGTGGCGAGACGACATCACGCTCGGGGAGATGCTGGTGAGCGAGGGCCTGGCCGAGAACTTCGCCGTGGAGCTGTTCGGCGAGGAGCTGGCGGGGCCGTGGGTCACGCGCACCACGCCGGAGGCGCTCGCGCAGGTGAAGCCCCTCGTGCGCGCGGGACTGGAAGCACAGGGCCTCGCCGAGCTGTCCGCCTACCTCTACGGCGACGAGACGGCCGCGCTCATGGGCTACCCCACGCGTGGCGTGCCCTACTGCGCCGGCTACGCCTGCGGATACCACCTGGTGAGGCGCTTCCTCGACGAGACGGGGGCCGACATCGCGGAGGCAACCCTCCTGCCCGCCGCCGACATCCTCGACGCCGCCCGCGGCTTCTGGGAATAAAGGCGTTCGGCTGCAAAGTCCTCGAGTTTTGCACCCTTGCGTAGCCGAAACGGCCCCGAAAATGCAATGTACGCGAGTTATGCACCCATCCTGCGCTCCCTATCGAGGGTTGCGCAAATCGCGACCTGGGCTTTTACGAACAGCGTCGCTTGCCTCAGTGCAAGAATCCCCCATCAACGCCAGCGCAAGGGTGCATAACTCAACGACATTGCATTCTCAGGCCTATTCCCCTCCTGCGGGCTCCACCCTCAGGCCGCGCGTGAGGAACGGAGGGAAGTCGTCGTAGGCCTCCGGCGGAACCGACCGCGGATCGGCCGCAGCATAGTTCGGCGCAGGCGCGGCAGCGACGCCTGCGAATCGCACGGGCACGCCCAGCGAAGTGTAGAAGCTCTGCCCCTTCTGGATATGAAAGTGCAGGTGCGGATGCGAGCTGCAGCCCGAGCTTCCGCAGAAACCGACACGCTGCCCACGTTTCACGTGCCGGCCCGCCTCCACCAGCACGCCGCCCGGCTTCAGATGGCACAGGCACGAGAACTCGTCATTCCCATGGTCAATGAGAACGTAGTTGCCGCGAATGTCACCGCCGCCGAAGTGCACCGTCTCATCAAGCATGATCTGCGCATTCGGGCACGACGTCCCCACTTCCGCCACGACGCCGTCGGCGGGCGCAAGCACCGGCAAGCCGTAGCAGTAGTACGAGGCGGGATCGGCCGGATCGGCGTCGGGTGGGCAGTTGCGCCCCTCGTCGTCGAGCACCACGAAGTCGTAGGCGTAGCGCTGGGTGAGCACGCCCCACGAATGCGACGTCTCCTTGTCCACGCCGCCGTTGAACACCGTCCACGCGCCTTCGAACGGCAGTGCGTACTCCGCCTGCGAGGCTCCCTTGCGCTTGTCGGGCTCCTTGCCGTTGTAGCGAACGGCCATTGCCATGAGCCCTCCGACCTGCTTCGCCGACTGTAAAAAGAGCGCGGCCTTCTTTCCCACGACGACCCCTTCCCGTCAGCGCTGCAGCGGACGGTAGAGGGCGCAGTTGTTCGGCGTCTCGTACATCTCCACCTGGGACACGGGAAGTCCCTGCTCCGCCAAGCAGTCGCAGAAGTAGCGCGCCAGGTTCTCCGCCGTGGTGCGGAAGGGCAGCAGCGTCAGACTGAATCCCTCGGATTCGAGGGCCGCCAGCGTGGCGTCAGCGAGCGAGCCTTCCTCGACAAGGAAGGTGTGATCCAACTCCTCGGCCAATTCGCGTACCGCGCGCTTGAACACGCCGAAATCGAGCACCATGCCCTTCATCGTGCCCTCGGTTTGCAGGTCGTCGACCGCCAGATGCACCACCACGCGCCAACGATGGCCGTGCAGATTCTCGCACTTGCCGTAATAGTCGGTGAGAAAATGGGCCGAGTCGAAGCTGGCCTCGGTTTTCAGTCCGTACATGGTGGCTCCTTCGCCGCGCCGTGTCGTTCGCCGTCATGATAGCACACGGGGTCAAACCTCATAGAACGAATGTTTCACGTGAAGCATTCGGACTTTCGGCGGTGCCGAAGAACCTGTCCCCGGCACCGCCTGTCTTCGTTACCCGCGCCTCGCGCGCACGACGACCACCTGGTGCGGCCGCAGCTTGACGGCGAGCAGGTCCATGCCGTCGGCAGACGTTACGAGCCCCTCTTTCGCGAGGTCCGCAAGCCTCCTTCGCGCAAGGCCCAGTTTGGCCCGCAACACCTCGGCGAGCCGGATGCCCGCGAGCCCCTCGGCTTCTATCTGCACGCAGCAGTCTTCACCGTCATCAGGCACATCGCCTTCGACGACGAAGTTGATCCGACCCCGCCGCGCGCCATTGCTTTTGAGCAGGCCTGTATCGAGTGCGCACGCGAGGGCCAGGTCCGCGTCGTTGGCCATGAACCGCTCGAGCCGTTCCCGGCCGATGCCGCCCGGACGACCGCAGCTGATCACGGCGCAATTCCATACGCTTCCGCACGTGGCACACCGGTAGATGAGCCACACATCCAGGCGCTTCTTCTGGGAGTTCACGCGGAACCGGCCCGTCGATTCGAACCTTGCCTCAGCACCGCAGGTGCCGCAGGGACGCAGAGCGGCTGGCGCGGAGATCGCCTCCACGCGCCACCGTATCGTTTTCATGATGGTTGCTGCCTTCCTTCGCATTCCGAATACGTTCGAATAGGAAGGCGAGCGCAGGCGGCACCACGCCGTTGTTCAGCTTTTTCATTGGGAAAGCCTCTCTTGTTGTGTGATCGTTCAACCGTATGAGCCCGTCACGAAACAACCGCACATCATGTGCAGGCGGAAGAGGACGGACTCGTCGCAAAACGGCCGCGCACTGCGCAGCAACGAATTCGACGGGATGGTTCGCGTGATTTACCGGTTGGGAGGAACGGTCATACGAGGGGCCTTTCGATAGGAGTACGGACTTTGTCGCCCAACGTGCGAGACATCGAGCGGATGAGGACGCATCTTACCACACTCGCTCGTTTCTCCCGCTCGTTTATGTCCAGGAGCTCGCGTCGAGCCGGGCGACGGCGCATAATGCGCCGACATCTCGACCGCGGCATGCGCACCATTGCGGCGTGCTCTCTCCTGCAGCATGCGCTCTATTGCCGAATGTGCTCTATTGCCGAATGTGCTCTATTGCCGAATGTGCTCTATACCGCCGCGAGCGCCTGATCGACGTCGGCGATGAGGTCCTCGGTGGCCTCGATGCCGCACGACAGGCGGACGAGGTCGGGCGTGATGCCGGCGGCCGCCAGCTCGTCGTCGTTCATCTGGCGATGCGTCGCGTTGGCCGGATGCAGCACGCAGGTGCGCGCGTCGGCCACGTGTGTGGCGATCTGCGCCAGCTTGAGGTTCGCCATAAACGTCTCGGCCGCGGCGCGCCCGCCGGCCACGCCGAAGCTCACCACGCCGCTGGCTCCGTTCGGCAGGTACTTCTGCGCCAGGTCGTAGTACGCGTCGCCCGGCAGGCCCGGGTAGCGCACCCACGCGACCTTCGGATGCGCGGCCAGGTGCTCGGCCAGCGCGAGGCCGTTCTTGCTGTGCTGCGCCATGCGCAGGTGCAGGCTCTCCAGCCCCAGGTTGACGAGGTAGGCGTTCTGCGGCGACTGGATAGCGCCGAAGTCGCGCATGAGCTGGGCCGTCGCCTTCGTGATGAACGCGCCTCCCAGCCCGAAGCGCTCGGTGTAGGTCACGCCGTGGTAGCTCTCGTCGGGCTCGCACAGGCCGGGGAACTTGTCGGCGTGCGCCATCCAATCGAACGTCCCGGAGTCCACGATGGCCCCGCCCACGCTGGCGCCGTGGCCGTCCATGTACTTCGTCGTGGAGTGCGTCACGATGTCGGCTCCCCATTCGATGGGGCGGCAGTTCACCGGCGTGGGGAACGTGTTGTCCACGATGAGCGGCACGCCGTGCGCGTGCGCCGCGGCGGCGAAGCGCTCGATATCGAGCACCGACAGCGCCGGGTTCGCGATGGTCTCTCCGAACACGGCCTTCGTGTTCGGCCGGAACGCGGCCTCCAGCTCTTCGTCGGCGCAGTCGGGCGCGACGAACGTGCATTCTAGCCCCATGCGCTTCATGGTGTTCGCCAGCAGGTTGTACGTGCCGCCGTAGATGGCCGAGCTGGCCACGACGTGGTCGCCCGCCCCGGCGATGTTGAACACGGCGAAGAAGTTGGCTGCCTGGCCCGACGACGTGAGCATGGCCGCCGTGCCGCCCTCGAGCTCGGCGATCTTGGCCGCCACGAAGTCGTTCGTGGGGTTCTGCAGACGCGTGTAGAAGTAGCCGGATTCCTCCAAGTCGAACAGGCGGCCCATGTGCTCGCTTGTGTCGAACTTCCAGGTGGTGGACTGGTAGATAGGAATCTGGCGCGGTTCGCCGTCGCCGGGGCGGTAGCCGCCCTGCACGCAGGTGGTGCCGATGGATTCGCTCATGGGTGCTCCTCGCTCGCTGGGGTACGGCGCTATGACCGCATTATTATAACGGCAGCGCCTTCTCACCGGGTAGCAGGGTCTTTCCGATACCTTGCTATATATTGAAGTGATTGCTAGGTGATCGTATTTTAACCTATCCTCTCAACACACCCCGTAGAGCGAGAAGCGGCTGCCGGCACGGCGAAACACCGGCAGTGGCGCCTCTACCAGCCCTTGCCCTCGGGCACGATGCTGTCGGGCACGAGCCCGGCCTCCACCTCGCCGATCACGCGGTCGAGCACGTCGAGCGCGCGGTCCAGCTGCTCGTGCTCGATGACGAGCGGCGGCTGGAAGCGCAGCACCGATTCCGCCATGCAGATGATGACCACGCCCTCCTCGAACGCGCGGTACACCACCTTGAGCGCGTCGAGCGCGCACTTCTCGCCCGTCTCCGGGCGCACGATGTCGATGCCCAGGTTGAGCCCGATGCCGTGCACGCCGCCCACGATAGCGTGGCGGGCGGCCATGTCCTCGAAGCGCTCCTTTGCGTAGGCGCCCAGCTCGGCGCCGCGCTCGAGCAGCCCCTCGCGCTCGATGACGTCGATGGTGGCGAGCGCCGCTGCACAGCACACGGGGTTGCCGCTGGTGGTGAAGATGTGCGCCGGGAAGCTCAGGCTGTCCATGATGTCGGCTTTGCCCACGATGGCCGACAGCGGCAGGCCGCTGGCCAGCGACTTCCCCACCGACATGAGGTCGGGCTCCACGCCGAACTGCTCGATGCCCCACCACTTCCCCGTGCGGCCCATGCCCTGGTTGATCTCGTCCACGGCAAACAGGATGCCGTGCTCGCGGCAGAATGCGACGAGGGCGTCCACATAGGCCTGCGGCGGCACGATGATGCCAGCGTCGCCCGCGATGGGCTCCATCACGATGCAGGCTATCTCGTCGGCCGGCAGGTACGTCTCGCACATCTCACGCAGCGGACGCATGAAGTGCTCCGCCTGCTCCGGCTCGCTCAAGTGCCCCACGCCCGCGCTCTGCACGTCCGGGTACGGGATGTGGTAGATGCCCGGCAGCATGGGCCCCATCTTGCGGCGCATCCCCAGGCTGAGGGCCGAGAGCGTCATCGAGCCGTAGGTGGAGCCGTGGTAGGCGCCCAGGAACGACACCACGTAGGGACGCCCCGTGTAGGCACGCGCGAACTTGATGATGGCGTCGTTGGCATCGGAGCCCGATGTGCCGAACACCACCTTCTTCGGCGTGTCGCCCGGCGCGATGGCCGCCAGCTTCTCCACCAGCTCCACCTCGGGGGCATGGTAGAAGTAGGCCGGCGAGCATTGGATGACCTTCTGCGCCTGCCCGCAGACGGCCTCCACCACCGCCGGATGCGAGTGCCCCACGTTGGCCGACGTGGCCGCAGCCAACAGGTCGATGTACTCGTTGCCCTCCACGTCGTAGAGCAGCGCGCCGCGCGCGTGGTCGACCACCAGATCGTAGTAGGGGATGCGCGCCGTGGGGCCCATACGGGCGCGGTCGCGTTCCACGTAGTCCTGCGCGCGTGCGCTATCGATTTCCCGATAAGTCAAGTCGATTCTCCTTGATGCCTGTGTTGCCTGTTTCCTGTGATGCCTGTTCCGATAGCGCCGTCTGCGTCGCCGCTCGATGCAGCCGCTCGCAGCAGCGGTGCGATCCGAGTTCGCGCCTACCGCTCGGTCCCCCGAGCTTCATGGATGCGCCACCTGATCAGCTGCACGACGACCACCACGATGAACAGTGCGCCGAAGTAGCCCACGAACGGGTAGATCAGATTCACCAGCATGCCGAACGGCAGCTGACCGCCCATGAAGATGATGGCGCACAGAAGTGCAATGAGAAACTGGTACTTGCGCTTGTCCTGCTTTTCGTCCACGAACTGATTGGCGACCGTCCACACCATGGGCACGGCCGTGTTGTAGATCTCGGCCAAAAGCACGATGGCGAACAGGAGTCCGACGATGGGAGATACCTGTTGCGCCAGATAGAGCACCGGCACTTCATAGGCCGACACTTCCCCGTACATGGACAGGAGCGCCAGATTCAGCAGGAGCGCGCACACGCCCAGAGCCGCGCCTCCCAGCGCGCCGCCCACTATGGCTTCTTTGCGCGAGTCGGCCTCAGTGCCCATTTCCGACATGAATGGAACGCCCGCCAAGATGTTGTACGCCACGTACATGAATGCGCCGAGCGCGAACCAAGAGGCGCCCGAGCCCACACCGTACACGACCGAATCGCCCGCCGCGGCAACAGCCGCATCGGCCTCGGCAAGCCCTCCCGCATGGGTGGCGAGCGCGTAGGCAGCCAGCGCGATGAGGAACACGATGGTCACCGGGCCGATGGAGCCTAGAATGTCCACGATGCGCCGCAGGCCGAACAGCGCGCTGACCAAGACGAGCAGCGCCATCAGACCGCTGCCCACAATCTGCGGCACGCCGAAGTACTGGTTGAGTGTGGCGCCTGCGCCCGACACCATGATGATGCCCACGAGAAAGCAGAACAGGATGGTGAACCACTCCATGAACGTGCCGAGGTACCTGCCGCAGAACGTGCGGAAGGCCGAGAAGTCGTCGGCCCCTTTGTGCTTGAAGCCGTAGTCCAGCAGCACGCCGCTCATCACGGCGAACAGCACGATGGCGATGACGCATCCGACGATGCCCAACGTGCCATACGCAGCGAAGAACTGCATGGCCTCCTGTCCCGAGGCGAATCCCGACCCGATCAGCGTGGCGATGACCGCGCCCGCGAACTTAATGACGGCGACCGGCCGCACCGCCCGCGCCTTCTGCTCTGACGCCATAGCCTTCCCTTCTCTTGAGCCGCCTCCGATGCCCGAACGCGGCGTCTGGCGGCAACCAGGCGGTCGGGCATCGGACGCGGGCGCATGCAGCCCCCTGAGCAGCACGCGCGCATTTTGACAACGTGCACAAATTGTACCGCTCATCACCGCTACCGGCGAGAAAAAGAGCGCGGAGAGGCGATCCGCCGCGTCGCGTACCGTTGGTCTGCAGAGTCGCCGGCGCTATACGAGGACGCCGTCGAGCGAGAACTCCACGCACTCGGGAAGCCGGTCCCGGTAGGAGACCGTCTGAATGCGCCAAGGATGCACACGGTTGTCTTTTTGGCGAATGACGTCGAATCCGCGCCGTTGGAAAAACGAGAGCGTCCGATCCGACTCGCGCACAAGATCGTTGCCGAACAGCTCGCCCATGATGCCCCGGCAGCCATACCAATCCGCAATCAAGTACAGGACCTCGATCGCAAAAGTGCCGCACCCTATGCCCTCGGCGACAACCGAAAGGTCGATGATGCGCAGATGGTCGTCGTCGTGATCGTCCTCGTTGAGCGTCACGTCGGCCACGACGGTGGCGACGGCGTCCGCGCTGGAATCATCCTTGGTGCGAATGCTCAGGTAAAGCTGGGCACGATCGTATCCGAGCGGAGCGTACTCCGGACGGCGGCGCAGCGTGCCCGCCAAAAAGCAGTACAGCGTGCGCTCGCCGACGTCTTTCGTCGCAATGAGCTTCTCGATTCCGGCCACGAAGCCTCCTTCTTCCAGCGCCGCTTCTTTCCGGCGTCCCATCCGGCGGGCGCCATGCACGGCGTTTCAGAAGAGTATCCTACCCGTTTTTTCTATCGGAATCCTCCGGCAATTCGCATGGAACGACCGATTTGCTATGATGAAGACGCCGACATCGCAGCTTCGCTTCGCAGCAGCCGCGCAGAAAGGATGCACATGCCCATCAGGATCCCCGACTCGCTGCCCGCAACCGACGTCCTCGAGAGCGAGAATATATTCGTCATGACCGAATTCCGGGCCATGCACCAGGACATTCGCCCGCTCAAACTCGTCTTGCTCAATCTCATGCCCACCAAAATCGTCACCGAAACGCAGATAATGCGCAAACTGTCGAATACGCCGCTGCAAATCGAGATCGACCTCATGCAGACAGCCAGCTATACGTCGAAGAACGTATCCGCTCAGCACCTCGACACTTTCTACACCACCTTCGACGACATCAAAGACGAACGCTTCGACGGCATGATCATCACCGGCGCCCCCGTCGAGCTGCTCGATTTCGAATCTGTCGATTATTGGGACGAGCTGACGCAGATCATGGCATGGTCGACCACGAACGTGCATTCGACGCTGCACATCTGCTGGGGCGCGCAGGCCGGCATCTACCACCACTATGGAATTCCAAAGTACGAACTGCCCGCGAAGCTGTCGGGCGTGTTCGAGCACGAGGTGGTGAAGCCCTCGTCGCCGCTCGTGCGCGGGTTCAACGACTTCTTTCTCGCACCGCACTCGCGCTTCACCGAGGTGCATGCGGCCGACATCGAGGCTCACCCCGACCTGGAGCTTATCGCCGTGTCCGACGAAGCTGGCGTCTATATCGCCAAAAGCACCGACAGCCGCAACTTCTTCGTGTTCGGCCATCCTGAATACGATGCCGATACGCTCAAGCGCGAGTATGATCGCGATGCGGCAAAAGGCCTCGGCACCCCGGTGCCACAGCACTACTTCCCCGACGACGACCCCTCCCAAGAGCCGCACGCAACGTGGCGCGCCCACGCGCAGCTTCTCTACACGAACTGGCTGAACTACTACGTCTACCAGACCACGCCCTACGATCTGGCGCGCGTGGGTTCGGAGGACGACAACGGCCCGGACGATCGCAATGCCGATGCGCGCGCCTGATGCGGGCGATCCGGCAAGCCGCGAGCATGCCGATCGCAAGGCGACGAACGGCGGAGGACCGGAGCCGCGCTACCGGTTGCGCCCTGTGACCACGCCGGCGCCTTCGAAAACCGGGCCGACGGACAGCCACGACGAAGCAGAACCAGCCTTTTCGTCGACTCAGAGTGCGGCAGGTATCGGTTTCGAGCGCGCACCGGGGAAGCGCGATCCGTTCCTGCGTCCCGCAGACGAAGACGACGACGGCTACGACCCGTTTTCCGATCGCCCACCCGCTCCCGAGCCCGCCTTCCAAGAAGATCCCTGGCGCTAACCGTAGCCCGCTCCTGCCCGCAAGGTCGGAGCATGACGCGAAACGCGCGAGGGCGCCGCTACAAGAAGGCCCCGCGGGTTTCCGATCGGAAGCCTGCGGGGCCTTGCATACTCGAACGGCCGGATCCCGCCCAAACAGCCAGGATGACCGAGCGGCGACTAGCTTTGCGCCTTGTACTTCTTCACGAGCTGGCGGCCGGAAATATAGTCCATAACCTCGGTCGTACCGCCGGCCATCTCGTAACCGCGCAGATCCTGCCAGATGCGAGCGGCGCGGAGCTCCTTGGTATAGCCGATCGCTCCGTAGATAGCCAGCGCGTGGTCGGCGACCTCGGTCAAATTCTGGCAAGCATAGCTCTTGAGCAGAGCGGACTCGAGGCGCGTGGATTCGCCGCGATCGAGCATATCCACCACCTGATACAGGCGCAGGCGGACGTTCTGCAGGATGTTCTCCATGGCCACCAGGTGATCCTGGATGGCGCCCAAATGCCCGATGGGCTTCTGGAAGCAGATACGCTCGGAACAATAGGCGCCCGCGTCGTTCATGACGGCCTGCGCCTGGCCGAGCGCCTGCGCGACCACGAGGCAGCGCTCATACTCGAGCTTCTTCATGAGAAGCTTCCAGCCCATGCCCTGCTCGCCGATGCGCATGTCTTCGGTGAGCACAACGTTGTCGAAGAAACAGTCGACGAAGGGAATGGTCTGCTGGCCCACCTTGTCGAGATGGCCGATGGTGTAGCCTTCGATATCGTTCGGCACCAGCCACAGGGAGTACTGGTCGTTCTCGTAGGCCGGGCTCTCGTCCTTGGCAATGACGACCGTGTATAGAGACAGTCCGGACAGCGTCGCCCAGGTTTTCTGGCCGTTCAACAGGTAGGTTCCATCGGGCTGCTTGACGGTGATGCAGGTCATAGCGTTGTTGTCGGAACCGGCGGCAGGCTCTGAGATGGCCGTGGAGGCCACGCAGGTGCTCTCGCGATTCTCGATGGCGTCCATAATGAGTTCCTGCTGGGCCTTGCTGCCGAAATCGATGACGTCCGTGATGGAGTTCGTGTCGGTAGTGAACGGCAGTGCGGTGCCGGTGAACTCGTGCAGCTTCTCGGTCAAGATGATCTGGGTGAGCTTGCTGCACGGCACGCCGCCCACCTCCTCGGGAAGGCCAAGGTGCATGAAGCCGGCCTCGCGATAGGCCATGGCCGCTTCGAGGCTGATATGGTGATCGACCTCGTAGGCCTGCTTCACCGCTTCCTCAGTGAAGTAGCGCTCGGCATACTCGCGTGCGCTTTCGATAAAAAGCTCCTGGTCATCGGTTAGTTGAAAGTCCATGTGATCCCCCATCCTGGTCGGGTAGCCGCAACGGATCGTTTCCGAATCGCCCAGCTCTCGCGTGTCGACGAGGCGATTCGAATCGGAGCGTATCGTCGAGATTCAGTATAGGACGCATCAACGTCGCTGTGTTATTCAAGTTTTTCATTCTTTAGGGGCTCATTCATTTGTCAAATCGATTCTTGTATGAACGGAATCGATTGAATAGAGCGATCCTAGCCGACTGCGAGAGCAAGAAATGCTTCAGCCGACAGCTCATCGAAACCGCGGACGGCAATATCGCAGAGCGCTGACAGCTCGTCATAGCTCCCGGCGAGATCGCAGTCGTATATGCCCGCCGTTCGGTACCCCGCCGAGCGAAGCGTGCGGATCGCATAGATCGAGTCCTCGAATCCCCAGGTTGTTTTGAGCGGCGTTCCCATGAGGTTGCGCGCACGATCGTATACGGCAGGCTCGCGCTTGGACGCCCCCACATCGTCGACCGAGACGATCGCCCGCAGATAGGGCGCGAACCCGCAGCGCTCGAGGCCGGCGCGCAGGTAGGATTGCGGACTGGACGACGCGACGCTGAGAACCGCGCCGCGCGCATGCAGCTCGCGTACGAAGGCGAGCGCCCCGGGACGCTCGCACGACCGCTCGCGGTAGTATGCCAGCATGAGTTCATCGATCAAACCCACCACCTGCTCGGGCGAAGTCCCCAAGCCGAACCGGCCGTGGAAGAACGCGCCCGCCTCGGGGATGGTGAGCGTGGCAAGCTCCGCGCTGTCGGCTGCAGTCAGCGCGACGCCCGCTCGACCGGCCAGCTCATCCTCCACTTCGCGCCAAACGTTCATGGAGTCGAGCAGCGTTCCGTCGCAATCGAACACAATGCCAATGGATGAAGCGCGCATACCGCGTCCTCTCATGCACCGGGCGACCCGAAGAGTCTCGCGACCGGAGGCCGCCCGCCTCCCGTTTCGTTCATCAAGCTTACCAAAGATGATGGATGGTGCACAGCAGACGCAACCGCCTCGCGCGAAGCCTACAGAAACCGCTCCTCGAACTGCGCGATAGGCATCGGACGACCGATAAGGAAGCCTTGCGCGCGCGTGCATCCTACCGAGCGCAGCGCATCCAGCTGCTGCACTGACTCAATGCCCTCGGCCACCGTCTCGATGCCCAAATCGGCGCAAAGGCCCACGAGGCCCTTGATCACGGTGAGCGAATGAGCGTCGTTGCCAAGACCCCAGACGAGTGTTTTATCAAGCTTCAGAACGTCGAATTCGAGCTGCACGAACAGAGCATAATTCGCGTTATCGACGCCAAAATCGTCGATAGCCACACGGAATCCGCGCGAGCGCAGACCGTCTGCCACTTGCCGCAGCAAGTCGTCGCTCCGCTCGCGCGCCGACTCGGTCAACTCGACCTCGATGAGCGACGGATCGAGAGCGTATCCGCTCACCGTGTCAGCCAGGCGGTCGACGAAGCCGTCGTCGCTCGCGGTCAGGCGCGAGAAGTTCACCGAGACCGGCACGACGGCGCGCCCTTCGCACTGCCAGCGAACGAGCGTTGCGCAGGCACGGGATAGCGCGAAAAAATCAACGCTTGATATCTCGCCCATATCCTCGAGCGCAAGCACGAATGATGTCGGCAGCGCAACCGTGCCGTTCGCTTCGTCGATGTAGCGAATGAGGGCCTCGGCGCCTACGATCCGATCCGTACGGCTCGACGATTGCGGCATGAGATAGATGTCGAATTTGCCTTCCTCGACCGCTCGCTGGGCACCGCCTTGACACAGCAGACTGCCCACCGCCGCATCCGAGGCAAGGTCGACCCCGAGCGCAACTGCGCGATGCCTTCCCCGTTTCGCCCGGCGCATACGGTCTCCCGCCATGTCGAGCACGGCTACCGTGCGATGGCAATTCTCCTGCCAGGCCGTTCCCACCGAAGCCGGCAGATCCCTGTCGGCGAACTGCACCGTCAATTGGGTTGCAAGCTCTGAGAAGCGTGCGTAGTCGACGTGTTCAACCACGGCGCAAAACTCGTCGTCTCCGATCCGATACACGCGGTCGAACACGCTTTTCATGGTCTTGGCGATGTTCTGCAGGATGCCATCGCCAGCAGCCCTGCCCCACTCGCAGTTCACCAGCGCGAGCCCGTCGGCATCTGCAAGCACGATACCGAGGCGTCCGAACTCGCCTTGATCGTAGTCGCGGTGAAAGGCTGCACGCGAGCGTACGCCGGTCAGCGTATCGTTCCAGATGAGTTCGGCCACCTTGCGTTGCGCTTCGTCGCGCTTCATGCGAGCCGTCACGAAATGGGCCAGTCCGAGAAGCAGCGTCACAACCACGTCGAGGCGTCCCCCGAGCCGTGGGTTCTCCACGCCGATGCAGCCGATCAACTTGCCGTTGTCCACGAGCTGAACCGCAACGAGCGAGCTAACGTGCCGCTGGAGCAGCATAGAGCACTCTTCGGCATTCCCGCTCTCCCGCAAGCTGTCGATGTCGTCGATGACCATGGCTTCGCCCACCGCGAATGTTTCCACCCAGTTTTCAATAAGCGACACGGGGATATCCTGGAAATGATCCTTATGGGTCTCTGCCTGATCGTTGCACCACTCGCGCATGTTCGCCACGCGGGCGCCCTCAAGTTCGAACACGTAGGCGCGATCCGCGATGAAAAACGTTCCGAGGCGTCGCAGCACCTCGTCGAACGCAAGGTACAGATCGTCATCGGCCTCGAGTATACGAATGCAGTCCACGATCATCGCACTCGCGTCCACCATGAGCGCGAGCGCCATCTTCTCGTTCTCGCGCTCGGTTATATCGAAGGCTATCTCCAGGCGCGCCAAGACGCCATCCCAATCTATGAGCTTGTCGCGCAGCACATAGTGGCGGTTCGTCACCGGGTTGGTGGCTTCCCACTCGAAGAATTCCTCGGTATTCAGCAACTGATTCGTACAGAACTCGCAAGGAGCTTCGCGGCCCTGCAGCACCCGATAACACGGCTCGTGCTTCTCGACGGCCCGATCTCCATACACGGACCTGCCCGCCTTATTGAGATAAAGCAACTCGTGCGTAGCCGGATCGCACACATAGACCAGCTCGGACAGGCCGTCAAACAGCGCATCGACCATCGCCTTCATCTCGCCTTGCCGCCCCTTCTCGCCGAATTCTTGTGCGAACGGCAGATAGTTCCTCTTGGATTCTAAAGAAACAAGCTTCCGATCGCGCTCGAGCCGGCGCGAACCGGCTTCATACATCCTTCTGAGAAGAAACTATACACGCAAGCTCAAGGGGGATACAAGAAAAAACTTATCGACACCCCCCTGAGTTTATCCTGTTCAAACAGCTTTTTTTGCCCCGTATCGGTCGTAGTAGGCATCGAGCGCAGCCTTCACTTCGTCGTCGATGACAACCTTGCCCTGAACCTCGCGATTATGCAGATACGTGGTCACCTCGGTCATGTCCACGATGGACGCCGTGGGAAACCCGTAGCGCTCCCGCACCTCGTCGAGTGCGCAGATTTCGCCGCCCTTGCCCACCTCCATACGGTTGAGCGATACCATGAGGCCCTTCACTTTCACGTCTGCCTGCGACATGAGAATGGGATGCGTCTCCTCGATGGATTTGCCGGACGTAGTCACGTCCTCCACCATCACCACTCGATCGCCGTCGCGCAGTGCCGAACCGAGCAGAATGCCCGTGTCCCCGTGATCTTTGACCTCCTTGCGGTTGGAGCAATAGCGCACTTCGACGCCATAAAGCTCGTGGATCGCCATCGTGGTGATCACCGACAGCGGAATGCCCTTGTATGCCGGCCCGAATACGACGTCGAAATCCAGTCCGAAGCTATCGTGGATTGCGCGAGCGTAGAACAGTCCGAGTCGATGGAGCTGATCGCCCGTCACATAGGCGCCCGCGTTCATGAAGAAGGGGGACTGCCGTCCGCTCTTCAGCGTGAACGAACCGAACTTGAGCACTTCGCTCTCGACCATGAATTCGATAAAATCCTGCTTGTACTGCTCCATGGACCATCCCTTCTCCTGATGACGCATACGGCCGCCACGCTCCCAGCGCGACGGCCGTTCTATGATACCCGAATACGATTGCGTCCGGCGCCGGTTCGCGCTACTCGATCCAGCCTTTCGCCTGCCAAGCGGTCGCTTGGTCGATATCGTGTCCGAAGAACACTTCGGCTTGGTACGTTTGCTCCATGATCTTAAGCAGCTTGAGGTTTTCAAAGAACTCGTCGTCCGTCTCGTTGATAGCGCCGCCGGGAGGCAGCTGCTGCTCGTAGGCTTCGCGGGTGTACACGGTGTCGGAGCAGAAGATCACCCAGCCGCCGTCCAGCTTCACGCGCATGCCGACAAGCCCGGCGGTGTGGCACTTCTGGACGAACAGAACTAGATCGTCCGCGAGCTTCATCCCCTCGTCCGGCACCGGTTGGAATGAGATGCCCGGAAGGCAGTACAGGGGCCGGATGTAGGCGCCGGAAATGCCGCCCGGAGCCGTATACGCTTTGTACAGCGCATCGTGCAGCTCCGTTTCCGACGCCATGACCTGCCCGCCGGCGCGCGTTCCCTCGAAATGCCGCAGCCCGCCTGCATGGTCGAAGTGCAGGTGCGAGAGGATCAGCAGATCGATATCGTCGACCGTAAGCCCTTCTTTCGCCAACGCCTCTTCGATGCCGACCAGCTTCGTGATCGGATAGGTGGCCTTCATATCGTCGGAATACGTGGCCTCCCACGCTTCGTCGTTGCCGGTATCGTACAAGATACGTCCCAGCTCGTGATGCTCGATCAGCACCGCTTGCGCCGGCGAAACGATCATCGCGGCCTCGTCGGGCGTGCGCACCAGCTCCTTTTTCGAGAAGGTCATGTTCCCCAAGTCCAAGACGCGCACACGGGTCTTTTTCATCGCCATCGCTCCCCTTCCGATCCGCCATCGCTCTCCCGCGCCAAACGCCCGACACAGGCGTGCGCCCGGCGCGCTGCCGCCTAGTCCTCTACGCGGATGAGGCTCGGTTCATCGCGCAGAATGTCGTCCAATTCCGCAATCTCGGCCAATACGTCGCGGACGCTCTTCTCGCACGCGGTATGCGTGACGTACACGAGATCCACCGTGCCGCCCTCTTTTTTACCACGCTGCACCACCGAGTACACGCTGACGTTGTGCTTGGCGAATACGCCCGCCATGGCGGCTAGCACGCCGGAGCGGTCGGCCACTTTGAAGCGAATGTAGTACTTGGTCTTAAGATCGTCCATCGGCACGATGGGAAGCTCGTCGGTACAGGTGCAGCCGACGATGGGAGCGATGCCCTGCTGCACATGGCGTGCCACCTCCAGCACGTCGCCCATCACAGCGCTGGCAGCTGGACCGGCGCCCGCGCCCTCGCCGAAGAACATGGTCTCGCCCACGGCGTCCCCCACCACGTAGATGGCATTGAATACGCCGTTCACCGTAGCCAGCTGATGGGAGAGCGGCAACATGGTGGGATGTACGCGCACGTCGACGCCTTCGTCGGTGCGATGCGCGATGGCGAGCAGCTTTACGCAGTAGCCCATATCGCGTGCGGCGTCCAGATCCATGGTGGTGATGTTGCGGATGCCTTCGGTATGAACCTCGCCCATGGTCACGCGCGAGTTGAACGCGATGGATGCGAGAATGGCGATCTTTGCAGCAGCGTCGAATCCATCCACGTCGGCTGTGGGATCCGCCTCGGCAAAGCCCTTCTCCTGCGCCTCCTTGAGCGCGGCGTCGTAGCTGAGGCCGTCCTCCACCATGCGCGTGAGCATGTAGTTCGTCGTACCGTTCACGATGCCCATAACGGAATCGATGCGGTTCGCGATAAGAGAATGCTTCATCGGATCGATGATAGGGATGCCGCCGCCTACGCTGGCCTCGAACGCAATTTCCTTGCCCGCCTCATCCGCCAGGCGCATGACTTCTTCGCCGTAGGTGGCCATAAGCGCCTTGTTGGCCGTGACCACATGCTTGCCGGCGCGCAGAGCGCCGCACACCACGTCGCGCGCGACCGTCGTGCCGCCGATGAGCTCGATGACGACGTCGATGTCGGGGTCGTTTAGAACGTCTTGAAAGTCCTGCGTGAAGATATCCTCCACCCCGTGGGCGATCGCCTGCTCGGGGTTGCGCGAGCACACCCGCACCAGTTCCACGTCGATACCGTAATGACGCTTGAAGTCGTCGCGATGGTTCCTCAGAATGTCAATGCATCCGCCGCCCACCGTGCCGGTTCCCACGAGCCCCAGTTTAACCGTCATCTGCCATTCTCCTTACATTGCGTGCCGCGCCTTCGGCCCACATTGTACCCCATGTGCTCGGCAGCATGCACAGGCATCAGAATACCGACAGGTTGCGAAACGCGCGAACAGCTCGTGCGCGGGATGCGCGCCGCGAGAGGTTCAGCTCGGGGGCCTACACATCCCTGCTCATGAGGTCTTCATACGTCTCCCGCCGCGTGGTCACGCGCGCCTCGCCGTCCTTCACGAACACAACGGCCGGCCGCGGCTGACCGTTGTAGTTGCTCGCCATAGTGTAGCAGTACGCGCCCGTGCCGAAGACTGCGACGATATCGCCCAGGTCAGCGTGCTGCATCGGCATGTCGATGACCACGGCGTCGCCGCTTTCGCAGTGCTTTCCGGCAATGGTGACGATCTCGGTGCGCGGCTGGCCTGCCTTGTTCGCAATGACCGGCTCGTAATCGGCGTGGTACAGCGCGGTGCGGATGTTGTCGGACATGCCGCCGTCCACCGCCACGTACTTGCGAATGCCCGGCAGCGTTTTCAGGATGCCCACCGTGTACAGCGTCACGCCCGCGGTGGCCACGAGGCTGCGGCCCGGCTCGGTGAGCAGGCATGGCTCGGCCACACCATGCTTCGCGCACGCGCCGCGCACGGCTGAGGCCACCGTTTCGGCGAACTCCTCGATAGAAGCCGGCTTGTCGTCGACCGTGTACGCGATGCCGAGGCCGCCGCCCACATCCAACTCCTCGATGCGGTAGTCGTACTCCTGCTCGATGCGCGCCATGAGCTCCACCATGACGTCGACGGCCTCGGGGTAGGAATTCAGCGAGAATATCTGCGAGCCGATGTGGCAGTGCAGCCCCGCCAACCTCACGTTCGGGGCCGCCAGCACGTCCTTCACGCACCCGAAGGCGAAATCCTCGCGCATGGTGAAACCGAACTTCGAGTCTTCGCATCCCGTGCGGATGTACTGATGCGTGTCGGCCTCGACGCCCGGCGTGATGCGCATGTAGATAGCCTGCTCGACGCCCAGCTCGCCGGCGATCTCGGAAATGCGCCCGAGCTCGATGCGGCTGTCGACGATGATGCGGCCGACGCCCGCCTGGATGGCTTCGCGCAGCTCGCGCGGCGTCTTGTTGTTGCCGTGCATGAAAATGCGCTCGGCAGGAAAGCCTGCAGCAAGCGCGATGGCCAGCTCGCCGCCTCCCGACACGTCGAGGCACAGCCCCTCGTCGGCCACGATGCGTGCAGCCTCCTTATTGAGGAACGCCTTGCTGGCGTATACGATGCGGGAGTTCCCATAACGACTGCGGAACGCCTCGCGATAGGCCTCCATGCGGGTGCGCATGTCCTGCTCGTCCATGACGTAGAGGGCTGTGCCCATCTCGCGCGCCAGCTCCACCATGTCGACGCCGCCCACGTACAGGCGATCGTCCTTCACCTCGGCGGTCAGGGGCAGCACCGCGCCCAGCTCCATGGCTGTGCGATTGTCCGGTTGTTTGCTCTGGTCAGCTGCGGGTAGGGCCATCCTCTTCTCTCCTTCCGCCTAGTTCGCCCACCCGCAACCCGCGGAAAGGCGCAGGAAGAGGGTGTCGAACGTCGTCGATTGGAACCTATCCTATCAGCCTAGCCCGCGCCGTATGCCCGGCAGGAACATTCTGGACAAAAACTGCGTCCGAGCGCACGGCGAACGCCTTCCTCCGAGCGGCTGTGCATGCGGTGCGGAGTGCACCAGGAGCCGGAGCGGACGCCGGCCGCTTCGAACACTCCGATTCGATTCGAACATCTCTGATTCAATCTGCATGCGACACGGGAATGTGACGTATACTGATGCAATCATCCTCAAGGAAGGAGAATTATGTCTGGACAGGAACCCTCTATCGACCGGTGGCTGGCTGAAGCAAAGCAGGATCCGAAGGCCTCCCAATGCGGCATGTTCCTCACCCATACTGGCGTGGTGCGCGTGACGCCGAAGCGGCAAGTACGCGAAGGCGCCAAAGGTCTGGGCGACGTGGCGCAGATCGAGTTCTCCTACGATGCGGCCGGCGTCGACGCTGCCGTCAAGGAAGCGCTCACCTGGCCCGGCGTCTACTACGTGCGCGTGTGGCTGAACGAGGGAACGTTGAGCGTGGGCGATTCCATCATGTACGTGCTCATCGGCGCCGACATCCGCCCGAACTGCATCGACGCGCTGCAGAAGCTGGTTGGAAAGATAAAGAATGACCTGGTGGTGGAGACGGAGATCTACGCATAACGCGAGCTTCCTTTTACACACCTCTCGAATTCGCAATCATTTCAGGCCCCGTTCCGGTACCCATGCCGAGACGGGGCCTGCATTCTTAGGGCGGCGGCTGACGACGCTTCAACGGTCCGGCAAACGCCCGGCGGCACTTCCAACCCTGCGGGTACACCCCATCGTCTTTCTTCTAGAGTAATCGCACTCTATTCGCAAGCGCGCCGCAGATGCGATGCGCGCACGAGAAAAGAAAGGCGGCATGTATGGGAAAGTTCAAACGCTTTTGCATGATCGTGTTCGTCATTGCTGCCGTGCTGGGCATCGGCGTGCTCGCAGCCCTCTGGTTTGCATGGGAACCGCTGTTCCCCGCCATCGCGTGGCTCATGAGCATGCCTTGGTTCTACGTCGTGGAAGGCGTGCTGCTGGGCATCACGGCGCTCGGCCTGCTCGTGGTGCTCATCAGGGCCATCACTGCGCCGGGCAAGAACTCCCGGCTTGAGCAGGAACGCGACAACGGCAGCATCTCGATCACGCAGAATGCCATTCAGTCCACGGTGAAGCACGTCATCGAAGGCCACCGCGGGCTGGTGACGGACAACGTGAAGGTGGATATCACCAACCGTCATGATCCGCGCATGTCCATCCACGCCAAGATCGATCCGGGCCGCAACGCGGAGCTGGGCGAGCTGGGCGCAAAGCTGCAAGACGAGATCGCTGCGACACTCGAGGCATTCACGGGATATCCGGTCGATTCCGTGCGCATCACGTTTGCCGGAGACGCGGATGTGGTCACTCCCGCGTTCACGCAGCAGGCAAAGGCTCAAGCCAACAGCACGCCGCATATGCAGCCGTCGAAGCCCATGCCCGTTCATGCCGCGAAGTAAGGAGGTGCGCGCATGACTCAATCAGCAATGAACATGAAGTCCGGCGTCCGCTCGGCGCAAAAAGGTCAGCAAGGACCTTCGAGCCGACCGGCCGACACGCCTTCCGACGTCATCGCGAACGCCGCGTCCGAGACGAAACAGAATCGCGGCGTCTACGCCAGCATGAAGCAAGCCGTATCGCCCTATGTCGAGCGCCATAGCCATGCAGTGCTCTACGGCATCCTCGGCTTCATCGCGGCGGCCCTCATTCTCATCGTTGGATTCTGGCCGACCGTGTTGTTGGCGGTATTCGCCGCAATCGGAACCATCATCGGCAAATATCGCGACGGCGACCGCACAACGCGCGAGCAGATGCGGAATTTTCTGGACCGTTTCAACTAGCACCCCGCAAGCGGCGACGCACGGCAGCACGGCCTTTCGGCGCGTTGCCAGTGCCGCGCCGCCGCTTGCTCGGCACAGCACATCATTCACGTGAAAGGATTGCATCATGACCCAGAGCACCATGACCAGGCCCGAGACGAGCACATACAACCCCTACTCCACCATGGACGACACTCAGGCCTCGTCCCAGGATCGCACGCCGTCGGCGGACAGCGTCCCTGCCGAGCCCGTGTACAAGCTTGTTATCGACGAGAACGTCGTCGAGAAGATCACCTCCAAGGCCGCTCAAAAGATCGACGGCATCATCGACATGAAGGGCAACCTGCTGTCCACCATCCAGGAAGGCCTTGGCGGCAGCGACAAGACCAAGGGCGTGGATGCGGATGTCGTGGACGACAACAACGCAAAGGTCGACCTCAGCGTCATCCTGGAGTACGGCAAGTCCGCAACCGATGTGTTCGATCAGATCAAAGACGTCGTCGGCGGCGATTTGAAGGATATGACCGGCCTCAACCTCGTCGAGATGACGGTGAACGTCGTCGATGTCATGACGCCGGAAGAGTTCAATCAGAAGAACGGCTCCAACAACGACGGCGGGCAAAACGACGGCTCCAACTAACCCTCCGAGGAACCGTTCAGCGTCGTTGCGCGGAGCGCGCCCCGTCCGCGCTCCGCACCTCGCCATCCAGGCCCGCTCCGCCGCAGCAACGCAGAGCGGGCCTTCGTGCGCCTTCGGTGTTGCGGCCCTCCCCTTCCCTCGTTCGCACGTGGCCGCCCCGCTGGTCGAGAGTTGCGGTTCGGAAGCAAGGCGGCATACGGCGGTCCTTGCGATCCCGCTCTGCGGCCGCGCATGCGCAACGGACCGGAAGCGATGGCTGCAGACACCGCTATAATGTGATCCCATTGCCTACGCAGGCGAGAAACGGAAGAGGGGCCATGGCAGTCAGTGATGTCCGAAGCTTTATCGAAGTGGCTCGCAACGAAATACGCAGCCCGGCGCGCCTCGCGGGCATGGGCGTATACTGGGCCTGGCTCCAGATCGTCTTCTCGTCAGCCTCCTTGGCGCCGACCGACCTGCTTCCGGCGCCTCTCGCTCCGCAGCACCAGATCTGGACCGCCTCCCTTCTCACGACGATCCTCGTGTTCCTCGTTGTCCTGTTCTGCAAGCCTGGCCGCGCACTGCACGGACCCCGTGCTGTGGGAGCGTCCTCGTTCTGCATGGCGGGTGGATCGCTGCTGCTGGCCTTCAGCTCGACGGCAAGCGACCCGCTCCCGTTCGCAGCGGCCGGCGCACTCGGCGTCGGCGTGGGCAGCGCGCTGGCGTTCTTGTGCTGGGGCCTGCATCTCGCACGCCTCGTGCCGCGCCGCGTGCTGTTCGACATGTCGGCGTTCGCGTTCTTAACCGCCCTGTTCTTCGGCATCGTGACGCCTCTGCCACCTGCCGCCGTCCAGGCGTGCGCCGTGCTCATGCCGCTGGCATCCGGTGCGCTGCTCTGCGTCGCGAACCGGCACGAGGCGCCGACATCGCACGGGCAGACGTCCTCGGCCTCCGAGCCCGCCGAGCGATCGCTTTCGCACGCGCGACGCGGCAGCGGGCTGTTAGGTCTTGCCGTGCTCGTCGGGCTCGTGTACGGCATCATGCGCGGCATCACGCTCGCATTCGGCACGAGCACCGTCGAAGCAGCCACCGTGGCAACGGTCATCGGCGTGGCAGCTTCGGGCGTACTGCTGCTCGTCACCACCGTGTTCTACCGTCGCGAAAGCGAGCTGTACCTGGTCTGCGAGATCTCGTTCCCCTTGCTGGTCGCGGGCTTTCTGCTGCTTCCTCAATACGCGGGGCCGTTGCCGCTTCCCATCATCGTGTTCACCGTGGGGCACGGCTATTTCTACTTTCTCCTCTGGGTGTTCTGCGTCGATCAGTCCCAGGCGCAGGGCCGCGATCCCCTCAGGGTGTTCTCCGCCGGGCTGCTCGCCTTCCTCGGCAGCTCGCTGGCCGGATCGCTTGCCAGCGATGCGCTTGCGCTATCGGGCTTCGAGAGCAGCGGCGTGGTGGGCATCGTGTCGCTCGTCATCGTGTACGCGTTTGTGCTTGCCTTTGCGGTGCTGTTCGGGCGCACGCGATCGGAGCGGATGCGTGATGCGCAGGAGGCGGACGAGCGGCGGCATGCCGAATTCGAGCGGTGCGCGAAGCTCGTTGCGCACGACGGCGGACTGACCGCACGCGAGGCGGAGATATTCCTGCTGCTGGCACGCGACGAAAGCCGTGCCGCTATCCGCGAGCGGCTGTGCATCTCCAACGACACGGTCAAAACGCACACCCGCCGTTTGTACGCGAAGCTCGACATCCACGCCAAGCAGGAGGCGCGTGCCCTCGTGACAGCGCGCATGGAGCGCGAGCGCCGCGGGATGTGAGGGACATCGGGGATGCAAGGCGCTGCGCCGCGCGCATCAGGCGGCAGCGCGCCAAGCATGCGCGCTCGTCTTGCCGCCGCGTGTTCATCCAACCTCGTCCGGCCCCTTCAGCCGTAACCCGCAGTGGGTGACGGCCCTTGCGCTCCGGTTCACCCCTTGCGGGCGCTTTTCGGCAGACGCATCACGCCGTACCCTCGAACGAGCGAAGGGAGCACACCTTCGACCGAACCGAGGAGGGAACGTATGAGCACCCCATCGAGCAAGAATCTGTCCAGAAGATCGTTCATCACCGGAGCCGCGTTGGCGGGCACCACGGCCGCGCTGGCAGGCCTCGGCGGCTGCGCCCCGACCGCATCCGGCGGAAGCGACGCGGCATCCGGCGAGGCGGTGTCAACCACCTCGCACGCCTGGTTGAATCCCGCACCCGAGCTGCCCGAGACTGTTGCCGAGGAAACCTATGACGTCGTAGTGATCGGCGCGGGCATCGCCGGCTGCACGGCAGCACAAGCGGCCGCCGAAGCGGGTGCGAGCGTGTACGTGGCCGAAAAGTTCGAGGGCGTCACCGCCCATGGCACCGACATCGGCGCCGTGGGCTCGAAGCTTCAGCAGGCCGAGGGCGTGAACATCGACAAGGACCTGGCTGCGCGTCTCATATACCAGTGGGGACAGTCGGAGGCGAATTACTACCTCATCAAGACGTTCGTCGAGCGTAGCGGCGAGGCAATGGACCACTATATCGACATGGCGGCCGAGGCTGGATACGAGGTGATCCTCAACAGCGAGATGACAGCGCGATCCGATTGGGACACACTCGACGACCGCTTCAAGCAGTTCCGCACCGCGCACAAGTTCCTACTGCCTGAGGGGAGCTCTCTTCCCGAGCAGCCTTGGAACGTGGGGTACTTCATCAGCATGGTGGCCGAGGACGCACAGAAGCGCGGCGCCGTATTCGCCTTCGAAACTGCAGCCGAACAACTCGTTCGCGAAGGAGACGCCGTCACGGCCGTCATCGTGCGCGACGCCGAGGGCGCCAAGCGCATCAATGCGTCGAAGGGCGTCATCCTGGCCACCGGGGGCATCACCGACAACGAAGAGATGAAGCGCTGCTTCTGCCCCATCGCGCTGCGCGCAGACAAGTCGGACTACTTCCCCGTGGGCGGCAACATGGGCGACGGCATAACCATGGGCTCGTGGATCGGCGCGGCGCTCTCTCCCTGCTATCCGGCGCCCATCATCCACCCGGTGAACCTGTCGGTCATGGGTCCGGGCTTCGACACGTGCTGGCTTACCGTGAACCGCGACGGCATGCGCTACTGCTGCGAAGTGGGATTCGAGCCCATCGTCACCAACGCCCGCATGAACACGCCCGGCAACGTCGCGTGGGCTATCTGGGACTCCCATTACCCCGAGCATGTCCAGCGTCAGGAGCCGGTGAAATCCGCCTCGTTCATGGACGGTTTGGAGGACAAGGTGGAGCAGGCTGTGGCCGACGGCGCGTTTTTCAAGGGCGAGACGCTGTCTGAGCTGGCGAAGGCCATCGGCGTGCCGGCCGACGCGCTGCAGAAGACGGTCGATCGGTACAACTCGCTGTGCGACGCGGGCGAGGATCGCGACTTCGGCGTGCCGCCGCGCTTCTTGAGCTCGGTGAAGGACGGCCCGTTCTACGCGAGCAACGTGTCGGCCTGGCTGCTCGCGCTGCCCTATGGCCTGCGCGTCGACCAGAACTCGCAGGTGCTCGACACCGAGGACGGCCCGATTGGCGGCCTGTTCGCCATCGGAAACGCGCAGGGGGACTTCTTCGCGAACTCCTACCCGGTCACTCTGCCCGGCACGAGCCACGGCCGCGGCATGACCTACGGTTACCTGGTGGGCCGCGCGCTAGCGGGTGGCACGACCATCGACGGATACGCGTTCGGCGCTCTGCAGTAGCGCCTGGATCGGGAGCGGGAGCGGCGCAGGCGCGCTCCCGCTCCCGATAGTTCGAGCCCCTCCGAACCCGCTCGGCAAAGCGGCGCGGAATCGGCCCTTCAACCGCACGTTCGTGCGCGCCTTTCAAGCGCGCCTTGGCCGCACGGCCGCCCGCCTATGCTGGGCGCGCCTCCACGGAATGCACGCTCTCCGTGATTGCGGCGAAGTCGGCGGAGCGTGCACAGTACCGCTCGAAATCGTTCGTGTTCACGCTCTCGACCCCTTCGAGACGCGTCACGGCCCCTGCTCCGAAACCAAGGGAATCGGCACCGCGAGCTCGCATCAACTCGAAACGATCCTCCTTGCCCGGGCGGGCGAACAGTCCGTTCTCGTAGGTGGAGAAGCCTGCGTCGACAAGCACCGAGCACATCTCGTCGAACTGGCGAGCCGCCTCTTCGTCTGAAACGGCCATCGCGCCCGCGCAGCGCACGAGCCGCACATGCGAAGCGTGCGAGCGGGCCGCCGCCAAGGCGGTGCGCCGCACATTGAGCATGCCGTCGGAGCCCTTGGGCGCCGCATGTCCGTATGCAAACACGAATCCGAGCGAGTCATTCGCATACGAATGTAAAAAGTGATCGCAGATGATGGGCAGGTCGTTCAGGTTGTCAACGCGGTTGAGTACCGTAAAGTCCACAGGATTGAGCGAGAGCATCTCGAAGTCGAATCGGCTCACGCGCGCCCGTCGGAAGAAGGGCATGGTGGCACCGCTCACATTGGCGATCGAAGCTCGCATGGTCACCGGCGCATCCTCTTCGATTTCGCACGTCCGCCGCAGCGCCCGCACAATAGTCGCGACGCCCGCGCCCGCATTCGACGCGATGCCGCCGTCAAGTGCGATCGCCTTCACGCGGCAGTCGTCGAACTGGCCCGCATTCGCCTCGATCTCCGCCACCACAGCCTGTGCATAGCGACGCGCCCGCGCACTGTCCCAACCCCGCACAATCCCCGGACGCTCGAGCGCACGGTCGTCCACACTCAGAGGCACTCTCACCTCGACCGTCACGTCGCGCTTGTCTGCCATGTCGAAGCCTCCTTCGATTCGATGCACCTATGATAGCGGAGTGTGCGGCGAAGGCCGGCACGCCGCAGCCCCTTCCCTGCATGCGCAGGATAGCGCGGTTCGACGGCGGCCGAAGACCGCCGTCGAACCGCCAGGACCGGTCGCGGGAGGGGAAGACGACCGGCCCGGATGGGGAATGCCTACGCCAGATCGGCGATCACGCTTTCAGCCGCACAGTAACCGGACGTCAATGCCGAGCCGCAGCTGTTGCCGGCCGTCGGCGTCGCGTATTGGATGCCATAGCGCTGCCCGCACGTATTGCCCGCCGCGTACAGACCAGGGATGGGCTGTTTGTCGCCGGTCAGCACGCGGTAGCCGCCATCGGTGCATACGGCGGCATGCTGGCAGAGGCCGCCGGAGGGATTGCCGCCCGTGGTGCCGAAGCTCGCGAAGAACGGCGCGTCCTTGATGGGCAGCAGGTTCTGCGGATCGCATCCCCAATCGTCGTCATGGCCCTTGGCGCAAAGTTCGTTGTAGCGCTCGACCTCGGCCAGGAAGCTCTCCTTGGCCTCGCCGGAGTATCCCACGATATCGGCCAGCTCCTCGAGGGTATCCGCAGCGTATACGGTGGAGTACTCCTTGCCGAAGCGCGAGAACGCGCGCACGTCGAAGCCGTCCTTGCCCGTCTTGTAGTTCGCCATGTTCTCGCGTACCTCGGCCACCATGTAGTCGGAGCTGCGGTCCATGGTCTCATGGCCGAAGCCTTGATGCGACAGGTACTCTTCCCAGTTGGCATCCGTCACGTTCACGAGCAGCTGGCCTTCGGGGAGCATATCGAGGTAGCCGTTGCTGCCATGCTTGACCATCGTCTCGTTCATGAAGCGCTTGCCGTCGTTGCCGAAGCATGGCCACGCGCCGCCGAACGCGAACCCGGGCACTCCGTTGATGCCGCACGACTGACCGGCGCGAGGGCCGCCTTCCATCGTACCGCCGGCCCACAGGCACATGCGGATGCCCGAGCCGTCACGACCCATGCCGCCGATGGAACTCGCATCGGTGCGGTCGTTGCCGTACGACCAAGCCAGGTTGCGCATCGTGTCCGCCAAATCGAGGCGCATATCGGGGTTGCCGCCGAAATCGCCGGCGGCCACCACGACGGCCTTTGCGTTGATCCGATGGTACGCGCCGTCCACGTCCTGGAACACGGCGCCTGTCACCGCGTCCCCGTCCTGCACGAGCACGACGCCCTGGTAGCCCCACTTGATGGCGCCGCCAGCCTCCTCGAACGCCGTGTGCACCGAGCGGATGACGAAAGGCCACATGTTGATGTTGGTTTCCTCGTCGCGCCACTGCGTCATGGCCGGCCAGGATTTCTGCCCGCAGCATTCGCCGTTGAAGTTCTCGTTGCCCTTGTAATTGGACGTCTTCGCGTACTTCTCCACGTATTCGGCCGGAATGTGCCCGGTCAGCCAGTCGAGCATCTCGCCGGAGCGCGTAGCGTAATCGCGCACGATCTTCTGATGCGCATGGCCGCGCGAGAGACGCATGTACTCGTTGAATACTTCGGTAGCGTCAATTTCGGGCGTGCCTTTGTCCAGGAAGAGCTTTGAGTTGTAGCAGGCCATGTCGCAGGCGTACTCGTCGTACTCGTCGTACGTTTGCATCTCGGCGAGGATCACCGATGCGCCCTCCTCCTGGCAGCGAAGCGCGGAGGTGGTGCCCGCGTTGCCTGCACCGATGACCAGCACGTCGCACTCCTCGGTATCCGCGATATCGGTCACTTCGGGGGCGTCGCCGAGCCATGCCGGCTTGTTCAACATGAAATCGGCGGGCTTGATGCCGAGCGGGTCACAGCCGCCGCCGGCCGACAGCACGCCATCGCCTTTCATGGTGATGTACTCCTCCGGCGTAGCGGGCGCTTTGGCGTCGGGCTTCTCGCCGCGGTTGAACGTCGAGAGCTCTTTCATGACGTCGTAGGACCCCGCCTCGGTCGATGCGGTCGGCTCGGAAGCCCCGGACGACGTCTGCTGCGGCGAGCATCCTGCCATCGCGCCGAGCGCCGCCACGCTCACCGTACCGGCAGCCGCTCCCTTGAGGAAGTCGCGACGAGACCAGCTACGCGTTCCATTTTTTCCCATGTTCCCTCTCCTTCGTCGTCGATAAACCAACCTTCATGCTGCGGAGCATGGTTTGTTGTCCGCTGGCATGCGATCCGCTACACTAAAGAATGCAAGAGGGTTCATCTATCGCTGAAATCGATGATCTTTGTTTCGAATGCAGCGGCCACCGCGATCGGTCGCATCGCTGTTTTTGATGATTTGCGCGATCTATGAGGGAAAACGCGTCCGCGTTACGGAGAGGGCATGGAAAGCGCTCGCAAAACCGAGCTGGTGTACCCGCGCGCAGCGCGGGTCGCGCTTGTCCCCGCGCTGCTCGGGGCAGGCTTGTTGTTCGCGACGTTTTTGAACGTCATCCGCTTTTTCAACGACGATGCCGGCGCCTCGCTTCATCCGTTTGTGGTCGCAACCGGATGGGGCGCCATCGCGTGCGGATCGCTTCTGTTTGCAGCAGAGGCCGTCGCTCGCTCGCGCGGGCTCCGTGGCCCCGATCCGACGTGCGCTGTCTGCATCGCGTGCGGTGCGGCGGGGGCGCTCGGCGGCATGCTGTACGTGACGCCCCTGTACGTCCCGGTCGAGTTTCCGCTCTTCCATCCGCACGCGCTCGGTGCAGCGTTCGGGGCGGGGCTCATGCTTCTTGCGAGCGCCTGGGGATTGCTATTCTCGCGGCTCGAACCCGCAAGCCAGCTGCTCAACAGCGCCGCGAGCGTCGCTCTTGCGGCCATGCTGCACTTCGCAGCCGAACTGCTGTCGCCCTCTCCTGCCGCTCTTGCGCTCGTTACGGGGTCGCTCGGCGCCTCCCTCGGCCTACTGATGATCGCGCGAAGGACGATGCGCCCAGCGGGCGACGGCAAACGCGAAGATATCGAAGGAGCGACTGATGACGAAGAAAACGCACAGGCCGAACGACTTAGACGCGCCCGCAAAGCGCTCGGCATCCTTTGGATGCCGCTCGTCGGCGCGTGCATAACCTGCTTCATCTTCGGGCTGACCTGGGATCCCATCGTCTCCGACGAACCGACGCTGGCAGATGGCTCCGTTCATGCCTGGAAGCTCCTCATCGGGCCCCTCCTTCCCACGATCGCTATAGCCCTTGCGCTGGCGAAAAAACCTGCATCCTCCACGCTGCGGCTCGTCAACCAGGTGATCTACCCCATCGCCGTCGCGCTGCTCCTTGCGCTCCCCGTCGTGGAGGCGAATAACGAAGCCATCACCGTCGCGGTGGAAATCCTCAAACCGGCGAGCTTTTCGGTCATTGTGCTGGCCATCTGGTTCAGCATGGCAAGCGCCGTGCGCAGCGTGCCCGCTTCGGCGGCGCTCGTCATCCCGCCATGCCTCGCGCTGCTCGCCGGCTCGTTTGTGGGCGGGCTGTACGCCATCGAGCACATCGGCACCTCCGGCCGCACACTCTGCCTGGTCATTCTGACAGGATATCTCGTGCTCATCACCATCTCCTATGCGCTGGGCAGCCGCAACCAGAAGGAAAGCCGCGCGGAGCCCCGCGCCGACGCGAGAACTTACATCCATCGCCGCTGCGACGCGCTTTCGAGCGCCTGCGGCCTCTCGCCGCGGGAGCGAGAGGTGCTCTACTATCTGGGCCGCGGATACAATCATGGTTATGTGGCCGAGAAGCTCTACATCTCCGAGAACACCGTGCGCACGCACGTGCGGCACATCTACGCTAAGCTGGACGTGAAATCGCGCGAAGAGCTGCTCGCGCTTATCGACGAGACGGAAGAGGCCGGAAGCTGAGGGGCAAGCAGCAGCGAGCGGCTTTGCACTGCGCCACGAACATGCTGTCGGACCCCCTCGTCGAGCACGCGCAAGCCGGAGCGCAAGGAACCGGCCTACGCGCCGCTGCCGAACCCATACGAAACGCGAGGAATATTGTGGACTTACTCGACTACCTGGCGACAGAGTTCGCCACCTTCGACGACAAGCCGTTCAATCCCGTGGACTCCGCGGCCCTCTCGCAGTTTTGCATGGTGCGCGCCGAGGGCATCGTGCCGCCGCTGCGCGAAACGGTTTCGTCGGCAGCGCCGCGCCTCCGACGAACGTTCTCGGCTTTGCGCAAGCGGCAGTTGATCCAGAAGCTGAGCGATTTGGTGCAGGACCGTTCCCCGTCTTTGCGCGGAGGAGTTCGTTTTGTCGATTTCCTGCGCGCCGAGCGCTACGAGGATATGTTCACCGGACTCATTCCTGGCAGGGTGAAGGAGAACCTGGTGGCGCTGGCGGCCAGCCCGCGGTTCCGCGATATGGCCATGCGCGACTACGCAAGCCTGTTCGACGCTGAACGCCAAACCCAGTTTGCAGCTATGAGCTTCGTCCGCGAGAAAGACTTCGCCTACATCGGTTTCCGCGGTACCGACACTTCGGCGATCGGCTGGCGCGAGAACTTCAACATGGCCTGCCAAGCGCCCGTCCCTGCTCAAGAGCAGGCCGCACGCTACCTGGAGGCAGTTGCGCCGAACCTGCCTTGCCGTCTCTTTGTGGGCGGGCACTCGAAGGGAGGCAACCTTGCCCTGTATGCGGCGATGAAAGCATCGCCCGCTGTTCAGGATCGCATTGAGCTCGTGTACTCCCACGACGCCCCCGGCTTCAAGGCGGGCACCTTTGCACCTGACGATTGGAATCGGCTCAGCGGCCGCATCCACCGCACCGTGCCGCAGGAATCCGTTGTGGGCATGCTCATGGAAACGCCCATCGCGCCGCACGTGGTGAAGAGCAGCGAACACGGCATCATGCAACACAGCCCGTTTACGTGGGAGGTGGCAGGCGACGACTTCGCCTACCTCGACGATGTGGCGGACAGCGCGAAGTTCACTGACGCCCTCATATCCGAGTGGCTGGCCCGCTACACCGACAGCGAGGCAGCCGCTATCGTAGACGCGCTGTTCAAAGCCATCGAGGCTTCGGGCGCCCAGAACGCGACCGATGTGTTTTTCGGCGGTGCAAAGACGGTCGCGCTCGTCACCGAGGCGGCGAAGAACATCGACGGCTCCGCGCGCGATACGCTGCTGGGCGCGCTGAGCGCGCTCGCCGAGGTGGCGGCCCGTCTGACGGCGCAAGGCCTCGCCGGCGCCGCGCAGAACGCGGTATCCAAGCTGGTGCCGAAGACGCCGAGAACGTCCAGGTCGTCCAAGCCGCAGGCGTAGCCCGCACCGCCGTCGGCCTGGGCGAAGCCCGATCGAAGCCCACGAGCGCACGTTGCCTGCTATGCTGCGTGAGGGGATTCCAAACGAGAGGAGTACGAACATGGCACGTTATGCCGTCATCGTCGTCGACATGCTGAACGACTTCGTCACCGGGTCACTCGGCTGCGACAACGCCAAGAAGATCGTCGAGCCGTTGCAGCGCCTATGCGACGCCGCGCGTGAGCGCGACGTCCCGGTCGTCTACGCGAACGACTCGCACCTCAAGGGCATCGACCGCGAGCTGGAGCTGTGGGGCGACCACGCCGTCCGCGGAACCGAGGGCGCCGAGGTCATCCCGGAGCTTACGCCGAAGGAGGGCGACTACATCATCCCGAAGCGCCGCTACTCCGGCTTCTTCCAGACCGACATGCACATCACGCTGCAGGAGCTGGGCGTGGACACGCTCATCGTCACCGGGCTGCACACGCACATGTGCTGCCGCCACACGTGCGCCGACGGCTACTGCTACGGCTACGACATCGTCGTCCCCCGCGAGACGACCTCCTCGTTCACCGACGAGGACTACGAGGCCGGCCTCGCGTACCTGAAAGAGGTGTACGGCGCGAACGTCTGCACCTTGGACGAGATTCCCTGGTAAAGCTCAGATTGCCGTTTGAAGATGACCGCTTCGCACGACGCGGGGCCCATCGCTGCGCTCGTGAGCACGTCGGGCAGCGCGGCGAACTGGTCGAAGTCCGATGAGAAGGCGATGATTGAAATCCTTCAGAATGCCGAACGACTAGCGTTCAGAACACGAACACGCCATCGAAGGTAGCGTGAAGCGAGCCTCCGCGCCGCAGCCTTAAGCCGCAGGCATCTCGAGCGCTTCCACGGTCTTGTCGCTCAGCACGAACTTGAGCGGCTTCCTCGATACGGTTGCGATGAGGCCCTTCCCCTCCAGCTCTTGCAAGTACCGGCGCGCCGTCTGCGTGCTCACCTCGAGGTTCCCGGCGATATCCTTGAGCGAGGCCTCGGAAAACGCGCCGAACAGGTGGAACTGGGCCATGACGAACAGCACGTTCACAGCCATGTCGGTAAGCTCGCATTCCGATGCTAGCCGCCCCATGCACGCGCAAGCGGCGTCGAGCTGCATCCGCTTCAGTTCGATGCTCTCGATGAGCGAGTCTTGTGCCAACCTGATCAGCTCTATGATCTGCATCACGAAGAAGGTGGCTTCAGCATGGTTCATCGGACGTTCGGTCACATCGAACGCTTTGTAATACTTGCTCTTGTTCTCCGCGATCACGCGCGAAAGGGAAAGCACCGTCGTCTCCGACAACGGCTCGCTCAAATAGAGCGCCAACAGATACCGCCCCGTCCTTCCGTTGCCGTCGTAGAACGGATGGATGTACTCGAACAGGAAATGCGAGAGGATAGCCGAATATGTTTGCGGGATGTCGGGCGAGGCAACCAGCTCGATCATACGGTCGATCATCTCGACGATCTTGCTTTCCGGACCCACTCCCGTGTGAAGCGTCTTCTGGCTCGCCGACTTCACGTCCACGAGCCCGGCCCGGAACAGCTTCCCATCCGGCAGATCCCGGTCATCGATGGCGTCGGCCACCACCTTGTCGTAAATCGCCCTGATGTCGGCAGGTGTTTGAGGGTACACGTGGTTCGAATCGGTGAGTTCCAGGTAAAGGCTGGCGAATTCCCTGAACCGCTTTGCCTCCTTCGTCGGCCGCTTCGCCTCCGCGCTTTCGAGCGCCTCCTCGATCTGCCGCCGGGAGCTGTGGACACCTTCCATCTCGTTGGTGAACATGATCTCGTCCATGATGAGGCTGCGCAAGTACGCCCACCGCGCGATACCCGGCAAATCGCGCCAGAGCTGGGACACTTTGCGCTCCGCCCGAAGCATCTTCTCGTTGAGGAGAGACAGCTCGCGCGGCGTTGCCAGGAAGAGCTCCCCCGAGGACAGCTCGATGCCCGTGCGGAATGAGGCGGGGTTGTTGAGCCGCCTCTCAGCCTCGGCCTTCACATGCTCGACGCGCTCGGACGACGAGTCGGAATAGAAAAGTTTTTCCAGCGTTGGGTAGTCGCTCATATACTGATCCTGCCCGTTTGTTATCAAATACAAGCGTCATTGTACTCTCTATTTGATCAAAATCGCGATTTCTATCAAATAGCGACAGGAAATCGGTTTCTATTTGATACCTTTCCGCACCTGTGTCACAAGAACCATTCGAGATGGCCGCAGTCTTTGCAGACGAGGACCGTGGCGCTCCTGTTCGCCCAATCGAGGTCGAGGAACGTGAGGCCCATCGTGTTGAGCTGCGCCGACCGCTCGTCGAACGCGGTGCCGCCGCAGTGCGAGCACGCCACCTGCCTGCCCGCGAACTCGTAGCCGTCATCCCCGATCAGCCCGCGGTTGAAGCTTTCGAGAAAACCCATTCCGCACCTCCTTCGCCGGAGTCTCGCCTACTTCTTGAGTATCCGCTTCAAATACGCGGTGTCCAGCAGGTTCACGGTCTCGAACGTGCCCTTGTAGAACACGGCCCAGTTGTTGAACACGCAGGGCAGGTCCTTCGCCGTTTGCAGCGAATCGACCTGGATCAACGTCAGCGGGACATCGTTCTCCTCGCAGTACCGCTGCACCGCGGCGATATGCCCGGGCACGTAAGGGCACTGGAAATCGTAGTAGATCGTCAGCTCGTCGCGCTCGATCCTCTGCGCCTTGGCGCGCGGCGCGAACGCCGGCACGGTGCCGTCGAACGACAGGGCAAGCAGCTCGTACCCGTCGTCCGTGGCGTCCACTGCCTCGAAGCCGAACTTCTTCGCGAACGATTGGTCGGACAGCCACGACTTCTGCTTCTTCGAGCCCAGCATGCACACGCCCGACTTGCCCTGCTCGCGCGCATCGGCAAGGCAGTGCTCCATGAGCGCACGCCCGTACCCTTTCCCCTTGGACGCGCCCAACACCCAGAGGCAGTACACGTACAGGTAGTTGTCGCCCACGATGGGGACCCACGCCGTCTCAAGCGGGGCGTACTCGATGAACACCGGGTCCTTCACCTGCAGCTTGCGGAACACGTGGCCCTCGCGCAGCCGGTCGGCCAGCCATCGGCGCTTCGCCTCGACGCCCGGATGGGGCTTTTTGACGCGGATGAGGCAGGAGAGGTGCTCGTCGGCGAGGTTCTCCAGCGTGAGGTTGACGAATTCGGACTCCATGGGCATCCCGTCCTTTTCAATCGAGAAAGCGGCGCGCCCCGAAGGACGCGCCGCTCGAACGTCCCCAATGGGGACGCTTAGTCGGTGAAGTAGCCCACGCCGCCTTCGAACAAGGGCTGGAACAGGTCGCCGGGAACGTTCCGGTACAGGCCCGCGCCGCGGCGCTCGCTGTGGCCCATCTTGCCGAGGACGCGGCCGTCGGGACTCGTGATACCCTCGATGGCCCAGGCGGAGCCGTTGGGGTTCACGTCCAGGTCCATGGACGGCTGGCCATCCGCCCCCACGTACTGCGTGGCTATCTGGCCAGCGTCGCGCAGCTGGGCGAGCAGCTCGTCGCTCGCCACGAAGCGGCCCTCGCCATGGCTCACCGGCACCGTATGCACGTCGCCCACCTCGCAGCGCGAGACCCACGGCGACAGGCTGGACGCCACGCGCGTGCGCACGAGGCGGCTCTGGTGGCGGCCGATGTCGTTGAACGTGAGCGTGGGACAGCTCTCGTCCATCGGGCGGATGTCGCCGAACGGCACGAGGCCCAGCTTCACGAGCGCCTGGAAGCCGTTGCAGATGCCGAGCATCAGGCCGTCGCGGTTCTGCAGCAGGTCGCGCACCGCTTCCGTCACCGCGGGGGCGCGGAAGAACGCCGTGATGAACTTGGCGGAGCCGTCGGGCTCGTCGCCGCCGGAGAAGCCGCCCGGCAGCATGATGATCTGGCTGTTGTTGATGAGCCGCACCAGCTCGGCCGTGCTCTCGGCCACCTTGTCGGGCGTGAGGTTGTTGATGACGAACGTGTCCACCACGGCCCCCGCCTGCTCGAAGGCACGCGCGGAGTCGTACTCGCAGTTGTTGCCGGGGAACACGGGGATCACCACGCGCGGACGCGCGATGGTTCCGTTGTAGGTGAGGGGCGTGGCGCTGCCGAAGGACACCGGTTCCACGCGCTCGCCCTCGGCGCGGTACGGGAACACGGGCTCCAGCTGCGATTCCCAGGCCTCTTGCAGGTCGGCGAGGGGGATCGTCTCGCCGCAGGCGGCGAACTGGTAGGCCTCCGTCGTCTCGCCCAGCACGTCGACGCGCACGGCGTCGCCGGCGGCGGGCACTGCGGCGTCGTCGGCCAGCTCCACGAGGAAGCTGCCGTAGGCGGGAGCGAACAGCTCGTCGGCCGTCACGTCTTCGTCCAGCGCCAGCCCGATGCCGTTGCCCACGCACATCTTGAACAGGGCCTCGGCCGTCCCGCCGTAGCCGGGCGTCGACACGGCGAGCGCCGCGCCCTCGCCGATGAGGCGCTCCACAACCGCGATGGCCTCCAGCAGCCCCGCCGCCTCGGGCACCACGCCGTCGTAAGCCGCGGGAGCGATGCGCGCCACCCGATGGCCGGCTCCCTTGAACTCGGGAGACGTCACGCGGTCGATCGATCCCACGGCCGTCGCGAACGACACCAAAGTCGGCGGCACGTCAAGCTGCTCGAAGCTGCCGGACATGGAGTCCTTGCCGCCGATGGCCCCCACGCCCAGGTCCACCTGCGCCATCAGCGCGCCCAGCACGGCCGCGGCGGGCTTGCCCCAGCGCTCGGGCTCGTCGCGCAGCTTCTCGAAGTACTCCTGGAACGTGAGGTACATGTCCTCGCGCGCGAAACCGGCGGCCACCAGCTTCGCCACGCTCTCCACCACGGCGATGTACGAGCCCACGAACGGGTTCGCCGCCGTGAGGTACGGGTTGAAGCCCCAGGCCATGCCGCTCACCGTGGAGGTCTCGCCGAACACGGGCAGCTTCGCCACCATGGCCATTGCCGGCGTGAGCTGGCGCGCGCCACCGAACGGCATGAGCGCCGTGGCCGCGCCGATGGTGGAGTCGAAGCGCTCCGACAGGCCCTTGTTCGAGCACACGTTCAGGTCGCGCACGAGCGCGCCCAGGCGCTCGGCCAGCGTCTCGCCCTCCCACGTGCGCTCGTAGCTCCCGCCGGGCGCCACATGCACGTTCTGGTGCTTGGCCGCGCCGTTGCTGTTGAGGAAGTCGCGGCTCACGTCCACGATGACGGCATCGTTCCACACCATGCGCACGCGCGCCTCTTCGGTGACCTTGGCGATGGGCGTGGCCTCGAGGTTCTCCTCGTGCGCGAGCGCGATGAACGCGTCCACGTCCTCGGACGCCAGCGCCACGGCCATGCGCTCCTGGCTCTCGGCGATGGCGAGCTCCGTGCCGTCCAGGCCCTCGTACTTCTTCGGCACCTTGTTCAGGTCGATGAACAGGCCGTCAGCCAGCTCGCCCACGGCCACGGACACGCCGCCCGCGCCGAAGTCGTTGCAGCGCTTGATCATGCGGCACGCGTCGCCGCGGCGGAACAGGCGCTGGATCTTGCGCTCGACCGGCGCGTTGCCCTTCTGCACCTCCGCGCCGCACGTCTCGAGCGACTCCAGCTTGTGCGCCTTCGACGATCCCGTGGCGCCGCCGATGCCGTCGCGGCCCGTGCGCCCGCCCAAAAGCACGATCACATCGCCCGGAGCCGGCGTCTCGCGCCGCACGTGGTCGGCCGGCGTCGCGCCCACCACCGCGCCGATCTCCATGCGCTTGGCCGCGTAGCCGGGATGGTACAGCTCGTTCACCTGGCCGGTTGCCAGACCTATCTGGTTGCCGTACGACGAATAGCCCGCCGCGGCCGTGGTCACCAGCTTGCGCTGCGGCAGCTTGCCGGGCAGCGTCTCGCTCACGGGCACCAGCGGGTCGGCCGCGCCGGTGAGGCGCATGGCCTGGTACACGTAGCTGCGCCCGGAAAGCGGGTCGCGGATGGCGCCGCCCACGCAGGTGGCCGCGCCGCCGAACGGCTCGATCTCGGTGGGGTGGTTGTGCGTCTCGTTCTTGAACAGGTACAGCCAGTCCTGCTCCTCGCCGTCAACGTCCACGTTCACCTTCACGGTGCAGGCGTTGATCTCCTCGGACTCGTCGAGCCCGGTGAGGATGCCCTGCGCCTTCAGCCAGCGCGCGCCGATGGTGCCCATGTCCATGAGGCACACCGGCTTCTCGTCGCGGCCCAGCTCGTGGCGCATGGCCAGGTACTTCTCGAAGGCCGCCCGCACGGCCTCGTCGTCGATCCGCACGTCGTCGAGCACCGTGCCGAACGTGGTGTGGCGGCAGTGGTCGGACCAGTAGGTGTCGATCATCTTGATCTCGGTGATGGTGGGGTTGCGCCCCTCCTCCGCGAAGTACCGCTGGCAGAACGCGAGGTCGGCCAGATCCGTGGCCAGGCCGCGGTCGGCGATGAACACCGCGAGCCCCGCCTCGTCCAGGTCGAGGAAGCCCTCCACCGTCTCCACCATGGGCGGCACGGGCTGCTCCATGCGCAGCGTCTCGCGCGGCTCGAGCGAGGCCTCGCGCGCCTCAATGGGGTTGATCACGTAATGCTTGATGGCGGCCACGTCCTCGTCGGCGAGCGGGCCCTCCAGCAGGTACACCTTCGCGCTGCGCACCTCGGGGCGCTCGCCCTGGCTGATCAGCTGTATGCACTCGCTGGCCGAGTCGGCGCGCTGGTCGAACTGCCCGGGCAGGTACTCCACCGCGAACACGGCTGCGCCTTCCGCCGCCGGCATCTCCAAAGTGGCCACGTCGGACTGCGGCTCGCTGAACACCGTGGGCACGCACTGCTCGAACAGCTCGTCCGAGATGCCCTCCACGTCGTAGCGGTTCACCAGGCGCAGGCCTTCGAGCCGCTCGATCCCTAAGATGTCGCGCAGCTCGTGCGCGAGCTGCTGCGCCTCCACGTCGAAGCCGGGCTTCTTCTCAACATACACGCGAGAAACCATGGTTCCCACCTTACTTCATCGAATCCTGCGATTCCACTGCTCGTCGATTTCGACCTGCCGGCGTACGGCTACTTCGACGCTTTGTCCTGCTTACCGGTTTTAGCAGGCTCAGTTGAAGCGGCTTCGCGTGCAGAGGTCTCGCTCTGATCGGCTGGTTCGTCGGACGAACCCTTCGCCGCCTTTTCCTTCTCAGCCTTGCTCAACCGAAAGCCGCTTCCGAACAGGCCGCGCTTCTTGGGCTCTTCTTCCTTGGCAGGCTCGCCCTCGGAAGCTTCCTTGGCGGCGCGCTGCTGGGCTTTCTGGGCCGCACGCTCCGCCTTTTCCATGGCGCGGATGTCCTTGCTCTTGTGCTCCATCTGGTCCTGATAGATACGACGCAGCTTGCGAATCTTCATGGAATCCAGCAGCAGTGCGGCCACTGCCAACAGGTAGGTGACGGCCAGCAACACGTACACCAGAGGCGTAGGTAGAAGCTGCTGGCCGGCGAACGTGACGACGCCGCAGACGATAGCTCCGATGATGAGGCCCCACCACAGCTTGCGCATCCGCTGGTATTCGCGAGTCGGCGGGTGGTAATACTTCCTGTTCAGCTCAGCGCGCTTCTCACGCTCAAGCTTCTTGGCCGACTTGCTCTGCTGGTTGCCACCGCCTCCGCCGCCGAAGAATCCCTTTTTCTTGGGCTTCTTCGTCGACTGCACGCGCACCGTTGCAGCGGCCTTGGTCTTCGGCTTTGCCGACGCGGCGCTTTTGCGGGTTTTGCCCACATGCTCGTCGGTCTGATAACGGTCGTTCATGGGGTTGCGTTGGGACATGGTATGTTGCTCCTTGTTGAATGCTTTTGAACTTCGCAGGTCTCGCAAAGTCAGCGAGAGGCGCCGAGGTGCCCGGGATTGGCGCGAAAGCTTTGCGAAGCGTGCTTGCGCACGTGGGCAAAGCTTGGAGCGCCGAGATCGGGTGCCTCGGCGCCCCGCAGCGTCGAGGAGTTCCGCTTGTCGCTAGACAAACGGAACAAAAGTCCGGCCCGTGATCTTCTCGTAGGCCTGGATGTACTTCTCGCTCGTGCGATCGATGATGTCCTGGGGCAGGCGGGGCGGGTTGCCCTGACGGTCCCAGTTCGCGTTCAGCCAATCGCGCACAAACTGCTTGTCGAAGCTGGGCTGGTCCTTGCCCTCGGCGTACTCGTCGCCCGGCCAGAAGCGAGACGAGTCGGGGGTCAGCACCTCGTCGGCCAGGATGATCTGGCCGTTCAGACGGCCAAACTCGAACTTCGTGTCGGCGATGACGATGCCCTGCTTCTCGGCATGGTCGCGCGCCGTGGTGTACACCTTGATGGACAGGTCGCGCAGCTTGGAGGCGTCGTCCTCGCCGATGATCTCCACGAGGCGCTCGTAGCTGATATTCTCGTCGTGGTCGCCTATCTCGGCCTTCGTGGACGGCGTGAAGATGGGCTCGGGCAGCTTCGACGAGTTCACGAGGCCCTCAGGCAGTTGAATGCCGCACACCGTACCCTGTTTCTGGTACTCCGCCAGTCCGCTGCCGGCCAGGTAGCCGCGCACGATGCACTCGGCGGGGAACATGTCGGCCTTTTTCACCAGCATGAAGCGCCCGCGCAGGTAGTCGGCGTACGGCTTGAACTGCTCGGGCAGGTCGGCCACGTCGGCGCTGATGAGGTGATTCTCCACCACGCCGTCCAGCAGCTCAAACCAGAAGCACGACAGCTGCGTAAGCACCGCGCCCTTGTGCGGGATCTCGTCTTCCAAGATGTAATCGAACGCTGAGATGCGGTCCGTCGCCACCAGCAGGAGCCTGTCTCCCAGGTCGTACAGATCGCGCACTTTGCCTTGCGCGTCGGGTGTGATGTCAATTCCGGCCATGCTGGTCCTTTCGTTGCTCTCTCAACAACTCCGCATGGCGCCCGCCCCTGCGCGCGCCATATCCCATTATCGTCTATTTCTGATCTTTGCGCGACTTTCCGCGCGATTTCTGCGCCTTCGGGGGACGTACCGCTTTCTGATCCTCTCCCGTGTATAGCGGGATGTGGATGGTGAAGCAAGCTCCTACGCCCGCGCACCCCTCCACCTGCACCCAGCCATGATGCCGGTCGACGATCTCTTTCACCACCGAGAGTCCGATGCCCAACCCTCCGCTCTCGCGCGTGCGCCCCGCGTCGGCGCGCCAGAATCGCGAGAACACCATCTTGGCTTCGTCGGGCGTAAGGCCGATGCCCGTATCCTCCACCTGGATGGCCGCCATGATGTCGCCGCGACGTACGCGCACCGTGATATGCCCGCCTTCTGGCGTATAGCGAACCGCATTCGAGATGAGGTTGGCGGTAGCCTGGCGGATCATATCGGCATCTCCGAGCACCCGCACGTTGCGCTCCATTTCGTAGGTAAGTGTGAGGTTCGAATCCGCCACGAACGCCTCATGCGTGGCCACGATGCCCTCGATAAGCTCGCCGACGTCCACGACCTCCGTCTTCATGGGAGTTGAACGGTTTTCGAGACGCGAGAGCTTTAAAATGGCATCGACCAGACGGCTGAGACGCTGCACCTCAGAGTTCACCGTTTCCAGCCGCTCCTCGTCGGCCTCGAACACTCCGTCCACCATAGCCTCCACGGTGGACTGTATCGCCATGAGCGGCGTGCGCAGCTCATGGGCCACGTCGGTGGTCAGCCGGCGCTCAAGCTCGCGATCGCGCTCAATGGAATCGGCCATGGCGTCGAACGTCTCGCCAAGTCGCGCGATTTCGTCTTCGCCGTGCAGCTCCGTGCGCGCAGACAGATCGCCTTCCTTGATGGCTTTGGCGGTTCTTGTCATGCGGTTGATAGGGCTGACGAGAGCACGGGCGAACAGGAACCCGATGCACGAAGCAAGCACGATGGCCAGCACCGTGGCGAATACCATAGCCTGGTAGGAATTGTCGCGGAACTCCTCGTCTGCCGAGCGCAACAGGGTTTGAGATCCGAGCACCCACACATTTACGGAGCCGACCGCTCTGTCATCGTGCTCGATGTTCGCATAGGCGAACTGGCTGTTCGAAGAAGGCTGCGGGGCGAGCGATAACCTTCCCGCGTCTGACCTCCAATCGCTGCCCGACTCCCCCACCTGGGTGGAGTCCCAAATGAAGCCGCCTCCGTTTTGGCGGATGGACACGCCGATACCGCTGTTCATTGTTGCCGCATACTCAGCGGCGGCAATCACGCGAGGGTCGTCGAGCGTGCCCGTCTCGTCGTAGATTTCCTCGATGTTCCGCGCGGTCGATTCCGCGAGAGACTTCATGTTCTCCTGCGTGTACGTTTGGAAGTGCTGCTCCCACACGAATGAAAGCACGCCGATGGCCACAAGAGCGGTCATCGCGGCAACGAACGCGAATGCCGCGGTGACGCGCGTCGTATAGGTGAAGTTATCCCACCGCAGTCGCCGATGCGTGCGCTTGCGTTTCCCGGCCTCGTCGCCGGCGGGAAGGACAATGGGGCCGGTTGCACCGCCGTCGGCCTCGACCGTCACGCGCTCAACGCCGCCCGAGCGCTGCCTCGATTCGCACGAGTCCCGCCCGTCAGCAGGATCCTGTCGCCTCGCTTCCTCCACGTCGGATTACTGGGAAACCTTGGTGGGGTCCTCGAAGCGATAGCCCACGCCGTGCACGGTGTGCAGCCATTTCGGGCTGCGCGGGTTGTCGCCAATCTTCGCGCGCAGGTTCTTCACATGGCTGTCGATGGTGCGCTCATAGCCCTCGAAGTCGTAGCCCAGCACCTTCTCCACCAGCTCCATGCGCGAATACACACGTCCGGGGTAGCGAGAGAGCGTGGTGAGCAGCTTGAACTCGCTGGCGGTGAGGTCGATTTCCTCGTTGTTGACCAGCACTTTGTGGCCCGACACGTCGATGGTGAGCTCGCCGAACTCCAGCACTTCGCGCTGCGGCTCCGAATCGGCGTGCACGCGGCGCAGCAGGGCGCGAGCGCGGGCCACCAGCTCGCGGGGGCTGAACGGCTTCACCAGGTAGTCGTCGGCGCCCAGCTCCAGGCCGATGATGCGGTCTTCCACTTCGCCCTTCGCGGTGAGCATGATGATGGGCACGTCGGAGTTGTCGCGGATGGCGCGGCAGACGCGCTCGCCCGGCACGCGGGGCAGCATGAGGTCGAGGATGACCAGGTCGAAATGGTGCTTCGAGAACTCCTCGAGCGCCTCCTGGCCGTCGCCGACCGCCGTCACCCAGTAATTCTCACGCTCAAGATAGGCCGTCACGGCGTCGCGGATGGCTTTTTCGTCTTCAACCAAAAGGATGCGTCGTGTTTCGTTGCTCATAGGGTCACTCCTCAAGCTCGTCGTCTTTCCGAGTTCTCACGGAGCCCGCTCGGCCCGCTTCCTTCCCTGTACAGGCCAGCTCCGAGCGCATAGGTCGTGTTTGCGTTTATTGTAGCAATTAGACTCGAACGGGCTCGAACCTGTGCGTGAAATGACACAATAAACACCATGGTAACCCGCAGATCAACACACTCTCATCACGCCAAATCGCACTCGTCAGCAGCACGACGCGCCAGCCGGAGGTCGGCCTCTGCGAACGGCTCGCTGTACGCCGGCGGCAGGACGGGCGGATCCCACGGCGGTCACGTCGGAAACGTCGCCGGACTGGGCGGCGCAGCATCGGGTGGCGGCCGGAGGGGCGAAGCGCCCAGCGTTGGTAACGTCGCCGGCTTAGGCGGCTCGAGCGGCCCGCGTCCAAGCGGCGCGCATCGACGTCCAACCGGCGGAACCGCAGACGGGCCCAACGGGCGCGGATCGACGAGCGTGGGCGGAACGCATCGGGCGGCGGGAGCACGCAGCCCGAGGGCAGCAGGCGGCTCAAACGGTCCCGGCGGCGTCTTGGGAGGATCCGGCGGCGGCTTCCACATCCCTACACCGAACGGCGGCGATGTGCTGCTCACAAGGCGCCACTTCCTTTTCGGCGCCTTGGGCGTCGGGGCCGTCGCGGCCCTTGCCGGCGGAGGCTCTGTCATCGTCGACCAGATGCAGAGCGCCTCGTCCGACGACCTGGCCGTGCTTACGGTGCCTGAAAGCTCCGTCACCACCTCTGACGCTTGCTCGGAGGTCGATGCATCGGAGCGCATGGCGCTCGCCGGCAGTTTCGAGCTGCCTTACGGGACGCTCGTCTGGGCGAATGACGATGATATCGCCGCCTGCCTGTTGCCCACGGAGCAGTCGAGCCCTATCGCCCAGGTGGGCTTGCTCGCCCTCGGTTCCGGTTCGTGCATCACGGTGCTCGAACAAGCTGTCGGCACCGCCGAGGGTTTTGAAATCTACGATGTGCGAGCCACATCGGAAGGCGTGATCTGGACGGAAGCGGACATACTCGACGGCACGTGGCGCATCTACACCGCAACCTCGGACGGGTCGAGCATCGGCGAGCCGGCATTGGTTGACGAAGGCGACGGCGAATGGCAGACGCCCACGATCGCCGCTGTGGGCGATCGGGCATTTTGGCAGGTGCTGCCCCGAATTGACGGCAGCAAAAAAACCGAGGGCTCCACACTCAAACGCGCGACCATGGGCGCATCCGATGCCGAAATCGCCTTCACGTCGAACGGCCGTATGGCCACGCCTCCCTACGGTTTGGCAGACTCCGTCGTCATCTCGCCGCGCACCGACACGTCTTCCATCCATTACCAGCTCACGCGTCTCGACGCACGCACGAACGACGTGTTGGACACCATGGCGCTACCGACATCGATGCGGCCTCTTGAAGCCGGGTACGGGCAGACGGGCTTTTTGTTCTCGTTCGACGCTATCTACAATTACGGCGGAGGCATCGCGAACCTGGGAACATACGCTCCTACGGTCACCGTAACCGAGGGCAGCTACAGCGACGTGCCTTGGTTCCGGTTCAACCGTACGCCCACCGCCGCTCCCGCCTGGTGCGGATCATACCTTATGGTGAAGTCCACGCTCAACGTGTGCGGCATCGACTTGAATGCGAACGAGAGCTTCCGCTTCGAAATCGAAAA
Organism: Enteroscipio rubneri; assembly: GCF_002899715.1. GTDB lineage: Bacteria > Actinomycetota > Coriobacteriia > Coriobacteriales > Eggerthellaceae > Enteroscipio > Enteroscipio rubneri. The sequence goes on along the minus strand of NZ_PPEK01000004.1, from coordinate 51,847 downwards.
CGGCGCGGATGATTACGGCGAGTACCTGGCCACTACCGGCGTGCACGACAGTATCGTCACGTTCACGAACGTCGATGACAACCCGGTAAACGGCGAGCCGCGAAAATGCTGCGTCGTGAAGGTCTGGAAGCCGCTCGCGTAGTGCCGATCCCCTGGGAGTGGTTGCAGCCTTTCTTAGAGTGCACGTCGAACGAGACCGCGCCGAGGCGCGGTCTCGTTCGAATCGTTTGCCTTGTTAGCTGTGCGAGCCTATGGCTGTCCGCTACTTACCCTGCAACACCTTGAGCGGCGTTGCTTCAGTGACGGCGCCTTCCTCGATGGCAGCCTTGATTTCGTCGTCGGAATAGCCGAGCTCCTTCATGACGTCGGCCGTCGCCGAGCCAAGCATGCCAGTGGGCTCGAGCGCCAGCGAATCGTTCAGCTCGAACTGCACGGGCGCCGTCGGGCACCAGCGGTCGCCCTTCGGATAGGGAACCGGGGCGATGTACTCGTTCACGAGAGCGTTTTGGTCCTCGTAGACGTCAAGCGGCGTCTGTGCGGGCTCGCACGGCATGTCGTTCTCCTTGAACATCTTCAACAGCTCTTCGCGGGTGAACTGAGCGAAGCCGTCGTCGAGGATCTTGGTGACTTCGGGGGCGAGGCCCTTGTCGTTGACTGTCTGGCACACTGAATAGTCGGGGTGCTCGGCCAGCTCTTCGCGACCGATAAGTTTCATGACGCGCGGCCAATCGCGATCGTATTCGGGCAGGCAGAGCACCACCCACTTGTCGTCCTTCGAATGGAAGACGTTGTTGAGCGGATTGTTGACCTCCGTCCTGCTCTTCGGGTACGGGTTGCCGTACTGAGCCGACACCATGCCCGTCGACAGCGCGTAAATGCCTGCATGCTGCAACGCGCAGGTAACGTAGTCGCCCTCGCCGGTCTGCTCGCGACCGATGTAGGCGGCCAACAAGCCCGCTGCCAAGAACATCGACGCCTGGAAGTCGCCGTAGCCGTTCGTCGGAATCATGGGGGCGTCTCCCCTGTTCACCGTGGTGCCGAACACGCCGCCGCGCCCCATGTAGCACGTGACGTCGAAGCCCGCCGCATCCTTTTCGGGCCCCTTCTTGCCGTAGCCAAGTCCATGCCCCATGATGAGGCGCGGATATTTCGCATGGAGGCTCTCCCAATCAAGGCCCATCTTCGCGAGCGACTTCGTGCGGTTGTTCGTGATGAAGATATCGGCGTCGGCCAGCAGCTTGTGCATGACCTCGAGGCCCTTTTCGTTCTTGAGGTTAAGCGAGACGAAACGCTTGTGCATGTTCGCCATGTCGAATCCGAGGTTCTCATCGTCGCTCGCCGTCATGCCGAACACGACCGCCTGATTCACGCGCCCGGGATCGCCCTTGGCCGACTCGACCTTGATGACGTCGGCTCCCCACTCTCCCAGCACGCGACCGGTCGTTGGCGTGGCGAGGAACGTGGTCAGATCGACTACCTTAACGCCTTTCAGTGGCAACATGGCTACCTCCCTGATTCGTCGAATATTGAATCTTGCACGAGCATCATCCCCGATGCAAACCGGAATCCCAGCTTCAGGATGCGCTTGCTTTCATTGTGCACCTTGGCAAGCGCGAGAGTCAAATTTGCTGCGACAATCGGGGGGATCTGCCCAAATCGAAGCGCGACAAGCGCTTCTGCAATGGTGCCGCGCCAGACTCGGATCCTCTGCGCAACCTTGAAGCTTAGAACTCCAACTCCTTGAGTCGGTCGAACACCACGTCCTTGCGGGTGAGGAAGTCCCAGGGGTCGAATATCTCGTCGAGCACCTCGGTCGAAAGGTTCGCCTCGGGGTCGGCCTCGAGGTTCTCGCGGTAGGTGGGGCCGTCCACGGCGTTCTGGATATCTTCCCACACCTTCATGGCGTTGCGCTGCACGATGACGTAGGCGTCTTCGCGGCTGATGCCCGTGTCCACGAGCGCCAGCAGCACCTTCGAGCTGAAGATGAGGCCGCGCGTGCGCCATAGGTTGTGTTCCATCTTGGCGGGGTAGGTCTGCAGGCCGTCGAGCATCCACTGCATCTTGCCGAACATGTAGTCGAGCGCGATGAAGCTGTCAGCCAGCGCGACGCGCTCGGCGCCGGAGTGGCTGATGTCACGCTCGTACCACAGCGCCACGTTGTCGAAGGCCACCTGCGCGTTGGACTTCACGGTGCGGGCCAGGCCGCAGACGCGCTCGGCCGTGATGGGGTTGCGCTTGTGCGGCATGGCACTGCTCCCCTTCTGGCCCTTCGCGAACGGTTCCTCGGCCTCGATGACGTCGGACTGCTGCAGCAGGCGCACCTGCATGGCGATGGACTCCAGCGTGGATGCCGTCACCGCGAGGCCGGCCATGACCTGGGCGTGGCGGTCGCGCGCCAACACCTGGGTGGACAGCGGGTCGGCCTCAAGCCCCAGGCGCTCGCACACGTACTGCTCGACGAACGGGTCGATGCTGGAATACGTGCCCACGGCACCGCTGATGGCACCCGTGGCGGCCACCTTGCGGGCCTCCTCCATGCGCGTCTGGGCGCGCTTGAGGGCCCAGGCCCAGCTGCCGAACTTCATGCCGAACGTCATGGGCTCGGCGTGGATACCGTGCGTGCGGCCCACGCACAGCGTCTCCTGGAATTCGAACGCGCGGCGTTTGCACGTCTCGCCCAGCTGCTTGATGTCTTCGAGGATGATGTCGATCGCTTGCGTGATCTGGTAGGACAGCGCCGTGTCGCCCAGGTCGGACGAGGTCATGCCGTAGTGCACCCAGCGGCTGGGCGGCTCCTGCCCCTCGGGCACATCGGCGTCGATGTACTCGGCCATGTTCGTGGTGAACGCGATGACGTCGTGGTTCGTCACCTTCTCGATCTCGTCTATGCGCTCAACAGTGAAGTCGGCATGCGCGCGGATCCACGCGGCCTCCTCCTTCGTGATGCCGGACTGCCCCAGCTCGGCCTGCGCCTCGCACGCCAGCACCTCGATTTCCTTCCAGATGTTGAACTTGTTCTCAAGCTCCCAGATGGCGCCCATCGCCGGGCGCGTGTAACGGTTGATCACGCTGCTTCCTCTCCCGCTGTTTTTCGACGCAGCTATGATACCACGCGCCGTGGCGGAAAGCGGATGCATGCGAGCGCCTCGCGCCTTGCGAACAGGCGCAGTATCGGCAGATTCCACCATAGGGAGACTTGCGGAACCCTACAGCCCCTTGAAGAGCGCCCGCACCTCGTCGAGCACGGAAGCATCAGCCACGACGACGGCCTTATCGCCGGGAAACAGCACCGTTTCCTCACTCACCACTTCCACGTCGTCTTTGGTGCTCACCGCCGCGATCAGGCTGTTGTCGGGCATTGGAATGGACGACGCCAACACGCCTGCTTCATTCGAGTGGTGGCGCATGCGAGGTACGACGACCTCCGACAGCAGCACGTCACCATGCGTGAGCGACGAAGCCACGCTCACGCTGCCAAGCAAGGTTTCCTCCTCGATGAGATTGGCGATGAGCGTCGTCGACGATACGCATTCGATGCCGACCTCCTTGAAGATGCGAAGGTTTTTCGGGCTGTTCACACGCGCAATGCAGCGCGGCACGTTGAACACGCGCTGAGCGATCTCGCACGATACGAGATTGTTGTCGTCTTGGCCGGTGGTTGCTACGAACACGTCGGCGCGACGGATGCCCGCATCCTCTTGAAACTTCGAATCGCATCCATCGCCGTGAATAACCAAGTAACGGCCCTCCAGCACCACCGAAAGCCTGTTTGCAGTGGTGAGATCCTTGTCGATGACAGCCACATCGTTGCCGCTTTGCAACAGCACCGAGGCCAGATACTCGCCGACTTTTCCGCCGCCCGCAATGACGATGTACATACCGCATCCTTTCGTGACGGGCGCAGGACGCCCTCATCCGGAGGTCAATCTTGAATGTACTTCGAGAACGACTCGATCAGCTCATGGCGCACGCAGGCGAGCACCGAGTCGCCGTTGTAGAGGATGGAATCGCGCGTAGGGATAGAACTTGCCGAACCATCACCGCGCTCGAACGCGATGATACGGATATCGTGGTCGCGCTCCAGCTCGGAGACGCGTATAGTACGTCGGTCCATCCACGTGAGATCGAGGGAAAAGCGCAATACCTCGAACTCGCCAAACGTATCGAGGTGCGATCCATGGCCTGATACGATCTTGCTGAATACATCCTCGGCCACGAGCGAGGTTCCGCACACATAGTCGATGCCAAGCTGCATATAAGCGCGTTCGTGATCGGGGTTGTACAGGCGCGCGATGACATGCGGCACGTCGAACAAGCGGTTCCCCACCTCGGCCACCATCAGGTTCGTGTTGTCGGACTGGGTAACCGCGGCCATGACGTCGCAATCCTCGACGCCGGCCTTGATCAGCGTCTCCTCGTCAAAGCCCACACCTTGCACGGTGGAGCCGTTGAAGGAGCGGCCGAGGTTCGCGAACGCGTCGGCATTGCGGTCGATGACGCACACGTTGCTGCCGTTGTCCGAAAGCATGTTCGCCAACTGAGATCCTACGCGGCCGCAGCCGACAACGATCACGTTGTTCATGCAAGTCCTTTCATAAGGCGCCAAGCGGCGCCGCCTATGCTGTGTGCCATAGCATACTGCATATGCCGCACACGATGCCAGCGCCGGCATCGAACGGCAACGATCGCGAAAGACGCAGAATGCAGCCGCCTATGCTGCGTCCGCAAGAGAGTACCGCCATCATGCGCTGCGTCCGCAAAGAAAAACGGCAGCCGAACGACCGCCGCATACGCAAGGCCTCGCGCACAAAGCGCTAGATCATCTTCATTTGGGAGAGGGTGTCTTTGAACCAGTTATCGTAGTTCGGGGGGCAGTACTTCTGAGCGTTGCCGTATGAAATGGTGTAGCCGTACATAGACGCGAGGCCAGCCACATGGGCGTTAATAGCTTCTTCCCAACTCGACCAACCAGATTGGCCCCAGCCCCATGCGTTGTAGGGCTTGAAGCAGTTCTCGCCCTTCGAGCTTTCGGTGTTGGAAATAGCGGGCGACCAGCGCGGATCCACGCTATTGTTCCAGGCGGCCTCCGCAAACACGGCCCCTTGTCCCGCAAGAGGCGATCCAGCCAGGTAGGAATCGATACGAGAGGTCCACTCGGCAAGGAAAGCATCTTTGCCAACCGACCAGTCGACGTCGCCAAGGGAGCCCATGGCCGATTCGGCCGACGTCTGCTGGGCGGCAGCCTTTGCCTGCTCGGCCGCGGCGATGCGCGCCTCTTCCTCGGCACGGGCAGCTTCCTCGGCAGCGATGCGCGCGGCTTCTTCCTCGGCCTCAATAGCGGCGATGCCTTGGGAAATATCGCGCGATGCCGTTTTGGTAAGCGACTCGCTCGCAGACGTGTCGGAGATAGGGGAAGACACCATCGCATCCTCGTTGGAAGCGGCGACGTTCGATTCGAGGCCAAACGATGCGGCATCCTGAGAGGCTCCACTACCCGCGGAAGCGAAGCCGATGCCGATGCATCCCGCCAGAATACTCGAAGCGCATCCGACTGCGATCACCCGCGCGGCGAAACTCGATTTCCGTTGTTTGAACCGCTTCTGTGCCAAAACGTCGTTTCCCTTTCAGACCACAGCGCAGCACCCCAAACCGCCGAAGCGGTTGACAGCGTGGTTTGTTGTAAGGGAGGTTGCTGCCGGAATGGGCGATATGCTGTTGTGACGACGTCCATTTTAGCCGAGCGGCGGCCGAATATCAAAAAAGTGTGAAGAGGTGGTTCACGGTTTGTTCGCTTGACAAATCGCATTTTCCCAAAACTGCAGATGGCTCTGCACACGGAAAACATGGCAAACAAGCGAACGAACTATGCATCGTCGGCAGGCGGCATCCTGACTGAATCGAGAAGCGAACGGCAATCCGAACGACGCCCGGATGAAAAGGCTCAACCGAAGAAGGGAAACCGGTATTCGCGACCGTACGGAGCCATGAGCACGAGCTCTCCCACGGGTCCCGGCACTCCGAACAACAGTAATCCCGCCGCGCAGAACACCGCGAACACCAGTGATGCCGCAAGCTTGAGGACGGACGATTTAAGAACGCAGCCCAGAACGAAGCACCCGAGCGCGATACAGAGCAACGGCCATACATGGGCGATCATAACGCCGATCGTGCGCCATGCGACGATGCCCAGGCTCATCGGCATCAAGGTCGCTCCGACGCAGAACACCACGAATCCGCCGGCGAACCCGTCCAGACGCCAACCCTCGGAATCGGGGAGCACCATGCGCAGAATACCCAGGACAACGAGCACAAGCGGCCAGAACTGCCACCAGGATGCGCCGAGGACAAACTCGGATGCAAGCACGCTCACGCCAAGGGTCAGCAGCAACGATCCGATCAGGAGCGCAGTCCTCACGTGAACGTCCGCAGCCTCCCTGCGGTCGGACTCGTCGCGCTGGGGCGCGGGAACCCGCTCCTCTTGGGCGGGCGCCGTATGCCGCGCAGGCGCAACCTGCTGCGGGACGAATCCCGGCGCAGCGGCATCGGGATAGGAGGGGACGTACGATCTCGGAGGGGCCGGCGCTCCACCCGGCATCGGCCGCGACCGAGCCATCGCCGGCGGCGGCTCGGGAGGCACATGCCCTGCACCGGGGTAGCCCGACAGGGAGCACCCCGTCATCGAGGCGGGAACGGACGGACGGGGAACCGCGGATGGATGTGATTCCCCGCAATCGACAGAGCCGTACGTGTCCGAGCGCACCGCGTGCGGCTCGACGTCCAAAGGCGCGAATACCTCGGGGGCCATGGGCACGGCGATCCATAAACCGACGTAAGCAAGCGCCAGCACGCCGCCCGAGGCAAGCGTCAGCACGATCGCCAGGATGCGCACAACCAGCGGGTCGACGTTGAAATACTCGGCGATACCGGCGCACACGCCCGCAACGAGCCTCTCGCGCGATCGATACAGCCGCTTCTCGTCTGTCACGCTTCCTCCTGATCGTGCCTTTCGAGAACGTTTTCCTCGTCCGAACCGGACATGCGCTCGACCCGGATGGTCATAATGCGGCGGCGACGCATCTCCTGGATCTTGAAACGGTACGCGTCGAATTCGAACTCGTCGCCAGTCTGGGGAACCGAGTCGAGCATGCTCATAAGCCAGCCCGCAATGGTTTCGTAATCGTCGGAATCCCGAACAGGCCACCCGAGCTCTTCCGCCTCTTCAACAGGGAACCGACCGTCCACGATCCAAACGCCATCGTCCACCTGCTTGATGAATGGATTCTCGCGATCCGTTTCGTCCTCGATCTCGCCGACGATCTCCTCCACGATGTCCTCGATCGTTATTAAACCATCGGTGCCGCCGTACTCGTCAACAACGATAGCCATCTGTTGACGTTTCGTTTGCATCTCGGCAAGCAACGGGAAGATGTCCTTGGTCTCGGGCACGAACATTGCCTGATACGCGTATCCGACGATCGGGTCGTTCTCCTTGCCGTCCATGAGGGGTCCCACGAGATCCTTGTAATGGACGATGCCAACGATCCGATCGATATCCTCGTGGTATACGGGTAGGCGCGAGTAGCCCGTCCCGCGCATGCGATCAACAGCCTGGCGCACCGTGTCGTCGTCTTCGACGAGGATCATATCCACACGCGGCTGCATGATCTCGCGCACCGTCATGTCGCCGAGGTCGATAATCTCGTGGATCATGCGCTTCTCGTCCTCGAGCAGTTCGTCGTTGTCGGCGACCATGAACCGAAGCTCGTCTTCCGATACGCTCTGGCGCTCGTCGGCGCTCTTAATGCCCAGCAGGCGCGACAATCCATTCGCAGAAGCCGATGTGAGCGCTACGAGCGGCGACGCGACTTTCTGGAATATGGCGAGCGGCCCGGCGACAGCCTTGCTCACGCGCTCTGCATCAGCCAGCGCAATGCGCTTGGGCACGAGCTCGCCCACCACGATGCTCAGATACGACACGGCCAGGGTGATAAGAACAGGCGCGAGCGCAGGCGCGGCGAAGGACAGCCATCCAATGCCGAAGCCCGACAGCCATGAGGCGAACGGTTCCGAAAGATTCGTTGCCGCAGCAGCCGACGCAAAGAATCCCACGAGCGTGATGGCCACCTGGATAGTGGCGAGAAGCTGTCCTGAATCGCTCGCCAGATCGAGCGCGCGCCGAGCGCTCTGATCTCCCTCGTCCGCATCCTTTTGCAGCAGCACATGCCTGACGTTGACGAGGGCCATTTCCGACATCGAGAAATACCCATTGATGAGAACCAGCACGAACGTGACGACAATACTGACCCAAACTTCCATAGGTACTGCGTTCAACTCCTTCATAAGCGGTGGACGGCGCCGTCTACCTCCCTTATCGACGCCTGCGCCCGGCGACATCGGGCCTCCGGGGAATCATGGGGCTGTCATGCCCGCGCGCTCTTGCACGCGGCCGCCTACATGACGTACAACATGATTGCCAGGAATTGCAGAATGCTTCCGGCAAGGACCCAGAGATGGAATATCGAATGCATGTAGGGCACCTTCTTCAGAACGTAGAAGATGCACCCGATTGAATAGCAGACCCCTCCGCCCACGAGCAGCCATAGGCCGGGAGCGGGAATGGCTTGAACGAGAGCCGGCAAAAACCAGATGACGCACCAGCCCATGAGCAGGTACAGCACGGCCGACACCCAGCGCGGGCGAAACACCCAGAACGCTTCGCACGCAACCCCGACGAGAGCCACAATCCACACGAACGCACACAAAGCCGTCCCCCCGGCATCGGCAAGCGAGATGAGGCAGAAGGGCGTGTAGGAGCCTGCGATGAATAGGTAGATGCAGCTATGGTCGAGAATCTTGAATATCTTCTTCGCTCGCTCGGCGGTGAGAGCATGATACAGCGTCGACATCGTGTACTCGAGCAGCATCGTGAAGGTGTATACGAGCGCAGCGAACAGGTACACTCCGCCACCGTCGTCCAGAGCCCGCGCGACGAGCACGGGAATGGCCGCGATGGCAAGCAGCACTCCGAGACCATGCGAGACGGAGTTGGCCACCTCCTCGCCCGCCGTGTACTCGCGCACGCTGTGCTTCGTTGCGGCACGCGCTGAAACGCCGGGAGTTCGATGTCCGTTCTCATGTGCATCATCTTCGGGCTTGAGCTGCGACGGTACCCAAACCGAAGGCGGGTGCGCCAATCCGCTAGACTCAGCCGATCGTTCGGGAGCAAGACTGCCCCGGTCGGCGCTCGAAGCGCCCCGCTTTTCGGTTGTCGCAGATTCGTTCATACTCGTCACTCTATCATAGTTCCCCGCGGCTTGATCCATTCGAGCCAGGCGGCCGCATCCTCTTCTCGAGCATCGATGAGTCTGATGGTCGTGCCTCCGATGCCCGCCGCCGTCCTCACGTTGATTGTAGCCGTACCGGCACGGCGCTGGAACGGATTCGTCTTCGTGTAGCCGAACTGTATCTTCTTGCGCGGGAAGCTGATGGTCTCGCGCGAGAAGCCGCCGTTGCTCACCTGCATGAAACGGCGATTGTACGCAAAACCCGAACCGCGATACCACAGTACGGCTCCCACCGCGTCCAGCGCGAACAGCACAAGGCACAGTGCGTAGCCGATGATGGCCCCCATGTTCGCAAGCCACACGACGAACACGTCCTCGGAGGAGGAGGACGATCCCATGAGCGCATTGATCGAAATTTGAGCGACGATGACGACGACGGCAAGCCAAAAGCCCGATCCCTGCAAAATACAGCGGCGGATGAGGGCGCGGCGCAACGCCACCCGCGCGACTGGCGTGTTCTCGGCCGGTACGTCGGAGAACTCGGGAATGATGCCCGCGAGTATCTCGGGCACGCGGCTGAGCTTCACGAACGGATGGATGACCAGTCCCTGCTGATTGAGGCCGTTTTGCTGCTCCTGCCCTTCCTCGGCAGCGTCTATCTTGCCGAGCGAAAGTTCGCAGTATCCGAGCAGACGGCGAACGAAGCCCTGTTTCACCACAACGGACTGCACGCGGTCGACATCGACGCCTTGGAAACGATGCTGCAGAAGACCGTGCTCTACTTCGATGCGGTTCGAACGTCGACAGGCGCGAAACCCACCGTAGGAAATACAGGTGCCCACAGCTGAAAGCAACCAGAGCACCACAGCCGCCACCACGAACGCGGCGATGCCGGCCGCCACGATGTTGCCGCCGAATAGACGCGCGCCAAACGTGGTCACATTTCCCACCATCGGTTCGAATGCTCCGAACAGCAACGGTGCGATCTCGCCGGCGAACTGCGCAACCGCACCGAAAATGCCGAGGACCACGACGATGAACGCCGTATTGTTCGAGAGCCCCGTAAAGACGAGCTCCTTGTTGGACATGCCGTATTCGAAGGTGACGCGACCGGTATCGACGGCGGCCCCTCCGAACACGCCGCGCACATCCTGCCAGATCTCGGCGGGAGCGTCCAAGACGTTTCCGTCGGCCGCGCCGGCGCCTGCGTGCGCCGCAGCGGTTGCGGTTGGCACAGAGCCGCCTTGAACCGCGATGCCGCTCTGTACGGCCGCCTGATACTGCTTGCGGGCGAACAGCTCGCGCCGCAGCTCCTCAGCCTTCGTCTTCTGCACGTACGGGACGGTGACAGCTTTGTTCGACGCACCGCCTGCCGTGTCGATGCTGACCGTGCACACGCCGAAGATGCGCTGCAGCAGCGTCACGCGCTGGTCCACCGACTGGATGCGCTGATAGGGAACGTGGACGCGCTTCTTGTTGAAGATGCCGCGGAAGAGGTTGAACTCCTCGGGGCCCAGCTCGTAATATAGATGCTTGTACGCGACCACCTGGTAGGCCGCCGTCAACCCAACCACCAGAACGAACACGAGCACGACGCCGCCGATGATGAATATGAGCATAGGGAGGTCACCGCGCGTTATCGATTCCCCATCGGCCAGCGCGCCCACGATAGCCGAGAAGCCGGAGAAGAACATGATGACAAGCACCATGAACGCCGTGCTCAGGCTGCCGAGCCAGATGTAACTATGGTGCACATGCTGACGCTCCGGCTGGCCGAAAGGCGCTCCTTGCTGGCCGGCAGACGCAGCCGCAACGCCGATCGGAGGAAATCCAGGTTGAGATTGCGCGCCAGGTTGAGGCGGCAACGGCATGCCGGGCAAGGGCTGGACGCCGGGCTGATAGCACGGTTGCGCGCCGACCGGCATGCCGGGTTGGGATTGCGCGCCGGGCACCGGTTGAAGCGGCATGCCAGGCTGGGGCTGAGGCGTGACGGGTTGGGGTTGGGGCGGCATGCCGGGTTGACCGAACTCGCCGGGCTGGTGCTGCTGATGCGAATCCGTCATCACACGTCCTCCTGGGCCAAACGCGCAAGCTCGGCTGCACGATCGCGCAGCTGTTCAGCTTCTTCCATGCCAAGACCGGGTATCTCATGTTCGCCTGCGGCTGTAGCCACAGTGACGCTCGACAGGCCGAACGCCCGCAAGACAGGTCCTTGCCGCGTATCGGTGTTCTGAACGCGAATGAAGGGGATGATAAAGCGCTTGCGCCATATGATGCCGCGCGCGATGTCCAAATATTCGGGAGACATCTCGTAGCGCCACCGCACATATCGGATGGGCGGCAACACAACGAGCCATACGACCAGGGCGACGACGTAGGCGATCGCAACCGCAGCCAATACGATGAATATCCAGCCCGCAGGCTCCGCAACCGCCGCGATGGCAAACGGGATGAAGCAACCCAGGAACACGACGGTGAGCCAGATTGCGTCGTTGATGCGCCACACATTTTTGATCTTCGGATCGAGCTGGTTGGTGGGCAGGTCTCTCATAATCGTCCTTCGATCGCCTGTTTTCAGATAATCTAGACATACTACCAGAGCCACCGGACATGATTGAATCCGCTCGCGCATTGTCGCAAGGATTTTACGAGCCGCCCTTTTGGCTTGCACCGTTCATACCCCTGCGCACGCGGCGGTCAGCCACCGGACGCATCCGCAACGACGATCGGAGGCATACGGCGGTACCCGCTGCGCATGCGACAGCAGACGGCGCACATGCCCGTCCGGCGTAAGGTATACTCGAAGCCGAAACGCATACGCGCGCAATCGGACAGGAAAGCGAGGATCTATGCGCTACGAGGAATTGAAGGACGAGATCAAGGCCGCCATGAAGGCGAAGGACAAGGTGCGCTTGTCGATCCTGCGACAGGTGCATGGCGAGATAAAGAACATCGAAGTGAACGAACGACGAGACATCCAGGATGCAGACGTAGACGCCATGCTCAAGCGCCTCATCAAGCAAACCGGGGAGACGCTCGAAGGCTCCATCAAGGCCGGAAACGACCAGGAACGAACCGACACGCTGGCCAGGCAGGTGGCCATCTTGGAAAGTTATCTGCCCGAGCAAGTATCGGGAGCTGCGCTGTCAGCCCTCATCGACGACGTTCTGAAGGAGACCGGAGCGACCACGAAGAAGGACATGGGCCGCGTCATGGGCGCGCTTGGAAAGCGCACTGCCGGCAATTTCGACAAAGCGGAGGCCGCCAAGGAGCTGGGGCAGCGCCTGGGTTAGGCACAGCGCCTCGCAGTCACACCACGCGGAGCGGAGGCGGGTCCTGACCGCCTCCGCTCCGCATCTAGGCGAACGCGGAAGATCAGTACAGATTGAACAGGTATTCCTCTTGCTCCGCCCATGCGTCTTCATCGATGACCCATTCGCCGTTCTGCTTGACAAACTCGATGCTCACATAGTATGTGGTCAAGTCGGTCGTTGATTCCATGGTGCTTTTGAGTATCTCGCCGATGCTTGCCATCGCAGCCGCTTCGTCCGTCGTGTCTATCTCGCCAGCGTCGACGGCGGCCTGGACGTTGTCCGAGAACTGCGAGGCCAGTTCATTGCCGTCGCGCTGCGTCACATCGGCGTAGACGGTGCCGGCATCGTCGAAGGGGTACGCGCCGTCCAGCTCGTAATCAAAATCAGAGACCATCCATTCGGCCAGCATGGAGGCTTCGACGCCCAGGTCCGACAAGCTGAAGCCGTTATCGTCCAGAAAGGACTGATCGATATCGGCGGCAAGTCGCTCCACAACAGCGGCGTCGACGTTCTTGTACGTATCGAGCCGTGCGCTCGCGGCGGATTCAAGAGCCGCTTCTTCCTCGGCGGCATCCGAGGAACCGCCGGCCGATCCGCTCGACGAATCGGCGATCAGACCGGAGGAAGAGGACGATACGGACGAATCGATCGCCTCATAGAAAGCGGTGCAACCGGCCACCATACCGACGATGAACCAGATGATCGAGAACACGATGCCGATGATGCCGCATACCTTGCTCGCGGTAGTCTTGCCATCTTTGCCGCTCAACTTCACAGCCTTTGACGCAAGCACGATGGCAACGATGCCGAGCACGATGCCCACGATGGGCAGACCGCAGAAGATGATCGCCAGAATACCGCAGACAAGCGCACCTGTCGCCTTGCCGCTGCCGGACTGAGCTGGCTGGTAGTAGGGTTGAGGCTGGCCATAGCCGGGTGCGGGCGGCTGACCCGGCTGCTGAGGATAGCCGGATGCAGGAGGCTGGCCGTATGCCTGGGTGGGCTGGCTATAGGGTTGCGCGGGCTGGCCGTACGCTTGCGCGGACTGATCCGAAGCGGGCGGCGTTCCGTACGATTGCGTGGGCTGACCTGCGAATCCGGTCGGCTGCTGCGGCGCGCCGGCCGTGAAGGGCTGCGGTACCGGCGGCGGTACCGGCGCGGTAGGCGACTGAGGAGCGGCATCGCCCGGCTGGAAGGACTGGGCGGTCTGTGCGGACGGCGCGTCGGCGCCGGCAGCCTGCGCGGTCGACTCTGCAGGCAGCGACTCGTCTGCAGCGGCTTCGACCGCAGGCAGCGACTCGTCCGAGGCGGGCTCGGCTGCCGCGGCGGGCTCGGCCGGTTCGGCGGGAGCAGCAGGCTCGGCAGGCGGCTCGGGCGCCGGCTGCTCCGGCGCAGGCTGGTTGGGCTTGTTCTGATCGTCCATGGTTCGTCCTCACCTGTTGTCGTCGACGGCGCTGCGCGCCTACGATGATTAGATAGGGCCAGTATACCTTAACCGCGCCCATAAAAGATGGAAGTCGATGCGCCGGCCGATGCGCAGCGTCCATGCAGAAGGCCGCACCACGGCGGCCTTCTGCATGGCTTCGGCTCAAAGCCGATCGTGAGGTTTCATTCGCACATCAGTAGTGCGCAAGATCCTCATCGCTGACCCGACCACGGAACGTGCGGTAGATAATCACGTGGTACAGGAGCACGAGCGGCAGGCCGACGCACGTGATGATGGTCATCCACATGAGTGTGAGTTCGGACGACGACGCGTTCATCGCCGTGAGAGACGCTCCGACGCTCTCGGCCGAGGCCACCACGAAATTCGGAAACATCGACGTAGCCAACAGCCCGACCAGCATAAACGCAGAAGCCGACTGTGCGATGAACGCACCGAGATCGCACTGCTTCTTCAGTGAGAAGAAAAGCGAGACGCCGATGCCGGCAAGCACGAGCACCGCGAACACCCAACGCAGCGCGCCGAGCGCCGGGTCCATGGCAGGCTGGATGACGGCCAGCGCGTACACCGACACCAGCGCGAACAACACAACAGCCGCAATCTGCAAAGGAAGCCGCAGCTTGGCTGCACGCGCCTGCAAATCGGAAGGCTTCGGAGCCTTGAGCGAAAGCCATGCTGCGCCTTGCGCCATGAACATCGCCAAGCCCAGCAGGCCGCACAGCAGCGTGAACGGTGAGATCAGCCCAAGCAGCGGAAAGCCCGAATAATCGCCGTTGGCATCCATCGGAATGCCGGCGAAAACGTTGCCAACAGCCACGCCGAACAACAGCGCCGGCACCAGGGATCCGACAAAAAAGCACCCGTCCCACAACCTGCCCCACTTGGGATCGTGTCCGCGGTATTCGAGCGACACCGCACGCACGATCAGCCCGAACAGAACGAGCATGATAGCAAGGTAGAATCCGGAGAACGTCGTGGCGTAGGCGGCCGGAAACGCCGCGAACAGCGCACCGCCGGCCGTGAGCAGCCATACCTCGTTGCCGTCCCACACCGGCCCGATGCTGCGGCGCACGACGGCCTTTTCGGTATCGCCCTTGGCGACAAAAGGATATAGCACGCCCGATCCCAAGTCGAAGCCGTCAAGAACAAAGTAGCCCGCGATGAGAACGAATATGAGCATGAACCACAAGCCCTGGAAGAATGTAAGTTCCATTGCTACTCACCTTCCTTCGCCAGATCGTCGGAAACGCCGATCGCAGACGCCGTCTCGTCGCTGCCTGCAGGAACTTCCGCAGGCGCCGTGCTCGCTACGGGGCCCTCCTTGATGAAGCGTCCCATGACCCGCGCCCAGGCGACAATGAGGAGCAGGTACACGAGTAGGAACAAGGTCATGGTGATAAGCAGCTCAACGTTGGATACCGATTGCGATACGCCCTCGTTGGTCAGCAGGCTCACGCCTTCGGGGCCGGTCGCAGATGGATAGACCACCCACGGCTGGCGGCCGAGCTCGGCGGTGAACCAACCGCACTGAATGGCGAGCAGCGGAAACACCGGCGATACGACGATGAGCCGCTGCAGCCACTTCATGGATTTAATCTTACCTTTACGTTGGAACAGAAGCGCCAAGAACACCGTGATCGCGATGAGCCCAAACATGGCCACCATCAGATGGTAGGTCTGGAACACGAAATTCACCGGAGCACCCTCAACATCGAGAGCTCCGTACTGCTCGCTTTTCGCAAGGTCGTTGAGACCCTGGAATTCGGTGTCCCACGTGCCCGTAGCCAAGAAGCTCGTGCCTCCGGGGATCGAGAACGGAGTGACAACCTGCTGGTTCTCTTCATCGACCCAGCCGAAGAGGTACAAATCGGGCGCTTCGCCTTCGTACATGCCCTCCATCATGGCGAGCTTGGTGGGCTGCTCTTCCGACACGACGACGGCCGACGAATGGGCGGTGCCCAGCATGACGACGGTCGTGACGATGCCCACCACGGCGCCGATCTTGAGCGTTTTCATGGCGAAGTCCTGATGGCGGCCCTTCAGCAGGTACCATGCGGCCACCGCCATGGCCACGAACGCGCCCATGATGAGCAGCGCCACCACGACGTGCGAATAGCGGGCAAGAAGCGACGGGTTGAACGCCGCGGCGAAGAAGTCGGTGATGACGGCCTTCGATCCGTCGGCAGCGAGTTCGGCGCCGGCCGGCGTCTGCATCCAGGAGTTTGCAATGAGAATCCACAGCGCGCTCAGGCAGGAGCCGAGCCAAACGAGCCAGGCCGAGACAAGATAGAACTTCGCCGAAACACGCTTGCGGCCGAACAGGAGGATGCCCAGGAATACCGATTCGAGGAAGAAGGCGAGCAACGCTTCAGCGGCCAGCGGCGCACCGAAGATATCGCCGACGAAGCGGGAGTAGTCTGCCCAGTTCGTTCCGAAGGAGAACTCCATCGTGATGCCCGTGGCAACGCCGATCACGAACGTCGCGGTGAAGATCTTCACCCAGAACGTGGTGGCCGCAGCATCATGCTCGTTACGCGACCGATAGTACCGAGTTTCGTTGATGGCCAGGATCAGTCCTAAACCTATGGTCAGCGGCACGAAGAAGAAGTGGTACGCCGCCGTGCACGCGAACTGCACGCGCGCGAGCAACACAGGATCGGAGAGGAAATCCATTGCACACCCCCTTACTTTCTCAGTCGAAAGAACCTTTTGAGGGGTATTGTACCACCATTCGTGGATTTATGTTACTGATTTTATATCAATTTAGACTGCGCCGGTACCGGCCGCGAAAAACCCGTGTCCGCCGCGTCTCTCGTACCAGGCGAGCCGAAACCCCCGTCCTTACGAGATATGGCCGAGGAAGTCCTTCGTTCGGTCGGATTTCGGATGATCGAACACCTCTTCAGGAGAACCCTGTTCCACGATGAAGCCGCCATCCATGAATATGACGCGATCTGCGACGTCCCGCGCGAAGCCCATCTCGTGCGTGACGACGATCATGGTCATGCCGCCCTTGGCCAGGTTCTTCATGACACCAAGCACGTCGCGCACAAGCTCGGGGTCGAGGGCACTTGTAGCTTCATCGAACAGCATAACGTGCGGGTCCATGGCAAGCGCACGGGCGATGGCGACGCGCTGCTGCTGGCCGCCTGACAGTTCGGCAGGCTTGTAATCGATGCGATCCCCCAGGCCCACGTGCTCAAGCTGCTCAATGGCGACGCGCTCGGCTTCGGCCTTGCTCCGCTTGAGCACCTTCTGTTGGGCCAGCATGACGTTGGCCTTGGCGGTGAGGTGGGGAAACAGATTGAAACTCTGAAACACCATGCCCACTTTGGCACGCACGTTGTTGATATCGGTCTTCTTGGCGGTGATCTCGGTATCCTCGAAGAATATCTTACCGTCGGTGGGTGTCTCGAGCAGGTTCACGCAGCGCAGGAGCGTGGACTTGCCCGACCCCGATGGCCCGAGGATAACGACCACTTCGCCGCGGCGGATATCGAGGTCGATGCCCCGTAGCACCACGTTGTCGCCGAACGATTTGCGGAGGCCCTCGATGCGCACAACCGGTTTGTCGTTGGCTGCTCCCCCGTTGACCTGTGTCGTAGGAGCTGCGGACGAGCCTTCGGCGGCCCGGGCTCCTCCGCTTGCTTCGGACGCGAGGGCGTTCTCGTTGTTCGGTTCGCTCATGACCGCACCTCCCTAGTGGCTGATCCGGCCGCTGCCGGGAACCAGATCGTCGTCGATGGGCCCGGCGAACGTCTCGGACATGCGCATGCTGCGCGCCACGGCCACATCGGAATCGGGCACGACCGACGCCTCGGATGTGATGCTGCGATCGCCGGGGCCGCTCTTCTTGCGCTTGCGCTTACCGCGAGCGAGGCGCGCCTCCATCGAGTTGATGAGCTTCGTCATGGGAATGGTCACGATCAGATAGAAGCCAGCAGCCACGATGTAAGGCGTCACATTGCCTGTTGCGGCCGTGATGGTCTTCGCATACATCATGATCTCCATGACGCCGACGGCGGCCAGAAGCGAAGTGTCCTTGTACATGAGGATGAATTCGCTCGTCATCGTGGGAATGACGCGCCGCACGGTCTGCGGGATGATGACATAGAACATGGTCTGCGCACCATTCATGCCCAACGAGCGCGCAGCTTCGAACTGTCCTGTATTGATGGACTGAATGCCGGCGCGGAAGATCTCGGCCAAGTACGCGCTCGAATTGAGCACGAGCACGATGACGCCCAGCATGAACAGATCCATGCTGATGCCCATGAGCGGCAGCCCGAAGAACGCGATGTATATCTGGAGGAACAACGGCGTGCCGCGAACCACATTGATGTAGGTGGCCCCAATAGCACGCGGGATACGGCTTTTCGCCATCCGCAGAAACGACCAGAGCAACCCGAGCGGAATGGCCAGCGGGAAGCTGACCACAACGAGGCCAAGGGCCAGGAGCCAGCCGCTAAATACCGCGGGCACCGATGTGACGATAATGGTGGGATCGAAGAACAAGTGGAGGAACTTGTTCGAGTTCCACGCCTTCACCCAATCCTGCTCGCTCAGCATACTCGACAACTGCTCGGCAGGAGTGGAGCTGACAATGTCGATGACCTGGTCGGATGACGGCATGGCGAGGGTCTGTCCCTCGGCTGTGACATAGCTGCCCGCAGGCCCGTACGAGCCTCCATCGGCGGGCAGGAGCGTTCGGTTGCACTCCACCATGATAAGCGCACCGGCCGGCGTCGGCTCGGGGAACGACACAACGACCCGCGTCCCGTCTTCCACTGAAACTTCGGAACCGACGTCGAGCCGATCGAGCCCGTTGAGCACGGTCGTCTTCACGTTTGACGCCTCGACCGTCGAGCCGCCTGGCAGCTCGATGGTCACTTGCGACAGCGACTCGCCCTCATCGGACTGACCCTGCCAGGTAACACGGGTGGGCGTGGCCCCTAGGACGGCGTTTTCTCCATCCTGGTTCGATTTGGCCGTCCAGCGCTCAATCGTAAGCGCCTGCGCTTGCGCGGAAAGGGCGAACGACAGGACGAGCGCCGCGGCGAGGATGATCGCCGCGGCGCCGAGCGAGCGCTTCGTCGCGCTCTTCATGTGGTTACAAGTGGCGAGCATCGCGTGCAGACCGGCTTATCGGATCCACTGATTGGCGATTTCGTCATACTTCCCGTTATCGCGCACCGCCTGCAGCGCTTTGTTGAGCGCCTTCGTGAGCTCAGGATTGTCCTTGCTGACTGCGATGGCGTACTGTTCGCCCGTGGGGATCTCTTGGATTACTTCGCAATCGGTGTAGGCGTTTTTCACATAGTAGTTTGCAACCGGCAGATCGACGGCAACAGCATCGATACGGCCGGACTGCAGCGCGGCGAACACGGCCGTCATCTCGTCGAAGCCTACAACCTCGACGTCCTTGATGTTCTCGGCAGCCCACTCGTAGCCGGTCGTACCGGTCTGGGCGCCCACCTTCTTGCCGGCAAGGTCTGCGGCGCTCGTGTAGCCCGAGCCGGTCAGCACCGTAAGGCTCTGGTTCACGTCGCACACCGGATCGGTGAAGTCGACATCCTCGAGGCGGTCGTCGGTGATGGTGATGCCCGAGACGCCCACGTCGGCCTTGCCGCCGGTCTGAATGAGCGGAACGATGGTGTCGAACTTGGTGGAGGGCAGGTAGTTGCACTCCAGGTCCATCTCCTCGGCGAGGGCCTTCATGAGGTCGACCTCAAAGCCTTCGGGCTGGTCGCCGTTAAGATTCTCAAACGGCGGGAAATCGAGCGAAGCGGCAACGGTCAGCTTGCCATCCTCGATGAGCGCGTAGCCGGTATCGGATGAAGCGCTCGACGAATCCTGCTCGTTCGAACCGCCCGACGAACATCCGAAGAGGGCGAGCGTTGCGGCAAGCATGCCGGCAGCGACAAGCGCACCCCATTTCTTGATAGCCATGATCCTCCCCTTTCCACCGCGTCCACAAATCGGAACAAGAATGACGCAGCTACTTTACTATAAAACGCACCCCTTCAGTATAGAAGAGGTAACTTCCCCGAACGGGTGCTCGAAGCGCCTCCCGTACCCGCGAACGGTCGATTCTTGCGTGCGTACGGTTTAGCGCACTAAAGCGCTAGAGCGCATCGGACAAGCGAGCGACCAACCGATGACGCCGGCATAGTCGATGTGCGCCGGTTAGACAAGCGGCCAACAGACGAGCAGCAGCACTGCAAGGAACGCGACGTTGTATGCCGTGAATCGCGCAAGAAAGGCGCCCGAAGTATTGCGGGCAAGTTCGGGACGGTGCGGAAACGACGCGAGCACGGTGCGGTACTGGTTGAACGTGATGAGACTGGCAAGCGAGGCAACGAGCGTGCCCGCGCCGCCAATGTTCACGCCCACGAGCAACGCCTCGTAGCTGCCGGCGAAGTGCGAGAGCAGCACAGCGGCGGGCACGTTGCTGATAATCTGGCTCGTACCCACGCTCGCCAGAAGCGCGCTTTGTCCCATGAGTCCTGAAAGCAGGCCTTCTATCACGGGTATGCGCGCCATGTTGCCGGCAAACACAAAAAAGCATGCGAAGGTGAGCAGCAGCCCGTAGTCCACAGTCCGTAGCGCGCGACGGTCGAACACCGCAAGCACAAGCACAACGGCCGCAAGCGCCACCGGATAGGGCACGAGTCGAAACACCGAAGCAATGACGAGCGCAAGCAGCGAGAAGTAGACGACGACCCGCCGGCGCTCACGGGCGGTGATGCGCAGACGCGCGTCAGGATCGGAGCGGTCGGCGGACGCAAGACGGCCGCCGACAGGCTGCGGATGGGTGGCTGGGTGCGGTTGGGCGACGGGGTGCGGCCGGGTGACGGGGTGCGCGCTCGCCCTCCCCTGTTTGGAAACGAATGTTTCACGTGAAACATTCGTTCGATACGATGGCACAGCGCGGATCTTCGCTTCTGCGCGATTCGCTTCCGAGGGGTTCCCTTCTGAGGGATTCCCTTCCGGTCGGCGCTTTGCTTCCGAGGGGTGCGCCTCCGCGTTGCTCGCTTTCGCTTCTCGCCTCGCTTCCGCGGGGTTCGCTTCCGATCGGTTCGCTTCCGAAGGGCTCGCTTTCGCTTGTTCTCCGATCGCTTTCTTCTCTGGAGCTTGCGGCGGATCGGGCTTCAGGAATAGCGCGCAACAGAGCGCGATGAGCGCAACCGATACACCGAAGGGCAGCGCCATCACAGCCAGGAAGTCACCCAGCGGGATAGAGAAGCGCTCGTAGAGGTACAGGTTTTGAGGGTTGCCGAAGGGCAGGATCATACCGCCCAGATTGGCCGCGAGGTTCTGCATGATGAACGCGAACGGCAGCGCACGCTCCCAGCCAGCCTTGATGAGCGTTGCTGCCGCCAGCGGCAGCATCATGATGAGGGCCATGTCGTTGGTGGCGAACATCGACAGCGCAAGCGTGGCTCCCACGAGCGCGGTCACCGCCGCGCGGCACGTCGCGAAACGCGCCACCACGAGGCGCGCGGCATGCTCGAAGAGCCCGATGCCGCGCAGCGCACCCACCACAGCCAGGATGCCAAACAGACACGCAAGCGTTTTGACGTCGAAGTAGCCAAGATAGGCCTCGTCGAACGGCACGAACACCATGGTGATGAGCGCAGCCGCCGCCGACACGATGAGCACCATGCGAGTACGGACAAATCGGATGAGCGAGTCCATGGGCGCGCGCACGCGAAAACGCCCCCGAGCGTCGTTCGTCATCGGGAGCGTTCCGTCTTGCTGTGCCACCATGCATGCATCATGGGATCAGTGTAGCATGCTCGTGTACCGTGCTATGGGAGGTGGCCGCGCACGAGCGGGCACACTCAGGGACTGCTGCGAGAGGCGGGCCGCGCACGAGCGCGCGCCCAGCGGTTGCAGCAAGAAACGAACCCCGCCCGGCGGTTGCGGCAAAAACCGAACCCCCACCAGAGCGCGCATGTCCCGTTGCGGCGGAGGCCAAGTCACATCCGAACGCATGCCCAGCGGTTGCGGCAGCGGGAGCCGAACCCCGAGCGCGCGTATCTTGCTGCTGCCCGGACGGAGCGATCGCGTCGTGGCGCTATCCTTCGAAGTGCTCGGCGGCAACCTCCAGCTGGCGGATGATATCGATGCCCTGCGGGCACATGGCCTCGCACGCGCCGCAGGCGCTGCAATCGGAAGCGCGACCGGGTACCGCCTGCCAAGAGTACAGGCTCTTCGCGAACGAGCGGTTTTCGGTCATGAGCTCGAGGTTGAGCAGGCCTAGAATAGCGGGGATAGCCACGCTCTGCGGGCAGTCCTTCACACAGTAGCGGCAATTCGTACACGGGATGGCGCCATACCGCGCAGAATCTCGGCCGCCTGATCGAACGCCCGCTGCTCATCGGGGGAGAAGGGGCGGCTCGCACGGTAGTCGGCCACGTTTTGTCGCACCTGCTCGAGCGTAGACATGCCGGCAAGCACCGTGAGCACGTTCGGCATGTTGTAGCAGAAGCGGTACGCCCACGAGGCCAAGCTCGCTTCCGGGTTCGCCGCGCGCAGCACCTCAGCCACGCGATCGGGCAGCTCGACGAGCCGTCCTCCGCGAGCAGGTTCCATAATCACTACCGGAACGTTGTGCCTTTGCGCTACTTCCATGCAGCGACGCGCTTCGATCACCGGATCGTCCCAGTCCAGATAGTTCACCTGCAACTGTACGAAATCCATATCCGGATGAACGGCGAGCAGCTCGTCGAGCGTGTCGGCTCCGTCGTGCATCGAGAAACCGACGTTCCTGATGAGGCCCTCCTCCTTCTTCTGTCGCGCAAAATCCCACATGCCGTACTCGTCGAACTTGGCGGTGCGCTCGCCGCCTACGTTGTGCAGCAGATAGAAGTCGACGTAGTCGAGTCCCATGCGCTCAAGCGATGTGCCGAGGTTGCTCTTCGCCTCCTCCGCATGGGGACTCGCCCATGCCAGGCACTTCGTCGCCACCGTATACGCATCACGCGGATAGCGCTTGACCAACGCCTCGCCGAGCGCCTTCTCGGACGCGCCTTCGTGGTAGACGAAAGCGGTATCGAAGTACGTTCCGCCACCCTCGATGAACGCATCCACCATCTGCGTAAACTGCTCGAGGTCGATGCTCTGCTGGTCGTTCGCGTCGAGCAGCGGCAACCGCATGCACCCGAAACCCAGCTTCGCTATGTTCTGAAAATCTGATCGCACCTGTGCTCCTCTCGTCGTGTGACGGGAGCAATCATAATTCCTGGAGCGCACTCCAAGTCAAGCGAAAAGCGGAACTTTATGGGCGAAGCGTTGTTTCACGTGAAACAATCGGGTGTTTCAGCACGCCTGTTCCATGTGGAGCATCGCATCGCTTCCCCGAGAGCGGCAGCGCTTCAGCGAACCTCGTCGAAGAGACGGCGGAATTCGGCCTCGAACGCGCTGTTCTTCAGGCGGATGAACGAGATGTCGTGCTCCACGCGAAAGCCCTCGAGCGGAACGACTCGCAAGCTGCCGGCTTCGAGTTCGCGCGCAACCGCCGCCTCGTAGAGAAACGCGATTCCCAAGCCGCGCGCAGCGAAGATCTTGATGACGTCGAGGCTTTCGACCATGCTTGTCTGCCGAAAGCCCTCAAGGGACAAATTCCGTGCAGCCAGCGCATGCTCAAGCACCGCGCGCGTGCCCGATCCCGGTTCGCGCACCAGCAGATGCTCCGACAGCAGATCCTCGATGCAGTACGCTCCGCACGTCAGCACATGCTCCGCCGCACACACGCATACAAGCCGTTCCCGCCGATAGACGTCGCATTCGTAGGCGCTCCGATCGAACATTCCCTCGACGAACGCACAATCGATCTCCCCTGCCTCGAGCAGTGCCAGTAACTCGCGTGTGCCGCCCGAGCGCACGGTCGCGCGGATGTCGGGGCGTTTCGCCAGGTAGTCAGCAAGGGGCGCAGCCACCAGATACTCGCCGGCCGTGAGGGTCATCCCCACGCTCATGTCGATGCGAGCGCCCGAAACCGCGGCAGCAACCCTCTCGCGCAGCAGGCGCTCGTCATGGTCCATGGTGGACAACGTCGAACGCACAAGCTCGCCGGCCTCGGTCAACGTGAGCCGCTTGCCGCGGTAGTCGAACAGCCGCGCACCGTACGCCTTCTCCAAGTGGGCGATATGCTGCGAGACGGCGGGCTGCGTGATGTTGAGCGCTTTGGCGGCCCGCGTGTAGTTCATCGTTCGACACACCGTCAAGAACGTCTCGACGCGAAAATCCTGCATGGCTGCCTTCCTCTGATTTCGTCCAACCGCCGCGTGCTCAACCGCGCCCGTTCTGGCGCAGCTCGATGCGCGTGCACCCTCTGCCTCCGTATTCGCTGTCTTAATCATAATACAAATTTATCGATACATAAATATTTATTAGTTTTCTTTCTCCACGGCTCGTGAAAGAATAGCGCCTACGCGATTGAGTCGAACCCGCCGAGCGCTGTTCGACGACGAGAAAGGATCCGCCGTGCGCACCCTTATTGAACACGTTCCCATTCCCATCGCCGGTGTGGCTCTTGGATTTGCAGCCCTCGGCAATGTGCTTGCGCCTTCGGCAGAGGCGGCGCACATCGCATGCGGCGCGCTCTCGACAGCGCTCATTGCGCTCCTGATCGCGAAGATAGCACTGTTCCCTGCTTCGATCCGCGACGACCTGCGCAACTCCATTCTCGCCAGCGTAAGCGCCACCTTCTTCATGACGCTCATGCAGCTGTCCACCTACATGGCGCCTCTGGCCTACGTCCCCGCATTTGCGCTTTGGGGAGCCGCCATCGCGTCGCATCTCGCGCTTATGGTCGGGTTCTCGGTGCGCTTCATGACACGCTTTAAGCTATCCGAAGTGTTCCCCACGTACTTCATCTGCTATGTGGGAATCATCGTGGCGTCGGCCACTTCCCCAGCCTTCGGAATGGAAGCCCTCGGACACGCGCTGTTCTGGATGGGATTCGCCTTCTATCTCGTACTGCTGGTCATGGTCACGTACCGGTACGTGAAACACGAGATACCCGAACCCGCTCGGCCTCTGTTCTGCATTTACACGGCCCCGATGAGCCTGTCTATCGCAGGCTATCTGGCCACAGCAGCAGACCCCAGCCCGCTGTTCGTCGGCATCCTGCTTGTGCTCGCGCAGGCGTTCTACCTGATCGTGCTCACGCGCCTGCCGCGGCTTTTGCGCTTGAAGTTCTACCCCAGCTTCGCCGCCATGACGTTCCCCTTCGTCATCACGGCCACTGCGCTGGGGCAGGCGTCCGCATTTTTTGCATCGTCCGGAACACCGCTGCCGACCTTCGTCGACGCGCTGATCGCCGCCGAGACGGGAATCGCTGCCGTGCTGGTGGCCTACGTGTTCGTGCGCTACGCAGTCTTCCTGCTCGGCCATGCCGAGCTGCCCGAACGCGGAACCGTGGGAGACAGTCGGCTGCTCACGCGCCTCGCAGCCCGCTTCGAGCGCGAACACGCCGATGCAGAGCCTCTGTCGGAAGCCGTTGCAGGCGAGGTCATTCCTCCATTTCCAGCGCGCGGGCCAGTATCTGCATACGCGCTTCGACATCCTCGATGATGCGGCTGCAATCCTTGAGCTCATCGTAGGAGTCGATACCCTCCACCTCGCTCACGGCCTTGTACTTCAAGTCATGCTCCAAGCTGGCCCAGAAGTCCATGGCGATGGTGCGCAGCTGCACCTCCACCGGTATGTACTCCTTCTTGTCGAGGAAGTACACCGGGATGCGCACGATAACGTGCAAACTGCGGTAGCCGTTCGGCTTGGGGTTCTTGATGTAATCCTTCACGGTGACGATGGCAAGGTCGTCTTGTTTACGCAAAAGCTCGAGCAGGTTGTACACATCGTGGATATACGAGCAGATCACACGCACGCCCGCAATGTCCATGATGTACTTCTCCATGTTTTCGAGCGTCGGCTCCTTGCCATAGCGCTCGAGCTTCTCGAAAATGCTCGCGGGTTTTTTGATACGCGACTCGATATGATGGATGGGATTGCGGTGCTTCTTCAGGCTGAGATCCTGATCGATAATCTCGAAGCGCACCTTCATCTCGCGCATCGCGGCTTGATACTTCTGGATGATCTCGCGCGTCCTTGCCTCGGCGCCATGCAAGCGCGCAAGCTGGCTCATGGATTCGCGCAGGTCCTCTTTCTCGGTGAATACCCCGCGCACGACATCGCGCGAAGGCGCGTCTTTGACCGATAGGCTTCGGCTCGCTCGGCGCTGCTTTCTTCCTGGCATGCTCCCGCTCCTCATACGTACGCTTTCGTATCATGATAGCCCCACGGCACCAAAGAAACGAACCGCGCACGCGATTTTGCCCAAATCGCCAGAACTGCTTTCCGCAGCGCAGGCTCGAAGGGAGGGGAGACGGGGCTCAGCCGACTCTCACCTGGTTCTTACCGGCGCGCTTCGCCTCGTACAGCGCCTTGTCGGCGCGGGAGAAGACGCTGCGATACTCCCGATCGTCGGCAACCGTCTGCGTGGCCCCCACGCTCATGCTGACGGAAACCGGAGCATCCGGCGAACTCAGGCATATGCCTTCGACCGCATGGCGCATGACCGAGAACACCCGCAGCGCCGCCTTCATGTTGATATGCTTCAGCAGCACGACGAACTCGTCTCCCCCGACGCGGCCGACGATGTCGGTCTCACGGCAGTTCGCACGCAGGATGCTCGCGACCTCTCGCAAAAGCTCGTCGCCCTTCAAATGGCCGCACGTGTCGTTCACGGCCTTGAAGTCGTCGAGATCGACTACGGCGAACACGCTGCTGGCCGCCAGATGGGAATCGGAGAGTGCGTCGTTGACAAGGTCGCGCGTTGAAGCGTGGTTGGACAGACCGGTGACAGCATCGCACTCGGCCTTCAAGCGCAGATCGCGTTCGGCCTGGATATTGTCGATAAGGCCGACGAGGTGCCACGAACTGCGTGCGTCCCCGACAACGAACAGGTTCGCTCGGTACCATCGGTACCCTGTACCGTAGTAGTCGGCGCGGTACTCGATGATCTGGTTGCTGGATCCCGCGCGCACCTGCTCGAACATCGACTTGACCGCCGCGACGTCATCTGGATGCACCTCGGTGCGGCCCGCCGTGCCGAGCACTTTCAGATACGAAGGAATGACCTGCAGCTCCATGCCGTTTCCCGTACGGTCAATATAGAGCTGCACCGTGTCGGACTCCGAATCGTAGTCGAAACTGATAGCGTGCGCGAGCTCGCTCAGAATGCGGAACCGCTCGTTTTGCCAAGCGCGCTCGCGGCGCTCACGCACGGCGTCCGTAACATCATTGAAGGCGCACTGAACGACGCCCGGGCCCTCCGTCTCATCAGCCAGGGCGAGAACGCCCTCGACCCACCGCTCTGTTCCGTCGCCACGACGCACGGAGTTGGTGAACGGGATAGGATCCGATCCCGACGTCAAACGCTCGACGGCGCTTCTCAAGGCCTGCGTGCCGCCCCTGCCAAACGGACTGCGCGACCCTTCGCGCGCAAGTTCGCGAAACTCGTCGTAGGATGCACAGCCGAATACGCGCCAGGCGGCGCGATTCGCCGACACGATAACGGGATCCCGCTCGACCGTAAACCGCAGGATGCCGCACGGGATAGCCTCGTAGAGCTGCCGCTCGCGCTCGGCTTGTCGCTTGAAGCGCAGATCGCGCTCCTTTTCTTCGGTTACATCCATAAGCGCGATCACCACATACGTCGACGTGGGGCCGCAATGCGCGAACGCCGCTGAAAGCAGGAGATAGCGCAGCTCTCCGTTGGCATGCCGCACGCGCACCGTGCACTCTGCCCGTCGTGCCCCCGCGCGGAGCTTTCCGATCACGTCGGCTACGACCGGACGATCGGAGGGTTCCGCGATCTGAAGTGGGTCGATACCGCAGAGCCGCTCGAACCTTTCGCGCGTCGTCCCAAGCAGTTCAAGGGCGGTGTCGTTGCAATCGAGCAGTGCAGCCTTGTGCTCTTCGATGCGGAAAAACGCCAAACCGCCCGGCACGCCGTCCATCGCCGCGCGCAGCCGATCGCGCAGCGCACGCTCCTCGGTGATTTCGCTCAGCGTGACGAACAGCGTCGACGTCACGCCGTCGCTCGACATCCGGCGCAGGCTCGTTCGTATCCACATCTCCCCGCCCGAGCGATGCACAAGCAGCTCGCTCACCCCTGCTCCCGCTTCGCCTACGGCGCGCTCCAGCGCTTCATCGAAGCTTTCGCGATCGATTGCGTCGAGCGGGCCGAACAGATCGTCGGGCGTGCGCGCGAACACATCGACCGAGAGATCCAAAGCTTCGTGAAACTCGTCGTTCGACCTGATTACCTCGAACCGTTCGCCGTCATACTCCACGAGCGCAGCAGGACCTGCGTAATGAGCGAACACAAATCCCGCAAGCGATTCCGCATCCCACAGTGCAGACGCTTCCGTGTTGAATCGACGTGCGGCGCGCGAATCGAAACGGCCGTGTTCGGCGTTTGCCATGAGCTCTTCAAACGAAGCGCGGTCGATCGGCTTGGAGAACAGAAAGCCCTGCATCATATCGCACCCGACGCTCGCCAAGAATTGCGCTTGAGATTCCGATTCCACGCCTTCGGCGATGACCGGCAGATCGAGCCATCGAGCCATGCGCACAACCGACGCGAGAATGACCCCGCCGCGCGTGTCGTTGCGCGCATCGAGGAACCGCAGGTCGAGCTTGAGCACATCCACCGGCACGTCTTTCAGGGCGTTGAGCGATGAATAGCCGCTTCCGAAGTCATCCATCTCGATGACGAAACCCGCCTGCTGGAGCAGCGCCACGGCTTCGGCCAGCTGTTTCGGATCCTCCATGTACGAGCTCTCGGTGATCTCCAGATGGAGCAGATCGAAGGGTATATCGTGTTCTTCGACCAGGCTCACCAGGTATTCGCATAGGTCCGACCGATAGATGTCCTTGCGCGAGACATTCACCGACAGCCGCGGCACGGAGCAAGCACCATCCGCTCCGGCAGCATCGAGCCAGGTGCGCAGGCAGCGACACGCCTCGGCGAAGATATAGTAGTCCAGATCTGAAACGAGGCCGGTACGTTCGAACACGGGAATGAAGTCGCTGGGGCCGATGATGCCCTTTTCTGGATGATTCCAGCGCGCGAGAACCTCGGCGCCCACAAGCCGGTTCGTGCCGTGCTGATACTGCGGCTGAAAATACAGCTCGAATTGGCCGGCCTTGAGCGCGTCTGCCATCTGGCCAGCCAGTTCCTGCTCCTGTACCACCGACTCGCGCAGAGAATCATCGTACATGGCGTACCGCTCGGATCCCGACTTTGCGGAGCGCAACGCCAGCAGCGCGCGGTCAGTCATGAGGCTCACATCCAATGACGGGTCGTCCACCCGGTACATGCCGATCCGCACGAAGAACGCAAAATCCAGCGGATACGCGCTCAGCCAGGAATCCAGCATCCCAAGCACGTGCTCGGGGTTGCCGGCATGTTCCGGCAGGCAGCAGACGAAATGGTCTCCGCGCAGATGAGAGGCGACGCTCTTCGCCGGCAGCGCCTGCCTGATCGAGGAGCCGATGGAGCGGAGCAACCGATCGCCTTCCTCGGTTCCGTAGCGATCGTTGAACACCTTGAAGCGATCGATATCTCCGTACAGAACCACAAACCGCTCGGAAGGATACGCGTCGATAAGCTCTCGTGCAGCCTGGTTGAAGCCCTGCCTGGTGGCGAGCCCTGTCAACGGATCGCGTTCGAACGCACTCAAGTAGGTGCGCCCCCCCCCGGCTCATTCTGCGCGCAAACGAACCTCGGCTGCACCGTCTGACTGATCCGCCGCGTTGTTGCGCTGCAACCGTGCCGTCCACCCTCTTCCAGCTTCGCGACCGAGTTTCTTCTATCGCGTTGATCGCCTACTCATCTTGTCATTTTATACGACGCGCAGGCAATTCGGAACAGGATTGCCCTAGGCTCAACAGTTCTTTTTGGCTTCCTCCCACAACGCTTCGCGCTCTTCAGCTGCAAGCTCCTCCACCGAGCGACCGTCGACCTGCGCAGCGCTCTCCATGTAGGCCCAGCGTCGACGGAACTTGCCGCAGGTCGCGCGCAGCGCGCTCTCCGCGTCGACGCCCATGCGCCTGCCCACGTTCACGAGCGAGAACAGCACGTCTCCCAGCTCTTCTTCCACAGCGGCCACAGCGGCCTCTTGGATGTCGGCTCGGGCGGTTTCGTATGCGGCGTTTGCGTCGACCTTGCCGTTACCCGCCTTCGGCGCAGCCGCGTAGGCCTCGCGCAGTTCGCCAATCTCCTCGCGCACCTTGTCCCAGACGTCGTCGAGCGAGTCCCACTCGAACCCCGCCGAAGCGGCCTTGCGCGATATCTTTTGCGCCTGCATAAGCGCGGGAAAGCTCGTCGGCACGCCGTCGAGCAGGCCTTCCAACGATGACTGAAAGGATACGGACATGACGGAGCCTTCGGAAGCCGGTAGGGCGGAAGCCCCCTCTTGAGCCGATGCCCCGTCCGCGCCCGATTCGCCATACTCGCCGGCAGAGCCCGTGGAGGCTGCAGAGCGCTCGGCCAGCTTTACCCGGTCCCACAAATCGAGTACCTCGGAAGCGTTCGCGGCTTGCGCCTCGCCGAAGACGTGCGGATGGCGGCGCACCATTTTTTCGCTCACCTCAGCGCATACGTCGTCGATGTCGAACTCGTCCGAATCTGCAGCTATCTGGCTTTGCAGCACCACCTGTAGAAGCACGTCGCCCAATTCCTCGCGCACATGCGCCGTATCGCCGCGCTCGATGGCGTCGACAGCCTCGTAGGCCTCCTCGATCATGTTGTGCGCGATGCTTGCGTGCGTCTGTTCGCGGTCCCATGGACAGCCGTCGGGCGCGCGCAGGGCTGCGATGATGGCGACGAACCGGTCGAACGAAGGATGGTCGACGGGATCGATGGAGGGCATGGCGGGCTTCCTTTCTTCAGGTGATTGACAGCAGTATACCCCCGTGCGGGCAGCGTGGTATGCTGCACGACAAGGTGAAAGGACATTGGCATGCTCTCTACCCCCGATACGAACGCCCCAGCCGCGTGCAGATCCGGCGTGCAGCGCTCCGCGTGGTTCGCACGCCTCGCTTTTGCGGCAGTGTTCGTTGTGAACGTGCAGTGCGCGGTGCAGTTCGTGCTGTGGCCCGAGGCGTACACCAGCGGCTTTGAGCTGGCGGGCGTACCGGGCGCTACCGCCGTGCGCGGCCTCGGCATCGCGTTCCTCATGTGGAATGCCACCTACCCCGCCGTCATCGCAAGCCCCGCACGGTTCCGCGCGCTCGGCGTCGTCGTGCTGGCGCAGCAGGCAATTGGCCTCGCCGGCGAGTCGTGGATACGCCTATCCCTGCCCGCCGGGCACGAGGCACTCGCAGCCAGCATCGATCGCTTCGTCGTCTTCGATGCCGCCGGTCTCGCGTTGATGGGGGTTGCGTTCGCGTGGCTTCTGGTTGCCGACCGGCGTGCACGTCACGCCGCGGCGTGACGTGCACGCCGCTCCTTAGACGGCTCCCGCCACCCTTATGCAGATGGTTTCCGTTTCCCGTATACTGTGAAGTTGTTCGCACAAGAGATCGAGGAGCATCGCATGGTAACGGCCGAACAACCGCAACAGCTATCCGCATCGGCGCTCGCGCAGATCCGCGCGTTCCAGCAGAACGAGGCCACGGAGGCCGAGGTGTACCGTCGCATCGCCCAGCGCACGAAGGACGCGGGCAACCGCGACACCCTTCTGCGCATCGCCGACGAGGAGGCCAAGCACGCCGCCATCTGGCAGCGCTACACCGGCGAGGAGATGCGCCCGCAAGCTGGCAAGGTGCGCCGCTACGCGCTGATCGCGCTCGTGTTCGGCTTCACGTTCGCCGTCAAGCTCATGGAGAAGGGCGAGGCCAAGGCGCAGATCTCCTACGAGGAGCTGGCGCGCGAGGCCCCCGAGGCGCTGGACATCCGCGCCGACGAGGAGGCGCACGAGCAGGCGCTCCTGGCGATGCTCGACGAGGAGCGCCTGTCGTACGTGGGCAGCATGGTGCTGGGCATGAACGACGCCATGGTGGAGATGACGGGCACGCTGGCGGGCCTGACGCTGGCCATGCAGAACACGCGCCTCATCGCGCTGTCAGGCCTGATCACCGGCATAGCCGCCACGTTGTCGATGGCGTCGAGCGAGTACCTTTCGTCTAAGAGCGAGGGCCGTCCGGACGCGCTCAAGTCGGCCACGTACACGGGCATCGCCTACCTGGTGACGGTGGCGCTGCTCATCCTGCCGTATCTGTTGTTCGACGAGGCGCACTACCTGTGGGCCATGGGCACCATGATCGTTATCGTGCTACTGATCCTGGTGGTGTTCAACTACTACATCTCCGTGGCGCAGGACCTGCCGTTCAAGAAGCGCTTCGGCCAGATGGCCGGCATCAGCTTGGGCGTGGCCGCGCTGTCGTTCGTCATCGGCATCCTGGTGAAGCAGTTCCTGGGCGTGGATATCTAGGAGCGAAACGACGGCACGTAGCTCGGGAGCCGCGTGCCGCAGCAGAGGCGCACCCGACGCGCCTCTGCCATGCGACGGCATAAGTGATGACGCAATTGTCTGAAGGAGCATTCCATGATCGACCCCCGCAAGGCAGCTCTGATCATCATCGATATGCAGCACGGCTTTCTCGACGCCGACTCCGCGCTCTGCGTGGCGGGTGCAGCTGCCACGGTGCCGACCTGCGCCCGCGCGCTCAGCCATGCGCGCGAACTAGGAATGCCCGTGATCCATGCCGTGCGAGCGTACGCCGCCGACGGCTCGGACGTGGAAGCATGTCGACACGAACTATGGCTCACAGGCGGACGACCCGTATCTCGAGCCTGCGACGAAGGCCGCTCGCTTGCCGAACCCGAGGCGCTCAAGCCGCAGCCCGGCGACCGCGTGGTGGTGAAGCCGCGGTTCTCGGCGTTCTTCGGCACGGGGCTCGATGTGATGCTTCGCCGCCTGGGTGTGAGCACGGTGGTGCTCATCGGCACGACCACGCCCAACTGCATCCGCACCACCTGCTACGACGCATTGTCGCTCGATTACAATGTGGCGGTCATCGAGGACTGCACCTCGTCGCGCACGCCGGCCGTGCAGGCGGCAAACACCGAGGACATGGCGCACATCGGCGCGCAGATGCTCACGTGCGACGCGTTCTGCAGGCGCGGCTTGGAAAGCGTGCGCGACGTGGTAGCCGAGGTGGCCGCGGCCGTGCGGGAGGCGCGCCCATGATCGTGGACGTGCAGACGCTTGACGACCCGCAGCTCGACGCATATGCGCGGCTGACCGAGACGCAGCTGCGCAGCCGGCTGGAACCGGAGCGCGGGGTGTTCATCGCTGAGTCGGGCAAGGTGATCGAGCGTGCGCTGGAAGCCGGGATGGAACCATTGTCGCTGCTCATGGAGGCAAAGTGGCTGCCCGCGATGCAACCGATGGTCAACAAGATAGGCGCGCGATGGGGCGACGGCGTGCCTGTGTTCGTAGCCCCGCACGACGAGCTGGCAAAGCTTACCGGGTTCGAGCTAACACGCGGGGCGCTCGGCGCGTTTCGTCGTCCTGCGCTGCCGAGCGTGGCCGACATCGTGCGCGAGGCGCGGCGCATCGCCGTGCTTGAAGACATTACTAACCACACGAACGTCGGAGCCATCTTCCGCTCGGCGGCCGCACTCGGCGTGGAGGCCGTGCTGGTGACGCCGTCTTGCTACGACCCGTTGTATCGCCGCGCCGTGCGCGTTTCGATGGGAACCGTGTTCCAAGTGCCGTGGACGCGCATCGGCGAGGAAACCGGCGCGGGCGCCACCGGTACGGGCGGCTGGGCCGGGGCGGGCGTGCCGTTGCTGCACGAACTGGGCTTCAAGACCGCGGCCTTTGCGCTGACGGACGACTCCGTGCCGCTTGACGACGCGGCGCTCAACGCCGAAGAACGCCTCGCGCTCGTGTTCGGCACCGAAGGCGACGGCCTTGCGCACGACACCATTGCGCGCTGCGACTACACGGTGCGCATCCCCATGGCGGCAGGCGTGGACAGCCTGAACGTTGCCGCCGCCAGCGCTGTCGCTTTCTGGCAGCTGCGATAGGAACGGGAGGCGTCGATTTTGCATAACACCTTCCGCCCTCCTCCTCGGGATAGCAGGCGGTTCGACGACATCAGGCGGCGTCCAGCAAAAGCTCGCGAACGCCTTCCATCCCCTGGAGCCGGATGTTAAACGGCATCCTGAAACCGGATGTCGGACGGCATCTCGAGGCAGGCTGCGATGGGCAGGGCATGACAGAGATTCCTTCGCCCCCCTTTGAAAACCGCACACTTCGAAACGCTACAGCGAGTCGTCGGAGACGTGGCCCGTGTGGTTCACGCTCTTGGCCAGCGGGTTCTCCTTGAGGGTGAGCATGAGGAGAAAGCCCACCACCAGCAGGGGCACCACGTACAGGAAGATGGGCACGAGCGCGTCGGAGTAGGCCGTGGTGATGATGTCGCGCACGGGGCCGCTGAGGTGATCGATGAACTGGGGCGTGATGCGGTTCATGCTGATGTTGTCCACACGCGGCAGCTGCGCAGCCAGATCGGCGGCGAGGCGCGACGTGAACAGCGCGCCCACGAGCGACGCGCCCAGCGTGGAGCCGATCTGCCGGAAGAAGTTGTTGGCCGCAGTGGCCGTGCCCACGATGGCATGCGGGAACTCGTTTTGCACGATGAGCACGAGGATCTGCTGCCCCAGCCCTATGCCGAAGCCCAGGATGAACAGGAACACGCCCGTCATCAGCAGCGACGTGTCGGGCGTCAGGCGCGACAGCAGCACGAAGCCCACCGCCGCCACGGCGCACGACGCGATGGGCATCCACTTGTAGCGCCCGGTCTTCGTGGCCAAAAAGCCCGTGCTCACAGCCGTGAGCAGCACGCCCGCCATCATGGGGAACGTCATGAGCCCGGCCTGTTCGGGCGCGAGGCCGTCCACGATCTGGAAGTACGTGGGCAGGTACGACACCGTGCCCATCATGCCCAGCATGATGAACATGCCCGTGATGGTGCACACCACGAAGTTGCGGTTCTTGAACAGCAGCATGGGGATGATGGGCTCCTTCGCCCGCCGCTCCACCAGCACGAACGCCACGGCTGCAACCACGAACAGCGCGAACAAGCCGATGATCTGCCACGACAACCAGGGATACAGCGTGCCGCCCCATGCGGTGGCCAGCACGAGCGACGATACCGAAACGGCCATGGCCATCATGCCGCCCACGTCCACCGGCGGGCGATCGTCGCGGCGCTCGGGGTTCGTGAGGAAGAACGCCACGGCGCCGATGGCCAGAAGCGCGAGCGGGATGTTGAACGCGAACAGCCAGCGCCAGCCCGTCACCTGCACGAACCAGCCGCCCAGAAGCGGCCCCACCACGGTGGACACGGCGAACACCGATCCCATGACGCCCATGTACTTGCCGCGCTGCCGGGGCGGAATGATGTCGGCGATGGTGGCCTGCGCCAAGATGATGAGGCCGCCGCCCCCGAGCCCTTCCACGGCGCGACCCGCGATGAGGCCGTCCATGCTGGGCGCGAGCCCGCAGGTGGCCGAGCCCACGATGAACACCGAAAGCGCCACGATGAACAGGTACTTGCGGCCGAACAGGTCGCCCAGCTTGCCGTAGATGGGCATCATGATGGTGGACGCCAGGATGTAGGCCGTGGTCACCCACTGCATGTGATCGACGCCGCCCAGGTCGCCCACGATGGTGGGCAACGCCGTGGCCGTCACGGTCTCCGACAGCGTGGACACGAACATGGCCAGCAGCAGGCCCGCGAACACGGCCGCCACGCCGCGCTTGCGCGCGGGCTTGGGTTCGGCGGCGGGCACGTCGCCTTGGCGTGCTGAGGCGGCGGCCAGCTCGCTGGCGCGTTCGGCGGCGGCCTGCTCGGCGGCGGATGGATCGTCGGCTCGCTTGGCGGACTGAGCGCCGGACCGACCTGCAGGTTGATCGGCAAGCGGGTCGGCGGACTGCCGCACGGAGGCTTGCTCAGCGGATGGATCGGGGGCAGCACCCTTTGCGCGCGGATTGGCAGCCAACCCGCTTGCCGCTGTCTCCGGTTCTGCCGCCTCGCGCACCCGCGCTTCGTCTGCCGCTGTTGTACCCGTTCGGTCCACGCCTTCCATACCTGCTCCTTCGCCGTCGCATACCTGTAGCAAGTATCGATGAAGCGGCGAAGAAGATGATGGAGCGCAGCCCGCCGGAAAACGCACCGTGGCGGTTTTGAGGACGGAAGGACACGTGCGAAACTCGAACACAAGAACCCGCATGCTTTCGCTTGACTTTTCAATCTGTACTCTATATAGTTACAGTTATGAAATGTACACAAAGCTAGTACATTGAGCGATCGGCACGGGCAACGATAAGGAGGCGCAATGGACAGGCGCATGAAAAGCGAGACCCGAACAGGTATGACGGTTTTTACGTGCGCAGCGATAGCGGCGCTCGCGCTGACGGGAGCACTCGCGCTATCTGCCTGCTCGAACGCGCCGGCAGATTCCAAGGAGACGACGATGGAAGAAACGGGAGCCGGAAGCGCCGCCTCGCAGGCTGCGACGTCCAACGGCACGGCAGGAGCTTACCGAGCAATCACGGCAGGCGAGGCACAGGATATGATGGCCGGCGGCGACGTTACCATCGTGGATGTCCGCACACCGCAGGAATACACCGAGGGTCATATCCCAGGAGCCATCAATATACCGCTTGATCGCATCGGGACCGAGCAGCCAGCTGAACTCGCCGACCCCGGCGCGGAGCTTATCGTGTACTGCCGCACCGGCGTGCGCAGCAAGCAAGCATCGGACAAGCTGGTCGATCTCGGCTATGAGCACGTCAACGATATGGGCGGCATCGTCGACTGGACCGGCGACGTCGTTACC
The DNA here is from genome assembly GCF_002899715.1 of Enteroscipio rubneri. Lineage (GTDB taxonomy): Bacteria > Actinomycetota > Coriobacteriia > Coriobacteriales > Eggerthellaceae > Enteroscipio > Enteroscipio rubneri. The sequence continues at coordinate 14,869 of NZ_PPEK01000004.1, read as the reverse complement.
GGAGACCAACCGAACTAGCCTTGCGACGTTACCGGCGAACGCCTGGACGAGTCCGGCGACGTTGTTGCCGGCGACCAGCAGAACGAGCCCGGCATCGCCTCGAATACGAGCGCAGGACATCGAGCGAGCGAGCATCCGGCTTCGCGCCATCAGCAGCACAGACGGAAAGGATCATCATGGATCGATACGACGCGGCCATCATCGGCTTTGGAAAAGGCGGGAAAACCCTGGCGGCAGCGCTTGCGAAGAGCGGGCAGCGTGTTGCCCTCGTCGAACAGTCGCCAGAACGCTACGGCGGCACCTGCATCAACGTCGCCTGCATCCCCACGAAAACGCTCGTGCACGCCGCCGCCCTCTCGCAGGCGCGCGGCGGCTCGTTCGACGAGCGGGCAGAGCGCTACGCGGCGGCCATCGACGAGAAGAACCGCGTGACAGGCATGCTGCGCGAAAAGAACCGACGTAAGCTGGCCGACGATCCACAGGTGGACCTCATCGACGGCCGGGCGGCTTTCGTGAGCGCAACGCTTCTGGCCGTGCACCCCACCGCGTCCTCCGCCGACGATGATTGCGCGAACGGCTCGAATGAACCGCTCCTCATAGAGGCGAACCGCGTGTTCGTCAATACGGGAGCGCGCGCATTCGTTCCCCCCATCCCTGGCGTCGATGGGCCGCGCGTACATACCAGCGACACGCTGCTGAACGTGCGCGAGCTGCCGAAGCGCCTCGTCATCATTGGCGGCGGCTACATCGGTCTTGAGTTCGCCTCGATGTTCGCCAACTTCGGATCGACGGTGAGCGTGGTGCAGAACGAGGAAACGTTCCTCCCGCGCGAGGATGGCGACATTGCCGCAGCGGTGCTTGCCAGCTTGGAGGACCGAGGCGTGCGCGTCGTGCGCGCAGCCGCCATCGAGCGGATCGACGAGGGCGCTGGCGAGGCAACCGTCGTTATCGCGACCAAAGGCGAACGCGAGCAGTTGGCCGCCGACGCGGTTCTCGTCGCCACCGGGCGCCGCCCCAACGTCGAAGGCCTCGATGTTGAAGCGGCCGGCATCGAGCTCACTGACCGCGGGGCCGTGCGCACCGATGAGCGGCTGCGCACGAACGTCGAAGGGGTCTCCGCGATGGGCGATGTGGCGGGCGGACTGCAATTCACCTACATCTCGCTCGACGACAGCCGCATCGTGCTGGACGATATACTGGGGTCGGGCGAGCGCACCACCGAGAACCGCGGTGCCGTACCGTACAGCGTGTTCCTCGATCCACCGTTCTCCCGCGTAGGAATGACGGAGCAGGAAGCCCGCAGCGCAGGCTATGCGGTGCAGACGGCCCTACTCCCAGCGGCGGCCATTCCGAAGGCCCAGGTTCTGGGCAAGCCGGTTGGCCTGCTGAAAGCCGTCATCGATGCCGAGACCAATCTGGTGCTGGGCGTGCATCTGTTCTGCGAAGAATCGCACGAGATGATCAACCTGGCGAAGCTCGCCATCGATGCCGACCTCCCCTACCAGCGCCTGCGCGACGCCATCTACACCCATCCGACAATGAGCGAGGCATTCAACGACTTGTTCGCGGCAGTCGGCTAGGCAGCATCCCGGCATGCAGCGCGGCCCTGGCATATGCCGGGGCCGCGCTGCGTTCTATCTTCGTTCGAGCTCCTACTTCGCAATGAGCACCGGTATCTTCGAGGCGTGCAGCACTTTATGACTGACGCTTCCCATATACTCTTTGAGGCCGCTCAAGCCCCTGTTGCCAACGATAAGAAGGTCGTAGGAACGCTGATCGACCAGTTTCACGATCTCCGTTGCCGGGTTCGCTCCCGTGAGCAGCAGCGAATCCACCCTTCCGTGCAGGTCCTCCCCCATCTTCTCCTGCGCCTGGGCAACCATATCCTCGCCATCCTCGATCATCATGTCGAGAATTTCCTTGAAGTTCGCCATCTGCGCCTCATCAAGCAGCGGAATGGGGATGACGTAGACGATGTCGACATGCGCATGAGGATTGACGCGAGCCAGGTCGGCCGCGATCGCAAGCGCTCGATCGCCGCCCTCGGATTCGTCGTAGGCGACGAGCAGTTTGTCCATGGCCATGTGCGGTCTCCCTTCGGTCAGACGGCGCGTGCCGCCATGCGTGCACCTCCAGTATAAAGCTTTCTTTCCAGATCAGCTATACACAACACGCCAACAGCTTCGGCGCGATTAAGCGAACAACATGAGACGGCCGCGGCCGGCGGCCGGCGCCCTCTGCGCCCGCAGGCACCTGCCTCCCCTGCAGCCGGCGCCCGCCTCCCTCTGCGCCCGCGGAGGCCCGCCTCCCCCTACTGCGGCGCGGGGATCCGCGAGCGCGAAGGCCCATGCGTGCGCATGGAACCCGCGAGAGTCGAACCCGGCGCCGCATGCCACGCGTCGGCGAGGCGGGGTGCGCGAAACGCTTCGCTGACGACTGCGCAACCGCTTCTGCGCGGACTCGAACCACTGCCGACGAGGGCGTGCAGCTGGCCTACCATACAGAACCTGAGCCGGCGCGGAGGGCGCGCTTGGCGTACGTGCAGCACAGAGCATGCGCGAAGCCGCAAAGCGGCGCTCTGACGGAAAGGATCTTCCATGGAACACTTCGATGCAGCCATCATCGGATTCGGCACGGCGGGCCGCGCACTGGGCGCCGCGCTTTCAGACGCGGGGCACACGGTTGCCGTCGTGGAGCAATCGGACACGATGTACGGAGGAGCATGCGTGAACGTCGCCTGCATCCCCACAAAAGCGCTCGTGCATGCAGCGCGCGTATCGGCAGAGACCAGCGAGCTCGTCAGCCACCAGGAGGAGCGCTACGCAGCCGCCATCGACGATATGAACCGTATCCGCACCGCGGCCCGCGAGCGCAACTACCACTCCCTCGCCGACCGGGAAAACGTGCGGGTCGTCAACGGAACGGCCTCGTTCGTCGACCAGAACCGCCTGCGGGTGGCCGCGCAGGAAGACGCGTTCGAGCTCGAAGCGGACCGCATGTTCATCGACTCGGGCTCGTTGCCTCGAAAGCCCGATATCCCTGGCATCAACAGCCCGCGCGTGTACACAAGCGACGAGCTCATCGACGTGCGCGTGCTCCCTCGTCAGCTCATCGTCATCGGCGGCGGCTATGTGGGCTTGGAATTCGCTTCGATGTACACCGACTTCGGAGCGCAGGTCACGGTTCTCCAGCGCGGGGAGGCCATTCTCGAGGGAGAAGATGCCGAAACGGCGCAGGCCGTCCAGCGCAGCCTTGAGGCGCGCGGCATCAAGATACTCTGCAACGCCGACGTCCAGCGCATCGACGACGAGCACGATCAGGTGCTGGTCATCGCGAAGGTGCAGGGCGAAGAGAAGCGGCTTCCCGCCCATGCCGTGCTGGCAGCCATCGGGCGCGTGCCCAACACGGACGGCCTCGATCTTAAGGCGGCGGGTATTCGCCTGGACGAGCATGGCGGCGTTGCAGTTGACGAGCACCTGCGCACGAGCGCTGCGAACGTATGGGCCATGGGCGACGTGACAGGCGGCGCGCAGTTCACCTACCTCGCGTACGACGACTTTCGCATTGTGGCATCCGACGTGCTCGGCGATGGCGAGCGCACAACCGAAAACCGCGGATCCATACCGCACTGCACGTTCGTGCATCCCCCGTTCGCGCGCATCGGCGTCACTGCCGAGGAGGCGCGCGCTGCAGGTTTCACGACGCGCGTGTTCACCTTGCCAGCCACGAGCATATCGCAAGCATCCATCCTCCAGGACGAGACAGGCCTCATGAAAGCCGTGGTGGACGCGAACTCAGATCTCGTGCTGGGCATGGACCTGTTCTGCGAGGACGCCCAAGAGCTGGTCAACCTCGTCAAGATCGTCATGGACGCGCGCATTCCCGCCTCCGTGCTGCGCACGGCCATCTTCTCGCATCCTTCCATGACCGAAGCGTTCAACAACCTGTTCTCCGGCAGTCCCGTGCAAAACTGACCACGTGCACGCAAGCGCACAGCGGGGGTCGCATGTCGACCCCCTTCAACTTTATTTTACATTATTGACATGGGGTTTTTCCAAGCAGAGTATGGGTGTGTCCCAACCGCCCAGACACCCGAACGCAACTGCACAGGCGCTGTCGCGCGCAGCCGGGTTCCTGCGCGCCCAGACAAGAAAGGAAGACTCGCGATGACAATCGAAGCTTACTGCATGAAGTGCAAGGAAAAGCAGCACATGCAGAACCCCGTGCAGGGCACTACGAAGAACGGCAAACCTATCACGAAAGGCACCTGCCCGGTGTGCGGCAGCACGATCTGCCGCATCGGCGCCGCGAAGTAGCGCGCCCGGCGCTTCGCCGACGGAGCGCTTTCGAAGAACACACGAGAGCAACGAGCCGCGCGCCTGGGGAAGGGCGGTGCGGCTCGTTCGACGAGGAGGAACGACCATGGAAGCACCATCTATGAAGAAGTATGCGGCCGAGTGCCTTGGCACGTTCGTGCTGACGCTGTTCGGTTGCGGCAGCGCAGCCATCGCCGGAGCCGTGCTGGGCACGCTGGGCATCGCGATGGCGTTCGGTTTGTCCATTATCGCCATGGCATTCGTCATCGGCAACGTTTCGGGCTGCCACATCAATCCGGCCGTGTCGCTGGGGCTGTTCCTCGACAAGCGCCTGAGCGCTCGAGACCTCATCGGCTATTGGATAGCCCAGTTCATCGGCGGCATCGTTGCAGCTGCGGTGCTGGCGCTCATCATAAGCATGTGCGATCTAGGCGGCGTGCTGGTCACCGGCCTTGGCTGCGACGGCTACGAAGCCGCATCGGCCGTGGGCATCACCGTGGTGGGCGCGGTGATCGTTGAGATTATTCTCACCTGCATATTCGTGCTATCCGTGCTGGGCTCGACGGCCGACGAGCGCACGGCGCCCTTCGCGGGCATCATCATCGGCCTCACCCTCACGTTCGTGCACATCATGGGCATCCCGCTGACGGGGACGTCTGTGAACCCGGCGCGCAGCTTCGGACCTGCGCTCTTGATGGCATTGAACGGCGACATGACTGCGCTTTCGCAGGTATGGGTGTTCATCGTGTGCCCGCTTGTGGGCGCCACCTGCGCCGCGGGCATCTGGGCGGCGTTCAAGAAGAAGAGCAAGGCCGTGTCCGCCGCGTAGGGCCTCTACGCCCAACCCGGCTCAGGCATCGCACCCGCCACCTGCCTGCATCGGCCCTTTACCGCGGCTGATGACCAGGAAGGCTCCGAGAAGAACCTGGTAGAGTCTCGTCAGCATGGGAGAGATTCGCTTCTCCATGCTGACGAGACATACCGGTACCAGCATCGTATCGTCAGGCGCAAGGGGAATGATCGCTGTGTCGAGATGCATTTTGGCCATGACCTCGATGCCCGTCGTGAGGATGATGCCATCGCGGTTGAACATATGGTCGGTTATGTTCTCAAGATCCACGGAGGCGAATGCCAATCTGGGCGAGCGCTCGCGATACAGGGAAGCGATCGTGCGATTGGAATCGCTGAACCATGTGGGGTCCGCCACGATATAGGGTTCGAGGTCGGCGAGAGAGACGGTATGCTGCTTGGCGAGCGGATGGCTTTTCCTCATCATCGCCGCAGGCGCCAACATCCCAACGGTCTCGCATCGCACATCCGGATGCCGGTAGGAACCCAGGGTAATGAGGGCGTCGAGGGCTCCGCCGCGCAGATTCGCGAAGCCGCGCTCGCCCATGGCGAGCTCCATCGATGTTCTGCATCCCATCTGGCTTTCGACGAGCTGCGCAACGCTCTCGCGCAACTGCTCGTTGCCGTTAAACGGAGGCGTGTTCAAACCGAGGCACAGGCTTTCGCCCGCCTCGCGGCTCCGATACGTCTGCGAGAACACCTCGAGTTCGTCGAAACACGTGATCGCATCGAGAGCCCTCTGGTAGAACGCCATGCCGTACTCCGTGGGCTTCACGCCGCGGCAGCCACGCTCCAGCAGATCGCCCCCAAGCTCGGTCTCAAGATTGGCGATGGCCTTCGAGATAGCCTGCACCGTCACGTACAGGTCTTTGGCCGCAGCCGACAGGCTTCCCTTGTCGACCGCCCCGACGAAGTACTTCACTTGTTTTATGTTCAAAACAGGTCCCCTTCGAAGAAGAATGCTCGATGACCGCCGCCCCTCGAGCGACTCTCGCTGTCAGATTCTATCGCTCATGCTCATTGATCGACGGGGGGCCGTTCTTATTCAACTTCTTTTTTAAACCTCCTGGTCACACAAATAAAATCCGGCGCCGGACCGCACGCCGCACCCCATTGCGCGCCCGTGCGCCCATGCGGGCCGGACCTCGGCCGCGCTGAGCCTGCTTCCGCACGCGTCTTTTCGCACCTGCGCGCCCATGCGGGCGGATGAGCGCTCGCGCTCGTTCTGTGCCGGATGCCAGCGCACGGCGGGCGGTCTGCTATGCTGTCATCGCAACCTGCTCGCATCGCGGCGAGCCGAGACAGGGGCGTACGACAGGAGGACGAACGCGCGTGAACCCGCTCGAACTACTCAACCGACCGACTTTCGCCGACGTCGAGCGCATCGGTATGCCGCGCGCTCTGCTGCACTATCGCTACGGAACGCTCTGGACGACGTTCTTCGAGTCGCTCGGGCGCGAGGTGGTGCTGAGCGCCCCCACCACCAAGGACATCGTTGCGCAGGGCGACGCCCTGTCGCATGACGAATGCTGTTTGGCCTCGAAGATTTTTCTTGGGCATGTGGAGTCCCTTATTGGCGCGTGCGACGCCGTATTCATTCCGAGCATCGGCAACCTGGGACGGTTCAAGATGTTCTGCACGAAGTTCCAGGCCCTGCCCGACCTGGTTGCCAACACGTTCGCCGAGCGCGGGCTCAGGCTGGTTTCGTGCCTTGTGAACGAACTTGAAGGCGTTGGCATGCGGGAAGCGCTCGTCGGGCTTGCGGCCGAATTCGGCGCCACGTCGCATGAGGCGAGGCGCGCATGGAAGACGGCTTCTCGTGCCCAGGAACACGCCGAGCGCGCAAAGACGGCGGCACAGAACCGCCAGCTCCTTCTGTTGGATCATGCACGGCGCAAACCGACCGGAGAAGAGAGGGCATCGGTCTCCATCCTGCTGGCCGCCCATCCCTATATCGCACACGACCCGTTCCTGGGCGGAGAGCTTGCGGACATGCTCGATCGACTGGGCGCGACGGTATTCCATGCCGACGCGGTCGACCGCGAGCAGGCTACGCGGGAGAGCTTCGAGTTCTCGCAAACGTTGCCCTGGATCGTGAACCGAGAAATCATTGGCGCCATCACCGCGTGCTACGAGCAGGTGGACGGCATTGTGCTGATGAGCGCCTTCCCTTGCGGCCCGGACTCCATGACCGACGACGCCATTGTTCGCTGCATGCAAGGCAAGCCCATCCTGAACCTCACCATCGATGCGCAAAGCGGCACCGCCGGCCTCGAAACCCGCGTGGAAAGCTTCATCGACATACTGCGCTACCAGAAGAAAGGGGGCTACGTGCATGGCTCGTGACGATGCAGAGGATGCGCGCCGCAGCGCCGGCAATCGTTCGGAACCGTCGCGCTTCGCCGCGCGCCGCGACATCGGCCCGCTGCACACCGACCGAGGCCAGGAAGCGCGCGGCGTGCGCGTGGTCGTCGGCGGCGAGCGCGGCCCCTTCAAGCTGCTCCCCCAGAAGAAGCGGACCAAGCGCGACCGCCACGCGCGCACCCGCGTGGCGTTCTTCCGCTACAGCTATTACGACATCGCATTCAAATTTTTCGTAGAGCAGGTGCTCGATGCCGATTTCGTCGCCCTTCCGCCCGCCACCAAGCGCACGATCGAGCTGGGTTCGCGCCACTCAAGCGACTTCGTGTGCGCGCCGTTCAAGCACATCCTGGGAGATTACATAGAGGCACTCGAGTTGGGCGCCGATGTGCTCGTGCAGTTCGCGGGGCCGTGTCGCCTGGGCTACTACGGCGAGTTGCAGCAGTCCATCCTGCGGGATCTGGGCTACGAGTTCGACATGCTCAATTTCGCGATGCTCACGGGCAAGCCCTTGACCGAGTACATCTCGACGTGCAAGAAAAAGGTGAACCCGGACGTATCGGTGCCTCACGGGGCGCGCAATATGCTGGCCGTGTTCAAGATGATCGAGAACCTGGACGAAGCGAACGACTACTACCTGGCAAACGCAGGGTTCGAGGTTGTACCTGGCTCGTTCGACCGCGCCCGCGCCGCGTACTTCGACGCCATGCGCTTGGCTGCCTGCGAGCGCGATATCGCAGAAGCGCATCGCGCGGGCATGGAGGCCTATCGCGCCCTGCCGACGAACCGCCCCGGTCGGGTGCTGCGCGTGGGCATCGTGGGCGAGTACTTCACCGCAGCCGATCCGTCCAGCAACCTCGATCTGGAGCGAAAGCTGCTCGGCATGGGTGTGGAGCTGCACCGGATGCTGAACATGACGAACCGCAACCTGCGCTACAACGAAAAGAACCTGCGCGCGAGCATCTCTGACTACGTGACGTACGACATGGGCCCTACCTCGAGCATGACCATCGCAGCTGCCCTCAAGTACGCGCAGGAGGGCTTCGACGGCGTCGTGCATCTGAAATCGGCAGGCTGCACGCCGGAAGTCGATTGCATGCCGGTTCTCCAGCGCATCAGCCGCAACACCGGCATGCCCGTACTGTACTTGAGCTACGATTCGCAAACGAGCGATACCGGCCTGGATACGCGGCTTGAAGCGTTCTACGACATGCTGGCTATGAAGAAGGAGCGGACACGATGATGGACTGCTACCTGGGCATCGATATCGGCTCTATCTCCACGAAGGGCGTCATCATCGATGATCGGCGGCGCATCGTCGCGCGCACGTACCTGTGGACCGAAGGCAACCCGGCCGACGCCGCGCGCCGCGTGGTAGCCGACTTAGGATCGCAGGTGGACCGCAACGCGGTGCGCGTGGGTGCCGTGGGAACCACGGGCAGCGCGCGACGGCTGGTGGGCGCCATGTGCGGCGCGACCGTGGTGAAGAACGAGATCACGGCGCATGCTGTGGGCACGACGTTCCTCCATCCCGACGTGCGCACCATCCTCGAAATAGGCGGCCAGGACTCCAAGATCATCTGCGTGGAGAACGGCATCGCCGTGGACTACGCCATGAACACGCTATGCGCCGCCGGCACCGGCGCGTTTCTGTCGAGCCAGGCACACCGCCTGGGCGTGGAGGTGGAGGAGTTCGGAAGCATCGCGCTCACGTCGAAGAAGCCTGCGAACATCGCAGCGCGCTGCACCGTGTTCGCCGAAAGCGACCTCGTGCACAAGATCCAGGTGGGTTATGCGCGCGAGGATATCATCGCCGGGCTCTGTCGCGCCGTGGCCACGAACTACCTCAACAACGTGGGCAAGGGCAAACAGATCGTCGCGCCGGTGGTATTCCAGGGCGGCGTAAGCAAGAACGCCGGCGTGGTGCGCGCCTTCGAGGACGAGCTAGGCATGGACGTGATCGTGGACGCCGACGGCCACCTCATGGGCGCGTTCGGCGTGGCGCTGCTGGCGGCCGAGGCCGCCCCGCGCATCACGAGCGCAGGTGACGCGAGCGGCAACGCCGGTGCGCAAGCCGAGGCGTTCGACTTTGACGCGCTGCGCTCGTTCGAGTTCGCAACGCGCGAAGTGGAATGCCAGAAGTGCGCGAACCGCTGCGAGATCATCTGCGTGTTCCGCAACGGAGTGATCATCGACTCCTGGGGCAACCGCTGCGAACAAGGCGCCGTCAAAACGGAGACGTACGCGAAGGCGCCTTCGAGCAGCCTCCTTCCCTGACGAAGGGCATGCGACGGCGCCTTCGGGCAGCCTTCTTCCATCCGCGGGCGCTGCCGGGCGCCCAGCGGAAAGCTCTAGCCCTCGCCGTATTGGAAACCGGGGTAAAGCGTCATGCCGCCGTCGACGTAAAGCGTGATGCCGGTCACGTACTTTGCCTGTTCGGAGGCGAGCCATGCGGCTGCCGCAGCGACATCCTCGGGCTCGCCGATGCGATGCATCGGCACGAGCTTCTCGGTGGATGCGAGTGCTTTCGGGTCGGCGAACTTCGCCGCGTTGATGGGCGTGTTCATGGCGCCGGGCGCGATGGCGTTCACGCGGATGCCGCGATCGGCGTACTCGAGCGCAAGCGTTTTGGTGAGCATGCCCACCCCCGCTTTGCTGGCAGCGTAGTCCGCGAAGTGCGGCCACGGAATGGCCTCGTGCACTGACGACAAGTTGATGACGACGCCCGACATGCCGAACTCCAGAAAGTGGCGAACCGCACAACGGCTGCCGATGAACACGCCGGTCAGATTCACGTCGATGACGCGCTGCCATTCTTCGACCGTGCGCTCATCCGACGGCATCTCGCTCTCGACTCCCGCGTTGTTCACCCATACGTCGATGCCTCCGAACGAGGACAGCGCATGGTCGCGGAGCGCCTGGATACCCGCTTCGGAAGAGACGTCCGCCTGAATCGCGGTTCCGGCGCCTCCGGCATCCTCGATAGCCCGAATCGTTGCGCGGGCGCCCTCTTCATCGGTGTGATAGTTCACCACGATATTCATGCCCTCGGCGCCTAAACGCTGCGCGATGGATGCGCCGAGTCCTTTCGAGCTTCCGGTGACTACCGCTGTTTTATCGTGCAGATCTTCGTACATGCCGGGCCTCCTGCCACATACCTTACGGGAGCGCGCCTTGCAGACGCGCTAGTGCGCAGGGTACCCAAAGCCCTATCGGCCCCACCTCTCGACCGGTCGATGTCATCCGACCGTCAGCGGCCCGTCGGGGGAAGTTTCTACAGAAGCGGCCGCCTTTCCACGACCCGATATGCCGCGCACTGCAAACAGGGCGCGCTCCGCAGGAGTCGCGCCCATGTGCTTGCAGGGCGTATGCTGAACGCCCGGATTATCGTCGTGCGCCGGCGAGATGTGTCCGTGCTCAGGATTCGCCGGGTCCTAGGCCATCAGCTTCGTGACGGCGTTTGCATAGGCTACCGGATCGTCGATGGGCATTCCTTCCACGATGAGCGCCTGATTGTAGAGGACCTCGGCGTAGAGCTTCACCTTATCGGCATCGCCGGCCTCCTGCGCAGCCTTCAGCACGTCGAACACGCGATGCTTCACGTTGAGCTCGAGTACGCGCTCCGACTTCGGAGCTTCGCCGCCGTCGGGCATCTGCGCCATGATGCGCTCCATCTCAAGCGAGATCGGGCCGGCCGCCGAGATGCAGGCGGGCGCATCGGTGAGCCGCGACGACACCGCCACGCTGGTCACCGCATCACCGAGTGCGTCCTTCATGGCCGCGAACAGCGCCTCGTTCTCCTTCGCAGCCTCCTCGGCCTCCTTCTTCTCCTCCTCGGAGGCCAAATCGAGATCGCCCGACGCCACGTTCTTCAGTTCCTTCGGACCCGTGCCCTCGATCGGCTTGTCCTCTGCGTCAAGCTCTGGCTCAGGGCCGTACGTCATCATCGACTGGAAGCAGAACTCGTCGACATCCTGCGTGCACAGCAGAACGTCATAGCCCTTCCCGAGCACCGTCTTCACGACGGGCAGCTTGCCCAAACGATCGATGCTCTCACCCGCAGCGTAGTAGATGGCCTTCTGGCCTTCGGGCATGGCCTCGACATACTCGGGGAGCGTGACCAAACGCTCCTGCTTTGCGGAGTAGAACAGCAGCAGATCGGCCAGCTGGTCTTTCAGCATGCCGTAGCTCGTGTAAATGCCGAACTTCAGACCACGGCCGAAGTTCTCGAAGAACTTCTCGTACTCCTCGCGATCGTTGTCGCGCATCTTCTGCAGCTCGGACGTGATCTTCTTCTCGATCTTCCGTCCGATGGCGCGCAGCTGGCTGTTGTGCTGCAGCGTCTCGCGGCTAATGTTGAGCGTGAGGTCTTGGCTGTCAACGACGCCGCGCACGAAATTGTAGTGATCGGGCAGCAGCTCCTCGCACTTCTCCATGATGAGCACGTTGGAGCTGTACAGCGCAAGGCCCTTCTTGAAATCCTTGCTGTACAGGTCGAAAGGAGCGCGTCCGGGAATGAACAGCAGCGCGTCGTAGGAAAGCGCGCCTTCGGCATGGACGCTGAACGTGCGCGCCGGGTCGGCGAAGTCGTGGAAGTCGGTCTTATAGAACTCGTTGTACTCCTCTTCGGCGACCTCGGACTTGTTCCTCTTCCAAATGGGAACCATCGAATTGATGGTGTCCAACTCGAAATACGTTTCGTACTCAGGCGTGTAGTCGTCGCCGGCGTCCTCGGGCTTCGGCTTCTCGCGCGACTTAGACACTTCCATCTGCACGGGATAGCGCACGTAGTTGCTGTAGCGTTTAATGAGGCTCTTCAGACCGTACTCCGAAAGGAAGGTATCGTACGTGTCGTTCTCAGAGTCGTCTTTGAGCGTGAGGATGATGTCGGTGCCGTGGCCCGCGCGCTCGGCCTCCTGAATGCTGTAGCCTTCGACGCCGTCGCTTTCCCAAGCCCAGGCCTCGTCGCTGCCGTAGGCGCGCGACACGACACGCACGCTCTTGGCCACCATGAATGCGCTGTAGAAGCCCACGCCGAACTGGCCGATGATATCCACGTCGTCGCCCTGAGCCTCGGCGTTGTCCAGCTTGAAAGCAAGCGAATCGGAGTGCGCGATGGTGCCGAGGTTGCGGTCCAGCTCGTCCTTGGTCATGCCGATGCCGCTGTCGCTGACCGTGACCGTTCGGGCATCTTTGTCGTAACTCACGCGAATGGCCAGCTCGTCCTTGCCAAGCTGGATGTCCTTGTCGGTGAGGCTTCTGAAGTAGAGCTTGTCCACCGCGTCGGAGGCGTTGGAAATGAGCTCTCGCAGAAAAATCTCACGGTTCGTGTAAATGGAATTGATCATAAGATCGAGCAGTTTTTTGCTCTCTGTCTTGAACTTGCGCATGGTTCGCGTCGCATCCTTTCATGCATTAGCAGTCTAGACCTTCGAGTGCTAATAGGAGATTGTAGTCGGAGCTTTGGGCATGTCAAGCAGTCGGGTCGACCATTCCATACGATCTTCGCCCGGTGCAGGCGCTGCAGTGCTACATGCCCTTCAGCAGAAGCGGAAGCTCTACGTGGAGAGCATCCGCGATGCTCTCCACGATTGAGAATACCCGAGGGTCGCTTGCACCCGCTTCGATGCGGGCCAGCTCTTCGCAGACCAGACCCGCCTTGACGGCCAGCTCCTCTTGCGTCATACCCTGCGCCGTGCGCTCAGCGGCAATGTTCAATCCCAGAATATACGAAGCTTTCGACACGTCATGCTCCATCCGCAGATCACACGCGTATGCCCAGGCTCACGAACGTCTTGTCATCCAGCACGCCGCCCTCGACCTGACAGACGGCCGCCGCGGCGCAGTTCGCGATGGCAAGCGCGTCTTTCCATGTCCGACCAGCGGCGCGAGCTGCGACCAGCGCCCCCAGGTGCGCATCCCCCGCACCGATCGAGTCGACCACGTCCACAGGCTCGGCCACCACCGTCGTGCAGGAGCCGTCGGCGAACACGGAGGCTCCGGCAGCTCCGGCCGTGATTACCGCCGCGTTCCCGCATTCTTGCGCGATGGCGAGGCCCGCCGCTTCGAGCGAGGAGCATCCCGTATAGGCGCGCGCCTCTTGATCGTTGAGGTGCCACACAGGGTGGAGCGCGTTGATGCGAGCTGTCTTTGCGGGCTCCACTCCCAGGATGCGCGGCCCGGGCGCATAGTATAGCCGGATGTCAGCATGATCTTCGAAGAAGGAGATGATCGCGTCCCCGCCCGCCCCCTCGATCTCGTATCCGCTTGCAAGACCGTAGCCGAAGCAACTTGGGTCGAGTTCGTCGAACCAAGAGCGCTCGAAGTGCCTGTCGATTCCGGGCAAGGTGAGCATCGTCCGCTCGCCGTCCGGTTCGACCAAACATACGCACCCGCCGCTGTCGAGCACGGCGCCATCGCCGCGCGCGGGTACGCGCAGAGCTTCAAGGCCGCGCGCATGCAATTCGCGCTCGACGAAGCCAGCGAATATCCCCTCGCCCACCGGCGCGAACAGCGTATGCGGCACTCCCAGCTGGCGCAGCATGTTCGCCGAGTTGAAGGCGCAGCCGCCCACGCGCGCTCGCACGCTTTCCGCGACCGCGCCTTCGCCCGATTGCGGAAGCCGCGGCATATGGCAGACGAGGTCGACCATGATGGCCCCGACCGCGAGGATGGCTGGTGATGCAGCAGGCATGTCGCGCCCTTTCTTCGCCTTCGAGCGAGAGTCGGTGCAGGTACACCCGCAGGAGGGTGAGACGGCGACGTTATTTGCCGATGATCAGCGCGATGAGGACCACCGGCTCGTCGGAATCGTTGACCAGGCCGTGCGATTCACCGTCGTCGCAGAAGGTGACCGCACCTGCCGAGACCTGGCGTTCGACGCCGTTGTCATTGTAGGTGCCCGTTCCGCTCAGGATGTAGTACGCCTCCGTCTCGCCAACGTGCTGATGCGTTGGCAGCTCGCTGTGCGGCGCGACGGTGAGCTGGGCGAACAATCGGCACGTTTCCCCCATGCAACTCGGGTCGACCAGCACGTCCTTAACATAGTTGCGCGGCCCTTCGGTGACATCGATGATCTCGCGGGTATACGTGACACTCATGGCTCCCCCTTCAACGGCGTTTCGATTCGTCAAGTATAGCAAACCGCCGGCGCCGCGCCTCCCACAGGTCAACCAGATACAACGTGCAATTGTGCGCCCGGGAGCGTCGCCGCGGCCCCGAGAACCAGTCGGCCCAGGACGCCGCGGCCCCGAGCACGGGCGGCAGGGCGGCCCGTCCCGTGCCCTCCCGGGCGAGCCCACGGGGCCCGAGGGGCTACTCGGATTCCTGGGGGACCTCCACGT
>NZ_PPEK01000003.1 GCF_002899715.1 Enteroscipio rubneri | reverse complement strand
TCGGGCATGGCTCTCCTCCAATATGCTTCTTGTCTCGACAACTCGAATCATACCGGGGCGGGCCGTGCCCTCCTTCCTATCTGGACGCTATCCTGCTGTCAAAGTGCGCAAAAAATTGTACGTTACCCCTAAAGACCGTTTACGCCTATGAGGTGTTCCGAAAGGGGGAGGACCCCGATGTTGCGAAGCCCTGCTGTACAGGACGGAGCACCCATTGCCTCGTCGATGCGACGACGTTTAAGCCGGTAAGCGTGAAGCGTGCCGTTCCGGAGCTGTACGCGCGCTACGGCGAGGTGCTCGAACCGGACGATGCGGCCGCGCCCTCTGTTCGCAAGAACGGCGAAAGGGGTGTGCGATGAGCGTGCCGCATCGAAGACTGTGCAAACTGTTTGAGTTCGCTGGGAGCGGATGCGATGTC
This sequence comes from Enteroscipio rubneri, assembly GCF_002899715.1. Lineage (GTDB taxonomy): Bacteria > Actinomycetota > Coriobacteriia > Coriobacteriales > Eggerthellaceae > Enteroscipio > Enteroscipio rubneri. The sequence goes on along the minus strand of NZ_PPEK01000003.1, from coordinate 214,816 downwards.
GCCGACTCCTGGTGCACGGGCGACTTCGAAGCAACCTACGATGACGTGCAAGCCGGTTGTGCATGGCTGCTCGCGTGGCTCGGTCCCGATGCTCGTGGTCGGATCGTCTAGGGGCTTCGAATGGATAGCGCCATACTCGATGCCATACAGGAGCATTTGGGCTCGCCGTTCATGGATTCCTTCATGGTCTTCGCCACGCATCTCGGTGATCTTGCGGTCATTTGGTTTGCGGCGGCTGTCGTTCTCATTGCTCAGCCGAAGCGGCGCGTCTATGGTATCGGGGTGCTCCTCGCCATCGTTGCGTCGGCAGTTCTCGGCGCCCTCGTGCTGAAGCCACTGTTCGGCCGTGTAAGGCCTTTCGTAGCCTACGAGTTCCTAGGCTTGCTCATACCGCCACCGTTAGGTTCGTCGTTTCCGTCGAACCACTCCATGGTATCGTTCGCCGCAGCTGCTGCGCTGTGCTGTTTGCCGGACAAGGGACGGCTTGCCACGGTGCTCAAGGCGGCTGCTGTAGCCGCCGCGTGTCTGATCGCATTTTCGCGTCTGTACCTGTACGTGCACTATCCAAGCGACATCCTTGTTGGCGCAGTGATCGGCATTGTTGTCGGCGTTTCCGCTGTGGTCATCGCAAAGAAGCTTGTGCCGCAGCAGCCGGATTGAGGTCGCCGTCGATCTATGCGGTCTTTTTCGGGGCACGTCGTCGGGGAGGCCTTTTCGCAGGCGGTTCTTTGTTCGTAGCGTCATCGGCGTCGACTGGGGAGGTTTCAGCTTCTTCGCGGGCTTTCAAGCTTGCCGAAAGAGCGTCCATGAGATTGATTATGTTTGAAGGCTGCTCTGCTGGTTTCTCGGTTACAACTTGTTGACCAGCGACTTTACGCTGGATGAGATCCATGAGCTTCTCTTGGTACGAGTTTTTGAAACGCGCGGGATCGAATGGCTCGGTCATGCTCTCAATGAGCTTGCGGGCCATCGAGAGCTCTTCGTCGGCGACGTCGGGATGCTGCAATGACTTCGGAATATCTTTGACCTCGCTTTGGAAATGGAGCGTCATCATGACGAGGTCGTCTTCGTAGGGGATGAGCGCGATGGGTGTTTCGGAGTTGCCCATCACCGTGGTGCCGATGGCGATTTTCCCCTCGTCTGCCATGGCGCGTCTCAGCAGTTCGAGCGGTTTTTCTCCACCGGCCTGAGCAATGACCTGGTACGGTTTTTCGAAATAGAGGGGTGGAACCTCTTCGATGTCGGAGAATTGCACGATCTTCATAGCACGATCTGCAGAGGTTTTGATGGCTTCGAGTTCCTCGTCGGTGACAACAACATACTTGCCCTTCTCGTACTGATAGCCCTTCACTATGTCCTCGGGCCTGAGCTCCCGCTTGCAGTCGGGACACGTCTTGACGTACCGCACGCGTTTCATGCTGTCCTTGGCGAGTTGATTGAATCGCACCGCATCATCTTGCGTCGCCGCGTAGAGTTCGACGGGTATGTATACGAGGCCGAAAGCGATCGCACCTTTCCGAGCGGCCATAAAAGCTCCTATCCTTCGGATGTTCCGAAGTCTGCATGCTAGCGTGTTCGGATGGCTGCAGGGCTTGGCTGGAGAACTCGAAAGGGAATCGCTATTAAGGTGTTGTTCGCTGGATGCGCACCTCTGCAGGCAGGGGAGTGAGTAGCGCATATGGAACGAGCCGGCTTATCGCCGGCTCGTTCCATACTTCCTGTTCGTCCTATGCAAGGCGCCGTACGAGCGATGCGCACAGCAGGGCGCCCGCGAAGCACAACAGGGAAACCAGGTACCCCATGATTCCTCCTTGCAAATTCTGACGCGTTACCGTCCGCAGATAACTCTATCACCGATTTTGATCCACTTCTATCAGCAGACATAATGGTTGCCGATCGGTATTCGAACTGTAACGCAGAGCGCTAGTTATTGAACAGTGCGTTCGTAATCGCCTGCTCGGCTTCTTGGGTAGTGCTCCAGGAATTGCCTTCTCGCGCGAAGGCTAGTTCGATCGGACTGGTCTCGACGGCCGATAACTCGTTCAGCGAACTCATGATCGTTTCGCCGAACTTCATGTTCTGCTCATCAGTGCTCATCGACTGGATGCTTTCATCTTCGGCGAGCGTCGTAACGGCTTCCTCCAGGCTGTTCGTGTACTGGCTGAAGCTCTTGCACGTGAGCACTACGGTTGCTGTCGCATTATCGCCGTCGACGTTCACGCTCTCGATGCGGTAGTCGAAACCCGCCAAATAGCTCGACACGAATTCCTTCGCATCGATGCCGTAACTTGAGAGGTCGTCCGCTCCCGCCTCCGAGGCAAGAAGATTGAGCGTTTCTTCGTCGAGGTTCTTCAGTTTGTCGAGTTCAGCCGATACCCCTTCGCGAATGATCTCCTCGTCGTTCTGCCCGCAGCCGACGAGCGCCATTGCGCCCATGGCAAGCAGGATCGACGCAAAAAACGTCGTGGCGACTTTCTTGATACAAGCCATTGGAATCTCCCTTTCTCCTTGTCTGATCAAATCAGAATACGGTATGTACTCCTTTTCGTCGATGGATAATCGGCTAGCGAGCCTGGAGACGGGTTGTCTTCACGGCCCGAAAGCGACAGGAGGGGATAGAGTCCATAGAGTAACTCTAAGCTGGATCTTGAATCATGGGCAGACCGATACGCTTCTGCATGCTTGTCAGGTCAAAAGGGGCTTGAAGAGCCAAGCGGCGTCATCCCATTGCTGGCGTTTTGCAATGTTCCTGAACGCGTCCTGACAGAAGCGGACAACGGTTTCCTGCGGGTCGTCGGCTTTCAAGACGTCTTCAAGTCGAAGGAAGTATTCCGTTTGTTCCGGATCGAAGAATGCTTGGCGAGGGCGCACTTCATCAGACGAGCCGTCGGTGAGGAACGGGTAGGCGAGTACGAAGAACGAAGGGTCATTCGTGCTCTCGTCGCCCGTCCAGAATCCGAATTCGATGAACTGTTCGTCGAAAGCCGCTCGCTCAACGAGGGAGCCGTCCGTGCGATAAGGGCAGGGCTTTCCCGAGAACAGGGTGGTGGTCATGTCAAACGTGCCCCAGTACAAAGCGGGATGGGTTCGTTTTCCTCGGTAGGGCGCCGAGAAACGCTCCAAGGCGTTTCGGGCGAACAGAAACTGATGAAAGGCGCGTCGAGCGCAGGGAACGTCGAAATCGATGCTTGCATGCTGCTCGTCGAAAGGAGTTGCAGTGAACATCTCCTGGGGAATGGGGTTGATCTCGCACGGATGGCCGACATCGGCAAGCATCGACTTGAAGAGCTTGTACAGATCGGCCACGGATACGACACCGGAGAATGAGAAGGCAGATGCGTCGCTCGCCGTAGTCGTTTTTACGCAGGCATCGGCGAGATCGAGTTGGATCTCGAATCCGTCTTTGCCGGCTGGAACGAGTCCTGTTGTGAATCCGTCGGGTTCAGCGAAGAGCACGACGTGTCGCCACTCTGGTTGCGGCGGCATCGTCTCCAGTTTTACCTTGCCCATCATCTGCAGCATCATATGCAGTGCGATGCACGTCTCGCGCCATTCCTTATACTTCAACACCTTCATGCGATCACCTCGTCGGCGATCCTAGCGGATCATTGGAGCGAGGGATCCTTCCGCTTGATATTCGTTACCGTTTGACGGACGCTTCGATACCTTTGCGGAATACCATAGGGAGTTTGGCATGGGGGCTGGCATGCATGTATCGACTCATGGGGTGCAAGAGGACCCGAGTAGAATCCATCTAACTTTACATAAGATACATTATCAATAAATCAGTATCTTAAAAGGGGAGAGTGCTCCGAAGAGGAGCGAAATCGAAAGCGGCGTCCTGCTATTCATCTGGTTCTTTTTATAAAACAAGTCCCGCAACCGTCCATGGTTGCGGGACTTGAGGTGCGGAGCTTCGAAATGGTGCAGGATTGCATTTGCATATAAGCACTATGCAATCAAAATCATATTAGCCCCAGGTTGAATTCGTTTCTGCGCCCGTTGAACCACCTGGAAGCAGCCCGCCATAATCACCTGATTCCACCATGCCCATGAACGTCGGGAAGAGCATCCAAACCAGTGCCAGATTGAGGACTCCAGTCACGCCACAGACGGCCATGGCGAAGATCGCCGAACGCTTCATTCGTCCAGCGGCAGCGCTGATCTCAGAACGCTTGGCCTCGAGGGCTTTCAGCTTTCTGAATCCAATGTAGCCGCATACGATGCCTATCGCGCTGAATAGCAGGCTTGCAAGAATCAAGGATATGGGGCCGATGATGCTTGCAGCGAGAATGAAATTCTGAGCAGTTTTGAACTCCCGGGCATCGTTCATGTTCGGCTGAGGCATACGGGGACTTTGCAAGTCACGGGAATCGAGGTCGGTCGGTCGCCGGAACCCACTGGTATCCTGGTTGCCGTTATCGGTCCCTTCTTGCGAGGGTGCGGGTGGAGGTTCGGGCGGCCTATGTTTGTCCTCGGTCATACCTGATGCTCCTCAATTCATTTATAGCCTTCTGACCTGGTGATTTAAATACAAAGCTCTGAGAGCCGTTCTAAGGCCCCGTTTTGTCCTCCGACGGCTCCTAGGTCGTCGAAAACAAGGGTTTTTCGACCAGTTCGAGCGATAACTATACCACGGAGGGTTCATCGGAGCTTTTATTTGCAGACAATTCCATACCTGCGGCATGAAGCCGCTTGAGACTTTCATTGAGCTCGGCGCGCTGGTATTCAAGCACCGTTTCTTGTGCGCGCACGATTTCGAGACGCTCAGAACGAGTCGATGCACCACGTTTCTGCAAGCGCACATAGTATTGGATGCCCTCGATTGACAGCCCACTTTTTCTCAACGCATCAACAAAGTGCAATTGGGCAATATCGATTTGCGAGAAAGACCGAACGCCACGGTGATCCCGCGCCAAGTCCGGAAAAAACCCGCATTTGTCGTAATAGCGTATGGTGTATGCTGAGATTCCCGTCGAATCGACAACATCGGCAATGCCATAACGCGCAACCGCGTCCGCATCTTCTTCGTGCTCTTTGCACCGATGTTCTTCGTAATACATCGCCGGCGCCTCCTCGGTTAGAGTAACTCTAAGATATCTTATGTGCCTATGCGCATGGGATCAAGCGTTCGGTTATGCTCGACGATCTCATCGTTCCTTCGAGAATGGATACGGAATCTCTTGGTCTATTGACTTAGAGTTACTCTAAGTCAATAGACACCACAAGACCGGCCTCGATTTCAGTCATACTGTTGTAAGCAGCTCTCAGTAGAGTACGGCATCGGTTTATACCGAGAGGCTTACTCCGCTGCTGCCGAAGCCCCCAGATCCCCTCTTCGTTTCAGGAAGTTTCTCGTGCAGTTCAAACGTTGCCTCGGATACGCGCATGATGACGAGTTGAGCGATGCGGTCTCCGCGCTTGATCTCAAAAGGCTTGTGCGCGTCCAGATTGACGAGAACAGACTGCAGCTCGCCTCGGTAACCGCTGTCGATAAGACCGGGAGCATTTACTAGCGAAACGCCATGCTTTATAGCAAGTCCGCTTCGGGGCAGGACAAAACCAGCGTACCCTCTCGGAATAGACACGGCAATGCCGCAGGGTACGAGTGCTCGTTCGAACGGATGCAGAACCAGATCGATCGTTGAGCGCAAATCGACACCAGCATCGCCGGGATAGGCGTATGCAGGGATTGGCAGCTCCGGATCGAGCTGTTTGAGCGGCACGGCAATGCCCTCCATCAGCTCATCCCTTCCAATGCGGCAGCGAATTCCTCGATGTTCTGGAAGTCCTTGTATACGCTTGCGAAGCGTACATACGCGACATCGTCGAGCTTTGCAAGGCGGACAAGAGCCATATCGCCGAGCTCTTTGGACTTGATCTCGTTCTTTGATGCATTGCGGAGTTCAGACTCGATGCTCTCGATGAGCGTCGCTACCTGTTCTGGAGAAATAGGTCTTTTTGCACAGGCGATAAGCAGGCCTCTCATAAGTTTTTCGCGATCGTAGACTTCAGACGATCCATCGGACTTGATGACTATAAGCGGACTGTCGCCAAGCCGCTCATAGGTAGTGAAGCGATGACCGCATTCGAGGCATTCACGGCGCCGACGAATGGTCGCACCGTCTTCGGATGGTCGAGAATCGACAACTTTCGATTCGGAATGACCGCAGGATGGACAGCGCATGGCACTCCTTCTGTCAGCGTTTTTTCCACCCTAACATACTAGATATTGTGGTTCAATGAAATCGATGAAATCATTGGAAAGAGCGTCAAGGCCGATGATGGTTCGGACATGTCCATACCCAATGTGTTCATGTCGGTGCCTGCGGCTATGTCCCGATCCTTTATGAGAAGGTCGGGCGCGCATCGCCCTCGCGTAGTCGATGCCGGCCGATGGGGCTGGTCGACTTCAAGAACCTCGGAGGGGAAATATCAAAAGCGATTCGATCATCGCAAGCAGAGCGACGGAAGGCTTTTGTTGATGTCCTCCATGAGGGTGTGTTATAAAGCAAGGAACAACCCAAAAAACGCCGTTGCGCAGAGCGTGAATCCGCCAACGGTCGCCTGCAGGAGGTTCATACGATCGAAGGGTTTTCCCGCTGCGTCTCCTGATCGCAGCTCTGTGACGAACTGCGATCTGAGAACGTTCCTATCGATTCGGCCGAGTTTACTATGATCTCCGAAGCAGGAACTGTCTGAACTTGGGTTCGACGGATGATCGCTTTGGTACGGCCCGGGAAATACGATAATCTCGGCCTCGTGCTCGGCGGTCTCGATCGCTTCCAAGCGAAGAGCGGACGTTCCCTCGACAAGATATTTCGTCGCATATTTCTTCATTTTTACCCTCCTGCTCTTGCGTAGAACCTTTGTTCGCGTATATAATAGGTCGAACAAAGGTTCATGTCAAGAGACTTTAAAACATTTGTTCGTTAGTAGTATCGGACGACGAAAGGACGACCCTATGGCCGAGAAGGTAACGAAGCGCCAGCAAGCGGTGCTCGACTGCATCGAGGAGTGCATCAGGGAGAAGGGGTATGGTCCTACCGTGCGCGAAGTATGCCAGAGCCTCGGGCTTTCCTCCCCTTCAACCGTCCACGTGCATCTTAAGGCGCTCGAACAGAAGGGACTCATCAAGCGCGATCCGCTCAAATCGCGCTCGATAGCGCTTACGTATCCGCTTGAGGACGCGGCGCTTGCCACGAATGTCATCCAACCTTCGTTCAGCAAGATCGTGAACGTTCCGCTCGTCGGTAACGTTGCGGCCGGTTCGCCCATCCTTGCTGAAGAGAACATAACCGACACGCTTTCGCTTCCGACCGATATCGTGGGCGACTCCCCTTCGTTTTTGCTGTCGGTACGCGGCGAGTCGATGATCGAAGCGGGCATCAACGATGGCGACTACGTGGTCGTGAAGGAGCAGCCCGTCGCCGACAACGGCGATATCGTGGTCGCTCTGGTCGATGACGGTGCAACGGTCAAGCGGTTCTACAAAGAACAGGGGCACGTGCGTCTGCAGCCGGAGAACTCCACGATGGAGCCTATCATCACGACTGATTGCTCGATTGCGGGCAAGGTTGTCGCGGTGTTCCGTCGGCTTTGATAATCTTGGTCGATATTGTATGAAAGAAGCCGACTCGCCGGTTTGCAATCGGCGAGTCGATGTCTGAATGCGCTCGATCAACCGGGTCGGTGCGTGCATGTGGTCGACTTGATAGGTTGGCCGCATAGTCCAGCGAGACTGGATGCGTGTTGGTCGAAAAGCTCGCCTTCTGAATACGTCGAATGCTTCAGTTGCTTTCCGAGAACGCGCGGAATAGGCCGGCGTATGAAGGAGCGGCCAGCATGACAATGTGCGTGCCGGCTTCCTCATGCGTTTCCGAGAGAATACGGCAACGCTCGTGGGCAACGGATACCAAATCCCCGCGATCGTAAGGTATGACCACGTCCATATGCGTGTCGTGCGACGACGCGACGCGGGCTATATGGGAAACGAGCTCGTCAACTCCCTCTCCTGTTGCCGCCGAGACGAACTGCGCCTGTGCGTAACGAGATCGCAGTGCCGCGAGTCCTTCGTTATCAAGCACATCGCACTTGTTAAACACCAGCACACGCTTGATGTTCTGGGCCCCGATCTGCCCGAGAACATCCTCGACAGCAGCTATCTGGGCTTCGTACTGGTCGGAAGAGGCGTCGACAACGTGCAAGACGAGATCAGCCCCCGTAATCTCGTCGAGTGTCGACTTGAACGCTTCGACGAGCGTCGTGGGGAGTTTCTGGATGAATCCAACAGTGTCGGTAATTGTGATCTCGCGGCCTTCCGGCAGCTCGAACTTGCGGGTCGTCGAGTCGAGCGTGGCGAACAATTTGTCGTAGGCGAGGACATCGGCATTCGTCAGTCGATTGATCAAGCTCGACTTGCCGGCATTGGTGTAGCCGGCAAGAGCCACCTTGTACATGCCGCTTTCGTAGCGGCTCTCACGCTGTACGGCCCGAACCTCAGCCAGATGCTTGAGCTCGCGCTTGATGGAGGTGATGCGCTTGCGCACCATGCGCCGGTCAACCTCGAGCTGGCTCTCCCCCTCTCCGAAGCGGGAGCCTACGCCACCGCCCATTCGGTTCGAAGCAAGGTGCGCCCACATACCGCGCAACCGCGGCAGCAAATATTGGTTTTGTGCGAGGCGCACCTGTAAGCGGCCTTCCTTGCTGTTGGCATGAAGCGCAAAGATGTCGAGGATAAGCGCTGTGCGGTCAATTATCTTCACAGGCTTGCCCACCGTCTTCTCAAGGTTGGCTTGCTGCGACGGCGAGAGTTCGTCATCGAACACAACAAGATCGGCGCTATGAGCTCGAGCAAGCTCAGCAACTTCCTCGGCTTTTCCCGTGCCCACGAAGGTACGCGGATTCGGCGTGTTGAGTTTTTGGGTCGTGGTGGCTACAACATCGGCCCCGGCTGTATCGACAAGGCGTTCGAGTTCGGCAAGCGACGAATCGATCGGCCAGTTGGCGCCCGGTCGGTCGACGCCAACAAGAACGGCTCGCTCGCGATGCTGCTCGGAGATGGGGGTCATCCCCCGCGTGATGACGGATTCAAATTCGGACATGGGGGCAATCCTTTCAAAACAGACCTCAGCGTCATCAGAGGATGACGCGTGCATGGTATGCATCGTAACCGATGCGGCGACGCCCTGATCAGGTACGTCGCATCGAAGAATTTCTATGCAAAGGCCGGTTTTGTCTGCATGCGGCTGCTCCTCATCGTCACTCGGGCGCGATACGGGCATGATCGCCCTTGTCGCTCATCATACCATATCCGATGCTAGAGCTATAAACGATACAGCATTGTTTCCTTGATGCGACGTACGGCTTCGAGCAGCCTTTCGTCTCGCCGCAACCACGCTCGAATACGCGCATGACGATGTTGTTCGCTTGTATGACGGCAAACTCGATGTTCGACTTTTCCGGGAAAAGCCGGTGGGATTCGAAGAATACCCCGACTCTCGCAACGACGAAGGTGCGGAGACCTTTGGATGCAGGGTCGGCGAACAGCTCGTCCGACAATGAAAGAAAATCGTCGACGAAGCAGACGGCATGCGGGTTGCCCATCGATACGCACGTGAATGCGAATGTTCCCTAGGGAGATTCCATCGGCAGATCGCAGACGTATGCGGAGCCTTGCGAGCTTACGGCATTCGCCTTGGCCGTGACCGGTATGATGGTAAGATCGAGAAGGGGCCGGCCCATATCAACAGTCGTACGCTCCAGCTTCTTCTGCGTGTCGACCTCAAAGCTGATGGGCTTCGACCTGGAAAGCGCCTCGCCGTCAGATGGTCCTCCGCCGCGGCTATAAGGCCGCGATCAACGAGATATTTCGCAAAGCATCGGATGCCGTTGCCGCACAACTGCGCCAGCGTGCTATCGGCGTTAATGTAATGCATAAGGCCGCGCAGCTGGGATGGCGGGAGGGCGTACGAGCACCACTCCGTCCGCGCCGATTCCGACGTGGCGATCGCACAGGCATGCGACCTGCTCTACAGTGAGCTCTATAGCGCATGGACGATCGTCGATGAAGATGAAGTCATTGCCGAGTCCGCGTAGTCTGGCGAATTCGAGTTCCATTGACTGTCTCCCTGCTCCTTTATGTTCGGCTGGCGTCTGCTTCCCTGAGAGCAGCAAGCGCTTGTTCGACAAGCGGGTCGACTTCCTGTTCGTTTGCGTCGATCCAGCGAATGCGCTTGTCCTTGCGGAACCATGTGCGCTGGCGTTTAGCGTAGCGCCGTGTGGCCGTCTTGATGCGCTCGATTGCCTCCTCCATCGTCGTGTCGTGTTCAAGCGCAGCGACGATCTCCTTGTATCCTATCGCTTGGGGCGCGGTGACACCCGTGCGGAAGCCGTGGTTTAACAGACCTTTAACCTCGGAGACGAGTCCCGCCTGCACCATAGCGTCCACCCGCGCGTCAATGCGTTCGCGAAGGATGTCGGGATCGACCGCCAAGCCGATGAGAGAAGCGGGCACGAGTTGCGGGAGAGCGGCTAGTTTTGCACGTTGTGCAGCGTAGCTTTCGTTCTCGTCGAGCAGCTCGAAGGCGCGCACAACGCGCTTGGTGTCGGCTGGCGGAATGAGGGCCGCGCTTTCAGGATCGCGGTCGCGAAGAAGCTCCCATACAGCTTGGGCTCCACGCTCCTCGGCGAACCGGTTGAGCCGCTCGCGCACCGCATTGCCCACCTGTTCGCCTTTTGGGAACTCGTATGCGTCGATCGCGGCACGTACGTAGAAGCCCGTACCCCCGCATAGCACGCAGCGCCTGCCCCGCGCATCGATGTCGCGGAAGCATTCGCGAGCGTAATCCTGGAAAAGGGCTGCAGAGTATGGCTGCCCCGGATCCACAAGGTCGAAACCGTGATGCGGCACGAGGCGCTCAGGGACGGGAAGCTTGCCCGTTCCGATATCCATACCTCGGTAAACCTGCATGGAATCAGCGCTCACCACTTCCCCGTTCAACTCGAGCGCAAGCGCTTGTGCGAGCGCGGTCTTGCCTGAAGCAGTAGGGCCGACAATGCAGACAACAGGTGCGGAGAGGTCGAGTGAAGCAGACGCCTTCGTCTGGTCAGAATGCATGGATGACGCCGTTCAGGGGCGCGTCGGAGGATCGAGGAGGCGGCCGGCAAGATACCATGTCTTGGCCTCGTCCACGCGCACGCGCACGATGCTGCCAGCAAGATCCTCGGCAGAGACGCCTGGAGGCAGCGGCGCATGGACGGTCTGATTCTTGGGACTGCGACCCGATAGCAGCCCCGTATCGCGCTTCGAAGCGCCTTCGACGAGCACGTCGACAACCGTGTTCAGATCGCGTTGGTTGGCCTCAAAGGCGCGCTTCTGCACGATGTCGACCAGACGGTCGAAGCGCGCCTGGATGGTCTCGCGCGGAGTCGGATCGTTCATTGATGCAGCAGGCGTGCCTTCTCGCTTCGAGTAGATGAACGTGAAAACCTGGTGGTATCCTACTTCGTCAACGAGGCGATACGTGTCTTCGAAGTCTTTTGCCGTCTCGCCCGGGAATCCGACGATGACGTCGGTAGACAATGCGATGTCGCCCACTGCATCGCGCAGCTTCGCGACAAGGGCGCGGTAATGGTCGCGCGTGTAGCGACGGTTCATGGCGGCCAGCACGGTGTCCGAACCCGACTGTACGGGCAGGTGCAATGCGGGCATGAGGGAGCGAAGCGTAGCGAACTTGCCGATGACCTCGTCGGTAAGATCCCTCGGATGACTCGTTGCGAAACGAAGGCGCTCCACTCCAGTCGCGTCGAGTGCGTCAAGTACTGCGGCGAATCGGGGGGAACCGTACAAGTCGCGCCCGTAGGAGTTCACGTTCTGTCCGAGCAAGGTGATTTCCTTGACGCCAGCGGCCACGTAGCGCTCAGCTTCCTCGACGATATCCTCGAGTGGGCGCGACTTTTCCCGACCGCGCACATAGGGTACGATGCAGTACGTGCAGAAGTTGTTGCAGCCGATGGTGATGGGCAGCCACGCGGCCCACTCATGTTCGCGCGAAGCGGGCAGCTCTGATGCAAACGATGAAGCCGCATCGAGCACTTCCACATGGTGCCCGCCCTTCTCCACCGCCGACTGCAGAAGGCGCGGCAACGAGGCGAGGTTGTGCGTTCCGAATACCACGTCAAGATGAGGAAGCTTTTCTACAAGGCGCTCCCCATCACGTTGGCCGATGCACCCTCCCACGGCTACGATACGCTTGGAAAGCGGCGTTCCCGAGCGCAGCGGTATGTTCTTGAGCGATGCGACCTGACCGTAGAGACGCGTATCGGCTGCTTCGCGCACGCAGCAGGTCATGAACGCAACGATGTCGGCCTCCTCGACCGATTCGACCGCCAACGCACCAAGTCCTTCGAGCATGCCCGCGATGCGCTCGGAGTCGTGTTTGTTCATCTGACATCCGAACGTGCGAATACAGAACGTGAGGTTCATGAACGGGGTCTGCATAAGCGTACTAGAGATTCGTGGTCGTGTCCGGGCCATCGGAAATGCCGGAAGCGACGCCGCGCGTGTAACGAGGTTCGACGGTGAAACGGATAGCGGTGCGGTACTCTCCGTCGATGACGATGTCGGTGAACGAGGGCACGCAGGATATTTCAATGCCGACCGGAGATAGAAAGCCGCGTGATATGGCGATGGCTTTCACTGCCTGATTCACCGCCCCGGCGCCAACGGCTTGTATCTCTACGCAAACGCCGTCTTTGATCATGCCGGCTATGGCGCCGGCGACAGATGCGGGGGAAGACTTCGATGAAACCTTCAAGCAGCCGGGCTCCGGCCTGTGATCAGTTGTTGGCATGCATATCCTTCGTCGTTGCTGGTTCGAATGAGCTTCTGTTGTAGTGCGGGTACTATGCCGTGTGCCGCATGTCTCGAGGTGCGATCTCGTTCTGTTATTCTACCTATTCGACGTATCGTTCGCAACCTGCGCATATGGTGAGATTGAGGAGAGTTGCAAGGCCGACCGAGAGCCTCCCCTGCGCAGCTTCGACGGCTTCAGCGGAGTTTCTGGACGGGGATGGAAATACGAATGGCGTCTTTGCCCACCCTGACCTCTGGACGAACCTCCGGCTCCAGATAGTAGTCGCGTGCTAGTTCGGCGTAAGCGGCGCGAATACGATCAGAAAACGCAGCCAAATCGTCCTGAGAAAGCTTCAGACCGCGTTGATCGGCGTCAGCAGATGGGGATGCCTCTGAAAGAATGCGCGCCGGATGCGGTTTCTCCTCGCCTTCTTCGCCTATACGAACGCGCGCAAGCAGCGGCTCAAGCGGAGCGATGCCGCCATCCATGATGCGTCGGGCTGAGCGCTCGGAGATAGCAAGACCAAGTTTGGCGGACTCGTCAGCAAGTTCGGCCGGGTCAGGCGCCGCTGCAAGACGTGTACAGACAGGAAGCCGGGTGGTATCTGCGCAGAAAGCGCGCATGGCGGAGGTAAGTGACGACAGTCCGAACTCGTAGAGCGTGGCTGTTATGTCGGTTGCCGATCCGAGGTAGACCGTACACGACCGGCGGCTCTCGAGCGCGAACTCGCATGCGGTACGCAGGATGTTCTTCGGGCCGCGCACGGCGACACTGCCCGATTCCATGCGCTCGAAAATGGGGAACGTAGACTGGTCGGTCTTCTCCCCTATCCGATCGAGATCGGTCTCCACCACGAATGCAGAGCCCTTGCCGACATCCGATGCGGCGATCCGAGCTGTTTCGGCGTTCACGGCGATAGAGTACAGCGCCATGCCCCGACCGTGCACGCCCCACTTGTCCATATGCATGGTGTCGAGTTTTGACGTAACGCGCGGCTCGAATATCCGCTCATGCATAGCAGGCGGTATACCGTCACCATCGTCCACCATGACGATGCGCCGCCGTCGTTCCTCTCGCGTCGCCGCCACGAAAATGCTCCGAGCATTGGCATCGCGCGCGTTGCGCAGCAACTCGATCACGACATCCTCAGTGGAGCGGATGTCGTGGACGGCTTGGCGCCGCTCGGCTTCGGCGCTCCTCAGACGGACAAAGCCATCCCCGAGGTCGGCCTCGACCCGGAGATGGCTATCGCCGCAGACATTTTCTATAAAGTTCTCGAGCGCTTTATCGGCCATGCCGAACGCGCCTTTACTTCGCGATGCCGACCGCGCGGCTCTCGCGAATAACCACGACCTTCACCTGGCCAGGGTACTGCATCTCGTTCTCGATTCGTTGAGCGATGTCATGGGCGAGCACGGTCGTAGCCGCTTCGTCCACCGTATCGGGCTCTACCATGACGCGAACCTCTCGGCCCGCTTGAATGGCATAGGTACGCTCGACGCCCTTATAGGAATTCGCGATTTCCTCGAGCTTCTCCAAACGCTTGACGTAGGCGTCGAGCGTTTCCTTGCGCGCACCGGGACGAGCGGCGGACACGGCGTCGGCGGCCTGGATGAGCACGTCGAGCACGCTCGAAGGTTCGACATCGTTGTGGTGCGCCTCGATGGCGTGGACGATATCGGCTTTCTCCCCGAAGCGGCGTGCAAGATCGGCGCCGATGACGGCGTGGCTGCCCTCGACTTCGTGGTCGACGGCCTTGCCGAGGTCATGCAGAAGTCCCGCACGCTTCGCCGGTATGGGATCAAGGCCCAGTTCTGCGGCCATGACGCCTGCGAGGTAGGCGACTTCGAGGGAATGGTTAAGCACGTTCTGTCCGTAGGAGGTGCGGTAGCGCAAGCGGCCGAGCGTGCGCACGATCTCCGGATGCAGATCATGGATGCCGGTATCGAAGGCTGCCTGCTCGCCAGCCTCCTGAACACGCTGGTTGACGAAGGATTCGGCTTTGCCGAACATCTCCTCGATGCGCGCAGGATGGATGCGGCCGTCGGCGACAAGGTTCTCCATCGTCACGCGACCAATCTCGCGTCGAACTGGGTCGAAACATGAAATTGTAACGCACTCGGGCGTATCGTCGATGATAAGGTTCGTCCCAGTCAGCTGTTCGAACGAGCGGATATTGCGCCCCTCCCGGCCAATGATGCGTCCTTTCAGGTCGTCGGAGGGGATATGGATGGTGGATACGGTGGTCTCCGCTGAGTGGTCGGCTGCTACGCGCTGGATGGCGAGGCTCAAGATCGAGCGCGCTTTCTTGTCCGCTTCGGCTTTGGTACGCGCCTCGGCGTCGCGGATGATGGAGGCCTGCTCGTGAACCACTTCGTCCTTGAGGGTGTTGAGCAGCTCGGCCTTCGCCTCTTCGGGCGTCATGCCGGCCGCACGCTCCAACCGTCGGCCCACCTCGTGCTCGAGCGCATCGAGGTCGCGCTCGCGGCGCTCGAGCTGGCCTTGCATCGACGAGATCTGATGCTCGCGCGCATCGAGCGATTCGACGCGACGGTCGAGCGATTCCTCGCGCTGGGAAATACGGTTCTCTGCCGTGCGCACTTCGCGCATGCGTTCCTTGTTTTCCGCTTGGGCTTCCTGCTTGATTCTCAGAGCTTCGTCCTTTGCTTCGACGACGGCCTCGCGGCGCAGCGTCTCGGCCTGCCGCTTGGCATCGGCAACCACTGATTCCGCTTCTTGGGCCGCACGCTTGGTGGACGCGTTGACCAAAAAGCGGGTGATGACGAAGCCGAGGGCGATGCCGATGATGGCCCCGACAAGAAGCCAGATTGCTTCGGGCATACGCTCCCCCTTTCGTTTCGCATGTTCGATGTTGTTCTGTTCGTTCGGTAAAGGCATAAAAAATCCCGGCAAAACCGGGCATGAGCGAACGCGCGCAAAACAAGCGACGTCTATGAACTTATCTATACTAGAAGTACCCGTTCGGGCACGTATCACTCAAGCTATAACATATGATAGGGCTTGTGACCGGTTTGTAAAAGCCCTGACAAAAAATTACCCGAAAACCGCCGCTGCAAAGCAAGGCTGACGAAGTCGGGTATGCGATAAGAGCGCCTATTCGGCCGCCGGCGGTCGAATAGGCCGGCAAAACGGAATATGCGGAAAGCGCTCCTCAGCTGCACCAGTCGGACGTTCCGAGCGAACTTGCGCATATCAGCCAGGATTTTCGTCGCACCACAAGCGCGCGGCCGTTACGGCGATGTCTGCGGCGAAGCCCTTCTGTATGAGTCGACGGTAGGCGGCTTCCCGGCGGTTCTTCGCTCGAGGGGGCTTGCGATGAAGAAGGTCGAGCGCACGCTCGACCTCGCCGCCGTCCTCCATGGAGCCGTTCGAGAGCGGCGCGACCACCTCCGCATCGATGCCGAGACCAGCCAGCTCGGCTGCGATGCCCCGCCGACCTCGTCCCTGCGCAAGGCGGCTGCGAACGAGCACCTCCGCATATCGGCAGTCGTCCACGAGCCCGCAACGCTCGGCACGCGCAAGGGCCTCGTCGACGGCTGCGGCTTCAAAGCCCTCTCTCGTAAGTCGACCTCGCAGCGCTTCGCTCGCCTGCTCGCGATGACAGGCGAGCCGCTCGATTTTGCGGAAGGCCCGCTCCTGCTCGCTCTCCGTGCCATCCTCGCCGGCTTTCGGGGGGCGGGAGACCTGCGCATGCCCCCTATCGGACGCGTCCTCGCCATCGAGCGGCAATGAACGAGCCGACACGGCAGGTTCGAGGCTGCGCTCTCTTCCGCCCTCGCCCGCCGCGCGGCCGCTACTTTCGATAGCTGCGATTTGAGCGCGTAGGCGGGCTTTCACCTCGTCATCGGCCATGTTACTTTTTCTTGGTTGGCTTGGCGACAGGCGTCAAAGCATCGGCTTCCTCGGTCGTGCGCGTGACGATGGGGATTTCGAAGGCTTCGCGCACCTTCGTCTCCAGCTCATCGCGCAAGTCGGGATTCTCGCGCAGCGTCTGCTTTGCTGCTTCACGACCCTGGCCGAGGCGCTCCTCGCCGTAGGTATACCACGCGCCGCTCTTCTTGGCTACGCCGGCTTCAACGGCCATATCGACGATGCAGCCTTCTCTCGAAATGCCCTCGCCGTACATGAGGTCGAACTCAGCTTGGCGAAACGGCGGCGCCACTTTGTTCTTCACCACTTTGGCGCGCACGCGGTTGCCCACGATCTCGCCGCCGTTCTTGATGGAGTCGATACGGCGGATGTCGATGCGCACACTCGAGAAGAACTTGAGCGCGCGACCGCCGGTTGTCGTTTCCGGGTTGCCGAACATTACGCCGATCTTCTCGCGTAGCTGGTTGATGAAGATGCAGGTGGTATTCGATTTCGAGAGCGAACCGGCCAGTTTGCGCAGGGCTTGGGACATGAGGCGCGCCTGCAGGCCTACCGTTGTGTCGCCGATCTCGCCTTCGATCTCTGCGCGGGGCACGAGCGCTGCGACGGAGTCGACGACAATTGCATCGATTGCACCCGAGCGCACGAGCATGTCGCAGATCTCGAGCGCCTGCTCGCCTGTGTCGGGCTGGGAGATGAGCACTTCGTCAATATCCACGCCGAGCCGCGCCGCATATACGGGATCGAGCGCATGCTCAGCGTCGATAAAGGCCACGATGCCCCCCATAGCCTGCGCTTCCGCAATGATCTGGAGGGCGAGCGTTGTCTTGCCGCTTGACTCGGGGCCGTATATCTCTACGATGCGTCCGCGGGGAACGCCCCCGATGCCGAGCGCTGCATCGAGTGGCAGGGCTCCCGTGGGAATGACTCCGATGTTTAGGTCATGTCCACCCTCGCCGAACTTCATGATCGAGCCTTTGCCAAACTTCGTTTCGATCTGGTCGGTCGTGAGTTTGAGCATCTTCGATTTTTCGTCGTTCATGCGCTTCCTTCTCTTCCTGCCGTATGCGCAGTGCGGCCTGATTCCAGTATCTATAGTACACGAACATATGTTTGAGCGTCAAGCATTTTCGCGAAACGAGCTTGCCAAACCAGCATAGCGTGTCCTCTCAGCGCGCAGATGGCCGGCATCTTGCATGTATTGCCTGCTGATCCGTCGGAATCGAATGCGCTTCCAGCGCACATCAAGCGCGCAGCTAGCGGATTATCGGCGAAGGAAAGGCTCAACGATCGCGCAGGCTATCTGCGGCCGCACCCTCGAGGACCTCCAGCAGAAACTCAAGCGCCGCGCGCACGGTGAGCAGGCGCACCTGCTCGCGCGTGCCGGGAAAATGGCAGCAGCGGGCGCAGGTGAGCGCCGTATCGGCACGGCCGATCCACACGGTTCCCACCGGCTTGCCCGGCTCGGCTCCTCCCGGACCGGCAATTCCGGTCGCCGAAACCGCGATATCGCAGCCAAGTTGGCGGCGGGCCCCCTCAGCCATGGCGCAAGCAGTCTCCTCGCTGACCGGGCCGCAGAGTGCAAGCGTCTCGCGGCCAACGCCGAGAATCCCGTGTTTCACGTCCTCGGTGTAGCTCACCACGCCCCCCGTTACGGATTCGGAACTTCCCGGCACGTTGACGAGCGTAGCGGCGATCAGACCGCCGGTTAGGCTTTCGGCGGTACCGATGGTCCTGCCGGCGGCACATGCAGCCGAGAGCACCGTCGTCGCCAGCGCATTCAGTGCCTCGAGTTCGATGCTCGCGACCATGTCGTCAGAAAGAACCCGCTGCTCGGCCTCGTCGAGGAATATCGAATCGGGTTGTCCGGCGTCATGTTCCTCGACGCGCGCAGCGCGCCGACCCGACGGAGTGAAGCCCAGCAGTTCTTTGGCCTTTACGAAGTAGTCGAGCATCGAGACGATGGTAAGCGCGAGCGCTGCCAGCATGACAGCCCATGAGAAGAGGTAGAGAGGGTTGTGTAGCACACCCTGCGGATCGGTGATGACCACGCTGTCCTTGACGATGAACAAGACGATGGCGACGATCTGCGTGACCGTCTTCGCTTTGCCGTACCAGCTGGCGGCTATGACCACGCCCTGGCTTGCCGCAACCATGCGAATGCCTGAGACGATAAACTCGCGCGCGAGGATGACGAGCGCCACCCATGAGGGCAGAACCCCCAGTTCGATCAGCGCGAGCAGCGCCGCTGCCACAAGGATCTTGTCAGCCAGGGGGTCGATAAACTTTCCGAAGTTCGTCACCTCGCCGCGGCTGCGGGCCAGATACCCGTCGAGCCCGTCGGTGGCGGCCAGGAGGATGAAGATGCCAGCGGCAACCCATGGCTTAGCCGTCTCGGCATCCGGCCAGAACGGGAAGTAGGCCGGCCACGGACTAATGATGGCGACGACGAACACGGGCACGAGGCAGATGCGCAGCAATGTGACGATGTTCGCCGGAGTCCAAAGCCGCTCGTGCGCAGCGCCATTCGGAGTCATCGCCTCACTCCCCTTCCATTTCGTAGAGCAGCGTGTCGGTTATGACGACGCGGCGGATATCTCCCGCTTCGCCTGCAGCGAGGTACGTGACGCCGTCAACTTCGGGAGCCTGGCACATAGCGCGTCCGAACAGCTGGCCGTCTTCTTCGACGCCTTCCACAAGCACGTCCATCTCGCGTCCGACGCGCGCGGCAATGCGCGGGCAGCAGACGGTGTCGGCCAGATCGCGCAAACGCTGCGCACGGTCGGCCTTTTCGTCCTCATCCACCTGGCCAGGCAGATCGAAGGCGCGCGTGCCCTCTTCTCGTGAAAACGGAAATACGCCCACGTAGTCGAACAGGCCTTCCTCGACGAAAGCGCACAGCTCTTCGAACTGCTCGTCCGTCTCGCCGGGGAAGCCGGCGATGAGCGTCGTGCGCAGCGTGGCGTCCGGCACGCGCGACAGCACGTGCTCCACAAGCGAGCGGAACTCCTCGCGCGATCCTGTGCGGTTCATAGCGCGCAGGATGCCCGCATCGACGTGCTGGAGCGGAATGTCGAAATAGGGGCACACGTTGGCGTGTGACGCGACTGCCTCAAGATAATCGTCGGTCACGCCTTCCGGTTGGAGGTATAGGACGCGGAACCACACGTCGGGAAACTCCTCCGCCAGCGCGGATACGAGTTCGGCAAGCGACGAGGCGTCATCGAAGTCCTCGCCCCAGCGCCCCGTGTCTTGCGCGATGAGCACGATTTCGCGCGTACCTGCGGCGGCGTGCGCTGCAACCTCCGCACGTACGTGAGCAAAGGGGAAGCTGTGATAGCGACCGCGAATGAACGGGATGGTGCAGTACGAGCAAAAGCGGTCGCAGCCGTCGGATATCTTCACGTAGGCAAAGGGCGCTCTTCGATGCGCTGCCCAAGAAAAGTCATCCGTTTGCGCGTCTGGAAACGCTCCATCCGGGATGACAGGAGCGCTTTCGCTTGACGGTGTGACGGAACGCGGCGAGCAGGACAATGCGCGATGCTCGAGCTGGCGCCCCAAGGCTTTCGCGAGCACCAAGGCTATGTCATCCTCGCGGCTGCAGGGGACGAACGCCTGCGCTTCGACAAGCTCGTCAGCCAGATCGTCACCATAACGTGCAGGCATGCATCCTGCAACGATGAGCGGGGCACCTGCTGCGATGTTGGCAAGTCCCGCCACATCGAAGATGGCTTCGAGGCTCTCCTCGGTGGCGCTCTGAATGAACGAGCAGGTGTTCACCACTACAGCGTCGGCACAGGCCGGATCGTCCTCGATCATGAATCCTGCACTGATAAGCTGCGTGCGCATGTGTTCCGTATCCACCTCGTTCTTTGCGCATCCGAGCGTGACGAACGCGACGCGCGGCGATTCGGGTGTCGCATCAGGTGAAGGTATCATGATGAAGCGACCGTCCTAGCGGTAGTTGACATACTGAAGCGGCTGACCGTAGTCGTTGTTTTTCAAAAAGGCGATAACTTCCTGAAGCGCGTCGCGCGACGGCGAGCTGACGCGCAGTTTGTCGCCTTCGATCTGCACCTTCACCTTCATTTTCGTGGCTTTTATATCCTTGTTAATCCTGCTTGCCACCTCCTTGTCGATGCCCTCGACGATGGTGGCTTTCTGGCGCACGCTTTGACCGGCAGCCGCTTCTGGATCGCTCCACTTGACAGCGGTTAGATCGATGCCGCGGCGCACGAACTTCGAGCTGATGACGTCAATGACCTGCTTCGCTACAAAATCGGCCGGCGCCGCCACCGTAATGGCTTTGCCCGCTTTATCGAGCGATATCTCTGCACCCGAGTCTTTGAGGTCGTAGCGCTGCGACAACTCCTTCTTAGCCTGCTGGAAGGCATTGTCAACCTCTTGCATGTCCACGGTGGATACGACGTCGAAACTGGATTCCTTCGCCATGAGTGCTCCCTTCCGTACAAGGCGGCCCGCGCTGGCGGGCCGCTCATGATTTGCTCGCGCACAGCATAGCGCATTTTCGAGGCTCCGACCCGCTCTTTCAGAGGGGTTCCACAGCAGCGGCGGCGAGATTCGGTCAGGACGCCGCAGGATCCGCTCCTCCGTCGTCGCCGGCGTGCTCTTCGTTCCATTGGGCGAGGATAGCGGCGAAGTCTACCGTGTAGCTGTAGACGCCCGATCCCCGCTCGTCGGTCGGTTCGACCTCCGCCCCGTCGACGGATATCGTCACTGCCTCGGGATTGGTGGTGACGAACTTGAGCGTGCTGGAGACGTCGAACGAACGCTCGGCCGGGCCGGAGATGTCTTCGGCTACCGTGGCGCCGCCGTCGCCTTCGTACACTTCGATGTATGCGGTGCTTCCGTCGGCCACCTGATAGGAGAACGTCGCCTTCGATGGCGGTGTTGCGACCGGAGCAGGCTGCGGCTCACCGCCCTCGTCGCCTCCACCCTGCTGCGTCGTGTCGGTCAACCCGGTGATAGGGACGTTCGGAACATCCGACTCGGACTCCTTGTTCCCGCAGCTGAATACGAGCAGCAGTACGACAAGAAGCAGCACGAGCACGCCAGCACCGGCTACGATGAACGGAAGCTTCGACTGCACAGCGCCTGTCGCCTTCGGCCCCGCGTAAAAGTTCGTGTATTGGGTGCTCGGCAGCGCCCCATGGCGGCTAGGATGTGTGCGGTCCTCGGAATACAGGCGCGAAGACCCTCCCGCACGCGTCCCGTAGTCGTGCCGGTCATCGTAGAGCGTGCGTCCGAATGCGTTCTGCCGGGGTTCCCGCTCGCGCTCTTGCTCTGCGCCGTGGTCGCGCTGGCGGGATGCCCTCGTGCGCGATGATCCGCCCATATTGAAGCCTGTGGCCGGTTGTGCTTGGTTGCGAGCCCTTCCTACCTGATATGCATAGGCCTCATCGAGGTACATACGCGTAAGCTCGGTCGGGTTAAGCCCGACGAGACGAGCGTAGGCGTTCACCATGTTGCGCGTGTAGCCACGCGGGGGCATGGACGCGAAATCGCCCTCCTCGATGGCACGGAGGATATCGGGGCGAATGCGCAGCCGCCGAGCGGCCGATGCCAGGTCGTAGCCCTTGCGTTCGCGGGCGTCCCGCAGAATCGTTCCGAATGTCACCTGCGCCACCTCGTCACTTGTCCGGTCCCGAACCATCGTTGGCCTCGAAGGCCTTCAGCGTCTCGAGTTCCATGGCGTCCACGAGCACGTCGCGGGGCTTGCTGCCGTTCGGCGGGCCCACAACGCCCTTCTCCTCCAACATGTCCATTATACGCCCTGCGCGCGAATAGCCCACTTTGAGGCGTCGCTGGATGTTCGATGTTGAACCCAAGCCGCTCGAGACGACGATCTCGGCTGCCTCCCAAATAAGCGGGTCGTCCGAAGAGCCGGACCCGCCGCTGCCGTCAGGCTGGGACGCTCCGAGCGTGATGAGGTTCGTCGCAAGAATCTCCGAGTGGTACTCGGGTTCGCCCTGCTTCTTGAGCATGCCGACGACCGCATTGATCTCGTCTTCGGATACGTAGCAGCCCTGGATGCGTTGAGGTTTGGCGTATTCGGGCTTCGACAGCAAAAGGTCGCCCAGCCCGATGAGGTTTTCTGCACCCGGTGTATCGAGAACCACGCGGCTGTCGATTCCGCTGGCCACGTTGAACGCGATGCGGTTCGTGATGTTCGCCTTGATGAGACCCGTCACCACATTCGTGGAGGGGCGCTGCGTGGCCACGATGAGATGGATGCCAGCCGCGCGCGCCAGCTGCGCGATGCGGCTGATGGAAAACTCCACCTCCTTGCCGACGTTCATCATGAGGTCGGCAAGCTCGTCGATGATGATAACGATGTAAGGCAGTTCCGCGCCCAGCTCGCCCGCGGGAGGCTCTTCGCCGGCTTCGCGCGCCTTCTCCTGTGCGGCGATTTCTGCCTGGACCTTTGCGTTGTACTGCCCGATATTGCGTGCGCCCGCCTTGCTGAACACCTTAAGGCGCCGCTCCATTTCCGCCACTCCCCACGATAGCGCGCTCGCGGCCTCGCGAGGTTCGGTGACCACCGGCACATAGAGATGCGGGATGCCGTTGTAGGGCGTGAACTCGACGCGCTTGGGGTCAACCATGATGAAGCGCACCTCGGCGGGGGTGGCGCGCATGAGGATAGACATGATCATGGCATTGATGGACACCGATTTGCCGGATCCGGTGGTACCGCCGATGAGGAGGTGCGGCATCTTTGCCAAATCGGATACGATGGAGCGTCCTTCGACGTCTTTTCCGATGGCGATTTGCAGCGGGCCGGCGCCTGCATCTTTGAGCACGTCGCCCAAAAGCACGTTTTGCCGCGTTCGGTTGGGCACTTCGATGCCGACATAGTTCGTACCGGGGATCGGCGCAAAGATGCGCACTCCGGGAGCAGCGAGCGCGAGCGCGATGTCGTCCTCGAGGGCCGTGATGCGGCTAACGCGCACGCCTGCAGGCAGATCCACCTTGAACAGAGTGACCGTCGGCCCGGCAACCCAGCCCACGACCTCGGCCATGATGCTGAAATCTTCGAGCGTCTCTTGCAAGCAGGCCGCCGTTTCTTTCAGCTCGGCGTCGGAAGCCTGATCCTTCTTGGTGTTCTTGGAGGTAGCCAGCAGATCCAGGGGAGGTAGCTCGAACCCGTCGGCAGGTCGCGGCGCTGCGAGCGGCGTGGAGTTCGACGGGGCGGCCGCAGTCTTCTCCGGCTTGCTCGAGGATTCGCCCCGTTTGCTTCCGAGCTTGCGCGTAAGCATCTGTGCGGGTTCAGCTTCCGTTTCCTCGCTTCGGGCTGCACGGCCGGGCAGCTCCTGCGTCGCCAGCGGTTGGGATGCGCGCCGCGGCTTGGAGCGGCGACCCGAGGAGTCGCCTGCGTTGAGGCCGCGTGGCAGCGCGCTTGTCGCTGCCGCTTCCTGCGCTTCTCCCATGATGGGAATGATAGGGGGTTTCGCAGCGCCCGAGCGGCTTACGCGGGCGAATGGGGGCGCCGGGAGGACGCTGTCGCCGTCTTCGGCCCGAGCCCGGCGCGCGTCCTGCACGCGCTCAACAAGGCCCGAAAGCGAGAAACCGATGACAAGAAGTCCAACTGCAATCACACCGAACATAATGATGCATGAGATGACCTGGCCGAACAGCATCAGGCCCGCCCAGGCGATGCCCGCTCCCACGTAGCCGCCCCGCGCGGACAGCTGATCGGGTTCGAACAGGAGCGCGGCCGGATCGGAACCGCCCTCGGGGGTGAACAGCGCCAGCAGCGCGAGCACGGCGACAAAGATCAAGACGAGACCCACGGCCACACGCAAAGGAACACGTTCCCGCTCGAAGCGTGCGAGGAAGCTCGCGCCGACGATGAGGAGCAGGAACGGCAACAGATAGGCGCCCAGTCCGAGCGTGAGGTGCAGGGCGGTCGAGACGAACGACGTGACGAGCGCATTCGCAGGCAGCACGGCCGCCACGAACAGCACAACCGCCAATACAGCGAAGGCGACGCCCGCGATGTCACGCCGGGTCCGCTCATCGAGCAGACGCCGATCCTCGACTTCCGGGCGCGCGCCTTTTCCGTTCTTCGTCGCCTTCTCGGAAGGCGACGCCGCGCGGCCCTTATGCTTGGCGGGCGACGAGGGGCGCGCTTTCGCCTTCGATTTGGTAGCGGATGCTGATTGACGGGCCACGCCCTACTCCTTTTGCTGCGTTTGATCTGCGTTTCGAGAAGCCATGCGCCACGACGCCGAACAGGCTCCTCCAGGGTGCGTTTCGGCCATTATAGCCTAAACTTCGAGCAAGTTCACGATGACCATCGGACGTGTCTTCGTGCGCTCCCAGAGCAGCGACAGCAGCGCGTCGCGGGCGGCCTTCTTGAGCTCCTTCGAACCGCCGCCTTTGCCAAGCGATCTCTCAAGCGCGCTCTTTACCGAAGCCTGTGCTTCATGCACGAGGAACTCGTCGTCTCCGCCCGTGATGCCGTGCATCTCGAGCTGCACGGCTCCTGCAAGGCTCTTGCGCTTTCCCGAGATGGCGGCTGCCACGGATGCGAAACCCTGGGCTGCGAGGGCGCTGCGCTCATCGAGCACGCCCTGCGAGGTGTCCCCTACCGAGAGGCCGTCCACAAACACGATGCCGCTCTGCACGACGGCGCCGCGGCGCACGCCCCGCGCGGAAAGCTCCAGGCTCTCGCCGTTCTCGCAGATGAACACGTTCTCATGCGGAACGCCGGTCGCTTCAGCAAGCTTCGCGTGGGCGCGCAGGTGCGTGGCCTCGCCGTGTACTGGCATGAAGGCCTTCGGCTGCACGATGGACAGCACGAGCTTCAGCTCCTCAGCGCCGGCATGCCCCGATACGTGCACGCGCGCACGGCTCTTGTCGTACACGTCGGCGCCGATCTTGGCCAGACCGTTGATGACGCGGGTGACCGCCTTCTCGTTGCCGGGAACCGGCGTGGCCGACACGATGACCGTGTCTCCCTCGTCCATCTGGATGGTGCGATGCTCGCCGTTGGCGATGCGTGCGAGCGCCGACAGCGGCTCGCCCTGGCTGCCCGTGCACATAATGACTACTTGATCTGCTGGTATGCCTTTGAGATCGTAGGCGTCGATGAGGTCGGCGTCGCTGATGCTCAGGTAGCCCAAGCGCCGCGCGATATCGGTGTTCTGGATCATCGAGCGGCCCGTGACCACTACCTTGCGGCCGTTGGCCACCGCCGCGTCGCAGATTTGTTGCATGCGGTGGATGTGGCTTGCGAACGACGCGATGATGACGCGCCCCTTCGCCTGCGCGATGATCTTCGCCAGCTCCTTGCCCACCTCGGCCTCCGACGGCGTGAAATTGGGGTTCTGCGCGTTCGTGGAGTCGCTCATCATGAGATCCACGCCGATGCCGCTGAACTTCGACAGCGCCCCGAAATCGGTCGTCACCCCGTCTATCGGCGTCTGGTCGAGCTTGAAGTCGCCCGTATGCAAAACGTTGCCGGCAGGGCTTTGGAAGAACACGCCCACCGCTCCGGGAATGGAGTGGTTCACGGCGAAGAACTCTGCGGTGAAGCAGCCGAGCTTCACCTGGTCTCCGGGTTTGATTTCGACGAGCTTTGCGTTCTTGATCTTGTGCTCGGCAAACTTGCCCTCGATAAGCCCGAGCGTCATCTTCGTGCCGTAGATAGGTATCTGCCGGTCGAGATCCTTCATGAGATAGGGCAGCGAGCCGGTATGGTCCTCGTGACCATGTGTGATGATGATGCCGCGCAGTTTTTCAGCGTTCTCAAGCACATACGTATAATCGGGCAGGATGAGATCGACGCCAGGATGGTTGTCATCGGGAAACATGAGTCCTGCATCGTCGAGGATCATATCGCCTTTGCATTCGAAAGCCGTCATGTTCTTGCCGATGGCGTCGAGGCCGCCGAGCGGTATGATCTTGAGTGTTGCGTTCGGATCCTTCTGAGGGGAGGCGAAGCTGCGCCGAGCGTTCTGCTGACCGCCTTGGCGCTGCTGACCGCTCTGTCCCGCCTTCGAGAGCTGGGGGCGCTTATGCTCGAGCTTCACATGCTTGTACGAGCGCGTTCCCTCGGACGCTTGGCTAGAACGGTCGTTTTTCGGGGCGCTTTTGCGCGTACGATCAGTTCCGCGCTGAGATCGCGGGGTTCTTTCTTCCATATCGTTCCTTCGTTCGGGCGGGAACGGCTGCCTATGCACGGGGAGCCGGCGATCCGGCTTGCCCTCGGCCCGTCGATTGCGCTTCGGCGCGTTTCATCCGGGGATCCGCTCCGCGCGGTTATATGTCTATGCGTCGCCTGCGCGACGCTTCCTTCCGTTTTGATGCTGCGCTTCCGCGATGCGGCGGTGTTTTAAAGCACTCCCACGTCGCGCATGGTCTGCGCGAGACGCTCGGACTGCGCCGGCGTAGCGTCTACCAGTGGCAGGCGCACGCCTCCCACAGGGAAGCCCAGCAGCTTCAATGCCTCTTTGACGAGGATGGGGTTCGAGGTCTCGAACAGCCCTGTCATAAGCGGCATCAAGCGCTCGTTGGCCGCGGCTGCGGCCTCCCAGTCGCCTGCGGCGCACAAATCCACAATCTCCTTCATACGCGCGGGCGCTACGTTGCCGATGGTGGAGACGACTCCGGCACCGCCCAGCTTCATGATGTCGAACGTGGCCGAGTCGTCGCCGGAGTACACGGCGAAACCTTCAGGTGCGCCGTTTACGATGGTTCTGACCTGGTCCATCTTGCCGGACGCCTCCTTCACGGCCACGATGTTGGCACAGTCGCGCGCCAGGCGCAGCGTGGTCTCGGCTTCCATGTTCACCACGCAGCGGCTCGGGATGTTGTACAGGATGATGGGCAGCTCCACCGCGTTGGCGATGGTGCGGAAATGCCGGTACATGCCCTCCTGCGGGGGCTTGTTGTAGTAGGGCACCACGCACATGAAGCCGTCGACGCCGAGCTTGGCCACGTCGCGGGCGAAGTCCACCGTGTCGGCTGTGCAGTTGTCACCGACGTTCGCGATGACGGGCACGCGGTCGCCAACGGCTTCCACCACGGCGCTGAACAGCTTTATCTTCTGCGGGTAGAACACAGTCGGACTCTCGCCTGTCGTGCCGTTAATGATGAGCGAGTCGCTGCCGCCGTCGACGAGGCGCACGGCGAGCGCTTGAGCTTTGTCGAGATCGAGCTCCCGGTTTTCGTCAAACGGCGTAACCATGGCCGGAATCATACGGCCGAAACGGGGCTCTTGCGACATGCGTCCACCTTGCCTTCCACCGGTGCAGCGCCGCGCCGCACCCATCGAACAATCGTACTCGTACGGATATTATGCCATGACGCGTCCTAACGCGCCATGAAGTTCTCCAAACCTACAATCAGGCCCGATCGCGAGCCCACACTGCGAATGCCCAGGAGCACGCCCGGCATGTAGGAGCCGCGGTCCCAGCTGTCGTGGCGGATGGAGAGCGTCTGCCCGAACGAGCCAAATACCACCTCCTGGCTGGCTACGTAGCCCATCGAACGCACCGAATGCACCGGCACGCCGTCGACGAGGGCGCCGCGTGCTCCCTCGCACCCTTCGATTTCGGTCTCTTTGCCCGGCGCCTCGCTTGCGCGACCCTCGCGCGCCTCGGCGATGATCTGAGCCGTGCGCACGGCTGTGCCAGAAGGAGCGTCTTTCTTGTTGCAATGATGGAACTCCATGACTTCCGCCTCGGGAAAATATGGTGCTGCAGCCTTCGCGAACTCCATCATGAGTACGGCGCCCGTGGTGAAGTTCGGTGCGTAGAAGAGGCAGGTTTCCTCGGACGCAAGCGCGGCGAGCTCTTCGAGCGTCTCGTTTGAGAGTCCGGTTGTGCCCACGACGCAGTCGACTCCTGCTGGCAGCGCCGCGCGCAGGTTGTCGGCCACGACGGAAGGCTGCGTGAAGTCGACTACGACATCGAAGTCCGCGTTCTCGAGGGCCTCGGCAATCGTTGCGAACACGGGATACGCTTCACCTTGTCCGCTGGCGTGCGGATCGATGCCGCAGACGAGTTCCATATCGTCCGCGGTGCCAACCGCTTCGACAACCGCCGTGCCCATGCGCCCTGCGCACCCCGCCACTGCAACTCTGATCATGATGCTCCCTGCCTTTCGTGTAGCGTGCCGATAATCTTAACACGCTGCAGCCGAAGCGAGCATTGGCTGTTACGTGATCGGCACTCGCCGCTCTACGAAGTGGAGGCGGCGCCCCTCGTTACCACCGCCCATGAAAAGGGCCGCGCGAACGCGGCCCTGCTGCTACGTGCTAGCCTTCGTGGCGCCTGCGCGGCGTGCGTCCGTTGCCGCCGCGCTCAGAGCGGCCACTGCGGCCTGGTCGGTTGTCGCGGTCGCTCGTCGGGTGCTCGGAGCCATGACGGCCATGGCCGGCGGTCGGCAGCGCGGCCGGAGCATCCGGTTTGTCAAGGCGGTCGAGCGATATCTTACCCGAGTTCGGATCGACCTCGAGCACTTTCACCTTCACGATATCGCCAAGGCTAAGGACGTCCTCAACCTTGCCCACGCGGCCGTTGGCCACGCGCGAGATATGAAGCAGACCGTCCTTACCCGGCGTGAGCTTGACGAACGCGCCGAAGTCCTTGATGCCTACGACTTCGCCGTCGAATTCCTCTCCCACCTCGGGCTCTTTCACGATGCCGAGAATCATGGCTTTCGCCGCATCGCCGGCCAGGCCCTCGATAGCCGCGATGTGGATGGTGCCGTCTTCTTGAATATCGATGCTGGCGCCCGTCTCCTCCTGGATGCCGCGCACCACCTTGCCGCCGCTGCCGATGACGTCGCGGATCTTGTCCACGGGGATATGGATGGTCTCGATGCGGGGTGCGAACTGCGAAAGCTCCTCGCGCGGTTCGGCAATCTTCTCGAGCATCGCGTTCAGGATGAAAGCCCGGCCCTCGCTCGCCTGCTTGAGCGCACGGGCGAGGATGTCGACGGACAGACCGCGGGCCTTGTTGTCCATCTGCAGGGCGGTGATGCCCTTCTCCGTGCCGCACACCTTGAAGTCCATGTCGCCGAGGAAGTCCTCGATGCCCTGGATGTCGGAGAGGATGACCACGTCGTCGCCCTCCTTGATGAGGCCCATGGCGATGCCCGACACGGGCGCCTTGATGGGCACGCCGGCGTCCATGAGGGCGAGCGTGGAGCCGCAGGTGGAGGCCATGGACGACGAGCCGTTCGACTCGAGGACCTCGGACACCACGCGGATGGCGTAGGGGAACTCGTCCTCGCTCGGCAGCACCGGGATGAGGGCGCGCTCGGCCAGCGCGCCGTGGCCGATCTCACGGCGCTTCGGGGCGCCCATGCGGCCGGTCTCGCCCGTGCAATACGGCGGGAAGTTGTACTGGTGCATGTAGCGCTTGCCCTCGGCGGGGTCGATGGTGTCGAGGCGCTGCCACTCGTTGAGCATGCCGAGCGTGCAGACGGAGAGCGCTTGCGTCTGGCCGCGCTGGAACAGGCCCGAGCCGTGCACGCGGGGCAGGTAGCCCGGCACGATGTAGAGCGGGCGGATGTCTTCGGGACGGCGGCCGTCGGCGCGCTCGCCCGTCTCGATCACCATGGCGCGCATGGCTTTCTTCTCGAGCTTCTTGAGCTCGGCGGCGATGTCGCCCTTCCACACGGCGCGCTCCTCGTCGGAGAACTGCTCCTCCTTGATGCGGGCCTTGAGCTCCTCCACCTTGCCCATGCGCGACAGCTTGTCGGCGTCGTGCAGCGCGGCGGACATCTCGGCCATGAACGGCGCGACGCGCTCGGCGATGGCCGGGTCGGCGACATGGATGGGCCACTCGACCGGCTCGATGTTCGCGCGATCAAGGAAGCGCGCTTGAGCCTCGCAGAACGCGGCGATGGCTTCCTGGCCGAACGTCATGGCGGCCAGCATGTCCTCTTCGGAGATCTCGTCGGCGCCGGCCTCCACCATGGAGATGTAGTCGGCCGTGCCGGCGATGGTAAGTTCAAGATCGGAGCGTTCCGACTCCTCGAACGTCGGGTTTACGATGAACTCGCCCGTCTCGACGTCGCGGCCGATGCGCACGCAGGCGGCGGGACCGTCGAAGGGAGCGGCGCCCAGCATGAGGGCCGCGCTTGCGCCCATGACGCAGATGGTGTCGGGCGGGTTGACGCTGTCGACGACGAGCGTCGTGCACACGATATGGACTTCGCGCTTGAAACCGTCCACGAAACCGGGACGGATGGGACGATCGACCATGCGCGCCGTGAGCGTGCCCTTGTCGGACGGGCGCGCCTCGCGCTTGAGGTAGCCGCCGGGTATGCGTCCCACGGCGTACATCTTCTCAATGAAGTCGACGGTGAGCGGGAAGAAGTCGTAGTCCTTCTCTTCCTTCGAAATAACCGCGGTCACAAGGACGGTCGTGTCGCCTTGCGTCACGACAACCGATCCGGTCGCCTGTTTGGCGAGCTCGCCCGTCTCAAGACGATACTCTTTGCCGTACAGTTCGAAGGATTCGACGATTTTTTCCATGCGTTCGTTCTTTCTCTTCCTCTTGGGCGCCCTAGTGCGCTCAAGCTTCTTCGGCGGCGGCTACTCACGTTTCGCGCCTCCGCGAGCAGAAGCGCCCTTGCGCCTCCGACCGCTATACAAAGGCCCGCCGAAGCGGGCCCTCGTTGCTAGATGTTATCGCGGATGCCGAGCTTCTTGATAAGTGCGCGGTATTCCTCGATATCGCGGTTCTTGACGTATTTCAAGAGGCCGCGGCGCTTGCCGATGAGCATCATCAGACCGCGCTGGGTGTGCTTGTCCTTCTTGTGCACCTTGAGGTGCTCGGTGAGGTTGCGGATGCGCTCCGTGAGGATGGCGATCTGCACCTCCGGACTGCCGGAGTCGCCTTCGCCCTTGCCGAACTCTTTCACGAGTTCCGCCGTGCGCTCCTTGGTGATGCTCAGTTTGCTTGCCATGTGCTTCTCCACCTTTCGTTTGCGGTCGCCTCTTTGACGCCGCATGCTCGCGCGCTGCCCGAACCGGCTGCGCGCCATTCGTACTCCCCTCTGGGTGGGCATGCGGTGAGACATGCGGACCAAGCGGGAAGCGCCTGCGTTTTCGCAGCTCGCTTATTGTAGGCGAAGGCCCGGATGCCGGCAAGCGCGCAAGCATGCGCGCCACAGGTTACCCACAAAGGCACCTCGTTTTCTCTCGCCTCGCCCGGAAGCGGAGCCTATGCGAAGAGGCGCTCGTTAGCTCGCCGAAGGCGCGCGGACGGCCACGCTCGGCCCCTGCGGTATCCAGATGGTGAAAGACGTGAGGCCAGCGTCGCTCGCCGCGTAGATATCGCCTCCGTGGGCGCGGGCGATCTCACGGGCGATGGCCAGGCCCAGTCCCGCCCCTCCGGCCGACGAAGCGCGCGCTTCGTCGGCACGGAAGAATTTCTCGAAGATGCGCTCGAGGTGCGCAGGCGACAGCTCCCTTCCCCGGTCGGTGACCGTGATCTGCCACCAGACAAAGCCGTCGGCGCCGGTGGCGAGCGCTGTGTGCACTGCGACCTCGGTTCCGGCGTCTGCATAGGCGACGGCGTTCTTCATTACGTTGTTGAGTATGCGGGCGACCCGCCCGGCATCAGCGAACACCTCCAGCTCGGCGGGGCCGGCATACGACAGGCTCAGCCCCCTGCCCTCCGCGAGCGGATAGAACTCGTCGATCACCTGGTTGCAGAACAGCGCGCCGTCAAAGCGCGAGCGCTCAATGGGGATGCTCTGCAGGTTGTAGCGAGTGATCTCGAAGAACTCCTCGAGCAGCTCCTCGAGTTTGTAGGCCTTATCCAAGGCGATGCCCGTATAGCGCGCTCGCACGTCCACGGGAAGGTCGGGTGAGTCTCCGAGCAGGGTGAGGTATCCGATGATGGACGTGATGGGGGTCTTGATGTCGTGCGCGAGGTAGGCGACGAGCTCGTTCTTGCGCTCCTCGGCCGCTTTCGCGGCGCGCTCCGCACGGTCCTGCTCCGTCTTCACCTGGTTGAGCGCGAGGGCCGTTGCGGCCAGTTCGGGCGGAAGCGATACGGGCTCGTCGCGCTTGGCCAGGATGCTCTCGACCGAGGCGAGCAGCAGATCGAAGTATCTGAACGCCTGGTTAACGCCGGCGCGGACGACGAGGTAGATCCCACTGAAGTAGCAGATGACCACAAGCGGCCAGAACAGCACCGTGACCATGCTGTAGAGCGTCCAACTCTGTCCCACGAACGCGTAGAGGATATCCGACACGAAAGGCTTGAAGAACGTGAGGAAGGCCCAGAGTGCCGCAGCGAAACCGGCCGTGAACCCTGCGATGTAGAGCACCTGCCGCTTGAGTACAGCGGATACGAGCTGCTTTTTCTGAGTGGAATCGGCGGTCATGAGGTTCCCTTCCGAATACGCTATCCGATGCGGTAGCCCACGCCCCACACGGTCTCGATAAACTCTTGGGACGAGTCGACGGCGGCGAGCTTCTTGCGGAGGTGGCGCACGTGCACCATGACGGTGCCCGCGCTCTGGGCGTTCGCTTCTTCCTTCCACACGGTTTCGAAGAGATCCTTCGAAGGAAGGGGGCGCCCAGCATGGCGGACGAGGCAGGCGAGGATGGCAAATTCCTTCGGCGTGAGCGAGAGCGCCTCGCCATGCAGCGCCGCCTCGAACGATCCTTCGTCTACGGTGATGCCGTGCGCTTCGAGCACGCCGGGAGTCTCCGCCGGCCGGGACGCGCGGCGAATGCGGGCTTTCACGCGAGCCATAAGCTCGCGAGGCTTGAAGGGCTTCACCACGTAGTCGTCAGCTCCCAGCTCGAAGCCCACCACCTTGTCGATCTCCTCGTCTTTTGCAGTGAGGAAGATGATGGGAGCGTCGCTTCGCCGGCGAATCTCGCGGCAGCAGGAAAACCCATCGAGACAGGGCATCATGATGTCGAGGATGACGAGGTCGAAGGGCGCGCGCTCGTGCACCTCCAGCAGATCGGCGCCGGCATAGAACACGTGCGGCTCGAATCCCGATTCCGTAAGCAGCTGTCCGACCAGATCGGCGATTGCCGTCTCGTCATCGCATACCGCGATGCGCTTGCTTTCTCCCACCATCGCTCCTCTCGCTATCGTCGCCTTTATGGTATCAGGTCGAGCGCCCTCGCCCCCGCAGCGCTCGTTGCTTTAAGGAATTTTTAAGAGACCAGGAGGAACCTTCAGAAATCGGTTCCCGCTTCTTCCGGGACGGCAACGATGCATGCGGCGATACTGGATACGAAGACGCCGCTTGGAAAATACATTTGCGAAGGGAGAGGCTCATGACGTATTCGAACGGGTTCGCCGCAGGGGCGCGACGTCGCACCGTGCACCCCAGAACGGTCGGCGGCGCGCACCAGCGCGGAAGGCAGGCTCTCTTCGATCCCGCAGCGGGATACAGCCGAGGCTCCGCAACGTACCGTCGCTTCGTGCGGCGCCGAAGCTTGCGGCGCATCGGCGCTACCGCAGCCGCCCTCCTCGCTGTCGTCGCGTTTGCGTCTGCGACGTGGCTCGCCCTTTCATCTGCGTCGGCGCATGCCGGCGGCGCGCCCGACACAAGCTCGAATGCGCCGCAGAGCACGCCGAAGAGCGACTGGCATGCGGGCGACGTTCCCAAGCTGTACCAACGCGACGTCGCCTGGGCTGACGCGCGCTACGGCGACGACAGCTTCGCGGAATCAGGGTGCGGACCTACCTGCATGGCCATGGTCTACATCGGGCTCACGGGCCGCAACGACCTGCTCCCAACCGACATTGGCGCGATATCGGAGCGCATGGGGTGCATCACGCCTGAAGGTACGACCTGGTCGTTCATGACCGAAGGAGCGTCGCAGATCGGCCTTTCGGCCGAAGAGCTGCCCGCGGACGAGATGAGTGTCCGCCAAGCCCTTCTCGGCGGATCGTACGTCATCTGCAGCATGGGACCAGGCGATTTCACAACGACGGGTCACTTCATCGTTCTTGTTGGGATCGACGAGAACGGCAAGCTCATCGTCCGCGATCCCAACAGCCCGGAGCGCACGAATCGGACTTGGAGCTTCGACGACATCCTCGGCCAGGCGCGTAATCTTTGGGCTTATTCTGCGGCCTGAGCTTTGCGCAGGCCGCGCACGAGCTGATCGGCGCAGGAAGTCGACCGCCGTCCGCAGGTGTTCCCCTCAAGCACGGCGGCCACCTCCTCCACGCTCATGCCCTCGATGAGCTTCGACACGGCTTTCAGGTTGCCGTTGCAACCGCCGACGAAGTCCACGTGGGAGACGCGATCTCCGTCGAGCTCGATGTGGATCTCGTGCGAGCAGACACCGCGGGGAGTGTACGTGTACATGATAGCGCTCCTCTCATTCGAGCTGTATTCTGCCACAGCGCCGCGAGGGCGCCAAGGCGGGGCGGCGCAGACGGCCTAGAACAACCCGCAGGTGAACAGGAAGTTCAGGGATTTCAAGTCGGATCCGACGTGATCGCGTATCCATTGCCGGCAGAATCCGAGCGCCGCGAACCCCGCGGCAGGGCCCGCGTCCATAGCCTCGATCTCAGCGAACGTCGACGCGAGGAGCGTGCGGCACCAGGCGATCGCAGGCATGGGCTCAAGCACGGTCTCGATGCTCGCATTGCAGGCGGTGCACACGATGCCCCCCTCGCGGAACGAAACCGGCACCAGGCTGTCAATGGAATCAGCTTCGAGCGGTCTGCCGCAGCCGACGCAGACATCCAAGCTGGGCCGCAGTCCTGCGAAGGCGAGCGTCTTGAGTAGATGCGCGGCTGTAATGGCAGGCACTTGGGAAGCGGTGACGCGGCAAAGGCTTCGGAACGCGGTGCGGGAAAGATCGAACAGACGCGGGTTCTCGAGTCCCAGCTGAGTGATACGGTCGAGCAGCTCGGCCATGGGGGCGGCTCCTGCCGCATGCTCCAAATCCCGGCGCAGCCGTTCGTTGCTTTCGACGAGGCGCGCTTCCTTCACGATGTCGAGGCTTCTCCCTCGTGCGACGAGAGCATCCACTGCGGAATAGAGCTCTAGGCGCGACGCGAAGCTTGTCGGTTTGCGGGCGCCTTTCGCCACCGCACGAATCTGCGAGCCGTCCTCGACGATGAGTGTCAAAACGAGATCGCTCTCGCCGAGCTTCGTTTTGCGCAACACGATGCCGCGCACGTCATAGGTCGCGGAGGCCATAGAAGCGCGCCTAGCCTAAGCTGACGATCTCGTTGTCGCCATTCCATACAATCGTGCCTGTTTTCCGCTTCGAGGATCCGTACACCGTCTCGCCATCGAGCGTTGTGACCGCGCGTCCGGTGATGGCGAAGGCAGTGGTCTCGTTGCCTTCATAGGAGACGCCGTCCACCGATTCGATCTCGTAGGCAACACCGTCGATAGTAACCGTGCCGACGCCCTCGAGGTAGCTCCGCGCAGCGCTTTCGAGTTCCGAGCCGCGCGACTTCGCCAACGACACGGTCACCGTCGAACCGGAAGCTAGCTCGGATCCGGCGCCGGGATCCACGGCCACGGCCGTCCCTTCCTCCACGCTGTCGTCGTAGACGTAGGCTGCGTCGGCCACGTATCCTTCCGCCTCGAGCGCCGCCTTTGCCTCGTCCCACTTCATACCGACGACATCAGGTACCGTGAAAGGAACAGAGACGGTTATCGTGATGGGAGTCGCGGCTTTGCCCTTTGTCTCAGGCTCGGGTGAGACGGCCAGCACCGTTCCCGCATGCTCGTCAGACTTCTGCGTGACGAACTCGATGTTGTCGAATCCTTCCTGCTCGAACAGCGCGGCGGCTTCGTCGCGCTGCATGCCCACAACAGACGGCACCAAGCGGGCTGCCGAGACGTGAATCACGACTTCGGTGCCCTCTTCCTGCCGAGCACCGGCGCTCGGATCCATCAGCAGCACAACGCCCTCGGTTTCATCGGACTTCACCTGCGTAGCCCGCACCGAGAAGCCCTTTTCCTCAAGCAGATAGGTCGCGTCGGCTTGGGTTCTTCCCACAACGTCGGGCAGCATCTTGCCGCCCCACAGCTCAAGATAGTACGTGATGCCCGCCGCACCTGCCGCAAGCGCGAGCAGTACGGCCAAGATGATGACGATCGCGTTCTTCTTGCCGTTCTTTTTCTTGCGGGGGTCAGGGGCACGATACTCCTTCTGCTGCGGCGCCTCCCCCCCGTCGATGCGCGGCATCTCCATCGTATCGCCCGAGAGCCATGAAGCCCGAGGCGCCACGTAGTCGGAATCCACAAGCCGTTCCTCGTCTTCAGAACAGTGTGAGGCGTCAGTCGAGGAGGGTCGTTCGAAGGCGCGCGTCGCCTGGGAGGCCGCTGCATGTTCGTCGATGGTCGCCTCCCGGTCGTCCTCCTCCTCGATGTCGGAAAAGTCGAAGGCGTTGCCATTCTCGTCGACGTTAATGCCGGCGACATTGATGGCGGGGAGCTGCGCTGGATCAATAGGACCCGACGAGTTCGGGCGGACGTTCGCAGACGGCCGCGAATCTTCGTCTGGGACCGGCTCGAAGTCCCCTTCGAGCGCATCGAGCGATGCGGAACGCGCCTCGGCTTCGGATGCGCCGCCGGCCTCGTCCAATGCGGAAGAGGGCTTCGGCGGCGCATCCGAGTCGCTCTGCGCCGCGCCCCGGATGTCGCTTTCAGGCTCCAGCGCATCTGTGCGCGCGGCCGAGACTGAAGTCGCAGCCGCCACTTCGGCGATCTTGCCAGAGAGCGGAAACCCGCACTCATTGCAGAATTTTGCACTGTCCCGGTTATCGGATTGGCAGTTCGGACAGATCATGCTCTCATACTCCCTCGAAGCTCCTTCGAAACGGCGGTATGCGAAGATTGTAGCTGAAAACCGGTCGCACGACGCCGGGCAACCCCTCGTTTCCCCGGTTCATGACAATACTTGCAGAACTTCCCGGGCGCTCGCCGATCGCGCTGCGGCGAACGCTCAAGAAGCTAGTAAAGCCGTCCGAGAGCGCGAGCAGCCGGCGATTCCTGCCCAGTTCTGTTTGCCTTCGCCATGGTGTATTCTGATCGCATGAGAAACGAGCGATCCAAACCGATAAAGCGACCTTCCGTGCGCGCTGCGCGCCGCGTCGGCTCGCAGCCGTCGCGCAGGGGCGCATCGACGACGCCGGCCGTTCTGGGGGGCGCATCCATCCAGCGCCGCGGTTTGCATCCGACCTGGGTCGTTGCCGGCGTTGCCCTGATCGCGGTCGTCGTCGTTCTCGTCGTCTTCGCTGCAGGCGCTTTTTCGAGCGCGCCTGCGCAAGCACCGGCGGATAACACCGGAGGCGAGACGGCGTCTTCGGATCCGACTGCAATCACCCTCACATTCGCGGGCGATTGCACGCTCGGCACCGATGAAAGCTTCGATCGGAGCACGAGTTTCAACGCGCGCTACGACAGCGTGGACGATCCTTCGTGGTTTTTCTCCAATGTGGCGGGCATCTTCGCCGCCGACGATCTCTCCATCGTGAACATGGAGGGGACTTTGACCGAATCCTCTGATCGTCAGGACAAGACGTTCGCTTTCAAAGGGGATGCGGAATACGCTCAGGTGCTCGTTCAGGGCGATGTCGAGGCAGCGTCCATGGCGAACAACCATTCGAAAGACTACGGCGAGCAAAGCTACGCCGACACGATCGCGACGCTCGAGGGTGCCGGCATTTCGACGTTTGGCTACGAGCGCATCGCCTACTTCGACGTGAAAGGCGTAAAAGTGGCCCTCATCGGCACGTACGAACTCGCTCTAGGAATCGATGTCGAAGACGAGATGACGGCTAACATCCGGGCAGCGCAAGAAGCGGGTGCCCGGATCATAGCCGTATATGCACACTGGGGGGTCGAACGGGAATACGTGCCAGACGATGTTCAGATCGAGCTTGCGCACAGCGCCATCGATGCCGGCGCGCATCTTGTGATAGGCTCGCATCCCCACGTCATCCAGGGCTATGAGAAATACAAGGGGCGCTACATTGTCTACAGTCTGGGGAACTTCTGCTTTGGAGGCAACAGCGACCCCGACGACAAGGACTGCCTGATGTTTCAGCAGACGTTCGCCGTCGCCGGTGATGAAGTCGCGGACGACGACGCTGTGGACATCATTGCCTGCTCCATCTCCTCGACAAGCGAACGCAATAACTACCAGCCCACTCCGGCCGAAGGGTCCGAGAAAGAGCGCATCGAAGCGAAGGTACGCGAAAGCAACGCCGCCATTGCCGAACGCTCGGCGGCGCTCCAAGACTAGACGATCCGGGCCGGGGCACCTCACGTCCAGCAGATCCACGCCTGCAGCGCGAGCATACGTTCGGACGCGGATCGAAAAGAACCTCAGAACCTCAGAGCTCTTCTTCCGCAAAGCACTCGACCATCCGCTTCGGGATAGCCGCAGGCCATTACGCGCCTTCGCCGTAGCCGAAGCGGCGAATCTGACTCGCGTCGCGCCTCCAATTCTTCTTCACTTTCACCGACAGATCCAAATAGACGCGCGTTCCGAGTAGTTGTTCGAGGTCGGCGCGCGCTTCGATGCCGATTTGCTTGATAGCGGCGCCTTTCTTGCCAATAATGATGCCTTTTTGGCTGTCGCGCTCCACGTACACGATGGCATAGATACGAGTGAGATCCTTTTTTTTGACGTATTCCAACTCCTCGACGCGTACGCCGATGGCATGCGGCACTTCGTCGCGAAAAGTGCGCAGGATCTTCTCGCGAACGAACTCGGCGACGACGACTTCGAGAGGCTGGTCAGTCTCCATATCTTTCGGGAACCACGCCGGCCCTGGCGGCAGCATGCCGGCTACCGTGTCGACGAACTCCCGAACACCCGCACCCGTCTCGGACGACAAGGCCACGACTGCGTCCCATGGAGCGAGTTTCGTTGCCGCTTCTTGCTGCGCCGCCAGCCGCTCTGAGTCCACGAGGTCGATCTTCGACAGCACGAGCACTTTCTTGGCACGCACATGCGCAAGCTGTGCTGCCACCCATTCATCCCCCGTGCCGACCGGCTTCGAGGAATCCACGAGCATGGCGGCCACGTCCACATCCTCAAGCGCCTTCAAGGCGGAGGTGTTCAGCTCTTCTCCAAGGGCATCATGAGGCTTGTGCAGACCCGGCGTGTCCACCAGTATGAGCTGGTAATCGTCGCGCGTGAGCACCGTGCGGAATCGATGCCTCGTCGTCTGTACGGTATTGGAGGTGATGGCGATCTTTTTGCCCATGATGGCGTTCACGAGCGTCGACTTGCCGGCGTTCGGGCGGCCGACAAGCGTGACGAATCCGGAACGAAAATCGGGATCGGAAGCTTCCAAGGGATTCCTTTCGTTATTGGCAGAACAAAGCGAACGCCGGCGGGAGGAACACGGCGCAAGCCACGATCAGAGAGCCGATTGCGCAGAGGAGCACGGCGCCGGCAGCGCAGTCCTTCGCGTGTTTGGCAAGGTCGGCATAACCCGGAGATACGAGATCCACCACGGATTCAAGTGCCGTGTTGACGCATTCGACGGCCGGCACGAGTGCGATGCACACGGCGACGGCAGCCCATGAGAGCGGGTCGATGGCCAGGACGAAGCCAAGGATCACAGCCAAGACGGCCGCAGCTACGTGGATTTTCATGTTGCGTTGGGTCTTCAGGGCGTATAACAGCCCGCTTATCGCACAGGCGAAAGCGTTGACCAGCGAAAACCTTGAGTGTGATGCCTTGTCCGCCTCGTTTCGGACGAACCCTTCCTCGCCGAAACCCGGCTCATCGCGGACCTCGGGGTCACCGACCGGACGGTTTTCTCCGCCCACAGCGTTTGAAGCGTTCATCCCCAATCCCGTCTCGCGTACCTAGCGCTTAGACCAAGCTTCGAGAATCTCGGCCTCGCGCTTTTCCATGACCTCCGCCTCGTCGTCCTCCACATGGTCGTAGCCGCAGAGATGCAAAAGGCCGTGTACGAGAAGCAAACTGATTTCTTCTTCGAACGTGGTGCCGAATTCGCGGGTCTGCCGGCTGGCGACATCGGGAGCGATCACGACGTCGCCGAGTTCGAAGATGGGGTCCTCGGCCAGCGTCATGGCGGACAAGTCGTCGTCCACGCCGTCGCATTCAAAGGAAAGCACGTCGGTAGGGCCGGTCTTGCCGCGGTATTTCTCGTTGAGCTCCGCGATGGCCTCGTCGGTGACGAAGCTGATTGATACCTCCGTATTGAAGGGTTTGTCCTCGCGTGCGAGCACGAACCGCGTAAGCTCCTCGAGCGGTAGCTTCTCAAGATCCTCTTTGCGGTAGTCGTAGCTGATTTGGATATCCATTGTCGTCAAGCCTTTCTGCTCGCTTGGTCGTATGCGGCGACGATGGCCGCTACAAGCGAATGGCGCACCACGTCCTTGCCGGTGAAATCGCAGAATGCGATATCGTCGAGTCCTTCGAGAATGCTGCGAACCCCCTTGAGGCCCGAAATGCCCTTTGGAAGGTCGAGTTGCGTAACGTCGCCGGTCACGACCATCTTCGAGCCAAAGCCGAGGCGCGTGAGAAAC
This sequence comes from Enteroscipio rubneri, assembly GCF_002899715.1. GTDB lineage: Bacteria > Actinomycetota > Coriobacteriia > Coriobacteriales > Eggerthellaceae > Enteroscipio > Enteroscipio rubneri. The sequence goes on along the minus strand of NZ_PPEK01000003.1, from coordinate 173,561 downwards.
ATCTTCATCTGTTCAGGCGTGGTATTCTGCGCTTCATCGAGAATGATGAAGCTATCGTTCAACGTGCGTCCGCGCATAAACGCGAGCGGAGCGATCTCGATGACCCCGCCTTCGATGAGCTGCTGGGCGCGTTCCATGTCGGTCATATCGAACAGCGCGTCATAGAGCGGCCGAATATAAGGATCCACCTTCTCGGTGAGGGTCCCCGGCAGGTAGCCCAGGCTCTCCCCCGCTTCCACTACCGGGCGCGTGAGGATGATGCGCCCCACCTCCTTGCGTTTGAGCGCAGCCACGGCCATAGCCATGGCAAGATAGGTCTTGCCGGTGCCCGCCGGCCCGATGCCGAAGGTGATGGTGTTCTCGCGGATGGCGTCGACGTAGCGTTTCTGGCCCGCCGTCTTCGGACGGATAGCGCGACCGCGGTACGTGAGCAGGATGTCCTCGCGCAATGCTTGAGGAGAGAACTCGGCCGTATGCAACAGGTCGATCGTACGGCGCACGTAGCCAACGCTCGGCTCGCCGCCGTCTTCGACCAGCTTGATAAGATCGCTGAACAATGCAGTGAGCGATTGCACTTCAAGGGGGTCGCCCTCGAGCACGATAGAGTCCCCACGGACGGTGATGCGCGCTTGGAACGCATCTTGCACGAGATGGAGCAGCTCGTCTGCCGGACCCACGACAAGCGCCATGTTCACACTCTGCGGGGCGGTCAAAGTAATTTGCGTCTGATCTGTCATAGGCAGCATTGTACCATGCCCCCTCCTGCCGTGCGCCCTTGTCACTGAACCGACAAGGGCAAACAGCGAACGCGCATGGCTTCTGACGGGGGCGATGCGCCATCGATCGTCACCTTCGTGAGCGCTCCCACCGGAATTCCGGTGGGAGCCGCGACCTCGAAGTAGCTTTCCGTCATCGCGATGCCGGCCTCCTCGACCAGAGCGAGTTCGACGGTTCCGACGCGACGGATTCGCTCGGCCGTGCGCAGCTCGTCGCCGAGGGAGCGCAAGGCCGCAGCACGCGCAGCCTTAACCTCGGGCGGTACCTGGTCTGTGCGCTCGGCGGCGGGTGTGCCGTCGCGCCGGGAGTAGGGAAAGGCGTGGATCTTCGCGAAACGACAGGCTCGCGCCACATCGAGCGTCTCCTGGAACTCGACGTCGGTCTCGCCTGGAAATCCCGCAATGATATCGGTGGATAGCGCGAGCCCGGGCACGGCGGCATGGAGGCGCTCGACGAGCGCGCGGAACTGATCCGCATCGTAGGGGCGTGCCATCTCGCGCAGCACCTTCGAACTGCCAGATTGGAGCGGTAGATGCAGATGGCGGCAGATGCGGCCGTCGGCGGTGGCGAGAAGATCGACAAGCGCATCATCCACGTCGCGAGGTTCGACACTCGAAATACGGAAGCGACACGGCAACTCGCCCGGTGCGCGCAGGCGTTCCGTCTCGCCGAGCAAGCGGCGCAGCAGGCCGGCCAAGCGCATCGCGGACGCATCGCGCTTCGCGCCATCGCAATACGATCCCAGGTTGATGCCTGTAAGCACGATTTCTCTGACGCCTGCCGCTGCGAGAGCGACGCATTCGGCCGTCACTTCGTCGGCAGGCCTGCTCGTCGCGCGACCGCGCGCAACGTGCACGATGCAGTACGTACACGCGTTGTCGCAGCCGTCCTGCACCTTCACACCGACGCGCGAGCGGAAACCCGCGCCCACCGGCAGCGACGCGACGAGCGGAGAGCGAGCGCCCATGTCGTTGGCGAGTTTTCTCACACGAGCGGACAGCGCCGCCTTGGCCACGCATTCTACGCGCTCGTCCAAACTTTCGTAGAACGCTGCGTCGACGGCGGCGGCGCAACCCGTGACGACGACAGTCGCAGTCGGGTTCGTGCGCAATGCGCGGCGGACGGCCTTGCGCGTCTTCTTTTCGGCCTCGCCAGTGACCGTGCACGTATTCACCACGATTAGATCGGCGTCCTCCTCGCGCGCAGGCGAGGCCCCCTGCGCGAGAAGCACGGCAGCCGCCGCGTCCGACTCGACACGGTTCACCTTGCACCCTAGGTTGACGACAGCGAAGTTCATCAGATCCCCTCTAAAGGCCGGCTGATCGTAGCAGGCCGCGGGATGCGTCCGGCCTCCTGCGCGAAGGATGCGTCTACGTCGCGCCCTGCGGCGCGTTTCGACCGGCCTGCCCAGGCATCCAGCTTGCGCGTCGAACGTGCGAGCTCATGCAGGACGATCGCGGGAGCCACGATGCCGGCCGTTTCGGTGCGCAGGATAGACGGACCGAGCGTGACGAGCGATGCTCGGGAATTGCAGGCAAGCATCGCGTCCACTTCGCGCTTCGCAAGGCCCCCCTCGGGGCCCACGACCACCGCCACGCGAGCCTCGTCAGGTGAAGCACCGCACCGCGCGAGTGCGCGTTCCAAGGCTTCGTCGATGCTCGCATGCGAAGGGGCATCCTCCCAGCATACGAGCACGGCCGAAGCATTCGCGAGAATCCCGCACACCTCGTCAAGTAACGCCGGCTTGCATACCTCCGGAACGGAACGCTGCCCCGACTGCATAGCGGCGCTCTTCGCTACGGCGCGCCAACGCTCGGTTCTCGCCGCGGCCTTCTTTCTGTCCAGCTTCACGATGGATCGATCGGCCGTGTAAGGCACGAACCCTGCAACGCCCAGCTCGGTAGCATGTCTGATCACGGTTTCCATTTTGTCGCCCTTGGCAAGACCCTGCACGAGCAGGACGGTCGGGCCGTCCGGCTCCGCTTCGAAGCGTCGCGCAATGCGCACGAGCGGGAGCGCGTCATCGAAAGCGACAACCTCGCATTCGAAATAATCCTGAACCGCATCGATTACCGCGATATGCTCTTTTGATGCGAGCCGGAGCACGCGGGCGTGCTTCGCGTCATCGATCGAGAGGCGCAGCGGGAACACTTCGCCGACCTCTTCACCTAGTACCTGATCTTCAAGGTAAAAATGCTGCAGGGACATCGCTACCTGCTAGTTGAACGCGTCGCGCAGCTTCTGAAACGGCGTCCGCTCCTTGGCCACGTCCTCGCCCAGCTCCTCGGCCAACTGCTCCAGCAACTCGCGCTGACGCTTCGTCACCTTCTTGGGCACCACGACGTTCACGTGCACGAACATGTCTCCGCGCGATTCGCTGCGGAACTTCGGCATGCCGTAGCCCTTCACGCGCACGACCTGCTCGTTCTGGCATCCCTCGGGAATGCGGACGAGCACTTTCTCGTCCTCGAAAATGCCGTCGAGTTCGATTTCGGCGCCGAGTGCTGCTTGCACAATGGAGACGTTCGCGCGTGCATGCAAGTTGTCGCCGTCGCGCTCGAAGAACTCGTGGGGCTGGATGCGGCAGGTTACAATGAGGTCGCCTGGGCGCGCACCGTGCATGCCCGCCTCTCCGAATCCGGAAAGACGCAGCTGCTGCGAGTCGCGGATGCCTACCGGCACCTCCACCGTCACCCGCTGCCTGTCAGGAACGCGGCCTTGGCCCTCGCATTCAGGGCAGGGGTTCTCGATCGTATGCCCCGTGCCGCCGCAGGTCTTGCACGTGGCGGAGGTCTGCATGTCGCCGAGGAATGTATGCTGGACGGTAACCACGCGGCCTTGGCCGCGGCAGTCGGGACAGGTGATCTCGCGACCGTCAGGACCCAGACCCGAGCCCTCGCAGTCGGGACACGGGGCCAGACGATCGTAGACGATCTCCTTCTTGGCGCCGGCCGCGACTTCTTCAAGCGTCAAGCGCAAGCCCACGCCCATGTCACGACCTTCCTTGCGCATAGGCGTGCGCCCGGTAGCCTGCCCGCCGAAAAACGAGCTGAAGATGTCGCCCATGCCGAAGCCGCCGCCGAACAGATCCTCGAAGTCCACGTAACCGCCGCCGTAGGGGCTGCCGCCGCCCGCTGCTCCGGGAATCGTGCCGAAACGGTCGTAAGCGCTGCGCTTCTGCGGGTCCGAAAGCACGTCGTAGGCCTCATTCAGCTCCTTGAACTGATCCTCAGCATCGGCAGCTTTATTCACGTCGGGATGCAGCTCTCGAGCTCTGCGACGGAACGCCTTTTTTATCTCGTCTTCGGTCGCATCTCGGGAAACGCCGAGAACTTCGTACAGATCCTTGGCCATCTGCGTGTCTTACCTTTCCTCGTCGACAAGGCAACGTGCTTCGCCCCCTGTCGCTCTCCATTGTTTTTACACGTCCTCCAAGGCGGAACTTGCAATGCGAACCGCCCTGATCACTTTGGAATAATCCATGCGCGTGGGTCCGATGACGGCTACGATGCCCGCCGATTCGCCCCGGCCGTAGTGGTTGGCGACCACAGACACGCCCGCCAGCTCCTCCGCTTCGTTCTCCCGACCGATGCGAACCGTGGGCCCCGCCCCGCCGGCAGCCGCGTCGTCGAGAATGTGCAGCAGCACGGTATCGTCCTCGAGCACTTGCATGACCGGCAGCAGAGCTTGGGACTGGCTGAACTCGGGCTTCGTGAGAAGCGAGCACACCCCGAGCCGTCGCGCCCGCGACGATGAGCTTTCCTGGAGGCAGGACAGCACTTCGTCGAGCGCCATGCGGACGAGAGGGTCGCGAAACGCCTCCACCATCCCCGCGCCGAGGCCGTCCTCGATCTCGTGCAGCGTCTTGCCGGTGAACACATCGCCCAGGAAACGCTGAACCTGCGCGAGATCCTCGGCGGCCACCTCTTCGGCGAACTCCATCTGACGGTTGAACACCTGGCCGTCTTCGGTGACGAGCACCACGAGAGCTCGGTGAGGATTGAGCGACACGAGCGAGAGCTGCTTGATATGCAGATTCAGCACCGAAGGAGCGAGAACGATCGAAAGGCAGTCTGTGAGGCGCGTAAGGGCCGTCGATGTCCGACCCAAAAGAGAGTCGAGCTCGCTCGCGCTGCGGCGCAGCTCGTCGACGACTTCCGCATAGCGGACGTCGTCATTCCCCATATCGGTCTCAAGAAGGTTGTCGACGAAGGCTCGGTAGCCGTGATCGGTCGGGATACGGCCGGCCGAGGTATGCGGCTGAGCGATATAGCCCTCGTCCTCGAGCACGGAGAGCTCGTTGCGCACAGTGGCGGGGCTCACCCCCAGTTGATAGCGCTCGGTGAGCGTACGCGAACCCACGGGTAGAGCGCGTGCAACGTATTCTTCGATAAGGGCCGCAAGCACCCGCTGCCGCCTGTCCGATAGCACGCTTCTCCACCTTCCTCTCTCCTCCGAATCCTGCCCCGAGCGTCGCTGGCGCGCATGCTGCGCGGCGGCGACGTGCGGCAGGCCGTCCTCTCCTCGACGATGCCGACGCATCATTCTAGCAGCCGAGGCGGGAGAGTGCTAACGAAAGCGCTGAAATGTGGAGAAACTCGACAGTTCCCCGCTGCCCGCTGCTCCGAACCGCCTCCCCGCCTTGCGCTACTTTCTACGCCAAGTCGAACAAGCGGCCGTAAAGCTCGTTTCCGCAGAGCCATCCGCGCTCGGTGGGGCGCCAGCGGCCATTTTCATGAACTACGAGGCTCTGCTCGGAAAGTTCGGTGAACGCCTCGTCCGCTGCGAGGCCGAGTGCTTCGGCTTGCTTCACCTGCGCGTCGGAAACACCTTGCGACATGCGCATGCCTAGCATGAGATCCTCGGCGGCCATCTGGCGCGCATCGAGATCGTCGGTTGCACGCCCGTCCTGCATGCGCATGCGCCGCTCCGCGTTCTGCGTCATCGTTGCGGCCGAGCGGCCAAGCCCTAAGTACGGCACTCCTGTCCAGTATGCGATATTGTGACGGCAGGCGAAGCCGGGCTGCGCGTAGCTTGCAACCTCGTAGCGTGCGAATCCCGCCTCGGTGAGCACGCGTGCGGCCGCTTCCATGTGCGCGGCCTCCACGTCGTCGTCAGGCTCCTCCAGCTCGTTCGAGAGCACCGCAGCGTCGAACGGCGTGTGCGGCTCGATGGTAAGCGGGTACACGCTCACGTGCGAGACGCCGAGATGCGCGGCCTCCTGTACGCTCGCTTCGAAGCTTTCCGTTGACTGTCCGGGAATGCCGCATATGAGGTCCACGCTCACGTTCTCGAAGCGCGTTCGAGCGGCCTCGACGGCGCGTCGAGCTGCGTCCGCGTCGTGCGCCCGCCCAAGGATGCGCAGCACTTCGTCGTCGAAGCTCTGCACGCCGATGGACAGACGGTTCACTCCGAGCGCCCAAATGTCGCGCACCATGCGCTCGGTGAGGCTCTCCGGATTCGCCTCCATCGTGCATTCCACATCGGGTTCGAGGCGCATCGAGAGCGACAGCGTGTACAAGAGCATCGACAACCGCGAGAGCCCTGCATGCGAGGGCGTGCCCCCGCCAAGATACACCGTCTCGATCGCGCTGAGCTCCCCCTCCTTCGCCTTGCGGCGGATCTGGAGGCACAGGTCCTCGACGTACGCGTCGATCTCCGGCGAGTCCGCCGGCACGGCAGCCGTCGCGAAATCGCAGTAAGCGCACCTCTTCACGCAAAACGGCAGATGCAGGTACAAAGCCTTGTACGGATCATGGGGCATAACGCAAGTCTCCTCCCCCTCCCCCCAGCCGAAGGCTTCCAGGAGCCTCCTCCCGCCGGGAGAACAGTGCGATTGTTTTTAGACGGATCCTTCGACTCGCTCCGCTCGCTCAGGATGGCGGAAGAGCAGCGTGAGGCGGGGTCGGCGGGCGTGCCGCGCGCAGTTCCGCAGCGAAGTGAGGACTGTCTGAGCACGGCATGCCCTCCAGCAGCAGATCATGCGGACGACCCCCCATAAGCCAAGAGCTCGTCGAACACGGCGTCGAAATCCTCCACCGACACGCACGCGTTGATCTTCGCCCGCGCCGCCGAGGCTCCCGGGAGCCCGGCCAGGTACCACATGGCATGCTTGCGCATGCGCACGATGTTCTTGCCCTCCCGCTCTGAAAGCAGCCGCGCGTGGCGACGCGCCATGGCGACGCGCTCCCCCGCGTTTGGCGCCGGCGGTTCGGGTTCGCCCGCGAGCGCCGCCTTGGCCTGCGCGAACACCCAGGGATTGCCTTCGGCGCCGCGCGCGATCATCACGGCGTCGCAGCCGGTGCGCTCGACCATCGCCACCGCATCCGCGCCCGAGCGCACGTCGCCGTTGCCGACGACGGGCACGGCCACGGCCTCTTTCACGCGCGCGATCGCGCCCCAATCGGCGCTGCCCCGGTAAAGCTGCTCGGCGAAGCGCCCGTGCACGGCCACGGCGCACGCTCCCGCGTTCTCCATGCGGCGCGCAAACTCGGGAGCCGTCTCTTCGCCCATCGCCCACCCGCGGCGGAACTTCACCGACACCGGGCAGCTCACCGCCGCCCTCACGGCGCGCACGATGGCGGCGGCGAGGGCCGGATCCTTCATGAGCGCCGAGCCGTCGCCCTTCGACACGATCTTGCGCGCGGGGCAGCCCATGTTGACGTCGAGGTAGGCGAGGCTCTCCCCCATCTCCTGCTCGATCCACGCGGCCTGTTCGGCCATGGTGTCCGGCTCATGGCCGAACAGCTGCACGGCCACCTGGTCCTCGCCGGGCGCGAGGCGCAGCAGATGGTGCGTCTTCTCGTTGGCGTAGGAGAGCCCCTTCGCCGACACCATCTCGGTGAAGGCGAGGTCGGCCCCCTGCTCGCGGCAGAGGGCGCGGAACGCCTCGTCGCTCACGCCCGCCATGGGCGCCAGCAAGATCCTATGCTGCCGGAAGTAATCGAACATGCCGTCTACGCCCATGCCGCGAGTCTTACGTGATCGCTGATTCTGCCAGGGGCGACTGCGCGTCCCAGCGCGCACGCATCGTGCTCCTCGCCGCGCGCCGGCGCGTCGAACGCGTCGAACGTCCTTTCTCGACGGCCGTACGTAGAAGGAGTCCGCCGCCCGCAGGCCGCGATGGCTTCAAGGTCTTCGCGCGCGATGGGTGCGTCCTTGAAAGAGCAGGCGGAACGCAGTTCGAGCATGAGTTCGATGATGGGGTCGATCGACATGTGCTTCTCCTTCGTCGACATCCTAACCCGCCAAGATGTCGGCCATATTCACCAACGAGATGATCACGAGCAGCACGAAGCCCACGACGGCGACGAGGCACCCGCAGCCCACCGCCGCCTTTGCGCGGCCGCTCATGCCTTCAGGTTGCCGTGCGGCCTTCTTCTCGTCAAACGGGTCGTCCAACCAATCGAAATCGTCTTTCTTGCTCATCAGTCGTCCACCTTCAGAATCGCCATGAACGCCTCCTGCGGCACCTCCACGCTGCCGATGTTCTTCATGCGCTTCTTGCCGGCCTTCTGCTTCTCGAGCAGCTTACGTTTGCGGCTGATGTCGCCCCCGTAGCACTTCGCCAGCACGTCCTTGCGCTTCGCCTTCACCGTCTCGCGAGCCAGCACGCGCCCGCCGATGGCGGCCTGGATGGGCACCTCGAACATCTGGCGCGGGATGATGCCGCGCAGCTTCTCGGTGAGCATGCGCCCTCGGTCGTATGCTTTGTCCTTGTGGATGATGAACGACAGCGCGTCCACCGGCTTACCGGACAGGAGGATGTCCAGTTTCACGAGCTTGCTCGGCTTGTACCCGTCGAAGTCGTAGTCGAGGCTGGCGTAGCCCTTCGTGTTGGACTTCAACTTGTCGAAGTAATCCATGATGAGCTCCGACAGCGGTATCTCCCAGATCATCTCCACCGTGGTGGGCGAGAGGTAGTTCATGGTGACGAACGTGCCGCGCCGCGCGGTGGTGAGCTCCATGACCGCGCCCACGTAGTCGGGCGGGATGAGGATCTTCGCCTTGAGGTAGGGCTCCTCGATGCGCTCAATCTCGCCGGGGTCGGGCATTTCCTGCGGCGAGTGCAGGCTGATCATCTCGCCGCCGGCCCGGTACACGTGGTACTCCACGGACGGCGCGGTGGCCAACAGGTCCAGGCCGAACTCGCGCTCGAGGCGCTCCTTGATGACCTCCATGTGGAGCAGCCCCAGAAAGCCCACACGAAAGCCAAAGCCGAGTGCGTGCGACTTCTCCGGCTCCCAAACCAGCGCAGGATCGTTGAGCGACAGCTTCTCGAGCGCCTCCTTGAGCGGCTCGTACTGGTCGCCGTCGATGGGAAACAGGCCCGTGAACACCATCGGCTTGGCCTCGCGGTAGCCCGGCAGCGGCTCCGACACGCCGCGTGCGGTGGCGGTGATCGTGTCGCCCACCTTCACCTGGCGTACGTCTTTAAGCCCTGTGACCAGGTATCCCACCTCGCCCACCGAGAGCTGCGGCATAGCCGTCTCGGCAGGGCGGCGCGCGCCCACCTCCTCCACGAGCACCTCGGTGCCCGTGGCCATCATGAGCACGCGGTCACCCTTCTTGAGCGAGCCATCCACCACGCGGATGAGCGCCACCACGCCGCGGTAGGGGTCAAAGTACGAGTCGAAAATGAGCGCGCGCAGCGGCCCATCGGGGTCGCCGGTGGGCGCGGGGATGTTGTATACCACGGCCTCCAGCAGATCGTGCACGCCCGCGCCGGTCTTGCCGGAGGCGAGCACGGCGTCGTCGGCGGGGATGGCGAGGCCCTCCTCGATCTCGCTGCGCACGCGGTCGGGATCGGCGGCAGGCAGGTCGATCTTGTTGATGAGCGGGATGATCTCGAGGTTCGCGTTCATGGCCATCATGGCGTTGGCCACCGTCTGCGCCTCGACGCCCTGCGTGGCGTCCACCACGAGTACGGCGCCCTCGCATGCGGCGAGCGAGCGCGAGACCTCGTAGGTGAAGTCCACGTGGCCCGGCGTGTCGATGAGGTTGAACTGGTAGGTCTGACCGTCGTCGGCCGTGTAGTCCACGCGCACCGCCTGGCTTTTGATGGTGATGCCGCGCTCGCGCTCGATGTCCATGCTGTCGAGCAGCTGCGCCTGCATGTCGCGGTGGGCCACGGTACCCGTGAGCTCCAAGATGCGGTCCGAGAGCGTGGACTTGCCGTGGTCGATGTGCGCGATGATGGAGAAGTTGCGGATGAGATTCGGGTCGGTCATATCCTGTCTTTCACGTCGTGCAGCGCCATGCGACATGCTGGCGCTGCGGGGAAAACGCACTTATTCTACCAGCGAGCACCGCGCCTGAACGCGGCGCTCGCCGAAAACCCACGGAAGCCGGCAACTCAGCGGAGCGGCTTACATTTGACCACAGAACCTTGGGATCGATAGGGATGCTGCAAGGGACGTCCCCCGCCTCTCTCGAACGTGCCTCAGGCGTATCGAGGCGGGCCGACACGCCCCTTCGATCCTCGTGCAAGCCTTCACTGAGAGCCTGCGCTTCCTGGGGGCCTTCCCTCCCGAGGCGGATCAAAATGGGTGTTTTTGCGATTCGTCGTGCAAACGTGCCGATCCTTTGGTATTCTATCTCATTGTGTATCCAGCGGTACGTGCGCGCGATGAACCTTCATCGCCGATTCGGCAGACGTGGCTGCGCTTTACGATTCGTGATCGCTGGGTGACCGATAGGTCGAAGGAGCAGAGAAATCCCGCCTGTTCCGCGTGCATATAGCGCCTCTATTGTACGAGGCCGATCCTCTTGGATCGCATGCGCGAGCTATCGGACGCCCGCGGCAGCATGAGCGCCGGATGCGCGAGGAGCCCGAAGGCTTCGCAAAGTCAGGTTTGTGATTCATTGGAGGAAAGAACACCTATGGCGAACATCAAGAGCCAGAAGAAGCGCATCATCACCAACGAGAAGGCTCGCATGCGCAACCGCGCGGTGAAGTCGGAGCTTAAAACTGCCACCCGTCGCGTTAAGGATGCCGTGGCTGCTGGCAACGGTGCCGAGGCCTACGCCGCCGCACTTGCAGCCTGCCGCCTCATGGACAAGGCTGCAAGCAAAGGCGTCATCCATAAGAACCAGGCCGCGAATCGCAAGAGCGGCATCATGGCTCTTGCCAACAGCGTAGCCACCGACGCCGACCGCGCAGCCTATGTGAAACCGGCCAAGAAGGAGCAGAAGACCGGCTCCAAGAAGGCCGAACGCAAGGCTGCTCGCAAGGCGGAAATGGAAGCCGCTTCAAAGGAGAAGGCGAAGCGCCGCGAGAAGCAGCTCAAGGAAGAGACCGCCGCCCAGAAGCGGAAGGCAAAGGAAGCCGAGGAAGCCGCCAAGGCCGAGGCCGCTGCGGAGGCCGAAGGAGCCGAGGAAGCAGCCGAATAGTTTTTTCGAACGGAGATCGCCCCGCGATCCTTCCGCATATCAAGAGCGAAAAGGCCCCGCAAGGGGCCTTTTCGCGTACCGGGCGCGCTTGTGAAATCACGCCGTCCTCATCCAGCGGGTTCGACGGTTTCCTCTTACTCGACAACCGAACAGCGAGCTGCGGGCAAGCAGCGGCGCTTCTATACCGAATCGCGGTGCGCGACAACGGCGAGCATCCACTCGAGGAAGGCGGTCTGCGCATCGGAGCCACTCTTCATGGCCCGCTCGGTGTCGCGCGCGGACACAAGCGCGCAACGCAACTCTTCGACAGTGAACCCCTGCGCCCAAGCAACATGATTTTTTACCTGCCAGTCAGGTCTTTTGAGGGCAGCGGCCACGCCGCGCTGATCGCCGCGATCGATAAGCGAGCGAACGCAGACGAGTTCGCGCAGGCGCGTCGTGCACCGGGCAAGGAGAGCGTACGAAGACTCGGAGCGCATGCGTCCCATATACAACAGGCACTTGCGCGCATCGCGCGCGGAGAAGGCGTCGACGAATTCCCAAGGTTTCACTTCGGCCGTGCGGCTTACCAAAGCGACAACCTCATGTTCGTTAACCGCATCTGCGCCCCGATGAGCTAGCGCAATCTTTCCCACCTCACCGTCAAGACGGACGGTATCCTCCCCCACCAGCTCGACCAACTTCGCAGCGGCACCTTCGGTGAGCGTCACGCCGTGCCCGACAGCCATCGAGCGCACCATCTTCGGCAGTTGGTAGTGTTTGACCGGAGCGCAGTCGATAACAGCGGATGCGCCATGTTTGGCGACCGCCTTGTACAGGCGGGTGTTTTTCGGCAGCTTCTCCGCTACAAGCGCCAACACCGTTGTGTCGCTCGGAGCGTCGAGGTAGGAGACGATCTCCTCCGCATCGGCCTTTTTCAGCTTGTCGGTTGCGCGAACCTCGACGAGCCTGACCGGGCTTGCGAACGGCACCGTGTTGCATGCGGCCACAATATCGGAACCAAGCGCGATATCGCCGGAAAACTCATCCGAATTGAACGAAAGATCTCCCAGAGATGAAAGGCGCGCGCGCAGACGCCGCATCACGGTATCGCGCTTGAGCGCGTCTTCGCCTACAACAAGGTAGACGGGCAGCAGTGCGTCCTGTTTGGAATTCATAGCCATGCCCCCATTCTAGCGCAGCGTCTCAACCGCTATCCGATCGGCCTCTATTCTGCATGAAACATCCCCCGAGATATCGGTGCGCATGACGAGCGCCCCTGTGTCCTCAAGCAGTGCAACGGTTTCGGGGGCGGGATGCCCGTAGCGGTTTCCTTCCCCCGCGCTCACAAGCGCGATGCTTGGCGAGAGCGCATCGGCCAACCGGTTGTCGAGAGCGTTCTTGGAACCGTGATGCCCCACTTTGTACAGGTCGACTTTGCCGACGCGGCCGCTTTCAACGAGCTGCGCCAGCTGATCGCGTTCGGCATCGCCCACGAACAGCGCCGTCCAATCGCCCGATCCGTCGCCGTCAGCATCGGCCTCGGCGAGCAGGCAGAGACTATCGGCATTGCCGCCCTCGTCCGTGAACTCCTCGGGCCATACAACGGACAGATCGAAAGCCCCGACGACTACATGATCCCCCACCCCGAGTCCCTTGACGCCTCCGTCTCCCACAAGGTCGCACGCTGCCTTGCGGAGGCGCGCGCACGCATTGCATGGGCAGGACAAGGCGTCGTCGGCCAACAGTACGCACCCTACTTCCACCACGCCGTTCAAGGAGGCGAGCGCTCCCATATGATCGTCGTCTCCGTGCGTGACGACGACTGCATCGAGGCTGAGAACGCCATGACGCGCCAGCGCTTCGCGTAAAAGTCCTTCTTGGTTACCGGTGTCGACGAGCACGTGCGCTCCATTGCTGCGCACAACGAATGCATCTCCCTGGCCGACATCGAGCATGATAATCTCGTCTCCTGCCATGCGCGGGACGAGCGCTATGGCGAACACGACGATGCAGAGCGTCGTGCCGAACACAGCCCCAGCAACGGCAGGACGCGGGCGCGGCCAGGCCGTCCAGAGGACTGCGACGAGCACGGCGGTAGCCCCGAGCGCGAACAGAAGCGGAAGCTCGACGGGCGCGCTTGCATGGGGAAGATTCGCAAGAAAGTGCACGATTCCCGTCAGGACGGCGGCACCGGTCGACGCGACCCCCAACAACGGAGCCGACGCCGCGGGTGCTATGAGCGATCCCATCGCAGCGACCAGACCACCTGCGCAGACAAGTGGAAACAGGGGCGCGGCGACCACGTTAGCGAGCGGAGCGACGAGTGGCAGCATCGAAAACAGCGAAGCGGAAAAAGGCGCAGCCGTAATGCTCGACGCAGCGGTAAGCGCGAGCGCCTCGCGCACTATGCGAGGAAGCACGGGGACAAGGTCCGCTATCCACGATGAGCACAACCCCGAAAACACCACGATGCCGAGCGTCGAGAGAGCAGAAAGCGCGAAAGAGACGGACAATGCAGCAGTCGGCTCCAAAGCGACGAAGCCCAGCATACACGCCGAAAGCGCGCCGAGCGACGCCGGTCTGCGTCGAACCGCGAATGATAGCATGCCTGCGAAAGCCATCACCGCTGCGCGCACGGCCGAGGGAGGCGCCGCAGCAAGAACGAGATAGGAGAGCAGCAGTATCGCCTGCACGACCATAGCCGGAACGCGAGGCACCCTCATAAGGCGCAGGGCGCCTGCGATAAAGGCCGAAACAATGGACAAGTGCGCTCCGGATACCGCAACCAGGTGCGCGAGCCCTGTGACTTTGAAAGCTTCGTAAACCTCCCCTTCTTCAAGTGGAATGCGCCACCCGCACACGAGCGCCGCAAGGACGGCGGAACCATCTCCTGCGTCGAGATCGGCCAACGCGTCGATCACCCTGTTACGAAGCCCCACAAGCGTCCCAAGAAGATCGTGACGCTCGACAAGGGAGATGTCGCTCGCCCGGGCGGTGGCGACGGCTCCCTGTCTCCAACAGTATGCGGCCGAGGATCCCGACGGAACCGCAAGCGAAGCGTCCGCCTCAAACACCTCGCCATAGCGCACAATATCATCCTCGGAGATTCTGACGAGCACGATAGCATGCACACCGGAGGGTAGCTCTGTCCGGGCGAGAACGGACGATCCGTACATGCTTCGCGAGCCGTCAGCAAGCGCTTCGAATCGGACGCGACTCGGCGCGTCCTCGAGATTGCGGGACTCGGTGTGCTGAACGGCCGCGCACCCAAGCGCGCACGCAACCCCCAACAAGGCTCCTGCGAGTGCAGCCCACGCCTGTACGGCACGGTGCCTCCAAAGAGCCGCGATAGCGACTGCCGTCGCGAGCGCTGCGATAGCACCTCCACCGATGCATATCCGCACATCCCACGACGCAGCAGCTGAGAAGACCGCCGCGCACGATGCCCATTGAGAAAGCGCGCATCCCAAAAGCGGCGGCAACGACGGACGAGGGGGCATGGCCGATACACATCCCCTTCCGACGCCGTCGGCAAGCTCAGCCTCCGCAATGGGAAGCGAACCGCCGAGTCGCGTCAGCCGACGCATACAGAATCAGCGAGTTCGGTGTACTTCTTGTCGCCGATTCCCGAAACGCGTTTGAGATCCTCGATGGTGGAGAACGGACCGTTGGCCTCGCGATCGGCCACGATCTTCTCAGCCGTCGCAGGGCCAATCCCGGGAAGCGCATCCAATTCCTCGGCCGTTGCCGTGTTAATGTTGATTCGCCCGCGCGCCGCAGGCGCTGCCGATACTTCGGCTGAGGGGGATACGGATGCCGTCAGCTCCTCCTCGGTGGGCACCACCACCTGCTCGCCGTCTTGGAGGACGCGCGCAAGGTTGAGCGCATCGCGCGCCGCGCCGTCAGCGAATCCCCCTGCAGCCTCTACGGCGTCTTGGACGCGCGAGCCCTCCTCGAGCTCTTGCACTCCAGGATGAACTACAGCGCCGCCCACGTGCACGAATACGCGCGCAGCCATCTCATTGGTGCTATCGATCGGCGCCTCGTCCGCGTTCTGCTCCTCGTCGGCGCGCGTCACGGCAAACCCATGCGATGAGGCGGCTTGCAGCAAAGAAGCGCATGCCAGTCCCAGCACGAGGACGATCAACGCAGTGATCCCCACAAGCACCGGCAGGCGAACACCGTCCAGATGCGCCTTCGACCGCCATGACAGAGCCTGTTTCGCAAACGGCATAACCGACCTCCCCATCGTTTTTCGGGAGATCAGCATACCAGCGTCATCTCGCAGGTAGATGACGTGCGTTCTGCATGGGAAGCGGCGTGATCCGACGTATTCCTAACATGAATCCGATGCGGTCTTCACGCTCGACGCCTACGCCGTTGCGCGGTCCAAACGAACATCCGATATGTCGAATCGGATGCGCGGCGAAACGCCTTTCCTGCACCTTGGTCCGTGCGAGCAGTTCGTCAAGCCCTCTTCTTGCCTCTGTATGCAGGGCAGGCGTAGTCGCGAACCTCGGCTGCGTCGACGATTTCGTCCACCCAGCGTTCGATAGGCAGCGAGGATTCGGCTTTGAGAACAACGGGGAGCTTCGCATGGGTCTCGGGTGCGCGGGGCATGAACAGCGTACAGCAATCGGGAGCATCCTGCGAAGATATCTCGAAGGAGCCAAGCCGTTCGGCTTCTGCGATGATTTCCAGTTTGTCGGTGCCGATCAGCGGGCGAAACACGGGTAGCTCCACCGCGGCATCGGTGCAGCGAATATTATCAAGGGTCTGCGAGGCAACCTGCCCCAGGCTCTCGCCGGTGACGAGCGCGCCAGCGCGCTCGTGGTGCGCAATTGTCTCCGCTACCTTGAACATGAGGCGGCGGTACATGATCACGCGCAGTTCGGGTGGCACCGCGAGCGAGATCTCGCGCTGGTAGTCGCCGAAAGGCACCGTGTACACGCGCGCAATGCACCCCGTTCGTTCGAGTACGCGCGCGATGTCGTCGACAAGATACTCGCTTTCGTCCGAAGTCTGCGGACGACCCGAGAAATGCACGCCAACGCATACTGCGCCGCGCCGCGCGAGCTTCCAGGTGGCTACGGGCGAGTCGATACCCGAAGATAGAAGGCATACAACTTTGCCCGAGCTGCCCACCGGCAGGCCCCCGATGCCTGGAAGCGAGCGGGCGTACACGTACGATGCGTTCTGGACCACCTCGACTCCCACGGTGACATCGGGGTTCTTCATCCGCACCTGCTTGTTGGGATAAGCTTCGCACAACGCAGCGCCGATGATCTGGTTCATGTCCATCGAGCCTGTGGCGAAGTCGGTGTGGTTGCGGCGAGCCGCAACCTTGAACGTGGCGAAGGTGCCCGCTTCGGCCAACGCGACCAGTGCCGCCTCGGCCATCACGTCCAACTCGCGCGCGCACTTGAAGCCGCATGACACGCGTGCGACGCCCGGTATTCCGCCGATCGCATCGGAGACGAGTTTCGCTGTTTCCCAGTCCGTCCCCTCGCGTAAGAACACGAGGAGTCGCCCCGCGATGCGATGGATCGTCACAACGGGAAACGGCGCGAGCAATGCCTCGAGATTCTTGAGCAGGCGCATCTCGAATGAGGCGCGGTTATGGCCCTTGAGTCCGATCTCGTGGTAGTGGACGAGGATGATGCGTTGGAAATCAGTCATGGAAGTTCCTCGGATTCGCAGGTTCGAACGGTTCGCGCGAGCGCAGGCATCGGCCGCGTCGGTCGCGCGATGTGCGCAAAGCGCGAAACAAGCGCGCAGATTGGCGGGCAAGCCAGCGAGAAACCCCGAGGCTTTCAGGATTGCCGCGTTGCGTGGCCAAGCGTGCTTCCGCACGCGAGGGCAAGCGCAAAAGCGCCAAAGCCGAATGCCTCGGGGTTTCGCAGCGTCGGCAAGTTCCGCCGTTCTTCGAGCGGCGGAACCTTAATGGTTCTTCACGTCGATAGATTCAGGATCGTATGAAACCTCGCCGCGCGCGATCTCGTCGAAAGCTAGCGATAACGGTTTCTTGTCGGCAGCCCGTGCGATCTCGACAGCCGTCTGCAATTGGATGGCGCGATCTCGCTGGCCTCTCATCATATCGTTGATATCATGGGCGCGTTTCGATGCAAGCGCGCACAGCAGGAAGCGGTCATTGTCGGCCTGGTCGAGCAGGACGTCGATCTTCGGTTCAATGATGCTCATAATATCGAATCAACCTCGCGTTTTCTCGGCTTGTTCGTTGACGTAACGAACCAGTGTTTGGACGGCTTCATCCAAATCGTCGTTTACAAGCCGTACATCATACTCCATTTTGCGGGAAAGCTCTACTCTTGCAGCCGCCAGGCGCTCTTCAACGGCCTCGTCGGACTCCGTGCCGCGTCCCCGTAGGCGAATCTCCAACGCTTCAAGCGAAGGAGGCTCGATAAAGACGAGCCGAGCCTGAGGCAGTTTTTCCCGTACCTGGAAGGCCCCCTGCACGTCGATTTCCAGCACAACCTGCTCGCCGCAAGCTATATGCTCCTCCACCGTTGCCCGAGGCGTACCGTAGCGGTTTCCGTTGTACGTCGCCCATTCAAGCAGGCCGTCCGATGCGATCAGCTGGTCGAACTCCTTGTCGGTCAGGAACTGATACTGCACTCCGTCGACCTCGCCCGAGCGGGGCGGGCGCGTGGTGACCGACCGCGATACCCACACGTCGGGAACCTCGCTCACAAGTCGGGCCACCAGCGTGCCCTTGCCGGCACCCGATGGCCCTGAGATAACGAACAGATTGCCGTTACGCATGCCGGAACGACTAGCCCAGACGCTCCAGCAGAGCGGTCTGCTGACGCTCGCCCAGACCGCGCAGACGGCGGCTCTCGGCGATCTGGAGTTCCTTCATAATCTTCTCAGCCTTGGCTTTGCCGTAGCCGGGAAGCGTCTCGATCAGCGTGGACACCTTCATGCGGCCAACAACGGGATCGTTCTTCATCTTGAGAACCTGGTCGAGGGTAAGCTTGCCCGACTTCAATTCATCCCGAACCTCGGCGCGCTTGATGCGGGCCGCTTTCGCCTTCTCCAAAGCTGCCTGACGCTCTTCAGGGCTGAGTTGAGGAATAGCCATCGTGTTTATCTCCTTCTGTTCCTAAAGCGATGCCGTGATACTATCACGCTCTCACTTGTTTCGCCTTGTCGATTACCACAAATCATAAAAAATTTCAGCGCCGCGACCACATTTTAGAAGGCGTCGGGGCATTCGACGGCTTTTCGTCGCCTAATCGTCACCAACAACGCCCGATCAGGCCTAACTCCTCTGCAACGTCCCAAGGCTACAATTCGGCCGCAATGGCTTCGAACGCGGCTGCGGGATCCTCGGCCTGCGTGATGGGACGGCCCACCACGATGTGCGACGCGCCGTTCTCGAACGCCTGCGCGGGAGTGGCCACGCGGCTCTGGTCGCCGCGATCGCTGCCCGCAGGGCGCACGCCCGGGGTGACGATATAGGCGTCGGGACCGAGGATCTCGCGCAGGCGCGCGGCCTCCTGCGGGGACGCCACCACGCCGGAGATGCCTGCGCGCTTGGCCTGCTCGGCGAGCACCACCACCTGATCAGCCATGGCGCGACTTACGCCCGTCTCGGCGAGGGCGGCATCATTCATGCTGGTGAGCACCGTGATGCCAAGTGTGGCGGGCACGTCGTGTCCATACTCGGTTGCCGCTCGTTCCGCGCCGCGCTGAGCAGCCGACATCATATCCACGCCGCCAACCGTGTGCATGGTGAGCATATCCGCGCCGCTGTGAGCCGCGGAATATGCCGCGCCCTCGACTTGGTGCGGGATATCGTGGAATTTGAGGTCGAGGAACACCTTGAAGCCGCGCTCTTTCAACGCGTAGACGATCGCCGGGCCGTTCGCATAGAACAGCGTCATGCCCACCTTCATCCACGATGCCTTGTCCTGCAGCTGATCGGCGAGGTCGAAGGCTTCCTCTATATCGCAGTCGAGCGCGACGATCACGCGCTCCCTTGCGGGGATCTTTTCGAACGAGTTCACCATTCCAACGCTCCTATCAGCTCCTGCACGTCTTCCACGCCGTGCCTCTTGCAATACTGCGCTATTCCGTCGATGATTTCAACCGTGGCGTGCGGATTCGCGAAATTCGCGGTGCCGACGGCCACGCCCGTGGCCCCCGCCAGCATGAACTCCACCGCATCGGTCGCGTTCGAGATGCCGCCCATGCCGAGCAGCGGCACGTCGACCGCCTGGTGCACCTCCCATACCATGCGCAGCGCCACGGGCTTGACAGCGGGGCCCGACAGCCCGCCCACACCGCGCGCGAGCTGCGGGCGGCGACGCTCGGCGTCGATGGCCATGCCCAGAAGCGTGTTGATGAGCGAGAGCGCATCGGCGCCGGCGGCTGCGGAGGCGCGAGCGATCTCGGCGACGTCGGTGACGTTCGGCGTGAGCTTCACGATGAGCGGTCGCTTCGTGGCCGCGCGGCACCGGGATACGACCTCCTCGACGCTCGAGGTGCACGTGCCGATGGTCATGCCTCCCGCGTCCACGTTCGGGCACGAGATGTTCACCTCGTAGGCGTCCACCGGCGCGTCCTCGAGCGCCTCTATCACCTGCACGTACTCGTCGAAGCTGTGGCCCGACACGTTCACGATCGTCGTCGCACCGCGCTCGGCGAGCCACGGCAGGTCGTGCGCTTTCAGGTGCGCGACGCCGGGGTTCTGCAGCCCGATGGAGTTGAGCATGCCCGAGGGCGTCTCGGCGATGCGAGGGCTGGCGTTGCCCTCCCAGCCGGCGAGCGACACGCCCTTCGTGGTGACCGCGCCGAGGGCGGCCACGTCCACGAAATCGCCGTACTCGCGCCCGGCGGCGAACGTGCCCGACGCCACCGTGACTGGGTTCTTCATCTCTAGGCCGCCCAGGTTCACGGCCATGCGCACGCTTGTGGGGGCCGTCGTACGCGGACCCGCGCCCATCGTCGCCATCTACCACACCACCTTCCGCGCATCGAACACGGGGCCGTCGACGCACGCCCGCTTCTTGCCGTCCACCGTGTCCACCACGCACGACAAGCAGGCTCCGATACCGCACGCCATGCGCTTTTCCATCGACACCTCGCAGGGCACGCCGACCTCCGCGGCCATGCCGGCAACGATCTTCATGAGGGGCTCCGGGCCGCATACGGCCAGGTAGTCGTACGGCTCGCCTGCGGCCGCGGCTTCCACCAGCGCCTCCTCCACGAGCGAGGTGCAGAAGCCCTCCCGGCCGAAGCTGCCGTCGTCGGTGGCGCAGCGCGAGGGCTCGTCGAGCAGCGCCTCGTAGCGCGCGCGGCAGGCGAGCGCGGCCTCGGTCTGCGCGCCCAGCACGACGTCGGTGCGCACGCCCGCGCCGACCAGCTGCTCGCACAGCATGAAGAGCGGGGCCGCACCCACGCCTCCGCCCACGAGGAGCGCCCGGCGGGCGTCCGCGGGCGGCTGCCAGGCGCGCCCGACCGGGCCGATAAGCTCCGCACCCGAGAGGTGCTCGGCCCGCTCGGGCTCGATGCGGGTCATGTGGTCGGTGCCGAAGCCCACGGCCTGGTAGAGGATCTCGAGCGTTCCCGCGGCCGCGTCGCGCGCGTACACCGAGAACGGGCGGCGCAAGATGTGCGCCTCCATGTTCGGCACCTTCATGTGCACGAACTGCCCCGGCTCGATGGCCGCCGCTATGCGCGGCGAAGCCAGCTCCATGAGGTAGAGGTTCGGGCCGACCTTCGCGTTCGCGAGGATGCGCGCCCTCTCGTTGACGAGTGCCACGTTCTCACCTTTCGATCCGTCGCCGCCGGCCGGCTGCCGCGGCGCACCTTCGTCTCTCGAGGGCCGATTGTAGCATCTGCGCGTAAGAGCACGCATCTGACAGGCCTAAATGCCAAGGAAAGTGCATGGGAGTGTCCGCAATGCTCGCATGCGAGCGCGTGGTCCTCGCCGCGGCGGGGATGCGGGCGCTGGAGAGGGAGCCGGGCGCGCGTTCCGCCATCGGCCATCCACACGATGGCGGAGCGCATCGGTGAGGAACTTCCGGCTGCGCGCGCACCATCTGGATCACGCCCATCCGGCGGAGGACGCGCTCGCGCTCGTCGGGGCGTGCGACATGCAGAACTCCCCTCCTGGCGCATGAGAGGCGTCGCTCGCGAACCGCACGCCGTCGCTCGGCGCGGACGGCGCGCCGCCGCCCGTCTCCCACTTCGACACGGCCGTACGCGACACGTACAGCTTGGCCGCAAGCTGCTCCTGCGTCAGGCCGCGCTCGGTGCGCAGCGCTTTCAGCTTCTCTCCGAGTTCCATGAGGGCACGCCTCCTTTCACGCCCAGCTTGGACGACACGGCGCGCTACGGCAAGACACGATCCGGGTCATCGCGCGTCGTCGCAGGCCAGAAGCCTGCGTGCCTCGATGGCTATCGTAGGACTCGCGTCGTCGAAGGGCTCCGGTCGAGGCGGTGCCCTTCCCTCTCGTCGGGCGAATCGGCTTGCCATTCTACCATCGGCTTGGCCGGATCGCGGAGCCGAGGGGTATACTGCCATCGACAGGCGACGCGAGAACGGGAGCGACGATGGAGAAGATGCCGCCTTTGGCGAAGGTATTCGAGGCGTGGAGCGCGCTTGCAGACGGGCGCGTGTCGCTCGACGACGAGGAGCGGCGCGCGACGGTGACTTCGTCGAACGGCCTGAAAGCCTACACGGTGGCATGGAGCGAGGACGGCGGAACCTACTCCTCGAACGACAACGCCACCTACTGGCAGGGCTACGCGGGCTATCCCGTCATCGCCGCGCTCATGGCGCAGGAGCGGCTGCCCTTCGATCGCGCCGCAGCCGAGGGATTCGCGCACGTGGACTGGACCGAGCTGAACGAGCGGCACAAGCGCGACTACGCGGCGGCCGTGCGCGAGATCGTGGACGAGCGCGGCCTGGACGCAGCCCAGGCAGACGCCGCCGCCCATGTGGTGATGGACGCGCTCGCGGCGCTGGACGTCGCCGTCAAGCGCGGGGCCGCCCGCCCTCCGAGGGCTAGGCCGAAGGAGGCGTGAGCGCCGTGAAATCCCTCTACAAGAGCGCCGAGGGCAAGCGCGCCGTCCTCGGCCTGTACGACGAGCAGCTCTCCCGCATCGGCTACCCGTTCGAGGATGTCTACGTGGACACGGCGTTCGGTCGCACGCACGTGGTGGTCACCGGCGACCCGGAGGCGGTCCCGCTGCTCTCGTTCCACGGAGGCAACTCGACAACGGCGCACAACCTCATCACGTCCCCGTTCCTGCTGCGCGGTGACTTCCGCGTGTTCGCGGTGGACACGATCGGGCATCCCGGCAAGAGCGACGAGGCGTGCCTGCCGCCTTCCGGCTACGCGTACGGCGAATGGGCCGCGCAAGTGATCGACGCCTTGGGGTTCGCACGCATGCGCTGCATCGGCGGATCGTTCGGCGCGGGCATCCTGGCGAAACTCATGTGCGCGGCGCCCGGGAAGGTGGAGCGCGCGGTGCTGTTCGTTCCCTCCGGCATCAAGAACGCGCCGGTGTGGCACTCGATGAGCATGATGGGGCCGATGGTCATGTATCTGCTCACGCGCCGGGAGGAGTGGTTCGTGAAGACGCTTCTGCCCATGGCCGGCGCGCCCGACGTCATCGACGCCGAGACGCTGGCCACGGCGAAGGCCACCATCGACCATGCGAAGGTGAAGGCCGGCATGCCCACCGACGTCGACCCCGAGCGCATGGCCGCCTGCACGGCGCCGACGCTCGTGATGGCGGGCGACGCCGACCGCCTTTTCCCCGCCGCGCGCGTCCTCCCGCAGGCCGAGGCCATCATCCCGAACGTCACGTGCCGCCTCATGAGAGGCCGCGCCCACATGGGCGCCCTCACCGCCGAGCAGGAGCGCGAGATCGTGGGGTTCCTCAAGGGTTAGCGTTGAATCGTACAATTATTCTCGTTTTATCGCACAATAGGTGCGGGAGCCGCACGTGTCCAAACCCTCCGACACGAGCAGCGTGATCGAAACGGGCCTCGGCCGCATCGCGGAGAGCATCTGTGCCGACAACCATGTGGCCTCGTTCTACGAGCGGTGGCACCGGGCTTTCCTGTAGTACACGCGATCCGCTTGCGCTTCCCTACATGGGCTTCAGGTTGCGGTCGAGGCGGTCGAGCATCCAGGCGAGGCGCTTCTCGCGGCCAGCGTCGGTCTTGGCATCGAAGTACGCGTGTGTGTAGGTGCGCCGCACCGACGGCGACATGGCGCGGAAGTTCGAGGCCGCAGGCTCGTGGCCGACTATGATCGCCTCGAGGGCCGCCGTGTCCTCCTCGGTGACGTCCGGGGCCTTCTTCGCGTCCCAGCTACCGTTGCGCTTAGCCGCCTCGATGGCGCGCCTGCCCGCATCGGCCATGAAGCCGCGCCGCTCGAGCTCGCGCGCAAGCGCTTTGTTCTTTTCAGACCACACGCTCTTCGCGCGGCGCGGGGCGAAGTACTTGCGGTAGGACGCGTCGTCGATGCGCTGCATGCGCCCGTCGATCCAGCCGAAGCAGAGCGCCTCCTCCAGCGCCTCGGACGCCTTGAGCGTCTTCGGGCCGCCGGACTTGCCGAACACGAGCCACACGCCGCCGCTCGCCTCGCCGTTATCGCCTAGCCACGCCCTGAACTCGTCGCGGGTTGAGAACGTCAGCTCGTCGTCCATATGGCGAATCTCCTCGGCTCGTCGTGGTGTGGCACGCCTTTAGATCCCAGTATAAAGGAGGATGTCCGCGCAGGGACGGGAATGCGGAGGATCGCCCGACGTCATCCCGCGTCGTGAACGAGCTTCAGTCCGACGACGCACGCGATGAGGCCTGCTATGAGCAGCACCTTCGCCACCGATACGGGCTCGGTTCCCGAGAGCATGCCGTAGACAACCGTGAGCGAGGCGCCGATGCCCACCCAGACGGCGTACGCCGTGCCCGTGGGCAGCGATTTGACTGCGTACGACAACCCCGCCATGCTCATGACGAGCGCGACGAGGAACACGAGGGACGGGACGAGTTTGGTGAACCCCTCCGCCCGTCCGAGCGCGGTGGCCCACACCGCCTCCAAGACGCCCGACGCCACCAGAACGATCCATGCCATGAGAAAACTCCCTTCCGTGAAGCAACGCGCCGTCTTTGCGATCCTGGTACGGCTGCCCTCGTCAGGGAATCATATGAAACGATGAGACGAACCAAGTGTAGCAGGCCCCGTCGTCCGCTGCGTATGTCCGCATTCGAATTCAAATAGTATGCACAAACATATGTTCCCTTATCGTTCGAATCGTATTACAATACGTACATAAGTTCTCTTGGTGGCTGGAGCGACCTCCTAACCCTCTCGGGGACAGCCGTGCTTCGACAGGGAGGTGGCGACATGCCCAGCCCTCTTGCAATTCGCGTGCCCGTTCCGTATACTGCAGATGGTAGCAAGGTGCTACCATGAAAGGGAAGGAGCCGCGCTACGACCTCGCAGAGGTGAAACGGTTGGTCCGGGAGGGCCGGTACAGCGCTTCGAAGAAGAGCACGTCCTGGCTGCGAAACCACGGTTTCAGCCCAATCCTCGCGCGACGCATAATCCTTTCCCTTCAGGAAAAAGAGTTCGTGAAATCGCTCAAGCCGAGACGCGACGACGGCTCTTGGGCGGACGTGTATTGCTGCGACTACAATGAAGATGGCGTCTCCGTCTGCTTTTACGTGAAGTTCATCGTGGAAGGCGACGTGGCCACCGTCATGCTCATGTCGTGCAAGGAATGGGGTTATGCATGGTGATGATGACGAAATGCCCAGCGTGCGGCGGCAAGATCATGGATATCCATGGACCGATTGAGTGGGACGTCAAAGGCGAGCAGATCGTCGTAGACGATGCCGACTACTGCCTGTGCGCCAGCTGCGGCGAAATCTACCTCGAAGGAGGGATGGATGGCATCATCCACCGCCGCGCGGTCGACCAGTACAAACGCGACAACGGGCTGCTCTCGGGCGACGAGGTGCGCGAGCTCCGGCAGGGTCTGGGGCTCTCGCAGGCCAAGTTCGAGAAGCTCATCGGCGCGGGGCCGAAGACGGTCGTGCGCTGGGAGAGGGGCTCGGTGTTCCAGAACCGCACCGCCGACACGCTCATGCGCGTCATCCGCGACTTCCCCGAGGTGGCCGCGTACCTGATGGAGCGCGTGGACGAGCCGCACGCGTCGTGACGCGCATGAGCGGCTGCTCAGTCGAGCGCCTTCGCATAGCAGGCCTCGAGCAGGCGCTCGCCTGCGATTTCGACGGCGTTCTCGCGCTCGAGCAGCTGGAACCCGCGCTTCTCGTAGAAAGCGCGCGCGGGCGCGTTGTCGGCGAGCACCCAAAGATAGACGTTTTCATAGCCCTCGATCGCTAGTGCGTCGAGGGCCGGGTCGAGCAGCTTCGAGCCGATGCCGCGCCCCATGCGCTCCGGTTGCACGTAGAGCGACACGACCTCGCCCCATCCCGCGAACGCCTCGACGCGGGCGGGCCCGTAGGTGCACACGCCGACTATCTCGCCGCCTTCGCGGGCGACGAACGTGCGATCGACGCTCTGCTCAAGGCCCAGCTGCCAGAACCCTTCAGACAGCGTGTCGAGAAAGTCCTGCGGCACGATGCCCCGGTAGGCGTGCCGCCAGCTGCGCACGTACACGCGCGCCACCGCTGCCAGATCATCGTCCGCTGCGAGCCGTTCAACTTCGATGCCGTTCATTCCCTATCCTCCCGCCTATCCGCGCGTCATGCGAGATGGCGCTTTTGGAGCTATAGTAGCATTTGCGAAAAGACATAAGCGGATGAGAGGAGCACGCCATGCGCGACGATGTCTTCGTCACCTCGCTCGCCATCGACTGGGCGGACGTTCCCGACAAGGGCGTCTACCCGTTCAACGTGCCGGCCATCGCGAGCCTGCGGGCGCTCGACCTGGGCCAGCCCATCACGTTCTTCTGCGGCGAGAACGGCACCGGCAAGTCGACGTTGCTCGAGGCGATGAGCGTCGCCTACGGCCTCAACCCCGAGGGCGGCTCGCGCAACTACACGTTCTCCGTGCACGACGGCCATTCGGAGCTCTGCGACCACGTGCGCCTGCTCAAGGGCATCTGCCGGCCGCGCGACAGCTTCCTCGTGCGCTCCGACACGCTGTTCAACCTCATATCGGAGATGGACGCGCTCGAGGACGACCAACGCTACTTCGGCGGACGGTCGCTGCACGCCCGCTCGCACGGCGAGGGCATCCTCACGCTCGTGTCGCGCCGCTTCGGCGGCGAGGGGTTCTACGTGCTCGACGAGCCCGAGACGGGGCTCTCGCAGCTGGGGCAGGTGGCGCTTTTGGCCGAGATCGTGCGGCTGGCCAACGCGGGGTCGCAGCTGGTCGTGGCCACGCACTCCCCCATCCTGCTCTCGGCGCCGGGGGCGGTCATCTACCAGTTCGAGGACGAGGTGCGCCGCGTAAGCCTCGAGCAGACCATGGAATGGGACGCCCTCCACCGCTTCCTGGAAGACCCCGACCGCCTGCTCGCGGAGTTCCTGGACAGCTAAGGATCAACGCAGCTCCAGCATTCCCCGAATGGAAGCGAGGATAGTGCGCACGGTTTCATCGTCCGCACATCCGAGGTACTCGTACCCACGTCGCCCCACGTCTATGGTCCGCAACAACTCCACGCAAGCGAAGCCTATTGAGCGCCCTGAGCACTTCACAGGCAAATGAAGCGGGTACCCGTTGTCCTTGGTGGTTGTCGGCACGACGGCAACCAGGTTCGCACGCGAATTGAAACCGTAACCGCTCACCACAACAGCTGGACGGATCTTTGCCGGCTCATAGCCGATCGACGGGTTGAAATCGACCATGATGACATCGCCTTGCTCGAGGATCACGGAATCACCTCGGCACCCACGTCCTTGCCCCAATCGCATTCCCCTGGTTGGTAGTCCCCCGTGTATCCCGCAAAAAGCTCGTCCATGGAAACATAGGGGATATCTCGATAGGCGCGATGTTCGGCTTCCTCGGGACGAACGAGCATGAACGAGCCGCGCTCGTCATGCCCGAGGCTCATCGTCAAGCGCGCGCCCACATCGATCCCCATGCGCTCGCACATGTCCTTGGGAATGCGGACGGCACGCGACGTGCCCCAGGCGCAAAGCTGCGTTACCTTGTCGGCGATCCTTGACATCCACGCACCTCCCTAAAGATATCTTTATAGATATCTTTCCACCGATCGTGCTGTATGACAAGCTCCATGCGTGGTGCCGGCAGCTGCTGACGAGCGAAGCTGCCGGCAATAGGTCATCCGCGTCTCCCTACCCCCACTGGGGCAGGTCTTGCAGGGCCACGACGGACAGGCCGTTCGCGCGGGCCATCTCCATGCCGGCAACCATGGCCTGGGCGCCGGCCAGGTTCGTGACGTGGGTCACGCCGTGCTTCACGGCCTCGAGGCGCAGCTCGTAGCCGTCGGCGCGCGTGGCATGGCCGAACGGCGTGTTGATCATGAGCGCTATCTCGCCAGCGGCGATGCGGTCAAGCACGTTGGGGGCGCCCTCGTGCACCTTCTTCACTTCCTCGCAGTCCACGCCCGCCGCGCGCAGGGCGCGGGCCGTACCTCCCGTGGCCACCACCTTGAAGCCCAGGCGCACGATGTCGCGCGCGATGGACACGATGGCGCGCTTGTCGCGGTCGCACACGCTGATGAACACGGTGCCGCCCTCGGGCAGCGCGTAGCTGATGGCCAGCTGCGTCTTCGCGAACGCGGCCGGGAAGTTGCCGGCGATGCCCATGACCTCGCCGGTGGACTTCATCTCGGGGCCGAGCACCGTGTCCGCGCCGGGGAAGCGGCCGAAGGGCATGACGGCTTCCTTCACGCTGTAGTGCTCGAGGCGCCGGTCGTCGGGAGGCAGGCCCAAATCGGCGATCTTCTCGCCCGCCATGATGCGCGCGGCCATCTTCGCCAGCGGCACGCCGGTGGCCTTGGACACGAACGGCACGGTGCGGCTGGCGCGCGGGTTGGCCTCGATGATGTAGATGACCTGGTCCTTGATGGCGAACTGGATGTTGATGAGGCCCACCACGCCCAGGCGCAGCGCCAGGTCGCGCGCGACGCTTCGCAGCTGCGACACCAGCGCCTCGGACAGCGCGAACGGCGGCGTGCAGCAGGCCGAGTCGCCCGAGTGGATGCCGGCCATCTCGATGTGCTCGAGCACGCCGCCCACGTACACCGCCTCGCCGTCGCAGAGCGCGTCGAGGTCCACCTCCACCGCCCCCTCGAGGAAGCGGTCGAGGTACACCGGATGGTCGGGCGATATCTTCGCGGCCTCGGCCATGTACTTCTCCAGCTGCGCGCCGTCGTAGACGATGCCCATGCCGCGCCCGCCCAGCACGTAGCTGGGGCGCACGAGCAGGGGGAACCCTATCTGGTCGGCCACGACGCAGGCCTCCTGGTAGGTGGAGGCCATGCCGGCGGCCGGGTAGGTGATGGCCATCTCGTCGAGGATGGCGCTGAAGCGGTCGCGGTCCTCGGCCAAATCGATGGCCTCCGGCGAGGTCCCCATGATGGGCACCCCCGCCTCCGCGAGCGCGTTCGCCAGCTTGAGCGGCGTCTGGCCGCCGAGCGTGACCACCACGCCGTCCGGGCACTCGACGTCCACGATGTCCATGACGTCCTCGAACGTGAGCGGCTCGAAGTAGAGCTTGTCGGACGTGTCGTAGTCGGTGGACACGGTCTCGGGGTTGCAGTTCACCATGATGGTCTCGAAGCCGGCCTCGGCAAGCGCGTAGCTCGCATGCACGCAGCAGTAGTCGAACTCGATGCCCTGGCCGATGCGGTTCGGACCGGCTCCCAGGATCATCGCGCGCTTGCGCGTCTTCGGCGCGACCTCGGTCTCGTCGGCGTCGTAGGTCTTGTAGTGGTAGGCCGTGGAGCTGGGGAACTCGGCCGCGCAGGTGTCGACGGTCTTGAACGCCGGCCTCACGCCCAGAAGCTTCCGGCACGTGCGCACGGTGAGCTCGTCGGAGCCCGTGAGGTGCGCGATCTGCGCGTCGGAGAGGCCCATGCGCTTGAGCAGGCGGAACGCGTCGGCATCCAGCTCGTCGAGGTGCATGCCGCGCAGGTTCTCCTGCACGCGCACGATGTCGGCCATGCGCGCGATGAAGAAGGGGTCGATGCCGGTGGCCGCGCATACGCGCTCCACCGTCCAGCCGCGGCGCAGCGCCTCGGCCAGGTAGAACACGCGGTCGGCCGTGGGACGCGCCACGAGGTCGTCGAACGCCTCGCCGTCCGGCAGGCCCGCGTCCTTCCCGTCTGCGCCCAGGCCCGCACGGCCGTTCTCGAGCGAGCGCATGGCCTTGCCGAGCGCCTCCTCGAACGTGCGGCCGATGGCCATGACCTCGCCCACGGCCTTCATGCGCGTGGACAGCGTGTCGTCGGTGCCTTGGAACTTCTCGAACGCGAAGCGCGGAACCTTCACCACGCAGTAGTCGATTGACGGCTCGAAGCACGCCGGGGTGGCCTTCGTGATGTCGTTCACGATCTCGTCGAGCGTGTAGCCCACGGCCAGCTTCGCCGCCGCCTTCGCAATGGGGAACCCGGTGGCCTTCGACGCGAGCGCCGAGGAGCGCGACACGCGGGGATTCATCTCGATCACGATCATGCGCCCGTTGTCGGGGTTGACGGCGAACTGCACGTTGGAGCCGCCGGTCTCCACGCCGATCTTCTCCAGGATGGCGAGCGACGCGGCGCGCATGCGCTGGTACTCCACGTCGGAGAGCGTCTGCGCGGGGGCCACCGTGATGGAGTCGCCCGTGTGCACGCCCATAGCGTCGAAGTTCTCGATGGAGCACACGATGATGCCGTTGCCGGCATGGTCGCGCATGACCTCCATCTCGTATTCCTTCCAGCCCTCGATGCTCTCCTCCACGAGCACCTCGCCGGCCGGCGACAGCTCCAGGCCCTGGCCCACGATCTCGTGCAGCTCGGCCGGATCGTGCGCGATGCCGCCGCCCGCGCCGCCGAGCGTGAACGAGGGGCGCAGCACCACGGGGTAGCCGAGCTCGGCCACGATGGCCTCGGCGTCGGCAAGGGAGTAGGCGTAGCCCGAGCGCGACGTCTCGATGCCGAGCTCCGCCATGCACTCGTTGAAGAGCTTGCGGTCCTCGCCGCGCTCGATGGCGGCCAGGTCGCAGCCGATCATCTCAACGCCGTACTTCTCCAGCACGCCGGCACGCGCGAGGTCGACGGCCGTGTTGAGGCCGGTCTGGCCGCCGAGCGTGGGCAAAAGCGCGTCGGGGCGCTCCTTCGCGATGATCTGCTCCACGAACTCGGGCGTGATGGGCTCCACGTAGGTGCGGTCGGCCAGGCCCGGGTCGGTCATGATGGTGGCGGGGTTGCTGTTCACGAGCACCACGCGGTAGCCGTCGGCCTTCAGCACCTTGCAGGCCTGCGCGCCCGAGTAGTCGAACTCGCACGCCTGCCCGATGACGATGGGGCCGCTGCCGATAACGAGGATGGTGTTGATGTCGGTGCGCTTAGGCATGGGAGCCTCCTTCCGCCCCCGCCACGGTGGCAGCCTGCTCGCCGAACGTCCAGCCAGCCAGGCGGTCGGCGGCGATGTCGATGTCCAGGTAGCTAGCGCATTCCCACGGGTCGGGCAAAGTCAGAGAGGGCGCGGCTGGTGCCCCGGATTGCCCCGATGCAAGGCTGGACTGGACTTCGGTCCGTCCAGCCGCAGCAGAAGGGCAAGGTGGGGTGCCAGACGTGGCCGCAGCGTCGGCTGCTCCGCCATTCGTCAGAACGGCGGAATCCATAAGCCGACCGAAGGCGGTGAACAGGTAGTGTGCGTCGGTGGGTCCGGGCGAGGCCTCGGGATGGTACTGCACGCTGAACGCGGGGATGTCGAGGAAGGCGACGCCCTCGGCCGTGCCGTCGTTGAGGTTCACGTGCGTGAGGCGGATGCGGCCGAAGCGCTCGTTGTCCACGACCGGCGCGACGCCGGAGCGCGCCCAGAAGCGCAGGTCGTCTTCATGGCCCTTGAAGCCGCCCGAGAGTTCCGGCACGAGCGCGCCCAGGCTGGGGAACAGAAGGCCGAAGCCGTGGTTCTGCGCCGTGATCTCCACGCGGCCCGTGAGCAGGTTCATCACGGGATGGTTGCCGCCGCGGTGGCCGAACTTGAGCTTCTCGATCCCGGCGCCGGCGGCCTTCGCGATCATCTGGTGCCCAAGGCAGATGCCGAACACGGGCACCTGGCCCAAAAGCTTCTCCACCTGGGAGTACGTGCCCTCCACGGCCTCGGGGTCACCCGGGCCGTTCGACAGGAACACGCCGTCGGGGGCCATGCCCAGCACGTCGGCCGCCGGCGTGTCCCACGGCACGACCGTGAGCTCGCAGCCCGAGCGCACGAGGTTCTGCAGGATGGAGCGCTTCGCGCCGCAGTCGTAGGCCACCACGCGGTGGCGCGCGGTTGCGGGGGGCGCTACGGCGAACGCATGGCTCGCGGGCAGGTCGCCTGCGCCCACGGCGTACGCCTTCTCGCACGACACCGTGGCGGCGAGGTTCTGCCCCACGAGGGGCTCGCTCGCGCGCACCTTCGCCAAGAGGCTCGCCTCGTCCACGTCGACGGTGGAGAGCACCGCGCGCTGGGCGCCGCAGTCGCGCACGTGGCGCACGAGCGCACGGGTGTCCACGCCCTCCACGGCCACGACGTCGTGCTCGCGCAGGTAGTCGGGCAGGCTCTGTGCACTGCGCCAGTTCGACGGCGTCGCGCACATGTCGCGCACCACGAGGCCGCGCAGCGCGGGCGCGTCCGCCTGGGCGTCCTCGGGGTTCACGCCGTAGTTGCCGATCTGGGGATACGTCATGGTGATTATCTGTCCGGCGTAGGACGGGTCGGTGATTACCTCCAGGTAGCCCTCGAGCGACGTGTTGAAGCAGATCTCGCCGTACACCTCGCCGGAAGCGCCGCGCGCCGTGCCGCGGAATACCGCGCCGTCCTCCAGCACGAGCGCCGCCGGCCGGGGCGCGGGCTTCGACGTGCCCTCCAAGAGCTTGTTCGCTATCTCGCTCAAAATCATCCTTCCGCTCGGGCAGCATATACGAAAAAACGCCTTCGTCGGGGACAAAGGCGCACGTTATCCTGGGAAAGCTATGCTGCGCACCTTGTCGGTCTCTCCGTACCGCCTTAAAGGTTGCTTCATAGTATACGCTTCAATCATGTATATTCATGACGAAATGCATTTTTTTATGGTATTCGGCATTATATATGCAATTCCAAGAAAGGTTGGCGGTAGGCATCGCTCCGCTTTACCGTCGCCCTTTACCGAGAGTATCGGGAACAGAGACGCCTTCTGTCATCGTCTCACGTCGCGTTTCAAAATTGGGTTCATGGCCCTCGCCAACCCGCACGAACCATGCCTGTTCGACTACTATGCTCCATGTGTAAAATGCACCGGATATCGGAATGAGCAAGGAGCTCACCATGAACTTACACATCAAATCGAAGCTCGTCTCCATCCACCACAAGATGGACATTCTCGACGACGACGACCAACCGGTCTACCACGTATCGGGAAAGCCCATCAGCCTCCACGACAAGACGCATATCACCGACCTCGACGGCAACGAGATCGCATCCATCCACGCAAAAGCCGTCTCCATCCATCATAAGTACTTCGTGGATATGGCCGATGGCGCCTCGTTCGAACTGTCCGAGCAACTTTTCCACATTAAGGACATCATCGACATCCCCGAATTGGGCTGGCAGCTGCGCGGCAGCATCTTGGCGTTCGAATTCCAGATCGTTGACGCGCAGGAGCGCGTGCTGGCTACTGCGCATCGCCATATCGTGTCGCTGCACGGCGTATACGACATCAAAATTCTGGACGAGAGTCAAATCGAAAAGCTCCTGGCCGTATTCGTGGTGATCAACCACATCATCGCCAACCGCGAAACGGCCGAGGCCTCCTCTTCCGCCCCTCCCAGCGCGAATGTCTGAACGTCACGTCGAGCATGCCCGCGTTGGATCGGATTCGGGAACTCGACCGTCTTGACCCCACATTTCCGATCGCCCAGCGAAGCGCCCGGAGCATCTGTGATCGGGCGCTTCAAGTTCCAGCATCATTATCGACATCTAAGACCCTTGAATCGCTCCTAAGCTTACATCCCTTCGGATTTGATTATCTAATGACTTATAAAAATAAGCCGACAATCAAGCGCTTGCATCCGGTTATATGGCGACCTTGAGCGTTTCCGTGAATAGATCGTCGAATCTTTACATGCGTCCTGCGGGAAGTCCCAGCTGCCGTCAAAGCTTCAGCTTGCGAGCATGGCAATCCGGCGTGCGAACCTGAGCACGTTTTCCCAGCTGCTGCCGGATCGTGTTCGCGATCGCGTCGGTGGCAGCGAGGCTGTCGAGTTCTTCGTTCGTGACTCCAACAACAGTCCAGCCCATAGCCATAAGCGCATTCGCCCTTCGAGAGTCGCTGAGGCGTGCAGCCTCGCCTTCGTGCGAGAAGCGGCTTTGGTATTCCACATCGAGCTTCGCACCCGGCCAACATAGATCGAGGCGAAAGCTGCGTTTGCCCGTCATCGCTCGCACGGCCGGATTCGCCTTCACCTCGAAGTTCATGTGCGGAATGCCAAGGCCGTATCCACCGTAGCGATGAGGCAATCCCAAAACAAGCGCCTGTTTTGTCTCGCGCGGCGAAGCCGAACAGTCGGCGATATACGCCATGGCCCGCGCAAGCTTGCCAGCGCCGCCGAGCGAAGGATTGCGCGCGAGGAAAGCGAGCAGCTCGCGTGTTGACGAGAGAGCGGGAACGTTGTAGGCCGTCTCAACCCCCGTCCGGCGCGTCTGGTACGTTCAAAAACGGATGTGCGAGTCGCAGTTTTGGCCGCTCTGAAGCTTTTTCGCGCGTCGAAACGCGGTCCCGAGAAGCTGATGCCAGGCCACTATGCGTACGTAAGCCTGCAACCTGGGACTTTTCAGGAACCGTTTTCGAGAGCCTTTCCGATACATGCAAGTAAAGCTTCAGAGCGGTCAAAACTGTGACTTCTTAGGCAGGAAAACGAGAAGGCCCGCGTCGAAAATGCCGGCGCGGGCCTTGGTTCCATACAGGGCGTGCGAGTCGCAAACGACGTGCGTGCTTCCCGCTATTCGACGATCGCGCCGTCCTCGAGGGTGGCGTAGCCGCCCACGTAGACGTCGGTGGCGCGGCCCGTGAGCTCGGCGCCGATGAAGCCCGAGTTCACGGCCTTCGAGAGGAAGTCGGCGGCGTCCACCGTCCAGGCGGCGTCCGGGTCGATGACCGTGAGGTCGGCCGTCGCGCCCGGCTCGAGCGCCACGCGCTCGACGCGCAGGATCTCGCGGGGACGCACAGCCATGAGCTCGACGGCGCGCTCCCAGCTGATGATACCGGGCGCGACCAGGTTCGTGATGACGAGCGCGAGCGACGTCTCCAGGCCGATCATGCCGAAGGGAGCCAGCTCGAACTCGGCGTTCTTCTCGAAGTCGTTGTGCGGCGCGTGGTCGGTGACGATGGCGTCCACCGTGCCGTCCTTCACGCCCTCGACGAGCGCGGCGGCGTCGTCGGCCGTGCGCAGCGGCGGGTTCACCTTGAGGAAGGTGTTGTAGTCGTCGCCGATGGCGTCCTCGGTGAGGAACAGATGGTGCGGCGTGACCTCGCAGGTGACGGGCAGGCCCTCGGCCTTCGCGGCGCGCACGAGCTCGAGCCCGCGGGCGGTGGTGAGGTGCTGCACGTGCAGCGGGCAGCCCGTGAGGCGACAGATGGCGATGTCGCGGGCGATCTGGATCTCCTCGCCCTCCGCCGGCCAGCCCAGCATCCCGAGGCGCGTGGACACGACGCCTTCGTTCACCTGGCCGGCGCCGACGAGGTCCTCGTCCTGGCAGTGGCTCATCACCACGCGGTCGAACTGCGCGGCGTAGTCCATGACGCGGCGCATCATGCCCGCGCCCTGCACGCCGCGACCGTCGTCGGTGAAGGCGACGGCGCCGTGGGCCACCATGTCGCCCATCTCGGACAGCGTGTCGCCCGCGAGGCCCTGCGAGCAGGAGCCGGCCACGTGCACGCGGCACTTGCCGACGGCCGCAGCGCGGGCCTTGACATACTCGACGCCCACCGCGTTGTCGATGACAGGCTTCGTGTTCGGCATGCAGCACACCGCCGTGAAGCCGCCGTGGGCCGCGGCGCGCGTGCCGGACGCGATGTCTTCCTTCGTCTCGTAGCCGGGCTCGCGCAGGTGCACGTGGATGTCCACGAGGCCGGGGACGACGATCTTGCCGCCCAGGTCGCGCTCGACGCCCTTCTCCATCGCGAGGTTCTGGCCGATCTCGACGATCTTCCCGTCGCGCACGAGGATGTCGGCCGTTTCGTTCAGACCGACCTGCGGGTCGATCACATGGGCGTTCTTAAGCAGTAAGGCCATCTTCGCTCCCTCCCAGAAGAAGATACATTTCCGCCATGCGCGTGAGGATGCCGGCGTAGACTTGATCGAGAATGACCGAGCGATTTGGATGGTCGGCCATGTAGCTGTCCAGCTCGACGCCGCGGTTGATGGGGCCGGGATGGCAGATGAGGGCGTCGGGCTTCATGAGGGGCTCGCGCTCCTTCGTGAGGCCGTACAGCATGTTGTACTCGCGCAGCGACGGGTACGGCGCGCCCTCGAGGCGCTCGCGCTGGATGCGCAGCATGTACACCACGTCGAGGTCGGGCAGCGCCTCGTCGAGCTTCGTGGTCACATGGTCGGCGCCAAGGATGTCGGGGCGCGCCGGCATGAGCGTGGGGGGTGCTATGACCGTGACCTCGCAGCCCATGATCTTGAGCGCGGGGATCAGCGAGCCGCACACGCGGGAGTGGCCGATGTCGCCCACGACGCCCACCTTGAGGCCGGCCAGGTCGCCCTTGACCTCCCAGATGGAGTACAGGTCCAACAGCGCCTGCGTCGGGTGCTGGTGCTTGCCGTCGCCCGCGTCGATGACGTGCGCGCCGGAGACGTCGGCGATCTTGCGGGGCACGCCCGCGTGCTTGTCGCGGACGATGATCATGTCGATCTTGTAGGCGCACAGCGTCTCCACCGTGTCCACGAGGCTCTCGCCCTTCACCGTGGAGGTGGAGCTGCCGCCGAAGTTCAGGCTGTTGGCGGAGAGGCGCTTCTCGGCGATCTCGAACGAGGAGCGCGTGCGGGTGGACGGCTCGTTGAACATGTTCACGACCGTGACGCCCTTGAGCGTGGGGACCTGCTTGATGCGGCGCTCGTTGACTTCCTTGAAGCGCGTGGCCGTCTCGAGGACGGTCATGATGTCCTCGGCGGAGTACTCCGTGATATCGATCAGATGCTTGTGATTGAAGGCCATGCCCTATTCACCTCCCAGCGGTGCCGAACCCGCGCGGGAGCCCGGTGCGATTTCCAGAATCTCGACCTCGGTCGTGCCGTCCGTCTCCTCCAGGAAGAGGCGCACGTTCTCGTCCGCCGCCGACGGCACGTTCTTGCCCACGAAGTCGGCGCGGATGGGCAGCTGACGGTGCCCGCGGTCAACCAGCACGGCCAGCTGCACCGTGGCCGGGCGACCGATGTCCATGAGCGCGTCGAGCGCGGCGCGGATGGTGCGGCCCGTGTACAGCACGTCGTCCACGAGGACGATGTCCTTGCCGTCGAGATCGAAGAAGATGTCGGTGGAGTGCACCTCGGGAGCGAGATGCGTCGCGAAATCGTCGCGGTAGAAGCTGATGTCGAGCTTGCCGAGCGGCACTTTCGTGCCCTCGATCTGTTCGATCTTCTCGGCCAGGCGCTTGGCGAGCAAATCGCCGCGCGTCACGATGCCGACGAGCGCGATGTTGTCCGCGCCCTTGTTCGCCTCGAGGATCTGATGCGCAATGCGCGTCAACGACCGCTCGATCTCGTCCGCGTCCATGCAGACGGTCTTGACAGTGCCGGTGTCGGTCATGCACCCACCCCTTCCGTTCGGGATGGTACAGGCGACCCTCATCCCGTCGTGCGGTTCGCGCCTTCGCGCTCCCCCGCCTCGCAGGCGCCTGTCGCCGGGCATGAAAAAAGCCTCCGCGACAGACAAAGGCTTCGACTCCGCGCGCTCTTTTCCGGGCGAGCGCTTGGTGGTTGTTACCTTGTCGGTCTCTCTGTACCGCTTTTAAAGGACTGGAGGCAGTATAGGCGGTTTCCAACGCTTTGGTAACCCCTTTTTACAACTTTTCTGCTCGCGGATTCAGCTCGAGAACCACTCTGGGGAACTCGGGGAGAAGATCCACCGGAGAGAAGGCGCCGACGGTCCGAAGAGGCTGGAAAAACGACGCAGGAAGCGCAAGAAGCGCAGGTACCGCTTGTGCAGCCAGCCGCACAAGCGGGCCTATCGATCTGCTGCGGACAGCATGATAGCCGTGTTGAAAATGCCCATGCGCGCAGGGTACAACCTAGCGCGCATGGGCATTGACCGCGCCTTGTCGGCCGCCCTACTATGGATGAAGCAGGGGCGCCCCCAAGCCCCAATGCCGTCGCACCGGTTCGGAGAGATGAAGAACAGCGGCCGGGGGGGGACAGACATACGAGGAGAAGGAGACCGAATGAGCGTCTATCAGGATCAGTACCATCTTCCAGCATTCGACTACGGCAGCTACGAGAAGATCAAGATCGAGCAGGACGGGCCGGTCTACATCTGTTCGTTCGACGATCCGGGCAACTTGAACGCTATGTCCTACCTGCAGATGAGCGAATTCAACGACTTCCTTCTCAAAGTACGCCTGGACAAGGACTGCCGCGTAATTGTGCTCACCGGAGAAGGACGCTCTTTTTGCGCAGGCTTCAACCTGGATGACCACGCTTTGCCGCATCCCGACGACATGGGCGAAACGCAGTACATGTACTACATCATGCAGCGTATCTGCTCCGATCAGGCTGTCTACATGCACCGCTGCGAGCAGACCATCATCGGCGCGCTCAAAGGCTATGCTGTGGGCGGAGGCCTTTCCTTGGCCTGCGCCTGCGATATGCGCATCTTGGGCGAGTCCTTCAAGATGAACGCAGGCTACCTGGCCATCGGACTCACGGGAACGGATATGAGCGGCTCGTTCTACCTTCCGAAAATCATCGGCTACGAGCGGGCATACCGCGTGCTCTCATCCACTGACCGCTTCGACGCCGAAACACTGCACAGCTGGGGTTTCGGACTAAAGGTGGTTCCCGATGATGAGGCAGTGGCCGAAGCGGTGGCACTCGCGCACCATCTGTGCGAGACCACCTCGCCCTTCGGTCTCAGGCTCACCAAAGAGGCGATGCTCTCCTCCATCGACGGCACGTGTTTCGAGACGCAGATCAAGATGGAGAACCGCAACCAGGTGCTCGGAACCATAACCGACGATGGCCGCATGGGCCGCTTGAAGATGAATCCGAAGAACAAAGAAGCGGTCAAAGCAGATCCCCAGAAGTATCGGTTCCGCAACCTGTAAGCCGCCTCGTCCAGTATGCTCCTACGAGTCGCCCGACACGGCCTCTGCCGGCTCGTAGGAGCTCTTGCATTCGTCCCACCATCGATCCCGCAAACAGTTTCATTCGCAAAATCGATCGATTTACCCCCGAATCAGCTATAATGTGAATTGGACATCCTCCCCTTTCAAGTCGCATAATGAATGAAACGCCGCGCACGGCGGAGGGCGCCGAGCGGGCACGAGAGACGGAGGAGCGCTATGAATCCGAACGCCAAGATCACCGACGAGCAGTTCGAGGCTTATCTGGAGCAGATTCGCGAGCTGGCCGAAGGCCCGTTCGAGGAAATGCAGAAGGAGATCGAGATTTCCAACAAGTTCCCGCAGGAATTCTACGATCTTGCCCGCGACAACGATCTGTACCGCTTCTATATGCCGAGCGAGTACGGCGGATGGGACCTCAACGAACTTGAGATCCTGCGCGTGCAGGAAGAGTTCTCCCGCGGACCGGGCGGCATGCGCATGCACCTGCATCATGCGGCCGATATGAACTGGCGCATCCTCGACGACTACGGCAAGCCGGAGCTCAAGGCCAAGTACATGGACAAGTTCCAGGACAAGACTATCTACTGCAACTTCGCCATCACCGAGCAGACGGGCGGCACCGGTGCCGACATCCACACCACCGCCGTCAAGAACGCCGACGGTAAATACGTCCTCAACGGCGAGAAGTGGCTCATCTCCCACACGGACTGCAGCGACTTCACCTACGTCATCGCGGCGACCGACCTCGACTCCGACAAGGATTCCCGCCTCTCGGCCTTCTTCGTTCCCAACGACGCCCCCGGCTTCGAGATTGTTCCGATGCCCCACATGATGGGCTGCCGCGGCGCAGGCCACGCAGGCCTCGTGTTCCATGATGTCGAACTCGATCCCATCTACCTGCTCGGCGAGGAGGGCCAGGGCATGGAGATCGCGATGCACTCGCTTTCCGTCTCCCGCGTGCATATCGCCTGCTCCAACCTGGGTATGGCTCAGCGTATGCTCGAGCTCAGCCTCAAGCGCGCCGCCGACCGCATCACCTTCGGCAAGCCCATCGCCAGCCGCCAGATGATCAAGCGCGAGATCGCCGAGATGCAGACCTACACCCACGCTCTGCGCACGCTCGTTTACGACTTCGCCCGCGACTTCGACGCCGACCCGCACGGCATCGACATCGAGGAGAAGGCCGCCATCTGCAAGCTGTTCTCCATCTACACGACGCGCATCGTTTCCGACGGCATGCTCGAGATCTTCGGTGGCGACGGCTACTTCGAGGATTGCCCCTACGGTCCGGTCGAGCGCCTCTACCGCGACGCACGCGCCATGTGGTTGGAAGAGGGCGCTCCTAACGTCCAGCGCATCACCATTGCGCGCGGCTGCCAGAACCGCGGCGGAAGGCTGAACTACCAGTTCTAATTCGCCGACGCGATCGTCTCATGAAAACAGGATCCGCAGAAACTTCCTGCGGATCCTGTTTTTTTACCGATGTCTCCGTTTGCCCGGACACCCGCATGGCCTATGATACAGTGGGTACGGTTCGAGTCACAGTTCGTCTTTGCAGGCGATGTAGGTGACGAACAACGGAGGAGGCGGCATGAACCTTTCGCAACTGTACTATTTCAGGACACTTGCGCGGCTGCAGCACTATACGAAGGCCGCTGCCGAGCTGTTCATCGCCCAGTCCACCCTCTCAAATGCCA
The DNA here is from genome assembly GCF_002899715.1 of Enteroscipio rubneri. Taxonomy (GTDB): domain Bacteria; phylum Actinomycetota; class Coriobacteriia; order Coriobacteriales; family Eggerthellaceae; genus Enteroscipio; species Enteroscipio rubneri. The sequence goes on along the minus strand of NZ_PPEK01000003.1, from coordinate 133,222 downwards.
TGGCAAACCTCGAGCGCGAGCTCGGCGTTCCACTGTTCGCCCGCAAGGGGCGGACCGTCGAGCTCACAAAGTACGGCCGCGAATTCGAAGCCGCGGTTATCGAGTCGCTCAATGCGCTTGACAAAGGCGTTGAGCGAGCTCGCGAACAGGCAGAGCTTTTGACCGGGACTATCGACATCGGCACCGTCTACACTGTCCAAGATAGCTATCTTCCCGCTCTGATGCGCGCCTACCGAGCATCCTACGGCGACGGCCTAACCGTGAACCTGTTTCAGGGTCTCACCCTGCCCCTCCTTGAAGATCTGGAGCGCGACCGCTACGAACTCGCATTCGCAGCCTACGTCGAGAACCGCCCGGGTCTCACCTTCGTACCCGTGCTCTCGCAGTCGCTCGTAGCGCTGTTACACCGCAACCACCCGCTCGCTTCGCGTGAAAGCCTTTCGCTCGCAGAGCTCGCATCTCATGACTGCCCCATTATCACCTACCGGCCGGAAACGCCCATCGGAACGGAAGTCGCCCGTCATCTCGATGCGGCAGGCTTGAAAGCCGCCGCGCATGCTGACGACGAGATCTCGCTGGGCGCGCTCGTAGATTCCGAGAACGATTCGGTGGGACTCGTGCTCAATACGCTCGGTCTCGCGCCTTTCATCAATCTGGTGGCAGTACCCCTTTCGGACGTGCCGAAGGACTTCCATCCGATCTGCCTCGTCTACAAGGAACGCGCCTTTAAGACGAGAGCGGTGGAGACGTTTATCGAATTCACGACGGAATTCAAATGGGATCCTAGCGCGGAGGACACGGAGGATTTCGAAGAAGAAGACTCCTGATACGCTCACGCGCAGATACCGCATCAACCCCGCGGTGCAGGACGTGTGCGACGCGTCAAGCCGCCTGTATCAGCGCAGATACTGAAGCGCTTTGTTGAGCACGGCATCTGCCAGGCGCTCCTTCGTCATGAGGGGCAGTTCTTCAACCCCTTCCGCATCTACGAATAGCACCTCGTTGACATCGGCTCCGAACGCACGGCCTTCTCTCACATCGTTGGCCACCACGAAGTCGGCGTTTTTTGCCAGAAGCTTCTTCTGTGCGTTCCCTACCACATCGTGCGTCTCCGCTGCATAGCCCACAACCACTTGGTGCTCCTTGCGCGCACCGAGCGTGGCGAGAATGTCGGGGTTTTCAACAAGCTCGATCGTGCCCAGCTCGGCATCGGCAACCCCTTTCTTCAGCTTGTGCTCGGCTGCTTTCTTCGGACGCATGTCGGCCACCGCCGCAGCGAACACCGCAATATCCGCGTCGCGAAATGCCGCTTCAGCCGCCGCCATCATATCGAGGGCCGTACGCACCGGAACAAGGCGAACTCCCTCAGGCGCCGGCAAAGGGACGGGGCCCGATATCAAGGTGACGTCGGCTCCGCGCAAGGACGCGGCGCGCGCGATTGCATAGCCCGTCTTACCCGACGAGTGGTTCGTCAAATAGCGCACAGGATCGATAGGTTCGACGGTCGGTCCAGCTGTCACCATCACGTGGCGGCCCTCCAGATCGCGAGACATCCCCAGCTCGTCGAGCGTGGCCGCAACGATGTCGTCTACGTCAGCCAAACGGCCTTTGCCCACGTCGCCGCACGCCAAGTAGCCGTCGCCCGCCTCGATGATGCGGACTCCGCGAATGTGCAGCTTGCCGATGTTGTACCGTGTCGCGGCGTTCTCGTACATGTTCACGTTCATGGCCGGCGCGATGATGAGCGGCGCCGTGACAGCAAGTGCGGTCGTCGTCAGAAGATCGTCGGCGATGCCGTTGGCAATCTTCGCAATGACGTTCGCCGTGCACGGCGCGATAAGGAACGCATCCGCTTCCTGGGCGAGCGAAACGTGATGAATGGGATCGGACGGGTCGTCGAACAAACCGACGCCCACCGTCTCGTTCGTGAGCGCGCGAAAGGTTGCCGGACCCACGAACTCGGTCGCGTGCTCCGTCATGACCACCTTCACGCGAACACCCGCCTTCTGCAGTCCGCGCACGATCAGACAGGTTTTATATGCGGCAATGCAGCCCGTGACACCCACGAGCACCGTCTTCTGTGCAGAACCCTGCTGCGAGCTGCCTGCTTCACCGGTCATATCGGCCATTGCGGCCCCCTTTCATATGCGGTCGAACCACATCGGCAAGCACCTTGAGGTGTGCGCGGCTCCGATTGAGGCAGGAAACGTACACGAGCGCCTCCTGTCCGGGCTCGCGTCCTGCCGCTGCAATCCGCTCCAAATAATGCGGTTTCAGTTCATAGTCTATATCGTAGAGCGTTTCGAGACAGTCCACGGCAAAGTTCGGACATATCAGAAACACCCGCGGCGCATCCGTTTCAGCCCAGCGCGACAGCACATCACGGGTGAAGGGCGAAAGCCATTCGCGGTTCTTGTCGAAGCGGCACTGATAGCCGATGGTCCAGCGGGTGCGATCGATACCGAGTTCGCCGGCAATCTGCAGGCTTGAGGCACCGGTCTGCAGCTCATAGGTATCGCCCGCTTCGATATCGTTCAACGGAATCGAGTGGTAGGAGAACAGTACCTTGTCATCGGAATCGATGCGGAAGCCCGCATGCTGCAGCGAAGCCGCTATGGCGCCAATGTAGGTCGGATGGTCGTGGTAGTTGTCGATAAAATCGCATGGCACATCCCAGCGCGTTTTACGCAGCGCGCGTTGTACACCATCAGACACCGCCCCCGTCGTCGAATAGGCGCTCTGGGGGTACAGCGGCAGCACAACAAGATGCGTGCAGCCCGCCTCTTTGAGCTCGCGCACGCAATCCGTCACCGCCGGTTCGCCGTAACTCATGCCGCAGCGAACCACGGCATCGAACCCCTCTTGCTTGAGAACATCGGCGAGTCCTGCCTGGAGGCTGGTATGGACGATGGTGAATGGAGAGCCTTCCTCGGTCCATATCCGCGCATACTTCTCCGCCGATGCCCTCCCGCGCTTGGGCAGGATGCCTGCGTGCAGGATGCACCACCACGCGACGCGATTCATAGGAGCTATACGGCGATCCATCAGGAACTTTGCAAGATACTTCCGCACGGCACGCGGACGGGGCTCCGTTGGCGTGCCCGTGTTCACGAGGAGTACTCCGCAGCGATCCCTCGCAGCCACGTAGACCATCACCTTCCAGAAACAGGGACAGGACGAAAGGTCGGATTCCGCCTCTCAAAATCTGATATAGTTTAGCCCATTGGCTTATCGGAGGGCAGGCGAATGGGGAAAGAACCGAAAAAAACGGCGGCGGGGCATGCGCCGCACGGCTCTTTGCCTATCAGCAGACGAAAGGCGGATCGAGACGGCGCTTCTTCCTTTGACGTCCAGTCATCGCCCGGCGTTCTCAGGGAGCTCGGCCAGGAGGTCAAAGAGCAGGTCAAACCCGATAGTGGCTATCTTCGCATCGACTACTTCACGCTGTTCTGGATCTTCGTGGCGGGATGCGTATTCGGCCTTGTCGTAGAGACGGTGTTCCATGCCATTGTGTACGGCGGCTACGAAAGCCGGGCAGGGCTCGTGTGGGGGCCCTTCTCGCCTATCTATGGCGTGGCAGCCGTAGCGCTCACCGCCTTCCTCAACCGGTTTTACCATTCGCACAACCTCATTATTTTCCTGGTCTCCATGCTGCTGGGTTCAGTTATCGAATACTCAGCGAGCCTTATGATGGAGGAGCTCTGGGGCGCGGTTGCCTGGAACTACGATGGCACCTTCGGATCCATTCATGGACGAACGAATTTCGCATTCGGAGTGATGTGGGGACTGCTCGGCCTCGTATGGGTACGCACGGTCCTTCCCGCCATCAAGAACGTTTTCGCCTACGTGAGCGCAAAGAGCCTTGCCGCCCGCCTCTTCACAGGTGCTCTGAGCATATTCCTGGCTCTCGATGTGGTCGTGACGCTGCTCGCGCTTGATCGAGAAAGCCAGCGTGCCATCGGCGTGCCGGCAACCACCTGGGAGCAGCTGTTCTTCGATGAGCACTTTCCCGACGACTACCTCCAATCCCGCATGCAGAACATGAGCGTGTACGGCAGAGATTGACGAAAGCAACCGAGCAGCGAGCGTCTCTCAGACAGGGAGTCAGCCTTCTTCTCCTGCCCCGGCCTCGGTCCGCCCCCTCAGCAGTTCGAGCATTTCCTCGCCCGCCATGGTGCGTCCCAAGCTGCGCGAAGCCAGGCTGTCGAGCGCATCTTGAAGGTCAACGGGCAGCGCATCGAGGAAATGCATCTCCTTCCCCGTGACGGGATGGACAAAGGTAATCTGGAACGAGTGGAGGAACTGTCGCGCGAGTCCAAGATCAGCAGTAGGATCCTTCGGTGCGTTCGCCGTATACGACGGATCGCCTACGAGGGGATGCTTCGCGTATTCCATGTGCACGCGGATCTGATGTGTACGCCCCGTGAACAGCTTACAATCGACGAGGGTGTAACCGTCGTCGCGTGATCCATGCTCGAAGCGCTCGAGCACGCGAAACGTCGTGACCGCCTCGCGAGCCGACGGCGCGTCGCGCACGGCCATGCGCGTGCGCTCGGAGGCGGAACGCGCGATGGGCGCATCGATCATGCCGGTGTCATGCGCAATCACGCCGTGAACGAGCGCCAAGTAGCGGCGATCGACCGCGCGGTCGCGAATATCGGCCATGAGGGCAGAGCCGGTCACATCGTCTTTCGCCGCCAGCATAAGCCCGGTGGTGTCGCGGTCGAGCCGATGCACGATGCCCAGGCGATCATCCTGACCCTGCACGTTGCACAGATTATCCGCGCCGCAATGATAGATGAGCGCATTCACGAGCGTGCCGTCGTCGTGATCGACGGACGGATGACACACGAGACCCGCTTGCTTCGACAACACGATGAGATGCTCGTCCTCGTAGCGGATATCGAGATCGATAGGCTGCCCCGCCACAGGCCCGGGCGTCGGCGCGTTCTCTACCTGGAACACGATGGTGTCGCCTGCGGTCACGGCGTGCTTCTTGGGCACCGTGGAGCCGTTGACGTACACGGCTCCCTCGTCCACGGCCCGAGCGGCCGCACTGCGGCTGGGATACAGTCCGCGCGCGGCGAGGAGCGCGTCGAGGCGCAGCCCCGCGTCAGCAGGGTCGACGATATGGCTCAAAAGGCGCGTCATCGAGCGTCGGATTCCCCGGGGCCTGGCGCAGCCTGGGCATCCGCGCGATCGCCGCGATGCCATGAAAGCAGCATGCCTGCAAGAAACAGAACGAATCCGCACGTCACGCCGATGTCGGCCACGTTGAACACCGGGAAGTCGATGAACACCGGCTCGATAAAGTCCACCACGTAACCGAGCGTAAAGCGATCGAGCGCGTTACCTATGCCGCCCGCCACCACAAGCGCGATCCCCACGATTTCCAGTTTGCCGGCGTTCGGCGAGAACGCGAACAGGTACAGGACCATAATCGCGCACACCACAAGCGACATGACGCCCAGCGCGAACGTCGAATCGCCGAACATGCCCCAGGCCATGCCCGTGTTATGGACGAGATGGAAGCGCACGAGGCCCAGGATGGGTCCCGTGACGAGCTCTCCCTCCGACCACCCGCCCGCGACCCAACCTTTCGTGACCACGTCGAAGGCGAGCCAGACGACGAAGACGGCCGCAAACAACAACGCGGCGCGTCCACGGTGCGACTTTATGGCGTTTGCCTGCTCCACGTGCTACTCGCCCTCCGCATAGCCGAGGGCGTCGAGCGCGTCGCCGCAGCGCTCGCACACATCCGGATGGTTCGGGTTGCCGCCGAGCGCGCGGTAGTTCCAGCAGCGCGGGCACTTCTCGGCGTCGGTCTTCTCCACTGCCGCCGACAGCTCCCCGCCTTCGACGAACGCCACCGACGCCACGATGAACAGCTCCTCGAACGCGGCGGCGTCGTAGCGCTCCAGCACGTCGAGCACGCTGCGCGGCGCCGTCACGGTCACGGCGGCCTCCTGGCTCTTGTTCACGACCTTCTGTCCGCGCGCGTCCTCAAGCGCCTTCGTCACCACCTCGCGCACGCCCATCACCACGCCGAAGTCCTCGGCGATGCGCTCGCCCTCGCCGGCAGGCACCGCCGGCGCAAAGTCGGACATCTTCGGCCAACCAGCCAGCTGCACGTTGGACGGGCGCCCCTCGCGCTCGCGCAGGGCGCGCGGATAGTGCTCCCATACCTCGTCGGTCGTGAATGTGAGCACCGGCGCCAACACGCGCACGAGCACCTCGAGGATGTTCATGAGCACGGTCTGCACGGCGCGGCGGCGCGGCGAGTCGGGCGCCTCGGAGTAGAGGCGGTCCTTCGTCGCGTCCATGTACACGGCCGACAGGTCGTTCACGATGTAGTCGTACACCGCGCGGTACACGTAGTGGAACTTGTAGGCGTCGTAGGCGGCGTCCACGTCGGCCAGCAGGTGCCGGGTACGCACCATCGCCCACTGGTCGAGCGGCTCGAGGGCGTCCCAATCCATGACGACGTCGCGCTCGTCGTCGAAGTCGTCGAGGCTGCCCAACAGGAAGCGGAAGGTGTTGCGGATGCGGCGGTACGCCTCGCTCGTGCGCTCGAGGATCTCGTCGCCGATGTTCACGTCCTGGGAGTAATCGACGCTAGCCACCCACAAACGCAGCACGTCGGCGCCGCTCTTCGCCATGACGTCCGCCGGGTCGACGCCGTTTCCGGCCGACTTCGACATCTTCTTGCCCTCGGCGTCCATCGTGAATCCGCAGTGCATGACGGACTTGTACGGCGGCACGCCGTAGGCACCCATGCTGGTGAGCAGGGACGACTGGAACCAGCCGCGATGCTGGTCGGAGCCTTCGAGGTACATGTCGGCCGGGAAGCGCAGGCCCTCGGCCTCGCGGTGCTTCAGCACGGAGGTGTGCGACACGCCGCTCTCCCACCACACGTCGAGGATGTCCTTCTCAGGGGTCAGCTCGGTGCAGCCGCACGTCTCGCACTTCACGCCGCGCGGCAGGTAGTCGGACGGATCGTGCGTGAACCACGCGTCGGCGCCCTCGCGGTAGAACAGGTCGATCACCGCGTCGAACGTCTCGGCCGTGGCCACGGTGTTGCCGCACTTGGCGCACTTGAACACGGGGATGGGCACGCCCCATGAGCGCTGGCGCGAGATGCACCAGTCGGGGCGGTCGGCCACCATGGACCCGATGCGGTTCTTCGCCCACGCGGGGATCCACTCCACCTTGTGGTCGATGGCGTCGAGGGCGTTCTCGCGCAGCGAGTTCTTGTCCATGGACACGAACCACTGGTCGGTGGCGCGGAAGATGACCGGCTCGTGGCAGCGCCAGCAGTGCGGGTAGCTGTGCAGGATCTCCTTCTGGGCCACGAGCGTGCCGCGCTCGCGCAGCCACGCGATGATGGCCGGGTTCGCCTCGTCCACGTCGAGGCCCGCGAAGGGGCCCGCCTCGTCGGTGAGCACGCCGTTGTCGTCCACCGGCATGAGCAGCGGCACGTCGAACTCGAGGGCGACCAGGTAGTCGTCCTGGCCGTGGCCGGGGGCGGTGTGCACCGCGCCCGTGCCCGACTCGAGCGTGACGTGGTCGCCATAGATGATGGTCCCCTTGAGGTCCTGGCGGATGGGGCACGTGTAGGTGAGGCCCGTGAACTCGCGGCCCTTGAGCGAGACGGGCTCGCCGTCCGCGCCGCGCACGAGGTCGTAGGACTCCCAGCCCGCGATCTCGGCCACCTGCTCCACCAGCTCGCGCGCCATGATCATGTTGGAGCCCGCTACCTGCACCATCACGTAGTCGGCGTCGGGCGCCAGCGACACGGCCGTGTTCGCCGGCAGCGTCCAGGGCGTGGTGGTCCAGATGAGCACGTAGGCGTCGCCCGTCGCGCCGGCGGCCTCGAACATGCCGGGCATGAGGTCCATCTTGAACTTCACGAAGATGGACGGCGACGTCTCGTCGGAGTACTCGATCTCGGCCTCGGCGAGCGCGGTGTGGCAGCGCTTGCACCAGTGGATGGGCTTGCGGCCGCGGTACACCGAGCCGTCCAGGTACATCTTCTTGAACACCTCGACGTTGCCCGCCTCGTAGTTCGGAGTGAACGTGAGGTAGGGGTGCTCCCAGTCGCCGTTCACGCCGAGGCGCTTGAAGCCCTCGCGCTGCACGTCGACGTACTTCTCGGCCCACTCGCGGCACAGGCGGCGCAGCGTGGGCTGGTCGATCTTCGCCATCTTCTCGGGCCCGAGGGTCTTCTCCACCATGTGCTCGATGGGCTGGCCGTGGCAGTCCCAACCCGGCACGTACGGCGTGAAGAAGCCGCGCTGCGCATGGGACTTGTTCACGAAGTCCTTGAGGATCTTGTTGAAGGCGTGGCCGATGTGGATGGGGCCGTTGGCGTACGGGGGGCCGTCGTGCAGGATGAAGGGCTTGCCGTCCTTGTTCTTCTCGAGCACCTGCTCGTAGATGCGCTCTTCCTCCCACTTCGCGAGGCGCTTCGGCTCGTTCTCGGGCAGGTTCGCCCGCATCGCGAAGTCGGTCTTGGGCAGGTTCATCGTTTCCTTGTAACTGTTCGCCACGGTTGTGAGTACCTTTCATCCTGTGCATGAGTTTCAGGGCGTTTCCGATTCAAACCTGTATAGTATATGCGATTGTGCGCGGATTGCACGCGCGCCAGGGGCATATTCCCCTCCCCTCAGCCACATTTCAAAAATGCGACACAAGAAATTGCAGGGAAATAGGTATACTTTAGAAGGTAACCACGGCGCCCTTTCGCGGCGGCCCCGCACATCGGAGGAACGACATGGATTTTGAAATCGTCACCGACTCGAGCAGCAACCTCGTCGAGGAGATGATCGACGAATTCGGGCTGCATATCCTGCCCCTCACCTTCATGGTGGACGGCAAGGAGTACCAGAGCTATCTCAAAGGTCGGCACACCGACCTCAAGCAGTTCTACACCATGATGCGCGAGGGCAAAGTGATCACCACCTCGCTGCCGAACCTGGCCGACTCTGAAGCGCTCATGCGCGGCCTTCTGGAGCAAGGGCGCGATATCCTGTACCTCGGTTTCTCAAGCGGGCTTTCCGGCACGTTCGAGGCCACTGAGTTGCTTATTCGCGACCTTGCATCAGAATTTCCCGAGCGCAAGCTGTACGCGGTCGACACGCTGGCGGCCTCCGGTGGCGAGGGCCTGCTCGTGTGGCACGCCGTGCAGCGCGCCCGCGCCGGCGCCACCATCGGGGAGGTGCGCGACTGGGTGGAGGAGAACAAGTTGCACCTGGCCCACTGGTTCACGGTGGACGACCTTATGTTCCTGTTCCGCGGCGGGCGCGTATCGAAGACGGCAGCCTGGGCAGGCACCATGCTCAACATCAAGCCGGTCATGCACGTGGACGACGATGGGCACCTCATCCCCCTCGAAAAGGTGCGCGGGCGCAAGAAGTCTCTGAACGCGCTCGTTGACCATATGGAGAAGAGCGCCGTCCAACCCATTGACAACCAGATGGTGTTCATCACGCACGGCGACTGCCTGGAGGAGGCCGAGTACGTGGCCGATCAGGTGAAGGAGCGCTTCGGCGTGAAAGAAGTCGTCATCAACTACGTCGACCCCGTCATCGGCGCGCACTCCGGTCCCGGCACGATGGCCCTGTTCTTCCTGGCCGACAAGCGCTAGGCTCTTTCCACCTGATTTAACCTGCCGGGGAGGCCGGCAGGGCATGCCGTGCTCGGACAGTCCTGAGCTCGCGCGAAGCGTCCACAGGACGCTTCGGCTCGTGCGGAACTGCGCGAGGCATGCCCCGTTGGCCTCCCTTCGTCGTTTGCAGGCTGAAAACTGGGGGGGCTTGCGACCGGCTTCGCTTTGGGGAACAACCTGCGATGCTTCTCTTACTTGTAATCCGCCGGGTTCTTGCTGGACGAGCCGGTCGTGTTCTCCTCGTTGCGCAGCTCGCGTCCGAAACGGACGGCTGTCTCGCCGAAACGATTCTTCACGAGGTCGGTTGCCTCGATGAGACCGCGACGCTTGCACTTGTCGCGCACGACAGGCTCAACGTCGCCTGTCGACGGTGCGGCTTCGGTTACGTCGAACAGGCTCTCCTGCACAGCACCCTCTTCCTCGAAGCCGCTCATACCCACGCCGATGAGCCGCACAGGCGTACCGGGCCGCCATACCTCGTCTATCATACGGTACAAAAGGGGCGTGTACGCCAGCTCGTCATCGCTCGGCTCGATCAGCTGTCGCTGCACCGATCGCACGCTCAGATCGTCGAACTTTACGCGGAGGGCCAGCGTGCGGCCGCGGAGGCCCTTGCGCCGCAGGCGCCGGCCTACCTTCGCAGCCATGGTGGCTATAGCCGCCTCCACATCCTGGCGTTTCGTGAGGTCATGAGCGAACGTCATCTCGTTCGACACCGATTTCACCTCGTCGTCCTGCTCGACAGGCGCGTCATCGCCGCCGTTGGCCCGCACGTGCATCACGCGCCCCAGCTTGCCGAACACGCGCTCGAGCATGCGCAGGTCGGCGTCGGCCAGCTGCCCGAGCGTGCAGATACCGCGCGATCTCAGCTTCTCCTCGGCCGCCGCGCCGATCCCGCTCATCGTGCGCACGGGCAACGGCGCCAAAAAGTCGCGCTCGCCGCCGGGGTACACCAAGGTCAAGCCCCGCGGCTTGTCCATGTCGGAGGCGATCTTCGCGATAGTCTTCGACGTGCCAACGCCGATCGAGCACGTCACGCCCTGTTCCTCCACGCGGCGCTGGATGCGCTCTGCCACCCGCGCCGGATGCTCGCGGTTCACCGCGGTTGGCGTGACATCGAGGAACGCCTCGTCGATGCTCACCTGCTGCACGTGCGGCGTTTCGGCACGAAGGATTCCCATAATGGCATCGGACATCTCGCGGTAGCGGTCGAAGTGCCCATGCGTCCAGATGGCATCGGGACAGAGGCGCTTGGCCGTGGAGGACGGCATGGCGCTTCGCACGCCGAAGGGGCGCGCTTCGTAGGATGCCGTGGATACCACGCCGTGCTTGTCGGGATCGCCCCCCACGATGACGGGCTTGCCGCGCCAAGCAGGATGGTCGAGTTGCTCGACCGAAGCGAAAAACGCATCGAGATCCACGAGCAGGATAGCGGGCCCCTCCCAGGGATCAAGCGGCGGCAGCCCGCCGCCGACGGCAGGTTCTTCGAAACGCGTATGCTGAAATCTATCGGTCATTGCCTGAATAAGTCTACCATGCGCGGCTCGCATGCAACCAATTTGTGCTAGGATATGGATTCTCGTCCCGCTTCCGGGGCGTGAGCATTGCAAGCGAGACCGCACACCCGCTAGCTGGAACATCCCTCCGGTTCAGACATCGAGCTCATCTGCGGTCCGACAAGGACATGCCGGAAAGGAGAGACGATGCGAGCCGATGCGCGTCCCAACGTGCGCGACTGCGTGACCGCACTGCCTGAGCAGCTGCTCTCCCCTCCTTACGAGCTCCGCACTGAGATGAACTGGATAGACTTCTCAGGCACGGCCAATCCACTCGGCACGCCTCCCTCGTTTATTGAGGCTATGAAGTGCGCGTTGGAGGCCGGAGAGTTGAACTACCCTCCCGATCGCGAGGCTCATGCGCTCAGAAGCGTGCTCGCACGCAAGTTCGGGCTTCCCGTCGGGTCGTTTCTCGTGGGTTCCACCGTTGGCGACATGGTGCGCGCCGTCGCTCAAACCTATCAGCCCTGCACCGTGGGCGTCGCCGTGCCGGGACCGGTCGAGTACGCCCTCGCCGCAGGAAACGCCGGGCACCGCGTCGTGGACATCGCCAGCCCTGCAGGCTTCGTGGTGCCCGACCCCTCGGCCGCCGAGCGCTGCGGCATCGAATTCGACGCGGCTGTGCTGGCCAATCCAGGATACCCGACAAGTCGCCTCTTGCCGGTGCCGACGCTTCTCGCATATCTGAAGTCCTGCACCTGGGTGGTAGTCGACGAGCGCTCGATCGAACTCACGCTCGGCGGGGAGAGCATGGTGCCGCTCGTGTCCGAGCATCGCAACCTCATCGTGGTGCGATCGCTCTGCGAGCCATTCGCCATGCCGGGCATTCCCGTGAGTTACTGCATCGCCCATACCGATACCATCGCTCAGATCGCGCGCTTCTACGACAGTTCCGGCGTTCCGATGTTCGCCGAGGTCATAGGAGAGCTTGCACTCGCCGAGACCGAGCACCTGGAACGAACGCGCGAGTTCCTAGACGCCGAGATCCCCTGGATGCAGTGCATGCTTAACCTCATTCCAGGCATCGACATCTTTCCCGCCGAGGCGAACTATGTCATGTGCACCTTCGACGGCGGATCGGATCTCGATCTAGGCGTCTCGAGCACCGACGAGCTGGCAAGTCGCCTTCAACTCGCCGGCTTCCTCATCCGCAAGCTTGAGAGCACGACCGGTCTGGACGAGCGGTTCTTCTGCGTGGCTGTTCGCACGCGCGCCGACAACGAGAAGCTCATCGCTGCGCTTCGCGAAATCATCATACGGCGTTGAGTCGGAGTGCTTGCAGCGTCTGATCCGAATGCCCGGCTACGCCGGTATCGACTGCACGAGGGGGATGCGCAGCGTCGCACAGGCCCCTGTTCCATCCTCTCGGTTCGCCAGATCGAGCCTTCCTCCATGGCGCTGCGCGATGGAGGCCGCAATGGACAGACCCAATCCACTATGGTCGCCAACCGTACGTGCCGAATCTCCGCGCCAAAAGCGCTCGACGGCATGCACGAGGGCCTGCGCCGAAAAGCCGGGTCCTTCGTCTCTCACGCGAATTGAGAGCATTGCGGAATCGGAAGCTCCGTGCGTTCGGACTGCGCTCCCTTCTACCTGAACACTGCCGCCCGCGCCGCCGTTCCCGCCATACTCATCCGCCGGCTCATCGTAAGCTGGCGCTGCCGGATCCTCGACCGTGAAAGAGAGTTCGACCGTCGAGTCTGCAGGCGCATGATCCACGGCGTTCGCCACAAGATTCATGACAGCGCGCGCGAGCAGCTCCTCGTCACCTGGAACGCTCTCCGGTAGCGCACGCTCGTTGTACGAGAGCCTGACTCGCCCCGTCGCCGCAAGCGCCTCGGCCTGTCTGCACATATCGGCCGCGAACGGACGCAGTGCCAGCTTCGATCGGATCCTGCCGTCCTTGTCCTGATCATCCGCAGCGACAGACACCTCCAGAAGCGCCGTGAGCATCCGCTGCATCTGAGTGCAGCCCGCGGCCGCATCGATCGCGCATGCACGCGCCTCCACGCCCAGGTCTTCTTCCAAAAGCATGTCCAAGTTGCCGCGCACCACGGTGAGCGGAGTCTTCAAATCATGAGCGAGCGCAGCCACCTGGTCGCGTTGACGCCGTTCTGAACGCCAGCGTGCATCGAGCGATTCCTCAAGTGAGCTTCGCATGCGCTCCATAGCCGCGAGCACCATGTCGATCTCCTTCACGTTGCTGCTGCCCACGTCAAAATCCAGATCTCGATCCTCAATGCGCCCTGCAGCCCGGACGAGGGGATCCATTTTCCGCTGCAGCACGTGCGAGGCACGCGCGGCGATACCGACGAGCGCGACGAGCGACAGCAGGGCGAACAAGGCGAGAAGCAGGTTCTGCGGGTTAGGCAGCGCATCACGCACCTCCTTCGATACGAACTGAGGCAGATAGTCGTGCATCAGCACGCACACCGATCCGTCAGCCAGTTCGACCGGATCATAACGGGTCGTACTGAGCGCCCCGTACTCGACGGACAAGCCATCAAACGCAGCGGCGTGCATCGCTTCCTGGGTGCTCTCGGACGCATCTCCGGCTACGTACGCACCGTCTGCCGCGAACACAGCCCAGCGGAAGCTCGACGGTACCGCACCATCGATCGCCTCCACGTCGTTCGAACCAAGCGGGGCGAGACGTTCCGATGTCTCCGCGAGCATCGTGTCGCCGTAGTTGGCCGGATACGCGACGCCCGTCTCCAAGAGCAGACCAAATGCGATGTACACGCACAGCGCGAGCGCGATGGTCACCGCCAGCACATAGAAGAAGTAGCGTAGGATGAGCGCGCTCAGGGGGAAACGCAGACCGCGCTTCGCGCCCGCCGCCTTGGAATCCGGGGCTGCGGCAGGATCGACCATGCCCGACCAAAAGGACGCACGGCCAGCGTCGTCGCAACGCACTTTCGTTACAGATTCCATGCGTACCCCATCCCCCACACCGTGCGCAGCGGATCGACACCGCGCTCCTTGAACTTCGCCCGCAGATTGCCCACGTGCACCGGCACGGATGCTCCTTTCGCACCGACGTCCCAGCCGAAGGCCGACTCGGCAATCTGATCGCGCGAGAACACCTGACCGGGATGACGTGCCAAGAACTCGCAGATAGCGTACTCGCTCGGCGTGAGCGCCACCTCGGCTCCTGCGACGTAAGCCATCCTCGATCCCAGGTCAAGCCGCACATCGTCGAACGTGAGCGCATGAGTGCGCTCTCGTCGCTCGCGCCGAAGATGCGCCGCCACCTTTGCGCGCAGCTCGGCCGCGCCGAAGGGCTTGCGCATGTAGTCGTCCGCGCCCACGCCCAGACCGAACACGGCATCCTCCTCCGCGGCCTTCGCCGTGAGGAACACGATGGGCGCATCCGTGCGCTGACGGACGATGCGGCACAGCTCGAAACCGTCCATGCCGGGCATCATCACATCGAGCAGCACGAGGTCGTAGCGCTCGGGATGCGCAGCGAGCGCCTCCTCGGCGCACGCCGCGCAGCGTACGTCGTGGCCGTCCTTGATCAGCACGCGCGCAAGCAGGTTCCTGATCGCCGGCTCATCGTCCACCGCCAGTATCCGCGCCATCCGCGATCTCCTTCCTATCGCCGCCGAGTGTAACATGGGTCCTCGTTTCCGTACCCGCCCGAATCTCGATCCTGCATTGTCGTCCGAAGAGCGCGATTTCTCCCGCGGCAACCAGCATCGGGCAACGATGCGGACGAAGCGGGTACGCTCTATTCCCCGCCGCGCCGGCCTTCGAAACGGTTCGCGCAGGCCAGCACCGCGGCTGCCACGACGGCCGTCAGGACGACGCATGCGAGCGCCACCGTTATCCAGGCCGACGCGAGCGCCCGGGCCTGGCCGGCCGCGCCCATCGCCGAGGCGATGGATGCCTCGAGGGGCAGCGTCGCCAGGCGAGACGGCCAGGCGAACGGCACGAGCGCGGCCGCCTCGACGCCCAGCGCGCCCGACAGCGTTCCCGTCACCAGCCCGTTCGCCAGCCCGCCGAGCAGCGCCATCGCGGCGATGAACCCGAGCGCTCCCAGGCCGATGGACGCGTTGCGCCCCCACTTCAGCGCCACGATCAGGAAGACCGCGTACGAGCACGCGCTTCCCAGCGCGATGCCCAGCACGGCCAGCGCGAGGGCCGGAAGCTCCGGCATCGGGCGCCCGGCCAGCGCCAAAGCCGCGCAGAACAGCACCGCCGCCCAGGCAGCCGCCGCAAGGCCGAGCCCCAAAAGCGCGACGATCTTCGCCGCGAGCGCGCTTCTGCGCGACGACACGCCCAAGAGGTTCGCCGCCTCGCCCGCCCGCTGCTCCGCGTCGGCCGCCAGCCCGCACGAGATGCCCGCCAAAAGCGGCGCGCCGGCGCCGAGCAGCTGGAAGAACGCGTCGGTCCCCATGAGCGAATCCCAGGCCGAGAACGCGAAGTACGCGCCCGCCAGCCCGCCGAGGACCGTCGCCAACACCGCATGGAGCCACACGAGGGGCGAGCGGCGCAGCCGCGCAGCCTCCGAGCGCAGCGCGTGCGCGAACGTCACCCGCGCCATCATGCGGCCTCGCGCTTCGAGAACCACGCCGCCCCGGCGATGGCGAGCGCCGCGAACAGGGCGAGGGCCACCGCGATGCCGAGCACGGCGTCCCCGCCGAAGGTGCCGAGCGCGTCCCCTGCCTCGAGCGGCACGCCCGAAGGCGCCACTCCCAAGAGCGGCGCTACCGCGCACAGCGTCGTGGCCGGGGGAAACGCGAACCACGCGCCCGACGTCCACAGCGCGATGCCCACGCCCACCTGCGCCAAAGCCGGAATCGCGATGCCGGCGAGCGTGCCGAAGCGCAGGGTCAGCGCGAGCGCGGCGGGAACCATCCACGAGCTGGCGAGGGTCAGCAGGACCGCCGCGGCCAGCCCCTCGGCGAAGCTCGGCCCCTCGGCGCCGAGCGCCGTGAGCACCGTCGAGCAGGCGAGCACGACGAGGTTCGCCCCCAGCACGAGCGCGAGCGCGTAGGCCACCTTGGCCCACCACGTGCGCGCCGGCGGCAGCGGAAGCCCGAGCACCGGGCGCAGCTTCTGCCGCGCGTCGAGGTTCGCGATGGACGCGCAGATGAGCGCGATGGCCACCGGCATCATGAGCGCGTACCAGTAGTTCCACAAGCACGTCGCGATGCCGCCGATGGCGCCCGTGCCCGGGATCACGCCCGAGGACAGCACGCCCAGCGCGCAGAACGGCAGCGGCGCGATGAGCGCCACCTTGCGCGGGGCGCTGCGGCGGCCCTTGAGCACCTCCGCCTTGAACACGGAGGGAAACGTTCCCGCTTCGGCTCCCATCATGCCACCGCCTTCCCCATGCACACGTCCATGAACAGCCTCTCCAGATCGACGCCCGCGTCGAGCGGCGCCTCGAAGGCCAGCCGGCCCTCCACGATGATGCCGACGAGGTCGGCCACGTGCTCCACTTCGTTCAAGATATGGCTCGACAGCACCACGGTGATGCCGCGCTCCGGGAACGACCGGATGAGCGCGCGCAGCTCCTGGATGCCCACCGGGTCGAGGCCGTTCGTCGGCTCGTCGAGGATGAGCAGGCGCGGGCTGCCCACGAGCGCGAGCGCGATGCCGAGGCGCTGCTTCATGCCGAGCGAGAACTGCCCCGCCCGCTTCGAGCCCGTATGGGCGAGCTCCACCGTGGCCAACGCCTCGTCGATGCGGCTCTCGGGCACGCCCAGGAGCGTCGTGCGCACGCGCAGGTTCTCGCGCGCGGTGAGGTTGTCGTAGAGCGGCGGCGTCTCGATGAGCGCGCCGATGCCGTCGAGGTCGGCACGCGTCCACGGGCGCCCCGCGAAGGCGATGCTGCCCGACGTGGGGCGCAGCATGCCGCACACCATTTTAAGCAGCGTCGACTTCCCCGCGCCGTTCGGCCCCAAAAGGCCGTACACCGAGCCCTCCGGCACGTGCAGCGACACATGGTCGACCGCCGCCTGTCCCTTGAACGTCTTCGTGAGCGCGTTCGTTTCCAGCATATATGCCATTCGTTTTCCTTTCTCTAGCTTCGAGAACAGGATGCGCCTCGTTTCTAAAGATTCGTTAAAGGATGGGGAAGCTTTCCTGAACATATGCTCTCCCTTGCGCGCAAAGGAGAGCATGCGCGCTGCAAAGCGTCCTCTTGTCACGCGATTCCGTACGCGCTGTACGCGTCATCCTGATCCTACGTCAAGGCTCTGGCGTGCCGGCCGCCTGCTCGCGTTATACTGATCTCGTATCGTCGCGCGATCCCGGGAGGATGAAACCGCATGGCCTTTTTGCGCCCCGATTTAGTTTTGGCCGAGAAGGTGCTCGCCATAGGCGGCCTTGTTGCGTTGTTCGGGGGGTTCGCAGCGCTCATATATGGGGAGTTCGCCCCTTCCGTGGGATTCCAAGGCCTCGTCGACCAGGGCATCGGCGGCGCGGGCTTTTTGGCCATGGGGGCCGGCGTTCTTTGCTTCGTGCCACTCGTCGCGCGCGACCCATGGCGCGCGCGTCCGCGCACCTCGGAGGGGCGACGCATGGCACGGCGCAAGGCAGCGCGGGAGGCGGGCATCATCGCGCTCAACCTCGTATGCTACGTCGGCACGGCGTTCGTCGCGCTCGGTGCCCTTACCGCGCTCGACCGCGCGCCGATAGCCGCAGGCGCGACGTTCGTGCTCTGCGTCGCCACGTTTCTACTGTACCGACGGCACCGCAAGAGGAACCGCCAAACATACGAACTGATCAAGCCTATCGGCATCGTGCTCGTTATGCTCGCGTTCAGCGCGGCGGCGGCAACAGCGGGCGGCCTGCAGGCTTCGCGCGCGGCCGCCGACACCCTCGAAGGCCCTCGAAAGCAGACATGCGTCCTGAGCGGATTCGACGAGCACCGCCCCACTGGCCGCTTCGCTTCACTGAGCACCGCGGAGCTCGTCGTCGAATTCATCGGAGAGGACGGCCAATCTGTGCGCCTGTCCATCAAGGAACAGGACCGCGCCGTGCTCCGGCAGATTGTGGACGCCAACGGCATTGCGCGCATTACATACTATCCCCGCACCGGCGTGTTCGTAGACGCCGAGCCTCTCGGGGAGAACCGCGCAACCGACGGCATCTCAGGGGCAAGTTGAGAGATCCTGCCGGTGGCCCTTCCGCATGCATTAACGAACAGCCGGCGCTTTGGAGTACAATGCGGGGGCTACGTCACCGAAGCGAAGGAGCGGACGTCCTATGAGAGAAATAAACGCAGGCGAGATCGACCGCAACGTGTTCGATCTCATCGGCTCGGACTGGATGCTAGTCGCGGCGGGCGACGAGCGACGAGCGAACGCCATGACGGCGAGCTGGGGCGGCCTCGGCGTCGTCTGGGGAAGGCCGGCCGCTACCATCTACCTGCGCCCGCAGCGCTACACGAAGGAGTTCGTCGACGTACAGAGCACCTTCTCGCTGAGCTTCTTCGGCGAAGGCTACCGCGATGCGCTCAAGTACTTCGGCAGCGTGTCGGGACGCGATGAGGAGAAGATCGCGAAATCAGGCCTTTCGACGGCGTTCGCCGACGGCACGCCGTACTTCACCGAGGCCTCGCTCGTGTTCGTCTGCCGCAAAGCCTACGCGCAGCCGCTCGAAGAGGGCTGCTTCGTCGACAATCAGGCCATAAGCGCATGGTACCCGCAAAAGGACTTCCACACGCTCTACATCGGATCTATCGAAAAGGTGCTGGTCCAAGACTGACGTGGCGCCGCATCGAGTATGGTCGCTTTGCGCAGCCGTTGCGCAAAGCGACCACATGCCTGCATCCTGCGCTGCACGCAACAACCCGCGCCTTTGACAAGGCGGTTGCGCCGCCGCATCGTGCGCCGCCCGCACCGCTCTCCTTGCATCTCCACGCGGTTGCTCGATTTTTTCCGGATTTTCTCCCGATCGCCTGTCACGAAGCCGCTCGCACTCGTGTCTAATGAATGTAGGAGGTGCAAATCATGACAGACGAGACCGTATCGCTTGACGCCGCGCTCGCAGGAGACGAGGCGGCTTTGGAAGAACTGCTCGCACGTGTGCAGGACGATGTGTTCAATCTCGCGCTCAGAATGCTCGGCACGGTGCCCGACGCCGAAGACGCAACCCAGGAGGTGCTGATAAAGGCCATCACGCGGCTTTCGAGCTTCCGAAGGGAGAGCTCGTTTTCCACCTGGGTGTACCGCATCGCGCTCAACCACCTGGCGACATACCGCAAGGGCCTGTTCGCACGATTCCCGGTAAGCTTCGACATCTACAGCGAGGACATCGTCAGCGGCCGCGAACGAGACGTGCCCGACCTCTCGGGCAGCGTGGACCGCGACCTGCTTGCGCGCGAATTGAAGCTGTCGTGCATGAACGGCATGCTGCAGTGCCTGGACGCCGAGGGGCGCAGCGCGTTCGTGCTGGGCACCATGTTCAAGCTGGACAGCCGCGTGGCGGCCGATGCGCTGGGCATCACGCCCGAAGCGTACCGCAAGCGCCTCTCGCGCGCGCGGGCCCGCATGGCGGAGTTCCTCTCGACGTACTGCAGCGCAGCCGGCAGCGATGCGTGCCGCTGCGAACGTCGCATCGACTACGCCATCGCGACGAAGCGCATCGATCCTGTCCGTCTCGATTGGCAAAACCTGAAGCGCGTCGAAGAAGCTCCGGACGGCGAGCGTATCGGCGAACCGGCGAGCGAAAGCAGCGCGCACGCCGGCGACGTCGAAACGAGGACCGATGCGATGGAGAGGCTCGACGACGCAGCCGGGTTGTTCGCCTCGCTTCCACGCTATCGCTGCCCGGACGGGGCCGCCTCGTTCATCAAAGACCTCATTGCATCCGGCGACTTCAAGCAGGCCGTCGGAGACCGACCCGAAAGGAGCGCACGACCATGGACATGCAAGGAGCATTAGCGTACCTGTCCGACCTCGAACACAACAACAACCGCACGTGGTTCCACGACACGAAAGCGCGGCGCGACGAAGCGCAGCAGGCCTTCGAGGCGCTCTTATCCGACCTCATGGAGCGCATCGGCGCGTTCGATCCGTCCGTTTTGGGCCGCGATCCGAAATCGCTCACGTTCAAATTCCCGCGCGACACGCGCTTCTCGCACGATAAGTCGCCCTACAACCCCTCGCTGCGCGCGCATATCGGCCCGGCCGGAAAGCTGCCCGTGCCGGTAGGGTACTACCTCATGATCCAGCCCGACGGCCGGTCGTTCCTCGGCGGGGGATTGTTCGCCGGCATGTTCAAGGACGCGACCGCCCGCGTGCGCCGTGCGATCGCCGAGCGGGGCGACGAATGGGAGGCCCTCATCGCCGATCCTGCGGGTGTCGGCTGCTTCACCGTGGAAGGCGAAGCGCTCAAACGAGTGCCGCAAGAGTTCGATCCCGATCATCCGCAAGGCTCCTGGCTCAAGCACAAGAGCTGGTACATCGAACATCACGTGCCCGACGAAGAGGTGTCCGCGACCGGCTTCGTCGACGCTGCGGCGGCGACGTTCGAGCGCATGCAGCCTCTCAATGCGTTCCTTAATCGAGCGCTCGAGGGCTTCGAGATGCCGGCGCGGTAGCGCGTCGATCGCCGCAGGCCGCTGCGGGCGGCTGCGACGAACGCGGATGCGGACTGCGGGACGCGCATGGCCTCGCAGTCCGCATCTCGCGAGCGCCACACGTCGAATGCCAGCCTCGGCGTTCGATGCCGCCGCACGCCGAATGCCCGCCGGACGTCGCCAGCCGGCTCCAGCATTCGACCCCGGCGTCGACGTCCGCTCGATTGGATCAGGAACGCGAAAGGTCTCTATTCGACGCTGGCCACTTCGTAGCCAGCCTCCACGACGGCCCTGGTCAGCGCTTCCGCATCCACGTCGCGCGCGAGCTTGGCGACAGCGGTCTTCGCACCGAGGTCGACGACGGCCTCCTTTACACCCTCCACGCCTTCGAGGGCCTTCTTCACGTGGGCGACGCAGTGCTGGCACATCATGCCTTCGACATGCAGGGTCTTCTCCATAGCGATCTCCTTTTCGTTGGGGGTTTCATCGGGGGTTTCTTTGGGGTCCGCGGCCTCGCCGGGGTCGCCGCCTTCGACGGGCGAGCTCGCGGGAGCGCCCGTCGGCACCTTGGGGAGGTTGGGCTTCCAGCCGCGCAGGCGCAGGGCGTTCGACA
This sequence comes from Enteroscipio rubneri, assembly GCF_002899715.1. Lineage (GTDB taxonomy): Bacteria > Actinomycetota > Coriobacteriia > Coriobacteriales > Eggerthellaceae > Enteroscipio > Enteroscipio rubneri. Next base: position 111,848 of record NZ_PPEK01000003.1, on the reverse strand, counting down.
CCACGCACACCGAGCTCAGGCTCATGGCGGCCGCGGCGATCATAGGGTTGAGGTTCAGGCCCATGAACGACAGCGCGCCGGCGGCCACGGGGATGCACACCGCGTTGTAGACGAGCGCCCAGAACAGGTTCTGCTTGATGTTGCGCAGCGTCGCGCGCGACAGCTGGATGGAGGCGGGCACGTCGAGCAGGTCGCTTCTCATGAGCACGATGTCGGCGCTCTCGATGGCCACGTCGGTGCCTGCCCCGATGGCGATGCCGACGTCGGCGCGCGCGAGCGCCGGGGCGTCGTTGATGCCGTCGCCCACCATGGCCACGCGGCCCTGCTCGGACAGGCGGCGGATCTCACGCTCCTTGCCGTCCGGCAGCACGCCGGCGATGACCTCGTCGGCGCCCACCTTGCGCTGGATGGCGGCGGCGGTGCGCTCGTTGTCGCCGGTCAGCATCACCGTGCGGATGCCCATGGCCTTGAGCTCGGCGAGGGCGGCGGCGCTCGAGGGCTTCACCGTGTCGGCCACGGCGATCACGCCCAGAAGCTCGCCGTCCTGAGCGAAGAAGAGCGGCGTCTTGCCCTCGTCGGCCTGCCGTCGCGCCTCCTCGGCGAACGCGCCCACGGCGACATTGCGGGCCTCCATCATGCGCAGGTTGCCGGCGCACGACGGATGGTCGTCGACAAGCGCTGCCACCCCTTCGCCGGGCACCTGCTTGAAGTCCTCCACGAGCAGCGGGTAGACATGACGGCTGCGCGCGTAGTCGCACACGGCGCGCGCGAGCGGGTGCTCGGATCGACCTTCGATGGACACCGCCAGCTCCAGCAGGCGCTCCTCGCCCACGCCCGGCGCCGGCATCACGTCGGTGACGCTCGGCGCGCCCTCGGTCACCGTGCCCGTCTTGTCGAGCACGACGGTCTTCACGTCGTGGGCGGTTTCCAGCGCCTCGGCCGACTTGATGAGGATGCCGCATGCCGCCCCGCGCCCGGTGCCCACCATGATGGCCGTGGGCGTGGCCAGGCCGAGCGCGCACGGGCACGAGATGACGAGCACGCTGATCGCGTGCGACAGGGCAACCTCGAGCGTCGAGCCGCCGAACATCCACACGGCGAACGTGACGACGGCGATGACGATGACCACGGGCACGAACACGCCCGATATCCTGTCGGCGATCTTCTCGATGGGCGCCTTCGTCGACGTGGCCTCGTCCACGAGCCGGATGATGCCCGCCAGCGTGGTGTCGTCGCCCACGCGATCGGCCCGCATGGTGAACCACCCGGTGCTGTTCACGGTGGCGCCGGTCACCGCGTCGCCGGGACGCTTGTCCACGGGCACGCTCTCGCCCGTGATCACCGACTCGTCCACCGTTCCCGAGCCCTCGAGCACGGTGCCGTCCACGGGGATGCCCTCGCCCGCGCGCACCGCCAGCACGTCGCCCGCGCGCACCTCTTCCACCGCGACGCGCTCCTCGCGGCCGTCCACGAGCCGCGTGGCCTCCTTGGGCGCGAGGTCCACGAGCTTCGCGATGGCGTCGGTGGTCTTGCCCTTCGCGCGCGCCTCGAAGTACTTGCCCAGCGTGATGAGCGTGAGGATCATGGCCGCCGACTCGAAGTACAGGTCCATCGCCGCCATATGCGAGGCGTGCAGGTCGCCCGCGCCCAGCGCGATGCCGATCTTGTAGATGGCGTAGATGCCGTACGCGGTGGCCGCCGTCGAGCCGAGGGCGATGAGCGAGTCCATGTTCGGCGCGCCGTGGGCGAGCGTTTTGAAGCCCACGCGGAAGAACTTGAAGTTGACGAACACGACGGGCAGCAACAGCAGGAACTGCGTGAACGCGAACGTCATCACGTTCGCGTCGCCCACGAAGAACCCGGGCAGCGGCCAGCCGAACATGTGCCCCATGGACAGGTAGAACAGCGGGATCGTGAACGCCGCGGACACGACGAGGCGCATGCGCACGCGCCTGGCCTCGGCGGCCGCGTCGGCCACGGGACGCGCCCCGGCCGCGCGGCTTCCGGCACCGGGAGCCTGCTGGCCCGTCGGGACGCGCGCGGCGGCGCCGTAGCCCGCCTTGTCGACGGCGGCCTCGACGGCGCTCGCGACGGCCGACGGCTCCGCGCCGTCGCGATACGTCACCTCCATGCTGTTCTTCAACAGGTTCACGGCGACGTCGGCCACGCCGGGCACGGCCCGGGCGGCCTTCTCCACGCGCGCGGAGCACGCCGCGCACGTCATGCCGGTCACATCGAATGCTTGCTTCACCTCATGCTCCTTCATGGACGTCATGGACGCCCGGCGCAAAGCGAACGGATGTTTCACGTGAAACATCTCGCCCGTCTTTCGCACGGCCTCCTCGGTTTATCGCGAGAACTTCTTCATGAGCTGCATCACTTCGTCGACGACCTCCACGTTGCCGCGCCTGATCTGCTCGACCACGCAGGTTTCCAGGTGGTTCTGCAGCATGAGGGCCGAAATGCTGTGGACGGCGCTTTCGGCGGCGGCGAGCTGCGTGAGCACGTCGCCGCAGTACCGGTTGTCGTCGATCATGGTCTTGATGCCGCCCAGCTGGCCGATGACGCGATTGAGCCGCTTCTGCAGATCGGCCTGCAGCTCCTCCGAGCGCGGCGTCTCCTTGCGACGGCAGCAGCCGCCGGCCTCTGCAGCCGGCAGGTTCTTCTCCGCCATGATGCTCCTTTCCTCTATACCCCGTGAGGGTATCTTAGCGCGAGTATATACCCCTTATGGGTATTGTCAATCCCACGACGCGCGAGCGGCGGGGCGCGCGGTGCTTGGCGGGCGGCGCAGGCGTAAGGCGCAAACCGGCCGTCATGCGAAGGACACCGCGCGGCAGCCTCTCGGTCGGCCGTGAACCGCTACACTGGAGACGTGCAGGAACGCGAGGGAGGAGTAGCCGATGTGCCGCCGTTTCATACCCGTCGACCGCGACGAAGTCGCGCGTATCGCCGCGGAGATCGAGCGCGACCTGGCCGATCACGCCGACGAGCTGGAATCGCTCGATCCGCTGGAGTCTTTCGAGGCGTACCTATCCGCGCCCGCGGGCGACGCTGCGCGGGCCTCCCGCGCGCAGGGAGCGCGCTGTGATGCGGCGACGCAGCTGTCGCTGTTCGACAACAGGCCCACCGCCCCGCCGGCTTCCGCGCCCCCGCCGCGCGCCGAGGCGCTCCCCTCGTCGGTGGTACCGCTCATCGTGGCCACAGGGGACGGATGCGGCCTCGCGGTCGCGCATATGGCCTGGGGATACGAGGTTCCATGGAAGAACGGGCCCGTATTCAACACGCGCATCGAGACGGCGCTGAAGGGTGAGGGCAGCATGTGGTCGCCGTCCTTCGCGCGCCGCCGCTGCCTGATACCCGCCTGGGGCTTCTACGAGTCGCACGCGTCCGAGACGGTGCCGAGCGAGCGCACCGGGCGCCCCGTGAAGCGCCAGTACGCCTTCGAGCCGCTCGACGGCGCGCCGCTCTTGCTGGCGGGCATCCACGATCGCGGCCGGTTCTCGCTCGTCACCACCGAGCCGAACGACGCGGTGGCTCCCGTGCACAACCGCATGCCGCTCGCGCTGGGGCCCGGCGAGCCCGCGCTGTGGCTGCGCGGCGTCTACGCGCCGCTGCTCGACCGCGGCGCCATCGAGCTGCGTGTCGCACCCGAGCGTTAGCGAACGTCGTCTCCGCGGAGACGATGCTCATGCGACGGCGAACCTCACCCCTTGCGGCGGCCAAGCAGGCAAGCCCGACAGCGCCTCCGCCCGCCCAAATGTTTCACGTGAAACATTTGTTCGCGATAAACGTGGCTCTTGTGGCGTTCATCGCGGGCCACGCAGCGTCGGACCCGGCATGCGCCGAGCCAGCGGACGCTACTTGCCGCGCTCGGACAGGAACAGACCCGCGATGGTCAGGGCCACGCCGGCGATGACGGGCGGCGTGAGCGGATCGCCCAGCACGGCCGCCGAGGCCAGCACGGTGAGCGCGGGCACGAGGTAGATGTACAGGCTCGTCTTCACGGGCCCCAGCTCCTTCACCGCCATGTTCCACGTCACGAAGCACAGCGCGCTGGCCCCCAGGCCCAAGAACACGAGGTTGCCCCACATCTCGGGCGCGGCGAGCGAGGCCCAGTCGGGCGAGAAGCCCAAAACGGGCAGCGTCGGAAGCATGAAAGCGAGGCCCCAGGCGAACGTGCGGCGCGTGACGAGGATGCTGTCGTAGCCGAACGTCGAGAGCTTCTTCGTCACGATGGAGTACGCGGCCCACGTGCCCGCCGCGGCCAGCGCCAGCGCCACGCCCACGAGCCCGGTCTGGCCGAGGCCGCCTTCCCCCGTAAGCCCCGCCGCGCCGCCCGAGAAGCTGACCAGGCACACGCCCGCCATGGCCACCGCGAAGCCCGCGAAGAACGGCGCGCGCAGCCGCTCCTTGAGCACGACGGCCGATGCGATGCCGGTGAACAGCGGAGCCGCCGCCACGACCACGCCCACGATGGAGGCCGTGGTGAACGTGAGCGCGATGTTCTCGAGCAGGTAGTACAGCGTGACGCCGGTGGCGCCCGCCAGCATGAACCAGCGCTCCTCCTTGAACCCCCGCACGCGCAGGATGCGCGGGCGCAGCAGGGCGAGCGCGGCGAAGCCGATCATGAAGCGGAAGAACAGGATCTCGATGGGTGCGAGGTGCACGAGCAGCACCTTCGTGGACACGAACGTCACGGCCCACACGAGCACGGTGACGAGCGCCAGCACGTGCCCGCGCACCGCCGGCCGCTGCTGCGTCTGCGCGTCGTCCGCTGCCCGGACGTCTGCCGCGACCATGTTAGCGCTCCTCGCGCGAGGCGCGCGCGGCGCTGCGGTAGCGGCCCGGCGTGACGCCGTAGAACGACTTAAACACCCGGGTCATGTGCGCCTGGTCGGAGAAGCCGACACGCGCGGCCGCCTCGGCCGGGGCATCACCGACGGCCAGCAGGTCGCGCGCGCGGTTCGCCCGCACGGCCTGCAGGTAGCGATGGGGCGTGAGGCCCGTCTCGTCGGAGAACGCACGGATGAGGGCGAACCGCGACAGACCGGCGGCTTCGGCCAAATCCGCGAGCGTCAGCTCGGCAGCGTACGCCTCGTCGACGAGCGCCCGGGCGCGAGCCACCGCAGCGACGGCGCCCGTCGGCGCGGCGGACGCCGTCAACGCCGCCCGGCCGCCCTCGCAGCAACGCGCGGCGCGCGCCAGCAGGGCGAGCAGGGCCTCCTCTTCCTCGAGCGGGTCGGCCCCCTCGCTCCAGGCGAACGCGTACAGGCGCGCCATGCAGGCCGAAAGCGACACGTCGCGTGTGACCACCGTCTTGAAGCGATGCGGGCCCGCCACGCCGATCGCCTCGCCCACCACCTGGGAGAACAGCTCGTCGGGAACGACGATGCTGCGATACGCCAGCGGGGCCTCCCCCACGGGCTCGCAACCGTGCACCTCACCCGGCTCGAACAGCACGAAATCGTCGGGTCCCAGCACATGCTCTTCGCCGCGGCAGCGCATGCGGCGGCCGCCGCCCACCATCTGCCCGATGGTCCAGAAATCGTGGAAGTGCAGCGGGAAGGGCTGCACGATGCCCTCGAGCGTGACGAACTCCACGCCCGGACACGGCCCGAACGGCGCGATGCGCCGGTTCTCGGCTCCCATCTCGGGGTCGGCCAAACGAGCGCCCCGCACGTCGGGGCGCTCGTTCCACGCTTCGATCATCTCCATGCAAACCCTTTCGTCCAAGCAGGAAACGATACCACGAACCCGCACGGCCCGCTTGAACGAAATTGCGGGCGGGACGCCGCGACCGGCGCGACGCCCCGAGCTCGCAAGTGCCAAACCCGTACAAATGTTTCACGTGAAACATTCCCGCGGCGATGGGGCGATGGCGCCGCAACGGCGATGGCGCGCCGCTGCGGTCGCCGTTCCCCGTTCTCGCCGCGGAGCGCTACCGCCGTTCGAGCAGATCGCCGCACGTGGAGATCACCGTCACCTCGAAGGACACGTCCTTGCCGCTGCGCTCGAGGGCCGTGCGCGCAGCGTGCTCAAGCCCGCCGCAGCACGGAACCTCCATGCGCGCCACGGTGACCGAGGCGATGTCGTTGCCCGCGAAGACAGCCTCGAGCTTCTGGCTGTAGTCGACGGCATCCAGCTTCGGGCAGCCGACGAGGACGACCCGCCCGCGCAAAAAGTCGCGATGGAAGTCGGCGTAGGCGAACGCCGTGCAGTCGGCGGCGATCAGCACGTGCGCGCCTTGGAAGCACGACGCCCGAACGGGGGCGAGCTTGATCTCCACCGGCCACGTCGTCAGCTCGGAGGGGCGCGGCGCATCGCGGCCGGCCGCGTTCAGCGAGCCCGCGGCGATCTCGGCAGCCCCGTCGGTGGCTCGATCGCGCGCCGCGAGCACGGCCGCCTCGTCGTAGGCTTCGGCCTCGCGTTCGACGAAGGCGATGGCACCGGTCGGGCACGCGGGCAGGCAGTCGCCCAACCCGTCGCAGTAGTCGTCCCGCAACAGGCGGGCCTTACCGGCCACCAGGCCGATCGCGCCCTCGTGGCACGCCGAAACGCACAGGCCGCAGCCGGTGCACGCCACCTCGTCGATCTCGATGATCTTCCGTTTCATACTGTTCCTCCCGCATGCATCCTCGACGTACACCCGCGTACGTTCTCGCCAATTTGCCCGGGAGCATAGCACGTCGCGTCGACAGCCCTCGTTGGAAATCCAACAAGCGAGAATTTCCCTCGCTTTACCCTTGACACGCCTCGCCTCCTCCGTATACTTATGAACAGTTGATCATATGTTGAGAGGTTGACAGGATGAAGCAAAACCAGAGCACAACCGCGACGACGCCCGACGATGGCTCCGCCCCGGCGGAGAGTGCGCACGACAACGGCTGCTCGTGCGGCTGCGCTGAACATGCAGGCGCGTCCGAACCAGGATCCGAGAGCATGCCCGACGAAGAGTTGCTGTACGACTTGGCCGACCTGTTCAAGGTGTTCGGCGACACGACGCGCATCAAGATGCTGTACGCGCTCATGGGCCAGGAGCTGTGCGTCGCCGACCTCGCTGAGCTCATCGGCGCCACGCAAAGCGCCGTGTCTCATCAGCTGCGCACGCTCAAGCAGGCCCGCCTCGTCAAGTTCCAGCGCGACGGCAAGAACGTCATCTACTCGCTGTCTGACGATCACGTGTACACCATGCTCGCCCAGGGCATGACCCACATCTGCGAATAGAGAACGATCGATGCGTACAGATGTTTCACGTGAAACATCTCGCTCGGAGACGGAATCAGGGATAGCGCCGCTCGCGGCGCACGTGAAAGGACGAACTATGCGCAAAGCCTTCAAGCTCCAAGACCTCGACTGCGCGAACTGCGCGGCCAAGATGGAGAACGCCATCTCGAACATCGACGGCGTAAAAAGCGCCACGGTCAGCTTCATGACGCAGAAGCTCGTGTTGGAAGCCGACGACGACCGCTTCGAAGCGGTGCTCGACGAGGCCGAGCGCGCGTGCCGCAAGATCGAGCCGGATTGCGTCATCCTGCGCTAGGACCACTTCAACCAACAAAAGGAGATGCCACTATGCCCGCAAGAGTCAGCGAGGGCTTTTGCAGCGCCCCAGATTGCCCCGCCGCGCGGCCGCGCGTGCTTCGCACGCAAGGGACAGCACACAAGGGGCAAGACGAGGTGCTGCGGAAGCCCGCAGCGTCGATGTGTTCCGCCGCTTCGTCAGAATGGCGGAACCCCAGATGAACAAGAAACAGAAACGCACGAGGAACCGCATCGTCCTCGCCATCGCGCTGTTCGTCGTCGTGTACGTCGTGGCGGAGCTGCTTCCGCTGTCGACGTGGCTCGGTAGCGAGACGACTGCGCTGTGGGTGGAGTTCGCGCTGTTCCTTGTCCCCTACCTCATCGCCGGCTACGACGTGCTGCTGCGCGCGGCGAAGAACATCGGCCACGGCCAGGTGTTCGACGAGAACTTCCTCATGAGCGTGGCCACCATCGGCGCCTTCGCGCTGGTGCTGTTCCCCGACAGCGACCCGCACATGGCCGAAGGCGCGGCCGTTATGCTGTTCTACCAGGTGGGCGAGCTGTTCCAAAGCTACGCCGTGGGTAAATCGCGCAAGTCCATCGCCGACATGATGGACATCGCGCCCGACTTCGCCAACGTGGAGCGCGACGGGCGGCTCGTGCAGGTGGACCCCTACGAGGTGGCCGTGGGCGACGAGATCGTCGTCAAAGCCGGCGAGCGCGTCCCGCTCGACGGCGTGGTGGTGAGCGGCACGTCGCAGCTCGACACCGCGGCCCTCACCGGCGAGTCGGTGCCGCGCGAGGTGCGCGAAGGCGATGAGATCATCTCGGGCTGCGTCAACATGACCGGCCTCATCACCGTGCGCGCGACCAAGCCCTTCGGCGAGTCCACCGTGAGTCGCATCCTCGAGCTCGTGGAGAACGCAGCCGAGAAGAAGGCCAAGACCGAGAACTTCATCACCCGCTTCGCACGGTACTACACCCCGGCGGTCGTCGGCATCGCGGTGCTGCTGGCCGTCGTGCCGCCGCTCGTGCTGGGCCAGAACTGGTCCGACTGGGTGCAGCGCGGGCTGATCTTCCTCGTGGTGTCGTGCCCCTGCGCGCTCGTCATCAGCGTGCCCCTGTCGTTCTTCGGCGGCATCGGCGGCGCCTCGCGCCTCGGCATCCTCGTGAAAGGCAGCAACTACCTGGAGACGCTCGCCGGCACCGAGACGGTCGTGTTCGACAAGACCGGCACGCTCACCGACGGCTCGTTCAACGTGGTTGCCGTGCACCCCGCCTCCGGCATCGACCCCGACCGGCTGCTGTCCATCGCGGCGCACGCCGAGGCGTACTCCAACCACCCGATCGCCCTGTCGGTTCGCGCGGCCTACTCGGGGCCCATCGACCAGCAGCGCATCGACGACGTGCAGGAGCAGAGCGGCCACGGCGTGCGGGCGCGCATCGACGAGCACGTGGTGCTCGTAGGCAACGACAAGCTCATGAGCGAGTGCGGCGTGGGCTGCCACGACTGCGAGCTGACCGGCACCATCCTGCACGTGTCGCTCGACGGCGACTACATCGGCCACATCGTCATCGCCGACGTCGTGAAGCCCGACGCGGCCGAGGCCGTCGCCGCCTTGCGCGCGGCCGGCGTGAAGAAGACCGTCATGCTGACGGGCGACCGCGCCGACGTGGCCGCCGCCGTGGCGAAGGAGCTGGGCATCGACGAGTTCCGCGCGCAGCTTCTGCCCCAGGACAAGGTCGCGGAGGTGGAGAAGCTCCTCGAGGAGACGCACGAGAGGGGTTCCGGGAAGGGCAAGCTGGCGTTCGTGGGCGACGGCATCAACGACGCGCCCGTGCTCACCCGCGCCGACATCGGCATCGCCATGGGCGCGATGGGCTCGGACGCGGCCATCGAGGCGGCCGACGTCGTGCTCATGGACGACAAGCCGTCCAACATCGCGCGGGCGATCGGCATCGCCCGCAAGACCATGGGCATCGTGTGGCAGAACATCGTGTTCGCCCTCGGCGTGAAGTTCCTCGTGCTGATCCTGGCGGCGGTGGGCATCGCGAACATGTGGCTGGCCGTGTTCGCCGACGTGGGCGTGGCCGTGATCGCCATCCTCAACGCCATGCGCGCCATGAACGTGAGAAAGTAGCGGGCCACAAGGGTCCGGCTGTTGATAAACCGCTGCGATGCCGCCCAGGGGCGGCATCGCACGTTTGGCCAGACGGGAACGCTAGCCTGGCGTTTTCGCCAGGCGGCAGCCAGCTTGGGAAGTCGGCGCTGCAGGGTGTGATTTGCAGTGGCGCAAGAAGTCGGAACGATACTTCCTTCGCCCTTCGATACAGGGCGAAGTTTGCTCTTGACACTCATTGCGGTATATATGTCGGATGCATCCCACTCTGCGCACGGTAACATCGCGCCGATGAGTCGGCAACGGTTGCGCGACTGCTCGCGAACCAAGATCGCGCTGCGTCCGCTCTTTGTTAGGCTGATCCGCATGGACACGCGAAAAACAACTGAAACACCCGCCGATCGGCCCATCCGCCCGAAAACGCGACAGGCGCTCATGATCGCGCGCTGGAGCATCGCTCTCGTCTGGGCTGGAGCGGTCGTTGTTTTGTGGCCTGCCATTCCCCGCCTGTTCGCCACCTTCCTGCTGACGTTCCTCTTGACGAACGCGCTGTGGCAGCATGTGCCCCTCAAGCGCGCCTGCATCATGGCGTTCGCGCTCACAGGCTTAGCCGCCATCATCGGCGAACTCGCGCTGGGCACTTCCGACTTCGCCGCAGTGCCGGTACTTTGGCTCGTGGACGCCCTGGGAGCGCTCATCGGCGCGCTCGTTTCCTACATCGCAATGCCGCTCGTCGACCGGGTCTTCAACCCGCAGCGCTAGACGCGCTCCTTCGACATCCGTATCGGGCGCAAGAGCGAACCTCCCTGCCTGCCCCATTCCGAAGATCTTGCCTTCAGCTGTTCCTTGTCTGCGCGGCCACGCTTTTTCTGCTACCGTGTTCGCAAACGTCCGCAGGAGAAGGAGCCGAGCACATGCGCATACTCATCGTGGAAGACGACGCAGCAATCGTGGCCAGCTTGACCGACCTCTTGCATCGGGAGGGATACGAAACGGAGCATGCCGACGGACAAGGCGCAGCCGCGACGCTCTTGACGAGCGCACGGTTTGACCTCGCGCTCGTCGACGTATCACTCGCGCAAGGCAACGGGTTCGCCGTGTGCGCGGCAGCGAAGGCGGTCGAACCCGCGCCGGCCGTGATATTCCTTACGGCCTCGGACGACGAATACAGCACCGTGGCCGGCCTCGATATGGGCGCCGACGACTACATCGCCAAACCCTTCCGCGCCCGCGAGCTGCTCTCGCGCATCAAGAGCGTCCTGCGCCGCACATCGGGATCGTCTGCGACCCTGCACCTGGGAGACGTGGAAGTGGATCCAACGGCCGCCGTCGTGCGCAAAGCGGGACGCGAGGTGCAGCTGACCGCGTTGGAGTATCGGCTGCTTCTGCTGTTCGCGCAGAGCCAGGGTCGTCTGGTCACGCGCGAGCATGTGCGCAACGCCATCTGGGACAGCGCCGGCGAGTATGTGAGTGACAACACGTTAAACGTGTACGTGAAGCGCCTGCGCGACAAGATCGAGGACGACCCGGCCGACCCCAAGCTCGTGCTCACGATGCGCGGCTTGGGATACAAGGCGGGCCCCGTCGAGGAAGGAGGCGCACGATGAGCCTTCTGCGCAATCGCTCCTTCGCGGTGGAGCTCGCCGTGCTGGCGGCTGCGCTCGGCGTCGTTGACGCGCTCGCATGGGCACTCGCCGGGCCGGGCGCGGGGCTTGCGGCGCTGACGTCCCTCGCCCTTGCCTGCGCCCTCTTCGCCGCATTTTCAACCCGGCGCTACCGCGAGATTGCGCGCCTGGCCGCCGAGGTGGACGAGGTGCTGCACGGCGGCCGGCGCATCGATTTCGCGGACTACCGCGAGGGAGACGTGGCCGTGCTCAAGAACGAGCTGGCGAAGATGACGGCCGCGCTCGCGGGGGCCACCGAGCGCCTCGGGAAGGAGAAGGCCGCGCTCGCCGATGCGCTCGCCGACGTGTCGCACCAGATAAGAACGCCGCTCACGGCGATCGGCCTCCTGGTGCCCGCCATCGAGGACGCTGCGGGCCCCGCCGAGCGCACGCGCGCCCTGCGCGAGCTAGAGACGCTCGTGGAGCGTGTGGGGTGGCTCGTGACCACGCTCCTCAAACTGGCGAAGGCCGACGCCGGGGCCATCCGCGTGCAGGCCGCGCCCGTGGACGTGGAGCGCCTCGTACGCGACGCGCTCGCTCCGCTAGCAGGCGCGTTCGACCTACGCGGCGTGGCCTGCGAGGTGGACGTGGCGCCGGGGACGTCGTTCACGGGGGATGCCGCCTGGTCGGCCGAGGCGCTTGGCAACGTGCTGAAGAACTGTCTGGAGCACACGCCCGCCGGCGGCACGGTGCGCCTGAGCGCCTCGGAGGACGCGGTGGCGCTCAGGCTGCGCGTGACCGACACGGGCCCCGGCATCACACCCGAGGACGTGCCGCACCTGTTCGAACGCTTCTACCGCGGGGCAGGCTCCGAGGGCTTCGGCATCGGACTCTCTCTCGCCCGTTCGCTTGTCGCCGCGCAAGGCGGCACGCTGCGCGCCGGAAACGACCGTGCGACCGGCGGCGCGCAGTTCGACTTCACGTTTCCCAAGATGGTGGTATAACGCGCGGAACTTCAGCGAGGTTCAAGATGACAATTTCGTAATGCGGGTTTCATGCCGGTGCAACCGCGCGATGGGACACTGTCCGTAGAGGCTCAAGCGAGAAAGGCAGAAACCTATGGACATCCTCACGGTCGAGCATCTGACGAAGGTGTACGGGCAGGGCGCGACGGCGCTCAAGGCGCTCGACAACGTATCGCTCTCCATTGCCCAGGGCGAATTCGCGGCCATCGTGGGCTCGTCGGGTTCCGGCAAGTCGACGCTGCTGCACCTCATGGGCGGCGTCGACCGCCCCACGTCGGGCACCGTGCGCCTGGCCGGCGCCGATGTGTATGCGCGCTCCGACGAGGAGCTCGCGGTGCTTCGACGGCGCGAAGTGGGACTGGTCTACCAGTTCTACAATCTCATTCCCGTGCTCAACGTGGTGGAGAACATGACGCTACCCGTACTCATGGACGGCCGACCTGTCAACGAGGAGCGCTTGCGCACGCTGCTCGACGGCCTGGGGCTGCGCGGCCATGAGGGCTTTCTGCCCAACCAGCTCTCCGGCGGCCAGCAGCAGCGCGTGGCCATCGGGCGCGCGCTCATGAACGCGCCTGCCGTGGTGCTCGCCGACGAGCCCACCGGCAACCTCGACTCGCGCAACTCTCTTGAGATCATGGCGCTTCTGCGCGATTCGAACCGCCATTTCAACCAAACGCTCGTCGTCATCACCCATGATGAGGACGTCGCCTGCGCGGCCGATCGCGTGATCGCCATCGAGGACGGGTGCGTCGCCTCCGACGAGAGGCGGCGCTAGCATGGGCATCTTCACGCGCTTCACGCTGCGGTCGCTCGCCAGAAACCGCGTGCGCACCGCCGTCACCGTGGCGGGCATCGCGCTTTCCACAGCGCTTATGACCGCCGTGCTAACAAGCGTCGGTAGCATGCAGGCGGCGCTCTTGGAGCGCACCGTTGCTGACGAGGGATCGTGGCACATCTTCACCACCGATGTATCCGACGAGGCGCTGAACGCACTTGAAGCCGACGGTCGGACAAGCGACATCGCGACGTTCGAAGAGTTGGGCTCGGCCAGACTCTCGGAGGAGGAGTCGTACACCTACGGCGAGTTCGTGGCGGTGCGCACGCTGCCCGAGGAGGCAAAAGGTTCTTTCAATCCGGACGGCCAGCCGCTCGCCATCATGCCCGAACTCGTGGAAGGGCGCATGCCCGAAGCGGCGGACGAGATCGTGCTTCCAGACTACGCGCGCGGCGCAGAGCTGGGCGCTGACGGCGAAGGCGGAGCGCGGACAAGCGGACCTCTTGCCGTGGGAAGCATGCTCTCGCTCGATCTGGGAACACGCCTGTACGATGACGGAAGCGGCGAGCCCGTCGTGCTGAGCAGCGTCGACGAATGGCTACACTCCGTCGAACAGGGCACCGGCACGGTGAACGAAGAACTGGGCGACGTGTCCGAGCGGACGTACCGGGTGGTGGGATTCTACGAACGCCAGTCTCCTTTCACGGGCAACAATTTCACCGCAGCGTACTCCTCTATCGTGGCGCTCACGACCCCTGACGAAACAGAAGGTGCACTCACGGGCGCCTACGTGCGCACGCAGGGCATCGGCAGCCTGGAGGACATGCAGGCGCTCATGGTCGAGGCCACCGGCGTGGAAAACGATGCCTCGACGCATTTCCACACGAACATCTTTCGCTATCTCGGCGTATCAGATGACCGGCCCATCTGGGGGACGCTCTGGTCCATCGCGGCCGTACTCGCGCTCGTGATCGTCGTGGCATCGGTGTCGCTCATCTACAACGCCTTCGCCATCTCGGTGGCGGAACGCACGCGCCAGTTCGGTCTCCTTGCTTCACTCGGAGCGTCGAAACGACAGCTTAGGCGCACGGTGGTGACCGAGGCGCTCGTGCTGGGGATCGTGGGCGTGCCGCTGGGGCTCGCGCTCGGCGTGGCTGGGACAGCTGGTGCTTTCGCCGTGTCGCAGGAAGCGTTCGTTTCGATCGTCGGCTCCGGAAGCGGCGTACCCGTGCAGGTGGACCCGCTTATGCTGGCCGCCGCCGCGGCGCTCTCGTTCGCAACGCTCGCGGTCAGTGCCTGGGTACCGGCCCTACGAGCAAGCCGCGTATCAGCCGTCGATGCTATCCGCCAGACGCAGGACGTGCGCCTGTCCAAACACGCCATACGCAGCTCGGCTGCAGGAGCATCGTCTGGAAATCTCGTCAAACTCGGTTTCGCTGGCCGGATCTTCGGCATGCCGGGCTTCGTGGCGCACCGCAACCTCTCCCGCTCGGCATCCCGCGGACGCACCGTGGTCGCTTCCCTTGCAGTGAGCGTCGTGCTTATCGTTGCCACCGGCAGCCTGGCGGCCGCGATGTCCCCCATTGCCGACCGCGCGGGCCGCGGCGGTGCGGCAAGCGAAGCCGACATCATCGTATCTGCCCATGTCGAGCCGACAGCCACCGGCATGGTCGACGATCTGTCGGATCACGGTGAAGACCTCGATCGATTCCTTGACGAGACGCGCAGTATCGAGGGACTCGAGTTCCTCGGCTCAACGCGGCAAGGTCAAGCTGAGGGCATCATCCCCGCCACCATGATCACGCCCGAGGCGAAAGGCGTGCGCGAGCGCATCGATGCCGAGCGCAACGCAGATTTCGTGCCCCCGAGTTTCGGCGAGCAAGGCGACTATTACGGCTCCGTATCGCTGTTCTACCTCGATGACGCTTCCTGGCGCGCACTCGTGGCCGAGCTCGGTCTTGACGAGATCGAGTACACCGACCCGGACAACGTGCGCGCTCTCGGACTCAACACGTTTCAGGAGACGCTCATGGATGGGACCTACGTGTCGGCCGTGCCGTTCGCGAGCACGGGAAGCATCGACCTTTACGCCATCGACCGCCCCGAAGGATTCGCTTTCATGGGCATTCTCGACAGCGCCGAAGGACCGCTCGTATCCTACATGAACGTGGTGGATCCTAAAGCTCCTGCGCAGACGGTTCCGCTCGATGATGTTGCGACGCCGATCCCGATCGAGGTAGGCGCGCTCGCAGATGAGGAGCCGGACGCTCTCGGCGCCGTCGGTGCAAGCGGACAGTTCCCCGCGCTCATCCTGCCCGAAAGCGCTGCAGCATTCAATGGCGACTACCAGACCAGCCCATTCACGTACTCGTTCGCGGGCTTCTCGTTCAAGGCCTCCGATCACGCGAAGGCCGCCGAAGAGCTGGAGAAGATGGCTGCAGGCTTCGAAGGCGTCTCCATCAACGTGAGCGACCTCGCAGAGAGCGCCCGCCAGGACCGCCTCGTGATGCAGGCCGTGCAACTGTTCGTGATGTGCTTCTCCATCATCATGGCCCTCATTGCAGTGGCGAACGTGTTCAACACGCTGGCTAACAGCATCATCCTGCGTACGCGGGAGTTCGCGGTGCTGAAGTCGGTGGGTATGGGCAACCGCGCGTTCGCCCGGATGCTCACCTATGAATGTGTAAGTTATGCCGTGCGGGGTCTGCTTATCGGCCTTGCGGCGGCTGCGGCGGTAGCATGGGCGCTACATCAGGCGACCGCGATGACGTTCGCGGGCACGACGTTCTCGCTGCCATGGTCCTACGTCGGAGCCGCAGTGGGCGTGGTGCTCGCGGTGCTGGCGCTCAGCGTTGCCTACGCGCTCGCTCGTGCTCGCGCCGGCAGCATCGTGGAGGCCCTGCGCGACGACGCAATCTAGGGGTTCTTCATGAGCAAAGAAGATGGTCGGGACGCATGAGGAAGGGGCCTGGCGCCCCTTCCTCGCATGGTGGGTAGACTCGGCTGCCGGCTTAGATTCGGCTGTTCCTCGCGGTTTTAACGATGGAGTCGACTGCGTCGATGACGAGCGCAACCACAATGAAGCCGCAGAACGCCACCTGCACATTCGACACCGCCCAAAGAACCGGCCCCTCCAACGCGAGGCCCGATGACTGCATCGCCTGAACGATTGCTTGAGCGTCAACCAGATGGAAATTCGTTAGCCAGAAGACGGCAAGCACTGCGACCACAAGATCGCTGACGAGCGTGACCGCCAGCAGGCGCTTCGTGTAACGGCCTTCCACCAACTTGAAGCTTTCGGCGCCGACGCACACGACCGTCCAAGCTATGATGACCCACGCCGACGCACGGATGGCCTCGGCGTTGAAGGGTTCGAGCCGCATACCGTCACTGCGGTGGCTGAGCGCGTTCAATACATCGGGGAACAGCAAGAGCACGACGGCACCGACGATAGAGAATACGATGCCGACAACTGCATCGCCACGCGCAGGGTTTCTCGTCTCGCGCGGCACGGGCGGCAGATCGTCGAGCGAGCCCATCACCTCAACGTCGATGCCGCGGTGCGAGAAGAAGGCGAACAACGCGGTGACAAACGCGAAAGCGAAGACGAGCGCTGCGATGAGCGAGCCGATCCCTTCGAGCACGCCGCCGAGAACGCCCCCCTGCGTGCCCGTCGCGAGAGACAGCGCGCCGGCTACGAGCATGCCGCCGGCCACGCAAGCGAGCACGATCTTCAGCACGTAGAGATACTGCGCGTAGTACGGCTGGCCGATGAGGCACGCGTTCTCGTCGGCGGTGTACTTGCGAACCATCTCGCCCGGAGTTCCAAGCTCGGTGAGCACGACGCGCACATCCTTCTGTGCAGGCGGCATGCTTCCGCAACGCTCCTCGAGCATGTCGGAGATGAGCGTGCGCAGTTCTTCAGCCACGTCGTCGCGCTGCTTCGCAGGCAGGTGCCGCGTGACGGCGTACAGGTAGCGCTCGATCATATCGTTATCTCGAATCGTCATTGCACCCCACCTCCGTTACCGTCACTATCATCGCTACAGCAAGAAACGCTGCCAGGACGATCACTTTCATCAGCGTGCCCGTAACCGCTTCCGCCGGCATCCTCGCCGCCGGAGCCGTCTACGGCGACGCGCAGCAAGGCATTCACGCCGCCGCACAGAACCTGCCATTGCTCCTCGACCTCGCTCAGCACGCGCAGGCCCTCGGACGTGGTGCGGTAGTACTTGCGCGGTTTCGATCCACCGTGATCCCACTTGCTTTCTAACAGCCCCTGCGACTCGAGTCGCCGCATGAGCGGGTATAACGTGTTAGCCTCGATGGGTATGCCGTGGTCGGCGAGCGACTTCACCAGCGCGTATCCGTACGCGGGCTCGCGCAGCCGACTGAGCACCAGCATCACGAGCGTGCCGCGGCGAAGTTCCAGCACCATGCTCGACACGATGTCGTTACGATCCATGCATCCCTGCCCCTTCTCGCTTAGTGTGTGTCGCACACTATACCATAGATTGCACATTAGCGTGCGACGCACAGTAAAAGGTTCGCAGATTGGCGATTGCGATGCGATCGCACGATCCTTTCGTTTGTGCGCACTGTTGGATGTCGGCAACTTGGATTCGGGGAACCGTACCTTCCGGATCAGAGAAGCCCCAGGTAGGCAACCATGCCTTTCGAAAGAGAAAAACTGTGCTGAGCGAACAGATCGCATAGGCGAAAAACCGTGCAGCTTCCTAGTCGCGCGTTCCTCCTACAGTTCATCCGGTATACTCGCCCCAGCGAAAAAGACCGATGACAGGAGGCGGGGATGGCCCGCATGACCGACGAGGAGTTCGAGACCGTGGTCGAGGAGGCTCTCGCGAACATACCCGAGCGGTTCCTCCGGGCACTCGATAACGTGGCGATTGTGGTAGAGAGCGAACCCGATGATTACCACTTCGACATTCTGGACGAGCCCGGCTGTCGAGGCGCATCGGTGCGCAAGGACGAACTCTTAGGCCTGTACGACGGCGTGTCCCTCGTCGATCGTGCCGACGGCTACGAAGGCGACCTGCCCGATGTGATCACCGTATTCAAAGGACCGCACGAGCGCTGCTTCCGCTCGCGCGCGGAGCTGGTGGATGAGGTCGGCAAGACGGTGGTGCACGAGATAGGCCACTACTTCGGCATCGACGATGCGCGCCTGCACGAAATGGGCTACTGAACCTTCCTTTTTGCTCGCTCGTCGTTTACAACGGCTGCTCCACGTCTGCGACGAGGACGCATCTTGAGCGAAGGCGCTTGAGCGATCGCCACACCGACTAGGATGGCGAGCACGCCTGCCACCTGCACAACGTCGACGGTTTCCCCCAGCACAACAAGCGACACGAAGATGCCGCACGGAAGCTCCGAAGCGGCGAGGATCGTGGATACGCCCACCGGCAGTTTCGGCGTGCCGATACCGAACAAGAGCACGGGAACGAACAGCACCGTCACTGCCAGCAGCACGCCATAGCCCGCAATACCCTCGAAAAGCACGCCGGAAGGGAAATAGCCCGGACACACAGCCATGCCAACCAGGAGCGACCCGCAGCAAATGAAGAATCCGCGCTGAAAGGCCGGCATGTCGTTCTCGACATGGCCCGACAGGTACATAAACACTGCGCACGTCACCGCCGAGAGCAGCCCGCACACGATGCCGATCGGATCGAACGACGCAAAGTCCACGTCAGCCGAGAGAAGCCCGCTCGCCAGCACGGTACCCGCCATGATGACGGCCGCGGCGCCCACCTGAGCAGCTTGAGGCGGTTTGCGTGTGACAACCACCTGAATGACGATGCCGATCCAGGTGAATTGAAACAAAAGCGTGATGGCTACAGCCACCGGCAGCTTCGAGAGAGCGATGCTGTACAGCACGCCTGTGATGCAGGTGGCGACGCCGGTTCCCATGAGCTTGAACAACTTGCGGGCATTCATGTGCGCCGCGCTTCGGTTGCGCGCCGCCTCGCCGACGAACGCGAGGCCGAACAGGAGCGTGCCAAACAGCGCCTGGCTCATGACCGTCTGAGGCCATGTGAAACCGGCGGCGAACGCGCTCTTCGCCACCGTGCCCATGGCGCCGTAGCTGGCGCCACCCAAAAAGACGGCGAGTGCATATTTCAGCAGCGGAGAATGCATGCCGACGATGGTAGCACAGGGCCGTACCGCAGGCATGGAGAACTCGCACTACAACAACGCGATCTCCTGTTCGATGGCCTGAATATCGGCATGCGGCGAAGTAAGCGCACGATAGAGGCGAGCAACTTCCTCCCTTAGGTCGAGTTCGCGCTGATCGCTCAAAACGAGAAAGGCCACCTGTAAGTAGAGATTCAGCTCTTTTGCGCTTTCGAGCCGACTCGAATCGCAGCTTTCCGTGCATGCGGCCCGATCATGCGCAAGAGCATAGAGCATGCCCTTTGTCACGCGTCGCATGCGCGTGAAACTGGTTTTGCGTTCGCGATGCGCCTGGTATTGAGGCAGGAACAATGCGACCGCCACCGCCGAGATCTCGGCGAAAGCCGTGAACCATTCAGGGAGCGAAACCGGGTCCATAGCAGCGTCTCCTTTCCTTATCAAGCTTGACTGTACTCCAGCGCAACCTTGCCGGACACGCACTATGCGCTTCTTGTTGAGAGGCGCTTCCCTACCCGTTGCCCGTCCAAGCGCCGAAGGCGGACGGTGCCGGCCACGCTTCCACGTTTTCTGCAAATTATCGAGCTCACAACCATATCATCGGGAGAAACCTGCGCCATCCGGTATAATTTCCCCCAGAACATCACCGAGCACGAGGAGGTCCCCGCATGGATTCCAACAAGCGCCCTGAAGACATGGAGCGAATCACCACGCCCGAGCTGGCGAGCGCGTTCATCGACGAGCAGGTGGAAGCCGTGCGCGCCCAGGTGGGCGACCAAAAGGTGCTGCTGGCGCTGTCCGGCGGCGTGGACTCGTCCGTGGTGGCGGCGCTCTTGATCAAGGCTATCGGCAAGCAGCTCATCTGCGTGCACGTGAACCACGGCCTCATGCGCAAAGGCGAGAGCGAACAGGTGGTGGACGTGTTCCAGAACCAGCTCGACGCGAACCTCGTGTACGTCGACGCCTCCGAGCGCTTCCTCGATCTGCTCGACGGCGTGGCCGAGCCCGAGGCGAAGCGCAAGATCATCGGCGCCGAGTTCATCCGCGTGTTCGAGGAGGAGGCCCGCAAGGTGGGCGACGAGGTGAGCTTCCTCGCGCAGGGCACCATCTACCCCGACATCCTGGAGTCCGACGGCGTGAAGGCGCACCACAACGTGGGCGGTCTGCCCGACGATCTGCAGTTCGAGCTGTGCGAGCCCGTGAAGCTGCTGTACAAGGACGAGGTGCGCGTCATCGGCCGCGAGCTCGGGCTGCCCGAGGGCATGGTCGAGCGCCAGCCGTTCCCGGGCCCGGGCCTGGGCGTGCGCTGCCTCGGCTCCATCACGCGCGACCGCCTCGAGGCGCTGCGCGAAGCCGACGCCATCCTGCGCGACGAGTTCGCCGCGGCCGGCCTCGAGGGCAAGGTCTGGCAGTACTTCGTGAGCGTCCCCGACTTCCGCGCCACCGGCGTCCGCGACGGCGTCCGCGCGTTCGAGTGGCCCGCCATCATCCGCGCGGTGAACACGGTGGATGCCATGACCGCCGAGGTCCCCGAGCTGGATTGGGCGCTGTTGAAGAAGATCACCGCGAGGATCCTCGCCGAAGTCCCCGGCATCTGCAGGGTGGTCTACGACCTCACGCCGAAGCCGATCGGGACGATTGAGTGGGAATAGAAGAATCGCTGAAAGGAGTTGTCATGAACAAGGAGACGTTCGATTACGTGACCGAGCGCGTGGACACGCTCGCGGATTCCGAATTCAGCACGCAGGTGACAAAGGATGCTGCGCAGGCATGGAAGGATGCAGTAGCAGCCAATTCGAGCGACGCTGCTATCGATGCGGCAACGAACGACCTGCTCGACGTCCTCGAAGGGCGCCCGACGACGATCGACGGCGTGATCGCCTTCTTGCAAGGGCCGGCAATCGAGATGCTTGGCGAAGACGCGGCTGCAAGCGCGCTTGCAGCCCAACAGCAACGCAAGGAGGCGGGTGCGAAGTACTGCGATTGCGAGGCATGCTCTGCAGCCACGGAGATCCTCGCGAAGTTCGACCGCATAGAACTCTGATAGCGAGAAATCGGAGCCTCCCACCGAGTCCGATAAACGATCACGAGCCATCGATGCGAAAAACGGGGGCTGCGTACCTTGCGACGCGCAGCCCTCGCTGTACAGGCTTGCTATACCCGCTTTCGAACTACGCAACTCCCGCTGTCGCTCGCCATCCGTGCGAGCAGCTTCCTGCGCACGGGAGAGCATCGGAGCGGCATTAGAAGACGGCGGTCAAGAACGCGGCGGCCGCGAGGAAGATTCCCGGCACGTTGGCCACCACGATCGGCCAGTCCCGCTCCTTCTTGAAGAGGCCGTAGATGGTCCAGAACAGGCAGTTGAAGAACGCTGCCAGGGGCTGCACAGGATTGCCGGGGTGCCCGGCCAGGTTGTCCATGATCTGCGGAATGTAGGAGACGTACATACACACCGACAGCACCGAGGCTATGCGCCCCACTATAGCGATGGGCCTCGCATGGCGTTTGATGCCTCCCTGATGCACCGATGCCTTCTGCACCATGCGTCTATGCGTACCGGTCTTCACGTTCATCGAGCACCCTCGTGTTCGCGGATGGGAATCTCTGCAACTCGATGATAGATCGAGGCATTCGAGGCCCCCGCGGGCGCGATGAACCGTGACGCGAAGGCGAGCAGGAGGTAAGCGCGCCGTTTACCGCGCTAAAAGCCGCAGAGCCAGTCCGCTGCCCTTGCGGCATCTACCGAAACGCCATCCGACAAGCCAACGTTGCACTTTTGCCAGACCG
The DNA here is from genome assembly GCF_002899715.1 of Enteroscipio rubneri. Lineage (GTDB taxonomy): Bacteria > Actinomycetota > Coriobacteriia > Coriobacteriales > Eggerthellaceae > Enteroscipio > Enteroscipio rubneri. Next base: position 89,860 of record NZ_PPEK01000003.1, on the reverse strand, counting down.
CAAAGTGCGCGTTCACGCGCGACGCCGAAGGGCGCTACGGGCCGGCGACGGTCGACCTTGCCGCCCTTCGACATAGGTTCAGCTGATCCCCTCATCGGAAGACTTTCCTACCATCTCCCTCCGCACGAAGCAATCGGCCACGTGGTCGTTCACCATGCCGATGGACTGCATATAGGCGTACACGATGGTGGAGCCGACGAATTTGAAGCCGCGCTTCTTCAGATCCTTGCTGATGCGGTCGGAGAGCGGCGTGGTGGCCGGGACGTCCGCCTGGGTCTCCCAGTGGTTCACAACGGGCTCGCCGTCCACGTACCCCCAGATGAACGTGTCGAAGCTGCCGAACTCTCGAGCCACATCCAAGAACAGCTCCGCATTGGCCACGGCCGCCTCGATCTTGCGGCGGTTGCGAACGATCCCTGCGTTCGCCATGAGCTCCTCGACCCTCGCCTCGTCGTAGCGCGCCACTTTGGCGGGATCGAAGCCGTCGAAGGCCTCGCGGTACGCCTCCCGCTTCTTGAGGATCGTAAGCCACGACAGGCCCGCCTGCGCGCCCTCCAGAACCAGCAGCTCGAACAGCTCGCGGTCGTCATGGGTGGGTCTTCCCCACTCGTTGTCATGGTAGTCAACGTAGATCGGCGTGTCGCCCGCCCACGAGCACCTAGTCCGCTCCTCCACTGTGCCTCCTAGCGAAACGTCATCCGGTACGCAAGCGTCGCACGCTCGCCCGGCGCGAGCACGCGCACGCCGGGCTTCTCGGCGAGCTCGCGCGGGGAGAAATGCGCGTCGGGCAGCGCCGACCACGGTTCCAGGCACAGGTAGCGGGCGTCGTCCTGGCCTGCCTTCGTCCAAATGCCCAGATAGGGGAAGTCCGGGAATTCCACGGTCACCTCGCAACGGTTTGCGCTGCTCGCCAGTGCGATCGTGCTGCCCGGGACGTTCTCCAGCACGATGGTGTCGATGCCCAGCTGCTCGGGCGTCTTCGTCAGACGCCCGTCCTCGAGCGGCACTGCGATCTTCGGCAGCGTGAGGATGCCCGCCTCGTCCATTCCGAACATCTCGATCGTATCGAGCCCCTCGAAACGCACGAAGTAGTCCGTCATGCGCTCGCCGGGCAGCAAGCACGTCGCGTATGCTTCGTGCCCGCCCAGCTCGAACGGCATCGGCGCGTTGCCTGTGTTCTCGACGATATGCGACTTCACTATCGCGTTGTCCTCGAGCGAGAATTCCACACACAGGCGGAAGTCGAAGGGGTAAACAGCCCGTGTGCCCTCATCGGACACCGTCTCGAAGCGCACGTGCGAGTCCGACACCTGCTCGACCGCGAACGCGCGGTCGCGGCAGAACCCGTGCATCGGCGCACCCACTCGCTTGCCGTCATTCGCGTACCAGCCATTTCGCAAGCGCCCGATCAGCGGGAACAGCAGCGGTGCACGCCGCCCCCACACCGCAGGATCGCCCGACCACAGGCGCTCAGCGCCGTTGCGAACGACGCTCTGCAACTCCGCACCCTTGCTCGACGCAAGAACCGATAGCGTGTCATTTTTCAAGGCGATAATCGTCATATCCCACACCATATTGTCCTTTGCTTCGGATGATTCCAAAACTATAGTAGCGCATATGCAAACCTATCTTAGATTCTACTTTTACGACGAGTATTCATCGGAATATACTTGCAACATAGTCGCTGCGATGAAATCAGCGCATTTGGAACTTTCCGCCTCCCGCACTGCGCCTTTCATGCTTTTCCCTTTGTCCTCTCTCGTCTTTTTCTATACTCGCATCGCGAATAACGCGGTAGACTTTCTCTGGGCGACAGGAGGACACCATGCAGAACATACGGACCGAACGCGCAAGCAAGCTACCACGCGGTTTGATCTTGGCCATTGCCACGCTCTTGACGCTGGGGAACGGCTTGATCTACATGTGGTCCATCTTCAACGTCCCTCTGATGGATGCTTTCGGATACTCAGCTTCCGGCGTCGCACTGGCGTACTCTCTATTCATGTTGATGAGCTGCGTGGGAAGCTTTCTCGGCGGTTGGATGCAGCAGCACATCCAGCCTCGATACGTGATACTGATAGCAGGCGTGCTGTTCTCTTGCGGTTGGCTGCTTTCGGGCTCCGCTGAATCGCTCCCCCTTTTGTATCTGTTCTTCGGAGGACTGGCCGGCATCGGCAACGGCTTGTCCTACAATGCCCTGCTCTCCGTTGCCACAACGTGGTTTCCAGACAAACGCGGCTTTGCCAATGGAGTCTGCACCTGCGGCGCAGGGATGGGGCCGGTGGTGTTCGCTCCTTTAGGCAATATACTCATCGAGTCTTTCGATGTCCTCATGGCCTTCCGCATCGTGGGAATTGCGTGGCTGGTCATCTACCTCGTGTTCACATGGTTCCTTGTCATGCCTGCCCCTGGCTGGAAACCGTCTAATTGGGATCCGGACGATCAGACGACCTCCTCGGCCGTATCGTCGGGGCGGAACTACTCGGGTCGGGAGATCCTGAGACAACCGTTGTTCTACATACTCTTTTTCATATTGATGGTGGCGGTCACCAGCGGGCAGATGATCAACGGGCACGCTTCGAGTCTTGGTCAGGAGCTCGCACACCTCAGCGCGGCTGAAGGAGCCCTGATGGTCAGCCTTTTGGGTGTTGGCAGCGTGCTGGGGCGTCTCGGGTTCGGCGCGGTATCCGACAAGATAGGCCGCTTCACGACGCTCATCCTCATCTTAGGCGTCAACGCCGTGATCATGCTCCTGTTCCTGGCCCACGCCACTACGTTCATCACGTTCCTTGCCTGCATGATGATCGTTGGTGGCTGCTTCGGCGGAACTATGAGCGTTATGCCGGCAACCGTGGGCGATTCGTTCGGATCGAAGTTCTTCGGCCAGAACTGGTCGTTCGTTTATCCCGGCTACACGGTTGCCGCGTTCATCGGCCCCATGGTCGCCGCAAGCACCACCGAAGCCACCGGCTCCTGGGAAGGAGCAATGATCATTGCGGGCGTATTGTCGCTTCTAGGGATCGTGCTCGTGCTTATAGGGAAGAGATTGGCGAAGCGACTTGCCCAGGCGGGATAGCGGCAATTTCAAATGGAACAACACCGCGTCATCCCTCGATGACTTCGCCACGGCCTACCGGCAGATTCTTCCCTTTCTTTCGCCGTCAGTGCAGAAAACCGATTTGGATGAATGTGTGCTACAGCGCTTGCCAGCACGTCGATGCCGATCACCTCAATCGCATCGACGCTGCGCGCAGACAAAGCCGACATGAAGGCGGATTCGATAACGCATCGCATTTACGTTTGAAGAACGCCTGGTCGAAGACACGCTGTGCAACGCGCCCCTGCTGCCTACTTCCCGCCCTCGGCTACCTCGCCGATGCGGTAGGCTTCCAGCAGCTGTTCCAAATCAACAATCTGCCGCTTCAGCTCTTTACCGGTATCGGTGTCAGCCACGAGCGTGCGCTTCTCCACGCGCTCTACCACCCGACGCGACGAGTGGATGTCCTGCTCGTTGACCACGGCGGCGCGGGTTGACTCGAGCGGCTCGTGTGCAGCCAGCACGAAGCCATGCGAATTCGAAATCAACGTGTAACCGGCGATGCCCGTGGTAGGCTGGTAGGCCTTCGAGAAGCCGCCGTCGATGGTGAGCACGCGCCCGCCGCATCGCACCGGATCCTCGCCGTCCTTCGCCTTCACCGGCACGTGGCCGCACACGATGCGCGAAGTTGCGGGATCCATCCCGAAGTCCTCGAAGATGCCGGCCATCACGTGCTCGTCGTTTTGGTAGGCGTAGAACGGGTTCTTCACCTCCTTGCGCGCCTCCTTCTCGGCTATGAGGTACAGCTCGAACGTAGCCATCTTGCTTTTCGCGAACAGAGGCGATCCCTCACCCAGCCACATATACCACAGAAGGTCGCGGCCGCGCTTGCGCATCTCAGGATCGGAATCATCGAACGCCGCACGCACATAGCGTTCCATGACATCGTAAAGCGCGCGGCCTTTGTACTTCTGTCCGAACACGTCCGTCTCCATAAGCGAGCCGTCTTCGTTCAGCGGAACGCACGCATGGAAGAGCAGATTGCCGTTGTATATTTTATAGAGGCTGCCCGCGTCCAAGAAGAAGCGCATGTGCCGCTGCAGCTTCTCACACCCCGTGAACGCCTGCTCCAGGCGCTGCATGACGTCCTCCTCCTCGGGCGTAAGGCGATAGGGGTCGTCTGGGTCCACCGTGGGGAACACCGTGTCGGTCAGCGCGTACTCCGAACCGTCCAGCAAGACCGTACCGCGCTTGTAGTCGATCTTGTCCAGCAGCTTGCGATCCTCCAGGCCGAAGTCGGGATTCTCGTCGATGAGCTTCGCTTCCACCTTGAACTGGATAATGGCCATGGCCTTCTGGATCTTGACGTTCATCTCCAGTTCTTGCGGCGTAAGCTCCGGGTTGCCTTTGAGACCGAACGCAACGCACGGATCGTCGCGGTATGCTTCGAGCGCGAACGAAGCGAGCGGCAGAATGTTGATGCCGTAGGCGTCCTCGAGGATGGAGAGGTTCCCGTAGCGCGCGCAGTTGCGCACCACGTGGGCGATGCAGCCGCGCTGTCCAAGCGAAGCGCCCATCCATACGATGTCGTGGTTGCCCCACTGGATGTCGAGAGCATGGTGGTCCATGAGCGTCTCCATGATGACGTCGGGATACGGCCCACGGTCGTATATGTCGCCAATGATGTGGAGCCGCTCGATGGCAAGTCGCTGGATAAGCTGGCACAGCGCCTCGATGAGCTCTCCACCGCGGTCAGTGCGAATGACCGCGTCGATGATGGCCGCATAGTACGCCTGCTTGTCCTCGCCGTGACGGTCTTCGGTCATGAGCTCTTCGATGATGTAGGCGAAGTCGTCCGGCAACGCTTTGCGTACGCGGGAGCGCGTGTACTTCCGCGCGGCGCGTTTGCATACGGCCACGAGACGCGGCAGCATGATGGCATACCATGCCCCAGGATCGCTCACTTGCGATAACACCAACTCCATTTTCTCATGCGGATAGTAGATGAGCGTCGCAAGCGAGCGCTTCTCCTCCTCACTCAGGGAGTCGCCGAACTCCGCGTCGATCTTGAGCCGGATGGAGCCCGAGCCGTTGCGCAGGATATGCGAGAACGCCTCGTACTCGCCGTGGATGTCCGAGGCGAAGAACTCGGTGCCCTTCGGCAGGTTCAAGATGGCGCTCAGGTTAATGATCTCCGCCGAAGCCTTGGCGGCGGTGGGAAACGACCGGGAGAGAAGCTCCAAGTACCGCTTTTCGCTCACGTCCATGTAGGGCCTCCTTGTGGATGTTGCAGCGCTTGCACGGCCCTATGGTACCCGCAACTGGACCGCACCGGGCGAAGCGACACCGAAACGGCGCGATTATTCGACGGAAACGCCGGCACCGAATCGCGTGCGGCGTCGGGCAGCGCAAAGAAGGACACACGAACGACGCGCGCACGACGGGCGGCGCCGACTGTTTACTGCGCCCTTGCCGCGGTACTACTCCCACCCTTTCCACACGTCGGGCGCATAGCCCACCGTGGCCTGCTTGCCGTTGCGCACGATGGGCTCGACCAGCACGTGCTGGTTCTCCAACAGCTTGTCGAACTTCTGGTCGGGCGAGAGATATGCAAGCAGCGCCACCGTGTCCTGGTCCTTCGCCTTCGGGTCGACGAGCGCGTCGATGCCGCCCACCGCGCGGCGCACCGACTCCAGCTCGCCTTTGCTCATCCCCTTCTCCGCCAGGTCGATGAACTGGAACTTCACCCGCCGCTCCTTGAAGTAGCGCTGCGCCTTCTTCGTGTCGAAGCTCTTCTTGGTGCCGAACACCTGGATGTTCATCGCCTTCGCCTTCCGCTCGCTCGCGTGCGCGCGCCGGGAAACCAGACGCGTCAGCCCGCTATAATGCCTCTTTGGGATTATCACGCCTGCGATTCTAAGACACGAGGAGGAGCCTTATATGGAACTCGCCGAAATCCCCGAAAGCGACAGAGCGCAGCACCTCGACCTGTTGCTCATCGCCGACGAGTCGGCGGACATGATCGAGCGGTACCTGCACCGCGGCGATCTGCTGGCCCTCATCGAGGACGATGAGGCGCGGGCGCTCTGCGTGGTGACGCAGGAAGAGCCCGACGTGTTCGAGATCAAGAACATCGTCACCGTGCCCGAGCACCAGCGCAAGGGCTACGGGCGGCGGCTCGTCGCGCTTGTCGCCGAGCGTTACCGGGGGCGCGGGGACTGGCTCCTCGTCGGCACGGGCGACGTGCCCGGCATCCTGCGCTTCTACGAGCGGTGCGGGTTCGAGCGCTCGCATGTCGTGGAGAACTTCTTCGTCGACAACTACGACCATCCCATGTACGAGGACGGCCACAAGCTCATGGACATGGTGTACCTGAAAATGCGCCTCTAGCGAACGGGCTCGTAGTCCAGCTGGGCAGGAATGTCGGTGGACTCGAGCTTCATGATGACGGGGCGCAGACCGTCGTTGCAGCTGACGATGGCGCATCCGGGCACGCGCATCCAGTCGTCGAAGTAGAACGTGAAGTCGCCGCCGCCGTGGGCGAGCGCGAACACGTACTGGTAGACGGCCTTCCACGCCTCGTCGCAGAAACCCTCGGGCTTGGCGTAGTCGGCGAGGAAGACCTGCCCGGCCTTCATCATGGGGCACGGCGCGAGCCCCTCGGCGCCGTACTCGGCGGCCAGCTCCTCGTCGAACGTGGCCTTCAAAACGGTGATCCTCACCTTGGTCATGGCCATGGCGCATCCTTTCGCGATCGTTGGGCATGCGTGCTTGCAGCCTCGTTATACTGTGAGCGAGGCCGCAGCGGAAGTACGGTCATTCAGAATAGGTACTATCCTGAAGGGAAGCGCTATGAGCATGGAGCCCTACGAGGGAAGCCTCTCGTCGCTCGCCGACACGCCGTTCGGCTACACATTGTCGATGATCGGCGGGAAGTGGCGCCTCGTCATCATGTACTGGCTCGTGGAATGCGAGACCATGCGTTTCAACGAGCTTAAACGCAAGATCGGCCGCATCACCGACAAGACACTCAGCAGCCAGCTCAAGGGCATGGAGGCCGACGGTCTCATCGTGCGCACCGAGTACCCCCAGATCCCGCCGAAGGTGGAGTACCGCCTCTCCGAGAAGGGCACGTCGCTCTACCCCCTGATGGAGGCCATGTGCGCATGGGGACGGGAGCACGACCCGGGTGCAGGCGGCGCATCGGACGAGCGTGCGGACGACACCGAGAACGCGGGCATCCCCGGCAAAGGCCTTCGCGTATAATGTCAAGCCCGATTTCGAGCCAGAACCAAGGAGCCCACCCCATGCCCACCATCCAAACAACCCTCGCGCACGAACTCAGCCTTTCCGCAGCCCAGGTCGCGGCCGTCATCGCCCTTGTCGACGAGGGCAACACCATCCCGTTCATCGCCCGCTACCGCAAGGAGGCCACGGGCGGCATGGACGACGCCCAGCTGCGCGCCTTCGACGAGCGCCTAACCTATCTGCGCAATCTCGAGGCCCGCAAGGACGAGGTGCTGCGGGCCATCGACGAGCAGGGCAAGCTCACGCCCGAGCTGCGCGCGAAGATCGAGGACGCCGCGGTCATGCAGCGTGTGGAGGACCTGTACAAGCCGTACAAGAAGAAGCGCGCCACCCGCGCGTCGAAGGCGCGCGACGCGGGGCTGGAGCCCCTTGCGCTGCTCATCCTGGCGCAGGGACGCAACGCCTTGAGCCCGCTCGCCCAGGCGGCGGGGCTCGTGAACGCCGAGGCCGGCTTCCCCACGCCCGAGGCGGCGCTGCAGGGCGCCCAGGACATCGTGGCCGAGGTCATCGCCGACGACGCCGAGCACACCGAGGCCCTGCGCAACTTCACCAAACGCACCGGAGCGCTGGCCGTGGAGGCGGTCGACCCGCAGGAGAAGACCGTCTACGAGGCGTACTACGACTTCTCGGAGCCGCTCTCGCGCATCCCCAACCACCGCGTGCTCGCCGTGAACCGCGGCGAGAAGGAGGGCAAGCTGCGCGCGAAGGTGCGCGTGGACGCAGACGCCGCCATCGAACAACTCGAGCGCCGCGTGGTCAGGAACCCGGCAAGCCCCTTCGCCCCCGTGCTGCGCGAGGCCGCGGCCGACGGCTACAAGCGCCTCATGGCCCCCGCGCTCGACCGCGAGATGCGCAGCCTCCTCACCGAGCGCGCGCAGGCCGACGCCATCAAGGTGTTCGCCAAGAACACCGAGAGCCTGCTTTCGCAGCGCCCCGTGCGCGGCGCGCGCGTCATCGCCATCGACCCGGGCTACCGCACCGGCTGCAAGGTGGCGGTGCTCGACGAGTACGGCAAGCTGCTCGACTTCACCACCGTCTACCCCACCCCGCCGCGCAGCGAGGTGCGCAAGACGCAGGACAAGCTGGCCGAGTTCGTGAAGCGCCACCGCGCCAACACCATCGTCATCGGCAACGGCACGGGCAGCAGCGAGACGGAGGAGGTGGTGGCCGACCTCATCGCCAAGTCGGACGCCCCCTTGCGCTACACCATCGTGAACGAGGCAGGCGCGTCGGTGTACTCCGCCTCCAAGCTGGCGAGCGAGGAGTACCCCGACCTCGACGTCACCACGCGCGGCGCCATGAGCCTGGGCCGCCGCCTGCAGGACCCGCTCGCCGAGCTGGTGAAGATACCGCCGCAGTCCATCGGCGTGGGCCAGTACCAGCACGACCTCAACCAGGCGGAGCTCGGCTGCGCGCTCGCCGGCGTGGTGGAGCGCGTCGTGAACCGCGTGGGCGTCGACCTCAACACGGCCAGCGCGAGCCTGCTGGGCTACGTGTCGGGCGTGAGCGCCACCGTGGCTAAGAACATCGTGGCCTACCGCGAGGAGCACGGGCGCATCTCCGACCGGCGGGAGCTCAAGAAGGTACCGAAGCTCGGCGCCAAGGCCTACCAGAACTGCGCCGGCTTCCTGCGCGTGACCGGCGGCGCGAACCCGCTCGATGCCACGAGCGTCCACCCCGAGAGCTATCTTGTGGCGCGCGAGCTGCTGAAGCGCGCGAAGGTGAAGCCCGAGGCGCTCGCGCGCGGCGGCGTCCCCGACATCGCGGGCCGCCTCGGCGACCTGCCCGCCCTCGCGGCCGAGCTGGGAGTGGGCCTGCCCACCCTGCGCGACATCGTGGCCGAGCTGGAGAAGCCGGGGCGCGACCCCCGCGACAGCGCGCCGGAGGTGGTGTTCAGCAAGGGCATCCGCTCCTTCGACGACCTCGCCCCCGGCATGGAGCTCACCGGCACCGTGCGCAACGTGGTGGACTTCGGCGCGTTCGTGGACGTGGGCGTGAAACAGGACGGCCTCGTGCACGTCTCTAAACTGTCCGACCGCTTCGTCAAGCACCCGAGCGAGGTGGTGGCCGTGGGCGACACCGTCACCGTCTGGGTCACCGCCGTCGACAAGGACCGCGGCAAGATCTCGCTCTCCATGGTGAGGGAGAAGCTGTAAGCGTCATTCCCATGCCCAGTCGGCGCCCGTCTCATCGGCAGCCAGTTCGAAGTGGCGCTTCACGATGCCCAGGTTGATGGCATTCAAACCGCCTTCGGGCGCCTCGGCTGTCACGGTACGACCGTCGGCACGCAAGGTGATATGGAATTTCTGACTGTTCATGCCGGTAGGCGCAAGCTGGGCCGCCTCCATGGCAGTCTCAAACCACGCGGGCATCGGACCAGTGCCCTCAAACGTGCACAACACCTCAAGCGGCTTCGTCTTGCGCGGCTTCCCCCGTGTCTTACCATAACCCACAGCGATGACGATGCGCACGTCTTCGCCTTCGGGCACCTCCGCCTTCGACTTCTTGCGCGCCGACATAGCCTGCCAGCACGTGTTCAGCCCCAACTCTTGAGCGATCAACACGATACGTTCACCCCAGTACCCTATCGCTTCATCCTGCTCGCCGTCGCGAGCAACAAACACGATGCTCGTACGTGCGCCCTTGATAACGCCATAGCGTGCAAGGAACAACTTGAACACTTCGGGGTTGTCGCGCACCAGCTGCACGTTCAGACCGCCTGCCACGCCCGCATCTGCCACGGCGCCCTCAAGCGCCGCGAAGTCCTCTCCCTCGACGGGCCGATTAAGATAATCGCGCACCGAATGGCGTGCTCGTATGGTGTCCATGACGGTCATACATGCTCCTTTCCGCTTCGAGGCGAACGCCGATATCCACCTACACAGTGTAACCCTCCTACACTTCTTCCTTCTGCATCTTGCAGAAATCGGAGGAACGATGTCGGGCTTCGCCACAGGCCAACGACGACATGGCGGAGTCTCACGCCCGCGAACGTACGAGACGAGCCGGCATCTTGCAACCAGGGGCGCCCGACAAACAGATCGGCGGCATACGGCCGCGTGTATCCGATGCAGATCGGCACTGTGCGCTAGGACGACAGCCTCCCCGGAATCATGGCCAAAAGCTCTTCGCGGGTGTGGATGCCCACCTTCTTATAGATGTTGTTGATGTGCGCCTTCGCCGTCCCATGTGCGATGATGAGCGATTCGGCTATCTCGGTGGCCGTCTTGCCCTCCAACATCAGTTCCAGCACCTCGCGTTCGCGCTCGCTCAACTTGTAGATGCTCGCGATGTGCATCGCAGTTTCACGGCTCTCGAGTTCGGTGATGTGGTCGAACCGCGGACGAGAGAGACCGTTCGAAACGATCTTATTGATAATGCGCCAACCTCCCATCATGCACACTACCAGAACGACGAGCAGCGATACGGCAAGCAGCTCGTGCACAAACGCCTGCGACCCCTCGTCAACAAGCGCGTCTATCGCAGAAAAAAGCTGTCGACCGGCAAACAAACCGAGGTAGAGTCCGAGTATGAGCAGACAAGCGACTCGCGGGGAGTCGGAGTTCCACTCGCGACCCAGGATGCAGTACAAAACCAGGATGAAGACCAGATAGGTGAAGAAACCGATCTCGTTCAGGATGGTCGGCGAAAGCTGCAGCGGATTATCGAACAGCGCCAGAAGGATGCCCGCAATAGCCACCGGCATCGCGATGCCGTACAACGTGGACACGCGGATCCGCCGCGAGAATACGAGCACCGCTGCGCACAGCAGCAGCGCATAGACGGGAACGGTCCAATCGAAGCTCGTATGGAACTCTTCCAACGACATGAAGCTCGTGGTGTACATGAAGCCCACGCCGAAGAAGAAGGTCACAACGAGAAGCCCCCCCCCGGCCCTCCCCACGCGACCGGTGGATTCTGATCGAGGCGAATCAAGTTCCACGGTGGAGCGGAAGCCTTTTAGCAGGATACCTCCCGCCAACGCCACCACGAACGCGAGCGCCCACAGCAAGCGCGGACCTTCGAGTCCGATAAGAAACCAGCACAGGCAGCATGCCAAGGCGGCCACGGCCAAAACATAGACGAGATTCACCATATTGTCGTAGCAGACAAAGACTTCAAGCCAGAGCAGAAGATGGGTCATAAGGAAGAACGAGAACAGCATGATGCCAACGAGCGCCCACGCACCCGAAAAAACTCCCACCAGGGTGGGCAGCACCATAGCCAGCATCGAGGCGACACCGCATACCGACGACGCCAGAGCAAGCCGCCTGCGCTGTGCACGCAGCGAGAAGAATGAGCTGGCCGCCATATAGCACATGAGGACGATGCAGCTAGCCACGCAGATGACGTCGGGGAACGTAGCTGGTCCGAGTGCATTCACGAGGCCGAACCGGTGGTTCAAATAAAGCTGCAGCGAAACACCGAACGCGGGCCCGAGCAGGTACCAATAGCTTGCGTATACGAGCAACGACTTCGCGAATGATCGCATCGTATGCCCTGCGGAATCCTTCACTGCTGCCCTCATTCGAACCCCTCTCCCCGTATCCTGCAAATTGTAGGGATAAATCCACGCGGACGAAAGGCCTCTTTCGCACCTCTTTCCCTACGACCAGCTTCGAGCACGAACCCCAGAGCGGGCGGGTTAGGCGAATAACCCGTTTCCCCTTGAAGTTAAACCTGGGGTTAGCACCGGATCAGGCCCTAGCATTGCTTGGCGAAGGCGGCTGCCATCGACGGTCGGCTCAAGGAAGCAGAACAAGGAAGCAAGGGGAAAGGGAGTATCATGGAAAACAAATTCGACGCAATCGAATCCGAGCACCAGGGTCTATCCCGTCGAGACTTTCTCGTAGGTGCCGCCCTCGCCGGCGTCGGCACGGCGATGGTAGGGACTATGAGCGGTTGCGCGAGCGGAGCGCCCGCGGAGGACAAGGGGAGCAGCGAGACGCCCGAAACCGGTGCCGAGGCCGGCGCCTCCGGAGAACCCGCGTTCCTCACGCCGCCCAATCCCATCTCGGACGACGAGATAGCGGAAACCATCGACTGCGACATCGTCATCTGCGGCGCCGGCATTTGCGGCTTGCCCGCATCGATGCTGGCCGCAGAAAGCGGAGCAGACGTCCACGTACTTGAAAAGGGCAGCTCGTACGGCGTCGCGCGCCTCTGCACTGCTGGTTTCAATTCCGATGTTCAGACGAAGCTGGGATTGACCACCGATCGCAAGGAGTTTGTGACCTCCACCTGGGCCATCAGCAACGGCGTGCAAGGTAGAACGTCCTCGTACGGTCTCTGGTTCGACAACTCCGGCCCCTACGTCAACTGGCTCGAAGGCATCTTCAACAGCAAGGGCTACCAGCTCATTCCGGCCGCCTCGCTGGACTACAAGATCACGAACGACGGCATCGGCATGCCCGGAGCCAGCCCGTTGTGGCAAGCGTTCGCCCAGATGATCTTCTTCGCTGATTCCGAAGGCAAGTTCTTCGCCACCGGCGGCGACGTCGACTGGACCGGCATCATGGAAGAATACGCGACCGAGAAGGGCGCGACTTTCCATTACGGCCAGCCAGCCGTGCAGCTGATCCGCGACGACAGCGGTCGGTGCACAGGCGTCATCGCCAAGAACGAATCCGAGGAGTACGTAAAGTACAACGCCGCAAAGGGCGTGCTGCTTACCACCGGTGACATGTCCGGCGATCGTGAAATGATGGCCCATTACAACGTATCGCTGAGCAAGATCATCCGCTACAACATCAATACGAACGATACCGGCGACGGCCAGAAGATGGGCATGTGGATAGGCGCCGATATGGATGAGTTCGCCTGCGGCGATCTGTGGCCGTTCGCCGCCGTCATGACGGACGGCACGCTGCCCAAGCTTGACGGCACGCACTTCTACGCTGGCGTTGCGAACCTCCCTGTGTTTATGGTGGACGGCGCAGGCCGCCGTCTCATGGCCGAGAACCTGCCGTTCCAGTCCCCCTCCATCCCGAAGCTCACCTGCACCTCCGATGGATGCGCATGGAGCATCTGGGACAGCGCATGGAAAGAGAAGTTCCCCGAAGGCGGCTACATGGTCGAGGACTACACCGCCTCCAACACGCAGGAGGAAGTGGACAAGAACGTGGAGTTGGGCGTGACCTTCAAGTTCGACACCATCGACGAGCTTATCGAGCACTGCGGATTCGACAAGGACATTTTCACGGCCTCGTTCAACCGCTACAACGAGCTATGCGCTGCCGGGGAAGACCTGGACTTCTACAAGGATCCTCTCTGGATGACCCCCATCGACACGCCGCCGTTCTACGCTTCGAAGCATTGCTCGTCGATGACTTCGACACGCGGTGGCCTCAAGAACGACGAGCGGTGCCGCGTGCTCGATAAGGACGGCAAGCCCATTCCCGGCCTCTATGTTGCAGGGAATACCGCAGGCTCCTTCTACGGCAACGTGTATCCGCCGAACGTCATGGGTTCCGGCATCGGCCACGGCCAGTGCTTCGCCTGGCTCGCCATCAAGGACATCCTCGGCATGGATTACATCCACGCAAATATCTAGGGACTGAGACCGAGGAAGGCGAAGGTGTTTGACGTGAAGAACAAAAGACTATTGATGTTGCTTTTAACCGCCCTGGCCACAACAGCCTTGGCTGCGACAATCGCAGGATGCGCGCCCCAGCAGGCGGATTCCGACAAGGGCGGAGCATCCGCCTCCCCCGACTCGTTCCCAACGGGCTCGCTCATGGCATTGCATGTCAACGGAGAGCTTGACAAAACCGATGATTACAGCAACAAATTCTGCTTGAGCTGCCATCCTCGCGACGTCATCAATAAAGGAAACGAGGATTTCGCCGGCATCGAGGGAGTCAACCCACACAAGGCTCACCTCGAATCAGGAGAATGCCTCTCGTGCCATTCGGTGGACGCGACCTCAACGCTGAGCTGCAACGAATGCCATGATATCCCCTTGCCCGACGGCTGGCAAAGTGCCGAACAGGGTGCGGGACCCATCCATCACCTCGAGTAAGAGCTGAAAGCAGCTTATCGCCTACCCGCCCCCTCCTGTCGCCGCCCCTTCCCCGAGCCCCTCCCCTCGGTGGAAGGGGCGGCGCGTGAGGGCGCAAACGCGTGTGAGCCCTCCTATACCCACAATGGCCGATCCCTCGATTGCCCATACGCGAGGCGCGCCGTGTCGCAACGGCGAGAGAGGGCTTTGTGAGAGGACTTTGTGCGGGCGCTCACAAGGCATCAGCCGTATCATCGCCGTCTCGCTCGATATCCCAGATATCTTCGAAGTCGATGCGGGTACGCACGACCGTGATGGTCCGGCGAGCCTCGTCTATGTCGCTCACGAGACCCCGGTCGACCACATAGGCCTCCCCGTCGTAGTGAATGACGGTCGCCATCGTGCGGCGCTCCATCCGGGCGAGGCGCTGCGACAGCTCGAGCGCCTGCTCGTCGGTCAGCTCGCGCTTCGGCTCCGCCACGCGCTCGCGTTCGCGGATGAGATCGTAGTAGCCTTTGAGCGCGGCGAAGGGCATGAACTGCTGGGCGCGGTCGGCGCGCGGGCGGCGCTCAGGCATGGTGGCCCCCGATCTGCTCGTTGCGCTCGCGCGCCGTGGCCTTCTCCTTCAAGCTGGTCCCGCGCAGAAGCGCGTTCTTCCCGAAGCGCCCCTTCACGGCCAGCACGGCCTGCTGCAGCCGGAGCTCCTCGGCCTCCGCCTCCGCATCCGAGAACAGATCCATCGTGGCGAATTCCTCGGGAAGCACCCCGCCGACGCCCACGTTGATGCGGCGGATGGGTGCGTCTTTGCGCGTGGTCTCGTCGAACAGGTCGAGGAAGCGCGGCATGAGCTTTGAGTAGAGGTTCGTGCGATCCGCCTGCCTGCGCGTGGAGCCGGTGTGAGGGAAACCGCGGCGGCCGCTTGCGGGGCGCCTGCCGTGGTCGCCGTCGAAGAACGCGTCCGTACCGTCGTCATCCACCCTGTCGCCCTCCCCGCGCGCCGCGCCGCAGCCTTGCGCATCGCTCCCGCCGTCCGCGCGGCGCCCCTTAGCATAGCCCACGTACAGCGATATCGATCCGGCTACGAGGCGCTTCTCCACGAGGTCGAGCACGAGCTGGTCCACCATCTCCTTGAGCACGTCGCGCGCTTCCTCGAACGAGTAGTCGCAGGGCAGCACCTGGCCGTTCCCCAGGGAATGGCCGCTCGGCTCGTAGGCGTGGATGTCGGCGATGGTGCACGGTTCAACGCCATGGGCATGGTCGATCAGGTACTCGGCGTTCACCCCGAATTCTCGGTAGAGCGTGGCCTCGCTCATCTCGCACACGCCGCGCAGATCGTACACGGCGTACTTCGCCAGCCTCTTCGCGATGCCAGGACCGATGTTCCAGATATCGGTGATGGGCCGGTGGGTTTGGATCGAGCGCTCGAACTCGGCCTGATCGAGGTAGCCGATATGGTCCTCGGCGTGCTTCGCCGTGATGTCGAGCGCTACCTTGGCGAGGAACAGGTTCGGACCGATGCCCGCGGTGGCGCAGACGCCCGTGTCGGCCAGCACCGCGTCCATGAGCATGACGGCGAACTCCTTAGGCTCCATCCGGTACAGCGCGAGGTACGGCGTCGCGTCGATGAAGCACTCGTCGATGGAGTACGCGTGGACGTCCTCGGGCGACACGTAGCGCAGGTAGATCGAGTAGATGTCGGCCGACGCCTCCATGTAGCGCTGCATGCGCGGACGTGCCATGACGTAGTCCACGCCTTCAGGAATCTCGAACACGCGGCAGCGGCTCGACAGGCCGAGCGCCTTCATCGACGGCGTGATGGCCAGGCAGATGGTCTTCTCCGTGCGGTCGGGATCGGCCACGACGAGGTTCGCCTTCAGCGGGTCGAGGCCGCGATCGACGCACTCGACGCTGGCGTAGAAGCTCTTCAAGTCGATGCACACGTACGTGCGACCTTCCGCCACCGCTCGCCTCCTTGCTTTACGATAACCAAAACGTTTGTACGTATTAGTATAGCGCTTTTCCAAACGAATCCAGCACGGATCCGACACCGTTCTTCTCCCGTTCCAGCGCGGTGCACACACCGATCAATCGCGTAGAATTTATTGTTCCTCCTGGTCATATTGCATGTTACACTCGCGCCATGAAAACGGTGCTCGCATATTCCTCCGCCCTCGAATTCTGGAGATCCTCCCTAAGCGACGCAGGGCTCCCGCGTGCGCGATGCCGCGCATGCTCGCTTCCCGAGCACATGCCGAGCATTCCTCGTACCGATGTCGATGCACTTTTCGACAACGGGATACTCTCCAAGCCGATCCACGTCCTGACACTCTACGGACGCCGCAATCGCGCAACCGATCTTGCCGTTCACCAGATGTATGTTTTGCCGGCCCAGTCGCTACGCGCGACGCCCTTCCAGAGCGGCGGCGAAGCCGTGTTCGTCACGAGCCCCGAGTTGACCTTTGTCCACATGGCCTCCCTGCTGAGCTTCCCGCGTCTCGTGCATCTCGGCTACGAGCTCTGCGGCACGTACGCTCCCGACGAAACCCGGCCCTACGGCGTGCGAAGCAGGCCACCCCTCACCACGCCGGAGAAGCTCGAAGCCTACCTCGACAAAACTGAGCGCGTCCGCGGCGCCAAGCGTGCGCGGGTCGCGATACGCCACGTATTGAGCGGGTCGGCTTCGCCGCGGGAATCGATATTGGCCGAGCTGCTGACGTTGCCGTACACGAGCGGAGGAAGCGGTGTCGCTCCGCCGCGCATGAACGCTTCCGTCCCTCTCGGAAGGCGGAACAGCTGGTCGACAGATAAGTCGTTCTTCCGATGCGATTTGCTCTGGCCCGAGAAGAAGGTGGCCGTCGAGTACGACAGCACCCTGTGCCACACGGGTGCCGAGCGCATCGCCGAAGACGCCGCGCGCCGTAACGCACTCGAATCCATCGGGCTTACCGTGGTGACCGCCACCTGGCGACAGGTCGAGAACTATCGCGAGTACAACCGATTCGCGCGCATTCTCGCTGGGCATCTTGCCACGAGGATGAGGCCTCGTTGTTGCGACTACTCCAGCAGACAGCTATCCCTTCGCTCCGAGCTACTTCGCTTTGACCGCCACGCCAACGCCATCAAAAAGCGAAATCGTGGCCAATTCCGCCGGAAATTCGCTATCAGAAGACGAGTTTCGCGACCTGCACTCGTCATGCATCGCAAGCCTTTTGCGTTTTCCCTGTTCAAGAACGCGTTGATCCTACGAGTGCACGAGTTCTTGCTGCGATGCGGCGAATTTCCGTCGAATCCGGCCACAACTTACGATATCTCCGGCGCAGGAAGCGATCCGCATCCCCCAAACTCGGCTGTTCGTCCCACACCTCGCCTATGCGCGCCGGCCGCTGCCTGCGCGCGCCCTACTCCAGATACGCCCCGGTCTGCCTGCTCCACAGGTTCGCGTAGGCCCCGCCGGCCTCGATGAGCTCGGCGTGCGGGCCGTCCTCCACCACGCGGCCGCCGTCGAGCACCACGATGCGGTCGAGGCTGGCCACCGTCGACAGGCGGTGCGCCACCACGATGGCCGTGCGCCCGCGCATGAGCGTGGCCAGCGCGTCCTGCACCAGTTGCTCGCTCTCGGAGTCGAGCGCGCTCGTGGCCTCGTCCAGCACGAGCAACGGGCAGTCGGCCAGAAGCGCCCGCGCGATGGCGATGCGCTGGCGCTGGCCGCCCGACAGCTTCACGCCGCGCTCGCCCGTGACGGTGTCGAAGCCCTGCGGCAGCCGCTCGATGAACTCGAGCGCGTTCGCCTGGCGCGCCGCCTCGCGGATCTGCTCCATCGTGGCGTCGGGCCTCCCGTAGGCGATGTTCTCCGCGATGCTCCGGTGGAACAGGAGCGCCTCCTGCGGCACGTAAGCGATCTGGCGGCGCAGCGATTGCTGGGTGGCCTCGGAGATGTCCTGCCCGTCCACGAGGATGCGCCCCTCCTGGATGTCGGACAGGCGCAGCAGCAGCTTCGTGAGCGTGGTCTTCCCCGCCCCGCTCGATCCCACGAGGCCCACGCGCTGGCCGGCGGGGATGTGCAGGTCGAGGTCGTCGAACACCCGCGTGCGCGCCTCGCCGTCGGTGTACCAGAAGCCGATGTCCTCGAAGTCGATGGCGCCCTCGCGCACCTCGAGCTCGGGCGCGCCCGGCTTGTCGGCCACCAGTCGCGGCTCGTCGAGGATCACGGTCATGCCGCTCGCGTCCCCGAAGGCGCGGTTGAAGCGCTGCAGGCCGTTGTTGATGAAGTTGAACTGGTTCGTCACCGTGTAGGTGTACGTGAACATCACCACGAGCGTGCCCGGCGTGATGCCGTACCAGGCGTTCCCGCCCGCGATGAACACGGCCACCACGCTCATGATGGCGATGGTGATGCACGCCGTCACGATGCCGCGCGTGAGCGATGCCCACATGCGCTTCGAGTCGCGCGCCACCACCTCGCGGTTCGCCTGATCGAACAGCCCCCGCTCGTAGTCCTCGCGCCCGTAGGTCTTCACCGCCAGGATGTTGGCAACCGAGTCGGACAGCTCGCCCGACAGCTGGTTCTGCGCGCTGGCCGCCTGCTCGTTGAGGTGCAGGATGCGCTTGTACATGTAGTAGGACACGCCCGCGTACACCGCGAGCAGCGCCATGAGGATGGCCACGTACACCGGCACGCGCGGCGCGAGGATGGCGCACGTAAACACCACCGAGCAGATGACCGGCAGAAACGGGAACGTGATGGTTTCCAGCAGCAGCTGGTAGGCGCTCATGAACTTGGTCGTCTGGCTCACGAGCGTGCCGCCGAAGCGGTTGGAGTGGAACGACATCGACTGGTTGGACAGCGCGTCGAACGACATGGTGGCCAGGTCGTAGGAGGCGGCGATCTGCAGCCGGTACATCGCGTAGTCCTGCACCTTGCTGGCCGCCTGGCCAGCCACGTTGATGAGGATGAGCGCGACGATATAAGGGCCGAACACCGCGAACACCTCGTCGGGCGCCACCGAGCCCGCGCTCACGCGGTCCACCACGAGGCTCATGACGTAGGGGTTGCCGTACGACAGCAGCGCCACGAACAGAAGCGTCGCAGTCATGAGCGTGGCGAACAGCCCGAGGTGTTTGCGGGTGACCAGCCAGAAGTAGTGCAGCGTGCGTCGCGTCGTCGACGGAGCAGCGGATCGTGCCATGAGGGAGCCTTTCTCTTCGTTCCCCCCGATTATGACATAAAAAGCTCTTGGCTATTCCAAGCGATGGAGCATCGTGAGATTCAGAAGCCGAAGGTCCATGCGGCATCGGTCACGAAGCTCGCCGCTACGCCGCCGATGTTTACCGATCGCAGCGCTCCGAAAGAAACTCCGTTCGAACATGCACAAGAAGGTAGTGCACCTATGGCGCTTTTCCACTCATGATGGCTTTCGCTTCGATGGGCAGACGTGCAAACGCATCGCTGCTCGATTCCGCTCTCCTCCTCGCGAAAACGGCCTCGGGAACGATGCGCTCCCGAGGCGTTCGCGTCGCGGCGCGGCAGCTTCGCGCTACCGCGTCTCGTCGTCCTCATCGTTGCCCAGCTCCTTCGCCGCGGCTTTCTGCTCCGCGTTGAACCGGTCGGCGCTGCGCTTTTCCCTCGCCGTCGCTTTCTTGAACTCCACAGGTTGATTGACGACCACCTGCGGAAACGGAATACTGATGTCGTATTTGTCGAAGATCAGCTTCATCTCGCGATTCAGATCGCGCTCAAGCTGCAAGCGATCGGGTTCGGCGCACTGCACCACGATGCGAATAGTTACGCTGTTGTCGCCCAGCTCCACGACGCCTTTGTAGAACGGGCCGTCAATGATGGCGGGCAGGCGTTTGCGTATGTTCGGCAGCTCCTTGGAAAGGATGTTCTCCACGCGTTCGAGCGACTCGCCGTACTCGATGCCGACGTCGCACGAGGCATAGGACGTCTCCTTCGTCATGTTGATCACATTGCTGATGTCGCTGTTGCGGATGACCTTGATGTTCTGCGATCCATCCTGCACCTTCGTGGTGCGCACGCCTATCTCCACCACGGTGCCGCGCCAGTCGCCCACCTTGATGATGTCGCCCACGCGGAACTCGCCCTCGAAGATGATGAAAAGCCCGCTCAGGATATCGGATACGAGTTCCTTGGCGCCGAAGCTGATGGCGATGGACAGGATGCCGGCCGAAGCCAGAAGCGTGGTGGTGTCCACGCCTACGAGCATGAGGCAGTAGTACACCATGCCGATGATGGTGGCGTATTTGATGAAGCTACCAAGGAGCCTGCATACCGTCTCGCCGCGCGCGCCCAGCACGGAGGACAGCAGGTTCAGCAGCTTGTGCACGATGGTCACCACGGTCAGGGCCACGCACACGAACATGATGCACGCCGTGAACGCAAAAATGTTCAGTCCACGCTCCCAGTTTCCGCCCAGGATGTAGGAGAAGAGAGAACCCTGCCCGAAGATGCGATCTTGGAACACCACGGCTGCAAATACGGCGATCACCGACACGCCCACCAGCCAGCGCACCACCGTTGCCGTCTTCTGCTCGGCTGTCTTCTCGCTCCATTTGAACGAGCGATCAAGCCAGCGGCTGGCGGCGCTCTCGGTTTTTGCAGTGCGCCCGCTCGGCATCTTCACGTCGATCATGCGCGCGTCGCGCTCCTCGGCGCCGACCCCCTTCGCCACGGTCACACTGCGGCGCGGCTCGAACGCCAACAGGAGAAATATCGCCGCAAGGCACACGAAGGCGACACCGCCCGTGGCCATGGTGAGCGGTACGCGCTCGGCCATGAGCTCGCCTTCCGTGCCGGCGATGTACAGATAGTAGTCGTCCGTCTCGGCTGACGAGGCGTAATAGGTGACGCCCTCGACGGTGACGTAGTCGCAGTATCCGTCCTTGAACTGATTCTCGGTCATGCCATGCTCAAGCGCGTTCTTGCCCACGAGTCGCTGATCAGGAAAGGAGACGAACGTGTCGTCCTCCTTGTTCACGGCGAAGGCGAATCCGTCGGCTCCCACCTTCACGCCGTTGAGCACGCTGTCCACCGTAACGGTCTCGAGCAGCTTCTCCAAGCGCGTCGGGCGAATGCCGATCTGTACGGCTCCGTCCACCTCGCCCGACTCGGCGTGAAGTGGCACGCCAATGTACTGCCGCAGCTGCCCGGATATCTCGTCGGGCTGCGCTTCCTGCACTACCGAATCGGCGCCTTGCAGCAGCTTGCGGAACTCGAAGGATTGACTCTCGGGATCCTCGCTCATGGTGAAGTTTGCATACGATGAGTTGGTGGCGGTCATTACGCCGTTTCCGTCAAACGTGAACAGGTATTGGATCATGAGCGTGTCGGCGAGCCTCTGCAGATCGTCTCGGTTCGCGAGCGCTGGATTGTGATCGAGGATATAGCCGGCCACGCGCGCCTTGCTCAGGTAGCGCTCACTGTATTGATCTTGCAGAGCCGTCATGCGCTCGTCGGCGCGTTGGATGGTCTCCACCGCTTCGGCAGCGCGCTCGTTGTTGGCCACCGACTCCGAGGACAGGGCGAACAGCGTCTGCATGTAGAACGACACGCCCAGGATGCCGATGAAGCCCACAAGCGAGAGCACCGCCGCCTTTCTCCCGATCGCCTTGTTGTAGCGCAGCGGCCCCATGGTGCAGTAATCCTCGGGGCTGCGCCCCTCGCGCTCGTCCTCGCGCATGACGAAGATGCCATACATGATGACCACGCACATGACCGCGAAGAAGATGAACAGGATGACGCCCACCGTGATATTGCGGGTGGTCGCCATGTCGCTTTCGGGCACGGCGGCCACGTAGTACATGTCGCCGATCTTGCTGACCTCGCAGTACAACGACTCGCCGGCGAGCTTCATCCAAGCGAGATTCCCGTCTTCCAAATCGACCGCATCGATGCCGGCGTCAAGGGCATCGGCGCCCACGAGATCGGCATTCGGATGGTAGGCGATCACATAGTCCTGCGCGGACACCGCGAACAGGTAGCCGTGCTGGCCGATGGCGATGTCTTTGAGCACGCTCTCGATCGATCCCGTGTCCGCCACGAGCTGGCGCAGCTCATCGGGATTCTGTTCGATCACAACCATGGAGCCGTCATCGATGCGCGCGGCGTAATACCGGAAGAGCCAATCCTGTTCGGGAAGCTCGATCTCAACCGCCTCAGAAGGCTCTCCATCGGCAAAAACGGTGCGCAGCTGATTGAAGCGCGAAAACGAAAAATTGGCGAGCGTGTCGCGGGCCTTCGCGAGGATCGCGCCGTCGCGGGAAACCACTACAACGTTATCCACGCCGAGGAGGTCCTGATACTCGACCATTTTCGCATCGGTTGGTTCGAAACCGGCATCGTTGTTCGCCATGAAGGCAACGCTCTCGGCTTTTGATTGGTAGATCTCGTCGTACGTGACGGTGCTTTGCGCCACGCCTTCATCGGCCACGCTCAGCAGCCCTTCGAGCGCGTCAGCCTCCTGCTTCATCTCGGTCGTGTAACCGTCGAGCGAGAGTTCGTTCTGCATAGAGGATAGCAGTATGCCCATAGCTGCCATGCTGATGGCCGCCACCGCGATGAGGCAAATGATTTTGACCTTGAGTTTCCGAGACATGCTCGCTCGCCTCCTCAATTCCATTTGTCCGTAAGCCGAGCGATGGTGCCGTCGTCGAGCATTCCCTGCACAGCCTCGGCCACCGGCTGGCTGAGCGCGGAATCCTTTTGTGTGGCGACACCATACTTTTGCGTATCGATCGTAAAGTCGAGGATGCTGCGGTCGCTGCTCATATAGGTTTTGGCAATGCTGCCGTCCATGCAGGCGGCATCGATTCTGCCCTCTTCGAGCGCCTGGGCGAGCTCTTGATAGGACGCCATCTGCACAAGATGGAACGTGTCGAACTGGACGTCCGAATTATCTTCGCTTGCCGAAAGGGCCTCGCCGGAGGTGAATCCGGACTCAGTGAGCTTGATCACGAGTTGAGGCGCGGTGTTCGATCCCGCCATGGTGCCGAACGTGAGACCTTTGAGATCCTCGACGTCGTCGACGAGCGAGCTGTTTTCCACCACGATGACGGAGTTGTCAGCGTAATACGCCGCCGAGAAGTCGAAGTTCTTCTGACGAGACTCGGCTATGGAGTAGCACGCCACGAGACAGTCGATCTCGCCGTTCATGAGCATGTCCTTGCGTGTCTCCGGCAACACGGTCGCAAACTCGACGTCGGAGAAGCCCAAACGCGAGGCCATTTCCTCGGCAATATCGATCTCGAGGCCGTAATACTTCCCCGTGGTCTCATTGAGGTACCCGAAGCCCACCACGTCGCTGCGCACGCCCACGCGCAGTGTGCGCTCGCCTGCTGCGACAAGATTCCCGTCCGATGCACTAGCACATCCGACCAGTCCTGCAAGCGCGCATACGAGCGCAAGTGCCGCAACCAACGCGACACGCCCTCCCTTTGCAGCCATGGCTTTGTTCCTTCCTGTACACACCCTGTCCTTGTACGCGTTGAGCATTCGCACAATCCAGCGCCCCGCTTTTGCTCATAGCGATCGCGCAAAGCCTCACCAAATCATTCAGTATGTCAAAACCGCGGTGCGGCGCTCGGAAAAGAAGGGTGTTTCAACTCTTTTTTAAGTTTCGTGCGCTTTCGACGCTGCATCGCGCCCTGCGACGAAGCCCCCTTCGCGAAGCTTGCGGTCAACAGATACGTAATGAACCGGACGCGAACGGGCGCCAGCGCGCCATGTGCGACGAAGGGAAGGTCCCGGCGGAGCTCGGCATGATAAGATAGCCGGCGAACAAGGCAGCGTCGACCCGGACGCCGCCGATCGAACAGGGAGGACAGACGAACACACTGTGGACGACACGACCCAGCATTCCTCGCACACGCCCGCTCAGCTCTTTTCTGACGCCTCGCCCGCCCCTGACCGCATCCAGGTGCGCGGGGCGCGCGTGCACAACCTGAAGAACCTCGACGTGGACATCCCGCTGAACCAGCTCGTGGCCATCGCGGGCGTGTCGGGCTCGGGAAAGTCGTCGCTCGCCCTCGGCGTGCTGTACGCGGAGGGCTCGCGGCGCTACCTCGAGGCGCTCTCCACCTACACGCGCCGCCGCCTCACGCAGGCAGGGCGCGCCGACGTGGACGAGGTGCTGCACGTGCCCGCCGCCCTCGCGCTGCACCAGCGGCCCGCCGTGCCCGGAGTGCGCAGCACGTTCGGCACCTCCACCGAGCTCTTGAACAGCCTCCGACTCCTGTTCTCGCGCGTGGGCAGCCATGTGTGCCCCAACGGCCACCGCGTGCCGCCCACGCTGAACGTCGCTGCCGAGCGCCCCATCACGTGCCCCGTCTGCGGCGTGGAGTTCTTCGGCCCGAGCGCCGAGGCGCTGGCCTTCAACGGCGACGGCGCCTGTCCTGAATGCGACGGCACCGGCATCGTGCGCACCGTGGACGAAAGCGCCCTTGTGCCCGACGAGTCGCTCACCATCGACGAGGGCGCGGTGGCACCGTGGGGCACGCTCATGTGGGACCTCATGAAGCAGGTTGCGCGCGAGATGGGCGTGCGCACCGACGTGCCGTTCAACCAGCTCACGCCCAAGGAGCGCGACATCGTGTTCCACGGCCCCGCCGAGAAGAAGCACATCCTGTACAAGGCGAAGAAATCCGACACCTTCGCCGAGCTTGATTTCACCTACTACAACGCCGTCTACACCGTGGAGAACGCGCTGGCGAAGGTGAAGGACGAGAAGGGCCTGGCGCGCGTGGCGCGGTTCCTCAAGCAGGGCACCTGCCCCGTGTGCCACGGCACGCGCCTGTCTGCCGACGCACTGAAGCCGCAGGTGGCGGGCGTCAACCTGGCCGAAGCCACCGAGAAGACGCTCGACGGCCTCACCGGTTGGGTGGACGCCGTGCCGGGCGGGCTCTCCCCCGAGATGCGCCCGATGGCGCGAAACATCTGCGAGTCGTTCCAGCACACGGCGCGCCGCCTCGTGGACCTGGGGCTGGGGTACCTCTCGCTCGACCGCGCGGGCTCGACGCTCTCCACCGGCGAGCGGCAGCGCGTGCAGCTGGCCCGCGCCGTGCGCAACCGCACCACCGGCGTGCTCTACGTGCTGGACGAGCCGTCCATCGGCCTGCACCCCCTGAACGTCGACGGCCTGGTGGAGGTCATGCGCGACCTTCTGGCCGACGGCAACTCGGTGGCCATGGTGGACCACGACGCGCGCATCCTGCGCGCGGCCGACCATATCGTGGAGATAGGCCCTGGAGCGGGTGCCGCGGGCGGGCGCGTGATCGCGCAGGGCTCCGTGGCCGAGATCGAGGCCGACCCCGCCTCGCTCATCGGGCCGTTCCTGTCGGGCGCGCGCACCGTCTGCGTGCGCGACCGGGCAGATGCGGACGACGTGTTCGCCCTCGGCCGCATCCATCTGGAAACGGACGCGCTCCACACGGTCAAGCCGCTTGCCGTGGACGTTCCCCGCAGCCGGCTCACCGCCGTCACCGGCGTGTCGGGCTCGGGCAAGACCACGTTCGTGCTGGAGAGCCTCGTGCCCGCGCTGAAGGCGTGGGCCGCCGGCGAGAGGCCGCCCGCCCACGTGCGCGCCCTCGAGGCTGCGGGCATCGAGCGGGCGAACCTCATCGACGCCTCCCCCATCGGCATCAACGTGCGCTCGACCGTGGCCACCTACGCGGGCGTGCACGACGAGCTGCGCCGCGCCTTCGCCCGCACGCCGGACGCGAAGGCGGCGGGGCTCAAGGCGGGCGACTTCTCGTACAACACGGGAAAGCTGCGCTGCCCCGTATGCGACGGCACGGGCTCCATCAGCCTGGACGTGCAGTTCCTGCCCGACGTGGACATCACCTGCCCCGCCTGCCGCGGCTCGCGCTACGCCCCCGAGGCCGATCGCATCCGCCGCCCGCACGCCGACGACCCGGTGGACCTCGTGTCTCTACCCGACCTCATGGCCATGAGCGCGAGCGAGGCGCTGGCCGCCACCTCCGACCTCAGGAAGGTGGCCGCGAAGCTGCAAACCCTCTGCGACCTGGGACTGGGGTACCTCACCCTCGGCGAGGCCACGCCGGCGCTTTCCGGCGGCGAGGCGCAGCGCCTGAAGCTGGCCAGCGAGATGAAGCGCACGCAGGACGATGCCGTGTTCGTGTTCGACGAGCCCACCATCGGCTTGCACCCGCTCGACGTGCGCACGCTGCTCGAGGTGTTCGACCGCCTGGTGTCGCAAGGCGCCACCATGGTGGTGATCGAGCACGACCTGGACGTCATCGCGAACGCCGACTACGTGATCGACCTCGGTCCCGGCGGCGGCGCATCCGGCGGCCACATCGTCGCCGCCGGCACGCCCGAGCAGGTGGCCGCCAACCCGGACAGCGTCACGGGAAGGTATTTGTAAGAGTGTCGTTCGCAGGTGCCAGATATACTCTGCATTGTTGCTCAAAGTAGTCCAATTGCAGAACACTCCCTACAATTTTGGCAGAAGGCGCCAGCTTCGAGACCCTTGCGAAAGCATGGTAAAATCTCATCGCAAGCACTCACAAGGGAGCACGCAATGCCAGAACAGGATTTAAGCGACCTCGAATACGCCACCGGTTACGAGAAGATGTATGGCGTCACCGACGAGCGCGAGAGCTACCTGCGACTTCTACAATCCCAGCTTCGCCGCTTTGACACGCTTCCCACGGCTCCGAACTGCGACAAAGAACTCATCGAGCGCCTTGAAAGCCAATGCTCGATCCTTGCCGAGCGCGGCTTCAACCCCGCGAAGGAGGATCGCATCCTCAACGCCATGAAGGTCGACTTCGTGCATACCACCGCCCGCATCGAAGGCAACACACTCTCGCTCCAAGAGACCAGCCTGGTGCTGGAGGAGGACGCCGTCATTCCCGGCAAGCCACTGAGCGAGCACCTTGAAGTGATCGACATCGCCGCCGCCTTCGACCTCATGGTCGGTTTCGTGCGCGAAAGGAAGCGGCTCTCGGAGGAGGTAGTCCTCGCAGTCCATCGCGTCGCCTCGGCGCACTTGGAAGATTGCGAGCCGGGCGAGTATCGCAGGGATCAGCGTTACATCTCGTCCTCGCCCATCATCCCCCCGCCACCGGCGCGCGTTCCCACGCTCATGGGCAATCTCGTCGCATGGGCGGCGAAGGCGGAAGCCCGCGCGATAGAGACGGCAGCGCTCTTCCACC
Source organism: Enteroscipio rubneri (assembly GCF_002899715.1). Taxonomy (GTDB): domain Bacteria; phylum Actinomycetota; class Coriobacteriia; order Coriobacteriales; family Eggerthellaceae; genus Enteroscipio; species Enteroscipio rubneri. The sequence goes on along the minus strand of NZ_PPEK01000003.1, from coordinate 62,324 downwards.
TGGCGTTTGAGGACATCCACCCTTTCCAGGACGGCAACGGCCGCACGGGCCGCATCCTGCTCAACTTCATGTTGATGAGCGGCGGTTTCCCACCGGTGAGCCTCAAAGCGGACGAGCAGGGCGTCGCCGCATACTACCAGGCCATCAAGTCGTTCACGCGTGACATAGAAGGCCGCGACGGCTCGGCAATGGTCGACCTCGTGGCGCACCGGCTGGAAGACTCCGTCGGCCAGCGCATGCTGCAACTGGAGCAGGAAGGGCACGGTAGAGGCTACGTGCCGCGCACTTAAAGTAACCAAAAGGTGACTACCGCACTTTTAAGTGCTTACTTACCAATTGAAACTGTAGCCGGTATCCTCCTCGGTGCAAGGAAAAGCGCGACGGAAAACGCCGCAGACCGCAGGAGGAACGACATGGACAAGAACGACTTCACGCGCATCGAGCTGGCCGCAGGCTGGGTGGATGTCTACGACTTCGGCGAGGTCAGGCTGCACACATATCGCACGGCCGACCCCATCGACGATGAGGTGTTCGTCGTCGAGAAGGGCGGGCGCGGCTTCGTGATCGAGATGCCCTGCTTCTTCGACAGCATCACCGCGCTCGAGGGCTACCTGCGCGACGCAGGCATCGACGTCGAGGGGATCGTGGCGTCCTACCACATGGCGGGCGCAAGCTTCCTCGCGGGCACGCCGGTCTTCGCCACCCGGGAGGCCGACGTGTATGGCCACTCCGGCGGCGGGCGCGCCCTCATCGACAACTTCGCCGGCGCGTTCAGCGACGCGTTCGACAGCTCCATCGCGACGGTCACGGACGTCATCGAGGGCGACGAGCTGGAGCTCGCAGGCGTGCGGATGAGCATCGTGCGCACGAGCGAGGCCTTCGACCTGGAGATCCCCGAGATCGACGCGCTGTACACGCACATGCTCGGCCACGACTGCCACTCCATCGTGGCCAGCCCGGGCCACGCAGACGCCATCGTCGCCCAGCTGCGCGGCTACCTCGAGCGCGGCATCGGCCTTGTGCTCACCTCGCACTACACGCCCGAAGACCTCAAGGACGTGCGGACGAAGATCGACTACCTCGAGGACCTCAAGGCCATCGCCGCCGAATGCGTGGGGGCCGAGGAGTTCAAGGCCGCCGTGCAGAACCGCTTCCCCGGCTACTCCGGCGGCAATTACCTTGACATGACGTCCGGGTTCTTCTTCGCCTAAAACCCGCCCCACGAGGTCTTTCGCGCTCGATCGAGGTAGCCTTCGCCCCAGGCGCGCATGGCGTCGACGATGGGCGTCAGGCTCTTACCGAGGTCGGTGAGGCCGTACTCGACGCGCGGGGGCACCTCGGGGTACACGCGCCGCACCACAAGCCCCTTCTTCTCCATATCGCGGAGATTGGACGTAAGCACCTTTTGCGAGATGGAGCCCACCGACTTCTTTAGCTCGCCGAAGCGTTTCGTGCCCTCCATGAGGTCGCGCAGGATGAGCAGCCGCCATTTGCTGCCGATGAGCTGCGCTGTCGTCTCCACTGGGCACGGCGGCAAGTCGTCGATCGAAGGGGCTTCGTCGTTGCGGAACTCTGCGTACTCCATGGCGGCCTCGCTTCCTCGTCTCACGGTTTCAAAAAGGCACCAACCCAACGCAAAAGTGCCTGCTTACCTTCTGCTACCGCATATTGTAGGATGGCGGAAGAAACGACGCAACGGAACGGGAGAAACCCATGATCGCATCGCAAACGCAAGAAGCCGAGTGCGAACGTGCGATCGAGCAGGCGCGGGGGGGGGTTGCTCGCGAACGCCGAGCGCGTGCTCGTGGGCGCGGGGGCGGGGCTGTCCGCCGCCGCGGGGCTCACCTACTCCGGCGAGCGCTTTCACCGCAGCTTCGAGCCGTTCATCAGGCGCTACGGCGTGACCGACATGTACTCGGCGGGGTTCTACCCCTTCCCGTCCGAGGAGGACCGCTGGGCCTACTGGGCGCGCCACGTCTGGGCGAACCGCCACGAGCCGCCGGCGCTGCCGCTGTACCGCGAGGTGCTCGCCGCCCTCAAGAACAAAGACCTCTTCGTCGTCACCACGAACGTGGACGGGCAGTTCGAGAAGGCGGGCCTTGCGCCCGAGCGGCTGTTCGCCGTGCAGGGCGACTACGGCCTCAACCAGTGCGCCCGCGGCTGCCACGACGGCCTCTATCCCAACCGCGAGCTGGCCGAAAGCATCCTCGCGGCGGCGCGAGAGGACGGCGACCCCACACGCGCGCCCAACGGCCTCGTGCCACGCTGCCCGGTATGCGGCGGGCCGATGACGGTGCACGTGCGCGTGGACGGGAGCTTCGTCGAGGACGCGGCCTGGCGCGAGGCCCAAAAGCGCTACCTGCACTTCGTCGAAAGGATGCACGGGAAGCCCGCAGTGCTCCTGGAGCTGGGCGTGGGATGGAACACCCCGAGCGTCATCCACCTGCCCTTCGAGCGGCTCTCGGCGCTCGCCGGCGCGCCGCTCGTCCGCATGAACCGCGACGACGCGCGTGTGCCCGTGAGCGGGGCGGGCCTGCAGGGAGACATCGCCGAGCTCTGGCCGCTCGTCGCGCCGCGCGGGGCTTGAGCGACGTCGCAGGCGCGGAATCCGAGGACACGGCCCTCGAACAGCCCCTGTCCCGCCGCTCGCCTACCGCCGCTCGGGCGCGATCGGCTTCTTGGCCGGGCCGTCGAACACCGCGCCGTCGGAGCCGAAGCGCGAGCCATGGCAGGGGCAGTCCCAGCTGCCTTCCGCATCGTTGTGCGCAAGGCAGCATCCCAGATGTGAGCAGCGGCGCCCTCCCTTCACAAGGTTCGAGGCGGATACACCCAGATTCGTGAACAGATCCTCTGTCATCATGGAGCGCTGCGGCGAGAACAGGTCCTCGACGGGGCTCTTGCCGGTGGTTATGAGATCGGTTATCGTGTGCGCCGCAAGGAACGACCCGGTCATGCCCCACTTGTTGAACCCCGTGGCCACGAACTGGTTCGGACGCCCGCGTCGATGGACGCCGATGTAGGGCAGCTTGTCCAGGCTCATGCAATCCTGCGCCGCCCAGGCGAAACGCTCTCTGCCGTCCGGATACGCGATGCGGGCGAACTCGCGCAGCGCGGCGAAGCCCTCATCTGGTCTCGGCCCCTCCCCCGTGCGATGGCCGCCGCCGCCTAAAAGAAGGGAGTCACCATAGGTGCGGAACGACAGGCCGCCGTCCGCGCCGATGAACATGCCGTCGACCGGCGCTGCCTCGCGCAGCGCCAGGACGTAGGAGCGCACCTGGTGAAGCTTCATGAAGTAGAGGCCGGGCACGTTAACCAGCGGATAATGCGTCGCGAACACGATGTAGTCCGCCGTGATCGTCCCGCGCTTGGTGCGGGCCGTATTGCCCGACACCTGCTCGACGAAGGTTTCTTCATACACGTCGAGCAGGGGCATGAGCCCGCAGAGGAGCTTGAGGGGGTTGAACTGCGCTTGCCGCTCCATCCCGAGTGCGCCCCTGTTCGCAAGCGGCAAGGGCGCGTGCTTCAGCACATGGTGCGGGATACCCAGCTGCTCGTACACGGCGCGCTCGCGCTCCAACGGCTCGGTCGAATCCTGCGCGTACACGTAGGCGGTCCGCTCCTCGAAGTCGCACGGCACCTCGGAGGCGAGTCGTCGGAGCCCGTCGACGGCCGCCTGGTTGGCCTCGTAGTACCTCCGGGCCTTCTCGATGCCGTCGAACTTGACCAGGTGGTCGTAGATAAGTCCGTGCTGCGCGGTGACCTTCGCCGAAGAGCCGCCCGTCACGCCCGATCCCACGTGTCGGGCCTCCGCCACGGCACAGCGGTATCCGGCTTGCTTGAGCAGGTAAGCGCACAGCATTCCCGCCATTCCGCCGCCGATCACGAGCACGTCGACGGAGACGTCCCCGTCCAACGTCTTCACGACGCCGTCCGGCCGTTCCGCGTTCGCTTCCCAAATCGAGGTCATGGGCCCGCCCTTTCGTCCGCTTCCGTTCGCGCATGTCCAGCAAACGGTACCCGACGGGGCGGATTGCACGAGGGCTCTGCATGCAAGCGTGGACCGGCCTTGAACGAACGGTTGCCTGTTTGCAAGGCGCGAGCGGGCAGGAGCCCGCCCCTAACCGATCAGCTTGGAAGACTCCACCTGCTCGACATACCAGGTCATGAAACGCGCGAGCGGTTTGCGCAGCACGAGCCCTATGAGCGCGGCCGGAATGATGAACAGCGCGAGCAGCCCCATCTCGATCCAGAAGTCGTTGCCGTATACGCCGAACATCGCAGCCCGCATCGCGTTCACCACATGCGTGGCCGGCAGCCACGGGCTGATATTCTGGATGAACGAGGGAAGTATCTGCAACGGGAACGATCCGCCACAACCTGTCACCTGGACGATAAGCAGCAGCACCGCCACCGCCTTGCCCAGGTTCGCGAATGCCGCCACAAGCGCGTAGATGAGGAACGTGAACACGAGCCCCGCAAACCAGAAGCACAGCATGAACAGCACGGACTCGGCCACCTGCACCTGTAGGAACAGCAGGTTGCCCAGGCCCATGACGGTCGTCTGCAGAAGCGACAGAAACGCCATGATGCCGAAGCGCCCCAGGAACAGCTCTCGGGGCCGCGGATCGTCCAGACCTTCCCGCACGCGCTGCGAGACGGCGGGCTTCACCGCCACGAGAATGAGCAACGAGCCGATGAACAGGGCGAGCGTCGTGTACAACGGAGCCATAGCCGATCCGAAGTTTTCAACCGGGAACACGGCCGTACGCTCGATGCACACCGGGGCGGCGAGCGCCTTTGACAGAACCTGCGCGTCCGAGCCGAGCACCTGGCGCAGGAAGCTTGCGTCGCCCGTCGCGAGGGCGCGGTCGATATCGTCCGCCAGCGCCCGCAGGCCCTCCGCGGACTCGTTCATCTTCCCGATGGCCGCATCGATCTTCTCCGACGCCTCGCCCAGCACCGAGCCGACCGATCCGGCCGAATCGGCCAGGCCCGAACCCGATGCGCGCAGGTTGTCCAGGCCCCCGCTCACGATGCCCGCAAGGTCGGCCGCGCGGTCGGCGAAATCGCGCAGCGCCGGTTTCAGATTGGCATCGTAGTTGCTCTTCAATTCGGCGACGTTCGAGCGCGCCTGGTCGGCGAGGGCCTTGACCTCTTCGCGCTCGGCCTGCGCGTCGTCGTTGCCCGACTCCAACTTGTCGGCGGCCGTGCGCAGGTTGTCGCGCATGCCCTCTTCCAGCGCTATCAGCGCGTTCATCCTCGAGATGACGGCGTCGAGCGCCTCTTCGTACTCCGGGGGAATGCTCCCGTGCATCTGATCGAGCTCGCCCACGATGCTTTGATACTGCGCGATATGCCCGTCGAGGGCGTCCGCCTCGTCCCGCATCCCCGCGGCGCTCTCCTGGGCCCCCGTCGAGGCGACGTCGAACAGCTCGTCCACCGATCCGGACACGGCGGAGAATCCCCGGCTGCTCGCCTCGAGGGCGCGCGAAAGCTCCTCGGCCGACTCCTTGAGCGCCGAGGCCATGTCGGAAGCCGACGAGCCCCCTTGCGACGCCGTTGCACCGAGACCGTCGACCTCGCGCTGCGCGGAATCGATGAGCTTCGCGGAGTCGCAGACGAGCGATCGGGACGTATCCGCGAGCGAGGCGTACAGGCCCAGGACCGACGCCATGCGCCCCACATCGTCGCCCATGCTGCGCACGTGGCCCGCGACGGCCGCGATGCGCCCGTCCATGTCGGCCTCGTCGGCGTACTCGGACAGCGACTTGGCGACGTTCAGCGCTATCTCCGAGAGCGTTTCCACGAACACTTTGTTCACCTGGTACGATACCGTATCGGCACCCTGATCGGTGATCTTGGGGGCGATGGCGCTCTTCTTCTCGTTCGAATAGTAGACGATGCGCGCATGCTGCACGTCCTCGGAATAGAACGTGAGCATGTCCCGGCTGAAGCCCTCGGGGATGACCACTGCCGCATAGTACCGGCCCGAGCGCGCCCCGTCCACCGCATCCTCCTCGGTGGTGAACGTCCAGTCGATCTCCTCGTTGGCGCGCAAAGCCGATACCACCTGCTCGCCGATGTTGACGCGCAAGGGGATCAGGTCGCTCTCGTAGCCCTCGTCCACGCTGGCCACGGCCACGGTCAGGTTGCCCGTGTTGTCGAACACGTTCCAGCAGGCGATGACGTTGTACCAGGTGAAGATCGACGGCATGACCACCAGCCCGATGGCGATGATGACGCTCATCGCGTTCGAGAACAGGTGCTTGAAGTCGCTGCGCACGAGGCGGACGATGTTACGCAAGCCCATCGCCCCCCTTCGGATCGCCCGCCGGATCGACGGACAGCCGCTCCATCTCGTTGCGCGAGGACCCCAGCTTCAAAAGCCCCTCGTCGGTCATGCCGTCGAGCTTCATCTGCCGCTCGAAGCTGTCGCGCAGGCTCTCCACCACCACGAGGAACACGAACACCGCGACCAGCCAGACGAGCCATGCGGTGAGCAGCTGCACCTTCTCGGCGGGCGTGAGCGCGAACAGCGCCGCCAAGGCGATGGGCACCGCCAGGCCGAGGGCGACGGACCCCCTGATGAGGCGCGGGTACCAGCGCGAGAAGCGCTCGTAGCGCCGGCTCAGCTCTTCCCGGTACTCCTCTTTACCCGACAGCGCCTTGAATATCTGGGAGAAGCGGTACGGGCGCGCTGGGATCTCGACGTCCTCCCCGTTGAAGATGCCGCTCTGCCTGACCTGGCCCGCCACCATCCGGTTGACGTTCGCCATGAGCGGGTGCACCAGAACGCCCAGGGCCATGAACAGCGCGAAGAAGAACGCCAGCATGCCCAGCGCATCCGCGTACTGCGTGCCGTAGAACCCGCAGATGGCCTCGCGCATGGCCTCGATGCCGTACGTGAAAGGGAACAGCGGGTAGACCGTCTGGAAGAAGCTCGAGGTCATCTCGATGGGATACAGCCCCGTCGCGCCGGGTATCTGTGCGAACACCAGCACGATGCAGATGCCCTTGCCGATGTGCTGCAACGTGACCGAGAGCGCGTAGATGATGCTGAGATAGGCGAGCGAGGCCACGGCGGCCGCGAAGAAGAGCGCCGGCACGTTGACCGCCTGCACCCCGATGAACAGCACGCCCGCGCAGCAGATCACCGCCTGGAGCACGGCCATCCCCGCAAGGAGCAGGAAGCGGCCCAGATAGCGCTGGGTCACGGTGAGGTTGCGGATGCCCTCGCCGTCCACCTCCTGCTTCATGATGACGAGCAGCATGAAGGCGCCGATCCAGAACGTGAGGTTCATGAACAGCGGGGCCATGGCCGAACCGTAGGCGTTCAGCGGGTAGAGCTCCTCGGTGACGAGCTCGGTGGGCGATCCCATGAAGTCGGCGACTTTCGACGCGTCGAGGCCGTCTTCGCCAAACGCCTTCACCAGGGCATCGGACTCGCTCAGGGCCAGCACATCGGTCAGCACGGTGTCGAGCCCCTGCTCGAGCCCCACCAGGATGCCGTCGGTCTGGCAGAGCGCCTCTTTCGCGTCGGCCATCGTGGAGGACAGCTGGTCGAGCACGAGTTCGGCCTGGTCGATGAGGAGGCGCTGGTTCGACACCGCGGTTCCCAATGCCGCCGCAGTCGTCCCCATCCGGGACAGGCTGCCGTTGATGGCCGGTATCGTCGTGCCGAACAGCACGTCCGAATACCCTTGGGCCTCTTCGGTGGCGTTCTGGACGGCCGTATCGAGCGCGCCGCTCGCCTGCGAGACAGCCTGGGAAAGCTCCCCCGCCCCTTCGTTGGCAGCGGTCAGGCGCTCGAGCGTTTTCTGAGCATCGTCGGCGCGCTGATCCAGCTCGTCGGCGACCGCGAGGATCGACTCCTTGTTCGAATCGGTATCGGGCAGCGCCTCGCCCTGCTCGCGCAGGTACACCGCGAGCGCCCTGTTCTCGTCGACCATCGCCTGGCCCTGCACGATGGCCGTCGAGATGGCGGCCCGCGCATCGCCGACATCGCCGACGATTCCCGCCACCGCGCCGTTGGCCTTCGAGGACGTTGCCGAGGCCGCGAGCAGGCTCTGATTGACGGCCGGCATCGCCGAAGCCGAGAAAGAGGAGAGGCCGCTTTGCAGCTGGGACGTCAGGCCCGATACGGTATCGAGGGTCTCGCCTGCGGTCTCGACACCCGACCGGGCGCGCTCGAGCGCGCCCTTCGACTCGTCGGTCTTGGCCTGCGCCTGATCGGTGGCCGACGCTATCCCCGCGATCGATTCGCGCGCGTCGGTTATCACCTGCGTCGCCTCCCCCAGCTTGGAGGCCGCCTGGGAGCGGGACGCGTCCAAGGCGGTGCGCGAGTCGGCGAGCGCCTGGTCGATCGCATCGGCGGCGACGTCGCTCACCGTGGAGACGAACGTGGAGTTGATGGTCTCGTCGAGGGTGCTGGCGCCCGTGTCGGTTATCTTCGGTGCCACGGGGCCGGTTTTCTCGTTCACGAAGTATTCGATCTCGGGCTTCGAGAACTCGCCCGTGGTCAGGGAGAGCAAATGCTCGGTGAAGTCCTCGGGGATGACGAACACGGCGTAGCTCTTCCCCGCCTCGAGCTCGGACAGGGCGGTGCCCCGGTCGGAGAACGTCCAATCGAGCTGGTCGTTCACGCGCAGCTCGTCAACGATGAGATCGCCCACGTGGAGCTCGCCGGTCAGCTCGCTCGAACCGCCCGCGTCCTCGTTCACCACGCAAACGCGCAGGTTGCCCGTGTTGTCGTATGGATTCCAGAAGCCCACGACGTTGTACCAGGTGTATACCGAAGGCAAGACGAGCAGTGCAAGCACCACCACGAGGGCTGGCGGCACATGGAGCAGGCGCAGGACATCGCGCTTGAGCACGCGCAAAACGTTCCCCATGCCTTACCGCCCCCTTTTCGCAACCGCTTGAAACAACCGGGCAATCATACCCCTCCTGAGAGAAAACGCCAGGCATCCGGTGCGTTTTGAACGGTTTCTCCTCATGGCAGGCGGAAAGACGGGCAGCAAGGTCATGCTCTCGCGATCCCGACGGCGCGCAGCACAGCGCGATGGAGAACGCCGTTCGGCCCTCCGAACCAAGCGGCGCCCGGGAAGGATCCCGGGCGCCGGGGAACTTGGTGAGGGAGGGGCGCGCCGCCGCGCCTTTACGCCGCTAGGCGCTTCGCGATAGCGAGGATGAAGTCGCGGGTGGAGAGCTTCACCGGGTTCGGCAGCGTGGTGATGAGAGCGAGGTCGCCCGTCATCTCGCCGGCCTCGATGGTGTCGAGCGTGGCGCGCTCCAGCTTGTCGGCGAATGTCACGAGGTCGTCCAAACCGTCCAGCTCGCCGCGCTTGCGCAGCGCCCCCGACCACGCGAAGATCGTGGCCACCGAGTTCGTGGACGTCTCCTCGCCCTTGAGGTGCTTGTAGTAGTGGCGCTGCACGGTGCCGTGCGCGGCCTCGTACTCGTAGTACCCCTGCGGGCTCACCAGCACCGACGTCATCATGGCGAGCGACCCGAACGCGCTGGACACCATATCGCTCATCACGTCGCCGTCGTAGTTCTTGCACGCCCAGATGAAGCCGCCGTCGGCCTTCATCACGCGCGCCACCGCGTCGTCGATAAGCGTGTAGAAGTACTCGATGCCGGCTTCCTCGAAGCGCGCGGCGTACTCGGCATCGTAGATCTCCTGGAAGATGTCCTTGAAGCGGTGGTCGTACTTCTTCGAGATGGTGTCCTTCGTGGCGAACCAGATGTCCTGCTTCACGTCGAGGGCGTACTCGAAGCAGCTGCGCGCGAAGCTCTCGATGGACGCGTCGAGGTTGTGCATGCCCTGGGCGATGCCGGGACCGTCGAACTCGTGGACGAGCTCGCGCGTCTCGGTGCCGTCAGCCGCAGTGTACACGAGCTCCACCGTGCCGGGACCGGGCACGCGCAGCTCCGTGTTTTTGTACACGTCGCCGTAGGCATGACGGGCGATGGTGATGGGCTTGACCCAGTTGCGCACGCACGGCTCGATGCCCGCCACGGTGATGGGCGTGCGGAACACGGTGCCGTCGAGCAGGGCGCGGATGGTGCCGTTGGGGCTCTTCCACATCTGCTTTAGGTCGTACTCGTCCATGCGCGCAGCGTTCGGCGTGATGGTGGCGCACTTTACGGCCACGCCCAGGCGCTTGGTGGCCTCGGCGGAATCCACGGTCACCTGGTCGTCGGTGGCGTTGCGGTGCTCGAGGCCCAGGTCGTAGTACTCGGTCTTAAGATCGACGTACGGGCAGATCAGCTCGTCCTTGATCATCTGCCAGATGATGCGCGTCATCTCGTCGCCGTCCATCTCCACCAGCGGCGTGGTCATCTGAATCTTCGCCATTGTCAGCCTTTCGTCATCGTGCGACATGCAGTCCCGATCGCATGAGCGCGAGCATGCCCCTCTCCTCTGTGCACGTCTATGATACCGTTGAAATGTTCCGAAAGAGTAAAAACACGCGTCGATTCCAGCGCACGGCACCAACTCGCCACATCGCCTTGGTTCCCGCGGCGCGCTGACAGACGTTGTCGCCCCCCTTGCGCAGACCGTTCGACGCCGACGCGAGGGCAGCCGGAAGTTCGGGAGACCGAGGGCCTTCGCACGACTTCATGATAGAATTCGTTGGGATCAAATCCGGAGCTGCGTCGTTCGCGCGTACAAGCCGGACTCGTAAAGCCGACGAAGACGGGAGTACCATGATCAAGGAACTGGTCAAAGACGAGGCAATCCTCTCGCAGCCCTGCGACGCCGCCACAGCAAAGGACGCGCAGGTGGCGCAGGATCTGCTCGACACGCTGGCATCGCTCGACAACGCCGCCTGCCTGGCCGCCAACCAGATAGGCGTCTCCAAGTGCATCGTCGCTTATCTCGACGAAAACGACCAGCCTCATGTCATGTACAATCCTACACTGAAGCTGGCCCTGGGAGCGTTCAAAGCGGAAGAGGGCTGCCTTTCCCTCGAAGCCGACTCCAAGGTGACGCGCTTCGCCAAGATCAAGGTCGCCTACGAGGAGCTTGCGGAGGGCGAACTGCAACCGCGCAAGCAAGATTTCACCGACTGGACGGCGCAGATCATTCAGCACATGATTGACCACTGCAAGGGCAAGCTCGTCTGAGGGCGCACCGGTCGGCATGAGTCCGTCATCGACATCCAAAAGATCGCGTGCAAAGCGGCAGCAGGAGCTGCTCGAGCGAATCGAACGGGCGCGCACGCTGCTGGAAGGCGCGGACCGTGTGCTCGTCGGTGCCGGAGCGGGTCTGTCCGCGGCGGCCGGACTGCGCTACGACGGCGAGCGCTTCCATCGCGGTTTCGCGCCCTTCATCGAACGCTACGGCATGACCGATATGTACTCGGCGGGATTCTACCCCTTCCCTTCGGAGGAAGACCGCTGGGCCTACTGGGCGCGGCACGTATGGGCCAACCGCTACGAGCCTCCTGCGCTGCCCCTGTACCGCTGCCTGCTGGAGGCGATACACGGAAAGGAATGGTTCGTCCTCACCACGAACGTGGACGCCCAGTTCGAGAAAGCCGGATTCGATCCCGCGCGCATTTTCGCCGTCCAAGGCGACTACGGCTTCAACCAGTGCGCGCGAGGCTGCCACGACAGCCTCTACCCGAATCGAGAGCTCGTCGAGGACATCCTCGCGGCGGCGGACGAAGGCGACCCGACGCGGGCACCGAGCGGTCTCGTTCCGCACTGCCCCGTGTGCGGCGGGCCCATGGCAGTGCACCTGCGCATCGACGGTGCATTCGTCGAAAACGCCGCCTGGCATGACGCTCGGGAGCGCTGCCTGCGCTTCGCGGAAGGCGTGCGCGACGAACGCACCGTCCTGCTGGAGCTGGGCGTCGGATGGAACACGCCCTCCATCATCCGCCTGCCGTTTGATCGCCTGGCCACGTCATGCGATGCACCGCTCGTGCGCTTGAACCGCGACGATGCGCGCGTCCCGGATGGCAGAGAGGGCCGCGCTGCGGGCTTGCAGGGCGATATCGCCGAGCTCCTCCCTCAGATACTGCCTACACCTGGAACTGCGACGGACGGATAGCGCCCCGAACGCAGGACACCCCCGATCGCTCCCGAACGCCCGGCGACTCTCATGCCGCCATCGAACGCTCCCGATCAGGCTTCTGCAAGCTCCTCTGCGAAACCGGCTCGGATACGCAGGAACACGGCCTCGCCCTCTTCCTGCGTCGCGTCGAGGTCTACGTCCGCCACGATGGCGAAGTCGTGGTCGCCTTCCGGATCGCTGAATATCTGGCGCACGCGCCACCTGCGCTCGGTCCGCTCGTCCGACTCGTCGATGACGAAGTAGGCCGTCGAGCGCGCATCTGCATCGAGCAGAATGTCTTCGTGCGCTTCGCGGTACGCCTCGAGCGCCTCGCGCCAGCGCTGCTCGCCGAATCCCCCGTCCTGGTCGAGCCTGCCGAGCTCTTCGATCTCGCCGCGCGCTGCAAGCCGCACGCGCCTGAACAGCGCATTGCGCACGAGCACGGTGAGCCCCCGCCGATCGCGGACAACCTCGTCCGCCGCCAAATGAGGCGCGGCGGCCGTGCCTGCGCCCTCCCATTCGTCCATCAGGCTGGAATCCACCGAACGCACGACGAATCCCAGCCATGCGACCACATCGTCCAGACGCTCGTCGCGCTTATCGGCGGGGACCGTCCGGTCGAGCACGCGGTAAGCGTCGGACAGGTAGCGCAGGAGCGTCCCTTCGGATCGCGCGATCTTGTAACGGCCCACGTAGGTCTTGAAGTCCGAGGCGGTCTCCAGCATGTCGCGCAGCACCGATTTGGGCGCCAGCTCGAAATCGCGCGCCCAGGGGACCTCGCGGCAGTAGCGCACGAACGCCGCATCCAGCAGATCCTCGAGAGGTTTGGGGTACGTGATCTCGGCTATCCTCTCAAGCCGCTCCTCGTATTCGACCCCGTCGGCCTTCATCTCCGCCATCGCCTTCTCGCGCGCCTGGCGCTCTTGGGCACGCAGCACCTGTCGCGGATCCTCGAGCGTGGCCTCGGCGAGCGAGATGACGTCGAGCGCGTACGTCTCCTCCTGCGGATCGAGCAATTCGAGCGCAGCCAGCAAAAATGGTGAAAGCGGCTGGTCGAGTGCGAAATCCTCCGGCACGTCAATCGTGGTCACGTACTCGGTCGCACCCCCTTCACCTTCGAAACGCTCCACGACACCCGCCGTAATGAGCGTATCGAATATCTCGTCGGCGCGCACGGCGAGCGCCGCCTTCTCCTCGGGCGGCTGGGCCGAGTCCTCGACGAGGCGCCGCACCCGGCTGAAGGCATCGCCGCCCTGCACCACTTCGGAGAGCACCATCGAGTGGGTGATCTTCATACGCGGCTTGAGCGTTTCCGGCGCGGCTTCGATAAGGCGCTGGAACGTCTGCCTGTTCCACGAGACGAACCCCTCGGGAGCGCGCTTCTTCTTGATCTTCCTCAGCTTCTTCGGATCGTCCCCCGCCTTGGCGATAAGCTTCGCGTTCTCGATGTCGTGCTCGGGCGCAAGGGCCGCCACCATGCCCTCGGTATCGAAGCCGGATCTGCCGGCCCGCCCGACGATCTGATGGAACTCGCGAGCGCGCAGGCGGCGCATCTTCCGTCCATCGAACTTCGTGAGCGCCGTCAGCACCACGGTATGGATGGGCACGTTGATGCCCACGCCGAGCGTATCCGTGCCGCATATGACCGGCAGCAGGCCCTGTTGGGCGAGCTTCTCCACGAGCAGGCGGTAGCGTGGGAGCATCCCCGCATGGTGCACGCCCACGCCACTTGCCAGCAGGCGTTTGAGCGTCTTGCCGAACGCCGTGGTGAAGCGCGTGCCCTTCACGGCCTCCTTCACAGCCTCGCGCTGCTCCTTGGTCGCCACCCCGTAGCTCGCAAGCGACTGGGCGGTTGACAGCGCCGCATCCTGCGAGAAATGCACGAGGTACAGCGGCGCCTCGCCCTTGCGCAGCGCGAGCTCCACCGTGCCCTCGAGCGGCATCTCCACGTACTCGTATGCCAGCGGTACGGGTCGCGGTGCGTCGGCGATCACGTCAACCTGGACGCCCGTACGCTCCCCAAGCGACTCCGCAATCGCTCCTACGTCCCCCAACGTTGCGCTCATCAGCAGAAACTGCGTCTTCGGCAGCGTGAGCAGCGGCACTTGCCACGCCCACCCCCGATCGTAGTCGCCGTAGAAGTGGAACTCGTCCATGGCGACGCAGCCAACATCGGCGCGCTCCCCTTCTCGAAGCGCCTGGTTCGCTAGGATCTCGGCCGTGCAGCAGACGACGGGCGCCTCGGCGTTTATGTGCGCGTCGCCCGTGATCATGCCCACGTTCTCGCGCCCGAGGACGTCCACCAGATCGAAGAACTTCTCGCTCACAAGCGCCTTGATGGGCGCCGTGTAGTACGACCTGCGCCCGGTTGCCATCGCCATGAAGCACATTCCAAGAGCCACGAGCGACTTGCCGGAACCCGTCGGAGTACCCAGCACCACGTGGTCGCCCACCATGAGCGCCATGAGGGCCTCTTCCTGATGCGGCCACAGCTCGATGCCGCGCTCGGCTGTCCAGGCAAGGAAGCGATCGAGCGCCTCGTCGGCCGTCGCCCAAGGCTCCGGCTCGGCCCCTTCCTCCTCGGGTTCCCACCACGCGGGCGAAAGCCTGCCGAGCGAACCGTGGGTGTATGCGCCGCCTTCGGCTTCGCCGGGGGCAAGCATGCTGCGGCCGCCCTCGCCGAGCGCCGTCGTTTCGTCTGCCTCTTGTTCTGCCATGGACGGGCCTCCGGGTCAATTCGATCGTATCGTAGAATGCGTATTCTACCCGCACGCGCCTGCAGAGGGCGACGGACGCGACAAAAGAACACGCGCGAGACCCCGCAACGCGCACGAGCGCACACCCAATGCGCGGGCTTCAGGGCCGCCTACGCCGCCGGACAACCGTGCAGCACCAGCGTGCTCAACCCGCGAGAGCAGCACGGTACAATGGCCGCAACGATCGCAATCGACAAGGCCGCTGCAGATGAACACCGATAGAACAAACGATGGGATCGTCGGGCGCCCGGCTTACCGTGTGGAGCGAATGCGTGCGGAAGATGGACGGATCGCCGAGCATTTCCTCAACGGCCTCGCAGGAGGCTCGGATGCGTTCGCCAGCGCCATGGAAGATCCAGGCTTCGCGGAGATCATAGCCAACGAGCTGCGAACCGAGGACATAGCCGACGAGCCGCTCGAACCGCTTGCTCGGCAGGCGCCGACCGATCGCGTCCGGCGCGACTTCGAACGCTGGCTTGCGTTCATCGACGGCGACCTGCAACCTTGGGCCACGGGCGGCGCCATACACTTCAGGCCGCACTGGGCGCGTGTGCTCATGTTATCGCTCGTCATAGCAGACCTCGAGGGCCTGGCTGACGAAGACGCATGCGCGCTGGCAATGGCCGCCGCCTTTCATGATTCTCGGCGCAAGGACCCGTACCTCGACACCGGCCACGGAGCGCGTGCCGCGGCCTACTACGCGCAGTTTTGCCGCGACACGGGCACCGGTGCGCAGCGAAGCACCACGGCGGGAGCGAACATCGATTTCGACCCGCGTACGTACCTAGCCGTCAAGTGGCACGACCGCGACGACGATGCAGGACTGGAGGCCATCGAGGAAGCGATTCGCCGCAACGCCCTTCCTGAACTGGGCATCGACGATCTAGGATCGCTTGTTCCAGCACGCGCCCGAGCCGACGCCGCAACGGTCTACCGCATGTTCAAGGACGCCGACGGCCTGGATCGCATCAGGCTGGGGCCGCAAGGCCTCGACGAGGGCTACCTGCGCACAACGCATGGCAGAGCGCTCGTGCCGTTCGCGCGCAGACTCCTGGAAGCCTCCGAGCACACAAGGATATGAAGACGTGCTGCTCCGTATTTCGACGCCGCGAGAGCCTACCCCGATCCGTAGCCCAACGCCCCGACGACCGCCCACGCGAGCGCGGCGGTCCACAGCACAGCCACGACGATGCGCACTGCATTCGGCACGCATAGGTTCTTCGAAGGCACCATGAACATGGCGATGAGGCCGCCGAGCGCGCCGCCCAGATGCCCGCTCACGGAGATGCCCGGCACCAGGAACGTGTACGCCACGTTGACGCCGATAATGGCGAGCATGCTCTTACTGTACTGGGCGAACACGTGGCGGTTGCCCTTGTGCAGCACGCCGAGCAGCGCCACAGCCACGAACAGCGCGAACACGCTCGTCGACGCTCCGGCGCTCACAGCGGGCATCCCGCCCGCCAGCACGTCGGCCGCATACGACACGGCGTTGCCCGTGATGCCTCCCACGAAGTAGAGCGTCAGGAAGTTGCCGCGCCCGAGCACGCACTCCAGCACCTCGCCTACGCTGTAGAGCGCCACCATGTTGAAGCCGAGATGCATGAGGTCCATATGCAGGAACATGGGCGTGACGAACCGGAACAGCTCGCCCGCCTGCACGAGCGGCGCGTACATCGCCCCCATGCCCACGAGCACGAGGGGCGGCACGTCGACCCTGACCCCCACGTGCGCGCCGGCAAGGACGGATACCGCCGCCTCGACCGCGAAAACGATCACGTTTATCGCGATAAGCGCGAGCGTAACCAGACGGAACCGGTTGCGCGCGAAGAATCCGGGCGTGCTCGCGCCCATCATGCGCTCGAGCTGCTCGTCTTCGATGACAGGCCGCTGTCCGCCGCGATCGTTCACCTTGTACGGCATGGAAGGCTCCTTGCAATCTTCGCTCCCGCACGCTCTGGCATCCGAGGCGAATCCGACGTGCACGCCCTCATGCGGGGCCGCGCCCGTCCACCGCACTTTCGGCACTTCCCGCTTCGACACGGCGGGCAAGGAGGCGACGATAGTCTTCCAGGTTCTCTTTCAGCACCGCCGGAACGTCCAGCCCGTACGGGCAGCGCTCGACACATGACCGGCACTCGGTGCACGAATCGATCTTGTCCATCTCCGTCTGCCACGCTTCGCTCAGCCAGACATCGGAAGGCGCCCGGCGCACCATCAGCGACATACGGGCGCACTGGTTGACGACGATGCCCTGCGGGCAAGGGGCGCAGTAGCCGCAGCCACGGCAGAACGAGCCTGCCAGCTCAGCCCGATCCGCTTCGATGGCCGCAGCCAGCTCCGGACTCATCCGAGGCTGCCCCTCCTCGATGTACGATAGCCATGTCTCGAGTTCTTCCAGACGCTGGATGCCCCAGATGGGCAGCGCGTTCGGGAAGCACGCCATATGGGCCATCAGCGCATCGGCATTCATAAGAAGGCCGCCGGCGAGCCCCTTCATTGCGATAAACCCCATGTTCTTGCGCTCGCACGCCGATACGAGTTCCGTCTCGCGCGGAGAGGACAGATAGTTGAATGGAAACTGCATCGTCTCGTACAGACCGGTCTCGACGGCCTCGAAGGCCGTCCCCACCTTGTGCGCCGTGACGCCGATATGATTGATTTTGCCCTGTCGCTTGGCTTCGACCATGCATTCGTACATGCCGGTGCCGTCGCCGAGCTCCCACACGCGGTCAATACAATGGAATTGGTAGAGATCGACATGGTCGGTTCGAAGGTTGCTAAGCGACGTATGCAGATCGTCCCAGAAATCCTCGGGGGTTTTGGCCATGGTCTTGGTGGCGATCGCAACGCGATCACGCAAGCCGTGCAGGGCACGCCCCATCTTCTCCTCGCTGTCGGAGTAGGCACGCGCAGTGTCGAAGAACGACATGCCCCCGTCCACGGCGCGGCGCAGAAGGCGCTCCGCCTCGTCGAACGAGATGCGCTGGATGGGCAGCGCGCCGAAGGCATCTTGGGGCGACACGATGCCCGTCGACCCCAGAACAACGCGATTCATCGGCACGGTGGCTTCCGTCCTGTTCATGCATCGTTCCCTTCTTCTTCGAACGGCAAAGGATCGCCGTAGCCCTTCCATCGGGGCACGTCGAACCGGGCCGTCCACAAACCCGCCGCGCGGATCGACACCGCGTTTACGAACGCGAGAAGGGCGAGCGCCGCCACGAGGCCGGCGAACGTCCCGAACGTCGCAAGCGGATCGAGCTGCGCCGACAGCGCCGCATCGGAAAGCGGCCCGCTCAAAGCCGATACAGCCTCCTCCGCCAGCGCCGTGACCACAACGATGACGGCAATGCTCGCGAGGCCCTTCCGAACCATGGCAAGAACGCGGCCGAACTGCAAGCCAGCGCCCAGGCGACCGTAGATACTCATGCGCATCATCGAGACGAGCATGAAAGGAGAGATAACGAGGGAGGCCGCATAGTAGACTGCAAGCAGGATAGGATGGATAGCGACACGCTGCTGGGCGTATGCGTAGAGATCGAGGACGGCCGGCTGCCCGACTGCAGCCGGAAACGCCGATTGCGACAGCGAAACGCATGCGGCGTATACGAGGGCCAGCGCAAGCCCGTACACCAAGCTGATGACGAAGGCGTACCAGCCGCGCCGATACAGCGCCCCGTCCTCGTTGCCGAACAAGCGCGCCGGCAGGGGTTCCGTGCGTCCCCAGGCCGCATCGCGCGCCCAGCCGAGGAGGTATCCGTTCAACACGACAGCCCCGAACACGGGCACAACCGACACCAGCCCCATCTGCAGCATCTTCACCGGCCAGCTGGGCGAGCGAACCACGTCGCCGAAGGCCATGACGAGCGTCTTCCAGCCGGATGCGGGCTTCTCTTGCAAGATTTGATGTTCCATGGAACCATTGTACCTTATGTACGCCGCTTCGAGCAGGACGTCCCCGCCCACTCGGCGGGATGCTCTTCGACGCGGTCGCGAGACGCGCGGAAAACCCCGGCCGAGCGAAAGCAGACGCCGCTCGGATTGGTCCGTGTTGCATTGCGGACGACATGTGCACATTCGCTCGCCGCTATGGTAAGGTGCCTTTATGGACATCCGCCAGACAAACGTCGATGAAACTGCCACGCCACGCCCGCGGAAGATCCCCCGCGCATGCCGCGCCGCCATGCGCTGGGCCCTCGTCGCCGCTTGGGCGTGCCTCGTCGTGTTCATGTCGTCGAACACCGGATCGAACCTCAGCGGCGATCTCGGCCTCTTCTCGGAACTCTACCGCAACCTGAAAGCCATGCAGCAGAGCCTGCTGGGGCCGTACGTCGACTTGCTCTCGCCCGCGGCCCACTTCTGCGAGTACGCGATACTGGGATTCCTTCTAGCCAACGCGCTGCGCCTCCATATTCCGCTTGCGCGCGCCTGCCTTGTCGCGATCGCCTGCGCGAGCCTCTTCGGCGTGACCGACGAGCTCCATCAGTACTTCGTACCCGGACGGATGTGCGACCCGCTCGACTGGTTGGTCGACACGCTCGGCGCGTCCCTTGGCGCGCTCGTCGCGCGTGCGGTTTTCTCGCGCAGCGAACGCTGATGCCGCAGGAACGCCGACGCCCCAAGCCCCACTCCCAGCGCCACGGCTAGGATGACCGCGGACTGCGCAAGCATGGGCACCTCGAGGCCCGGCGAGCGTCCTTCGATGTTCTGCGCAGGCTTCGCCGGCATTGCCAAAAACCACGCCATCGTGCCCGCCGCTTTCGATCTCGTTGGCGAAAGGACTCTCGAAGGTTGCGTTCGCGCCGACCAGCTCGTCCGCCTGCAACCCGGGCCAGGCCAAGCGGACCTGTCGGCTGTCGAACGCATCGAGAAGACCTTCTGGAGCGTCCTCATGAAGTGGCCGCCAGCCGCCCATCTCGCCGAGCAGCCGTACGGCTTTCGCGACGCGCGCAGTACATCGTCCAGCCCGACACGCGCCGCACGCGCACGAACCCGACCTGCAACCGTGGGTTAAACCTCTTCTATGGAGCGCCATCGGGGAAAACGGCGCGCTATAATCGCCTGTGGCCCATCGCCGAGCGGACAGGGAAGGTTTACCTGGCGATGGCCGAGACCGATTTTCTCCCCTGTGCGAGCATTGGAGCACCGTCTATGCCAAAGGATTTCAGCGACCCGAAGAAGCTCGGCTTCATGCGCCTCATCGAGGTGTTCTTCGCCTGCAATGTCGTCTTCACCATCTCGCTTCTGGTGTTCGTGGTGAAGGGCGGCGACGAGTTGGGCTTCGGCGAGATGCTCGACTTCGCCAACCTTGTGTTCGACGGCGTGAGTCTTTGGCTCATCTGGCAGCGCAAGCACCTTGCACGCCACTTCATCATAGGGTTCAGCCTGTTCAACATCGTCGTGGGCAGCGCTTACAACCTAGCTATGGGGCAGTTCGACATCGTCGGCCAGCTCATCGCGTCATCGTCCGACATCATCCTGCTCGTCTACTTCCTTACGTCGCGCCGCGCCAAGGCCGTGCTCACCCAGCCCTTCTCGGCAGAGATCAAGCACGCCGATCTCCAGCGCCACATCGACTTCTACCGGCCGCGCACATGGGGCTTCTGGCGCAATCTCATCATCTACTTCTGCGTGTTCAGCGTGGTGGGGCACTGGATGGAAGCGGGCTATTGCACGTTGATCCGCTTCGGGCTCATCCCCGGCATCTACGACCCGAACTCTCAGATCTGGTCGGATTGGCTCTACCCGTTCTGCGTGTACGGCTTCGGGGCCGTGGCCTGCGTGCTCTTGCTGTTCCCCGTGAAGAACTTCCTGCAGAAGCACCTCAAGGGCCACGCGCTGCCGCTCGCGCTCAGCTTCGTCGTGAACGCGCTCGTGTGCACCGGCATCGAGCTGGCCATGGGCCTCATGCTCAACCAGCCCGGCCCCGACGGCGCGTACCCACTGTGGGACTACAGCGACATGTTCTGCAACTTCATGGGCCAGGTGTGCCTACAGAACGCCGTGGCGTTCGGTATCGTGGCCACGCTCATGACCTGGGTCGTCTACCCCGGTCTGGAAACGTTCCTCGCACGGTTCTCCAAGGACGTCATGAACGTAGCGTTTGTCGCCGTGGTCATCGTCTTCTGCATCCTGTTCTTCTTCTACTGCGTGAACGTCCTGCTGCCCGACTTCGACGCGTCAACGATTGCTGCGGAAGCGGAGGCTGCGGCAGCCCAAGCGCAGCAGGCGCAACCCACCGCGCCCGAGTCCGGCTAGCCCTGCGGGAGGATCATGCCGCATCTCGCGAACGATCGCAAGCTTCATGGCGTTTTGCCGGGCACGTTCTCGTTCTGGCGCAACCTCGTCGTGCACTTCTGCGCGTTCAGCGTCATCGGGCATTGGATGGAGATCGCCTATTGCACGTTCATGAACCTGTTCGGCATTGTAGACGCCGACTCGCTCGTGTGGGACGACCCGTTCTACCCGTTCCTCGTCTACGGCGTAGGAGTCGCGGTGTGCGTGCTTTTGCTCGAGCCGCTCAAACAGCGCCTCGTGGCGCGCCGACGCACGCTGTTCGGTGCCGGCGCGCAGTTCTACCTGATCACCATTGCAGTGTGCCTGGTCATGGAGCTGGGCATGGGCCTCATGCTCAACCAGCCCAACACCGCCGGCGAGTTCCCGCTCTGGGACAACTCACAGCTGCCCTTGAACGTGCTCGGCCAAGCGTGGCTCGTGAACGACATGGCGCTGGGCGCCGTGGCCATGCTCTATACCTGGTGCGTGTACCCGCTCTGCGAGAAGACACTGGCGAAGGTGCCGCCGCGCGCCATGAACGCACTTGCAGCGAGCGTCGTCGTGTGCTTTGCAGCGCTCTGCGCCGTGAAGTTCGCCGCGGCCTAGACGCTTCGCCCTCGAAGCGCAGGAAGGCCTCGCCGTCCTGACGCGCCCGTTGCAGATCGCCCACGCAGCGGCGACGCGACGGCACGCTTCAAGAACGAGTCCTCCCCGCCCGAGGTACGGTTGTGCTTGCCGCCTGAAGCCTCGTCCGACGGGACCGGCCGCGCCCCGGATCCCTCTTCCGTCGAAGCGCAGCCGAGAAGGCGGCGCCCGATGATCGAGAGCGAAGGAGTGCATATGAGCTCAAAGGAAACCAAAGACAGCAGCACGCGGCCCGGAGCGCTGGGACGCGGCATGGACGCCCTTATGGGCGACGGCGAGACCAGGAATACCGAAGAGGAGCATCGAGGAAAGGCGGAAGGCGAGCCCGAGAAGATCGAAGCCGATCGCCGCAACGATTCGCCCGGTACGTCCAACGACGAGTCCGCAGCGCCCGCAACGGAGAACCACCGCCAGGCCGACGATAGGGATCCGTCCGGTGCAGGGGACGACATCGACAGCGAAGAGGAGGGCAGCTCGGCCATCTACATCTACGACCGCTCGCCCTTCGACTCATGCCCCGTGCGGCTCATCGCGAGCGGGGCGGCGGGAGCTATCGTGGTCGCGGCATGCGCTCTCGTCGGCGTCAAGGCCGTCCTCTCCATGGAACGGAGCGGGCGCCTCTTCTAAGATGCGGCGGTAAGGGTTCTTCGCTCCTTTGCCGCTGGCCGCGAGCGCGGGAAACGGCGAGGACCCGCCGCAGGCGCCTGCGGCGGGACATCCGGCCGAGATCGCTCACGAACCCGATACGAGCGCCCGGTACTCCTCTAGGCACAGGCCCGCCTCGTGCATCTCGCGCGCGGCGGGCTTTCCCACGTAGCGATAGTGCCAGGGTTCGTAGATAATGCCGGTTACATCGCTCTTGTCCGAAGGATACCGCAGGACGAATCCGTATGACCAGCTGTTCGCCATCAGCCATTGCTGTACAGGCATGCTCTCCTGGCTTGAGTCCAGAAGCTGGTTGCGAGCGTCCACGATATCCACCGCTAAACCGAGCTGATGCTCACTTGTGCCAGGAAGTGCGACAGACGTACCCGCTTTCGCCCGTGCTTCCCCTTCTGAGAGTCCTCGGGATTCCAGTATTCGAACCTGCTCGTCGAAAAGCTCCTGCTGCTTGTCCTGCGTGCGGTAGGACGAGCAGATGACCGGCTCGAGCCCAGCAGCTCGGCAATCATCCATCATAGCTTGCAGGTCGGCAAGGCAGCGATCGTCCACGGCTTGGCCGCCCGCCAACGGCGCGGTCGTCACCTCGTATCCTTCCGGAAGCGGGTTGTCCCGATTGATGAGCACCAGATTCCAGTCGCCGGCGCTCGAGGGTCCGTCGTAGCCGGTCTTTCGCGCCTCTGCTTCCTGGCCCGCGGTCTGTGCAGCAGGCCGCTCGTCCTGCTGCGCCGCAAGCGCTCCGTCCGCAAGACGCAGGCCTGCGAACAGGCAGCCCACCACAAGGATGTATACCGCCACCAGCCGTGCGAGAGCGCGGCGGCGCGGGCGAACGGGCCTCAAAGCGCGCCGCCGAGGTGCGAATCGTCGCGTCGTTCTGTTCATGCGCTCACCTTTCTACCAACAACATTCGCTATGATAGAAAAGCATCGCGTCCGTTCGGCAGCCGAGCGGCATCGGAACGTCATCACAGATTGAAGAAGAGTTGCTCGCCGTCAATCATCATGGGCACAGGACACGATTCAGTGCGACCGTCGACCGTTCTCGATAGGGTCACCAGGTACTGCGCGAAACGTCCCGTTTTCGAGACGCTGACCGCGTCCTCCGTTGAGGCGGCCGTTTCGTCTCCGGCGGCATCCTGGCTGATCTCATAGTCCAGAGAATCGATCGGATACTGGGTCTGGCAATATTCCAGCACGTTGAACGCCGCCTCGTGGAACGGGCTGTCTGACGCGTAGACCTCGGAAGGGGAAATCGGGCTTTCGAGCGCCACCATGCGGCCGCTCTGATCGTCGATCCATAGCTGAGCCTGCTTGTCTTTCTCGCCCCATGTGCAGCACCAGAAGATACCGGAGGACACCGGGGCGCCCGAACTCGCGAACAGCATCGGCACGACACTCGGCTCTTCCTCCATGGGAATCCCGAGGGCGAGCAAAGCGGCGGCATACCGAGCGGCCTCTTGGGCCTTTTCGGCGTTCATGGCCTCACCTTCCGACAGCTCCACCTGGGAGTGGTCGGAGCGGAACAGTTCCAAAGTCTGGAAGAAATCGCCCTCCTGCGAGAGCACCAATGAAACGCTCGTATCCTCCCACCGCTTCGTCTCGTGTTCGAGTTGACGGTCCAGGGCCGCAGAAGCGAACAGGGGGATGCAGGCGCCCACGGCAACGACCAGTACGGTCAGCAGGACGGGCAGAGCGCGCACCGCTTTCATGCCGCGCCTCCTCTCAGCTCGGCGATCACGGTCGTGCCTTCTCCGACCTTGCTTTCGAAGCGCAGGGAGCCGCCGTGCACGTCGACGATCTCTCGGCACAGCGACAGCCCGAGTCCCGCCCCGCCCTGCGCGCGGGCGCGCGACTTGTCCACGCGGAAAAACGCCTCATCGAGATGCTCGAGTGCATCGGGAGGAATGCCGCGCCCGTCGTCGCTCACGGACAGCCTGCAGCCGTCGACCAGCATCTCGCACCGCACGCGTATGCTGCCGCTGCGCCCGTCCATCGCTTTGCGGGCGTTGTCCCATACGTTGACGAGCAACGACTTGACCAAGTCGGGCTCGAGCATGCACCATCCCTCCTCGCATTCGCACGACAGCTCGATCCCCTGCGCGCGGTACAGGGGTTCCCAACGCGCGGCGAGCCCCTGGACGAGCGCCGAGGGGGACGCCGCCGAGAGCGAGACGTCCTCTCGTTTCAGCACGAGCAGCTCCAGCAGCTTGGCGGACAGGTTCTCCAGCCGTTTGCCTTCCGAGACGATGTAGTCGGCCGCCTGCGTTTGCTCCTCCGCATTGAGCACCTGGCCTCTGATGAGGTCGCCGTAGCCGATGATGGAGGTCAGCGGTGTCTTTGCCTCGTGGGCGAAACTGCCCATGAACCGCTCCTGGCGCGCCGCCGCCTCCTCGAGACGGGAGACATTCTCCTCCATGGCCTCGGCCATGGCGTTGAAGTCGCGGGCAACGAGGCCCACCTCGTCTTCGGTCCGCACGCGCACGCGAGTCGACAGTTGGCCCGCTGCAATGGAGCGCGACGCCTCGGATAGGCGTACGAGCGGCGCGGTGAGCACGCGCGCAAGCGTGTACGAAAGCACGGCACACAAGGCGGCCATGAGCAGGAACACCCATTGGTAGGTCCACAGCTGAGCCTGGCGCGCCTCGAAGAGGGACGATACATCGAACGCCATATCCAGATACAGCGTCTCGTCATCCGCCTCGAGCGCTCCCGAGAGAGCCAGCAGATGCCCGTCGCCATCCGTGGTCGCATGGCGCATCGAACAGCTGCCGAGCGCCGGCAGCTCGTCAGGACGATCGAGGTCGGCGGCGTCGTGTTCGTAGACGGTCTGGGATGCGGTGTAAAGGCGCAGCGCGCTCCACGATCCCTCGTTCTGCTCCGAAAGCTGCCTGAGCGTTTCGGAGACGTCGGCGTAGTCCGTCTGCTCGGAGGCAGCGTTTACGATCTGGAGGGTGCCGAGCACCATCTGGTAGGCATTGTATGCGGACGCTTCCTCGCGCTCGAGCGAATCGTGGAACGAGAGCGTGATCAGCAGGCCGCCTCCCACTCCGAATAATACGGAGAGCAGACCGAGCATACACAGCGTTATCTTCAACCGGAACTTCACGTCATGCCTCGAGCCGGTAGCCCACCTTGTTCACCGCCAGCAACCGATCCTCCCAGCCCACCTTCTTCCGCAAGCGCTGCACGTGCAGGTCGACCGTCTTGCTGCCATACTGGTACTCCCCTCCCCAAACGCGCTCGTAGATAGTCTCCCGATAAAGGGCGCGATGGGGATTCTGGGCAAACAAGAGCAGCAGATCGTACTCCTTTTTCGTCAGTGAAACTTCGGCTCCGTCTTTGCGCACCTGCATGGCCTCGACATCGATGTGCAACCCGCCCACTTCGATGACCGACTCGTTCTTCCGGTACCGGCGAAGCACAACGTCGATCCTTGCAAGCAGCTCGACGATTTCGAAAGGCTTGACAATATAGTCCTCCGCGCCCGCGCGCAGGCCCCGCACCCGATCGGCCACCGCATCCTTCGCCGTGATGAACATGACCGGAACCTCAAGGGGCCGGATAAGCTCCATCAGCTCAAACCCGTCGATCTCCGGCAGCATGACGTCCAGGAGCACGAGGTCGAACCGCTCGCGTTCCAGCATATCGGCAGCCTCGTCGCCATCGTAAGCGCATGAACAGGAATAGCCTTCCTTGGTCAGGCTCAACCGTATCAGGTTCGAAATGGGCTTTTCATCCTCGACGATCAAAATCTTGATCACGCGCAACCTCCCTCGTCTCCCTCGTCCACTCTACCCTGAGCCGGCATCAAAACGGCAGAGGGAACGGAGCTTCGCCGACATCGACACAGCGCAGCGAACACCACAATGCCTCTCTCCGCAGATGCTCGGCACCGCGCGTATGCACATCTTACCCGAATATGATGCCGTTTTGATGCCTTTTCGCTGCCGGGCAGAGGGGTTGAGCCTATACGATGATGGCGGAAGCCGACGGAGCAGGGTTGTGCGATACGGCGGATGAACGGTCCGGAGCAAAGCCCCGCTGCGTTCGGAGTTCGGAGCATCGCCGCGATCCCGCTCGCCGATGCCGCGCTTCCTCTAGTTGTACGTATCACGGGCGTTTCATCATGTTTTGGATAGCGCCCACGCCCGTTCGGTCAGCCCTCGCTGCCGACGGCGCCGCGACTGCGTGACGTTTCCCTTCCCTCCCTCCCCGTCACGACGGTCGCGGCGCCCGCGGCGTCATGCACAACTTCTCCATCTGCTGCAGGGCTGCGCAGGCAGCACTCCGATTCGGCTACAATGGCCGTATGAAGAACAGCGCACGCATCCTCGTCATCGAAGACGACATCGACATCAACAACGTGATGGCCGCCTCGCTTGCGAAGGCGGGCTACGCCTGCACGCAGGCGTTCTCGGGAAGCGAGGCACGCCTCGTATTCAAAGCGGCCACCACCGCAGGCGAGGAACCTTTCGACCTCGTCATCACCGACCTCATGCTGCCGGGCGCCTCCGGCGAGGAGCTCGTGCGCGAGATCCGCGCGCACAGCGATGCGCCCGTCATCGTGGTGTCGGCCCGCACCGATCCGGGCGACAAGGTGGAGCTTCTGGAGCTGGGGGCCGACGACTATGTAGCCAAGCCCTTCGACCTCGACGAGCTGCTCGCGCGCGTCGCCGTGCAGCTGCGCCATGCGTCGCGCAGTACGACGTGCACCTCTGCCACGCTGCGGTTCAAGGACTGGGTGCTCAATACCGAAGCGCGCACCCTCGTAGCCGCCGGGGAACCTGTGAGGCTCACACGCCTGGAGTACGGCATCGTGGAGGCGCTCGTGCGCCGACCGAAGAAGGTGTTCACGAAGCGAGAGCTATTCCAGGCGGCATGGAACGAAGACTGCGTCGTGGAAGAGAAGGCCGTAAACGTGCACGTGAGCAACATCCGCGGCAAGCTGAAGCCCTCCGGCACCGACGCCTACCTGGAGACGGTTTGGGGCATCGGCTTCAAGCTGGCAGAGTGAGCTGGCGCCATGAGCGCGACCCCGCCGCCCTCAGCAGCTTATAACTTTCTTAACGTTTTCGAGGCGAATCGCTGAACATCCTTTCCGTATCGTGGGTGGCGAGAAGGAAACCATAGAAAGCGATACCGAGAGGAGCGAGGACGTGAACGTAGTCGAAGCCTGCGGGCTCACGAAGACCTTCGGCGGCAAGACGGCCGTCGACCACTTCGACATGCACGTCGATCAAGGCGACATATACGGGTTCGTCGGACGCAATGGGGCCGGCAAGACCACGGTGATGAGGATGCTCGCGGGGCTGGCAGCGCCCACGGGCGGCGAGGCGCACGTGTTCGGCACGTCACCCCGGGAGGCGGGCGCCTCGAGGCGCATCGGCGTGCTCATCGAGCAGCCGGGACTCTACGGCAGCATGACCGCTGTCGACAACCTCATGATGAAGGCGCTCGCGCTGGGACTCGTCGACCCGAAGGCCGCAGTGCAGGATCTCCTCGCGTTCGTCGGCCTCGAAGGCGCGGGCTCCAAGAAGGCCAAGACGTTTTCCATGGGCATGAAGCAGCGCCTAGGGCTTGCACTCGCGCTTCTGGGCGAGCCCGACCTGCTGCTGCTCGACGAGCCGCTCAACGGCCTGGATCCGGAGGGCGCGCGCGAGATCCGCCAGCTCATCGTGCGGTTGAACGAGGAGCGCGGCGTCACCGTGGTGGTAAGCTCGCACGTGCTGGAGCAGCTGGGGAAGATGGCCACGCGCTACGGCGTCATCCGGGAGGGGCGCATGGTGCGCGAGCTCACGGCCGCCGAGGTCGACCAGGAGTGCAGCGACTTCCTG
Source organism: Enteroscipio rubneri (assembly GCF_002899715.1). Lineage (GTDB taxonomy): Bacteria > Actinomycetota > Coriobacteriia > Coriobacteriales > Eggerthellaceae > Enteroscipio > Enteroscipio rubneri. The sequence continues at coordinate 34,087 of NZ_PPEK01000003.1, read as the reverse complement.
CAGCTCGAGGCTGCGAACCCCACGCTCGCCCTGGCCGTGCTGCAAGAGCGCTTCGGGGCCCTGAACTTACAGGCCCTGCCCGACGGCGCCATCCGCATCTATGGCGGCGCGGACGCGGGAGAAGTGGGCTCGGCCTTGAACGAGCAGGGCATCGCCGTGAGCGCCCTGTTCACGCACCGCCGCGACCTGGAGGAGTTCTTCGTTGAGATGATGGGGGCTGAGTACCGTGGCTAATATCTTGAGAATGGACCTGTATCGGCTCGTCCACGGCAAGTCGCTGTGGATATTCCTCGGCATCATTGTGGTGCTGGCCGCCGCAGGCGCGGGAACCATGGCCGTCATCACCGACCCGACGTTCCTGGAGTCGATGAAGGTGTCGTACACAAACGGAGCTCCCGCCGGAGTCAACATCGGGTTCACGAGCCCGAGCGGACCGGATGCGGACGACCTCCTGCAAGCGAATGCCCTGGCGGGCCTTGTCGCCCAGGGCCTCACGCCCGAGGCGCTCATCGGCAACGTGTTCCTCGGCGGCGGCGGGCTATCCTCCCTGTTCGCCGTGTTCGTGGCCATCTTCCTGGCGACCGAGTTCGAAAGCGGCTTCAGCAAGAACGTGTTCACCGTGCAGCCGAACCGCCTTGCGTTCCTGGGAGCGCGCTTCCTCGAGATCGCGATCCTCGCGGCGGTGTTCACGGCGCTCATCGTCGTGGCAACCCTGGCTACGGCCGCCGTCGCAGGGCTTCCGCTCATCATGAGCCCGCTGCCCGACCTTCTGCTTTGGACAGCCCTCGTGGTGCTTGCCGCCACGGGCTTCGGCATGCTCACCGCGCTAGCCGTGTGGGTGACGCGCAAGATGGCGGCGGGCATCGTCATCGGCATCGTGTTAGCCGCGGGGCTCGTGACCCTCGCGCTCCAATCCGTGCTGCTGTTGTTCCCCAGCGCGTCGTTCCTTGCCGACTTCACCCTGTCTTCCTGCATGTCCTCGCTCTCCCTCGGACTTGCCGGACCATTGGGCGTGCCGCACATCGCGCTCGTGTGCGCGGCGTTCATCATCGTCGCCGCGGCGGCGAGCGCCGTCGTGCTCCAGAGGAAGGACGTGTAACCCATGGAGATCGCGGTCGCTCTGCTCGCCGTCACCCTTGTCGCCGTCGTCGTGTTGGCTTCCCAGCTCGTGCGCTCGGAGCTGCAGCTGCGCGCCATCGCGAAGTTCCTAGTGGGCCGGGAGTCGGCGAGCAACGCCCGCGTCACTGTGTTCGTGCGCACCCGCGGGTTCCTGCGGCTCGCGCAGGCGGTGAACCGCCAGATCGACCGCCACCAGGGCGAGCGCATCGCCGCCGAGGAGGGCAAACGCGACCTGCGGCGCGGCCTTACCTACCTCGCGCACGACATCCGCACGCCGCTGGCGGGGGCGCAGGGCTACACGCAGCTGCTGGCGGCCGAGGAGGACGAGGCTCTGCGCGCCCGGTACCTGTGCGTGGTAGGCCGCCGCCTCGACGACGTTGAGGGACTGCTCAACCAGCTGTACACCTACGCCCAGGCACAGGACCCCGACTTCCACCTTGAGCGCGAGCCGGTGGATGCGAGCCAGGTGCTCGCAGAGGCGCTCGCCTCGCTGTACGCCCAGTTCAAGGAGTACAGGTGGGAGCCCGTGATCGAGCTTTCCCACGAGGCGCTCATGGTCGACTCGAACGCCGACGCCCTCGCTCGTATCTTCCGCAACCTCGCCGTGAATGCGTTGCGCTACGGATGCGAGCCCCCGCACATCGTGCAGGAGGGCCGCACGGTGATGTTCGAGAATCGCATGGCAGACCCAGGCAGCTTGGACGCCGATCGCCTGTTCGAGCGCTTCTACCAGGGCGACGCCGCCCGCGGCGGCGGGGGCAGCGGCCTCGGGCTGGCCATCGTCGCCCAGCTGGCGCATGCCCTGAGCATCAAGGCGTCTGCCCGCCTCGACGGCGACGTGCTGTCGGTGGAACTCGCGTTCCCGGAGTAACGTTTCGGCGTCCCTTTTCGAGGCGTCCTCAGGAAGCCTCTCCCCAGCGCGCGAATCCCTCGACATCGACACCCAACTGCTGCAGCGCCTTGGCGACGATATGGCGCTCCATGTCCTCAAGACTCTCGGGTCGATGATAGTACGACAGGACAGGCGGGCATATCGACACGCCTGGCAGCGAAGCCAGGCGTGTCAGGTTCTGCAAGTGGATCACGCTCAGAGGCGCCTCGCGAGCGACGAGCACCAGGCGGCGCCCCTCCTTGACAGTGACATCCGCAGCGCGCAAAAGGAGGCTGTCGGAATAACCGCTCGCAATGCCGGCTGCCGTCTTCATGCTGCAGGGCACGACGATCATGCCCCCGGTTTCGAACGTGCCGCTGGCAATGGGCGCGTCAAGCGCGGCATCATCGTGGCAGACGTCGGCCAGCGCCGTAAGATCCTCGAACGGTCCGTCGAACTCGTAAGCCGCCGTCGTCCGCGCGGCCTCGCTCGCCACGAGATGCACTTCGATGCCGTCAATTTCACGCAGCATGCGCAGACAGCGGGCCGCGAGCGGCGTGCCGCTCGCCCCCGTCACGCCCACGACGATGCGTCGCGCGTCCGCCCTACTCGCCATCGAACTCGGGCACCCAATGCTTCGGGTCCACATCCAAGAAACGAGCGCGTACGAAACGATGCTTCTCGGAGAAGGGAACCGTGCAATCGAAGATGGTCTTACAGGCAATTCCGTGCTCGCGAATACTCGGCGACATGCTCGGATCGTTCGATGGATCGAGCGGGTGGCAGCGAACGCCGGGAATGGGCACGACATCCACATCGCCCTGGAAGCGCGTGTTCATGGCCCACAGCACGTCCTCCAAGTCGAACGGATCGACGTCCTCGTCTACGATGAACACATGCTTGAGCTCGCTGAACGCAGAGAACGCCAACAGCGCGGCCTGACGCTGGCGCCCTTCGTCTGACGGCTGGGACTTGCAGAATTGAAGCACCGCCAGATACTTGCCGCCGCCAGGACTTGCGCAGTAGACGTTCTTCAGCTTGCCGGGCATGGCGCGCTCTACCATGGACAGAATGCTCGCCTCGGTGGGAATGCCGGTCATGGAGGTGTGCTCCTCGCTCGGCCCGATGCAGGTCTGGAAGATGGGATTCCTGCGCGTCGTGACGGCCTTCACCTTGATCACGGGGATCTCCGGCACGGCGGGGCCGGTATAGCCCGGGAACTCGGGCATGGCGAAGCCGGTGCCCGATTCGCGATCCTCGGCGATGCGCGTACCGGGAAGGATCTCCCCTTCGATGACGTACTCAGCGTTGGCGATGCACAGCTCGTCGATGGTCAAACAGCGCGCAAGTTCCACGGGCTGCTCGCGCAGCGCGCCTGCAATGCTCAACTCGTCGTAGCCGAGCGGCGTGGTGGGAGGCTCGAAGCACGTCGACACCTCGATAGCCGGATCGACGCCGATGCTGATGGATATGGGCAGCGCTTCGCCGCGCGCTTCGGCGACCTCGTAAAAATGGCCTATGTGCCGCGCGCCGGGCACCATGTAGATGCTCAACTCGTCGGGCCCTTCCAAGCACATGCGGTGGATGGTGACGTCATGCACGCCCGTTTCAGGATCGTGCGCATAGCACATGCCCAGCGTCAGGTACGGGCCGGCGTCGTCGGGCGTATTCGTGGGGGCCGGCAAAATGGTGCGGATGTCGAAGCCCTCGTCCTCGGCTCGGTAGACGACCTCCTGACACAGCGCCTTATCGGCGCCCACCTCGACGGGCGCGACAGGACGGTCGACCGCTTCGTTGAGCAGGAAGCCCAAACGCTTCGGATCGCACCCGAGCAGATAGCCCACGCGCTTGCGACTGGCCAGCAGGCCGATATGCACACGCGCACCGGGGTGGCCCTTGATGGCGTTGAACGTCATGGCCGGCCCCAGGCGTGTCGGCCGCTTGACCGTACCGCCCGATCCGATGCGTCGGTACACGCCCGACAGCTCGTCTATGGGGTCCACCTCGACGTCGGTCTCGATGTACTGCCCGGGGATCCCCTTCAAAAGCTCGATCGCGCTGCGCAGATCGTTCACCTGGTTCTGCATGGCCGCAGTCCTTTCTCTGCCCCTCTGGTGCATGCGATGCACCCTTTTCGCATTCTTGCATTGTAGCAAACCGGCGACGCCGATGGCGCGCAAAGCGCTGGGCCGCAATACGTTCAGCAGCGCGGACGGCTTCGCATCCCCGCCGTGCGCTCGCCGAGGTCTATAAGTTCCTGGCGGCCGTGCGTCCCGGTCTTCGCATAGATGCGCCGAAGGTGCGTATCGACCGTACTCTTGGAGATGAAGAACTCGGCGGCGATGCGCTCCCCTGTCCTACCCTTCAGCGCGAACGGCAAGATCTCGGCCTCGCGCTTGGACAGTCCATACTCGCCGGCAATGAGGCGGCAGGCGTCGCCGAAGCGATCGGCCTCGCGCGCGATGACCGACAACGCACGGAAATCCCGTTCGGTGAACAGGAACAGATAGGCGAACAGAACCGCCAGCCCTGCGAACGCGGCGACCGCATAAGGCGCCTGCCCCGCCGGTTCCAGCAGCTCGATGCCGTTGCCGAGCGCGATGCCGGCCATCTCTCCCGCGTACAGTGCGGCAAACCCGAGCGAGAACACCGCCGCAGCATCCTGCCCAGTGATCCTGGACATCACGAGGAACAGCGAGACGAGCACGCACGAGAGTCCCAGATACCCCGCGAGCACGATGGACTCGCCCGGCACGCCGAACGCTCCGAGCACGGGCACGAACAAGAAGCCGGCCATCATCACGAGCACCGACAGCCGGTATACGCTGTCGAGTGGGCCTTCGGCGGCGCGCCCGTCCAATCTATCGGCGACCTCGAATCCTCCCGACGAGAACAGCTGCATCGCCGCTGCGCAGAACAACGCGAGCAAAAGCAAGGTCGCCGGAAACGCGGGCATGGAAGCCATGCCGGGCTCGGAGGCGAACGTCCCCATGAAGCCAGCCGCAAGCCCGAACAGAGCCGTGCCAGCCACGATCTTCTTCGAGAGCCGTGCGGCCTCTTCGCGCTGCTCCTTCGTGGCAAGCAGGTCGCCGAACGAAAGCGGAGCGCCCGAAGGCCGGGCTTCCGAGGAAACGGAGCTGCCGATCTGATGCTCGGAAGCGTCATTCGCGAGCAGGCCGCGCAGGGCGAGCGCGCTTCCGAGAGGCAGCAGCTTGAGCGCAAAGAGGGCTACGGCGCCGGGTACGGCCGCTGCCGCAAGGCATGCGAGAGCAGCAAAAGCAGACGCCGTGAACACCCGGCGGACCGATGCTCCCATCGGATGGCGGCCCAGCGCGCGTCCCCATGCCGCCAGCATGAGGCCCGCAGGCGCCCCCACGAGCACGCTCTCCACGATGATGCCCGGCTGCCCCGCCTCGGCGAGCGCCGGCACGAGCGACCCGACGACGAGCAGCCCTGCATAGCACCAGAGAAGCGGGCGCGCGAGCAGCGCGTCTCGGGCGCGCGGCGAAGCGGCGCGAAGCAACGCGAACGCAGCAACCATGCTCAGGAGCGTCCCGAACAGATCCGCCCGCTCGAACGCGAAGGGACCACCGCCGAAAGCCTGATTGGTCCCGAGGTAAAACAGCGAAAACGCGAATCCCTGATTGCACGCGAACCCCGCGATAACGCGGAAGGCCTCCGCAGCGCTAGGTTGATCGGCGCGGATGCCGAATCGCACGGATCCCTCCTTCTCTCGGAGATTCTTGCGCCGCCCACAGACGGCTGTCGACTCCCCATGATAGCAGAGGTCCTGAACTGCCCGAGTGCCCGTGCGGCGTTTTCCCTGAATACGCGCAACCGCCCGCGGCATCAGCCGCGGGCGGTTGCGGGGCGCAGGGAGGGAGGGGGGTGCGCCACTGAAAAGAGAGTGATCAGCTGGATAGGCTACGCCGTCTGGCTCGCCTTCTTGGAAGCGGTTCTCGCAGCAGTCTGCTTCGGGGCCGGATCAGAAGCTTCCGCTTCCTCGGCATTGTCCTCGACGATGAGCTCGGCAGCATCGGTCTTCTCGTTGCCGCCGAGGCCCTCGCGCAGGCTCTTGACCGTTTTGCCGATGGATGCACCGAGCTTCGGAAGGTTCTTCGGGCCGAAGATGAGCAGGATCACGGCAAGAATAATAACGAGTTCGGGCATGCCCATACCGAGTATCTTCATGTTGGGTCCTCCTTGTGGGCGTTCGGGCAACGGCTCTTCTGGCCGTTGCCGTGCGGTTCGCAATCGACTGTGCCAGTATGCCCCCGCTGCGCACGGGCGCCTATCGTGCAGACTCATGATTTGCGGATCCTGCGATCGTGCTCCTTGTCGTGCAAATGGGGTATGTATCCTGTTTTGCGAGGTCAATTCCTTTTCCACATATCACTGCCCGTCCGGGGCGCGCATCGTGTCTTCCATTCCGCGCCTATGGCGACACCATCATCACCGGTCAGGCCATCTCGATCCCGTATCAGGATCCGAGATCGTCGCCTCCAACGGCTACGTTCTCTACGGAGATTTCTACGAACACGTAAGCAACCTGCGCTGACGCTGATCAGCACCCGTGTTTGCGCGCCATCAGAACAGCCGTGGCCGTACCGGCGGAAGCTTCGGCATAACCCGCTCGACCACGGTGTCGTCAGGCCGCAGAGCGTCGCAGAGCATCGGAGCGCACGGATCGTAGCGACGATGGCGCCAAGGGCCCCCGGAAAACGGCGCACCGGGATTCGCGTAGCAGTAAACGCATCCGTTCGTGCAGGTATCGTACGAGCCGATGTCCACGCTCGGCGCGCATCGGCATCCACCCGGCTCGGCAGGCCAGCCCGGGCGCGTCTCGACGCCCGCAACGCGCGCCACCAGATCAGCGTCGATGCATCCAACGCGAGCAAGCCCTGCGTCGTCGAGCGCGGAGTCTCCGCATCCTCCGACCGCGATGCCCCGCTCGGCCCCGAGTTCGGCAAGTCGAAGGGCCAGCGAAGCCTTTTGGTCGGCAGGCACATCCTCGAAACCAAGCAGGGCCATCCGCTCTGCGATCTTAGGGTAGACATCGAGGAAGCTCAGCCGGCAGGAAGCCGTGTATCCACGCAGCCGGTCGGCGAAGACCGCGAACCAGCGCAGATGATGCTCGACGGTATAGCGGCCCCCGAGAAGGATGGGACTATAGCGCCACACAACGCGCTCGGGCCCCACAGCGCGGGCAAGCGCGCGGAAGGTCTCGACCAGCTCGGCCTTACGGGGCAGGCCAGCCTCCACGTCGGAACCGTAGGCGTTGAGCGTGAACTGCACGAAGAACGGGGCCGGAACCGCACGTTCAAGCCGCTCGGCGCAGGCCAGGAGCGGAGCGGGGTCCTTCGTCCAAAAGGCAATGCAGTCCACCGCATCGGGCCCGAGCGGCACCCGGCTCACCTGAGCGCGGTTCACCGGGTTGCGAACGAGCGCGAACCCCTCATCGAAGCGATTGAGCAGCCAGTCCAAGTAGAACCGAGGTATATCTGTTCGCCGAGATGCGCTTACTATCACGCGCCGATCCTCCTTGGAACGCGCTACAGCTCTTCGATAACCTTTGCGGAAACAACGTTGCTCGGCGAGATGAGGATGACGCCGACCGACCCTTCATCGGGAGCATCGACGAAAAACGTGCCGTTCACGGTTTCCCCCATTACGAACAGCTCCTCGTCGTGGATCGAAAGCGCGATATCGACGCCCTCGACACCTTCGAGATACTCCTTGTCGGAGGTCAGTACGACTATGAAATCGACTTCATGCTCGGCGAAATAGGCGATCTGCCGCTCAATGAGGCGGGCAGGCAGCGACTCGAGGACGCTGAGCACGCCGAAGCGATGCGCGCCCTTTTTGAGGATCACGCCTTCCTCGTACCGGCCCGGGTCGTCGGTGTCGAGAGAGAATACCGTCGCGCCCTTCTCCTCGTAACTCTCTTTCGCTTCTGCCGCAGTGACGCCCTTGTGCGTACCCGACAGGTCGCTTGCGGCTGTTCCGCGCCCCGTGCCTCCTTCGGACGCTTTCGCATCCTCCGCATTGACCCCGGAACCACGACTCCTCGAGTCTGCGGCGCCCGCTCCTGCCGCCGGATTGACGGTGGAGCCGAAACCGGCGCCGGATCCTTCACCTGAATGCCCTGCGTCGTCGTCCGACCCCCCTGCCGACAGCAGCCCCGGAGCAGCCGGCTCGTCATCCGCATCCGGCAGCGCGACGTCGGAATCCGCATCGACAGGGTGCTCAACGCCATCGTACACGATGGCGGTATAGCCTTCCATGCTGCCGAACGTGTCGTCGATGTTGGACGCGGCGACGTTCCATGAATGACCGACGAGCAGGTACCATCCGAACCCGCACAGGCTGAGCACGATGAGCCCGGCGAACACCGCCAAGGCTATTTTTTCTCGCGACTGATGAGACAGAGTGGCCATAGTGTCGTAATTATACTCGCACGGCGGAAGACCGGCCGCACCTCGGCATAAGCGACAGAATATCGACAGGAAGTCTGGGGTACGCATCTGAACAGGCACAACACATCCTGCAACAGCGCAGGCAACGCGAGGTCAGACGCCTACACAAGCTTCTCGTAGGCAATGCGCTCAGGCACTCCCCCTTCGGCATGAGCGATGTAGATGGTCCCGCACTGCGCAAAACCCGTCTTCTCGAGCAGTCGGCGCATAGGCTTGTTCCCGGGATGCGTGTCGATGCGCACACTCGCCACACCTCCATCTCGCGACACATCTTCAGCGCAGGACAGCAGGAAAGACGCGACACCTCGGCCAAGAGCGCCGGCATCCACCGCCACGCGATGCACCACGGCATAGCCCGGATCATCCGAGCGGAACCGCGTGAGCCACGCGCCCTCGATCAGATCATAGTCGCTCTCGCCGGAAAGCCCGATCATGGCGGTAGCCAGCACACGTCCGGATTCCTCCACGACATAGGATTCGCCGCAGGCGACGTCGCCCTCGATCGCTGCGCGATGAGGGTAGCATCCCTGCCATTGGTCGATGCCGAGCGCGCCCAGCGCCCGGCGGCCGTCTTCAATGATGTCCATGATGCGCTCGATATCGTTTGCCCTCGCTCTGCGAAAGTGCACTGCTACTCGCTTTCTTCTTCCGATCCCGCTGCGCCGCGCGAGCGCGTGCGCAGCAGCCTCTCGTACCCGACGCGCCGCTTTTCGCGTCCCAGCACATCGCGGATCGCCACGATGCCGCAGCGCCGATACCCGTGCTTTTCGAGCAGCTTCTGCATGGGCGCATTGGGCTCGTACACGTCGGCGCGAATGCTCGACCGGCCGCCCGCTCGCGCGATCTGGTCGGCTTTGTCTAGTATGAACATGCCCACGCCGCGGCGGCGTGCCCGGTAGTCCACCGATACCCAATGCAACTCGGCATAGGGCTGCGGCACGGCGTTCGTATCGGTGAGCCAGGCACCGCCTTCAATACCGCGAGCGTAGTTTTTGTCGGGAGAGAACGAGACGGCGAACACGGCTATCAAGCGGCCGTCACCGTCCTCCACAACGTGGGTCGTACCATTCTTGATGCTGTGCATGAGGCGCCTTGATGAAGGATATTTCTTGTTGCGCCCCTCATCGATACCAAGCGCGGCGAACGTCTCATGCCCAACGTCGATCAAGCTCGCCACCCGCTCGAAGTCCTCGCGCACCGCTGGACGCGACGTGTAGTAGCCGAGCACCGAAGCACGGCCCGCGAACAGCGGCGGATCGTCGTAGACCGCACCCGATCCTGGAAGCGCATCGACTGCCGTCGCTTCCGACGTCGGCTTCGGTTCTCGCTCGGTGACCAGGAAGATCATCGCCACAATGAACGCGCAGCCTGCAAGATCCCACACCGATACGGGTGTCTGCAGCCAGACAAGGGCAAGCACCATCGCCGATACGGGCTCCACGCAGCACAAAAGGCTCGCCTTCACCGGCCCTGCATCGTTGATCCCTTGCAGGTAGAGCATGTAGGCCCCGAGCGTTCCAACCAGTACGATGGCGACGAAGGCGGCAAGAGCCCCTCCCGTCAGCTCCACGGGCATCGACCACGGCTGCACCACGACCGATGCAGCAGATCCGCCGAAGAGCATGGCCAGGCCCGTAACCAGCATGGACCCCCACTTTTTCAGCACCTTGACGGGCATGAGCGTGTAGAACGCGAGGGCAAGAGCCGACACGAGCCCCCACGCGAGCCCTTCAGGCGGAATGGCGAGCGTGTCCGGATCCCCCTGGGTCGCGATGAGGAGCATGCCGCCGAGGGCGAGCACAAGTCCGAGCGCCTCGCGGATGCGCGGCATGCGACGCGACCGCAGGCATACGTAAAGCATGATGAGCACAAGCCCCACCTGCTCGATCGTGGTGCCCACGCCGGCGCTCGTATAACCTATGGCGTAAAGGTAACTCAGCTGGGTGAGCAGCACGCCGAAAATGGCAAAGGCGGCTATCTGGACGAGCGACCGCCAATCGCGGAACACGGCAAGAAGGCCCTTCCAGTTGCGCAGCGCCGTCATAGCAAGGAAGAAGGCGGCTGCGATGACCATGCGCGCGCACGTGATCCAGGTTGCCGGAATCCCGTAGTCGTCCATGAGCAGCTGGGCGCACGTGCCCGAGAACCCCCAGCATATGCCTCCCGCGAGTGCGCACACGACACCGCGCGCCACATGGCGGTTTCCCGTCGACATCGCCGTTTCCGCCACCTTGACCGAACCCTCTTCTCCGCGCGTACGAACCGCTCATCATCAACAAAGCCGACGCATTGTCGCACGATGCGACTCCGCGGTAAAGAGGTTTTGCTCAAGAATCTGGCAAAGATCAGCCCCCCGGCCTTGAAAGAGCACGCGGCATGCATCGCCTGTCGTCGCGCAGGGCCTGGCGATCGTCCCCGGCCAGACCGAGCGCGCGATTCCCGAAGTCCGATCGCCCCGCGCCCTTGGCAGCCTTCCGCGCCTATAGCATGCGCTTCACGAACTGGCCGGTGTAGCTGCCCTCGACCTCGGCCACTTCCTCGGGGGTGCCCTGGGCCACGATGGTGCCGCCGCGGTCGCCGCCCTCGGGTCCCAGGTCGATGATGCGGTCGGCGCACTTGATGACGTCCAGGTTGTGCTCGATGACGAGAACCGTGTTGCCGGCGTCCACGAGGCGCTCCAGCACCTCCAAGAGCTGGCGCACGTCCTCGAAGTGCAGGCCGGTGGTGGGCTCGTCCAGGATGTAGAACGTCTTGCCGGTCTGGCGGCGCTGCAGCTCGCTCGACAGCTTCACGCGCTGCGCCTCGCCGCCCGAGAGCGTGGTGGCGGGCTGCCCCAGGCGGATGTAGCCCAGACCCACGTCGTGCAGCGTCTGCAGCTTGCGCTTGATGCCGGGGATATTCTCGAAGAAGGCCAGCGCGTCGTCCACGGTCATGTCCAGCACCTCGGCGATGTTCTTGCCGCGGTACGTGACCTGCAGCGTCTCGCGGTTGTAGCGCGCGCCGCCGCACACCTCGCAGGGCACGTAGATGTCGGGCAGGAAGTGCATCTCGATCTTGATCTGGCCGTCGCCCTTGCAGGCCTCGCAGCGGCCGCCGTTCACGTTGAAGGAGAAGCGCCCCGGCCCGTAGCCGCGCGCCTTCGACTCCTGCGTGCTGGCGAACAGCGCCCGGATGTCGTCCCAGAGGCCTATGTAGGTGGCCGGGTTCGAGCGCGGCGTGCGCCCGATGGGGCTCTGGTCGATGTTGATGACCTTGTCGATCTTGTCCAGGCCGGTGATCTTCTTGTACGTGCCGGAGCGGCGATGCGCATGGTTCACGCGGTTCGCGAGCGCCGGTGCCAGCGTGTCGGTGACCAGCGAGCTCTTGCCCGAGCCCGACACGCCCGTGACCACGGTGAGCGTGCCGAAGGGAACCTCCAGCGTCAGGTTCTTCAGGTTGTTCTCCGAGGCGCCCGTGAGCTTGAGCGACCCGCGTCGCAGTTTGCGGCGCTTCTCCGGGACGGGGATGGTGCGGCGGCCCGAAAGGTAGTCGGCCGTGAGCGAGCCCTCGAACCTCACGATCTCGTCGGGCTTGCCGGCCGCCACCACCTCGCCGCCGTGCTCGCCCGCGCCCGGGCCCATGTCGATGACGTAGTCGGCGCTGCGGATGGTGTCCTCGTCGTGCTCCACCACGATGACGGTGTTACCCAAATCGCGCAGGCGCTCCAGCGTGGCGATAAGCCGCTCGTTGTCGCGCTGGTGCAGGCCGATGGATGGCTCGTCCAGGATGTAGAGCACGCCCATAAGGCCCGCGCCGATCTGCGTGGCCAGGCGGATGCGCTGCGCCTCGCCGCCCGAGAGCGTGGCCGTGGCCCGCTCGAGCGTGAGGTAGTCCAAGCCCACGTCCACCAGGAAGCGCAGGCGCGCCTTGATCTCCTTCACGATAGGACCGGCGATATGCTCCTCGGAGCCGTGAAAGGCCAAGCCCTCGAAGTAGTCGAGCGAGTCGGCCGCGCTCATCTCGGTCACATCGTGGATGGACTTGCCGCCCACCGTCACGGCCAGGATCTCCGGCTTGAGGCGCTTGCCACCGCACGTCTGACACGGCACGATAGCGAAATACTCCGACAGCTTCTCGCGCTGGTTGTCGGACTGGGCTTCCTGGTAGCGGCGCTGCACGGCAGCGAGCGCGCCCTCCCACTCGATGTACCAGTACGTCTCGCGGCCGTCCACGGTCACGTAGTCCACGCGCACCTTATCGTTGCCGAGGCCGAAGAGCAGCGCATCCTGCGCCTTTTTCGGCATATCTTCCCACGGCGTATTTTCGTCGGTGCCCATGTGCTTGGCCACGGCGCGCAGCACCTGCGGGTAGTAGTTGCCCGTCTTGAACGGCGCGATGGCGCCCTCGGCCAGCGTGAGCGAGGGGTCGGGCACCACGAGCGAGGGGTCCACCTCCTCGCGGCTGCCGATGCCGAGACAGTCCGGGCAGGCGCCGTAGGGGGCGTTAAACGAGAAGTCGCGCGGCTGCAGCTCGTCCATGGAATGGCCGTGCTCGGGGCACGCCAGCGCGAGCGAGAAGATATGCTCGCCGGCGCCGAGGCCACCCGTGGCGCCGCTCGACTTGCCGCCGCCCTCGCCGAGCGGCTGCCCGTCCTCACCGAGCACCTGCACGAGCACGCGCCCGTCGGCCAGCTTCGTGGCCAGCTCCACCGCCTCGGCAATGCGGCTCATGGCGCTCTCCTTCAGCTGCACGCGGTCCACCACCACGTCGATGAAGTGCTTGATCTTCTTGTTGAGCGTGAGCGGCTCGGCCTCGAGCTTCACGATCTCGCCGTCGATGCGCACGCGGCTGAAGCCCTCCTTCTGCAGGTCGGCGAACAGCTTCGTGAACTCGCCCTTGCGTCCGGTGACGACCGGGGCCATGATGATGGCCTTCGCATCGGGAGCGAGCGCCAGTATCTCGTCGGTCACCTGGTCGGTGGTCTGCTTGCGAATGACGCGCCCGCACTCAGGACAGTGAGGCACGCCCACGCGAGCGAACAGCAGGCGCAGATAGTCGTATATTTCGGTGGTGGTGCCCACGGTGGAACGCGGGTTCTTCGACGTGGTCTTCTGGTCGATGGACACGGCCGGTGACAGGCCGTCGATGCTATCCAGGTCGGGCTTGCTCATCTGCCCCAAGAACATGCGCGCGTAACTGGAGAGGCTCTCCACGTAGCGGCGCTGGCCCTCGGCGTACATCGTGTCGAACGCGAGGCTCGACTTGCCGCTGCCTGACAGACCCGTGATGACCACGAGCTCGTCGCGCGGGATGATGAGGTCGATGTCCTTGAGGTTGTGCTCGCGGGCACCCTTGATGACGATGGCATTCTGTCCCATGTGGCTTATCGCTCTTTCTCTTCGCGCATCTGCTACCGGCGCCGCGCCTACAGCGCTGCGCGCCGATGGTCGCAAATTAGGCTACCGGGAAACTATCATTTCCGTGCAATCGTCCATTCTAGCGCAGCGAGCGGAAAGAGCCCGCGAAAACATCCGTTCGTGTCCGAGCGTTCAAACGATGCGCACAATTCGTTCGATGGCAGATTGCGCGGGATGCTTCGGCTTATGTACAGCGCGCCCTTTATTCAGACGGCGGAGCACCGTCACGCAAGCGAGCCCGCTCCACCATTTCATCGAGGGGCAGCGCGGGGGCGTACAGGTAGCCCTGGAAATACGTGCAGCCGAGCATCTTCAGCACATCGCGCTGCTCGGCCGTCTCCACGTACTCGGCCAGGACGGAGAAACCCAGCTGCTCGGAGAGATCGGCGATGGACGAAACGATCTCGGCGTAGCGCTCGTTCTCCATGACGCCTTTCGCGATGGTTCCGTCAAGCTTCACCACGCTGAACACGCTTGTCTCAAGATACTGGAACGACGTTCGCCCCATAGAGAAGTCGTCGATTGCGAGCGGCATGCCGGCATCCGCCACGCGCCGCAGAAGGTCGTGCGCGCCCTCGTCCCAGCGCAGTGCCTCACGCTCGGTGGCCTCCACCACCACACGCCCCGCATCGAGACCGCTCGCACGAAAAGCGTCGATCATGAACCCGACCGCCGCCTCGTCCTGCAGCATCGAGGCCGTGGCGTTCACGCTCACGCGAAAGCCGAAGTCGAGCTCCCCCGCATGCGCGAGAGCCTCCAAAACCCGCGCATCTTCGATCGCCCGCTCGAATACGGCGCGTTCCAGCCGGTTGACGACGCCTGCCTCCTTCGCTAGCTCGATAACGAGCGGCGGATACAGCATGCCGTACACGGGGTGTTCAAGGCGCAGCAGCGCCTCGGCCCCTGTTGAGCGCCCCGTCGCGTCGAACTGGGGCTGGTAGCGCAGCTCGAAGGTGCGCTCGGCCACCGCACGGCGCACGTCCTCCGAAAGCGAACGGGCCACTCCTCCCAAGGCGCCCGGAGCCGCGACGAGCGCGCGCTCGCGCCCGGCGCGTTCATCCTCTTGGAACGACGCGAGCAGCGACGCGTATTCCACTCGCGCCCGGTCGTCGGCCAGCCGCTCGTAACGACGTAGGAATGGCAGGTAGAGCACTGCTCCCAGCGCGATGCAGACGAGCTGCAGCACGGCTCCCGCAGGCGAACCCGTGGCCACATAGCCCCCGACGAGCGGCGGAGTCGTCCACGACACGTCCACCATAACGGGCGGAACGAGACCCGTCGCAGTCGCCGCATATGCCACGACAAGGTTCACCATCGGCACGATGATGAACGGCACGAACAGCGCCGGATTCCACACCACCGGCAGACCGAATAACATGATCTCCGAGATATTGAAGCACATGGGAATCGCGGCAAATGCTGACAGGCGCCGTGCGCTTCGCCGCCTCCCGAAAACGAGCATGGCGATGAGCAGCGACAGGAGCGCGCCCGCCCCTCCGATCGAAGCGAATACGTCAAGGAATGTCTTCGTCACGATCTGCACAGGCTCGCCGCCAACTGCGAGCGCAGCAGCATTGGCCGCCGTGTCCGGCACGAACACGCTCTGCGCCACGCCGTCGAGCATGTTGCCCCCGTGAATGCCGAAGAACCACATGACGTTGTTCAT
The DNA here is from genome assembly GCF_002899715.1 of Enteroscipio rubneri. GTDB lineage: Bacteria > Actinomycetota > Coriobacteriia > Coriobacteriales > Eggerthellaceae > Enteroscipio > Enteroscipio rubneri. The sequence goes on along the minus strand of NZ_PPEK01000003.1, from coordinate 18,559 downwards.
GAACAAATAGAGCAGGCCGCTGCCGAGGGTGGCCGTAGCCAGCGGGAAAAGCGCGCTCACTCCCCAGAAGAACGCCTCCTCCACGCAGCTCGCCCCAGTGAGCGCCGTCGCACCGACGTTCACCAGGCTGAATAGCGCAATCACCACGGCGATGGGGAACAGCCCCGTGACGGCCTGGTTGAAAACGTTGTCGATGCTGTCGCCGTAGAGCCGCGGCGCACGTCGGAGGTTCACGAGGCGACAGTACAGAACCGACGATCCAAGCCCGCACACGATGGCGATGAACAGCGAACGGGTGCTGAGAACGACCAGATCGAACCCCGCCGTGCCAAAGCCCACCGACATGAGGTAGGCCGCGAGCGCGGCGAATGGAGCTCCCTGAATGAAAAACGCGCCGAAGCGCTCGGCGTAGGCGTTCGCGTAGCGCAATGCCACAGCCACGGCTACGTAGAGCGAGAATATGCCCATCGTGGCATCGTAAACAAGGTGGAGCAGGCCCTCGACCTGCGGTGCACTGCCGAGCAGTTCTTGGTACGGTTCGAGCGGGAGATTCAGCAGGATGAGGCAGAACGAACCCACGAGCAGCACCGGAATGGTGAGGATGAGGCCCTGGCGGATGGCCTGGAACGCCATGACCCCTTCCAAACGCGCGAACTGCGCGTACACCTTGTCGAGCATGCCCGCCCTTCCGTCACCTCGTTCCGCTCTCGGTCAAAACCTGCACCGATAGCCTTCGGCAACCATTGTACCCCGAATAGGCACGGCGCGCAGCGCGGACGGATACGTTCGGAAAGCGGATTTCGATCCGGTCGGCGCCTTAGCGAGCGAGTCGCATGGCGAACGAGCGACGCCGATCTGCACGCGGCCCGACAAGTGGAACACGAACCACGAGCGCGCGTCTCGACAACGCCGCCAGCTTCTACCGGCCCAGGAGATGGCGAACCGCTGCCACGGGATGCTTCCCGAGCATGCGCGGACCCGCATAGCGCATGACGGCGCAAATCTCATCGCGCTTGTCGGTCGTATAGCAGTGGTTGCCACACTTCTCGCAAGAAGTCTTGGCCTCCATGCGGCGACATCGTTCTGTGCGCAACACAGCATAGGCGTCCACGTCTGCACAGGCAGGGCATACGGCCTCGCCACAGTGCGCGAGCTCGCTGCGCGCGTTCCCATCATGGTTGCCTGCGCAATACAGCGCCACCATCTGGGAGATGGTGCGCTTCTCGCGGGCACGCCGCTTCGCCGTCCTCGGTGAGTCTTGCATAACGCGCATAATAGCAGAGCATACCATTCCGCGAGCATGAAGACACACGAATGGCTCGAACTTCCGGGGGTTTACCCGCTTCGGCGAACCGGGGCGGAGTATACTTGGAGCGGTTCGGTGCGAACCAGGGGGTACGACCCCGACCTTCAAGGGAATGGCGGATGCTCAGCGTCAGGAAAGAGAGGGCTGGGACGTGGAAGCGACAGCGCAAGCGCTCGACGAGAAGCAGGTCTCGGACGAAGCTCCGAGGCCGCAAAAGCTCACTATACGGCATGTCCTCGCAGTGGGCACCGGCGCGCTTTTGTGCTTCTCCTCCTCCGCTATCGTGTTCAATACCTGGTCGATCTTCGTCGTGCCTGTATCGACGGAGCTGGGAATAGCTTCCAGCCAGTTCACCGTGCTTATTACCATTATATTCCTGAGCTGTTCAGTCATGGCTTCTCCTCTGGGCAACCTCATGGAAAAACTCGACCTCCGCATCGTACTCTCCGTATCGGTCGCCCTTTGCGGCACCGGCGTACTCCTCTGCTCCCAGTGGACCGAGATCTGGCAGTTCTACCTGTCCGGCGTCCTCGAAGGAACCGGCGTGGTGGCCCTCTCCTACCTTGCATCGCCGACGCTCGTCAACCGATGGTTCAATTCGCACATGGGCGTGCTCGTAGGCATCTGTGTGGCCATGATGGGCGTCGGAGGCGCCGTTTGGAGCATGGTGGGCGGCGTCCTCATCGGCGATCTCGGCTGGCGCAGCGCGTACCTTGTGCTGGGCGGCGCCGTGCTCGCGCTCGGCCTGCCCGCCACGCTGTTCTGCATCCGAAGCTACCCTTCCGACATCGGACTGCAACCCTATGGCGAGGCGGAGCGAGTCGGCGCCGACGAGGGAATGCAATGGGGCGTCTCGGCCAAGAAGGCGTTCCGCTCCCCCGCATTCTATCTGCTTGCTCTCACCATCGCGCTCTTCAACGGCACCGGCCAAGCTGGCAACATGCTTCCCACCTACGTCTACCACCTCGGCGACACGGGACTGGCGGACATCACCCCCGCGCTTGCCGTGATGGTGGCCTCGGCGGTGGCTATGTGCATGCAAGCCTCCCAGGCGGTAGCGAAAGTATGCCTGGGCGCCATCGCGGACAGGAGCATCGTGGTGGCTCTGTGCGTCGCCTGCGCCTGCGGCTTCACGGGAACCGTGTGCTGCTGGCTGGGCTACAGTTCCACCGCGCTCATCTATACGGGATCAGTCCTGTTCGGAGCACTGTACGGGGCCACCAACGTGCTGGGTCCCACGATCGCGCGCCATCTGTTCGGTCCGCGCGAATACACCAAAATATACTCGCGCATCGCCGTTTTCATCAACATCGCGCCCGCCATCAGCGTCACGCTCTTCGCGACGCTGAGCGAGATCGGATGGGATCTGGAGTTCGCAACGGTGCTGGGCATTATCGTCGCGATCCTAGTCATGGGGATCGTCACGATGCGCCTTGGAAAGCACTTGGAGCAAACGCTTGAGCGCAAGCCGAGCTAGAAACGCTGGCGGCCGGCGTTTGCGGCCGCCAGCGTTTCGCATGCGCGCCTTTCCCTACCCCACGAGCTTCTTCCCCAGCGAGGCGCGGATGATACCCTTGCTGGCGAAGTACGTGACCAGCAGATACGCCCCGTACACCACCGCCACCAGCACGCCGGTCATGAAGGCGGGCTCGAGCACCGACACCCCGAGCTGGCCGAGCACCGCGTCGCTGATGACGCTCACAGCGCACACCGTGTGGCACACGGCCAGCGAGAGCGGCACGAGAAAGTACACGAGCACCTGCGCGCGCAGCGACCGGACGATCATGCGGCGGTCGCAGCCGATCTCGGCGAGCACCCGGTAGCGCGGCAGCGAGTCGCTCGTCTCGGACAGCTGCTGGATGGCCAGGATGGCCGCCGTGGCGATGAGGAACACGAAGCCGATGTAGAGCGCCAGATACGAGATCATCAGGTTCATGCCGCCCGACTGCACGAGCACCTCCTCGGCCGTGAACGACAGCGTCACGGGCCAGGGCTTCGGGCTGAACTTCCAGCCGGAGGCCGCCACCTCCGGGTTGGCAGGAGATGCGTCGGCGAGCACCTGCTCGAGCAGCTTGTCGCCTTCGGCCCGGTCCGTCTTGTACATGAGGTTGAGGATGCTCTGCTCGGGCGCGGCGCCTTGAGCGCGCAGGCCGGCGATCACCGCGTCGGGCACGATGAGCTCAGCGCCGCTCGCGGAGAACGTGGTGTCCTCCATAGGCTGGCTGCGCAGCTCGCCTGTGGACTCGAGCACGCGCCCGCCTGCGACCACCGTCTCGCCCGAGCGCGCGAGCGCCTCCGAGAGCCCCTTCATGGCGTCGAGCGTGTTGTTCACCGCGTAGCCGTCCTCGCCCACGTCCACGGTCGGCCGGCCCGCAAGCTCGGCGAGCGCGTTGAACTGCGAGACGCCGATGAGGGTGACGCCCTGGTTGTGCAGCGCCTCGTTCTGCTTCGCATTTCCCGTGCCCTGGCCGTAGCGCTCCATAAGCTCGCCGTAGGACGTCTCGTCGCTCACGAAGGCGTCGATCTGCGCCGCGCGCTCCACCAACTCATCCCACGCCGGCGAGGAGTCGGCCAGCTTGGCGGCGATGTCCCAGCCGTAGGCCTCCGCGTCGGCCGTCACGGCGGCCGCCTTCTCGTCGGCAACCTTCTGGTACTCGCGATCCTCCTCGGTCATCTGCGCAAGCTCCTGGGAATCGTGCGTGCTGCCCTGGTTCAGGTACACGTTCGCCGTGAGCGTGGCGTCGTAGATCGTACCGTCCTCGATGTTGCCGCTAAAGGCGCGCGCCAGCCCCATGCCGGTGGAGAACACGGTGAGCGAGAAGAACAGCATGATGCATACCACCGACAGCGACACGAACGCCGTGTTCACCTTGCTGGCTATCTGGCGCATCGTGAACATCATGAGGCCCTTGAAGTACACGCCGCGCGTGCGCTCGATCACCGCGATGGCGAAGCCGGCGAGCGACCAGAAGAGCAGAAACGTGCCGACCACCATGAGCGCCGTGGCCTTCCAAAACCCGTCGTCGAACTCCAGAAGGCCGTTTTCGACGAGCGTAGCGTACGCCCACGTGATCAGGCCTACGGCCGCAACGAACCCGGCGAAGCTAATCCACGGGTTGCGTACGCGGAAGCGCGCGTTGCGGCTGCGGGCTGACAGCAGGTCGATGAGCTTGTAGCGGCGGATGGACACAGTGTTGAACAGGGCCGTCACCGCGAAGATGATCGCGAAGCACATCAGCGTGAGCAGGAAGGCGTCGAACGAGAAGATGAAGCGGTACTGCGTCATCTCGATGTTGAACAAGCCCGCCGTGACGAACGACATGCCCTGAGACAGCGCGAACCCGAGCGCCAGGCCTACCACGAGCGACACGAGGCCCACCGCCACCGTCTCCATGAGCACGATGGCCGACACGCTGGCGGGATTCATGCCCAGCACGAGGTACGTGCCGAACTCCTGCTTGCGCCGCCTGATGAGGAAACCGTTCGCGTAGAGCACGAGGAATCCGAGCACGCAGGCGATGAGCACGCTGAACATGCCGAGGAACTGCCCCGTCATCTGGAACACGCCCGCCGACGCCTCGTCCTCCAAGTCGAAGAGGATGGACTGGCTCGACACCGAATTGAACGCGTAGAACACCGCCACGCCGAACACGAGCGTGACGAAGTACACGCCGTAGTCCTTGACGGAGCGGCGGATGTTGCGGAAGGCCAGTTTAGCAAGCATCGCGCACGTCACCGCCCAGGAATGTGACCACTTCCATGATGCGCGCGAAGAAGTCCTTGCGCGAGGTGTCGCCCTTGCGTATCTCGTTGAACACGGCACCGTCCTTGACGAACAGGATGCGGTTCGCAAACGACGCAGCGTAGGAATCGTGCGTCACCATCATGATGGTCGCACCGAGAGAGGCGTTCATCATCGAGAGCGTCTCCAACATAACGGTGGCGCTGCGCGAGTCGAGCGCGCCCGTAGGCTCGTCGGCCAGCACGAGTTTCGGATCGGCCACCATGGCGCGTGCCGCAGCGATGCGCTGCCTCTGGCCGCCCGACATCTGGTAGGGGTACTTCCCCAGCACTTCGGACACGCCGAGGGTGGCCGCGATGGCATCCACCTTGGGCTTCACCTGGCCGGTGGGCTCGCCCTTCACCGTCAACGCGAGCGCGATGTTCTCGAAGCCGGTGAGCGTGTCCAGCAGGTTGGAGTCCTGGAAGATGAAGCCCAAGTCGTCGCGGCGGAACTTCGCGAGCGCACGGGAGCGCAGGCCCGTGATGTCGCGCCCGTCGACAAGGATGTGGCCGCTCGTCACGGTGTCGATGGTGGCCACGCAGTTGAGCAGCGTGGTCTTGCCGGAGCCCGAGGGCCCCATGATGCCCACGAACTCGCCCGGCATCACGTCGAAACTCACGTTGTTCAACGCGTGCGTGATGGAATCGCGGTTGCCGTATACCTTCTCGATCTGACGTACGGACAACATCGACTCGGATCCGTGTGCAGCCTGCATGGCGGCCGCTCTTCCGACAGCCGACGGTTGAGGGGTTGCGTAGACTTCGGTCATAGCCCTATCTCCTTCTCGCATGTTTGCCATGACGATACTACGCACTCACCGACGGCGGCGCCATCGCTTGCGCTTACGCAATACTTACGCTTTTGAAAGGTTGGTAGCATGAACCGCTTGCGCGCATGAGCGGCACGTGCCGCCGGAAGGAAGGCCTTGCACAGCTCCCGTCGCTCATCTGCCGGCGATAACGCGCGGATCGGCGCCTTGGCGGAAGGGGCCTGAGCCTTACTTCCTTATATCATACGCCCGCCGATCATGCGGAAACGTCACCAGAACCCGCGTTCCCGAACCCTCTTCAGACGCGATCGCCACGCCAAGCCCCATCTTCTCGCACAACTGGGCCACAAGATACAACCCCATGCCCGTCGAGGCTCCCTGCTTACGGCCGTTGAGGCCCGTGAATCCCCGATCGAAGACGCGCGGCACGTCGGCAGCAGGAATGCCGTATCCATCGTCGGACACCTCGAGCACCGTGTGCGCGGCGCTCGTACCCTCGCCTTCGATGCGTGACGAGAATCCTATCCGCACGGCCCCATACTTCGCAGCATTGACGATAAGCTGGCCGAGCACGAAGGACAGCCATTTTTCATCGGCGAACACGCGCTCGCCGTCGGGCACCCGAATGTCCGGCGTCGCGCCCTGCTCGATAAGATACCGGGCGTGCTTCTTGCACGACTTTCGCACGCATACTGCCAGATCGACTTCGCGGATCGCGTAATCACGTGCGAGCGATGTCGATCGGGCATAGTACAGAGCCTGCTCAACGTACGCCTCGATGCGGTCGAGCTCGCCTTTGAGCCGGTTCGCCTCGGAACCGTGCGAAGACGCGCTTATCAGACAGGCGGCTGCGATGGGCGTTTTGATTTCGTGAATCCACAGCTCGATGTAGTCGCGGTACGACTCCGCCTGGTCACGATAACGCGTCACCTCGTCCGCCGCTGCCTTGCTCGCAGATTCGATGGCCTCGAAGGTGAGTCTTCCTTCGAGAAACAGCGGTTCCTCGAGCAAGGACGGCATGAGACAGGGCTGGGTTAGCCGAGCCGCCAGTTCGCCCAACTCCCGGTAGAAACGCCGTATTCGAAGGTAATCCCACAAAAAACCGCCTGCTCCGCTCAGGACGACGAACAAGGACAGCAAGACAGCGGCATCCGTGCCGGCACCCAGAGTCGCCACGGCAGACCCGATCGCCAGAGCGCAGATCAACACGATGCAGACTGCCGGCATGCGATCCTTCAAGTAGGCCACCGGCGTCATACGGCAGCAGAGTTTCTCGCCGGTACGGCGCCCGGGGCCTCCAGCAGCATGGCGGGCCACGCGGCCGGCTGCACATGCAAGCACGCGGTGCTCATACGAGATACCCCTGACCCCGCCTCGTAATCAGGTAGTCGGTCACGCCCGCCTTCTCGAGACTCTTGCGAAGCCGGTTGATATTTACCGTCAGCGTGTTGTCGTCGATGAACGCGTCCGACTGCCAGAGCTCATTCATAAGCTCCTGGCGCGAGATGATAGTATCGCAGTTCTCCATAAGCAGGCGGAGGATCTTGAATTCGTTGCGCGTGAGCTCGACAGTCCGTTCCCCGAACTTCACCTCGCTTTTCGCCAAGTCGAGCGTCACCCCGCGATGCGTAATGGACGACGCGGACTCCGAACGGGCCGTCCGCCGGAGAACCGATTGGATACGCGCGAGCAGGATAGCCGGATTGTACGGCTTTGTCACGTAATCATCGGCGCCCAGGTTCATGCTCATGAGTTCATCGAACTCACTGTCGGACGAAGTAAGCATGATGACGGGCACATCGCTTCGCGTGCGCAACCCCCGGCAGATGGCATGGCCGCTCACGCCGGGAAGCTTGAGATCGAGAATGACACAGTCGGGAGCTGCCGCGATGATGTCGTCCACCGCAGCATCGTACTCAACCGTCGTCTCACAGGTGAATCCTTGCAGGTCAAGCAGGCGCGCAAGCTCCTCGCGCAACGATGCGTCGTCTTCGACGACGAATACCTTGGACATGGTCCTCCTCGCAATCGCATCGCACAAGACGTCAAAACAATAATGACAGTCGTCGAACGCTTCCGTAACCATACTATGGCACGCCACCATCGCGCGAAGCAACCCGTAACCGTTTCGTCATCGACGACCGCGGCCGCCGGAGGTCCCGCCTCTGCGGTCTTTCGAGTAGGTGCCGGGCAATGCCGGGCACGGCGTCTTGTCGCTGCGGAAATAGCGCAGCAGGAAGCTGACACCGGCCACGACCAGCGCAAGCCCCAGTCCCGTGTAGAAAAACGCAATAAACCAATCGGGCACCAACCCCGAAGCACGCAGTCCGATGCCCACCGCCATCATGATCGCCATCATGAGGTAGCCCTTACGGTCGAAGAACTTGAACACGTAGGTTCTGTCCTCGTCGAACCCACGGATGCGCTCGGCATGTTTGCCCACCATCTTGGTAAACACGAACACGTGGAACAGTACGAACACCGCCAATGTAGCGCCCACGAGAGCCCAAACAAGCCATCCGGTTTCCACCAGGTAGGCCGTCAAGCCGATGAACGCGATATTCAAGCCGGCCACGCTCCACACGATGCCGGCGATAAGCAGCAGCTTCTCCGAAGATACTTTCAACAACCGCATGCCCGACTCCTTTGCAATGCGCCGGTTCAAAAACGACGACGGGGACGCCCCTCCGATAAAGGGGCATCCCCGCATTATAGGTTCCCAAAGCTGAAAGGCAAGGGAACGATCCGAGACCCTTCGCTAACGGGACTGCTCGCCCGCTTCGAAGGGAAGATTATCGATCTCGATAACAGCCGGCTTAAAATCGGCCCCTTCGCCTGTGCCTTTCATGGCGATCACAGTATCGACCGTAAGCGTCGTGGGATCGAGCATGGCACCAGAACCGTCCGTGATCTCGACTCCGGTCCGATCGAACGTGATCTCATCTTGGCCCATCGTGAAGGAACCCTCGTCGTCACCGTTCGGCTGGTCCACCTCGCCGAGAACGACCGTCACCTCATCGCCGTTCACGGCCATGACCTGACCGTATTTGACCACTTCGGCAGCTTCGCCCATCGTGTCCTGCTGCTCGGTCGTTGCGCCTTCCGTCGTCTGTCCTTCGGACTGCGCCTCATCGGCGGCACAGCCGGACATGAACGGCACGATGGCAAGCGTAGCGGCCGCAGCGCACGCGAATGCGCGCATTCTCTTTTTCATGGTCCTCCCTTCGTCGGATCGCGCGCCGCGAAGATCGGCGCGCCGCTATGGCGCCGCCCATTGTGACCGAGAAGGGGTAGGCGAATCGGCACAGGAAGCAACCGTCAGGCAGCGGTCACGGTGCCGCTACCTGTGCGCCATGACTGGTACGGCACTCAGCTGCGAGGATGGGCCTGAGCATGCGCCGTTTTGAGGCGGTCGGCAGACAGATGCGTGTATATCTGAGTCGTGGACAGGCTCGCATGCCCGAGCATTTCCTGTACGCTACGCAGATCGGCGCCTCCTTCGAGCAGGTCGGTGGCGAAGGTATGGCGCATAGTATGAGGCGATAGCGTCTCATCCAATCCGGCAGCGCGCAAAGCGTCTTTGAACATCTTTCGCATGGCATCGGTGCCCATGCGGTTGCCGCGTGTGGACACAAAGAAGAATGCGCATGACCGGTCCTTCAGAAGATGCGGCCGAGCGACCGTCGCATAAGAACGCATTGACGAAACAGCCATGGCGTGCAGGGGGATGATGCGCTCTTTCGAGCCTTTGCCGAACACCTTGACCTGCGCGCATGCCAGATTAACGTCCGCTTCCAACAGACCTGACGCCTCCGACACGCGCGCACCGCATGCGTATAGAAACTCAAGCAAGGCCTGGTTGCGCATATCGGCATACGACTGCTCGCGGGGATGCCCCTCCGCATCGCGCTTGCCGTACACCGATAATAGCCTGACCATGTCCGACGCCTTGATGACGCGCGGAAGGCTTTTGGGCTGCTTGGGCCCCTGCAGCACGCTCGCAGGATCTTCGTCCGTCGTTCCGGTCACATTGAGCCAGCGGTAGAAGCCGCGCAGGGCCGAAAGCCTGCGGTTGATGGTTGTGCGCGAATACTGTGCTCGGTCGAGCTCTCCCAGGTAGCGCCGCAATTGTCGATGGGTAGCGATCAGGGGGTCGACGCCCTCGCGAACCGACCAGCGAAGGAAGTCCTCAAGATCGATCCGATAGGCCCGTACCGTATGAGCCGACGCATTGCGCTCGAAGCGCAAAACATCGCAGAAGCCGTCCACCAGCGCGGCCATCCGGGCATCGCGCCCGGTCTCGGTAGCGGCGCCCTCCTTCCGATCACGCTCCATCGCATCTCCCTTGCGCGCCTCCAGCCGACGCATGCAAGAGCAGATCCGCATTCGCAAGTTCGTCCTCATAGACGGCGAGGGCGCGCGAGCCGCGCTCGGCATATGCCCGGTAGCGCTCCCGCTTGTTCCGGATGCGCTGCTCGAACGGCGGGAGAATGCCGAAGTTGACATGCATGGGCTGATAATCGACCGTGGCGGGATCAGTCGCATAGGCCAAAAGCGCTCCGAAGGCCGTCTCGATCGGCAGAGAGGGCGCAGCGCGCCCCTTCAGCAAGGCCGCGACCGAGACGGCTGCATGCAGTCCGGAGCGAATGGCCTCGCAATATCCTTCGGTCCCCGCAATTTGGCCAGCAAGGAACACCGGTACGCCGATCGCAGCGGCGCCGGAAGCGCGCAGCCTCAGATCGGGCCCGAGCAGACGGGGCGCGTCCACGAAGGTGTTGCGATGCATCACACCATAACGGGCGAACTCCGCGTGCTCCAATCCGGGTATCATGCGAAAAACGCGACGTTGTTCGGGAAACGTCAGGTTCGTTTGGAATCCGACGAGGTTGTAGCTCTCGCCGTGCGCATCCTCCGCCCGCAGCTGCAGCGCCGCCCACGGACGACGACCCGTGCGGGGATCTGTGAGCCCTACCGGTTTGAGCGGACCGAACCGAGGCGCGTCGGGACCCTTGCGGGCTATCTCCTCGATGGGCTGGCACGCTTGGAACAGATCGCGCGATTCGAAGTCGCGCTGCACGACGCGCTCCGCAGTCACAAGCGACGAGATGAACGCCTCGTATTCGGCACGGGAAAACGGCGCGTTGAGATAGTCGCCCGCTTGCCCCCCGTCAGCATCTTCGTAGCGGCTCTGGCGAAACAGCTTCGACCCATCCAGCGAATCGGCCATGACAATGGGCGCCGCAGCATCGAAGAAGGCCAGGTGCTCGGCGCCGGCCGCCTCGGCAAGTGAGGAGGCCAGCGCATCCGAGGTCAAGGGTCCCGTGGCCACAACGAGCACGTCCGCTCCGCGCGCAGCCTCTCCGAGATTCAAGGCTTCGTGCCGAACCAGATCAATGGAAGGGTGCTCCTCTACGAGCGCGGTGACCTCGCGAGCGAACGCTTCGCGATCGACTGCGAGCGCCCCGCCCGCAGGCACGGCGTTACGCAGCGCGACCGCGTACAGACGCGATCCGAGGCGTACGAGCTCTTCCTTGAGCATGCCGGCTGCGCTTTCGAACTTGGTGCTCTTGAGTGAATTCGAGCAGACGAGCTCGGCACAGCTCCCCGTTGCGTGTACAGGCGTGCCGACGGCTGGCCGCATTTCGACGAGACGCACGCGCACGCCCCGATCCGCCAACTGCAGCGCAGCCTCGCTCCCCGCGAGGCCCGCACCGAGGACGGTCACCCTGGAAAATGTCGTTGTTCGTGGCATGCCCGTAGGATACCAAAGGGTATCGCCCGATGCGGCGGGATCGGGAAAAAGACCGCCGACGAGCGCAAGAGGCGACCCTCCACCGCACCGGGCCGGCATCCTCAGCATGGTCCCCAACGCCCGTCGGGATAACGAGCGATTGCGCCGGCTCCCTCGGCCCGCACAAGGCGCTCCATAAGCCATTCGCGCGCATCGATCCTGCCGCAACCGGCACGCGCAATCTCGTAAAGCTCCTCCATGTTGAGAGCTTGGGCGCGCAGCGCTTCCACGATCGGATCATCCGGGCCATCCGCCTTCGCAACGGCGGCAGTTTCGCCAAAGGAGGATACGCACTCTTGCTTCAGGCAGCCGAACAGCGAGAACAGGGCGTCCGCGAACGCCTCGTCGTCGACAATGGGCGTTGCCCCTTGGTAGAGCAGACGGTTCGCGCCCCGCGACGAAGCCGATGTAATTGCGCCCGGCACGACGAGCACGTCCCGATCCGCGGCGAGCGCCTCGTCCGCGGTCGAGAACGTGCCCGAAGGCAAGCCCGCTTCCACGATGAGCGTGGCGCGGGCAAGCGATGCGATCAACCGGTTGCGCAGGCGGAATCGATACGGAAGAGGAGGCTCATCCCATGCATGCTCGGACACCACAGCTCCTCCTGATGCGACAATCTGCCGGAACAAACCCTCATGCTCGGCCGGGTACGGACGGTCGCATCCTCCGCCTAAAAACGCTACCGTGCGACCCCCTGCCTCCATAGCGGCTCGATGGGCGGCCGCATCGCAGCCTCGCGCCCCGCCCGATATCACCACCACGCCGTGCTCGGCGGCTGCACGTGCGAACCGCGCGGCGCACCCGAGTCCGTACGGAGTCGATCTGCGCGCACCGACAATGGCGATCCCTTCCTCAAGAGCATCGACCGCACCAGCCACGTACAGGCGCTCAGGCGGATCGGCTGCTCGTTCCAAAGCAGATGGATAGCCCTGGTCCGTCCGCGCGAGCACCGTACGCGGCCCACCCGATCGTTTTGACAAGTCTCCCGCACTCGGCGGACTCACTCCCAACCGAGAATCCGTTCGCATTCCGCTCATAGCTCCCCCTGCCTCGACCTGAAGCCAATCGCTTCGCACAGATCAGCTCGTCTGACGCGCGAGCGCTCCTCCATATCTGCCACGGTGCGCGCCAGTGCAAGCGTCCGCATAATGGCGCGGCCGCTCATGCACGAGCGTTGCGCCGTCGCTTTAAGGAACTCCTCGTCCTCCGAGGAAAGATCGCAGGCACGAACCAGCTCCTCGGTCGTCTCGCGACGCGAGCCGGTGCCTGCCCGAGCGCGGCGCCATGAGGCGTACTCCCGCGCTTTCAGCACAGCGCGGCGCAACTCTTCAGAACTCGTACCGCGCCCCGTGGCAAGAACTTCTCCGGGCGGTATGCGGCGCACCGCGATATGCACGTCGATACGGTCCATAACAGGTCCGCCGATCCGGCCCTGGTAGGCGCGTATCTGCCGTTCCGAGCACGTGCACTTCTTCTCATCGTCCCCAAAATAACCGCACGGGCAGGGGTTCGAGGCGGCTACGAGCATGAACCGAGCAGGAAATTCGACATTGCCGTCGGCGCGGGTCACCGTTGCCTTGCCAGATTCGAGCGGCTGCCGAATGCCCTGCAGCACCGATGGCGAGAATTCAGCCAGCTCGTCAAGAAACAAGACGCCGTTATGGGCGAGCGATATCTCGCCGGGGCGCGGAGGGGATCCCCCGCCCACAAGCCCCGCGAGGCTCGCCGAATGATGCGGCTTGCGAAAAGGCCGCACACCGTGAAGCGAACGATCGTAATTCTCTCCGGCAACCGAATGCACCACCGCCGTCTCGAGAGCCTCGCTTTCCGACAGCGGCGGCAGGATGGAGGGCAGTCTAGACGCAAGCATGGTCTTGCCTGATCCGGGAGGCCCCATCATCAGCGCTCCGTGCCCTCCTGCCGCAGCTATTTGCAGGGCTCGCTTGGCCATATCGTGCCCTGCAATATCGCAGAAATCGGAAGACTCGGCTCGTATCTGCATCTTCTTCCCCACAGCACGGGGAAAAGGAGGGGTGCGGAAGTCCGCCAGCGTGCGCGCGCAGCGCAACTCCAGCCTCCCAAGCGCACACGACCCCTCTTCGACTTCTGCGCTTACCAGCCCGACCCCAAGCATGCGCGCGCACAGCGCATAGGCAAGCAACCCGGCGACAGGTCGCACGGCGCCCTCGAGCGAAAGCTCGCCGACGAAGAGCGCGCGCTCGAGCGCGGAGGGATCAACTTGTCCTGTGGCAACCAGAATACCCGCAGCGATAGGCAGGTCAAAACCGGAACCTGTTTTACGCAACGCTCCCGGAGCCAAATTCACGACGATCTTGCTTGCCGGCATGGTGAACCCGCACGAACGCAGGGCCGCCTTCACCCGTTCGCGCGATTCCTGCACAGAAGCATCAGCCATGCCGACGATGGCAAAGCCGGGCACGCCGCTCGAAACCGCCACCTCCACATCCACCGGCACCGCCTCCACACCGCGCAAGGTGGCGGCCTGCACGAGGCATCGGCCCTTCCCGCTCATGCCGCGCCGAACGCATCGATATGGTGGCGGATCATCGCACGATCGGGCGCGATCACCACGATCGCCACAATATCGAAGCGGATGGGAACGTCGACCACGTCGCAACCCTGTAGATACAGCGCCGCTATTCGCTCGTAGCGCTCGCGCTTCGAGGCGTCCACAGCCTCGGACGGCATTCCTTTCTCGCAGCTCGAACGCGTTTTCACTTCCACAAACACGATCGTTTCGCCGTCACGTGCAACGATGTCCGCCTCGCCGGCCGCACACGTCCAATTGCGTGCGACTATCTCATATCCGCGCCGCTCGAGGAACCGTGCCGCAGCATCCTCGCCGCGACGGCCCAGCTCGGCGTTTTGCCTACCGATCGGCTTGCGCTTGACGGGCTGCTTGCGCTTCCGCTCGCAGCCCGGCCGCCCTGCGGAGCCCTCCTGCTTTCCAGATACCTTTTCCGCCGTCGCAGCTTCCTTCATAATCATCGCCCCTTTCGTCTCCGAGGCCATGATACGCAGCTATCCTGACGCCAAGATTGCTGGCATCCAGCAGGTCGACGGCGCATATCGACCTTCTATCATGCGCAGGGGCCGCACAAGCCTTGCGAGGCGCGAACGCCTTCCCTGCGCGATTTCAACGCAGAGCTGACAAAAATCTCGCGCGCTTCCAGCGGCGTCCTCGAGCCATGGGCAAGGAGCACCCAACCCCGTGCCCACGCAGCGGCGCGTGGAAGCGGCGCGTTAGAACAGCGTCGGCTGGACGAACGCCGTGCAGAATGTGGCACGGTGGATGGGCGTGAGGCCGTAGCGTCTGATGGCCTCGATATGCGCTGGGGAGGCATAGCCTTTGCACGCATCGAAACCGTATTCGGGATACTGCTCGGCGTAGCGGCACATGAGGGCATCGCGCTCGACTTTTGCAACGATCGAAGCTGCGGCGATAGAGGCGCAGCATCCATCGCCCTTCACGACGCTTACCTCGCGCGGATCGAGACGCAACGGGTTCCCATCGAGCAAAATGACATCGGGGCACGCCCCCGCCTCTTCGATGTGCGCAACAGCGCGGCGAAACGCCAGGACAAGCGATGCAGTCATGCCGCAGGCATCGATGTCCGCAGCCTCCACGTATTCGACGGTCCAAGCGACGGCGACCTGCTTTACGATTGCAGCAATGCGTTCACGCGCCTCGGGACGCACCTGTTTAGAATCGTCCAAACCTTCAACGGCCGGCTCGAGCGGCAGCACGACGGCGCCCACCGCAAGCGGCCCCGCCAAAGGGCCGCGGCCCACCTCGTCAAGACCAACCACTACCCCGGCACCGCGGCCAGCCGCCAGTTCGCGCTCATAGGCATACAAGCGCGCCACACGCTCGCGCTCGGCGCGCTCGCCTGCAAGACGCCTGCGAGCAACTTCGACGGCCTCGCGCACGCCTCGTCGCGTGTCGGCCACGAGCGCGCGCTCCAGCACGGCAAACTCGCGCTCTCCTGCTTCCTGCAGCCGGCGCTTGATATCGGCCACTGTGGATCCCATGCGCTCTCATGCCCCCATTCGTCCCGTAAGCACGGGCCGCTATCTTATTTTGCCCATGATACCAAAACGCAGCTTCCTCGAAGCCGCAGCAGCGGCACGTGAAACAGCCTATGCAGCAATCGGGCAGATGCGGAATGCCCATGCACCCTGCAAGCCGCCGCCAAAGCGCGCTCGAGCATCCTTTCGCCTGGGAGACGACAAGCTGCCGAGACCCAGGACGGCAAAAAGCCTCCTGCGCATCGGCATCCCTCCTCCGCAGCGAAAACGCTAGGCTGACGAAGAAAGGAACTCGATACGAGGAGGCTTTGCGACTCCGGTCGAACCTCGGCACACGGAGCGACGGCTTAACAACTCCGTCGAAACGGATCGGTCGAAAACCGAGCCAAAACTAGCGGAACGCCTTCTCCTTGATCTTGGCGGCCTTGCCCACCTTGTCGCGAAGGTAGTAGAGCTTCGCACGACGAACATCGCCGTGGCGCGCGACCTCGATCTTCTCGATCTTCGGAGAATGTACCGGGAACGTGCGCTCCACGCCCACCGAGAAGCTCATCTTGCGAACCGTGAACGTTTCACGGCTCGATGCACCCTGGCGACGAATGACGTCGCCCTGGAATACCTGGATGCGCTCCCGGTTTCCCTCGGTGATACGGTAGTGGACCTTCACGGTGTCACCCACGTTGAACTCGGGGAGGTCCTGCTTGATCTGCTGTTGCTCGATGGCGCGAATGATATCCATGGTCCGTTCCTTCGTATATGTTCAGTGAAACCTCGTGCACGCTGTCTTGGAAAGACACGATTGGATAGTATACCGCCCAAGTAACCATCTTGCAAGGGGAAATCTTGGATACCGTCCCAGCTTGGCAGGCGCGTCCGCATAGCGGCCGAACGCTTCCGCTGTTTGACACTTTCGATGATGTGTCAAACAGCATCTGCACATTATTAGACAATACTCCGCCCACGTCGACCAAGCCCGTTTCCAAGCGCGACACGGCCAGGCTTGACGCGGTAGAATAGAAGCACGGAGTCGTACCGCCCATCGTTAAAGGAGGAGTGCCATGAAAGTGAAGGACCTCACAATCACCGACGAACTGAAAGAGATTGTCCAGATTGGCATCGTAGTCGAAGATATCGAAAAGGCGAAGCAGGGAATGCTCGATGTCTTCGGCCTGGCGCCGGACAACGAGGGCGATTTCGTCTACAAGGAATGCTATTACCGGGGCGAGACCATCGAAGCGCCTGTTTACGCCGTGTTCTACGATTTCTTCAACGTGCAGCTGGAGTTTCTCCAGCCCGTCGGTGACCAGGATACCATCTGGAAGGATTATCTCAAGATGGGCATGCACGGCCTGCACCACATCCGCTTCGACGTGGATGACCAGGATGCCATCATCAAGCTCATGGCCGACAAAGGCATCGGCATCTGGCAGGAGGGGACGTCGCTCGTCAATCCCGCATGCCGCTTCACGTACTTTGATTCGATGGACAAGCTCGGCTTCATCGTCGAAGCCGTCACACGCGCTCGCTAAGAAGACCGATCCGAAGGAGACGCCCCATGTCGGATAAGAAAACCGTTCTGATTACCGGCGGCGCGATGGGCCAAGGCCGCACGCATGCCGTCGCATTCGCGAAGGAGGGCTACGATTGCATCCTCCTTGACATGCTCGATCCAACCGACGAACGCTTCGCCGAGACCGTCAGGATGGTCGAAGAAGCCGGCGGGAAGGCCCTCGCCATCAAGACTAACATCTGCTCGACCGACGAGATGGAAACGGCATTCGCCCGGGCTTGGGATGAATTTGGACGCCTCGACGTCGTCATCGCCAACGCGGGCATCATCAACTTCAACTACACCTGGGATCTCACCGATGCAGAAGTCGAGAAAGCGCTCGCGGTGAACCTGGAGGGCACGTGGCGCACCGATAAGTATGCCGCTCTATACATGCGCAAGCAGGGGTATGGCCGCATCATCAACATATCGTCCGTCTCGGGCTTGAAAGGCACAGCCAAACTGGCGACGTATTGCATGACGAAGTTCGGCATCATCGGCCTCACCAAGACGCTCGCCCTCGAACTTCAGCGCGAAGGGCTTCCCATCTACTGCAATGTCGTCTGCCCCACCAAGGTGCGCACCCCCATGTGCGAAACCGAGGCCTACGTTGATTTCGTCAATAGCACCATGGGCAAGAACTTCTCTTCTTGGCAGGAGATGTTCGAAGACGAGAAGAACCCCGGAGGGCTCAAGTTCCTCAACCCCGAGGACATCACGAAGATGGTGCTTTGGCTCGCCGAGTCCGACGAGGCCACGAAGTTCAACGGCCGCGAGATCGTCATCGATTTGGGAGCAATGCTCTGATCCAGCGCCTCCAAGGCGAAAAGGAAGGCGCGGCCACGGCCGCGCCTTCCTTTTCGCCCCATCTCGCTCAGGTATGCATAGCACTCACCGATGCGCAGGTTCGAACGCGTCGGCAAGCTCCCTCCCGCCCGAGCTATTCCCTGCTCTGCCGATTGGCAATATATTTGAGTACTCCCCACGTCGTATAGCCAACGATCCCCACGACGATGAGCACGGCGGGATCGTAGCCCAGCAGCAGACCTCCGAGCAGAATGACGAAGATCGCCGGGTTGAGCATCGCCGCCAGCAAAGCCACATCGATACGCGCAGGTCCGCTTCCTCGTCCCATGTCCGGGTCTCCTCTCTTTGCGGGCCCTCGGACCTGTCCGGGGGCGGAAATCCGCTGCAGGCCGGCCTCATGCGGCCCGCTGTCGAACATACCGTTCCAGTATAGGGATTCGCCCGGCGGGCGTCGATACCGTTTCCGCCGGCGCGCGGGGCGGCAGGGGGCGAGACGGGGCTCC
>NZ_PPEK01000002.1 GCF_002899715.1 Enteroscipio rubneri | reverse complement strand
AAGTACGTGGCCGAGAGCGAGTGGGGCTCGAGGCGCTATCTGGACGTGACTCTGCTGGAGGGGTAGCCGCACCGGACGGCGGGCTTATGAGGCTGTCGGAAAAGTGCGCAAGATTCTTGACGGTACCTCTTTAGGTCAGTTTACAAGGAACTACACGCAGACCGTGAAACGGGCTGCTGACAACAAACGGCGGTATGCTCCCGGAGAGGGCAGCATACCGCCTGTTTTGTTGTCCGGGGTTTCCAAAGGGGTGCCCCCTTTGGCACACGACTTTGCTTGCAAAGTGTAGTGTGTTATACCTGCTGGCGTGGCTGACGGGGGAAACGGGGTGCGGTGCTTCTTGCGCCCCGTTTGCTCCGGCAGGAAAACAGGCTGAATTTTTGCGAATGGGAATGAGCAAAAAATCGGCCTGTTTTCAGAGAACGGCGGCAGGTATATGAAAGCCCCCGTCCCTCGTCCTACGCTCCGACTTGTGGACAAAGTGTCCCGAAGTTGTGGCCACACTCCCGGAAAAGTAGCAGGACAGCGGGCAACCGTCAAGGCTGAAATGAACGGGGTTACACCCGGCCTTGACCGCCGCCCGCCGCCCCGCTGGATGGGTGGACAAGGCGGCCAATCCCTCAAAGTGCTTGTCCGCGCTCTTTCTGATTTTGAGGTATTCAGTTTTTCAAAATTGAATAATCAAAATAAATTTTTTCGATTGAAAAAATTTTATTTGTTATCATCTTCAATGCCATATTTTTTCTTTTGCCGAATCACATAATTACTGATTTTTTCATCATATAGTGGATACTGGTAATCCAACTGGCATGCCACTTCTGACGAAACCTCCCGGAACAATGCCATACATTGTTCAAAGGATTCCCACATATGGGGATAGGAATCCATATTATAAGTGGACATAAGTCGTTCCCACAATTCCTCTGGGACATATTGCTTCATAAATTTATAGTTTTTTCCCAAACTGAAATGAAATCCCTGTTTGATACCAATCAGCCAGGAAATCATGCGAAGCAATTCTTTTCGTACTATATCATTCATATGGTCAATAGCAAAAAGAATTTCTTTGCGGCATAAGCCCTTTACTACATATGTTGTAGTATTCCAAAATTCATTACAGCAATCGTCAAACATTCTTTGAGTAGGCTTCTGCAAGTGGTAGTCTATATCCGTTGGTATTGGCGGCTTTACGATACGGTTGTCTTTATCCAACAGTAACTTTACCAGTTTATCCCATGTAAAATACTCGTCTATCAGTTCCAGCGGCAGCAAAGTTAAATCTATCTTAACATCATCAGTAAACAGCATTAAATATGAAAATCCCTTTTCTACAGCTGGAAATAATTCCATATCTTCCGGCTTTTGCAGAATCAACCTTTCACCAAATATATCTAGCCATTTATCATCACTTGTGAAGCTGTCCATATCCGTAACAAAAAAAGTAATATCAAAATCCTGAAAATCATCAGGCGGAATATTTGTATTTGTTCTAGATCCTTCCAAAGTAACCATGCGAATGCGTTTGTCTGTTTTTGCAAAATTCAAAACAATATCATAAACTTCCTTTTCTGATCTCATTTTTATCTCCTCCAATTATTGAAATAGGTGTGAAGCCATTTTAGGGCTTTCCCGCCTTGATTACCCTTTAGCAAAGACGGGCGGGGCTGTCAACGGCGGCGCATGAAATGCGCCGTTCATCTTGACCGTTGACTGGCTCGGCTGGCTTTGCTATTTTTATCGAATTGCATATTGGTAAATTGCATTGATATGTACTTGGGTTGTATTCACGATTGGCACATTAACATCTTCGGGCTTTATGGCAAGTGGCAGCTCCGTACAGGCGAGAATGAGTGCATCTACATTTTCTTTTTCAATGTATTTATTTGCCAGTGCAATCATTTTCTCTTTATCACTAGGAATTACTATGCCATTCTCTAAATTGGGGTATATCAGTTTTCCTAATAGAGATATTATTTTTTCGCTATCGCCTTTACAAGTAACATCATCGGGCGGCGAAGTTCATCTTCCATACCCGGAATATCCATCATCTCTTTAGGCGGTTCTGCTTCCTCTACAACTTTAAGCTCAAACCCATTGTTCAGCAATCCCATTATAATCTGTGTAAGTGTGTGATGTTGTTTTACTACATCACATCCTAAAAATGTGTATTTCGTTCTCCTGTTATAAAGTAATTATCAATCGCCCAATATTGCGGTTTCCCATCATCTGTATAAATCCAATCCTGCCCAACTCCTGCGGTAAAAACAGGGTGTTCGATATTAAAAAGAAAAATTCCACCTGGTTTTAATGTCCTATACACTTTTTGAAATATTTCCACTATGTCCTCTATATAGTGCAGAGCTAAATTAGATATAACACAATCCCATTCATTTTCTGGATAGTCATATTCCTCTAATCCGCTAATACGATATTCAATTTGATTTCCTGAATTGCGCTTTTGGGCTTCCTCAATCATTTTCTTACTTAAATCGATCCCTAATATTTTTGTAGCTCCTTGTTCTTCTGCGAACTTGCAGTGCCAGCCATATCCGCACCCCAAGTCAAGAACAGATTTTCCTTCTAACGAAGGAAACAAAGGTTTTAATTGATGCCATTCACCAGCAGCTTTTAACCCCTCTTTATCAATGACAATAACATTCCCTTGTGTTTCTTCAAGAATTGCTGATCGCAAACTCGTTTTCCCTGACCCTGGTTGCCCACCAAGTAAAAAAGCGGTTGGCGATTCAACCGCTTTTTTTCCTTGAACCAATTCTTCTAAATTATCATTTAAGCGATTTTCAAATTGTTTGTCAGTAAAATTGACTATATTTGCCATATTAAGCCACTTTCTCTTTATTCAAAACTTGTTTTGAATAGCGATTCATTGACCGCCAATACTCATGAACGGCTTGTAATTCTTCTAAAGAATAATCAAAAAGATTTACACGTTTTGCAAGCTTTAATTGGTTTAATAAATTGACTTCCAATAATTGAGAGTCATTTTTATTTAATTCATGATTCAAAACATAGTTTAATACTCGATTATAAACGCTTGCCGATAATTCGTTAATGATCTCTATTTCAAATGTTTTTTCATAAGTAACTGCCATTTCATTTTCACTCCTTTTAAAGTTTGTCAGGTAAATATTTCCGAATATATTCTTCTAAGGCTTTATCCATAACTTCTTTTACGTTTCCGCCATTCTTTGCTGTTTCGATTTTTATAATATGGTGCAAGTCAGCACGAACACGAACCGTCTTATCCCCCATAATATCTTTTTTTGCACTGATTGGTGTATCATTTCGTTTTGCTTTTTGTGCGCCTAAATTTCCCACAACCACTCACTTCTTTCTATTTCTTCTTACTCTTATTTTATCATCAACAATCACAAATCACAAGTGA
This sequence comes from Enteroscipio rubneri, assembly GCF_002899715.1. Classification (GTDB taxonomy): domain Bacteria; phylum Actinomycetota; class Coriobacteriia; order Coriobacteriales; family Eggerthellaceae; genus Enteroscipio; species Enteroscipio rubneri. The sequence continues at coordinate 241,234 of NZ_PPEK01000002.1, read as the reverse complement.
TTTGTGATTAATCACTTGTGATTTGTGATTCTATTCTTTTTCGTTTTCTAATTGAATGATTCGCTCAAGCATTTCAAAAAATACGTTCTCATACATAGATAAAATCAATATATCCCTTTTCTCCGATTTTTACAACGGCATTGTAGGACTTTCTATCTTTCGTTTTGATTCCTTTTACCAGGGTTTCTTTTCCCTCTAGTAATTCTTTTACATTTGTTTTGGTGAGTTTTTTCTTTCTAAAATGTTCAGCTAAAGTGAAGGTACATTCAGGATAATTTGAACAACCATAAAACGATTTTTTTAATACAATATTGTTGCCACACTTAGGACATTTTCCTACAAGGGGTCCCGAGCGCTTAGTGGGAATTTGTACCCCTTATCGATACAAATTCCCCGTAGGCGCTAGGGACCTCTTTAGCTCCTTGGAAGCTGTCAGTAGTATACCTAATAATTTATCTACATTCCCTTTAGTAACGTGTAACTTTCCAAATTTACAAAAGCGACTCATAGAATTATTTCCTCCCGTTAAATAATAGATAACTATTAAAAATAGACAATACTTGCTCATAAGTAACGGTACTTAAATTGTTTACTTTGGCGTGTTTCATTGCTTGATGAAACTGATTTTTAGTAAACAGTTGACGATATTCTCGATTGACCCATTTTGAAACAAAGTACGTATATAGCTTCCAATATTTATCTGGAACATCTGTGGTATGGCGGGTAAGTTTTATTAAGACACTGTTTACTTTTGGTTTAGGATGAAAGCATTCCGCTGGCAGCTTAAGCAATTGCTGAATCGAGACTTGAGTGTGCAAGAGCAACCCTAGTGTTCGGTGAATATCCAAGGTACGCTTGTAGAATCCTTCTTCAACAATCAGATAGATGTCAGACGCATGGCTTTCAAAAACCACTTTTTTAATAATTTGTGCTTAAATGGTAAGGAATACTCCCAACAATTTTATACCTCTGTTTGTTAGGGAATTGAAACTGTAGAATATCTTGGTGAATTAAAGTGACACGAGTATTCAGTTTTAATTTTTCTGACGATAAGTTGAATAGATGACTGTCTAATTCAATAGACGTTACCTGTTTACTTATTTTAGCCAGTTTCGTCGTTAAATGCCCTTTACCTGTTCCAATTTCGTAAACGGTATCGGTTTCTTTTAAATTCAATTGTTTTATTATTTGGTTGAGTACTTTTTCACTCGTTAAAAAGTTTTGAGAATATTTTATATTTTTGTTCATGTAATCACTCCTTCTTAATTACAAATTTTTAGCATCTAATTTGTGGGACGCGAAGAAACCACGCGCGTGCGCACAACGGCCGTCTCGCCGTAGCGAAGCGGTTCGCCGTATTCAACTGAAAAGCTCACAACCGGCGAGAGATAGCCCGCTTCTTCGATTACGCGGTACGGAAATCCGATCGCCTCCAAAAACGCAGTCCGCGCATCCTCGAAGTACAACAGGTAGTTCGCATGGTAGACAATACCCATCATATCCGTCTCCGCATAGCGTATGGTGATTGGCGTGCAAACCCGCATGGTTCGGAAAACCATCCTTCCCGATCGGCTACAATAGCTACATGAGGAATATCGTAACGTATATGGCCGAGGAGCAGCGCACCTTCGCGGAATCCCCGTTTAACCCCGTGGACTCCCTTGTGTTCTCGACACTTGCGTACTTCAATTACGAAACGGCCCCTCCTATTGATCTTTCGTCTCCCGAGGGCATCCTGCTGCACGACGCGGTGATGCTGTCCGATTGGAAGGCGCTCACTGCGCACAGCTGGATGGAGGATGCAAAGGACACCGAAGCTTTCCTGCACGTCCTGTCCGCAAGCCGTCGCATGCGCGATGTGCGCGTTTCGTTCTATGTCAATGAGCGCTCCGAAGCGGTAGAAAAGCAGTTCTCTGCCATCACGCTTTCCTTCCCTTCTGCTGATGGAATCGTCGCCTACCTGGCGTTCCGCGGTACCGACGGCAGCTTTGCCGGCTGGAAGGAGGATTTCAACCTTTGCTTCAAGAAGGTGATCCCTTCGCAGTGCACCGCAGCAGCCTACCTGTCGGGCGTCGCTTCGGCCCTTTCGTGCCCGCTCATCGTGGGAGGTCATTCGAAAGGCGGCAATCTCGCCGAATACGCGGCGCTCGTGACCGACGAGCGTGCTTTCGAGCGGTTGCGTGGCGTGTTCAATCACGATGGCCCTTCCTTTCTGGACAGCCCGTCGCCGCGTATCGACGACGAGCGATTCTGCCGGCTACTGCACAAGACGGTGCCCGAATCCTCGGCGTTCGGCATGATCCTCGAACGACGCGCCGACTACCGCGTAGTTCAGTCCTCGGCTATGTCGGTATTCCAGCACGAACCGTTCACCTGGCTGACCGAGAGCGACGACTTCGTGTACCAGGATGCCCTCAATCCTTCCGCCGTATTCTTCGACGAAGCGCTCGACACGTGGCTGCGCAGCAAGACGGCTGACGAGCGCGAGCGCTTCATCGACGCCATCTACGACCTGCTGGCTTCCACCGAGGCGAGTACCTGGAGCGAATTCCAGGAGAAGCTGTTCGCGAACACGCGGCGCATGCTGGGCGCTCGCACGAAACTCGATGCCGAAACGAAGAGATTCATCTGGCAAACGCTCGGCTCGCTCGGCGGCATCCTGAAAAACGAAACCGTCAAGCGCTTCAAACCCTCTCCACCCCTATGGCTTCCACGCCGACGTGAGACATATGATCCCGAGAAAGGAACCAAGGCATGAGCGCACCCGCTGCATATGGAAAGCTGACCCTTCGTCTAGCTCTGCAGTTGGCCGCACCGCATACGTGGCCCGCTGCTATCTTGCCCGTTTTCATAGCTGTTGCCGCGGCAGCCGTCACCACGCCCTCGATATCGGTGCTCATGACATGCGTGCTTTTGATCATTTGCATACTCATGCAATCAGCGGTAAACACGTTCAACGATTACTACGACTACGTGAAGGGAGCCGACTCAGCCGACGACAACGTAGATCCGACCGATGCCGTTCTCGTGTACAACAACGTGAACCCACGTTCCGCACTCGCGCTCGCCGTCGGATTCCTTGTGGCGGCCTTTATGCTAGGCGCGTACGTGATCTGGGTTGCAGGATGGATCCCGCTTACAATCGGCGCGGTGGGAGCCATCGTCGTGGTGCTGTACTCTGCAGGCAAGACGCCTATCTCATACGTGCCCATCGGAGAGGTGGTCAGCGGCCTCGTAATGGGCGGCCTCATTCCCCTTGCATGTTATCAGGCACTCACGGCCATATTCGATCCTCGCGTTCTGCTGTGGGCTGTACCCACCATCCTCGGTGTGGGACTGATCATGTTCACGAACAACACGTGCGACCTCGAGAAGGATGTGGAATCGGGCCGACGGACACTGTCGGTGCTGCTGGGCCGCAAGCGGGCACGTTCGCTCTACCACGGCGTCGTATTCGCGTGGGTAGTGGCTATCGCAGCGCTCGTTGCCGCATTCTTCGCACAAGGTCTCGTCGTGTTGCCATTCATGCTTTTAGCTTCTTATCCCCTGATCAAAGCTCTGCTTGACAATCCGCTAGCACCACAAACCCGCATCGGCGCCATGGCGCAGGTATGCAGCGTGAATATCGCGCTCGGCGCCTTCTATGGCGCCGCAATCCTGGCGAGCACCGTCGACCTCGTGCTCTAGGACGAGCGAGCGCATCATGCTCGAAGCATGCTTCCCGGCATGGATGCCATTTCGGTCATTCCCAGCACGCGTGCGTACCCGTCGAAAGCCGTGTCTTCGGGCAATCGAGCAGCCGCTCATGACGTATACTTCCAGGAGACGGAAACAGGGGCGGTGCGCATCGCGCATTGCACCGCCTTGGAGAAGGGATTCTCATGGAGATCGCACGCTTTGTGCTGGGCACGATTCTGCTGGCAGTCGCAGCGCTCTTAACGGTGCAGCTCTACAACGGGCGCTGGCTGTCCCTCATCGCTCGACCCAAAGAGACGAAGAAAGGGACGTACTATCCCGAGGGCACCATCAACACGGGCAAGCGAGCAGCATGGGTTATGGTGGCTTGCTTCGCCGTGGTGGCCACCCTCATGGCCTATGAGATGGCGATGCTGACCGGCATACCGGTCTTCGTACAAGCTGCAACTATCGTAAACAATGTCGCTCTTGTGGCGTACTTCGCGAGCCTGCTGTATACCCTGTTCGCTGGCCGCGCAGATCAGAGCTACCAGGATCGTTTCAAGAAGGAAGGCGCGCGCCTCCTCCTTCTCTTATTGGGAAGCTGCGTCGTCATGACCGCGGTATCGGTGCTGTTCGCATGAGAGGCGCCGAATTCGATCGCCGATCTCCCAACCGCGCACTCTCCCCATTCGCCTCCGACCTACGCCGGGCGAATCGCTCTTCCTTCGCATGGCCAAGCGGACTATACTGAGCAAAACGTCAGTCGTAAGGAGCGCGCCATGGATGGATACGGAAAGCTGATCGTTGGGTGCGTCATCCTCATTCCCCTTATCGCGCTGACGTTGCTTGCCTCATGGAAGAACTGGCATGGACGATGGCTGGCACTCGCGGACTTCACGTATATTCCCGGCGAAGGATCCGAGAGTCTGCATAGACGCAAAGGCAAGCGTGCGGCTCTGTTCAATCTTGTGCTCGTATCCGTTCTCGTCGGGATGCTCGGCAGCTCCACCCTCAGCGCGGTAGAAGGACTTCCTGTGAACGCCGAGCTGTGGACGGCTACCATGATCGTCGTCCTCGCAGGAGGCACGCTCTGGATAGGCGCGGCTTCACGACGTGACGCACAAGCGGTCGCTCGTACGTCGGCAACCGGAGCCCCGGGGCATGCCGAGGAGTATAGGCTTGATGCGCGTCATGTTGTCGTGCTAGCCATCGTCGTTATCGCCATCCCGATCGTCGAGATCGGAAGCTCCTTCATCGCTTGAGCAAGGCCGATCCCACTGCACCTGCACGAGATCCGGGAAGGTCGTCGGAAGCGCGGCAAGGTCAAAGGTTCGCAGCAGCTCCTCGGGCGTGACCGGATCGTCTGTGGGAGCGAGACCGGTGATGCCGGCGATGCGGCCGATCACAGCCTCGGGCGACTTGAATCGCGCAAGCAGTTCATCGAGTGCGGCATCCTTGTCGCGCTTCGAGAGGCGCCGGTCGCGCTCGGCCACAAGCAGCGGGATGTGCGCATACTCCGGCTGCGGGAGGCCAAGAAGGCTTTGCAAATGGATTTGCTGCGGCGTCGAACACAGAAGATCCACGCCGCGCACGACCGAGCTCACGCCCTGTGCGGCGTCGTCCACGACAACGGCCAATTGGTAGGCGAACGCGCCGTCAGACCTTCGCACAAGGAAGTCGCCGCAGTCCGTGCCGAGATTCTGAGCGTAGAACCCCTGCACCTGATCGACGAACGCCACATCCTCGTCGGGTACAGCGAGTCGCTGCGCAGCCGAGCGCTCGAGGGCACGGAAGGCACGTTCCTCGTCCGTAAGATTGCGGCACGTGCCGGGATACACCGGTTTCTCACCGCGATGCGGCGCCGAGACCGCATGGAGATCCGCCCGCGTGCAGAAGCAGGGGTACACGAGGCCTCGCTCAGCAAGGGAGTCGAAAGCCGCGCGGTAGGCCTCCTCGCGATCATGCTGGAAGTAGGGCCCCTCGTCCCACGTGAGTCCGAGCGCCTCGAAGTCACGCTGCACAGCATCGATGAACTGCGGTTTTGATCGCTCTGCGTCCAGGTCTTCGATGCGCAGCACGACTCTGCCGCCCTGCGACTTCGCCACAAGCCATGCGACGAGCGCCGCGAACACGTTGCCCGCATGCATTCGTCCTGTCGGGGACGGCGCGAACCGGCCAACTACGGGGCCTTGTGCCGGGGTCTCCCCAGGGGGTGCCATGCTCAAACAGTCCTTGCTTTGGAGGACGGTCCGCTGAACCGTCCTCGTCGCTGCTGAACTGCGCGTAGCGCCCCCTGAGGAGACCCCGGCCGCATGGCAAGCCTTGTCCGGTTCTTCGCACAAGCCCTTTTCGCACATCGCGACCTTCTCCTTCAAGGGATATTGCAACAAGTTTGCGAACCAGCGGCATCGAGCGCCCCCGCAGGTCGAGCGCTCGATGCCGCGGAAGCCCCGAAGCCGAGGGCCGCCCGGCGTTGTCGCGGCGGCACCTCTGAACGCCAACCCCGCGCCCGTAGGGCGCAGCATAAAGCATGAAGGAGCGAAGCGCACGAGCGGACGCGTTGCGTACGCGAGCAGCGGAGCGGGAAGCCGCCACGACAATGCCGGGCGGCCCTCCCGTGCAGGTCGTGCTATTTCCGCAGGTCTTCCACGTGCTTGGTCTTGCCGAGCGAGCGCTCGATGCCGCCGGGCTCGACGAGCTTCACGCGCACGCCCACAAGCAGCACACCCTTGAGCTTCTCCTCGATGGAGCGGCGCAGGTTCTCCATGTCTTCGAACGAGTCCGAGAACGCCTCGGGCTTGAGCTCCACGTGCACGGTCATCCGATCGAGGCCGTCCGCGCTCTCCACAACGATGCGATAGTGCGGTGTGACGCCGTCGATGCCGGCCAGCACGTCCTCCACCTGCGAGGGGAACACGTTCGTGCCGCGGATGATGAGCATGTCGTCGGAGCGCGCGCGCACCTTCTGCATGCGCGCCGTCGTGCGCCCGCAGGCGCAGGGCTCGACGACCACGCGGGTCAGGTCGTGCGTGCGGTAGCGCAGCACGGGGATGGCCTGCTTGCCGAGCGGCGTGAGCACGAGCTCGCCCATCTCTCCGTCGGGAACCGGTTCGCCCGTCTCCGGATCGACAACCTCCCACAGGAAATGGTCCTCAGCCAGGTGCTGCATGTCGCGCGATGCGAGGCACTCCCCCGATACGCCCGGGCCCATGACTTCGGTCAAGCCGTAGTTGTCGGTGCACACGATGTGCATGCGGCTCTCGATCTCGGCCTTGAGGCCCGGCGGGCACGGTTCGCCGCCGAACAGCCCTACGCGCAGCGTCGACCTCTCCCAGTCGTAGCCCATGCGCTCCCCCACCTCGCACATGTGCAACGCGTAGGAAGGCGTGGCCACAAGCACGGTGGTGCCGTAGTCCTCGATCATAGCGATGTGGCGCTCGGTATTGCCCGAGCCGGCGGGGATCATCATGCAGCCGAGCTTCTGCAGCCCGTAGTGCAGGCCAAAGCCGCCCGTGAACATGCCGTAGCCGAACGCCATCTGCGCGCGATCGCCTGGCACGACACCAGCCATCTGAACGAGGCGCATGATGCAGTCGGCCCACATGGCCATATCGCTTTCGTTGTAGCCCACCACGATGGGCTTGCCCGTGGTGCCCGAGGACGCGTGCAGCTCCACCACCTCGTCGAGCGGCACGGCGAACAGGCCGTACGGGAACGTGTCGCGCAGCGCGGACTTGTCCGTGAACGGGAGCTTGCGCACGTCGTCGAGCGTTTTGATGTCGGCAGGCGCCACGCCGAGGGCGTCCATGCGCGCGCGATACCACGGGACGCGCTCGTAGGTCCAGGCCACCTGCGCGATCAGCTTCTCCAGCTGGATGGCGCGGATGCGCTCGCGCGAGGCGCACTCGATGGAGGGGTTGTGGATGGGCAGGTCGGAAAAGTCGCCCGCCGCCGCCGCGGCCAGCGCCGCGCCCTTCACGGTCATGTCCGCCATGCCGCTCACACCCCTTGAGGCGCCAGTGGCGCAGCCAGGTCGGCCTGGGACATAAGCTCCACCGGTTCGCCGGAGAGAAGCTCCTCGGCACGGTCGAGATCGGGGGTGGACAGGGCGATGTACGTCGAGATAAGCGAATAGCTGTACGAGACGTTGATGCCGCAATCGGCCATGACGCCCATGACGCGCGCAAGCTCGCCGGGCTCGTCATCCAAGCGCACGCACAGCACCTCGCTCGAGGAGCAAGCGGCCCCGATGTCCGTGAGCACCGCGAGCGCACGAACAGGATCATCCACGACAAATCGAACAATGCCGTAATCTCCCGTGTCGGAGGCACTGTAGCCACGTACATTCACGTCCGCGTCCTCGAACGCATCGAGCACGCGGCGCAGATGCCCGGGGCGGCTCTCCAGAAACACGCTGACCTGACGAACGCTCATGACGCTCCTCCCTCATGTTTTGAGCTGCACGCAGTTACGGCGGCCGCCTCCCGCGCAAACGCGAAACCGGCGCGGAATGCGGCGATGTTGGCATCGACCGTCTTCGGCGGCACGCGACGAGCGATGACGCGCTCCCAAGCATCCGAGGAGAAATCCAGGCGCGTGGCAAGCGCGCCGAGCAGCACCACGTTCACCGACTTCGGAGAACCGGTTTCGCGGGCGATATCGCCCGCAGGGATGAGCGTCGCCCCGAGCGTTGCGAGCGTGCCCACCGCATCCTCGGGCATCGAGGCGCGACCGATGAGGACCGGCAACGGCTGGATAGACTCGTCCGCCACCAGCAGATAGCCGCCCTCGCGCACGTTGGGCAGGTTGCGCAACGCCTCGGTGGTCTCGAACGATACCACGCAGTCGGCGCAACCCTCGTCAGACACCATCGACTGCACGCCTTCGCGCCCGAACCGCACAACGGTGGTCACCGCGCCGCCGCGCTGCGACATGCCGTGGATCTCGGACACCTTCGCGTCGTATCCCGATTCAAGCGCCGTGCGTGCCAAGAGATCGGCGGCAAGCACGGTCCCTTGGCCGCCGACGCCGCATAACAGCACGGTGGTCGCGTTACTCATGAGAGACTCCTTCCTCCGAGACGGCGGGCTGCACGATAGCCTTGAACGCGCAGTACTGCGCGCACTGGCCGCAGCCGATGCACGAGTCGGCGTCGATAACCGCATGCCTCTCGGCGTCCGTTGCGATAGCCGGGCACCCGAGTGTCGAGCAGACGCCGCAGGCGGTGCACGCGTCGGTCACACCGTAAGCAGGCTTGCGTACGCGGTCGATGAGCACGCAGGGACTGCGGAATACCAGTACCGAAAGCTCCGGGCTGGCCACAGCCTCTTTCAGAGCTTGGCGCGTCGCAAGCGCGTCGTTCGGATCGATTGTGCGCACGTCTTCAACCCCGATGGCGCGCACGACCCCCTCGAGATCGAGTTCGCGCGAAGGACGCTTCTGAAGCGTCTCGCCGTTAAAGGGATTGCCCTGACGGCCCGTCATGGCTGTCGTACGGTTATCGAGCACGCAGATGGTGCCGCCACCTTGGTTGTACACGGTGGAGATGAGCGCTGAGAGCCCCGAATGCGCGAATGTCGAATCGCCAATGACGCCCACGACCGGACGATGCGATGCTTCGCCGGCCCACGCCAGCTCGAAGCCGTGCGACATTGACACCGATGCGCCCATATCGATGGTGGTATCCATAGCCGAAAGAGGAGGAAGGGCGCCCAGTGTGTAGCAGCCGATGTCACCCGTGACCACAGCTTTCATACGCGAAAGCTCCTTGAACACAAGACGGTGCGGACACCCCGCACACAACGCCGGCGGACGGCCCGGAAGATTTTCGGGCAGCGGCTCGTGAGACGGCGCGCTGCCGCCAAAGGCCGCCCGCACGAGACCGGGAGTCAACTCGCCGTCACGCGGCAGGCGCCGTTCGAACGGCGTCGTCTCTATGCCGAGAGCGCGCACGCTGTCGGTGAGATATTCCGAGGCCTCCTCCACCACGTAGAGCGCCTTCACGCTATTGGCGAATGCGCGTAGCGCCTGCTCGGGCAGAGGCCAGGTGAGCCCGAGCTTGAACACGGATGCGTCAGGCAGCGCCTCGACGACATGCTGGTACACAGCGCCCGCGCACACCACGCCTACCGCATCTCCCCTACGATCGATACGGTTGTACGGACACTCCTCGGCCCAAGCGCGCAACGCATCGATGCGCGCAAGCTGATCTTTGCGCCGCGGCTTGGCAAAGGCGGGCATCATGACCCATTTCGCCGGGTTGCTTTCGTAGGGCTTGAGCGCAGCTTCAGCGCGCTCGCCGGGCTCCACCGGCGTCTTCGTATGCGACACGCGCACAGTCGAACGTATGAACACCGGTACGTCAAAGCGCTCGGATACATCGTATGCCTCGCGCGTGAACACGAGCGCCTCGGCCGAATCAGCTGGATCGAGCATGGGAATATGCGCGGCGCGGGCGTACCAATGGCTATCCTGCTCGTTCTGAGACGAGTACATACCCGGATCATCGGCGGCGAGTACCACCAAGCCGCCGCCAACGCCCGCATACGCCGCAGTGAACAACGGATCGGCGGCCACGTTGACACCGACGTGCTTCATCGTGGTGAGCACGCGCGCCCCTGCAGCCGACGCGCCGATGCCAACCTCCACGGCCACTTTCTCGTTGACGGCCCACTCGGCGTACACGCCTTCCTTCTCCGCGAACGCTTCAAGCGTTTCGGTCGAAGGCGTTCCGGGATAGGCCACGCCGATGCGGGCGCCGGCTTCCCATGCTCCTTGGGCAATTGCCTCGTTTCCTGACATCAATTCCATGAAAGGTTCCTCTCCTTTAGCACCTCAGGAATTATACGGCAACGCGCGCAGCCCGAGCCGGTCAAAGAAGATCGACCGTCCCGAACGGCGCGCGGAATGCACTCGCAGGCTGTCGAAGCCGCTTCGATGGCGGCCTTCGAGCCTAACCTTCTTGGTACAGCAGCAGGAAGGCGCCGATCTGAATGATGTCGCCCGACGCGAGGCGATGCTCGTCAATGCTGTCGTTGCTCACCCAAACGCCGTTGAACGAGTTTTCGTCGCGTATAACGTAACCGCCGCCGTCTACCGGCTCGATAACGGCATGTTCTCGAGAGACGGTCATGTCGTTCAGGAAGATATCGCACTGCGGGCTACGCCCGACGGTGAGGCCCCTGTCGCCCAGTTGGAATGCCACGCCCGTCTGAGGACCGCGCACCACGCGCAGCTCGGCCTGTTGGGTTTGAGGCACCTCGGGCTCGATAGTCTCATCGGCCAGCAGCACAGGCTTGAACTGCTGCGTTGATCCGAGCAGCTTGAAGCCGCAATGCGGGCAAAACGACGCGTCCTGTTCGATTGGGTTGCTGCATACAGGGCATACAGTACTCATGGCATATCCTCTCCGCGGCGCGCCTCAGGCGGCTGCCGTCTTGTCTACGACAAGGGGTGTTTCGTTCACAGTCGTGGACTGAGCGGTCTGCGGCTGTCCCGAGAATCCACGGAACAGACGGTCCCACCAGATGCCGATGCCTTCAAAGAAATCTGGGGCGTCTACGTCTTCGCAGGCCACCAGATCCATCGTCGCAATGACGGTGTTGCGCTGCTTGAAGGTGGCTGTACCCACCTTGTCGCCCGCCTTCACATCGCCTGAAAGCTCGTCGAATTCAAACGATTGGCTCACATTGCCGTTGAGATCGAAAATGTCCACCGTAGCCGCAGGATCGGCGAACGTCGCCTCGACCGTCTTGTCGATCCACGCCGAATGCGCGACTTCGGCCACGAGCGGCACCTCCACTGCCTGCCCATCCGCATTCAAAGTCGTTGTGCGGGGACTATTCGCCAGCTGGTAGGATACCCGATGCTCGTACACCCACTCGCACAACGTCTTCGCGTCCTCGAAGCGTTGCTGCTCAGAACTCGAATGGATAACGACCGCATACACTTCTAGCCCGTCCTTTTCGGCTGCGCCGGCGAACGAATTGCCCGCAAGCTCAGTGAACCCCGTCTTGACGCCGATGGCAGGATCGTAGATATCCATGAAGCGATCAGTCGACTCGAGGAAAATATCGGCCGTCGCGCCCGCGCGCATCACTTGAACAGTGGCGTCACCGCCCCCGACAGCAGCACGGAACGACTCGTCGCGCATCGCATACTGTACGATCTTCGCCACATCGGCAGCGCAGCTATGCTGGTCTCCCGCGAACTCTCCAGCATCCAGTCCATGCGGATTCGCGAAGACAGTATCGACGCAGCCCAGCTCGGCGGCTTTCTCGTTCATGCGAGCCACGAAAGCCTGCTCGCTCCCGGACAGCGATTCGGCAATGGCTATCGCCGCGTCGTTGCCCGAAGGAACCATGAGGGCCAGAAGCGCTGTTTCGAGCGTCATCTCGTCACCGGCAGCGAGTCCCGCACTCGACTCTCCAACGTGCGCCGCGCGCTCGCTCACCGTCACCTTTGTATCGAGCGTGGCCTCGCCCCGCTCGACTGCATCGAGCGCCACCACCGCGGTCATGACCTTGGTGATGGAGGCGATCTGCGTGGGGCTTGTCGCATTTCGCTCGAAGTACACGGTTCCCTCCGAATCCATGACGAGCGCATACTCGGCATCGATGCTGGGGCACTGTGCAATGGAAAGCCCTCGCGCATCCACCGTTTGGCCGAGCACGACGTCGGCTTTGCGCACGTCTGCAAGTGCCGCACCAGGTGCGAGCGCGAGCGAGAAGGCAAGGGCTGCAGCGAGGACGCATGAGAGAATCCGCGCCCTCGCCGTGCGCGATTGTTGTTCCATGTTAGCCAAGGCGGTAGACATCCTCCGGCTTCACCGGCTTGAAGCCTGCCTCGACGAGCAGCTGCTCGATGGCCGGCTCGCCTGCCACCTTGAGCACATCAACCGCCGTCTCCTCATCAACGGAGAAACAATAACCGTACTCGATGTTGACGTCGTGCTCGTCCAAAAACTCGAGCAGGGTTGCCAAACCGCCCGGACGGTTGGGCACGCGCACGCCCAGCACCGGCGTGACCGTAGCACGGTAACCGACTTTGCGCAGAGCCTCGGCGGCCGCCTCGGGAGCGTCCACAACCACGCGCGCCACGCCAAAATCGGCGGTGTCCGCCAGATTCAGCGCATGCATGTTGATGCCCGCGTCGGAAATGGCGCGGCAGGCGGACGCGAGGCGCCCTTTCTCGTTCTCTAGGAACACGGTCAACTGTGAAATCATGCGCGGCCCCCTTCTCTCAGATCGATGATGCGCTTCGCCTTGCCCTCGCTGCGCTCGATGGTCTTCGGCTCGACGATCTTGATGTCGACAGCGATCTGCAGATTGCTCTTGAGCTCGGCGGCCAGGTGCTTTTTCAGCTCCTCGAGCTTTCTGATCTCGTCGAACGGGAAATCGGGTACCGTCTCCACGTCGAGCTCAACACGATCGAGCGGACCTTTGTTCGTGAGGATGATCTGGTACTGTGGCGCGATCTCCGGGAACGCGGTAATGACCTGCTCGATCTGTGACGGGAACACGTTCACGCCGCGAATGATGAGCATGTCGTCGGTGCGGCCGACAATGCGATCGATCTTGCGGTGCGTGCGCCCGCAGCTGCATTCCTCTGCGATGATGCGCGTGACATCGCGCGTGCGGTAGCGCACGAGCGGGCAGCATTCGCGCACGAGCGTGGTGAACACGAGCTCGCCGTACGTGCCGTCGGGCACGGGCTGCAGCGTCTCGGGATCGACGATCTCCGCATAAAACTGATCTTCGGCCACATGCAGACCATGCGCCGCTGCGCACTCCATAGCCACGCCTGGTCCCATGACTTCGGACAGGCCGTACACGTCGCAGTACTGCACGCCCAGCTTGTCCCGAATCTCCTGACGCATGTTCTCGGAAGCCGGCTCGGCACCCAAGATGACGCCAGAAATCTTGAAGTCGCTTGCCGGATCGTACCCCATTTCGATGGCCGTATCGGCAATGAGGAGCGCGTATGAGGGCGTGCAAGCGAGGATGTCGGTGCCGAGATCCTTCATCATCTGGATCTGACGCTTGGTGTTGCCCGAAGAGGTGGGAATGACCGAGCAGCCCACGGCCTCGCCGCCGGCGTGCGCCCCCAGACCGCCTGTGAACAGGCCGTAGCCGTAAGATACCTGAATGGTCGAACTCTGGTCGCCACCCACCATGTAGATGCCGCGCGCGAAACAGTCCCCCCAGTTCTTCAGATCGTTTGCCGTGTGCCCGACAACCGTGGCCTGACCCGTCGTGCCGGAAGACGCATGGATGCGGGCCACGTCCTTGCTCGGCACGGCGAACAGCCCGTAGGGATATGCGTCGCGCATATCCTGCTTGACGACGAACGGGAACTTCGCCAGATCGTCGAGGGACGCAAGATCACCCGGCTCGACGCCTGCATCCTTGAACGACCGCTGATAGAACGCCACGTTCTCGTAGGCATGGCGCACGCTCCACTGCATGCGCTCGAGCTGAAGCTCGCGCAGCTGTTCGAGCGGCATGGTTTCAATGTCCGGTTGATAATACACCTTGGGCTTCACCTTTCCTCTGATCACGTCCGCTCCGTGCGGGCGCTGTCATCGCTTCCTCATCGATCCGCTCCGCTAGTCTGCGCTCGGGCCGTCCTTGCCATCCTCGGCGCCATCAGGCGCAGTCGCATCCGGGGCAGCGACGATCACCTCTGTGATCGGGGCGTACTCGGACGAGAACACGTCTTCCCGCACAACGGCGCCCTCGCGATCCTTCACGACGCGGACGATGGTGATTTTTCTCCCATCGGTTCCGCGCGTCTTGACATGCCTCTCGCCGGAAGAGAGCGAATCGTCGACTTCCGTCCGAGTCTTATGCTTCTCCCCCTCTTCCCATTCACCCACTTGCGTGCTCGTGCGGTAACCGGGATCGACACCATATAGTGTAGCGGTAACCGTGGAATCTGTACAAGTAACCCGCATCAAATCTGTACAAGTAACCCGCATCAAAACTGCGCTATCGGTGTCGTTTTCCCATACAAGGTCGAGATCCGGCCAACTGACCGCCGCGTCTCGGCCCGCCGGATAGCTGCCGATATAGAGCGAATGGTTCCGGCGCTTGGTGATGGGCAAGCCCGAGTCGTACACCGCGTTGAAGACGGTAGTCGCCACCTGGCAGACGCCGCCGCCCTCCTCGTCGACGTACTCGTCGTTCACAATGGCGCCAGCCGCCAAAAACCCTCGCTCCGCCGTGCGCTCTCCCGACGTCTCGTTAAACGACCAGCTGCCGTGCGGCTCGACGATGGAATTGTCGAGGAATTCGGATACGAGCGCGATGTTGCTCTGACGGTTCTCGGTTCCCGATCCGGTCGAGAACTCCGTCGTATACGACGAGATGCCCTCGATGACCCCCCGCTCGAGCGCCTCGTCGAACGAAAGCGTCTCGGGCATCGGGCCGACGACGACGTCGACCGCGACAGGCTCGGCAGCGGGCTCTTGCCCGGCTCCTTCGGCGTACGCGCGCGCCTGGGCCGCTTTGCCTTCGGGTCCGAACAGCGCATCATCGAGTTTGGCAACCGTGTCTGCAGCGAGCGGCACCTCGTCCATACCCTGAGCGCGAACGGAGATCGAGCCATCCTGCGAAGACTCGAACGCAACGGAGTGACGAGCATCGCCGCGCTGCTCCTTGAAAAAGGACACGATCGATGGTTTCGCCCGGGCCTCGTCGACAGAGGGCGCCAGCACGAATCCTCCATCGCGTTCCTCGACGGTACCGACAATCCAGTCCCCCAGCGCGGTCGCATCCGCATCCCAAGAACCCTCTCCGCTGATAAAGCGGGCGCCATCCGCAAGTGCGGCATTCACGTCGTCGCAAGCCCTCTGCGCCGCCTGTCGATCGATACGGACCGGGGCATACTCGGCATGTGCTACGAACGAACCTGTACCTGGTTCGGAAAGGAACACCTCGTCGAGCTGGCTCTCGAAAACCGCACGGTCGATCATCTCGCCGTCGCTGCCCTCGGTGACCTCGGCCGCCCCATCGATCACGACGAACCCGTAGTCCAAGCGCGGCGTGCCGATCGTCTCGTCAATGTCGGCGGCGAGCGCTTCAAGCTCATCGGCGTCGTAGACGACGCGGACCCCGATCTCATGCCCTCCGACCGCAGCCTCGATGCGCGCAACAAGACCACCTTTTTCGCGACCTACGGAAAGGGCTTCATCAGCAAGTTCATTGGCGGGCAAAGTCGCAGAGAGGGAAGCGGCATCGGCCGTCCATGACGTGCGGGAAGCCTTCGCCTCCTCGGCGCTCTGCTGCTCAGCAATAGAAGGCGCGCCTTCGTCGAAGTCTGCGGCGGCCTCGTCACTCGCGTAGATGACGACCGACCCCTGCGCAATGCGCGGTCCGTACGTCTCTTCGAGCAGCGCTGCGATCTCCTGGGAGGTTTTACCCGACGCATCCACGTTTCCCACGTGCACGCCAGGATACGCCTTGCCGGCGTTCAATCCGAAATCGACGAGGCCGACGAGCAGCAGCATCGCAACGAGTACCGTGCCGACAAGCAGGGCGCGGCTGCGTTTGAACAACTCCGAAACGGCACGTCCGATGCGCGCGATCCCGCGGCCCAGCAGAGCGAAGCCTGCGAGCAGGACGCGTATGAAGGCGCGTGCTGCTTCGGCAGGCTTCGATGAGGACCGCGATCCGTCCTTGGTCCAGACGGCTGGAGCAGCATAGGAGCGCCTTTTCGCGCGATCCCGCTCACGGCCGCGAGCGGCGGCGGGCTTTTCTTTCGGCGATCCCGGGCGCATGCGCACACGCGAACGAGACGAGCCGGCCGGCGGAACCGCATGACCTTTCCTGCCGTCGGCAACGCGGTGCGAGGCGTTCCGCCCGTCCGTGTGCGCCGGACGGGCGTCGTCTGGTCGGCCGGAAGGCCGCGTCCGACGGGGCTGCCCGGCGCCGGGCCGGCGCTCGGCCATGGCTTCAGCGCCCTTCGCCGGCGGCCGCCGCGCGCTTCGCGGCGCGGAGCTTGACCGCCGCGGCGGTCACGTAGTACGCCGTCGTGACGAGCGCGAGCGCGAGGCCCGCGTAGGCGAACCAGATGCCCCACGACACGGGGTCGCCGTTGAAGCCGGGGAGCCAGGCGGCGTCGACCAGCCCGAGCCCGGGCAGCAGCGGCCAGTTCAGAAGCAGGCCCGCAAATCCGATGAACAGGAACGTCGTTGCGACCTTTCCGGGAAAGATGACGGCGACGCGGATGCGGTAGCGCTTGACGAGGTACGCGCCGCCGGCGAGCAGCAGCAGGTCGCGCGCGAGCACGACGAGGATAATCCACAGAGGAAGCCGACCGACAAGGAACAGCCCCGCGACACCGGCGATCATGAGGATGCGATCAACCGCAGGATCGAGTAGCTGGCCAAGCTTGGACACCGTATTCGTGCGGCGCGCGATCTGCCCGTCGATCCAGTCGGTGCCCGCCGCGAGCGCAAACATGCAGGCGGCCATGACGTCAAAGCCGTTGAAGAGCAGGACAAGGTAGACGGGCACGAGACAGAGGCGCACGACCGAGATGAGGTTCGGTAGCGTGAACACCCTGTCGGTAGCCTGCGCATCCGCTCCCTTGGTTTTCGCCATATCCTCTTCCTCTGTCGCCGGTGCACCGTCCATGCAAAGACCGGGCCGCCTTGTGCGGGCCCGGTCCACTCGAATCCAACGACTATTCTAGCAAATATCTACCTGCTTCACGCCTCATCGACGACTTCAACGGGTTTTTCACGTTTCGACGTGTTCGGCTGCTCCGGCACTTCGAATTCGTCGACGTGCTTTTGCAGCGCGGGCGGCGTATAGGCCGGGTCCATGGTAAGGCAATCCTTTGGACAGGCTCGCACGCAGCTTCCGCACTGTACGCAGCGGAAACGGTCGATCGACCAGATGCGGGACGGCTTGTCGACCGTAATGGCCGAGCACGGGCAGCGCTTCTCGCAGATGCCGCAGAGGATGCAATGATCGACATCGTTCACGATGTGGCCCTTGAGACCCGCAGGAGGTGTCTTTTTCTCGATGGGATACATGATGGTCTCAGGCTTCTTGAACATCGACCCGAGCGTCATTTTCCCCAGTTTGAATCCACCCATGTCCTCCTACCTTTCCGTGCAGCTGATGCAGGGGTCGATGGTGAGCACGATCATGTTTACGTCGGCCAGATCGCATCCGGCCAATGCCGTGGCCATGCCGGCCAGGTTCTGCGACGTGGGCGTGCGCATGCGCATGCGCTCCAAAAACTTCGACCCGTTGCCGCGCGCATAGTAGTAGCACTCGCCGCGGGGCTGTTCCACAAGATTTGCCGTTTCGGCGCCGGCGGCCGGCGCGCCCTTGACGGGCACAGCGATATCCCCCGCCGGGATTTTCGAGATCATCTCTTCGATGATATCGATGGATTGCAGCACTTCGAGCGCACGTACCTTCACACGGGCGTAGCAATCGCCCTGCGCATCGAGCACAGGCTGGAAATCGGCCAGCTTGCCGTAGCCGCCGTTGCCCAGGCAGCGCGCGTCGTTGTTCACGTTGGAAGCGCGTGCGAACGGTCCCACCATACTCATGGCGAGGGCGTCCTCATGGCTGATGCAGCCCACGCCCACCGTGCGATTCTTCACCGAGGAGTCCTTCAAAAACGCATTGCATATCTGGCGATAGTCGTCTTTAATGCCCTCGAGCACGCGCTTCATCTCAGCGAGTTGCGCGTCATCGATATCGCGGACGACACCGCCAACCTGCACGACCGAGAAGATGACGCGCCCGCCCGTAGTCTTTTCGAAGATGTCGAGCACGCGCTCGCGCAAGCGCCAGCAGTGCATGAACAGGCTCTCGAAGCCGAATGCGTCGGCGGCAAGTCCCATCCACAGCACGTGGGAGTGAATACGAGAGAGCTCATGCCAGATAACGCGCAGATATTCTGCTCGCTCGGGTATCTGCACGCCCATAAGCCGCTCTACCGTTTCGGCATAACCCATGGAGTGCCCGAATGCGCAGATGCCGCATATACGCTCCGCCACGTAGATAAACTGGTTGTAGTCGCGTGTCTCGACAAGCTTCTCAAGGCCTCGATGGATAAACCCGATTTGGGGTATTGCCTCGATAACAGTTTCGTCCTCGACCACGAGATCGAGATGCAAAGGTTCGGGCAGCACCGGATGCTGGGGGCCGAACGGGATGACGGTCGCCTTTCCCATGCTACTCACCTTCCTCCTCTGCCGCCGCGCCGGCCTCGTCGGCCTCCGCTTCAGCGGCTTTCTTCTTCGCAGCCTCGCGGGCGGCCTTCGCCTCGAGCGCGGCCTTCACCTTGGCGGCTTTCTCAGGATCGAGGCCCGCGACCTTCTCGTCGACGGCAGCCTGCTTCGCTGCCGCCTCCTTTTTAGCTTTCGCTTCCATCGCGGCTCGCACCTTCGCGGCCTTCACGGGATCCATGCCCGCAAGCTTCGCCTCCAAAGCGGCTGCGTCGTCGGCAGTCTTCGGGGCCTGTTCGCCGGCGGCCTTCTCTTTCGCGGCCTTGGCGGCAGCAAGCTTCTTGGCCTTCTCGCGCGCAGCCTGTTGTTCGGGCGAGATGACCGTCATGGGCTCCTTCTGCGCGAGCGCATAGAAGTTCCCGCCGAAGTCGATAGCGATATCCGTGATGTCGACGCCGAACAGGTCATGGGACTCGTTCTCGAATACGAACGCCTCAAGGAACTCGCCGGTAATGCTGGGGATGGCCGTTCCCTTCTGCACGCCTTTGATCTCGTGGTTCTCCAGCAGATCGTCCTTCATGAACGAATAGATCATATCGATGCCGTCTTCAGTGTTCACGCACAGCATCTGCACAAAACGCCAGCCGTCGGCCTTCTTCGCAGCGGCAAGCGCCGGCAGCTCCTCGACGGTCAGCGGCGCGAACTTGATTGCAAACGCCATGTCACGCTCCCTTCTTCTGCTCCTGGAGGGCCTTCGACTTCTCCTCCAGGATGCCGAGCCCCTGCACGACCGCATCGATGATGGCCTCGGGCCTTACGGCGCAGCCTGGCGCGTACACGTCTACGGGGATAGCTTTATCCACGCCGCCGATCACGTTGTAGCAATCGTGGAAGATACCGGCGGAGCATGCGCAGATACCGCACGCGATAACCACCTTCGGCTCGACCATCTGGTTGTATATCTCCTGCACGACCGAGATGTTCTGCTCGTTCACGCTGCCGGTGACGAGAAAGATATCGGCGTGCTTGGGATTGCCGGTATTGATGATACCGAAGCGCTCGACGTCGAAGCCCGGGCAAAGAGCCGCGAGCACCTCGATGTCGCAGCCGTTGCAGCTTGAGCCGTCGTAGTGGATGACCCACGGTGATTTGGTTGCATACGTCATGTTGCAGCTCCTTTACAGATACGGCAGGAACGTGAGGACCGCGATGTTCACGCCTCCGGCGACGAGCGCCACGATCCAAGCCGATTTGAGCAGGGCCTGCCACTTCACACGCGCGAAGTTGTTGTCGATCCATATCTCGAGAAAGTACACGAGCAGGACGACTGCGACCGCCAGAATGAGCGAGAACGGGTTGCCCCATACGAAGAACAGGCCGATCCATCCGAGGAATAGGATGTTCTCGTACCAGTGCATGATCTCGACTTTCGCAAGCGTCTTGCCGCTCATCTCGGTCGTGATGCCCTTCACGATCTCCTGGTGTGCGTGATGCGAATACGACAGATCAAACGGCGACTTGCGCAGCTTGATGGTAAGCACGAACAAAAAACCCAAAAATACGAGCCAGATGGTCGCGATCACCGGGGTGCCGAGCTCGAATACGCCAGCGGTATCGAACGTGCCGGCTGCCAGGTAGAACGCCACCGCCATAAACAGCACCATGGGTTCGTACGCCATGACTTGCAACGTCTCGCGGTTCGCACCGATCTCAGCGTAGGGGCTGCGCGTGGAATAAGCGGCCACGATGAAGAACAGACTGGACAACGTGATCACGAACACGCACATTAGCAGGTTGCCACCGGAGAAGAATATACCACCTGCAATGATGGCGAACACGAGCGCGCAGGTGACGTACACCCCTTCGGTCGAGTTCACCGACACGTTATCCTTCTCGATAAGCTTGCGGACGTCGTAGTAGGGCTGCAGAAGCGGAGGGCCAACACGGCCCTGCATGCGCGCTGAAACGATGCGGTCGACGCCGGCGAGCAGACATCCCAGAACAGGTGCCACGAGAGCGAAGGCGAGGGTGCCGATGAGTATGGCGAGCATTGACATATCAGACCACGCCCTTTCCTAAAACAGTCCCGGCAGCGCTACGGCAGAGGCTGCAAACGCGACGACGATAACAACCGAGCACATAGCCGTCCCGATCGGCGAGATGCGCCGTTCCCCGAAGATGCCCTCGAGATACCAGTTGCGCGCCGAGGCCGTCGACTCGCCCGAGAGCGCATTCGTGAACGTGCGCTCGGCGTTGTTGCGGCCCACGCCCGCCAGGTAGACGTCGGCCTTCTTCGCCTTGCTGCGCCGACCGACGCCGGCGAACAAGACGATGACCACGAAGGCAGTGAGGATAGAGGCAATCCACAGGTTGGTGGACGAGATGTCCTGGCCAAGCGTCGCATACACGCTGTACACGTAGGGCTCCACCACGTACGACGATATGAAGGGCAAAAGCACGCAGCACAGCACCACAAGCACGGCCATGATCACAATGGCAATCCATTCGCTGGGATGCACCGTCGTCTCCACGTTCTCACGCTCGGCAGCGATGCCGGAGAGCTTGCCGAGCCACTTGGCCCAGAACATGAACGTGGCGGCCGACCCAAACCCCAGGATGACTATGAGCGCCACTTGGCCAGTGTCGGCGAAGGACACGAGCGTAGCCCACTTCGCCACGAGCATGCCGAACGGAGCGATGAACATGACCATGATGCCGAGCATCATAAAACGCGCAAGACGCGGCATGCGCTCGAAGAGGAGGTCCATATCCTCGATGTCGCGACTGCCGATATGATGCTCAGCCGTGCCGACGCACAGGAATAGAAGCGATTTCGCGATAGCGTGGAACAGCACGAGGAACGCGGCGGCCCATACGGCTTCGGGCGTGCCGACTCCGGCACAGGCCACGATCAAGCCGAGGTTGGCAATGGTTGAGTACGCAAGCACGCGCTTGGCGTTGCTCTGCGAGATAGCCATGAACGAGCAGAACAGGAACGTGAGTCCGCCCACCAGAACGACCATGACGGCCGGCACCGTGCACACGAGCATAACCGGTGCCAGCTTCACCAGCAAGAAGACGCCTGCTTTCACCATGGTGGAGGAGTGGAGCAGAGCCGACGTGGGCGTGGGCGCCACCATAGCGCCGAGAAGCCAGGTGTGGAACGGCATCTGGGCGGCCTTTGTGAGGCCGGCGAACGCGAGCGCCGTCACCGGCAGCACGACCAACGTCGGGTTTTGAACGCCGATCTGCAAAAACTCGAGGAACGACAGCGTGTTGAACTGGATGGCGCATACATAGAGCGCCCCGAGAAACGCGATGCCGCCGAGCAGGTTCATGATGATCTGGCGGAAGGCATTCTTAATAGCCTCGTCGGTGCGAGTGTAGCCGATGAGGAGGAACGAGCACACGGTCGTGACTTCCCAGCCGGTGAACAGCCACAGCATGTTGTTCGAGAACACGATGAAGAACATGGCAGAAAGGAAGGCGAACATGAGGGCGAAGAAAGTCGGTCGACGA
Organism: Enteroscipio rubneri; assembly: GCF_002899715.1. Lineage (GTDB taxonomy): Bacteria > Actinomycetota > Coriobacteriia > Coriobacteriales > Eggerthellaceae > Enteroscipio > Enteroscipio rubneri. The sequence continues at coordinate 218,844 of NZ_PPEK01000002.1, read as the reverse complement.
TCCTTTGCGCCTTCGGGCTCGTGCGCCTGAAAATCCTCCATGTAACCGAGCGCGTACACGCAGATGCCGCTTCCGATGACGCCAATGATAAACGCCATGAGCAGCGACAATGAGTCAAGGTACAGCCCCTCGGTCACAAGGATGCCATGAGCGAACGCAAACTCGAACACGAGCGATCCGACGAGCTGGACGGTCGCGAGTACGCACGCCCACACGTTTTTGTACTTGATGCCGAAGTACAGGATGGCCACCGCAATGAGCACGCTCACGGCCATGCAGACATAATCGACGGTTGGCGAATAGAACTCGAACTGCACCCACGGGGCGCCCAGATAGGACACTGCCAGCCATATGGATGCCACGCCTATGACGAGCCCCGAGGCTCCGACAATCGCGTTTCTCGCCCGGTTGTTGCGCACGACCAGCAGGACGCCAGCAACAACCAGCGGGAAAAGGATTAAAAACCCGAGCATAGCCACGTAGCTTCTCCCTTCGCTTTACTTGCAGGAACACGGATGCGAAGCAGCGCAGTCGCCCGATTGGTTGGAGCGGGCAGCTGCGCTGCGGCTTGCTGCACTGTATCAAAGCGGGGAGGACGAGGGGGTCCGAAGCTGCACCCGAGGAGCACGAACGGCTTGATCAGGCCGCGTGCGGCTGCTCGCTGGACGAGAAACGCTCCGAATGCTCGGCGAACGGTTTTCAGCTTCCCAGCACGAAGGGCTGCGGTTCGATGCGGCTGTGTAGCGGAGACTGCGGCGCACCGCACAGCACGATGCGTCGGAAAGGTTATGAGAACGAAAGCGCGCCCAGCGCGCCGGTAGGACACGCCTCGATGCACGCGCCGCAGCCCGTGCACGCGCCGGCCTCGACGCGCGCGAGGCCGTGTTCCACCGAAATGGCTCCGGTCGGGCACGCCTTCACGCATTTCGAGCAGCCGATGCAACCTGCAGAGCACACCTCGCGAGTCCTGCGACCGCCCATCGTGTTCATGCAAGCGACATACGCGGCGATGCTCGCCTCCCCCTCTCCGACGAGCTTGATGACGTGTCGCGGGCACAGGTCGACGCAGGCGCCGCATCCGGTGCACGCAGTAGCATCAATGCTTGCGATGCCGTCCTTGACGGAGATGGCGTCGAATGCGCACGCCTCGCGGCAGTCCCCGAAACCCAAGCAGCCAAAAGGACATGAGAGGCTCGTATACGACATCGTGCTGAACACGCGGCAACTCGGCACACCCTGAAACTCGAATGCAGGATCGATTTTATCCCGCGAGCCCTTGCAGGCCACATACGCGGCGCGCCGCACCACCCCAACAGGCTCCACGCCAAGAAACGCAGCCAACTCGACCGCAACCCGATCGCCGCCGACCGTGCACGCGTTCGGCTCTGCCCCCGCGAGCAAGGCGCGCGCATACTGCTCGCAGCCGGGATGCCCGCACGAACCGCAGTTCGCGCCCGGCAGAATGCGCGCGAGATACGCCAGGCGCTCATCCTCGCCAATGGCGAGCTTGCGGGACACGATCGACAGGAGCACCGAGCCCACGAGCCCGACAGCCGCCATGAGAACCACGGTCCAAAGAATGCCGTCCATTGCCCGCTACCCCCTTACAGCACGCCGAATAGATTATCAACCACACCGGCGAAGCCCATGAAGCTCAGGCTGACGAAGGCCGCCGACATAAGCGTGATGGGCATGCCCCGAAATGCCCGAGGGGGATCTGCTTCGTCAACACGGCGCCTTACACCGCTGAACAGCACCATCGCCAGCAGAAAGCCGAGGCCTGCGCCGAGCGCGCATACGAGCGCCTCGGGATAGCCGTACCCTTCGTCCACCGCAAGGATGGCCACGCCGAGAACCGCGCAATTCGTGGTGATGAGCGGCAGATATACGCCGAGCGCCTCGTGCAAGGCAGGTAAAAACCGCTTGACCGTGATCTCCAACATCTGCACGAGCACGGCTATCACGAGAATGAACGCGATGGTTTGCAGATATCCCAATCCGAGCGCATCCAGCAGCTGCTGCAAGGGCCAGGTGACAGACGTAGCCAGCACCATGACGAGCGTTACGGCACAGCCCATGCCCACCGCCGAATCGAGTTTCTTCGACACGCCGAGGAACGGACACACGCCGAGGAACTTCACGAGCACATAGTTGTTGACGAGGATCATGCTGAACAGGATCGCGGCGAACTCGGCCATCATGCCTCACGCTCCTTCAAGTCGCACATTCCACATGCGGCGCATGCATCCTCCGGGAGCATCGCCTCCTTCGTTTCGCTGCCATCCGCGCGCCGGCGAAGGGCCTCGACGGCCACGGATCCGGCGATAAGCACGCCTAAGACGGCAAAGCCGCCCGGAGGCATAACGAACACGGTCATGGGCTCGATGAAATCGGGGAGCACCGGGATGCCTGCGAATGTGCCGGCGCCGAGCACCTCGCGCACGGCCGACATGAGAACGAGCGCGACCGTGAACCCTACGCCCATTCCGAAGCCGTCGAGCGCAGCTTCGCGCACGGGATGTTTTGAAGCGAATACTTCGGCGCGCCCGAGCACGATGCAATTCACCACGATAAGCGGCAGGTAGATGCCAAGCGCCGCATTCAGCTCAGGCAAGTACGCCTCGACGATCATCATGACGAGCGTCACGAACCCCGCAATCACGGTGATGAAAGCAGGAAGGCGCATATTCGTCGGGATGACTCCGCGCAAAAGCGATACCACGACGCCCGAACATACGAGCACGAACGTTGTGGCCGCGCCCATGCCGATGCCGTTCGTCACCGCCGTCGTCACGGCAAGCGTGGGGCACAGGCCCAGCATCTGTCTGAGCGCCGGATTTTCTGCGAGGATGCCTTTCGAGAACACCGTGAACATGCTCTTTCCTTTCGCCATCCCGCTCATCATGAGGCCTCCTTCCCGCTCTCGGCGGCCGGCACTGCAGCATCCTGCCCCATTGCGATCCCGCGATACGCTTCGATCGCTTCGTTGACGGCGGTAAGAGCCGCCTTCGACGATATGGTCGCGCCTGTGACGGCATCGATATCGCTTATCGTCAAAGGCTCGGCCGCACGGCCGACAAACTGGGAGGAGAACTCCTCATCGGCCACCTTCGTGCCCAGCCCGGGCGTCTCAGTGTTTTTCAAGCCGACGACGTTGACGATGATGCCGTCCGGTCCGAAGGCAATCCCCATGGGCACCGGGCCGCTGTAGCCCTTTGCTTGCGCCGTCACAACATAGCCCGTGCCTCCCGCAGCCTCCATGCACGCCGTCACCCCCGGCACATCGCACGGCAGCGCTGAAAAATCAGGTGCATCGGGGATAAGGGACGAGTAGGTAGCCCAGGCTTCCGCCTCGCGATTCGCCGTGATGACCGGCAACGTGAGATTGTTCACGGAGCCCAACAGGAGGCCAACCGCGGCGCATATCACCACCAGGACAGCGATCGGCTTGGCCGATGCCGTCCAGAGTTCACGGTTGACCATCTCTTCTTGCGGGGCGTCGCGCCGCTGTTTCGTCTCCACCGTTTTGCCCATCATTCGCTCCTCCCCTCTCCCCTGCCGCGCAGTACGAACCTGCGCTTCTCGCCGCCCAACGGAGCCGGGCGCGTGAGCGCATCGATGTAGGGCACGACGAGGTTCATAATGAGGATGGCGTATGCCACACCCTCGTTCATATTGCCCCAGAACCTGATGAGGCAGGTGATGAGACCGAGTCCCAGACCGAAAACCACCTGGCCCTTGAACGACGTCGGCGATCCTACGTAGTCGGTGGCCATGAAGATGGCCCCGAGAAGCAGGCCGCCTGAGAATACCTGGGTGGCCACGTCGTTGCCGGTGAGCACGCTGAGCGCGACGACGGTGCCTACGAATACGCCGGGGATGGTGAACGTGACGGTACGCGTGACGAGCAGCCACACGAACCCGAGCAGAAGCGCCGCACCACACGTCTCGCCGAGGGCACCAGCATGCACACCGAGCACAAGGTCGAGCAGCGACAACGACGCCGCAGCAGGAGCAAGCGGCGTGGCTGAGCTCACGGCGTCAACGCCAGATGCCGCTAAACCCGCTATCTGCGGTGCCGCAAAGTCCGTCATCGCCGCTGTAAACGACACCGACAGCACGATGCGGGCGACAATGGCCGGATTCGCGAAGTTGCGGCCGATGCCACCGAACAGAGCCTTTGCCACGATGATGGCGACAAACGAACCGATGACCGCCATGTAGAGCGGAATGGTGGAAGGTAGGTTGAACGCAAGCAGAAGCCCGGTAACGACCGCGGATAGATCGCCCACCGTCTGATCCTGTTTGCGCAGCGCGCACCACAGAGCCTCGAACGCCACGCACGAGCACACCGTCACAGCGACAACGAGCAGCGCCCTCGCTCCGAAGATGATCCCTGAAGCCGCAAGCGCAGGCATGAGGGCGATTACGACGTTGAGCATGATCTTGCGTGTCGTGAGGCCATCGAACACGTGCGGTGCCGTCGAGAGGACGAGCGGGCGCTTCGAGACGTTCTCCGCGCGTTCCACGTTCTTCATCTGTTACCTCCTCTTCGCCATCTCGGTGCGCATAAAGTCGCGCGCGAGCTTGCTCGTCTGCGAGAGCGGTTGCTTCGCAGGGCACACAAACGAACACGTGCCGCAGCCCATGCACAAATCGGCCATCAGCGCGTCGAGCCGCTCGATATCTTCAACGGCGTAGGCCTTCTTGATTTCAACGGGAGAAAGGCTCATAGGACAGGCTCTCGCGCACCGTCCGCATCGTATGCAAGGGGTGGTGGCCGGACGGGTCATGCCCTCCTCGCCGAATACAAGAACTCCGTTATTCTGCCGAATAACGGGATAGTCTAGATCGATCTGGGCGTTGCCCATCATGGGGCCGCCCAACACGATTTTTCGCGGCTCTTTTACGAGTCCCACGTACTCGATGACGTCGCGCACACGCGTGCCTACGATGATGTCGTAGTTGCCGGGACGGGCTACGGCATCGCCCGCGACGGTGAAGCGGCGCCTTACGAGCGGCATGCCCGTCGCCAAAAAGCGGCCGATGGCGGCCATGGTGGTCACGTTGTTGAGCATGACACCCACGTCGGTCTGGCGCTTGCCGCGCGGCACGACACGGCCCGAGGCGTTGTGCACGAGCACGTTCTCGGCACCTTGCGGATAGCGACTCGGCAGCGCTTTCACCTCGATAGCCGGATCGTCGGCCGTGAGTCGGCGCAGGTGCGCGATGGCTTTCGGTTTATTGCTCTCGATGCAGATGAGCGCCTTCGGGATTGCGAGGTACCGACACGTCTCGCGCACCCCGAAAAGGATATCGTCGGCGCACTCCATCATCTCGCGATAGTCGGTGGACAGGTACGGCTCGCACTCGGTGCCGTTCACTATGTAGAGGTCGATGTCATCGAGGTTGGGGGGATCGAGCTTGACGTCGGTGGGAAATCCCGCGCCGCCGAGTCCGACGATCCCGCTGCGTCTGATGGCGACCAGAAACGATGCGCGATCCGACACGTCGGGCGGCTGCACCGCATCGGCAACCGTCTGTTTCCCGTCAGATTCCACGATCACGGCGGTATCGCTTTTGCCGGAAGAGTAGTACACCGGTTGGATAGCCGTCACCGTGCCGGAGATGCCCGAGAAGATATCGGCGGACAATCCGCGAGGCGCATGTCCGACGAGACTGCCCACGTCCACATGGTCGCCCTTCTTCACGACGGGCTCGCACAGAGCGCCGATATGCTGCTGCATGGGGATCATGATCTCCCCCGGCACGGGCATGGCCTGCGTCGGAAGCTCGGCTGTATCTTTGCGATGGGGCACGACGGCCCCGCGTGCGCGGCTGAACAGCGATACCCGTGCCATGGATCGTCCCCTCCCCCTTCGCCGGACACAGGTCCGGGGCGTTCCGCGCATCCCGCCGACGTCGCGGCAGCGGGATCGACGGCCTTTCGCGGAACGCAGCACGCCGACATGATCGTCCCATGGTAAGACCTGTACGCCAAGCTGCGATAGCGAAGAACGGCCAAAGGGGAAATGGTCCTTGGCGACTGGCAATTCCCGCCCTTGGACGGGCGCCGTGAGAAGGCGAACGGCTTGGTCCGACGCTCAGCGCGCGCGTTCCGCATCCTCGCTTTCGAGGCGTCTGAGGCGTCGGCGCTCTGCGGCAAGAAAGCCGACGACGATCAGCGTTGACGTGATATCCGAGATGGAAGGCGCAAACCACACGCTCTCCAAGGGCGTCAAGGGCAGCACCTGCGGCAGCACCATGGGACATACCACAAGGAGCGGGATAAGAAAAAGTATCTGGCGCGTCAACGTGAGCACGGTGGCCTTGAGCGCCTGGCCGGTCGCGTCGAAGTAGTTCGCCCCGATGGTCTGAATAGGCAGGATGGGGATGAACATGAGGTAGAGGACGAGCGCCCATGCGGTTTCGGCAAGGTAGCTTCGGGGCAATCCGAACAGGTGCGCATACATGTCCGGCGCACAGACTACGGTTACCCATAACGGCGTCGTGATGGCAATACCCAGCACGATGGCCTGCCATAGCACGCGCTTCATACGATCGAACTGGCGCGCGCCGTAGTTGTAGCCGATAATGGGCTGCGCTCCCATGGCGATGCCCATAGCGGGCATAAAGGTGAACAGGCCCACGGCGGATAGCACGCGCATAACCGCGAGCGCACCGTCGACACCGAGCGGATCTGATGCACCGTAGAACACGAGCAGGTTGTTCTCGATCATCGACGATACGGCAAAGCCCAGCTCCATGACGGCGGGGGCGATGCCGAGCGCGCAGATGCGCAGGGCCACGCGCGGCTGGAGCATAAGCGAGGGCACGCGCAAGGGCATCGGAGAACTCTTCTTCAAAAAGAACTGCATGACAAAGATCGCCGAGAGCGCCCAGGAGCACACGGTTGCAAGGCCGGCGCCGCGCATGCCGCCTTCGAGCACGATGATGAACAGATATCCGAACACCACATTCGCCGCCGTGCCGATGAGCATCGATCCGAGCGCGCGGTTCGGATGACCTGCCGTGCGGATGAAGTTGTTCATGCCGAATGCGATGAACTGCAACGGTGCGCCCGCGACGATGACCGTCATGAAATCCATGGCCAGCGGAAGCACGTCCCCGTCGGCACCCGAATAACGCAAGACAGGCTCGAGCGCAAAAAAGGAAACGACCCAGAGCACGGCTGCAGCTGCGAGCAGTAGCACGAGGCTGTTGCCAAGCACGCGCTCGGCAACGGCTTTCTTCCGCTCGCCCAGCTTGATAGCCGCCAACGCGTTGCCGCCCACGCCTACCAGCATGGCGACAGCGACCATGGCCGTCATCATAGGATTCGCCACCGTGGTGGCGGCAAGACCGTCCGCACCGACCGCATGGCCCACGTACACGGCATCGATGACGTTGTAGAGCATCTGCACGAGCACGCCGACGACGGCAGGAATGGAGAACTCGAGCAGCAGCTTGAACGTGCTCTCGACACCCATGCGGTCGATCTTGTGGTTATTCGAACGTCGCCGGACCTCATCCTCGGTCGGCGCGCCCAGCGTCTCCCTTTCTTCTTGCATGATCGAGCCTATCGTTCTCGCAGCGCGATCAGGGCGAGGACGGCTATGCCCTATCGAAGCGGCGCGCCGTGCCGTGCGATCGCGGAGTTTCCCGGGTTGTCCCGGCGAACAAGACCCATCGGCGGAACATTCCAGGAATCGGAGCTGGACGCCGTCGGGATTCGGGTCATCCCGAACCTTGATAGTATACGAGAGCCGCCACCCGAGAGCAAGGCGGGCGACGGCTCTCAACGCAGGAGGCACTACGCGATCGGCGGCGTTCCTTCGGCGTTGCCGAAGATGGCGTCGATCTGCACGAGAGCATCCTTCGGAAGGGACGAAACGCCCACCACCCGTCGTGCAGGAGTTCCGACGAAGTACTTCGCGTATACGTCCTCGAAAGCGTCCATGTCCTCGAGGTCGCGCAGGTAGATGTTCGCCTTGACCGCGTCTTCCATCGTGTGACCCACACTCTCGATGATGGCCTTGATGTTCTTGCACGCCTGCTCGGCCTGCTCGACCGCTCCACCGGACACCAGCTCGCCCGTTGCAGGGTCGATACCGAGCTGGGCCGAGATATTGTTGTAGTGCGAGAACGCCACGCTTTGACTGGACAGGGCGTCCTTCGGAGCGTCGGCTGCGTCGGCGGCCTCGATGATGAGGCCGTGACGGTCTTCGACCAGCTGCGGGGGCGTGCCGTCGCCATGCGACACCACGGCCTCCATCTGCACGAGCGCGTGCATGGGCAGACCGGCAACTCCAACCACCGTGCGCGCGGGCAGGTAGCCAACGGCGCGTGCGATGCCCGAGTCGGGGAAGAAACGCGTATAGACCTCGTTCACCGCTTCAAGATCGGAGAGGTTCTTGAGGAAGACCGTGACCTTCACGATGTCATCAAAAGGAACGTCGATGCTCTCGAGGATGGCCTTGATGTTCTTGAGGCACTGGACGGCTTGCTCCTGCACTCCGCCGACGACGATCTGACTGCTCTTGGGATCGATGGGCAGCTGGGCGGAGACGTTGTTGTAGTGCGAGAACGCCACGCTTTGACTGGACAGGGCACTCATCGGAGCCTCGGGCGTGTCGTTCACGTACTTGAGGATGTCGCCCGCCTGCGGCGCGTCCGGAATGGTGCCCTCCCCGTTCGAAACAAGGGCCTCGATCTGCACCAAGGCGCCCAGAGGCAGCGCGTCGACCGCAACGACCGTACGCGCGGGCACGTAGGTCGGGAAGAAGGACCGGTACGCCTCGTCGACCGCGTCCATGTCCTGGATATCGCGCACGAACACCGTGACGCGTACGATATCGTTCATCACATGGCCGATGCTCGTGACGATGGCCTCGATATTCTCAAAGCACTGCAGCGCCTGCTCCTCGATGCCGCCCTTCACCAACTCCCCCGTGGCGGGATCGATGGGCAGCTGGGCGGACAGGTTGTTGTAGTGAGAGAAAGCCACAGTCTGCGCATGCCGAGGGCTCTTCGGCGCCTCGTCGGTATTCCTTGCCAGCACCACGTTGTCTGCCATATCGGTTCTCCTTCGTTCGGATTCCTGCATCCTTCGCTCGCGCGTCCTGCGCAAGCATCCCCGACGGCTCGCCTCGGCGAAATCCTCCGCTTCTCGGGAAGGCTGCAGTATAACGTTTTGTGCAGTTGCACAAAACATCGTTCGCACATTTAGCGACCAGCGGAAAGGCTCACGGCGAACCGTTCGCCGATGTTTCTGAAACCCCTTCGAGGCCGCCATGCAGAAAAACAGATGATAGAGTCGCGATTCATACAGGATACTCGATCCTACCGCTCACCGATTAGCCTTCCACTCTCTGCGCGCGTTCACAAGAAGGCGACAATTGCAGCGGCAAACCCGTCTTCCATACGGCCGAAACCGGCTGCGCTCGAACGACGCCAGCCTGAGCCCCGATTCGCGATGACGGCATGGACGCCGGCAAGGCTTGCCGAGAAGCCCCCCGTTCATCGCCGAATTGCGATCGAGGGGATCTAATATCTGCATCATCATCCGTCTTTCAGCAGTGCGCATGCCGACATGACGGCAGACAAGCAGTCCGCGGGCGCGATCGGCGATGCGCGCGGGCTGGCGACGTCGAGCGCCGTCTTCAATGGTCAAATTCTTCTTGCAAACGGAATCGGTTACCGTTAATATAGTCAACGCTGTTTGGGTAGCCGGCAGAGGCCGCCGAACGCATGCAACGGGTTGTGGCGCAGTTTGGTAGCGCACTTGACTGGGGGTCAAGGGGTCGCAGGTTCAAATCCTGTCAACCCGACCAGCAATTCAAGCAGGTCATCAGGCAATTTGCTTGGTGGCCTGCTCTGTTTTCAAATACCGTACACGATTCTACCCGCACATCGCCCGCAAATGGGCGCAACCGATACGGCACTGTTCGGAACACATGGCGGCCATTCCTTTATCTCGGGCGTATCCGGGATCGAAGTCGCGGACGGTTCTTGCTCGGCACTCCCGCCCTCCTGCTTCTCGGATGGCTCCTCTGTTTCCATTTTTGGTCCTGGTAGATTTGATTCCGATGGCACCGGTTGGGTCCGGCGGCACCGGTCCGACAGGCGCATACTTCATGATACCTTTATGCGAACCGCACGGATGGTAGATGATACCGTTCGATACGTAACCTCCGCTACCATCATGAAGTCACTCCTTTTCCGAGGGATGCGACGGAGGAGCCGTTATCGCATCGTATGCCACGCTGGCACAGACGGCAGCGGGATGCACCCGATGCGCGCCGGCTGCTATACTTGCTGGCAGATCGTGGAAAAGAACGCGCAAGCGGACCGTGAAATCCAGTCGAACGCGGAAAGGAACGGCCATGAGCGAGACCGAGCGCATACGCCTCACCCACCTCACCGAGAAGGGCGGTTGAGCGGCGAAGTGGGGTCCGGGCGACCTCGAAAAAATATTGAAGGACATCGCGCCGCCTCCCGACGCCGACCTGCTGCTGGGCTTCGACACGTCCGACGACGCCGCCGTTTACCGGCTGAACGACGAGACGGCTGCCGTGCTGACGCTCGACTTCTTCACGCCGGTGGTGGACGATCCCTACGAGTTCGGCGCCATCGCCGCGGCGAACGCACTGTCCGACGTGTTCGCCATGGGCGCAAAGCCGCTAACCGCACTCAACATCCTCGCGTTCCCCTGCAGCCTCGGCACCGACGTGGTGGGCGAGGTGCTGCGCGGCGGGGCCGACAAGGTGGCCGAGGCGGGCGCGTTCGTGGTGGGCGGCCACTCCATCGAGGACGACGAGCCCAAGTACGGATTGTCGGTGTTCGGCACCGTGCATCCCGACCGCATCGTCAGAAACGGCGGCGCGCTGCCAGGCGACGCGCTGTTCTACACGAAGACCATCGGCTCGGGGCTCATGAACTCGGCGTTTCGAGCCGGGTTCGAGGACGACGAGAGCATGCGTCCCGTTATCGACTCCATGATGGAGCTCAACCGTGCGGGTGCCGAGGCGATGGCGAGCGTGCACGCGCGTGCCGCCACCGACGTGACGGGCTTCGGGCTGGCGGGCCACCTCCACGAGATGCTCGACGCCTCGGGCGTCTCGGCCGAACTCTTCTGGGACGACCTGCCCCTGTTCGAGGGCGCCTACGGGTACTCGTGCGACTTCTGCCGCCCCGCCAAGACGTTCGGCATCGTGGAGTGGGCGCGCGCCTTCGTGGAGCAGGGCACGCTCGACGACGAGGAGTTCGAGAACCGCATGGGCGTGCTGTGCGACCCGCAGACGTCGGGCGGCCTGCTCGTGGCCGTGGCGAGCGAGGAGGCCGACGCGTTCGCGGAGGCGTTCGAGCGCGCCGCTAGGCGCCGCCCCGCGCTGATCGGGCGCGTGGGCGCCGGGGGCGCCGGGAAGATCCGAATGCGGTAGCGACCGGGCGCTCGCCGAGCGCCCGGTCAGATCACAGCTGGCACACAGTCTACCGCGCTGCCTCGCGCAGTCGAACCGTCGGAAAGCCGCTGAATCTGGCAGGATGAGCGCACACCGAGACGAGCTCGGGGCGCGTCGCAGGAAACATGCCTCACCGCGATCTGATACCATGCGAGGCACGGTGCTCCGAATGCGCTCGCGCCAATTCCACGCGCTCCTAGCGGGGAGCGTGGGCGTTTCCGCCATTTCGGCTCCGTCTGGACGCTCAGTACAGCTCCGCCTCGTGCACTTCCTCGTACGCCAATCCGCCGCTGGCGAGGGCGCCGAGCAGCGCGTCGCGTTCCTCGGCGGGAACGCACCAGGCGAGGCCGCAGCCGGCGGATATCTCGGACGGTATGGGGATCATCCTGCCCGGAAAGCCCGCCTCGCGCGCGGCAGCCTCTACGGCCATCGCATCGCTCGCAGAAGCGAACGTCACCACGGCTTTCAGCGTCTTCCTGCGCACGGATCAGGCTTCCTGGGCGATGGCCGCCACGGCGGCGATGCCGGCGTCCACCTCGTCTGCTGTGTTGAAGCTGCTGAAGCTGAACCGCACCGCGCCCTGGTTCTGGGTGCCCAGCGCCTCGTGCATGAGCGGCGCGCAGTGGGCGCCGGCGCGCGTGCAGATGCCGAACTCGGCGTTGAGCGCATCGCCCACCGCCGCAGAGTCCAGCTCGCCCACGTTGAGCGCCACGATGCCGCAGCGACCTACGTCGCCGCCCCCGCCCAGCACCCGCACGCCCTCGATGCCGCGCACACCGCGCTCGAAGCGCTCTGCCAGGGCCCGCACTCGCGCGCCTATCTCCTCGACGCCGCGCTCCTCGATGTAGGCGAGTCCCGCGCCCAGACCGGCGATGCCGTGGGCGTTGAGCGTGCCCGCCTCCAGCCGCTCGGGCATGCGCGCGGGATGGCGCCGGTTGTAGCTATGCGTCCCTGAGCCGCCCACCTTGAGCGGCTCCACGTCCACGCCCTCCGCCACGACGAGGCCGCCCGTGCCCTGCGGGCCGTACAGGCTCTTGTGCCCCGTGAACGCCACGAGGTCGAGTCCGTCGCGCCCCATGTCGATGGGCACGACGCCGGCTGTCTGGGCGGCGTCCACCAGCAGCAGCGCACCGCGCTCGCGGCAGATGCGGGCGATGCGGGCGATATCGTACACGTCACCCGTCAGGTTTGAGGCGTGGGTGACAACCGCGAGGCGCACGCTCGGCTCGAGCGCTGCGTCGAACGCGTCGTAGTCGAGCGCCCCGCGCGCGTCGTGCGGCACCACGGTCAGCGAGCATCCGCGCTCGTCGACCGCGCGGTACAGCGGGCGCAGCACCGAGTTGTGCGACGCGGCCGTGGTCACGAGCGCGTCGCCCGGGCGCACGAGCCCGTTGACGGCCGTGTTGAGCGCCTCGGTGGCGTTGCTGGCGAACGCCACGCGCGCAGGGTCGCCCGCGCCGAGCAGGCGCGCGAGCTGCTGGCGCGCATGGAACACGGCCAAGCCCGCGTCGAGGGACGCCTCGTGCACGCCACGGCCCACGCCGCCGAACCCGTTGATGGCGCGCGCCACCGTCTCGGCCACCGCCGGCGGCTTGGCAGCAGTGGTGGCCGCGTTATCGAAGTAGATCATGGCTCCACGGTCCTTGTCCTCGCGCGTCTTCGACCCTACGGGCGGATGATGCCGCGCGCGTTCGCCTGCTTCTCCACGATCGCGTACATGTTCGTGGCCTCGCCCGCTTCCAGCTGTTCGGCCAGCCCGTAATGGGCGAGACACGTGCCGCAGCTCATGACCTCCACACCGGCCTCGGCCAGCGCACGCAGGTCGTCGAGCGACGATGAGCCGGCGCATGCCAGCTTCACGCCGCTGTTGTACATGAGCACCGTTTCCGGCAGCTCGTCGAGCTGGGTGAGGGCGAACACGAAGCCCTTCATGAGCACCGCCCCCAGCTCGTCGTCGCCCGATCCCATGAACTCGGACGGAATCACCGCCACGACGCCGCCCGTCGGCGCCGCCTCGGCGACGGGATCCGCGCCGACCGTCGTGGCATCCGCGCCGTCGGCAGCCCCGCCGCCCGTCGGAGCGTCCTTCGCGAACGTCACCGCGAACGTCGACGCCCCGCGCTCCTCGCCAGACGCTTCCACCTTGAGCGTCTTGCCGAGCGCCTCGAGGTTGCGCACCGCGGTCTCGTTGTCCACGAGCACCTCGAGCACGCCCTCCCCCATAGCCGCAAGCGCCTTCTTGGCACGTACCACAGGCAGCGGGCACGCCTGGCCCCGCGCGTCGATCTGCTCCATGTCGATACTCTTCAACAGGGGACGATAACCGGTCATGCTGAATCTCCTTGCCGACCTTCCCGTTCTATATTCTTTTCCATATGCAGAAAGCATTGCAACACTGTTGCAGAATCGAACCCGTGCGCCGCGCACGAAAAAGCGCGCATTCGGAACGCGCACATCCAGACGAGGCCTGCTTCGCAGAACGACGCGCCCTGCAGAAAGGCGGCCGATACAAGCCTCGTGCCGTCATACTATCGAAGCGCTCCGCAGGCTGCAGCCAGCATCCGCCCGGCTGCCGGAACCGCCGGCGAACGGCACGCGAGCGTTCAGCTGATACGCTCAGGGTGAGTGTAGACGGTAAAGCGGTTGCCTCGTGCAAAAGCGGCGAGCGTCACGTTTGCCTCCACGGCGTAGTCGAGCACAGCCGATGTCGGGGCAGACACGGTCGCCACCAGCGCGACGCCGAAACGCGCAAGTTTGTTAACAAGCTCGAGCGCGCAACGGCTCGACAGATAGGCGAATCCGTCCCTCGGGTCGACGCCTGCGCGCGAGAGCGCTCCGACGAGCTTGTCAACCGCATTATGACGTCCAACGTCCTCCCTCATGCAGACGAACCCGCCGGTGCGATCAACGAACGCGGCCGCATGCGTTGCGCCCGTCTCCCGATGCATGCGCTGGCGAGCAGCCAACCCTTCAGCCGCCCTCCACACGGCCTGCCGGGCGAACGGTTCTCCGTCGGGCAGATGCACCATATGTGCAGGAAAGTAGGGCGGCAGCGCTGCGAGGGACCCTTTGGTGCGCGTCGCTTCCCTCGACGAGCCCAGCGGTGCACCGCGATTGAGACGAAGGCCTTCGCGCAGATGCACGTCGGCGCCGTAACACTCGCCGAGCTCGCTGACGACGATGCCGGCTACGTCTTCAGGGCCTTCCACAACGCCCTTGGCGAAGGCATAGCCGAACGCAAGATCCTCGAGATCGCGCGGCGTGCAGGACAGCACATCGCAGAACGCGCCGTCAATGCTTACCGCGAAAGGCACCTCCAACGCCACCGTTTCGATGCGTTCCTGCACACCATCTTCCGCTATACGCACGCAACCTCCCACTGCACGGGAAAAACGCCCGCCGTCGGTCCCAGTTCGCATATCCGCCGTTTCGCCCATCGCAGCCTTCTTCCTCTTTTCGCCAGAAACGTGTCCCGAGAGCCGCTCCCACCGTCTTCAAACCTGCCGATCTGCAAAAACCGGTGCCGCGCAGGACCCCCACGCCGGTTTTATCGAGACGCTCCGCACCCGGCACAGCCGCCGCGTCGTCACTTTCCAGCCGCTTTGCTCCTGCGGTAGATGAACCAGTAGGCAAGGCCGACCAAGACACCTCCGACGATATTGCCGAGCGTGGCAGCCGAGAGGTTGTAGAAGATGCCGCCGAATGTGACGGCGTCGACAGCGCCCACGCCCAGCGCGTTCAAAAGGCAGCCCATCGGCAAGAAGAACATATTCGCCACGCAGTGCTCGAAGCCGGCAGCTACGAATGCCGAGATGGGCAGCAGGATTCCGAGCACTTTATCGGCAACGGTACGCGCGGAAAACCCGATCCACACGGCAAGGCAAACGAGGATATTGCACATAATGCCCTTGAAAAAAAGCGTAACCCAGTCCGGCGATACCTTGCCCGCAGCCACACTCACCATCGCCTCGCCCACGGCCCCGCCGTTCATACCGGCGACGCCCGCCATGAAGACGAGGAACACTGCCGCGAGCGCACCGATCAAGTTGCCGACCCATACCACCGTCCAGTTCTTGAGCGTATCGGCCCAGCATATTTTCCCAGCTGCTTTCGCGCAGATCAAAAGCGTGTTGCCGGTGAACAGCTCGGCGCCACAGCACAACACGAGCACGAGTCCCAGACAGAAGCATATGCCCCCAACCAGGCGCTGCACCGCGAACGGCATGGTCGGGTCGCCCAAGAACACGCAGAAATACATGGCCCCGAATGCAATGAACGCGCCGGCGAGCATTGCGGAAACAAAGCATTTCGCAAAGGGCATGGCCGCTTTCGTCTGGCCGAGCGTCTCGGCTTTCTCCGTCGTCTCGGCCGGCGCCAGAGCATCAGGTTTGAGGGCTTTTATCTCGTCTTGCGTCAGAGCCATGCTATATCCCTTTCCTCGTCGCACACCGCATCTCGTCGCGATGCCCCAGAACGCAGTATCATCGCACATTCAACGGCGCTCGCCTAGAGCGGAAAGCGACCAGCTGCGAGCGATCCGCAACGTAGGGGCTTTTCGCCTCGAAGGGAATCCGCCGAGACATCAGCGGACAAGATCTGCGCAGACGTCGAGGACGCGTGCAGCCAAGGCGTCCCACGACAGATGCGCAAGATCGCAGCGCCTGGGCGGCACCCGAAGAGCGCTCTCGATGGCTTTGGCGAGGCGCCGCTCAAAAGCGGGAAGATCCTCGGCCACGGGCTCGTCGGCGTTGACGATGCGCGGCGGCTCGACGAAGATCACGGGCGCATCGGGCGCTTGGGCCTCGATCCAAGGGCGAATGCCGGGCAGGTCGGTGACGACCGCCGTGCAGCCGCAGGCGAGCGCCTCTACGACGACGAGCGGAAGCCCCTCGAAAAATGACGGCAACACGAACACATCGGCTCGTCGATACTCCTGTGCGAGATCGGACTGGGCGAGTTTGCCGAGGAACTCGATCCGATAGCGACTTTGCTCCGCCTGGGCGAGCATGCGTCGGTACTCGTCCTCATTCGTATGCCCGCCAGCAAGCCGCAGCACAAGGCCGTCAGGTTCAACGGAGAGTTCGGCGAGGGCAGCAATGAGACTCGAAACCCCCTTCTTGCGCCATATCTTGCCCGCGTACACGAGGTTTGCCGCACGGCGCGCCTGAGCGGGCAGCTCTTCAGCACCTGCGCTCACGGCCGAACGAGGTCCTAGATCGTTGTGAACCTCGTCGTCGGTTCGAAACACGGCATGATTGTAGCCGGTACCCACCACGCGAATGCGCTCCTCGTCCACCCCATAGACCTCTACGATGTCGCGCTTCTGGGCTTCATGGAGGGCGAACACTGCATCGAGAGCGCGTACCGCATGCGCAATGCGGTCCCGCGCAAGCCCGTGCTGGCGCATCTGGCGCACGTCGGTGGAATGGCAGACCGCGACAACAGGCACATCGGGCAGCAGTGTGCGAACAAGCGAGGTGACGAGGTAGAGATGATGGCATACCACGGCATCGGGTCGCAGTTCGTCGACGGCGGCCCGTACGGCACGCGCAAACGCAGCATCGAAGCTCGCCACCATGGCAGGCGAAAGATCTCGGTAACGCGTTGCTTTATAAGGCATTTCGTCGGACATGCCGCATACGGGAAACGGCAGCTCTCCGGTTTCGAAGCGCACGGGAAAGAAGGCCGCACCGTCCGGGACGACCGGATCGTCATCGGGGCCGATGCCGGCGACGATAGCCTGGACGCAGCCGAGGCGCGCGCACGCCCCCGCAAGCTCGGCGAGGTAAACGCCGCTTCCGGTGCTGTCGGGCTTCTGGGCGGTGATATGAAGGAGTCTCATGGGCACCATGGTAACCGAAGCTGCGAACCAGTTTGCGACAGAATTGACCGCAGGCGCGCAAAATCGGCTATGGTGGATACGGTCGCGCACAGCGCGCTTCCTCGAACACGAACGAAAGCAGGAAGGCTCACACCTATGGCACAATCTTCGCAGCGCGAGCGGTTGCGAGCGCTCCCTCAGATCGAAGAGCTGCTGCACGATCCGCGCATCGAAGAACTGCTCGCACGGCTCGCGCGTCCCGTCGTCGTGGATGCGGTGCGCCAGGCGGTCGATGCGGCGCGACAGGCCATCTTGGCCGATGCCCCCTATGCCGTGGACGCGGACGCCATCGCATCGGAAGCCTGCGTACGTGCGGCGCGGCTTGAGAAGCCCTCGCTCAGGCGCGTGGTGAACGCCTCGGGAGTGATTGTGCATACGAATCTCGGGCGCAGCGTGCTCGCCGAAAGCGCCGTCAAGGCCGTAACGGAGGCGGCGCGCAGCTATTCGACGCTCGAATACGACGTCGACGCAATGGCGCGCGGCAGCCGTCATGCGCATTACGAGCGGCTTATCTGCCATCTTACGGGAGCCGAGGCGGCCCTAGCCGTCAACAACAACGCCGCCGCCGTCATGATGGTGCTCTCCGAGTTCGCCTCCGGCCACGAGGCGATCGTATCCCGCGGCGAACTCGTGGAGATCGGCGGATCCTTCCGCATCCCGGACATCATGGCGCTCAGCCACGCCGCCATGGTGGAAGTCGGCACGACGAACAAAACGCATCCTGCCGACTATGAGCGCGCCCTGACGCCCGAGACGGCCATGCTCCTCAAGGTGCACCCTTCCAACTACCGACTCATCGGTTTCACCGAAAGCGTGGGCGTGCGAGAGCTGCGCGCGCTGGCCGACGAGGAGAATGCACGCCGCGCCCGGAGAGGCGTCGGAAACGGGGACGTGCTCGTGTTCGAGGATCAAGGCTCAGGCGCACTCGTCCGCCTCGATTGCTTCGGCGAGTACGCCGAGCCCACCGTAGCAGAGTCCCTTCGCGCAGGTTGCGACCTCGTCTCGTTCTCGGGCGACAAACTTCTAGGTGGTCCGCAAGCGGGCATCATCGTGGGAGCGAAGCGTCACATCGATCGCCTCAAGCGCAATCCGCTTGCCCGCGCGCTGCGTTTGGACAAGATGGCGCTTGCCGCGCTCGAGGCGACGCTTCGGCTCTATCTGGACGAGGAGCGCGCACGTTCTGAAATACCCACGCTCGCCATGCTTTCGGCGCCCGTCGAAGACCTGCTTCCCCGTGCCGAGGCGCTGTGCGCGGCTATCAAGGGGCGGATACCGAAAGGCTTCGCGTCCCTCTGCGTGGTGCCCGAGATTGCGCGCTCCGGCGGCGGCGCGCTGCCCATGTGCAACATCGACACGTTCGCCGTACGCGTCGAGTTTTCGCGCGGCGACGCGCTCGACTGCGAGCGCGCACTCGTCCGCGAGCGCGACGTGCCGGTGATCGGCCGCATCAAGAAAGAAGCGCTCTTGTTTGACGTTCGCACGCTTGTCGAGGACGCTGAGATCATCGAAATAGCCGATGCGCTGGCGGCATACTTCGCACGGGTCGCCTCCCAGATCAAAGAGCCGCCCGCATCCCGAGCATTCTCCGAGGATACCGCTTCCCCGTCCGCTTCCTCCTGAAGGAGCCTTCCATGACCGACACCGCACCCGCGCTCATCCTGGGCACCGCAGGCCACATCGACCACGGCAAGTCCTCGCTCGTGCTCGCGCTCACCGGCACCGATCCCGACCGTCTAGCCGAAGAGAAGCAACGCGGCATCACCATCGAGCTGGGATTCGCGCGCCTCGAGCTTCCCGATAAAACGATCATGGGCGTCGTGGACGTGCCAGGCCACGAGCGCTTCGTACGCCAGATGATCGCGGGTTCGACAGGCATCGACATGGCGCTCCTCTGCATCGCCGCCGACGACGGGGTCATGCCGCAAACCATCGAGCATGTTGCCGTACTCGAACTGCTCGGCATCACCGCATGCGTCGTCGCGCTCACGAAGGCGGATCTCGTGGACGAGGAGTGGACTGGCTTCGTGGCCGACGAAGTGCGAGCGCGCCTCGCTTCGACCCCCTTCGCCGCAGCTGAAATCGTACCCGTGTCAAGCCGCACGGGTTCGGGCCTTGACGAGCTGCGATCCGCCCTCGCTCGCTCGGCAAAGGGAGCGAAGCGCACGAAGCGCGAAGCGCCCCTGCGCCTGCCGATCGACCGCGCGTTTACCGTGCGCGGAGCGGGCACGGTGGTCACCGGCACGCTCTGGAGCGGGACGGCGTCGGTCGGCAGCGAGGTCGAGATCCTCCCGCACGGCCTGCGCGCTCGCATACGCGGCGTGCAAGTGCATGGACGACCTGTCGAGCGAGCGGAAGCGGGCCGCCGCGTCGCACTCAACCTACATGCAGTCGGCGTAGACGAGGTGCGCCCGGGTGATTTCGCGGCGGCGCCGGACTCGATCTCGGTCACCGACCGTTTCGACGCATCCGTTTCCTTCCTTGGTGCGGCAGGCTGGAGCAAGCCCCTGGAAAGCGGCTCGCGCATGCACGTGGCTCACGGAACCCGCGAGGTGACGGGACGCGTCTTGCTCATGAATGGCCGCGCCTCCCTCGCGCAGGGTGAGACGGCCTACGCCCAGGTGCGTCTCGATGAGCCATTGCCGGCAGCCTGGGGCGATCGCTTCGTGCTGCGATCCTATTCGCCAATGCACGTTGTGGGCGGCGGGATGGTGCTGCGCGCGCATCCGCGCAGAACATCAACCATGCCACCAGCGGACGAGGCGCTGCTCGACGCGCTGCGCAACGGCAGCGAGGCCTCCATCGCGCAAGCTGCCTTCTCGCTCGCCTCTCTCCCCGTCACTCCGATCGAGCTCGCACAGACTTCGGGGCTCGATGAGAAGACCGCCCGACGCGAGCTCAAGTCGCTCGAAGCGGCAGGAGGCGCCGTACGCCTCGAAGGCGAAACAGGAACGGAAGACCGCTGGGCATCCCGTGCAGTGCTCCAAAGACACCGCACGGCCATCGAGAACGCGCTGTTGAGATTTCATGCCGAGCAGCCCTCCCAACCTGGCATCGCGAAGGAGGCGCTCAGACGCCGCTGCATGCCTCGCGCCACACCCGCCTGTTTCGATGCGTTGCTGGCCGATGCCATCTCCCAGGGAGTGGCGGTCGTCTCCGGCGGCGAGGCGAGCCACCCCCGGGCCGGAGCCGGCGCGAAGCGCCTTGAGGAGCAAGCGACCGAGCTGCTCGCATCGACACTGCAGGAGGCGGCCGGCGCGCCCCCGATGCTCGACGAATTGGTTGCCGGAAGCGGCTTGGCGCCTTCGCTCGCCTATCGCGCGCTCAACACCCTGGAGCAGCAGGGACGCATCGTGCGCATAGGCCAGGTTTTCTACTTGGACGTCGCCGCCCTCGAAAGGTTCGAGCAAGCCGTGCGCGCAAGACTCTCGAACGACACCCCGGCTGCAGCGGCCGAGCTCAAGGACGCGATGGGCACAAGCCGCAAATACGCCATTCCCTTGCTGGAGTATTTCGATGCGACGGGCCTCACCCGGCGCATCGACGATAAGCGCGTGCTGAACGCCTGAACAAGGCCTCGCTTTTGACCGCCTGCGAACCGGGCGGATCGGGAGATCGCGGCACGCACCTGGGCGCTCTTCATCGTAGCGCCCCGCATCCGCATGCGCCTTCCCCGCATCCTGCGTCAACAAGGCCGCCGTATGCGCGGCGGCCTTGCGTCATTCGTTCTGGCGGAGATGCATGCGAATCGAACGCACCCGAGACGTTCTGCGCGCCTCACAGCGGCTTTGAAGGCCGCGGGGCCCACCAGGGCCCATCCATCTCCGTGCTGGAAAGGACATCGGATTTCGATGCCGGTTCATGATAGCGCATCCCCAGGCGAAATGCCTCGACTTTCCGCTGCCGCACTCGGAATGCCCGCCTTGCGTCAGCGGGCGTCACCGGCCCCGCGCTGCCTCGGACGGTCACAGAGCAAGCTGTGGCGCCGCATTAGTCATCAGCAGTTTCCCAGCAGCACGTCGTCAAGATGACGGCGCGCAACCGTGGCCAGCGATCGAAGGGCCTCAAGCGGCGTGGGCTGCTTGTCGGCCATGCGATGGCAGGGAAAGAAGCGTGTGAGATGGTACGGAATCGACGGGTCGATCGAGGCCAGCCATGCCGCCGCCTCCTCGATCTCGCGCTCGTCGTCGTTCATGCCGGGAATGACGAGCGTCGTCACCTCCAGATGACAGGTCGGACAGGCGGCCATGAGCCGGATCGTCCGTTCGACCGTCTCCAAATCGCCGCCCACGATGTCGTAGAAGCGTTGCGAGAACCCCTTGAGGTCGACGTTCGCCGCATCGATGAGGGACAGCACCTCCCGAAGCGGTCCCTCGTTCACCATGCCGTTCGTCACAACCACATTCGCCAAGCCAGCATCATGCGCCAGGCGGGCCGTATCGCGCAGATACTCAAAGCCCACGAACGGTTCGTTATAGGTGTAGGCGATGCCGATGCTGCCGCGCGTGCGCACAGCAAGATCGACGAGCGCCTCGGGCGCCACGAAGCGCCATCGGACGTCGTCGAGTCCTGCACAGGCGATGGAAGCGTTCTGGCAGAAGGGGCAGTGCAGGTTGCAGCCGTACGACCCCACCGACGTCACGAACGCGCCGGGCCGAAAGCGCGCGAGCGGCTTCTTCTCGATGGGATCGAGCGCGATGGAGGTAAGACGGCCGTAGTTCTCGCTCGCCACCTCCCCGCTTTGGGCAATACGCGCGCGGCAAAGCCCGCGCTGCCCCTCCGACAGGGAGCAGGCATGCGGGCAGACCGGGCAGACCGTCCGGGACTCGTCTGCGCGTATGCTTTCTCGTCCGCGGTTCCTGCAATCTTCATCCACGGCGGGGGCCGCCTCCCCGCTCGTGGCGCACCACCTCGAAACGTTCGAGCGCAACGTCGGAGTCGGCAGGATCGATGCCCGCCTTGCGCTTGGCAATGGCAACTTGCTCGGCCGCCGTGTCTACGCCGTCGAGATTCGGCAGCAGCAGGCCGCGCCGCGTATCCTTCGTCACGATCACGCCGTAGCGCGACGGATCGAGCTCGTCGACGGAGGCGATGGGCATAGGTGTGAACAGCACATCCACCGAATAGGAGAGCGCATCCAGCTCGTCGGCGCGCACCGGGAGAAAACGCGGGTCTTCGACGGCCGCGGCAACGGCATTGCGGACGATCTCGTCGGCCACGTTCCCGGTTGTCGGCTCGATGGTGCCTATACAACCTCGTAGATCGCCGTCCTCGTGCAGCGATACAAACACGCCTGCGCGGCTTTCGACGAGTTCTGGAGGCAGGCCATCGGGCCGTGCGATGGGGCGACCCGTGCGCACGTAGCCCTCGACACTCGCGCGCGCCAGCGCGACATACGGGTCGACGGCGCCTTGCGCCGCTCTATCGTCCGACGCGCGGGCGTCGGCCTCTTCGTCGATCCCCGCCGCTACGGCCCCGTCGCCCTGCACGCCCTCGACCTCGAACGCCGCCACGGCGTACCCCACACCGAAGGGCCCCTCGTAGCTCAGCAGCTCGTGCGTGACGGGAAGCCCTTCCAGCGCTCCAACCATCACCTGGAACGAGCGCAACCCGCACTCCGCGGCCTCCTCGAGGAAAGCTTCGTTAAACTTGAAAAGGCCTTCGAAATCGCCCGCATCGAGGAGAGCCGTCACATCGTTGTCGAATACGGGACCCTCGGGCGCGTAGCCGTACGGCCCGTCTGGTTTGAGTCGATGGGACAGATCGCCGCTGGCCACGAGCACACAGCGCCGATGCAAATCGACTGCGGCCTCCGCGATGCAGCGGCCGAGCGCGCGGTGCGCTTCAGAAGCAAGACCCGAAAGCCCAACGCGCACGAGTCGATAACCGTTGTAGACCTCGTTCACGAAGGAGAGCGGAACGAACGTCGCGTGGTCGAGCTCGCCGTCGGCCATGCCGCTGCCGCAGATGGGCGCGCCGTGCTTGCGGGCGCAGGCGGCCACCGATGCGGCGAAAGCCGCGTCGTAGGGCACGGTCATGGACGTTTCCCACGCGCCGAACCGCCCCATGTCCCCACGGCCGGCGTCGCCGGTGGATACATGGAAGCAATCCCTGAAAAGCGGCGCATGGGGCGAGACGACGACGATGGTGTCGGGGGCGTGCGCGGCAATACGACGCGCCACCTCCTCGTAGGCGGCGACGGTTTCCGAAACGGCACGCTCCTGACCGCGGCCAACCGATGGAACGATGAGGGGCGGATGAGGGACGACGTAAGCGGCTACGATGCTCATTGGAGGCTCCTTCCGCGGATGGACTCCCGCCGTTTTCGAAACGACAGGCTGATTTTATTGTACGCTCTTGCGCGCACGGCCGCGAGCCAGCATCCGCTCGACCGGCAAACCGATACGCAAGCGTTGCCCCGTCTCCGCGCCTAGCGCGTAGCCGACCGTCGAGCGCCTGCGAATAGGACGGCAGCAGAGGCTTAGCGATCGACGCGAGCCGCTTCGTGGACATGCATCGACATCGACTGAAACCTGCTCTGCATGTAGGCATCGTCGAAATGCTCTGCATAGAACCGCTCAACCGGCGTATCGATGGGCGCACCGGCCTCGCGCTCGTACCAGCAGTCGACGGACTGCACGGTCATGATACCGTCGACCAGCAGCAGTGCAGCACACACCGCCGTTACCCCGTAACGCCACCGCCAGGGTATGAGCCTGACAAGCCGCAGGACGAGCGGCAGGAAAAGCTTGACCCACAACACCCCCAGCACGCCCCACATAGCCATGAACATGCCGTTGGTTCGCCCGTCGATGGACAGGAACGTGCCCGAGTAGTCCCAAGCCACAAGCCCAAAAGCAAACTGCATGATCCAGCTGACCACGAACTCGAACGCACCTCCGATGACGGCGCTCACCAGGAAAATCAGCACGACGCTCCTGCCATGGAAACGATTGAGCGCCACCGTCATGAGCACTGCGCCGAACCCGTAGATGGGCGAGAACGGTCCGAACAAAAGACCTGCCCGGTCCTGGTAGTGGCCGGGTTGGACGACGAGGAAGTGGTAGGCGGTCTCTACCGCGAGACCAGCTATGCTGCATATGAAGAACACCCAGAACAGGTTGAAGAAGTTGAGCTTGACAAATCCATGCCCGCCGTCCTGCCCTTCCTCGCCGTTTCGCGCACTGCCTCCATGAGGAGGCTCAAACCCTCCCGTCGTCCCGCGTTCGCGCTCGCGCCAACGGGTACGCTCATGGGCGAGCAGCGGATCGAAGTAGCTCGCCACCGTCGCAGCGACGACGAATTGGACGAGGAACCCCGCATGACGCGGCGTCAGTCCGTACAACATGAGCGTGACGACGGCCTGCAGCACGGAAAGAACCACCAAAATCCATGCGAGGCGTTCCGCATGCAGGCATCTTCCCGCGAACAACCGCGCCGCCAGAAGCGCGAACAACGCGCCTGAAGCGAGGGAGGAGGCGACGAGCGCGATGAAGATGGTGGCCGACGCCGGGCCGGCGGCGCCTGCGAAAGCCGCTTGCACGAACGTGCACGATGTGAATGCGAGCACGCCGAAGGATGCCGCGCACGCTATCAGGCCGAAAACGGCAAGCAACCGCTGCGAAAGCGGCGTGCCGCCCTTCCCGTACCCCGACGGATCGCATCGGCACCCGACGTCCTCCGTGCGCACGACGCCAGGGGGCCCTCCACGGCCAGGCCGACCCATCCCGCCTAATCCCCCACCTTCACATCGTGTTTGAATACGTAGCGAAGCACGACGTAGTAGACGATGCCCGCCGACATCCATGCCAGACCGAGGATCTTCGCCTGGATGTCCAGGCCGAGCCACGTATAGCCGATGACGAGCAGGCCGGCCAGAGGCACGAGCAGATGCGCGCCCCACCGCCCATCGCGCTTTTTGATGAAGAAGTACCAGATAACGGTCACGTGTAGCAGCAAGAACGCGGTGAGCGCGCCGAAGTTCACGAACAGCGAGATAGTGTCGGTGCCCAGCTGCCCGAACGTCAGGACGACCACGAGCGTAAACACTCCGACGAACAGCGTGGCCACGTAAGGCGTGCGGTACTTCGGATGGATCTTCGCAAGCGGCCGCGGCAAATTCCCATCTCGGCCCATCGCGAACAGGATGCGTGATACGGCTGTCTGCGCGGCAAGCGCCGTGAAAATACCCCACGAAAGCGCGGTCGCAATCGCGCATACCACGTAGAGCCATCGTCCGCCCACCACTTGCGCGACCAGGTAGAAGGCATTATTCGGGTCGCTCGCGAACACTGCGCCGTCAGGGCTCACGCATCCCGCCAGATACGTCTGCAGAGCGAACAAGGTGCCGATAATGGCGAGTGAGGCCATCATGGCGCGACCGGGTCCGCGCCGGCCGTCCTTGGCCTCCTCAGACAAGGTTGCGATGCCATCGAAGCCCAGAAACGAGAGCACCGCAAGCGACGCCGCGCTGGCCACGACGGCCGGATCGAATGTCTCGGGATTGTACAGCGGGGCCAGCGTGAAGCCGTGCGATGCGGGATCAGTGGCGAGCCAACGCACGGCGAGCACGACGAAAACAGCGAGCACGAGGATCTCGAGCACGAGCGCGACCTTGTCCACGACATTGGCGAGCTGCACGCCCCGCACATTGACGAAGGTGTTGAACACGACAAAGGCCACTGCGAACGCCCACGCTGGCACTTCGGGTACGATGCCCGAGAGCGCCGTTGACGCCACAACGTATAGGAGCACCGGCGAGAGGATGTAATCGAGCAGCAGCGTCCAGCCTGACACGAAGCCGATACCCTTGCCCATTCCGCGCGTCGTATAGGCGTACACCGAGCCAGATGCAGGAAACTCCTTGATGAGCATGGAGTACGAGAGCGCTGTGAATACCATAGCTCCCGTGCCTACGAGATACGCAAGGGCGGGCATGCCGCCGGAGTCGTGGAACACGCCGCCGTAGATGCCGAAAGGCGCGATCGGCACCATGAAGATGAGTCCATACACGATGAGATCAGGGACTGTGAGCACGCGCTTGAACTGCTGCGATGAGTTTCTCGGTATGTCCGAGCCGTCATTTGGCGCCATCTCGAAAGCGGCAGCATGCTTTGATGGCGGATGCTTGGTCCGCGCCCCCTCAACGGCTCTGCGCGGCTCCGGCGCGGCGCTGCCCTTCGTTTCCATGCGCGCGCCTTTCGGCTCCTTCACCTCGTTTCCCATGCAGCGGCTCCTTCCAGGTTCGGTCGTCGCGCGCCACGGCGCGCACCGTCCGACCTACTCTAGACGCAGCGCATGAGAACAAAAGCAGGCGGATGGGAACGTAACCCGCGCGTGGGAGGGCCGTTAGACCGGTGGGAAGAACTGGCTCGAAATGCCGACGGCGAAAAAGCCTACGATCATAATGAAGATGCATACGACAAGCTCGCGCTTGAGCGTGCAGGCGCGTAATGGCGGCAGGAGCCTGCGCAGGGGCCGACGGTCGGCGAGCAGGTAGAGGATGGGACTTACCAGCATAAACAAAAGCGCGTAATAGGAAAATGCACGCAGAGGAAGCGGTGCCGCCGCCCCGCTCGCGCCAGGCTCCGGAGCGAACACCATCTCCGTGGTAACGACGAAAAACAGTATGAATACGAGGAGTAGAACGATATCCCAGATAATTCCGACCCTGTTCGGGATACGGGCCAGCAATCCCGTGCGAGGCGAGGAGGCGAACGCGGCGACGCTCGGGCGCGCGGCGTATGCCGGCATCGGCGCACCGACGGCGGCCGCTGGAACGCGGGACTCCGGCGAGGGAGCAACGGGTTCCTGCGACTCAGACACCTCGCACGGTGCAGGCGCACTGCGCGCGACGGCCTCGAGAAAGGCGCGCTTTACCTCGGCGGCTCCGGCGTAACGATCCGCGGGGTCAAACGCCGCGGCGCGAGCGATCACCTGGCGCATCGGCTCTGGAACATGCTCCGAAGCGTACCCCTCCCTGCGTGCCTTCGCGTCAGGCGTTTTTTCGGTCAGGCAGAAGTACAGCAGCATGCCAAGCGCGTACACGTCACTGCGCACATCGGTCTGTCCGAAGCCGAACTGCTCCGGCGGCGCGTAGGCGCGCGTGCCGAAATGCCGCGTGTCCTCGTCGGACTCCTCTTTGAACGCGCGCGCTATGCCGAGGTCGATGATGGTCATGCTGTCGCGCGATAACATGATGTTCGATGGCTTCAAGTCGCGATGGATGAGCGGTACGTCGAAGCCCTCGTGGAGTTCGCCAACAGCGTCGCAAAGCCGCGGAAAGACATCGCGGGCCAAGCTTATCGATGGATCATTGCGATAGACGATGTCGGCGAGCGTCTCCCCCGCCACGTACTCCATGATGACGACCAGGCGGTCTCCCACATCGTAGCAATCGATGATGAGCGGAAGGTGCTCGAAGCGCCGACCGGCGCGTTGCGCGTCCCGGATGCGCTCGTAAGCGCCGCCAAGGCCAGCGTCGCGGTCGATGCTCTTGCGGACGAACGGCCCGAGCTCGGCGCCGTTCTCACCGCGAAAGTACACGCGCTCGGTTGTCTCGTATGGGCTTTCTTTCAATACGGCGTCGACGCGATAGCAATCATCGCGTTGAAGGGCATTGAGATGTTCTGCAAGCTCATCCAGCATCATAGGTTCATGGTAGCAGAAACGCGAGCGAACGCGCGTCACGAGCATCGATCGAATGCACGAGCGACGCGTTCAGCAGATGGTGTCTTCGCCGAACCGATAGAGTTCTTCGTCAGTCTTCTGCAGATCGTATCCTCGATCGAGGCAGAAGATGATGATGGCATCGCGACGGTTCTTGCAGTACAGCTCGTTGACACCCGCGGCCTGCAGCAACCGATCCGCTTCCTTGAGCGTAAGCTTCATTGCGAACGCTAGCTGCAGGACCTTGTTGCGCGAGGCGCCGCGCTGTCCCATGAAAATCTGATAGCCAAACGTCTCGTTCAGCCCCGCACGTCGGATGACCTCGGCGCGTACGAGGCTCTTCTCATCGAGGAGCTGCTGCAGGTAGTCGGACATGCTCCGCACACCGATATTGCGCGCATTGGCAAACGTCTGGGGATCGGGTGCGCTCAGAAGCTCGTCGAGCAGCTCGTCGGTCAAAGGCTCTTCCACGCGGCGCTTCCTTCTTCTTCTCTTTGGCTTGGAATGCATGGTATCAGATGGCGCGACCGTCTCGTGAGGAGTTTGCCCGCACGAGACGGCCGCATCAACACCTACGCGACCGAGAACGTCTTCTCGGCGAGGATCTCGTTATCGAAGCTGATAAGCTCGGAGCACTCCACCGTCACATCGGACTGGTCGTCAAGCAGGTAGGCCTGCTGGACCGTCGTGGAGGCGCCAGGCTTGACGTCATTCATGGTGCTCTGCGCATCGATGTCGTCAACGATGGCGGTGTCCAGCTGCACGCCGTTTTGGAAGCACTTCGCCGAAATGGCCACCATGAAGCTCTGTGCCTCGTCCGAAGCGTTCTCGAACGTGTACGTCACCACGATTGCCGACTTTCCCGAGTAGTCCGTCGTCGTCGTGCAGTCGTCGATCGTGACCGCATACTTCGCCTCCTCGGCCGGAGCTTCCTCCGCCTTCGATGCCTGCTGCGGCTCTTCAGGCTGATCAGTAGCCTCCGGTTCCGAGCCGCCCGACGAGCAGCCGAACATGCCCAGGCACCCTGCGACGGCGCAGGCCGCCGCCATCATTGCGAAACGCTTCTTCATTGTTCCTCCTTGTTCGTTACATTCATTGAGAACCTGAACAAAGGGTATAAGAACGCACTTCGCAAAACATTAGCTACCAGCTAAGTTCCCGCAGACGGAAGCAGGACTAGCGAACCCCCCACGATTGCGCGACATGCGCTCTGACGGATGCCGCGGTCAGAACGCGCTAAGCGGCTATCCGAACGCACCTTCGACCAACGGGGCCTCGCCCCTCAGAAGGGCAAGGAAGTCGCAGGGAAGCGCTCCTCGCTGCGCTCGCGCAACACTCGCATCATGTCGCGCGTGAGCGAGTGACCGTCGTCGGCAGGCAGATCGGCACGGTCAAGCCACTCGGCATGCTCGAGCTCGTGTTCGTCGAGCGTTATCGCATCGCTGCCGTCCAGATCACAGAAAAAGCCGAACAGCAGCGAGGAGGACGGCGGCCACGGCTGGCTCCGGTAGTAGCGCAGGTTTTTCACCGCAAGGCCCACCTCCTCCTTCACCTCGCGATGCACCGTTTCCTCGACGGTCTCGCCCATCTCGCAGAAGCCGGCTATGAGTGCGTAGCGCTTGTACTCCCGCCCAGCGTAACGCGACACCAGGACGCGATCGGTTTCACGATCCACGATGCCCACGATGACGGCGGGAAACAGCTTGGGGAACTCCATGCAGCCGCATTGCGGACAGCGCACCATGCGCTCGACCAGGTCGTGGACGAGCGCAGCGCCGCAACGCCCGCAGAAGCGCCTCGTCACGTACCAGGAATCGTACTCGTAGCCCACGAAGCCCGCGAACGCGCGGCTGCGCGAGCCGTGGTCGCGCAGCTCGGAGATCGGCACGAACCGCCATGCCGGCGCACGATCGGAATCCCCGGCGGACGCATCCGACAGTAGCTCATCGAGCGCCTCGTCGTCCACCTCGCAACGGAAATAGGCCTCGTCTCCCACGGTGAACAGGAAGAGAGCGGACGGATGCTCGCCATCCGCGCGGGCGATGCCCCCCTCAGCGCTGTCCGGGCCGATCGCGCCCGCGTCCTCGAGCAGGCCGTACGTCGGGAAGACGAGCGTCTGCCCGACAGGCGCGCTTGACGCGGTGTCGCCCTCGACCCGGTCGGCCGATGCGGGCGCAGCGCCCGCATCGGCCCGAGGCGCAGGCGCCGCCAGTACGGAGGCCCCCCGATAGACAAGGACGCGATCCTCCGGGTCCGGCTCGACCCAAGCGAAATCGTTGCAATACGAATCCGGCTCTATATCCTGGAACACGTCAGCCCGCCTTTCCCGCGAAGTAGCAACCATCCTATAGTAGCCCTTTCGGCGGCCCCGTGCGAGGAAGAAGGTTAGAAGTCGACCGTGTCAGGATCGAGGCCGGACTGCCCGAGCGGATCAAGCTCATCAATGCGCTGCATATCCTCGTCGGTGAGGTCGAACCAGAAGATACGGGCATTCTCGGCGATGCGGCCAGCATCGACCGACTTCGGCAGCGGAATAGCGCGACGCTGCAAGCACCAGCGCAGGCACAGCTGCGCCACCGTGCATCCGTAACTGGCCGCGATGTCGATAAGCAGCTGGTTCTGGAGCACCCGCCCACTCCCGAGCGGCGACCATGCCTCCACCACGATGTCGTGGCGATTGCAGAATTCGCGAGTGACCTGCTGGTTGCAACCAGGATGCAGCTCGATCTGGTCCACCATGGGCAGAATCTCAGCCGCATCCATAAGAGGCTCCAGATGGTGCGGCTTGAAGTTGCTCACGCCTATGGCGCGCACCTTGCCGTCGAGGTAGAGCGTCTCGAGCGCACGCCACGTCTCCTGGTTCGTGCGTTGCCAGTCGGCATCGGCGCCGCGAGCCGCCGGCCAGTGTATGAGGTACAGGTCTACGTAGTCAAGGTGGAGCTTCCTGCGCGACTCCTCGAACGCCTTGAGCGTCGCATCATAACCGCGGTCCGAGTTCCACACCTTCGTGGTGACGAACAGTTCCTCGCGCGGGATACCCGCCGTGGCGAGCGCCTTACCCACTGTTTCCTCGTTATCGTAGGCTGCCGCCGTATCGATGTGACGGTAGCCGTCAGAAAGCGCTTGATGAACAGCTTCCAAACCCGTCTCGCCATCCGGCATCTTCCACGTGCCGAATCCGATGCAGGGTATCTCGTATCCGTTGCGCAGCGCGATCGTATCGCGCGGACTCTGCAGGTTTGCCATATGCGTCCTCCTAATTCGCCACCTCGCCGCGTGGCGGCCTTGGTCGTTTGACAGATCAACCTTACCCGGCTCGATTCGCGCATGATAGCGCCCGTCTCGCATTGTTGCATGATCGTAGGAGGAAGCGCACGAGGGCGATATGCGCCGAGTACGCGTTCGACAATACCATCTTCCGATAGGCAGGCGGAAACGCAAGCGCACGTGCAGCCGACATGCGCAGCAGGCTATTGAAGGCCCTCCAGTGCGTCGATGTACACTGACGTTTTCGAGCCATCGTCCGGACGATCGTAGCCGAGCGAGTCGCATGTCTCCACCATGGCGCGCTCGAACAGGTCCATCGCCGAGCGCAAAGCATTCCATGTCGCGTCGACAGAATCGAGTCGGTACGTCGCGAGCAGGCCCGCTTGCTCGTCGGCCGTCAAGAACCGGGGCAGCCATTTGTCGTGCTTGCCCGTGTTCAGCGGGAAGCCGTTGCGCGTTCCGGCAACGTACTCGAGCATCCGTAGCAGCTCGATGCGCAAGATCTGCTCGAACGTCCAATTCGCGAATAGCAGCTCGTCGCGCAGCAGCCCCCGCGCCGCATACGTGCAAGCAAAATAGAACTCGTTTGCGCAATCGCGGACATGCGCCGAAGGCGGCTTTTGCAACCAGAACCGCTCATCCGTCGGTTCAGGCAGCGACGGGCAGATCCCGTCTTTGTCGTATAGCACGC
Organism: Enteroscipio rubneri; assembly: GCF_002899715.1. GTDB lineage: Bacteria > Actinomycetota > Coriobacteriia > Coriobacteriales > Eggerthellaceae > Enteroscipio > Enteroscipio rubneri. The sequence continues at coordinate 186,878 of NZ_PPEK01000002.1, read as the reverse complement.
GGATCAGCGAGTCCGACGCGAAATACTCGCCCCAATCCTCGCAGGGAATCAGGGTGAGGTCGATCTTCACTCCATCCGAGAACAACATGAGGTACGAGAACCACCCTGTGGGGAAATCGGGCGGGAACAGCTCCATCGCCTCCGGTTTCTGCATGAGCACGATGTCACCGAAACGCGCGAGCCACTCATCGGAGCGCGTGAAGCTCCCCACGTCCGTCACCAAGAACGTAAGATCGTAATCCTGCCACGCATCGGGTGTCACGGCGGGGTTAACGCGACTCCCTTCCAACGTCATGGTGCGAATCCGCTCGTCAGACCGTACGACATCCTTGAACAAGGCGAACATTTCCACAGAATCCCTCATCATCCGCCCTTCTTACAGCCACGTGCGTGCATTGTCGCCCGAAGCGTACAGTTTTCGTCCCCGAAACGCGCCTTCTGAATCATCCTTGCGACGCGCAGCCCCTCCGTCATGGCGAAGAAGGAGTCGGAACGTTGGGTTCGAAAACAAATGCGCCGCCAGCGCTGGGGGCGCCCGCAGGCGCCCTCTCGCTAGTCCTCGATGCCGTCGTTGTTGCGGATGAGCTTGCGCTTGATCTTGCCGCCGATGGTCTTCGGCAGCTCGTCCACGAACTCGACGATGCGCGGGTACTTGTACGGCGCCGTCGTCTTCTTCACGTGGTTCTGCAGCTCCTTGACCAGCTCGTCGCTCGGCTCCCAACCCTTTGCCAGCACGATTGTGGCTTTCACCACCTTGCCTCGGATGGGGTCGGGCGCGGCCGTGACGGCACATTCCACCACGGCGTCGTGCTCGATGAGCGCGCTCTCCACCTCGAAGGGGCCGATGCGGTAGCCCGAGCACTTGATCACGTCGTCGTTGCGGCCCACGAAGAAGCAGTAACCGTCCGAGTCGCGCCACGCCATGTCGTGCAGGTTGTAGTACTCCCCGCCCACGGCCTCGCGCGTGCGCTCCGGCTCGCGGTAGTAGCCCGTGAACAGCCCCGGCGGGTACGCCTCCTTGAGGCCCGTGACGCAGATGGCGCCCTCCTCGCCGTCGGGCACCTCGATGCCCTCTTCGTCGAGCAGCTTGATGTTCAGCAGCGGCGAGGGCTTGCCCATGGAGCCCGGGCGCGGCTCGATCCACGGGAACGTGGCCAGGAGCACCGGGCCCTCGGTCTGGCCGAAGCCCTCGCGGATGTTCTTGCCCGTCAGGCGCTTCCACGCGATGGTCACCTCGGCGTTCAGCGGCTCGCCCGCCGTGGCGAAGTTGTGCACGCTCGACAGGTCGTAGGCGCCCACGTCCTCCTGCAGCATGAAGCGGTACATCGTCGGCGGCGCGCAGAACGTGGTCAGCCGGTAGTCCTGAATCTTCTGCAGCAGCTTCGTGGGCACGAACTTGTCCATGTCGTAGGCGAAGATGGTGGCGCCGGCGATCCACTGGCCGTAGATCTTGCCCCAGCCGAACTTCGCCCAGCCGGAATCGGTCACGCTCATGTGCAGCGTGTCCTCCTCCACCTGCTGCCAGTACTTCGCCGTGATGATGTGTCCCAACGGATGCGCGAAGTTGTGGCACACAGCCTTCGCCATGCCGGTGGTGCCCGACGTGAAGTAGATGAGCATGGTGTCCTTGCTCGTGACGCCGGCCTCGCCGCACGGGCGCTCGAACTCGTCGGACTCGCCGACGATCAGCTCGTCGAACGGCGTCCAGCCCGGGCGCTCGCCCGCCACGATGATGCGGTTCTCAATGGAAGGCGATTCGGGCAGCGCCTCCTCGGTCTGCGTGCACACGTAGTCATCGTCCACGCACACCATCATCTTCACCTGCGCAGAGTTGGCGCGGTACGCGATGTCCTTCTTCGTGAGCTGCAACGACGCCGGGATGATGGTAGCACCCAGCTTGCACAGCGCCACGGCGCACACCCAATACTCCCAGCGGCGGCGCAGGATCATCATCACCACGTCGCCCTTGCCGATGCCGAGCTTGCGAAATGCGTTGGCCGCCTGGTTCGACAGGCGCGACAGGTCGGTGAACGTGAACGTGCGCTCATGGTCGTGATCGTCGCACCACACGAGCGCGCGCTTCCCGGGCTCGACGCGCGCCCACTCGTCCACCACGTCGAAGCCGAAGTTGAACGCCTCGGGCACGTTTATCTGGAAGTTCTCGAAGAAGTCCTCGTAGGAGTCGAACTCGATGCGAGGGCAGTACTTTTTCAGGATATGGTTCACGATCGTATCTTTCTCTCTCATCTCGCAGGTCTGCAAAAGGGCTCAAGAACCGCCCGACAAGTTCTCACCATCGCTTCTGGTCAACCGAACCGGCACGCCGGGACGGGAGGGGGCGAGGGCGCCGTGCGCAGTTCCGCACGAGCCGAAAGCCTCTGTGGGAACTTTCGCGCGAGCTCAGGACCGTTCGAGCACGGCACCCCTGGCCGCCTCCCGTCCCGAACTCGCATGTTGGATCTTACTCCGCAATGATGGTTACGAACTTGGCGGGCACATCGCCACCGCAGCGCTGCCCGTGCGGATGCTCGGGATTGAAGTAGATGCTGTCGCCGGCGTTCAATTCGAACTCTTTGTCCGCCCACGTGACCACGACCGTGCCCTCCAGCACCAAGTTGAACTCCTGACCGGTGTGGGTCACGAGCTTCGCTGGCTCGTCGGTGGGATCGAGCACCACCAGCAGCGGTTGCATGATCTTACCCGAGTAGCGCCAGGCCAGATCCTCGAAATGATATCCCGGATAGCGATCGACCTCGCGTCCCTCGCCGTTGCGCACAACCTGATAGGTGTCCAGCTTGGCCGCTGTGCCTGTGAGGATCTCGGTGAATTCAACGCCAAAATGATGCGCCATATGATAGATCGCAGAGATGGGCACATCGTCGCCCGTCTCTTCCCAGTGGATGTACTTCTCAAGCGGCACGCCCAACTCGCGCGCCATCTCCTCGCGCGTCACATCGCATGCCTCGCGCAAGCCTTGGATGCGCAGGCCGATCTCGACAAGTTCAGCTACCATGTTCGTCCTTTCACCCGTCCTGCTCGCAGGTCCGTCTGCAGAAAATGAACCCTACGCGTTCATGCCGATCTCCAGTGCCGCGAGGTTAGACGGCAGCTTCGCTTTCTTGCTGGCGGGTACGCACTGCTCGACGGCGGCACGAATGGTCTCCTCGGAACAGAAGTGCGTCTCCGCGAACAGCTTGCCCACCAGAATCACGTTCGCAAGGGCCTTGTAGCCGTTTTCCTCGGCGAGCTTCGTCGCGGGCACGGCGCATACCTTCACGTTGGGGATGGCGGGAATGCGTTGTACGAGCGTCGAGTCCGCTACAACGATGCCACCAGGCTGCACGCTACCCTCGAATTTGTCGAGGGAGGGCTGGTTCATGACCACGAGCACGTCAGGACGCAGCACGAGCGGGCTGCCGATGGGGTCGTCGGCCACGCACACGCTGCAGTTCGCGGTACCGCCGCGCATCTCGGGCCCATAGGAGGGCAGCCACGACACCTCGCGATCCTCGATGAGTCCCGCGATGGCGATGATCTTGCCGGCGAACAGGATGCCCTGGCCGCCGAAGCCGGCGAGAACGGCGTTCATGGTGCGGCTCATCGCAGGCCCCCTTCCGTCGCAGGGTGCGCAACCGGACAGTCCGCATTGCGCGCTGCGGCCGCTTCGGCGGCGTTGGCGAAGCCGTCGGCTACGACATCTTTGTACACGCCCAGCGGGTAGTACGGAAGCATATTCTCGCGCATCCAATCGAATGAATCTTGCGGCGTGAGGCCCCAGTTCGTTGGACAGGTGGACACAACCTCAACGAGCGAGTATCCCACGCCGTCCACCTGGTTGCGGAACGCCTTCATGATGGACTTTTTCGCCTTGCGCACGTTCTTGGGACAGTCGACGGTCACGCGCTCAAGGTAGGCCACGCCGTCGAGCGAGCTCAAAAGCTCGCACACACGTATAGGATAGCCCGCCGTCGCCACATCGCGCCCGTAGGGCGAGGTCTGCGTCACCTGGTTCGGCAGGCTTGTGGGAGCCATTTGACCACCCGTCATACCATAGATGGCGTTGTTGATGAAAATGACCGTAATGTTCTCGCCGCGCGTGGCCGCATGGATGGTCTCAGCCATGCCAATGGAGGCGAGATCTCCATCGCCCTGGTAGGCAAACACCACATTGTCCGGGTGCACGCGCTTCACGGCCGTTGCGACCGCCGGCGCGCGCCCATGCGCAGCCTCGATCATGTCGCAGCCGAAGAAGTCCGGCGAAGTGACGGCGCAGCCCACCGGGGCGATGCCCACGGTGTCCCCCTCGACGCCGAGCTCGTCGATACACTCAGCCACAAGCCTATGCACGATGCCGTGCGGGCATCCGGGACAGTAGTTCGTCACCACGGGAAGCAGCGCGTGCGGGCGCTGGAACACAACCTTTGCTTCTGCGCTCATGCTACGCACCAACCTTTCCTGAAAGCTCCTCGATCCTGGCCAGCACCTCCACCGGCGTGGGGATGATGCCGCCCGTGCGGCCGAAGAACTCGACCGGCACCCTTCCTGCAGATGCCAAACGCACGTCGTCCACCATCTGGCCCATGCTCATCTCGACCGTAAGGAACAGCTTCGCATGAGACATGACCTGCTCGAACGCATCCGTCGGGAACGGCCAGAGGGTAATGGGGCGCACAAGGCCGGCTTTGATGCCCTTCTCGCGCGCAGCGACGACCGCGCTGCGAGCGATACGGGCGGACGCGCCGTATGCCGCGAGCACGATATCGGCATCGTCCGTCATGAACAGCTCGGCTCGCTGCTCGTCGCGCAGGATGCTCTGATAGCGCTCGAAGCGCGCAACGTTGAGATCTTCAAGCTCCTCCGCCGTCAGGTAGAGCGAGTCCATGATGTTGTGAGCACGCTTGTTCTTGTGACCGCTCGTCGCCCACGGCTTCTCGGGCAGCTCCCCCTTCGGTTCGGGCAAAACCACCGGCTCCATCATCTGGCCGAGCATGCCATCGGCCAAAAGCATGACGGGGATGCGATATTCATCTGCCTTGTCGAAGGCGAGGAACGCATAATCGGCCATCTCCTGCACCGTTGAGGGCGCGTACACCATGACGTGGAAGTCGCCGTGGCCGGTCGCGCGCGTGGCCTGCCAGTAGTCTGATTGAGACGGCTGGATGCCGCCGAGCCCCGGGCCCCCGCGTTGGACGTTCACGATCACGCCCGGCAGATCGCAGCCGGCCATGTAGGAGATGCCCTCTCCCTTGAGCGAGATGCCCGGCGAGGAGGAGGACGTCATCACGCGCGCGCCGGCGCAGGAGGCGCCGTATACCATATTGATTGCCGCGATTTCGCTCTCGGCCTGCAGGTAGGTGCCACCTACCTTTGGCATGCGCTTGGACATGTAGGCCGCAAGCTCGGTCTGCGGCGTGATGGGATAGCCGAAGAAGAAGCGACATCCTGCGCGGATGGCGCTCTCGGCCATGACCTCGTTGCCTTTCATCAACACTTTCTCAGCCATGATCTACCTCTCAACCGTAATCGCGACGTCCGGGCACATGAGGGCGCACGACATGCAGCCCGTGCACCGCTCCTCGTCGATCAACGTCGCCGGATGGTAGCCCTTGGCGGTGATCCTGGCTTGATCGAGCTCGATGATATGCGTGGGGCATGAGTCGACGCACAGACCGCACCCCTTGCAGAAATGATCGTCTACTATGATCCTCGGCATTCTGGAACCTTCCTCGTCTTCGTGCACCTGCGCGGCGGCGCAGGCCCCGCCCGCGATCGCTCGTCGCAGCGAACGCGGAATGCAGCCCTGCGTCATTCCCAGGGCGTGCGTACATATACTTGCACAGGATAGAGCGTTTCCGGAGTCTTATTCGGCCCAAAGAGCCCACTTTCCCGGTCGACGAGCCGAGTGGGCACAGTGGTGCACGCAACCGGCAGGCCCAGCTTGTCGGCCACAGCACGCGCGAAGGGCACCCCGCGCGCAATCGTCTGCTCGTCGGTGTCCTGCTTCAAATGCGTGTTGTTCACGACGGCGGTGGCTGCGAGACGCGCCTTCGCCTCGATCTCGCGAAGCACGGCCGCAGCCTCCTCGGGCTGCTGCGTGAGGTTGCGTCGAGCATTGACCACGTAGAGCATCTCGTATGGAGCTCGATCGATGGCGGGCGCAAACCGACCGAGCGCCGTTGCCCCCGCATCGTCGCCTCCCGCGTCGATGATCAGCACCCGCTCGCACAGATGGCGGGCTGCCGCGGCCGGATCGTTCGACCTGCAAAACTCGGCGGCCTCGGGAAGTCTCGAAGCCTGCGCCTGCTCGATCTCGGTCGACACCCGGCCGGATATGCTCGGAGCGTCTAGCGTAGTGCCCGCCATGACCGGTGCGACCACCTGCACGCCGCGTCCTTCCAGCAACGATCGATAATCGCTCGAGCGAAAATACGGGTTCACCACGTCCAGATCGGCCAACGTCACGTCATGCCCGTCCGCTGCTGCATCGAGCGCCAGGTTGATGGCAAAATTGGTCTTGCCCACCCCATAGTGCCCGCACACGACAATAACGGGAGCAGACGCGATCACACCAGACCCTCGGGGGTTTTAGCCGCTTCGTCTTCCTGGCGGATGGCAGCGCGGCGGATCTTGCCGTTCACGGTCTTGGGCAGCGCGTCTACATACTCCACGATGCGGGGATACTTGTACGGCGCGGTCCGGTGCTTCACCCAAGCCTGCAGCTCGCGCGTGAGCTCGGAGGAGCCGGAGAAGCCCTCGGCCAGCACAACGGTGGCCTTCACTGCCTTGCCGCGCGTGGGATCGGGCACGCCAGTGACGGCGCACTCGCGTACGGCCTCGTGCTCCAGGAGCACGCTCTCGATCTCGAAGGGACCGATGCGATAGCCGCTCGACTTGATGACGTCGTCGTTCCTGCCCACGTACCAGAAGTAGCCATCCTCGTCGCACCAGGCGGTATCGCCGGTATGGTACCAGCCATCACACATGGCCGCTTCGGTCTTTTCTGCATCGCGGTAGTATTCGAGCATGATGCCGGGAGCCTTCTGGTGGATGTCGATGCATACCTCGCCGGTCTCTCCCGTATCGCAACGGGTGCCGTCTTCGCGCTGGATCTCCACGTTGTACAGCGGCACCGGCTTTCCCATGGAGCCCGGACGCGGCACCGACCCCGTGAGGTTCGCAATGGTGAGCGGCGTTTCGGTCTGGCCGAAACCCTCGTAGATGGTGAGCCCCGTGTGTTCCTTCCAGAAGTCGAACAGATCGGGGTTCAGCGCCTCGCCCGCCGTCGTCGAGTACACGAGCGTGGACAGATCGAAGGCGTCCACGTCCTCGGCCATCATCATGCGGTACATCGTGGGCGGACAGCAGAGCGTCGTGATGCCGTACTTGCTGATGAGCGAGAGGATCTCGGCGGGATGGAAACGATCGAAGTCGTACGTGAACACGCACGCTTCCATGAGCCACTGGCCGTAGTACTTACCCCACACGGCCTTGCCCCAGCCCGTATCAGCGATGGTGAAATGGAGTCCGTCAGGCTGCACATTGTGCCAGTGCTTGGCCGTCACGAGGTGCGCGATAGCGTACTCGGAATCATGGAGCACCATCTTGGGATTGCCCGACGTGCCGGACGAGAAGTACATGAGCATGGGGTCGGACGCCAACGTGGGCACACGCGCGAAGTCTGCGGAGGCGGTGCGCACGCCCGTGTTGAAATCGAGCCAGCCCGCGCGCTCAACGGGCGCGGCGCAGATGCCGTCCGGACCGGACAGGGCCGCGCCCAGCGGCAGACCGTCATCGGGGAACACGAGGTTGCCGTCCGCGTCCTCGGGCGTGAGCCCGCCGCCCGCTCCATTCACGAGTATCTTCGCCTCGAGCGTCGGGCATGCCGCATCCACGTTGTCCACCACGTCGGCGATATCGCCGAGAGAGGTGGCGATGATAGCCTTGATCGACGCGCCGTTCAAGCGATATTCCAGATCGTGTTCCTTGAGCATGAAGGTGGCCGGCACCATGACGGCACCCAGCTTCGCGAGCGCCGTCGCCACGAACCAGAACTGGTAATGGCGGCGCAAGATGACCATCACCATGTCGCCGCGGCCGATGCCCGCTTCGGCCAAGAAGTTGGCCGTCTTATCCGACCAGCGCTTCATGTCGGCGAACGTGAAGACGTGCTCCTCGCCCTCGGGGTTGCACCACACCATGGCGCGGCGGTCAGGATCGTTCTCGGCGATGTCGTCGACCACGTCGTAGCCGAAGTTGAAATTCGCAGGGCACTTCACGACAAAATCGACGAGCAACCCTTCCTCGTCGTAGGTTTCTTCGACGAAGCGGAGATTGATGTCTCTCATATTGGTTTCTTCCCTCTGATATGCGATGCGGCAGCACGGCCGCTGGACGGATAAAACGATACGGTATACGGCGCTAACCGAAGGCCCGTTGCGCACCTGCGGAACGGAAACGGCGGCAGCGCCTAGATAATCGTCTCTCCATGGGGCTTCATGACGATGGCGAGAAACGTGCACGGCTCGCCGCCCGTTGCAATCATGCCGTGACCGCGGCCCGAATCGTACATGAGCAGATCTCCCGCCTCGAGCTCTTCGATATGATCCTCGTAGGCGAAGCGCATCTTGCCGGAGATGATGAAGTCGAGCTCCTGGCCCACATGGTAGGACAGGTGAATGGGCTCGTTCTGCTCTTCCTCCAAAAACGGAGCCGTGACCAGAAACGGCTCGGCAAGCTTGTTCTTGAAGTGCGGGGCCTTATGCAGGTACTCGAAGCCCGCACGGCGCTTGATGGACAGACCATCGGCGGCACGTGTGAGCGAGTATCCCGACAGATGCGGATTCTCGCCGGTCAGAAGCTCGATGACGTCAACGCCCAAACGGTCGGCGCATTTGTATAAAAACGTGAACGACAGATCCTGCTCGCCCGACTCCTGAGCGGCGTATTCAGAAACGGACCGCCCCGTGGCGTTGGCCATTTCCTGCATGGTGATGTCGAGGTCCTCGCGCAGCGCCCGAATGCGCCCCGCCACCTCTTTGATGTTCGGCTCCACAGTCGCTGGACCTCCTTCTCATAGCTCGCGAAGACACCGATGCTCAGGCGCCTCCTGGTGAAAAAACGCTCCTATTGTATAGCAAACTGCTCCCATTCGAGCGTTTTTGGAGAAAATACCCGCACTCTCCGCGAGCGGCGGTTCCGCTCGCGGCTACCTGAATCGTACCGCGCCGGTTTCTCCGCGATGGCACGTCTTGACAAAACGCACAGTCCGATCAGCTGCATTCATGAGAACGCACTCGGTGACGATCGAACCGTCAGCCCTCGTCACCCCAGAAACCATTTCGCCGTCAGTCACGCCGCACGCGACGAAGGCCGCATCGTCAGATCGCACAAGCATATCCATGGTCAGCACGCCGTCAAGGTCCACCTCGGCCGTCTGCTCGGCCCGACAGCGCTTCTCCTCGCCGTCCTCGTCCAGGTCGAAGCGCAAACGCCCTTCGAACACGCCGCCGATGGCTTTGAGGCCCGTACAGGCAAGCACTCCCTCGGGAGCGCCGCCCGAACCAAGGTACAGATCAATGCCCGTCCCCGGCACCGCCGTCGCGATGGCTCCGAATACGTCTCCGTCGTCTATGAGGCGTATGCGCGCGCCGGCTGCGCGCACGGCGGCTATCAGATCTTGATGGCGCGGGCGATCGAGAATGCATACGACCACGTCTTCCACGGACTTGCCGAGCGTTCTGGCAACGGCGGCCACGTTCTCGGCCGGCGCCTTGTCAATACCGACTACGCCCGTACAGGCGGGCCCGGCGGCGATCTTGTCCATGTAGGTGTCGGGCGCGTACAACAGCGTTCCTCGTGGCGCCACCGCAACGGTCGTGAGCGCGTTGGGCTTGCCGAACGCGCACAGATTCGTGCCCTCGAGGGGATCGACCGCAATATCAAGTTCTTCCCCGCCAAGCCCCAGCTCCTCGCCGATGAAGAGCATGGGAGCCTCGTCGCGCTCGCCTTCGCCGATGACGATCCGCCCGCATATATCAAGGTCGTTGAAGGCGTCGCGCATAGCTGTCGTGGCCGCTTGATCTGCCGCCGTCTTATCGCCTCTCCCGATCCAGTTTGCCGAAGCGATGGCCGCTTTCTCAGCGACGGCGAGCATATCCAGAAGACGCGCGGGGTGCATGGGGCTCCTTCCTTCGGGGTTTACCGTCCTCACATCGCGGCGATTCTACCACGTCGCTACGTGCGAATGAATCGAACTGCGAAATGGGCGTCCGAGGATCCGGCGAGCAGCCGCGTCGCCACGCACGAGCGGCCTGCGATAGGAACAAGCTTGAACCTCGCACCCGCTTCGCTCGAAAGGAACGACTGCACCACGCCGCTGTTCTCCTCGTTCGTCACCGTGCACGTGGCGTAGGCCAGTATGCCGCCGCGTGCGACATGCCCAGCAGCCTCTTCAAGCAGCGCGAGCTGCGTGCGGGCGAACGAAGCGATGGACTCGGGCTTCAAACGCCAACGGATCTCGGGATGGCGGCGCAGCGTGCCCAAGCCCGAGCAGGGCGCATCGACGAATACGGCATCGAAGAGCCTCTCGCCCACGACCGCTCCCAAATTGAGTGCGTTTCCCGTCAGCGCCTCGGATACCCGAACATCGTACTGCGCAACGCGATCGAGCAGGATCCTCGTCTTGAATTCGTGGTTATCCAGCGTCGCATACCGCTCTATCTGAGCGCCGTACGTGCGACAGGCGTCGCTTTGAAGCAGAATCGTCTTCGTGGCGCGGCCGGCTCCGATCTCCAAAAACGAGCCAGGCTTTATCTCCGGCAGCACCGAGGAAGCCACGAGCTGGGAAGCGGCGTCCGACACGAGCAGCCTGCCCTGCGCGAGCAGCCGTCGAAGCTCTGGCACGAGCAGCGAACGGCCGTCGGACACGAGATAGCAGCCCGGCACGCTCACCTCGCCGATGCTGGCAGGCTCGATGCCTTCTCCAGCTTTTTCAAAGACTGCCAGCACATCTTCGTCGCACGTCTTCACGGCGTTCACGGCCACAAACAACGGTGCGGGCTGGTTCGAGGCCCGCATGAAGGCAAGGGCGTCCTCAAGGCCGAGATCGGCGACAAGTCTGCGCGTCAACCATGCAGGAAACGCATGCAGGCGCGCGAGCGCCTCTGAATCGCGCGCGGGATCGCCGAAGGGAAACGACGCCTTCAGCATGACGATCTTGCGCAGCACTGCATTGGCGAGACCCGCCGCTCGCGGCGCAATCGAGCGCACGAGCTCGACGCCTTGATCGACAGCCGCATGGGGCGACTTGTCGAGGAATACGATTTCATAGGCTCCCAGGCGCAGGGCATCGCGCACGTCGGGCTGCACGTCTGACGGACTTCGCAGCGCTCGGTCGACGATCTCGTCGAGAGTCCCTTGCGCGCTCACCGCTCCCAGCACAAGCTTCGTGGCGAACGCACGATCCTCGGGCTCAAGATCGGAAGAATCGATGCGCTTCGCAATAATATCCTGCGCGAATGCATCGCGTTCGCGCACCAGGCGCACCGCTTCGAGCGCCGCGAGGCGCGCCGGACTCACCTTCGAGTGCATGGCGGAACGAGGCGCGCGTTGCGCGTCCTGCGGGCTTTTCGAGGGCCGGCCGCCACGGGGGCGCGATGCGCGGGGCGCGTCTGCGCGAGAGGCATCGCGGTGATCAGCCATGGAGGCCCTCCCACGTCGAGCCGGTCTTGATGCCCTGTATGCCAGCCGCAAACGCCTTCGCGTCCATCTCCTGCTTGCCATCCGGTTTGAGAGACAGGACCTCCACGGCACCGTCCGAGGCGCCCAGCAGCAACCGCCTCGCAGCGAAGCGCACCTCCCCCGGTTCCATGCCAGCGGCAACCCGGCGGCCTTCCTCGTCTCCTGGTTCGCTCAGAGTCCGCACGGTCACCGCGCGCCCCGCGACGACGGCGCGCGCCGGGTGCGCCTCGCTCGAGGCGCGTACTTTGCGGACCAGCACAGCCGCCCCATCGCCAGGGTGCAGATCGAGCTCCCCTTTCTCGATCTTGGAGGCGTAGGTCGCCTGCGTCTCGTCCTGTTCCTTCCAGTCGGCCGCCCCTCGCTCCACATGGACGAGCGCCGTCAACAGCGCATGCGATCCGAGATCAGCCAGCTCATCAGTCAACTCCCCCGCGCTCTTATTGGCAACGTCGGCTTTGCGGCAAACGCAGTACGCTCCCGTATCGAGACCTTCCTCCATGCGCATGATGCACACGCCGGTTGCCTCGTCTCCTGCGAGAACGGCGCGTTCGATAGGAGCGGCTCCGCGCCAACGGGGCAGCAGGGATGCGTGTACGTTCAAGCAACCGTACGTGGGAATAGCCAGCACCTCGGGTGGCAGGATGGCGCCGTAGGCGGCCACGCAGATGACGTCCGGCTCAAGCGCGGCCAGCTCGCATTGAACGTCGGCAGCGCGCAGCGTGCGCGGCGCGCGGACTTCGATCCCATAGCGGAGAGCCGCTTCCTTTACCGGCGAAGGCGCCAGACGCCTGCCGCGGCCGCGCACCGCGTCGGGACGCGTGTAAACAGCCACAACCTCGTGCTGCTGCACGAGATTGTCTAGAATCGCAGCGGCGAACGCAGGCGTGCCCATGAACACGACGCGCATGATCAGCGCACCTGCGGATCGAGCGACGTCTCGCCGGGGCGCGCCCCAGCCGCAAGCGCCACCTCGTAGTCGCGCAGCGCCTGCAGACGCGTCACGGGGTCGCACCGCTCGAACATGGTGATGCCGTCGAGATGGTCAAGCTCGTGCTGCAGACAGCGCCCAAGCAGCCCGTCGCCTTCCACTTCCCATTCTTCTCCATCAAGGTCGAAATAGCGTACGCGCGCAAAGGGCGGGCGGGCAATGGACACCGAAATACCGGGACAGGACAGACACCCCTCGCCCAGCACGATCGGATCGCCTTCGGTGGACACGAGTACAGGGTTCACGAGCACGAGGGGGTTCTGCGCACCCGTTTCGTCCTGGTCGCAGTCAATAACCACGAGGCGCTTGGTCACGCCCACCTGCGGCGCGGCGATGCCGCAGCCGTCGTTCTTATACATGGCCTTGGCCATCTGCTTGGCCAGCTTCTTGAGGCCTCGATCATCCAGATCACACGGTTCGCACACCGTGTTCAGCACCGGATCGGGCGATTGCACGATAGTGATCACGTTCAGCACGTCCTTCGCTCTTCATAAGGAAACGCGGCGCCGTACGCGCCGCGGATGCGGTCATGGCCCCATTGTCCGTTCTTGAGTGAACATTGTCCAGTGGCCTGCGGAAAAGCTCCATAGAACGCGAGGTCAGAAGGCAGGCGTACAGGCGTGCACGACGCTTTCCGCGCACACCTGCAATCGCTCGTCCTACTTGCCCTGCTCGTCGTCGACGACGATCTCCTTGAGGCTGGCGGCCAAACCCGCCATGCCCTGGATCTCGGAGGGGATGATGAGCTTCGTCGCCCGTCCGTTGGCAACGCTCTTCAGAGCCTCGAAGGCCTGCAGCGTGAGCACTGCCGAATCGGCGCCGGCCTCGCGCACCATGCGGATGCCGTCGGCGGTAGCCTGCTGCACGTTCAGGATGGCCGACGCCTCGCCTTCGGCCTCGCGAATCTGCTTCTCCTTCTCGGCCTCGGCGGCCAGGATCACGGCCTGTTTCTCCGCTTCGGCAGCCAGGATCTGAGCCTGCTTGTTGCCCTCGGCCACGGTGATGGCCGACTGCTTCTCGCCTTCTGCCAGAAGAATGGCCTCGCGCTTCTCCCGCTCAGCTTTCATCTGCTTCTCCATGGCCTGCTGGATGGCGGCCGGCGGCGTAATGTTCTTGACCTCCACCCGGTTCACCTTGATGCCCCAGGCATCGGTGGCCTCATCCAGGATGGAGCGCATCTTGGCGTTGATGGTGTCGCGCGATACGAGCGTGGTATCCAGCTCCAAGTCGCCGATGATGTTGCGCAGCGTGGTTGCCGCCAGGTTCTCTATGGCGACGAGCGGGTTCTCCACGCCGTAGGTGTAGAGCTTCGGATCCATGATCTTGAAGAACACGACCGAGTCGATGGACATGGTCACGTTGTCCTTCGTGATGACGGGCTGGGGAGGAAAGTCGGCCACCTGCTCCTTGAGGGTCACATAGGGACGCACCCGGTCAATGAACGGCACCTTCACATGCAGGCCGTTGCTCCAGGTGGTCAGGTACGAACCCAGGCGCTCGACGACGGCGGCCTCGGCCTGCGGGACAATCTTGATGCACGTGACGCTGAACAGCACCACGAGCACCACGAGCACGATGAGAAAGATCATGACGGTTTCCTTTCGACGATGAGTTTGACGCTCTCCTGCCCGACCACCACCACATTCTCGCCAGCCGGGATAGGCATCCCATCGGCTGAGCGAGCAGCCCAGGTCATGTGGTCGGCCGTCTCAACGCGGCCGACGAAGCGGTCGTTATCGACAGCCTCTCGCACGACGGCCTCCTGGCCGACGACGGTGGGCTCTTCGAGCTTGCCGCGGTCTCGGTATTTCACGAAGACGGGCCGCAGCACGACCAGGCACAGCACCGACACGGCTAAGAACACCGCGATCTGAACGAAGGGATCGACGGCGCACAGATTCGCCGCGAAGGCGGCAAGCGCGCCGACGACGAACCACATGGTTATAAGGCTGAGCGAAGCAATCTCGACCACAGCCATAACCGCGGCAACGATCAGCCAAACGAAGGGGCTCATGGCGCCTCCTTTCTGTCGTGCTAGAGCATACCATATCCCACCGCCGACCAAGGCGGGCTGCCCGGGCCTTCCGCTGCTCATGGCACTCGTGCCGCACAGAGGCGTCCCCGCGTCCAGCCGGCGCGTGCGCCGTGCGGATCCGGCGCCGTATGCCGTTTCGAAGACCGCTTGCTGCTATACTGGCCGACATGAACAGACCTGCCGAAACATCGGATGCAGCAACCCGGAAGAAGGCGGGCGCCCGCGCCCGCGCGCTCGCCCTGCGCGACGCCATACCTCCCGACGAACGCGCGCGCCGAAGCGAGGAGCTGTGCACACGGCTCACGACATGCTGCGCGCAGGCCCTGCGGCCCGGTGCGCTCGTCGCCGTATACTGCGCCATGGGAAGCGAGCCCGACCTGGCGACCTTCGTGCACGAAGCGCTTGAGCGCGGCTGCCGCGTGTGCGTGCCCTGTATGATGCGCGCCGCCGAGGCCGCCGGCGCGCCCGATCCGACCCGTCCGTCAGCCACATCCGCGCGGGTTCGTATGACGTTCTTCGAAGTGGACCGGGCGACCTTCGACGCGCGCGAGGCGGCGTTCATCGCAGCGCCCGCCAAAGCCATCGCCTCATGCGATCCTGCTCTCGCGCCGTTGCGGGCCGTCGACCCCTGCGACATCGATGTGATGGCGGTACCGCTTGTCGCCTTCGACGACAACGGCTGCCGCCTTGGATACGGCGGCGGGAATTACGACCGGTTCCTTGGGAATCTGCGCGACGACGCGATCGTTATGGGCATAGCGTTCGCCGAGCAGAGGTTCGACAATCTGCCCGTCGAAGCCCACGACGTGCCGCTCCCCCGCATCGAATTCTGTTGAGGTCGAAAAAGCGAGCACGTCCCGCGGCCCGACCGAGCAGCTGCCTTTTACGAGGAAGCGAGCGGCCGGTGGTTCTGACGCCGACGCCCTAGATCCTTCTGCATGGCGGCCACGGCCTCGTAGAGCATCTCGTACTCGTCGGCGGGCATGCGCGCAGGATCGGCGAGCCGGGCCTTCAGCGCGGCTACAGCATCTTCGACATCGCCGATGGCAAGCTCCTCCACAAGGAAGGCCGCCAATGTATCGGGCTCGGCCGCATCGGTCATGGATCCCGAGGTCAAGATGCTCGCGGCCGCAGGAAGCGCCTGCGCCGCCCTCGTGACAACAAGCGCGGCGGGGGCGGCGGGGTTCTCCGCAAGCGTGTCGAGCAAACTCTGCGCGACGAGTGCATGCGCCCGTCCATGCCACTGCGTCTGCGCCAGCGCATCGGCATGGCGCAGCGCGAGGTCGGGGCGCTGAGCCGCAAGGCTCAGCAATTCGCGCTCGAAGCGGAGCCGGTTGAGCTCGGCCCGAGGCAGATCTGCGCCAGCCTCGGCAACCGATCCCGGATCCGCCGCCGGCCCGTCAGAACGCTCCTCCGCAGGACCGTCGTCCTCCGCGCGAGGAGGCTTGAGGCGCGCCAGCTGGTCGATCACATCCTGCTCGCGAGCCCGCACGCTCGTGGCGATCTGCACAGCATAATCGCGCGCGAGCATGGAGTCCTTGATGGGGGCCAGCACCTGTAGCGCATCGACCAGTGCCGCAGCGCGCCCTTCAGCACGTCCGAGGTCGTGGCGAGCCAGGCGGCGCTCGATGCCGTACTTCAGCAGCGGTTGGGCGCATGCGATGAGCTCCTGCAGTTCGTCGGCACCGCGCTGAGCCACAAAGTCGGCCGGGTCGAGGTTGTCCGGCAGCGTAACGGCAGCCAACTCGATACGGCTCTTGCCCGCTTCGGGCGTCATGGAATCGTCGATGAACGCGAGTGCGCGATCGGCGGCGCGCTGCCCCGCCTCGTCGCCGTCGAACAGGTACACGATACGGTGCCGAGCATGACGCGACAGCAGCCGGATGTGGCGCATGGTCAGCGCGGTGCCGAGCGTCGCCACGGCGTTCTTCACGCCCGCCTCGTGCAGCGCGATCACGTCGGTGTAGCCCTCCACCACCACGGCCACGCCCGTCGATGCCATGGCGGCTTTCGCCTTGTCCATGCCGTACAGAACCTGCGACTTGTGGAACAGCGGCGTCTCCTGAGAGTTCAGGTACTTCGGTTCCCCCTTGCCCACCACGCGGCCGCCGAAGGCGATGCACTCGCCCTGCGGGTCGTTGATGGGGAACATGATGCGGTTGTAGAAGCGGTCGCGCAGCTTGCCGTCGCCTTTGCCGACAAGCGCGACGTTGGCCTGCGACATCTCCTCGGCATTGAATCCCGCCGCAGAAAGGTGCCGCACGAGCTGGCCGCGACCAGGGGCAAACCCAAGCTGCCAGGTTTTCGGCACGTCGCCGCCCAAACCGCGCGCGCTCAGGTACCTGCGTGCCGACGAAGCGTCGGGTCCGGGGTCGCGCATAAGCTGGCGATGGTAGAACGCGGCCGTCTCGGCGCAGACCGCCTTGAGGCGCGCCTTGCGATTGCCGCCGATGCCCGGCCGGCCGTCGGCGACGGCGATGTCGATGTGCGCTCGATCCGCCAGCCGCCGAACCGCCTCGGGAAACGACAGGTCCTCCGTCTTCATGATGAAGGAGAACACATCCCCGCCCTCGCCGCAGCCGAAGCAGTGCCACAGCTGCGTGGAGGGGTCGATCTTGAACGAAGGGGTCTTCTCGTTGTGCAAAGGGCAGCAGCACCAGAAGTCGCGTCCGCGCTGCTTCACCGGAGAGCGCTCGCCGATAACCGCCACGAGATCGGATGCCTCGCGAACCTTCTGGATGTCCTCCTCGCTGATGGTTCCCGCCATGAAGAAGCCTCTACCTCCGCCTGTTCTGCTTCGAGAGCACAATATTCACCAAGAACAAGACCCCCAGGCCAATGGAGGGCAGCAGCTCTCCCAGGCCAACACCGCCCTCTCCCGCGTTCGCGTACGCCCATGCCAAGCTGACCGCCATCATGATGAAGCTCAGCACCGCGATGGCCGCGTACACTCCGCTCCGATCCTTCATGCGCCGCCCTCCCTTCATCGTGCCGCACGGTTTCGCACAGTATAGCGCAAGCCCGCACGCTTCCAGCCGAACCGTCAGGCGAAAGCGGCGACCTCAATGCCGGGTCGCCAACCGCGCGCTGACAAGAAGGCTGCGGGTGCGCTCGCATCCGAGTCCGCTGGTATGCTGGAAGCCTGCGAACACGGCGCGGCTTCTCGACGCGCACGGCACCCGACACGGAGGTTACTACAATGGAAGACGGCATTTCGACACTTGCGAATTTCGACTCGGCCCTCTTCGAGCATGCGAATCCCCCGCTTGCATCGATCTACCTGCCCCTACACGGCCGCGCCGGCGCCGAGGAGGATCGCGTCCAGTTCAAGAACCTCGTGGAAGAGGTGCGCAGTAAACTCGCCCAGGAGTACGAGCATCGCGAGCACGCCAACCTCGATGGGCGTCTCGACGAGGTCGCCATGCACCTCGAAGACCTTGCAGGCGGCGCGTCCGGCGGAAGCCTTGCCGTGCTCGCGAGCAACGACCAAGTCTACCTGTACCGAATGGACTACGCTGCAGGTCCGCTCGTATTCGTGGGCGAACGATTCTACACGCGCCCCTTGCTGCGCGAATTACAGTTCGGTTCGCGCTACTTCCTTCTTGGACTGTCGGCCGACCGCTTCGCTTTCGTGCGCGGCGACTTCGGCTCACTCGACCGCGTGGAACTTCCCGCCGATGTGCTCGATGAGTTCAGCGAAGAGTTCCCGCTCGTGTACGACGGCCATGAAGGAGCGCTGGACTACTCATCGCTTGAGAACCATCTGCCGCCCTACCACGGCTACAAGTCGCGCAAGGAAGTACGCAAGGAGGAGGCGGGCAAGTTCTTCCAGCATGTGAATGAAGTGGTGACCGACCATCTTGTGCGAGGAACCGATCTGCCCGTGATCCTCGTGAGCTTGCCCGAGCATCAAACCGCGTTCCGCCGCATCTCAACGATCCCTCATTTGCTCGACGAAGGCATTGAGAAGGACATTGGCGGACTCGAGGCGCCCGAGCTGTTGGATGCAGCGAAAGGCGTGCTCGAGCGCGAACGCGCCGCACGAGCAGGCAGACTGCTGAACGGGTTCGGCGACGCAGAGGCGCACAACCGCGCAACGACCAACCTCGAGACAATCGGACTCGCGCTGGTCGAGCGCAAGGTACGGGCGCTGTTCTTGACCGAAGGGGCCTATATTCCCGGCGGTTTCAACGACGAGACCGGCGAGGTGTACCTGTTCGAGCGCGAGCCACACGGCCGCTTCCAGGGACCCGAGCTGGCCGACGGCTTCGTGCGAGCCGCGCTCGCGCAGGACGCCGAGGTTTACGAGCTTCCCCCCGAAAACGTCCCTGGCGATAGCGGCATCGCAGCATTGTATCGGTATTGAGTGGAGCGGGCCTCCCGAACGCCCGCAACCGGCTCTTCGGGCGCTCTCATGCTCTAGCGTCCCAACGGGTACCGCTGTGCGCTACAATGTCCTCGATCGCAACGAAAGAGGACGCCGCATGGAACACGCACCCATCCCGTACCGCACGCTCGACCCCGAGATCGAAGCAGCCATCCGCGCCGATCGGGCCTCGGGGCGCGCGAATCCGCACGCTTTCGACGATGCGGACGTCGTGCGGCGCGAACCCAATCTCCACGACGATGCGACGCTCGCTCGGCCTGCGTTCGCGCGCGATATCGAGAAGATCCTGAACGTGCCGGCCTACAACCGATACGCTGGCAAAACCCAGGTGTTCTCCTTCGTTGAGAACGACGACATCTGCCGACGGGGCCTACATGTGCAGCTCGTGAGCCGCGTCGCACGCGGCATCGGCTCGCTTCTGGGTCTCAACTGCGAGCTCATCGAGGCCATCGCCCTCGGCCATGACGTGGGCCATACGCCGTTCGGCCACGCCGGCGAGCGTTTCCTGAGCAAGTGCTACCATGAGCGAACGGGACGTTATTTCAACCACAACGTGCATTCCGTGCGCGTGCTCGATCGACTGTACCGTCGCAACGTGAGCTTGCAAACGCTCGATGGCGTGCTGTGCCATAACGGCGAGTTCGCCCGACAGGTGCTGCGCACCGGCGATACGGCCGCCTTCGAGCAGCTTGACGCGCTCGTGGAAGCCTGCGCGGCCGACGAGCATGCCATCAAGGAGCTGCGCCCCTCCACGCTGGAGGGCTGTGTCGTACGCGTCTCCGACATGATCGCCTACGTGGGCAAGGATCGTACCGATGCGCTCGATATGGGCGTGCTGGACTCGCTTGACGCGTTCGAAAGCGACTACATCGGCCGCGACAACGCGCGCATCATCAACAACCTGACCGTCGACATCGTCAACAACTCCTATGGAACCGATCGCATCGCTATGAGCGAAGAGGCGTTCGCCGATCTCAAGCGCGCCAAGCGCCAGAACTACGAGTTCATCTACGAACGAGAAGGCATGGTGTGCGGCGCGGGCAACATCGTGGAAGAGATGTTCGAAGAACTCTACGACCGGCTGCTGCGCGATCTGGAAACGGGCGACGAAGCCTCGCCGGTATTCAGGCACCACGTGGCGAGCCTATGCGCGAAGTCGCGCAGCGTGACACCCGAAGGGTATCTGCGCACCGAAGCGAATCAGATCGTCGTCGATTACTTGGCCTCCATGACCGACAGCTACTTCATGGCCCTCTACGCGCACCTGTTCCCACGAAGCGACAAGCACATCATCGCCAGCGGCTACTGCGCCGACCTGTAGCATTCGCGCCCACCTGAAGCCCGACTCGAGGAAGGAGCACCGTGAAGCTTGTTATTGCATCCGATCTGCACGGATCGGCATCGGCCGTGCGCGCACTCGCAACGCGCGTCGAGGCGGAGACACCCGACCGCATCGTGCTTTTAGGCGATCTGCTCTACCATGGCCCCCGCAACGACCTGCCCGATGGATACGCTCCCAAGGAGGTCGTACCGATCCTGAACGAATGGGCGGATCGCATCGTGGCCGTACGCGGCAACTGCGATGCCGAAGTGGATCAGATGGTGCTCGCCTTTCCCTGCATGGCCGACTACGCCCTCATGGAAATCGACGACCACGAACTGCTCCTCTCACACGGCCACGTGCCGCGCTTCGCACCCGACGAATCGCC
Source organism: Enteroscipio rubneri (assembly GCF_002899715.1). Taxonomy (GTDB): domain Bacteria; phylum Actinomycetota; class Coriobacteriia; order Coriobacteriales; family Eggerthellaceae; genus Enteroscipio; species Enteroscipio rubneri. Next base: position 166,020 of record NZ_PPEK01000002.1, on the reverse strand, counting down.
CGCGCTCGCACCCGGCAGCGCGCTTCTGACCGGCCATACCCATGTGAAGTCGCTCGATCGTCGCAACGGCGTGCTTTTCGTCAACCCGGGCAGCACATCCATACCGAAGGATGGCTCAGCGAGCTACGCCGTGTACGATCATGGCGCGTTCGCCCTCAAGTCGCTCGACGGCGTGACCCTGCGCGAAGCCGGCTGGTAACCACGCGGACGCGGATACCGTCACGCAACTCGGCGAACGCTCGCTCGCAGCGGCTTCGCACACATAGTCAATCACGGCGGTTCATGGCATGCAGCAAAGCAAGACCTCGCAAAGTGAGATGCTCGTCCACCCTGCGGATGCGCTTCGAGAGCGCCGCGAGCATGTCGGCATCGGATCCCGTCGCCACCACGTCGGTCTCGTACCCCAGTTCGCCCCACATCAGGTCAATAAGGCCGTCGATGCGGGCGATCTCGCCCATGACGATGCCTGCCTGCATTGCTTCGCGTGTGTTCTTCCCCACCATGGAGGCTGGGGCGATGAGCTCCACCACGGGAAGACGCGCGGCGGCGTCGGCAAGGGCCTTCGCGCACAGCTTTAAGCCGGGCGCGATAGCGCCTCCGATGAACGCGCCTTCGGGATCGACGACCTCGAAATTAGTCGTCGTGCCGAAATCGACCACGATCAGAGGATGCGCATAAGAACCCTTGGCGGCCACGAGGTCGGCGATGCGGTCGGCGCCCAGCTGACCAGGGTCGTTGTAGCGCATTTTTAGGCCGGTTTTCAAGCCGGGACCCACGACAAGGGGCCTGCGCCCGCTCATCCGGCTGATCGCAGTTACCCATGAGTCGGTAAGATCAGGTACGACCGAGGCGACGATGCCATCGCGCAGACGCACCGCCCCGCCGATCTCGGACAGCGCTCCGTCCTCGACAAGGCGCAGAAAGGACGCTGCAATCGCCCAGGCCTCATCGGTCGTGAGGAGTTCGGAGGTAGTCGCAGTCCATGTCGCAGCCAGCTCCCCGCCCTCGAACAGGCCCAGGTTCGTCACCGAGTTGCCCACGTCCACGGCGAGCACGGGACCATCGGCCGTCCGCCGAGGCCGCTTTGCCTCCACCACGGCCTCCGGGCAATCCGCGTCGGCCACCGCCTTCCGTATGCCGCCCATCGCCACCGCCTTCCGTCGCGCGTCCTTTTTCGAAATCGCCGTTGTGCCGGCACCTGCGGATGATTATACTGTATGCGCCCGTTCAGTAACCCGACTTCCCGAGACAAGGGGAAGCGGATATGCGAGAAGGAGCTCGAAAATGGATTCTGTCAAAGGGCAGCTGACGCTGCGCGGTCTGCTTATCGGCTGCGTCGGTTGCATCATCATCACCGCGGCGTCGGTGTACACGGCCCTCAAGATGGGGGCGCTTCCTTGGCCCATCGTGTTCGCGGCCATCATATCGCTGTTCTTCCTCAAAGCGATCAGCCGCGGACGCGCCAGCCTCAACGAGGCGAACGTCACCCATACGGTCATGTCGGCCGGCGCCATGGTGGCAGGCGGACTTGCCTTCACCATACCCGGCATCTGGATGCTCGGCTTCGCCGATGCGACAAGCATCTTCGAAATGCTGCTCGTCGCTCTGGCGGGCGTGGTGCTCGGCCTGGTGTGCACGGTGCTGCTGCGCCGCCACTTCATCGAGGACGCGGAGCTTGAGTACCCCATCGGCGAAGCGGCTGCTCAAACGCTCATCGCAGGCGACGCCGGCGGCAAGACGGGTTGGAAGCTGTTCGGATCGATGGGCCTGGCCGGCGCGTACACCGCGCTGCGCGATTGGTTCGGCGCCATTCCCGCGATGCTGCTTGGCAACGTTTCCATTCCCGGCGTCATGTTCGGCATCTACAACTCGCCGATGCTGCTCGCGGTAGGCTTCCTCGTAGGAACGGGCGCGGTGACGGTGTGGTTCGCCGGTGCGCTGCTGGGCAATTTCGGCATCATCGTGGGCGGTTCGGCTGCGGGGCTATGGGATGTGGCAAGCGGTCAGGGCATCGTCTCAAGCCTCGGCATGGGCGTCATGATGGGTGCAGGACTGGGCGTCATCTTCAAGAACATCCTGCCGAAGGCCATCCGCATGCTGCGCGACACGAAGGGCTCCGTCTCACTGCGGGCAGTCGACGATGACGCGCCCGCAGAGGGCGGCTCGAAGCTCCGTCGCTTGCGCGTGAGCGCCGGCATCGCTGCCTGCGCCGTAGCTGCCGTCGCTCTCGTCATCTGCTTCGGTCTGGGCCTCGGCCCCCTGCCGTCCCTCATCGTGGTGCTGCTGGCCTGGGTAGCCACGGCCATGAGCGCTCAAAGCGTCGGACAGACGGGTATAGACCCCATGGAAATATTCGGCCTTATCGTGCTTCTCGCAGTGGCGGCCGTCTCCGATCTGCCGCAGGTGCAGTTGTTCTTTGTGGCCGGCATCGTGGCCGTGGCGTGCGGTTTGGCCGGCGATGTTATGAACGACTTCCACGCAGGCCATGTCCTGGGCACCTCGCCGAAGGCCCAGTGGATCGGCCAAGCAGTCGGCGCGGTGCTCGGCGCCTTCGTGGCCGTCGCCGTCATGGCCGTGCTTTTGGGCGCATACGGCCCCGAGGCGTTCGGCCCCACCGCCTCGTTCGTGTCGGCGCAAGCGTCAGTCGTGGCCACCATGGTGTCGGGCATTCCCTCGGTTCCCGCGTTCGCTATCGGGCTTGCTGGCGGATTTCTGCTCTACCTGGTCGGTTTCCCTGCGATGATGTTGGGGTTGGGCATCTATCTGCCGTTCTATATGTCCCTCACCGCATTTCTGGGCGCCATGGCAAAGGTCGTCTACGACGCCGTATGCAAACGCCATCGCGCAAAGCTCGCACCCGAAGAGCGCGCGTCGCGCGAGAAGGAGCAGAACGAAACAGGACTCGTCGTGTCGAGCGGCCTTTTGGGCGGTGAATCCATCATCGGCGTGCTTGTGGCCTTCGCAGCCGTGGCCACGGGCCTCGGAGCGTAGACGAGCTGCCGAACAGCCCCGAAGATACGCCCCGCCTGCGATACGGCTCACGGAGCTGGGGTGATTCGTGATACCATGCCGGGACGAGCGCGGCGCGCTCGTCCCGAGCCTACAGTGAGCGGAGTTCCCGTCCATGCATGTGATCATTACCCTTTGCGCGGCTTTGTCCGCCGGCACCGTCCTCGGCGTCGCTGCCGGCGGAATGAAGTATCGGCTGAATCGCACGCGATCCTATTCGGAAAAGACGATAGTCGGCTATCAACGGCTCTGGAAGGCCGGCTCCGTAGCCATGCGGTTCATCACCGGCACGATCCTTGCCCTCGGGCTCATCTGGTGCACCGGCTTCCTCGTCGTCGGCGCGCTCTACCCCGACCAGACCGACTACGCGAACAACATGGCGGAGCTCATCGTGTGCGTGCTCACCGTCGTCTCTATCATCTTCGCCTTTTACGAGTTCGTCCGCCGGAAGTAGCGCCGCGCTCCCCCGGGGATGGGGGAAGGCGGCCCGCGGGCCGCCTTCCTGCTAATTGAACTTGAAAATCTTCTGGGCCATGCGGTAGCCGGTGATGCCTATCTTGCGGCCGAGTCCGGTGGGCAGGTTCGTGCCCATGTTCAACACGCTGCGGCGAATGCGCCGGTACACCTCAGGGTTCTTCTCCTTGAGATAGTCCCAAATGCCCTCGCGCTTGTCCTCGGCTTCGTCGGTGTCGATCATGCGCAGGAAGATGGAGCAGATGCACATCATCATGGACAGGTAGTTCTCCATGTAGCGCTCGAGGCGCTTCTCGGGAACTGCGTCGGGCAGGCGCACCGCGTCGATCATGAGGCGCGTCACGCGCAGCTGCTGGTCGATGCGGCCCTTCATGACGCTTTCGTTCACGCTTTGGTCTTCGCGGCCGATGAAGTAGCGGTACATGTCCACATCGCGATAGTAGATGGTCCTCACGTGCGGCAGCGGCACGTACACGAAGAGGTTGTCCACGTAGAACGTGTGCTTCGGCAGCTGGAGACCGATTTCGCGCAGAAGCTCGGCGCGGTAGATCACCGAGTGCATGAGCAGGTACTGGCTCTGACCGAAGTGCCCCACCTCGTCCCAGCCGAACTCGCGGCCCTCGGGAAACACGTTGCGGTAGTGCATGACGGTGCGCGAGCCTTCCGACACCTTTTCGTACACGTAGTTGCCGATGACAAGGTCAGTGGGGGCGGGCAGCTCCGCCTGGCGGCGCAGATACGCCATGATGTCGCGCATGGCGACCTCGTCGAGCCAGTCGTCAGAGTCGACCACTTTGAAGTACAAACCGGTCGCATTCGCAAGACCCGTGTTCACCGCTTCGCCGTGGCCGCCGTTTTCCTGGTGCACGGTCTTGACGATGCCCGGATGCCGCTGCGCCCATTCGTCCGCCTTGGCCGGGGTGTCGTCCTTCGTCGACCCGTCATCGACGATGATGATTTCGATATCGTCGCCGCATTTCAAAAGCGATTCGATGCATGCATCCATATATGCAGCCGAATTGTAGCAGGGCACCGCGAACGAGATGGTCTTCACGATCCTACCCCACCAGCTCGTCGGCAAGCGCGAGCGCTCGCCCGATGATGACGTCCATGTTGTAATACCGGTACTCGGCCAAGCGTCCGAGCGGGTGGAAGTTCGGCAGCGACTTCGTAAGCTCGCGATAGCGCTCGTAGTGAGCGGCGTTCTCATCGCCGACGATGGCGTAGTACGGGATCTGCCGCTTCGGATCGTCGTAGGAGCGGCTGTACTCCTTCATGATGGTGGTCTTGTCGCTCTTCTGGCCCGTGAGGTACTTGAATTCGGTGATGCGCGTGTAGTCCTCGGTCACGGTGAAGTTCACCGTGCCGCAGGGCAGCATGTGCTCGGCGTCGTGCGTCTCGTACACGAAGTCCAAGCTGCGGTACGGCAGACGGCCGAAGCGCGACAGAAACAGCTCATCGAGCGGACCGGTGTAGACGATGGGGCCCTCGAACGGCGCGCTCTTGATGAGGATCGCGGACAGCGGGGCGCTCTCGTCGCTGCTCTCGAACTCCAGCTCGAACACGTTCTCAGCTTCGGTGTCCAGGCACACCTGGATGTTCTCGTGATCGAGCATGCGCTCGAACAGCGGCGTATAGCCCTCGGCCGGCATGCCCTGGTATGCATCCTGGAAGTAGCGATTGTCGCGTGACACGAACACGGGCACGCGCGCCGTGACAGAGGGGTCGACCTCCTCGGGCGTAAGGCCCCACTGCTTCTGCGTGTAGTAGAGGAACACGTTCTTGTAGATGAAGTCGGCGATCTCGGACAGCTCGGGGTCGTCTTGGGCGCGCAGCTCGGTGATGGTCACCTTGCGCTCGTCGCCGAATGTTTCGATGAGCTTCTCCGTGAGGCGCGCCGCCTTCTCCTTGCCGAAAGCAATCTCCATCGAGTTCTTGTTGAACGGCACCGGCAGGTACGTGCCGTACCAATCGGCCAGCACCTCGTGCTGGTAGTCGCGCCACTCGGTGAAGCGGCGCACGTAGTCGAACGCACGCTTGTCGTTGGTGTGGAAAATATGCGGTCCGTAGCGATGGACGAGGATGCCGGCGTCGTCGGCCTCGTCGTACATGTTGCCGCCGATGTGGGAGCGCTTCTCGATCACGAGCACCCGCTGGCCGCCGCGCTCGGCCAGCTCGCGCGCCACCACGCCGCCCGCAAACCCGCTGCCGACGACCACTGCGTCGAAGTCTCCCCTGTCAATATCCTTGAAGTCGCAGTACCGAACTCCCATGAGGCAACCTTCCTCGTCCACGGCAGCTTCGAAGCTGCCCCTCTCTCAAACGTATAAGCAAGCAGGCTTCTTGCCCGCCGAAACGCGCCGGAAGCTATTTTACCGGCAAGCGAACAGGGTGCGTGGATTATCATACAAAGTGGACAAAACCAGGAGCGAATGCACAGGTAGCGTCGCCCAGTCGATGAGAGAAAGGCTTTCCATGAGTTCATTCCTCGATTCCATGCTTGCCCGCGCCAAAGCCGACCGCCAGACGATCGTCCTGGCGGAAGGCGATGACGAGCGCACGCTCGCCGCGGCCGAACGCATCCTCGCCGACGATGTGGCGAACCTCGTCATCCTCGGCGATGCCGCCGCCATCGAGGCCAGCAGCTACGCGCTCGACGGCGCGCGCATCATCGATCCTCGCACGGCCCCCGAGCGCGAGGCGTTCGCCGCGGCCCTCTTCGAGTTGCGTCGTGCCAAGGGGATGACCGAAGAGAAAGCGCTCGGCCTCGTCGACGACGTGCTGTACTTCGGAACCATGATGGTGAAGCTCGGGCATGCCGACGGCATGGTATGCGGCGCCTGCCATGCCACTTCCGACGTGCTGCGCGCTGCGCTGCAGATTCTCAAGACCGCGCCGGGCGTGAAGCTCGTCAGCTCGTTTTTCGTCATGGTCGTCCCGAATTGCGATTTGGGACAGAACGGGACGTTTCTCTTCAGCGACTGCGGACTGGAGATCCAGCCCGACGCCGAAAAGCTCGCGCACATTGCCGTCAACTCCGGCCGCTCGTGGAGCACGCTCATGGGCACCGAGCCGGCCGTCGCCATGCTCTCCCATTCTACACATGGCTCGACTGTGGCCAACGCCGACCGCGACAAGGTGATCGAGGCGGTCGCGCTCGCAAAGGAGCTCGCGCCGCAGATGGCCCTCGACGGCGAGTTGCAGCTCGACGCCGCCATCGTGCCCTCCGTGGGCGCATCGAAGGCGCCGGACTCACCTGTAGCAGGCCGCGCCAACGTGCTCGTGTTCCCCGACCTTGACGCCGGTAACATCGGCTACAAGCTCGTGCAGCGCCTCGCACATGCCGAAGCCTACGGTCCCGTCACGCAAGGCATAGCCAAGCCCGTGAACGACCTGTCGCGCGGCTGCACGGCCGACGACATCGTGGGCGTCATCGCCATCACCTGCGTGCAGTGTCAGGCTATGAAAGCCGAATAGCGGCCAAGACGAGCCGGTCCGATCTGCTCGCTGCCGCGCCGGCGCGGTGCGGCGCCGCAAGCGAAAAACAAAGGCGGGACTGGAAATCCTCGTTCCAGTCCCGCTCGTTCGTTTTGCCGGAAGGCCCAGCCATTCGGCTGAAAGCCGTTACCTACCCCTTGAACAGGGCGTGCTTGAGCTCCTCTTCATCCTTCACAGAGAGAGAAGTCTGCAGCACCTCGCCGCCGAACGGCTTAATGGCGTCGACGAATTTATCGGTGGTCATTTCGTCGACCACCATGAACACGGCAGCGCTGTCATCGGAGGAAAGCAGGTTGCGGACGCGCTCCTGGAAGTCCTTGTCGACGCCGCGCTTCACGATAGCGCCGGTAAGCGCCCCGATGCCGGCTCCGAGCGCAGCCCCGAAGACCGGCACGAAGAACAAAAGGCCGAACAGGGCGCCCCAGAACAGACCCCAAACGGCCGAGGTCCCCACCTTCGAGCCAGGCGTGACGACGTCGTACTTGCCGTCGGCGCGACGGGCCACGACGGCGATCGATTGCAGGCTTACAATAAGGTTCTTGTCAAGATCGAGGATCTTTTGATAGGCGGACGTTGCTTCCGCCTCGCTCGGGTATCCGAGCACTAAAAGCGTACTCATGCGGGACTCCTTTCGATGGTTCGCAGATACCTCAACTCTACCGTCTTGGAGATCTGGAGCGCGCTGGAACCCGCATCCGCAATCAGCCTGGCATCGCCATGTAAGCGCCCTGCGGTGTTCGCATCGCCGGGACAACAGAGCGCTATGCTCGGTCCCGCTTCTGCGGCGGACGCCGCACAGGCGGCCCTATCGACCCTCTTTTCAGCACGCAGCAAGCGCAAACCGGAAACCGACTCGTCCAGCGCTGCGAGCCGGGGTACAATATTCAGGCGCCCCCGAGGCACGCCCTATCGCGAGAAGAAAGGTTTCGGACCATGAGCGACTGCTTGTTCTGTAAGTTGATTTCCGGTGAGATACCAGCCAGAAAGGTGTACGAGGACGATGTGTGCTTCGCGTTCGACGACATCGAGCCAGAAGCCCCGGTGCATACCTTGATCGTTCCCAAGAAGCACTACGACAACCTTCAGGACGACGTGCCCGCCAACGTGCTGGGCCACCTTCTGTCCGTCGCGCCGAACGTGGCCGATCTCAAAGGCGTCGGCGAGTCCGGCTTCCGCTGCGTCATCAACACCGGCGAGGATTCGGCGGCCACGGTATCCCACCTCCACATCCATCTTCTTGGAGGCGTGAAGATGGGACGCTTCACCTTCGAGAACTCCCAGCGGGCGGAATAAGCCGCAGAAGAGCCGCATCGAACGGCTCCGAAAACTGGAAACAGAGCATGAAAACAACCATCGGCGACCGCATGGCCGCCGATGGTTGTTCGAACGTTCGCTCGCGCTTCTTCGAAGGCTTACAACGCGCCCTTCGCGCTTCTTCGTTCCAGCCGCCTATGCAAGCATCGGCACCTCATCCAAGACGCCGCCCTCGACACCCACCTTCTCATGCAGGATGTCATAGGTGTCGCGTGCGATCATGTACTCTTCGTTCGTGGGGATGATGATGATCTTCACCTGCGAGTTCTCCGATGAAATCTCGCGCTCGAAACCGCGAGCGCGGTTCTTTTCCTCGTCAAGGATAATGCCGAGCGGCTGCAGGCCCGAGAAAATCATGCGGCGCATCTTCTTGCAGTTCTCGCCGACGCCAGCCGTGAGCACGATGGCGTCCACACCGCCCATGACCGCTATGTAACTGCCGATATACTTCTTCACGGAGTTCGAGTACATATCGTAAGCGAGCATGGCGCGCTCGTCGCCCTTTTCGGACGCGTCGCGAACGCTGCGCAGATCGTTGGAGATGCCCGAGATGCCCAGCAGGCCCGATTTTTTGTTCATGAGATCGTTGACCTCGGCAGTGGAAAGGCCTTCGTGCTCCATGATAAACGGCACGATGGCCGGATCGATGGCGCCGCAGCGCGTGCCCATCATGAGGCCATCGAGCGGCGTCAGCCCCATCGAGGTGTCCACGGCCACACCGTGGTCGATTGCCGCCATGGAGCATCCGTTGCCCAGGTGGCACGTGATGAGCTTCAAGTCCTCGATCGGCTCGTCGAGGACGGCGGCGGCCCGCTCCGCGATGTAGCGGTGCGACGTGCCATGCGCACCGTACTTGCGAATGGCGTACTTCTCGTACAACTCGTAGGGCAAGGGGTACATGTACGCCTTCGGAGGCAGCGTCTGGAAAAACGACGTGTCGAACACGGCCACCATGGGGACGCTGGGCATATGCTTCTGGCAGGCGCGTATGCCCATCAGCGCGGCTTTGTTGTGCAAGGGGGCGAGTTCCGCGAGTTCGTCAATCTTCGCAACGACGTCCTCATCGATGAGCACCGAGCGATCGAAGTACTTGCCGCCCTGCACTATGCGGTGCCCCACCGCATCGATCTCGTCAAGCGAGTCGATGGCTTTTGCAGATCCGCTCGTGAGCGATTCCAGCACGAGGGCGATGGCGTCATCGTGATCCGCCATCTTGGCATCGATAACCACCTCGTTCTCGTCGAGGCCATGCTTGTGGAAGGCGCTGTTCGATCCGACGCGCTCGCAAATGCCTTTCGCGATCAGTTCTTTGCGCTCCAGATTGACCAGCTGGTACTTCAAGGAAGATGATCCCGCATTGATGACAAGTACGTTCAACGGCCTGCCTCCTTAACCTGTCGTTCGCTCGAAAGACAATTGTAGGTAAGGCCTGTGGTCGTTAAAAGGCTTCCACCACTTGATTCGGTCAGTGGCATGCCGCTCACCGAAAAAGCCCGGTTAGCACGCCCTCTTTCTCCTCCGGCAACGGCCCCGTGGACGAGGAAGCTTACGAAAGCGTAGCATCCCGCGAGGCGTCGTCGGCATCGGCCGCGAGCTCGCCCATCAGCACGTCCACCTTCTGCTGGGCCTCGGCAAGACGGCCTTGCAGCGACGCGAGCAAGGCCACGCCGCGCTCGTAGCTTTGCAGGCTGTCTTCCAGCTCCAGCGTGTTACTCTCGAGCACGCGCACGATACCATCCAACTCGGCCATAGCCTCGCGAAACGTCAGCTCATCGATAGGACTCGCGTCCTCCTGCTCCTTCATACGGCATCCTCCCACTCGACTGTTTCCGTATCGACACGCCGCGTACGCTCGACGCGGCAATTCAGCACGCCATCGGTCACGGACACGTCCACCGTGTCGCCCGCAGTAACATCCTCCACGCTCTTGACTACGGTCCCGGCAGCCGTGCGCGCGACGGCGTAGCCGCGCGCGATCACGGCGAGAGGCGAGAGGTCGTGCAAGCGCGCGGCGCCCACAGCCGCCTGCTGCGAGAACCGCGGCACGATCGAACCCCCGCAGGCGACCAAACGCTCGCGGCAGCGCGCCATTCGCGCGCCTTCGCGCTCCACTGCCGCCGGCATGACGCGCGCAAGCCGCTCGCGCTGACGCACGACCAGCCCTCTGTCGCGCTCAAGATTTGCGGGCAGCGCCCTGGACAGGCGGTCGCCCATCATATCGAGCGTCTGCGCTTCGGCGGCAAACACCGTTTGTGCATCGCAGAACAGCGGTCTCGTCGCGCAACGGCGCACGTCTGCGCCCGCACGTTCGACCGCACGCCCGGCACAGGCGGCAAGCGTTCGCGCCCGCGCTGAAAAATGCCGTTCGAGGCTCTCGCGCGCAGGGCTGACGGCCTCGGCTGCTGCGGTCGGCGTCGAAGCACGCACGTCGGCTACCATATCGGCGATGGTGGTGTCCGGCTCGTGCCCGATGCCCGTCACCACCGGCACGGGGCAGCGTGCGATGGTACGCGCGAGCCGCTCGTCGCTAAACGTCATCAGGTCCTCGAAAGAGCCGCCGCCCCTTACGACGAGCACCACTTCGGCCCCGGCTGCCACCACCTGACGCATCCCCTCCATGATGCCCGCAGGCGCGGCGGCGCCCTCCACGGCCACGCCTGCCAAAAGCACGCGCGCAAGCGGAAACCGGCGGCGCAGCGTGCGCAGCACGTCGTGGACGGCGGCACCGCGCGGCGATGTGACCAGTCCGACGACGTCCGGATAAATCGGAAGCGGCCGCTTACGGGCTGCGTCCATGAGCCCTTCGGCCTCGAGCTTTCGCGCGAGCTCGGCAACCTTGAGCCGAAGATCGCCCTCGCCCGCCAGCTTGAGCGAGACCACGTCGAAATTCATGCGCCCCTTGGGTGCGAACAGCGTGAACTGTCCGGCCAGCTCCACAAGCTGCCCTACGCGCAGCGGCACTCCCGCAGCCCGGAACCGGTTGTTCCACATCATGCAGGGAAGCGCCGCGCTCTTGTCCTTCACGGTGAAGTACACGGCCTTGTACCCGGGCTTGTTCGACACCTCGGACACCTCGCCCACCAAACGCACGGCCACGCCCTCGAGCGCGCCCTTTGCAAGCGCCATCGCCGCCGACACGCTAAGCGGCTGATCGGACCTGTCGTCGACGACTGCGCCGCGCGAGGTTGCCGCCCGCGCGCGTGCGAGCGCGTCGCCGAGCGCCGCCGCCCGCTCCCCTTCCTCCGAAGCCCTCACAATCACGCCTGCTAGTCCTGACGCTGGCCGAGGAGCCACAGCAGCTGCAAGATGGAGGTGAGAGCAGCGGCGACGTAGGTGAGCGCGCAGGCGCGCAGCACGCTGAACGCGCCGCTTTGCTCCGCCTGAGGCAGAGCCGTCGCCTGCATGTAGACCATTGCGCGGCGGGAAGCGTCGAACTCGACCGGCAGCGTGACGATCTGGAACAGCACCGCGAACGCATAGAGAATAATGGCAAGGTCGATGAGGCCGGTCAACTGCATGACGATGCCAATCAGCAGCAGGAACATCCAGGCGTTCGAGGCCAGATTCACCACGGGCACGAGCGCGCCGCGAATCTTCATGGGCGCGTACCCCTGGGCGTACTGGTAGGCATGTCCCACTTCGTGGCACGCAGTCGCCGTCGCCGTGATCGATCGGCCTTCGAAGGAATCCGGCCCAAGCGTAACGGAGTTCGTGCGCGGATCGAAAAAGTCCTGGCCGGGTCCGCCACGGCGCACCTCCACACCCGAGATGCCATAGTACTGCAACATGCGGCGCGCCGCCTCGGCGCCGGTCATCCCCGTGGAGATGGGCACCCTTTTGTACTTTTTGAGTTGAGAGTTCACATACCAGGTCGCGAAGCCGCCGATGGCCAACGTCACCAGGATCAGCAGCAGGTAGCCCGAGCTCAATCCGAACATAGGTCGAACACTCCTTCAAAGGGGTAGACTCCGCAGCCTCTCGGACTGCATTCCACGTACGATTCCGTATTATACTGGAGCGCCGCACAGGCCCCCGGGAGGCCGGGCCCGAGCGTCAAACTTCCGTAACTTTCGTTCACGAAACAGCCACGATTCGGCATCGCGGTGGCAACGCGAGGCCCCTCCTATCGACGCGGTTCCCGAAACTTGAACGACACCGCCCGGCGCGCATCGGCCGCAAGCTCCCGGCCCGCCGAACCGATCACGCCTCCCGACGCTCCACGTTCAGCTCGGCGCCGTCCAGGCTCAAGCGAATCTTGCCGTCGAGGAGATCGAGCAGCTCCTCGCCCACCAGCGAGCGTCGCCAACCGCGCAAAAGGTCAACGCCCTCGCGGTAGCCTCGCGCGACACGGGCCAGATCATCATGGCTTGCAAGGGTCGGGATCGCCACCCCGCTTTCCTTAGCGCGCAGACGCACGATGGCGGTCATGAGATCGAGCTGCGCATCGACGTTCGGCTCGCTCTTGGCGCACCGATCGGGTTCGGGCCAGGTCTCGGGCGGAGCGTCGAGCGCCGTAACCATGAGCGCCACCACCGCACGCGCATCGCGCGTGGACAGTCGCTCGCGCATGCCGCGCACCATGAACAGCTCGTCGATGGTGCGCGCTTCGCGCTTGCAAGCCTCGACGATCTGCTCGTCGGTGATCACCCACTTGCGCGGCACGTCTCGCCGTTGGGCTTCCAGCTCCCGCCATGCCGCCACTTCGCGCGCAGCCGAGAGCTGACGGCGAGACAGCTGCGAGACGCGCTTGAGGCGTCGATAGCGGCCGCGCTCGTCGGCTGCGTATTTCGCCGGGTCGCTCATATCCTCGAAGTCTCGCGCCAACCATGCGAGCCGGCCCCTGCGCTCGAGTTCTGCGCGCATGCGCTCGTACATGCGCGGCAGATACACGACGTCGTCGGCGGCGTAGTCGAGCTGTGAATCGGAGAGCGGCCGACGCGACCAGTCGGTAAACGAGTCGATTTTCTTGAGCGTGACCCCGCATTCGGCATGCACGAGGGCCGCATATCCGATCTGCTGGGTATGGCCCAGAAGCGCCGCCGCCGTCTGCGTGTCAAAGATGGGCTTCGGCAGAACGCCCACCTCGCGCAGTAGAATCTCGAGATCCTGACTGCCGGCGTGGAATAGTTTCACGACGTTCTCGTTCAGGAGCAGCGGGGCGAGTATGCCGAGATCGTCCACCGCGAACGGGTCCACGATAGCCGTCTCGTCATCGGTGGCAAGCTGGATGAGGCACAGCTTTGCATAATAGGTCTTCTCGCGCAGAAACTCCGTGTCGATGGCGAGCACGCTCGAACGAGCGGCGCGCTCGGCGAACGCCGCAAAATCTTCCTGGTTTGCTATGTACACCGATTGTTCCTTACCTTGTGCGACTCTCGCTCCATGTTGTACCATGCCATCATAGCAACTGAAAGGGAATCTGTGAAACTGCTCGTCATCAACAACCTTGCATCGGGCTTCGGCGAAGGGGCCGTCTACGACTTCGTACGATCCTTCGCCCGTGACGGCGACGAGGTGTGTCTGCGCTCAACCGACGGCACAACCGACGTCGGCGCTCTGCTCGCCGGTGCCGAAGGCTTCGACGCCGTGGTGGCAAGCGGCGGAGACGGCACCGTGGCGACGGTCAGCTACCTGTTGGCAAATTCCGGCATCCCCATCCTTCCGTTCCCCGCCGGCACGGCAAATCTGCTAACGCTCAACCTCGCCTCGCCGATGGAACCCCACGCCCTGGCAAAGATGGTTCGCGAGGGACGAACGCTCGACTTCGACCTCGGCGAGATCGAAGTGGCTGGCAGAAGGTTCGGGTTCGGCATCATGGCCGGAGCCGGCTATGATGCCGCTATCATGCACGGAGCCGAACCGGCCAAGCGTCTGTTCGGTCCAATGGCCTACCTCTCTGCAGCCATCGCGAACCCTCTGCCGCAGAAATCCCGTTTCTCCATCGAGCTGGACGACACCACCATCGAGAGCGAAGGACTGGGCATCCTGCTTGTCAACTTCTCGAAAATTCAGTTCGACATCACGGTCACCCACGAGAACGAACCGCGCGATGGCGTATTCGACGTCGTGGTGCTTAAAGCCCAGAACGCCTTCGAGCTCATCCCCGCAGTGCTTGCCGGGCTGCTCGACCGCGGCGGCGACTTCCCCGACCGCACCGAAGCCCTCGAGCTGCACCGCGCCCGCACCGTGCACGTTGTAGCCGACCCGCCCATGGAAGTGCAGTACGACGGAGAAGCCACACGGCTTACGACGCCCTTCTCGGCTCGCATCCTTCCGCGCGCCGCGCGCTTCTTCGTCTCCGAGGAAGGCTACGAGCTCTTCGGAGCGTGACGGAGGGCCCCATCCGGACAACTCACTTCTTCTCGGGCACCTCGTACGACGGTTCCGAACCCGCATCCTCCACGGTCTCGGCTTCGATCTCAAGCGGATCGGCGAATGCACTCGTAGCTTGAGCAGACTCGAGCATGAGCTGTTTGAACGAGGCGGCGTCCTCCCCGTCCATTGGCATCATGACGTACACGTTGTTGCCGATGATGACCGGTGTGATGCGCTCGGCTCGCCCATCGGCCTGCTTCGAGACCTTGTCCTGCTCGGCAGCGTCGCGGCGCAGCTCCTCGAGCATCCCGGTGCGCACGCTTTCGATCTGCGCAGCCGTCTCGTTCTTCCAACGCTCCTTGCGCCATGCGAGAACGTTCGCATTGTAGCGCATCTGGATGAGTTCAAGCACGATGCAGAACACCATGGCGAAGTACACAATAAGCTTCTCGAGCGGCATGTGAAGCAGTTCGATACCGGTGTGGAACCCGGCTGCGTCCATGACCAGAAGCGCACCGATAGCCACGATAAATGTGAGAGCGAGCATCTTCATTTCGGGATGCCCGTTGATGAAGTCGGAGATAGGATCAATAAAAATCATCATGAGTATCACGGCCAGCATGACAGCGATGATCATGATGATGAGGTGGTCGGCCAGTCCCACGGCCGTGATGACCGAGTCGATTGAGAATACCAGGTCCATGACCATGATGGTGCCCACGGCCTGCGGCAGGCCTATCATGTGCAGCGCCTTGTGCTCCTCGCAGTGCTCGGCCTTGAGCTCGGTGAGCTTGAGCGTATCGCGCAGCTCATCGATGCCCTTGTATATGAGGTACGCGCCACCAGCAAGCAAGACGAGATCGCGCACCGAGAAGCCGTGCTCATATGCGCCGAGATTCACGGAGAACAGAGTCGTTGTCATATGCACAAGATACGAGGCAAAGCACAAGAACAGGATGCGCATGAGAAGCGCGCCGGCAAGGCCCATCTTACGGCCGATATGCTGCTTGTCCGCCGGCAGGCGGTTCGTCGTGATCGAGATGAACACGAGGTTGTCAACCCCGAGCACGATCTCGAGGAATAAAAGCGTCACCAAGCTGATCCATGCTTCAGGCGTCGTGAAAATCGAAAGGTCCACCGAATGCTCCTTCTGTCTTGTCCGCTTCACCGCCGGGGCATCTCCATAAAAAAAGACTCACGGCGCCGCTGCACGATCGTGCAGCGGCGCCGTGAGTCTCGTTATTTCAGACACGCCAGGCTGTTCAGGCCATGATGTTGAACGTGCCGCATGCGCTCTGCGCCGCATGCCAACTACTCCCCCACGGGCGAGACGTATCCTAACACGAGGCGAGCAGCTCCACAATGCGGAACCGGGCAAAGCACACAACCCCGTCTCCTTTCGCGGCGATCTCGACCTGCCAGGGCATAGACCCTTGCAGCGCCCACGTCGTCCACCGGGCATCGGAATGCGCCCGGCTTTGGCTGGGCGCATTCCGCAGAAGGGCTTCTGCCCGGCAATGCTATAATGCGCAGAACGCACGACGTGCCCACACGAAACGAGAACCGCAGCAGGAGTCGCAATGCTATTCGAGCCACAGAGAAAAGAATACATCGACAACGAAGGACCGATTCGCTACCTGGACGGCAGCGGCCTGCTCAGACCGCTCGATATGCCCCGACGCCAGCTGGCTCTCATGGCCGTTTTCGTAGCGATCGCCGCTCTCATTGGCGGCGTGCTGCTGTTCAACGTGCTGGATTCCATACAGGGCAGCGCGGCGCGTTCCCAGGCGAGCGTTGAGGAGAACCTCGCACGCGAAGTGACCTACGATCTGCCGAGCTTGCCGTCGCTCATCCAGCTTGACGACGCCTCGATCAAGCAGTCCTTCGCCGATGCAGGTTTCACCACTTACGAGCCCTCGCCCTCGGAGGACGGCGCCGGTTTCGAACTCGTCAAGCTGCCTTCCGATGTGAGCTTGGCGGAGGCGGGCCTGCTTTACCAGCAAGGCGTCGCGAACCTCGATGCGCCCGACGCCGCGCGCCTGCTCAACGGGTCATGGACGTTCACGGTCGAACGCGAGAACGCGTTGGGCATGCGCCTGCGCTACACCGATTTTTCATCTGGAGGCGTCGATGCCGCTGTCGAAGCCGCCATCGCGGCGGAGGGCTTCGACGTATCCACGGCGAGCGAGACGGCTGTTGACGAGGCGGGCAACACCTTCCGCGCCGGATCCATCGACGTGAACGGCACGACGTACTCGTGGCGCGTCTCGGCCATCGCGCTTTCCGAGGTCTACAGCATATCCGGACTGCCCGAAAGCGCCACGTATGTCGGCGTGCGCATAACCGCGTAAAGCCCTCCACGACTCGACCGGCAAAACGCCGGACGCCTCGGCGAGTCCGGCGTTTTGTGTGCTTCCATGCGAAGATAACCTGCACTGCACGATCCTCGTTCCGCCCTGCAGATAACCTCGCCTCTTCCCACGTCAATATTATTCTTAACTAAAAATAGAATAAAACCCTTCCCCTATGAAGGGTTTTGCCTTCTCCTTCCCCGCGCATACCCCGATAGGCGCAAAGCGCCCGCAGGTGCATGATTCATTTCGACAAGGAGGAGTGCATGAGGATATCGAGCATCGTAGCAGGCGCATCGGCAGCAATGGTCGTGCTCCAAGCCGCATACTGCGCAACGCGCGGCGAGACCTTCTTGCTGCGGCCCCCCGGAGCACACGGAGAATCGGATTTCTCGGCGCACTGCATCAAGTGCGGCGCATGCATGCAGGCCTGCCCCTACCTCGCCATCCGGCCCGCCGGCAGCGACGTGGGCATGGCTGTGGGCACGCCGATCGTCGATGCACGTTCTCAGGCCTGCCGCCTCTGCGAGGACTTCCCCTGCGTCGCAGCATGCCCGACCGGCGCACTGCGCGACATCGACGAGCGTTCTGACGTCCGCATGGGCGTCGCCGTCATCGACGAGGACGCCTGCATCGCTTTCCAGGGCATGCGCTGCGAGGTGTGCTATCGCGTCTGCCCCCTTATCGACAAGGCCATCGCAATCGACTATCGCCTCCGCGAAGGCGACGCCATCCATTCGGTGTTCGCCCCTGTCATCGACGAGAAGCAATGCGTTGGATGCGGGTTGTGCGTGGAGCGTTGCGTGGTAAGCGAACCCGAGGTACCCATCCGCATCGCAACGGATGCCGAACGTGCGGACGGAGGCGAGGCTTGACGGCTGCTGCGCAGCGAATCGCGGCCTGCAAGAACGGCTCAGAACCGTTGAAGGACGAGGAAACCATGGACGAACAGAACGACGGGAACAGAAGGAGGGGTGTCATGGACATCTCAAGACGAGGATTCGTCAAAGCGACGGCCGTCGCGCTGGCAAGCGCCGCAGCGGCGGGAACGATGTCGTCGCTTATGGGCTGCTCAAGCGGAAACGCAACGGCGGGCGCGGCAGGCGAAGGTCAGAAGTACACGGCCGTTTGCCGGTTCTGCGGATGCGGCTGCGGCGTCATCTGCGAGGTGAAGGACAACAAGCTCATCAGTGTCACGGGCGACCCGGACAACCAGTCGAATCGCGGCCTCAACTGCGTCAAAGGGTACTACTTAGCGAAGATCCTGTACGGCGAAGACCGCTTGACCGTACCCCTCATCCGCGATGACAGCTCCACAAAGGGCACCGACGAGGGTTTGCGCGAAGCGACGTGGGACGAGGCGCTCGAACTCGTGTCGTCCAAGCTCAAGGAAACATGGAAGAACGACAAGAACCGCCTGGCGTTCTGGGGAAGCGGCCAACAGCCCATCACCGAAGGCTACTGCACCGCAAAGTTCTGGAAAGCGGGACTGCTGTCCAACAACATCGATCCCAACGCGCGTTTGTGCATGGCCAGCGCCGTCGTGGGCTTCATGAACGTGTTCCAGACCGACGAACCCGCCGGCTGCTACGAGGATTTCGACAACGCCGACGTGTTCGTTACCTGGGGCGCGAACATGGCCGAAGCACATCCGATGCTCTACTCGCGCCTGACTGCCCGCAAGCTCTCCGGCGAGGGGGTCAGGCATTACGACTTGGGCACCATCAAAACCCGCACGAGCGAGAGCGCCGACAAGACCATGCTCTTCAAGCCCAACACCGATTTGGCCATCGCCAACTGCATCGCCAACTACCTGGTGCAAAACAAGCTCTACGACGAGGCGTTCGTGAACGACCACCTCCAGTTCAAACAAGGCACAGAGAACATCGGCAATGCCACCGACGACGGCTACGACGCCTCCGATGTCGGCAAGACGGTGGACGATGTCGCCCCTATCACGTTCGACGAGTTCGCGGCACGCCTGGCGCCTTACACGTTCGAATACACCTCCGAGCTCTCCGGAGTGCCCGTCGAGGACCTCGAAGAACTCGCCAAGGTGTTCGCGGACAAGGATGCCAAAGTCATGTCGCTGTGGACGATGGGCGTGAACCAGCACAATCGCGGCACGTGGATGAACCACAATCTGTACAACATCCACCTGCTTTCCGGCAAAATCGCCAAGCCGGGTTGCGGGCCCTTCTCGCTCACCGGACAACCCTCCGCTTGTGGAACGGCGCGCGAGGTGGGCACGTTCTCGCACCGTCTACCGGCCGACCTCGTGGTGAAGAACCCCCAGCACCGCCGCTACACCGAAGCCATCTGGGATCTTCCGGAAGGCTACCTTGACGAAATTCAGAAGCCCGGCATGCACACGGTGAAGATATTCCGCGAGATGTCCAAGGGCAATCTCGGCTTTCTGTGGACGGCACACAACAACTGGGCCCAGTCCATGCCCAACCTCACGCGTTTCCTCGGCAAGGGCGAGGACAACCAGGGCATCTTCGACACGTTCATCGTGGTGAACGAGGTGTATCCGACGATGTCCACCAAGTACGCCGATGTGGTGTTCCCCGTAGCGCTGTGGGTCGAGCGCGAGGGCCAGTTCGGAAACGCCGAGCGTCGCAGTTCTGTATTCGAGAAGGCCGTCGATCCTCCGGGAGAGGCCAAGTGGGATCTGTGGGCCATCATGGAAGTGGCGCGCCGCGTCCTCGACGGCGAGCAGATCGACGGCGAGGACGCCTTCGACCACCTCTTCGGCTTCATCTACGACAAGGATGCCGCTGACTTCAAGGGCGACGATCGCGAGACGAACCGGGCTATCTGGGAGGAGTACCGCATCTTCTCGAACCCGAGCATGAACGAAAAAGCCAAGGCTATCAACGACAATGCCGACGGGACGTTCGAAGGCAAGCTGAAGATGGAGGCCAAGCAGCTTGCTCCCTATGACGAGTACCTGGCCCACCACGGCCTTACCTGGCCCGTGCGCGAAGTCGACGGCACGTGGCTGCCCACGAAGTGGCGCTTCTCGAACGGGGCGCAGGAAGACGGCTTCGACGAGGTGGGCGTCGCCCAGTATGGCACCCCCGGACTTGCGAACGACGTCAGCTTCTACAAATCCGCAAAATCCAAGCCCTCGGTGGTGTTCCGCCCTTACGAACCGCCAGCGGAAACGCCCGACAGCGAGTTCCCGTTCTACTTCGTCACCGGCCGTTTGCTCGAGCACTGGCACACCGGCACCATGACGCGCCGCATACCCGAGCTTGACCGAGCGCTGCCCGAGGCACTGCTCAACATGAGCCAGGAGGACTGTACTGCACTGGGCGTGAAGGACGGCGACATGGTCAAAGTGACATCGCGGTTCGGAGAATTCGACATTAAGGTGTCCACAGCCGGGCGCACCCAACCGCCAGCAGGCACGGTGTTCGCTCCCTTCTTCGCAGAGGAAACACTTATCAACCTGGCCGTGCAGGACACGTACTGCCCGCTGTCCAAGGAACCCGACTACAAGAAGACCTGCGTGTCCATCGCGAAGATCGAGGGGTGAAACCGATGAAGAAGTCTTTGATTACGGCGGCCCTCGTCATGACGATGGCCGCGGGGCTGGGCGCCGTGGCAGGCTGCAGCAGCGAGCCGGCAAAAGCGGACGTCAACGCAAGCATCCCCGAAGGGGCCGCGCCGCTCATGCCCGCCACGCACGATGGACGCTTCGACAGTCTCGGCGCGAACGGATGCTATGGCTGCCACGGTGCGAACGATCAGGCGAATCCCATGCTCAACGGATCGGTCGCGCTGCCTGAGGACCATTACGCGGACGGCGGTTCGAATTCGAAGGAACTCGAACCCACCCGCACGCAGTGCATTACCTGCCACGTGCAGGGATAGCGAGAGCCCGAGCGCCCCATCGGCCCGAAGGCCTTTGGACGCGCAGACCGGGAGGGCGCACAACCCTCCCGGTCCTTCCCTCTCCGGTCCGACCCACGGATACCGGAAGCAACAAGTACGAAGGCGAGGAGCATCATGGTAATATCGAGTCTGGTCGTGGAGACGAAGCCCGAGTGCACCGACAAGGTGTCGGCCGAGCTCGCAGAGCGCGCGGGCGTCGAGGTGCACGAGACGAACGGTTACAAGATCGTCGTCACCATCGAAGCTGAGACCGTCGATGATTCGCATGCCATCGCGAGCGGTTTCATCGACATTCCCGGCGTCACGGGCATCAACCTCGTGTACGCCAACTTCGAAGACGACCCCACCCTCGCCGAGGCCGGATCGCGATGAGCGCCACCCCGGATGCGTCTCGCTCGTTTCGCTGGACCTGGTTCCGCCACATCGTGCAGGTGGCGGCAATAGCGCTGTTTGCCGCACCGGTGCTCATAGCGGGCTGGAGCCTGTTCGGGGCTTCCGTCGGCGGCGACGACCCGCTCTCCACTCCTGCCGACCTGTCCTTCTTCGGCAGCCTTTCCTCCTCCTCCGTCGGCGGGCTCGCCCTTCTAGACCCATTCGGGGTCCTGCAGGTCATCGTCGCCTCGAAGACTGCGCCGGTCGAGTGGCTGCTGGCCGCGCTGCCAATAGTGTTAGTATACGGCCTGATCAGAGGACGAGCATTCTGCGGATGGGTATGCCCGGTCAATCTCGTGCTGGAGATCGAGGACGCATTCAGACGCAAGCTGGGCATCGAAGTGCGCGAGGCGCCCGTTCCACGCCGGGCTAAGCTCTGGATCGCATTGGGCGTGCTTGCACTCTCGGCCCTCACGAGCGTTCCCGTATTCGAGGCGTTCTCGCCCATCAGCGCGCTCAACAAGGGGGTGCTGTTCGGCGCGGTCACGGGACTGTGGATGCTGGCCGCCATCATGCTCGCTGAGCTGTTCTGGGGTCATCGCGTATGGTGCCGCGCGCTCTGTCCGCTGGGAGGCTTCTACGAGGCGCTTGGACGCGCAGGCCTGGTAAACGTCAAACTCGATCAGGAGGCCTGCATCCACTGCAACGCCTGCAAGCGCTCCTGCCTGGCGGATCCGGTCATCCTCGAGCCCGCGCTCGCAGGCGAGGATGCAGTCGTCCGCGCAGGAGACTGCATGGCATGTGGCGCCTGCATCGACGCCTGCCCCACCAAAGCGCTCTCCTTCGGGCTCGGCCGCGGTGCGAAGCCTGCGGAGACGGAGGAACCCGCGGCCGAGCAAGCGTAAAGGCCGCATGCTCCCGTAACGGGCAGAGGCGGAGACCGAATGCGCGTGCTCCTGAGCGTTTTTACACGTTGAGCAGCTTGTGGCGCAGCGCGTAGTCTACGAGGTCGGCTCGGGTCTTGAAACCGAGTTTTTGGTAGATCTTGCTGCGATGCGCCTCGACGGTTTTCACGGATAGGTAGATTTGCTCCGATATCTCCTTGTTCGTGAAGCCCTTGGCCAACAGCTGCAATATCTCCAGTTCGCGATTCGATAGCTGCTGGTACGAGCGATCATGCTCTTCGCCGCCGTCCACGAGGTGCTTTGTGAGGAGAGCTGCCATCTTAGGATGGATGTAACTGCCTCCGCCGGCCACGGCGCGAACCGCAGCGATAAGCTCCTCGGAGGTTGAGTTCTTCAATACGTAACCCGATGCGCCACCGCGCAGGGTGTAGAAGAGATACTCCGGCTCGGCGAACATTGTGAGAACGATGACCTTGGTTGCAGGAAAGTCCTTGGCAATCTTTTCACATGCGACAAGCCCGCTCTGCCCCGGCGGCATGGAGATATCCATAAGGAGGATATCGGGCTTCTCGCGCGCCGCCACCGCGTACGCTTGGGCTCCATCGGCGGCCTCTGCCACCACTTCGAGCTCGGGATCTTGCTCGAGTATCATCTTGAAGCCCGCACGCACCACCTCGTGGTCGTCGGCCAGCATGATGCGTATCATGCCCCCTCCTTGCCTTCCGTCGCATGCATCGGAGCAACGAGCGTAACCTTCGTCCCATCCTGCCCCGACGCAACGTCCAACGTCGCTCCTATTATATTGGCGCGCTCCTGCATGCCGAGCATCCCGCATCCGCTCCCCTTGATCTCAGGCTCATCGGCATTGAACCCGCAACCATGATCCACCACGCTCACGTGCAGCCAACCATCGGAGTCCTCAAGCGTTACATAGATGCGATCGGTGTCGGAATACTTGCACGCGTTCAGAATGGCCTCTTGGCAAATGCGGTACGCCTGCGTCTCAAGCGCCTGGTCGAACCGGTCGCACGAGAGACCACCCGCGAACAAAATCTCAGCACCGTAAGTCTTTTCGAATACCGCCGCCTGGGAACGCAACGCCGCAACGAAGCCCAGATGATCGAGCGCCAAGGGCCTGAGCTCCACCGATATGTTATGCAGTTCATCTAGAATGCGATCGATGTCGTTCGCCGCGTTGAAGACGAGCGCGGCACCTTCGCTGTCAACGTGGGCATCAAGACGCTTGAGCAAAAACGAAACGGCCAGCAACTCCTGAGCGATGCCGTCGTGCAGTTCACGTGAAATACGCTTGCGCTCATCCTCCTGTGCGGCGATGACGCGCGAGAGCTCCGAACGAACGTATATGGGGTTACGCGCGGAATCCGCACGTTTCCCGGACGCGATGCGCTCGAAATCCATGAAGTCGGCGGACACGACGTCCAGATCGCACATCTGACCGCCCAGATCTTCGATCAGCCGCCGGTAGGCCTTTTCGTGACGACTGCTCACCGAGCGGTACGCGCAGAGCAACGCGGCGACCACGCGTCCTTCCTGCATGAGCGGCAGTGCGCAGAAGCTGCGCAAATCCTCGGCGAAAACGATGGGATACGACGAGTATTCCCGCGGATCGATTTCTTCATCGATGTCGATGAACATCATCGGCTTGCCCGCTTTGATCACGATGCCGCCGATACCGTGACCGGGTGCGAGCACGATGCGACGATAGCGCTCCCCTGTCGCGCCAGCGCTGTACACCCATTTGAGCGGCGCGCCGATGAATGCTGTAAGGCCGAGCGCGACAAAATCGAAACCATGGCGCGTCCTCAGGGCAGCGACCGCCTCCGCATACGTCTCATCTTTACCCGCCAGGACATAGTCGCTGAAATTCGAGGCGCCCACCTCGCCCTCCTTCCCTCTGTCGCAGCACAGGGTATGTCGCGCTCCCCTTCGACAACCCATTATCCCCCAAGTCGAGCTGTTTTGCACGGTCGGCCAGGATCCCGCCGTCAACAAACCGTCGCGCATCCGGGTTCCGACCGCTGCCCGACGGGAATACGAGCGTGATAGTCTTTCGGCTGCACGCACCCGATGAAAGGAGCTTTTCATGGAGTACAAGACTGGAGACAAGCCGGGCGAGGGATCGTACCGCTGCAAGAACTGCGGGTACATCGTCCGCATCACAAGCGAGACCGAGGCGTTGCCCGCCTGCCCCAACTGCGGGCACCATGAGTTCGAGAAAAAGGATTAGCCGACACCTGAGCGGGCGGTTGCAAGCCGGGCACTTCGAGTCCATCCGGACAGAACGATGCTCGCCTCCGTATCGAATTCGCTTTTTGCCGCCGGAGGCAAACCGCCCAGGGTTCGGCCGATAAAAAAGCCGGGAACCTGAGGTTCCCGGCTATCATATGCATGGTGGGCGATACAAGATTTGAACTTGTGACCCCTACCGTGTCAAGGTAGTGCTCTCCCCCTGAGCTAATCGCCCATGCTGATGAAGTGCGATGCGTTTTCGCATCAGCAAGGAGACAGTCTACCAGAACGAAGCCGCGCGGCAAAGACCGTTTTTAAAAAATTCAGCAGCCACCTCGCATGCCGCAACGCATCATCCCTCTCCCCGATTCAACAACGCAACGATCGGCCGCATGCAGATCCTTTGAAGCTCGGGATGCCCTGTGCGCCTCTCACGAACCTCGAACTCGCTCGTTGTCGAGCTTCCGGAGAGATCCAGCCATCTCTCAGAGACGTGGCGCCGCCCCTCGCCTATACTGTCTCCATGGTTTAGAAACGTGTGCCAATGCAAAGGAGATGGACATGACCGAACGACCAGAAACCGTCCCTCGCGGTCTCGAGGGCCTCGTCGTCGTCGAACTGGGCGATTACGTTGCCATGCCAGCTTGTCCACGGCAACTCGGCGAACTCGGAGCCACCGTGTACAAGGTGGAGACGCTTTCGGGCAACCTTCATCGCATGGACGGGCCGGGCTTCGGCATGCCCGAGCTCGGCATGGACAACCCCGCTTTCGATATGAGCAACGCCAACAAGCGATTCCTTTCGCTCGACATGCGCACGGAAGGCGGACGAGAAATCATGTCGAAGTTGTTGGACAAAGCGGACATCTTCGTGACGAGCCTTCGCAATCCGTCGCTCCAGCGGCTCGGCTACGACTACAAGACCCTGCATGAGAAGTACCCCAAACTTGTTTATGGCCAGATGCGCGGCTACGGCGAACGCGGCCCCATGAAGGACGCCAAGGGTTTCGACGCCACCTGCTACTCGGCACGCGGTGGGCTTTTGATGTCCATTCCGCAGGATGACGAGCACTTCCAGCCCGGCAATATGCCGGCGGCGTTCGGCGATTGGAACGCGAGCATCGCGCTCGGCATGGGCCTTATGAGCGCGCTCTGGCGTGCGGAAAAAACCGGCGTCGGCGACCTGGTCACCGTGAACCTGCACCATATGGCGCTGTGGGCCATGCAAGTACCCGTCGTCTCCCAACCCTTCGGCGTGCCGTTCCCGAAGAACCGCAAAGAGGCCCCCTGCCCCACCAACAACGCCTACCAGACGTCCGATGGCGTGTGGTTCCTCATCTGCTACGGATCGTACGATGCATGGTATCCCTTCGTCATGCGCCTGATCGGCCTCGAGGAGTACGCCGAGGACGAACGCTTCGCAAACTGCGCCCATATCAATGCAAACGGAGAGGTGCGCACCGTCATCCAAATGATGGCCGATGCCTTCTCGCAACACGACTGGGCGTACTGGGAGGCTCTTTTCAAGGAGAAAGACGTCCCCTATGCGATGTGCAACACCATGGACGACGTGATGCGCGATGAGGAAGCTTACGCCAATGACATCCTTCGGCCCATCCGCTACGACAGCATCGGCGAGCATGCCATCACCACGACGCCCGTGCGACTGAAAAGCGTGGGCGACCCGGTCATCACGCGCGCGAAGCCAGTAGGCTACGACACCGCCGCCGTCATGGAGGAACTCGGCTACAGCAGCGAGGACGTCGAGCGCTTTGTCGAGATGAACTGGGTCCGCTGCTTCGATGGCGAAGCTCCCGAGTCCATCGAAGAGCCCTCCTTCGGTCCTGCGGGGCTATAGTTGTGGATAGGCGCGGCCCTGAACCGAAACGCTCTCGCCGAAGGCGAACCGGCATCAAGCCCAAGCCAGAGCACGTTCCGCCCGACTGCCGCACCGACGACACACGGACCGGCTCCGAAACCTGATTTTCTACCGAATTGAAAAAAGGACTTGCGCGCCCCGGTACGTTCGGATATCATATTTCCTCGCGATGCGGACGTGGCTCAGCTGGTAGAGCACGACCTTGCCAAGGTCGGGGTCGCGGGTTCGAACCCCGTCGTCCGCTCCATCGTCAGTGCAAGGCCGGTCATTCGTACTTGGTTTGACCGGCCTTTTCATGACGGATCGCTGCGTGGCGACGTGGCCAAGTGGTAAGGCAGAGGCCTGCAAAGCCTTCACCCCCGGTTCGAATCCGGGCGTCGCCTCCATTCGCTTTCCTTTGTGCCTGCGAATGTTGTACAGCCCTATAAGCGGACGTGGCTCAGCTGGTAGAGCACGACCTTGCCAAGGTCGGGGTCGCGGGTTCGAACCCCGTCGTCCGCTCCACGAAACCATGACCCGCCATGCGGCAACGCGCGGCGGGTTTTTCTTTCATTCCGTCGTTCTCGAACCATCGAGAAGCTTCTGACTGATATGCGAGCGAGAAGCCCCCGTCCTCCCCGACTCCGCCGCTCCCCGTCCTTCCCCTATCCGCCTCCCCTTCCGAATCTGTTTGCTGTACAATTGCAACGTTTTGCCAACAGGGCAATCTTGTACAAGACAAGCTGCGAAGGGACGTGGTATGGCGAGAGCAGAAGCCGCCGGAGCCGAGAAGATCGAGACGACCGGCGAACGGGAGCGGTTCGGGTCGCGATTGGGATTCATCCTGATATCGGCAGGATGCGCTATCGGCCTGGGCAACGTGTGGCGCTTCCCCTACATCACGGGGGAATACGGCGGCGCGGCCTTCGTGCTCATGTACCTCGTGTTCCTTGTCATCCTGGGGCTTCCCGTCATGGTAATGGAGTTCGCCGTGGGGCGCGCCAGCCAAAAGAGCGCGGCGAAGGCCTTTGACACGCTGCAGCCGTCAGGTAGATGGCACTGGTTCTCATGGTGGGGCTACATCGGGTGCATGGTGCTCATGATGTTCTACACCACGGTGGGCGGCTGGATGCTGTCGTTCGTGGTGAAGATGGGCACGGGAGCGTTCAACGGCCTGGACAGCGCGGGCGTCGGCGCCGTGTTCAACGGCATGCTGGCGAATCCCACTGAACTCGTGGGATGGATGCTCGTGGTCATCGTGCTGGGCTTCCTCGTGTGCAACCTGGGACTCCAGAAGGGCGTCGAGCGCATCACGAAAGCGATGATGGTGTGCCTGCTGGGCATCATGGCGCTGCTCGTGATACGCGCCGTCACGCTGCCGGGAGGGTTGGAGGGCCTTGCGTTCTACCTCGTTCCGGACTTCGGCAAATTGTTTGCAGGCGCAACGGCTGCAGAACAATGGGCCACGTTCGGCAACGCGGTATTCGCAGCCATGGGCCAGGCGTTCTTCACGTTGTCGCTGGGCATCGCCGCCATGGAGATCTTCGGAAGCTATATCGGCAAGGAGCGCTCGCTCACCGGCGAGGCGCTGCGCATCTGCGGGCTGGACACAGCCGTAGCGCTCATGGCTGGCCTCATTATCTTCCCGGCATGCTTCGCATTCGCGGTGGAGCCTGACAGCGGGCCGGGCCTCGTGTTCGTCACGTTGCCCAGCGTATTCAACCAAATGCCGCTCGGCCAGCTGTGGGGCGCGTTGTTCTTCGTGTTCATGAGCTTCGCCGCGCTGTCCACCATCATCGCGGTGTTCGAGAACCTCATAAGCTGGTCGATGGACAAGTGGGGCTGGACGCGCCGAACAGCCGTTGCACGCACGGCCGGTATCGTTACGGTGCTCAGCTTGCCGTGCGCCCTCGGATTCAACGTGCTCTCCGGCGTGACCGTGCCCGCTCTTGGCGACATCCAATCCATCGAGGACTTTATCGTCTCAAACAACCTGTTGCCGCTCGGCAGCCTGTTTTTCGTCTTGTTCTGTGTCACAAAGAGCGGTTGGGGTTGGGATAATTTTCTGGCTGAAGCAGACGCCGGCAAAGGCGCAAGATTCCCAGCCTGGTCACGGTTATGGCTTAAATTCGGCATCCCAGCGCTCATCCTGGCGATTTTTGCGATGGGCTACGTTCCGAAGATCGCCGTGTGGCTCGGGATGGTCTAACGCAGACGCATCTTCACGTGCGCGTTACGATTCGTTGAACGATCCGCCTTTGCAATGCTCGTGTAAAACATCGTTTTTATACTGCTGTATCGAAAAACCGACGTGCCCGGTCGATATTGAAGGCCGCCGTTTACGGCGGCCTTCGCTGCGACGGGCGCGCAGCACGGCCCTTGGGGCGAACGGGGTTCTACAACAAAGGAGCGGTACATGGCGGAAACGAAGAAGACGCTGGCCGAAAGCGCGCAGGCAGCGATCGCGCGAACCATCCTCGGATACGTGCAAGGGGGCGACCCGGATGTGCAGCTGCCCAAGATCCTCAGGGCCGTGGACGTGCTGATGCCCAACGATTACCTGGTGGAGCAACGTGCTTTGTTCCACCAGGTAATCGACGATCCCGACAACAACTGGATGACGTTACTAAGAAGCCTGTGGACCGATATCGATCCCGGCGTGCGCGAGAAGGCGATCGAGAACTTCCTCGTGAACGCAAGCCTCATCGGCCTGCGCCGCCAGGACGCCGCAGCGGCCGAGCACGGCTGCAACGTGCCGTGGGCCATGCTCGTGGACCCCACGAGCGCCTGCAACCTGCACTGCACCGGCTGCTGGGCTGCCGAGTACGGCGATCGGCTGAACCTCTCGTTCGAGGAGCTGGACTCCATCGTGGAGCAGGGCAAGGAGCTGGGCGTGTTCTTCTACCTGTTCTCGGGCGGCGAACCGCTCGTGCGCAAGCGGGACATCATCCGGCTGTGCGAGAAGCATGACGACTGCGCGTTCACGGCGTTCACAAACGCGACCCTCATTGACGACACGCTGGCCGAGGACATGCTGCGCGTGGGGAACTTCATACCCGCGATCTCGGTGGAGGGCTTCGAGGAGGCCACGGACGCCCGCCGCGGCTCCGGCACGTACCGGGCCGTCGTGCACGCCATGGCCGTGCTCAAGCGCCACCGCCTGCCTTTCGGCGTGTCATGCTGCTACACGCACGAGAACGCCGCCTCCATCGGCAGCGAGGCGTTCATCGACGACCTCGTGGCGCGCGGGGCAAAGTTCGCCTGGTTCTTCACCTACATGCCCGTGGGGGCCTCGGCGCCGACCGACCTCCTTGCCACAGCCGAGGACCGTGCGTTCATGTACCGCCAGATCAGAGCCTTCCGTAAGACGAAGCCCATCTTCACCATGGACTTCTGGAACGACGGCGAGTTCACGCAAGGCTGCATCGCCGGCGGGCGGCGCTACCTGCACATCAATGCAAACGGCGACATCGAGCCCTGCGCGTTCATCCACTTCTCCGACGCGAACATCCGCACCACGCCTATCCTCGAAGCGCTCAAGCGGCCGCTGTTCATGGCCTACCACGACAACCAGCCGTTCAACGACAACCACCTGCGCCCCTGCCCCGTGCTAGACAACAAAGACCGCCTGGCCCAGATGGTGGCTGCCTCGGGCGCGCACTCTACCGACCTGGAAGAGCCGGAGGACGCGGCAGCGCTCTGCGCCAAGACGCACGCTACGGCCGACCACTGGGCGCCCGTAGCGCAGAGCCTCTGGGAGGAGGGGCACTGGACGAGCGGCCCGAACGCGGGAAGGCGCAAGTAGACCTGCAACCTACGAGGCGACTCTCGCAGGGAGAGGACGTGCGGAGGCGCCGAGCAGGTGCGAAAGCCCCTCATCCCATGCGCCTCCGCCCGCAAGAGCCGCCTGCTCGTTGGAGCTCTTTCGCTGCCGGCGGGCCCGGGCGTCCGAACCGGCCGGGGGGCTTCGACGTGTGAAGCATCACCTACAGCAAGCTTGGAATGTCCGAAAGGGTTCTCACGCGGACGTGAGGACAGTCGGTTTCCGCATCGCGACGGTCGATGATGATGGGGCGGATTCCTGCGGCTGAAGCCCCGTCGCCGTCGGCGTCAGGACGGTCGCCGATATGAGCAACATGCGCCGCCCCGACACCCAAGCGCTCGCATGCGAGATCGAATATGACGGGATCGGGCTTGCGGTAGCCCACGACTGCCGATGACACCACTTCGTCGAAGTACGGCAGCAGCTGCATGCCGCGCAGCAGATCTTCTAAACCCGCGTCCCAGTTCGAGACGACGGCAAGCAGCAACCCGAGTTCCTTGAGCGCGCGCAGGCATCCCAGAACATCGGGATAGGCTTCCCAGTGGTCGGAACGTTCGAACGCCGCATGGACCTCGCCAGCCATGCCGTCAGCATCGTGTCCTATGCCGACCAGATGGCACACGTAGCGGTACTGATCGAGCCAGATGGCCGTCGACCCTTCGTGCGAACACCAGAAGTCGCCATCGCGCAAGTATTCGGCCTCGTAGTAGGCGTCCATCGCAGGCATATACGGCTCGAAATCGCGCACCGTGAGGTCATGACCGCGCTCCGCCGCCACTCGCGCCATCGTCTCAGCCACCGAGGGACACGGTCTGATGAGCGTCGAGCCCACGTCGAAACACACCGCTTGTATCGTCCTACTCTTCATGGCCGTCATCGGGTTCGATGTGCACGAGAACCTCTACCACATTCGGATAGCGCCGCTGGACAGAGCACTCGACCGCTTCCGCCAGCTCATGGGCTGCAACCACCGTCATGTCAGGAGCCACAAGCACATGCAGATCGGCGTACACCTCGCCCTCCGTGCCGCGCGTGCGGATTCGGTGGGCGCCCCGCACACCCGCAATCGACATGGCCGTCGCCCGAAGATCGTCCTCGGGAATGCGCGCATGATCTGAAAGCGTGGCGAATGCATGCTTGAAGACATCGTAGGCGGTCGCGAGGATGGCAAGCGTGACCACCAGCGCCATGATAGGATCGGCTATGGGAAATCCGAGCGAAACCGCGACGAGTCCAACGATAACCCCCACCGATACGAGCGCGTCGGAGAGCGTGTGATTGGCATCTGCCGCAAGCACTTCGCTTTTAAGCCGTTTCGCGCAGCGGCGCTCGTACGTCGTCACGCCCAGGTTCACTGCAAGCGTTCCTATCATGACAGCGAAAGAGATCGGCGTGACCTCGACCGTAAAGACCCCGGAAACAAGCTTCGCGATCGCGCTCGAGCCTACCTCGAAGGCAGCCAGAAGCAGCAATGCGCCGATGGCGAGGCTCGCATAGGTCTCGAACTTGGCGTGACCGTAAGGATGCCCCTCGTCCGCCGGGCGCACCGCGAGCGCGATGCCTACCAACCCAACGACGTTGCCGGCAGAGTCGAACACCGAGTGAATACCGTCGGCCTGCATGGAAGCCGAACCGCTGATCACGCCGTAGACGTACTTCGCCGCAGCGACGGCAAGGTTGAGCATGAGGACGATCCAGAGCACGCGCCTGATGGAGCGCATACGCTGCGATACGGGATTTTTCGATGCGAACGCCTTGGCCATGGCGCGTCCTCTTTCGTGCTCGAACGGAATAATCGCCGTCCCTCGCAAGCGGCCGGCCCTCCGACAGGCTGCCTGCACGGGTTGCGCGACGCTCTTTACCTCGAAGGCCACATGCGGGCGGATCCGACCATCATAGCGCACTTTCGAAACCGTCGGATGAAAATGAGGCTGTCGGCGACAAGCCGTCGCCTGCTCCTTGCCGCCGCCCTCGCCGCTCTTCGGCCAGTCGATCAACGCGATGCTTCGGCGCCGTCGACCGCACTGCACGCGGTCGGGGCGCGCAGCCGCATTCGCACTCGATCCCAATCCGTCAAGGCGATCGCCACACCGGACATCATGAGCGCGGCACCGAGGTAGTTGAGCGGCGCAAACCGCTCGCCCAACAAGACGAACGCGAACACCGCCGAGAACAATGCTTCCGACGACCAGATGATGCCCGCGCGTTCAGGCGTCGAATTCTGCTGCGCGACGGGCTGCATCACGAAGCAGTATGCGCTGCACAGAAGCCCGAGCCCGAGAACGGCGATCCACTGCTGCGGCGTCGCGGGAAGCACGATCGTTTCGAAGCATACCGTCCCTGCGCCTGCAAGAAGCGCCGCGACGCCCAGCTGCAACGCCCCAAGCTGAAAGGAGTCCACCCGATGTGAGACGGAGCCGACGAACACGATGTACACCGCATTGAGGGAAGCTGCAAGCAGTATCCATAGCGAGCCGGCATCGAAGTCGAGCGGATTCGCATCGGTGAGGAAGCACACGCCCGAGATGCAGAGCGCGGCCGCTATCACAATCCCCAGCCGCGGCAGCTTCCTGACGAGCACGGCTTGAAAAACAGCGACGAACACCACCTGGACGGAGATTATGAAGCCGCCCGTGGAGGCCATGGTGGTGCCGAGTCCGTACAGGACGCTCGTACACACCCCGAAAAGGACGGCTCCGCTCGCACAGGCGCAGAGCGCCGTGGAACGCGAGATGCCGCGCAGCCGGCGGCGAAATACGACGGCGACCGCGATGAAGGCGACGGAGAAGCGCAGGAACACGATATCGAGCGGCGAGAGTCTCTCGATGCCCATCTTCATGAACAGCCACGAAAGACCCCATGCCATCGCGATACTGATAAGCACAAGCTCGCTCTTCCTCTGAGACATGCTGCTGCTCCTTTTTTCGATAGACCGCATCTTTGCCAAACATATGGTAAGCGGCTGCTGTATATTTGTGAAACGCATGTTTATAATTTTATTCATGAGAAAGCTGCATGCTTATGAGCAGACGCTATCGCACGCTTATCGAAGTCGTGAGGCTCGGAAGCCTCACGAAAGCCGCAGAGAAGACCGGCTACACGCAATCGGGCATCACCCATCTTCTGAACTCGATCGAAGCAGAATGGGGCGTGACCTTCGTCGCACGTAACCGCAACGGCGTATCGTTGACGTCGGACGGCGAGAGGCTGCTTCCGTTCGTCCAAGACCTCGTCGCAGCCGAAGAAGCGCTTCATGAGCAGATCGACGCCTGCAAAGGCTTGGAAACGGGACTGGTGCGTATCGGGTCGTTCAGCAGTGTTTCCACCCACGCACTCCCCCGGATCATCGGCTCGTTCAAAGCAGACTATCCGGGGATCGACTTCGAAATACTGCACGGCACCTATTCCGACATCGAGACTTGGCTGCATGAGGGCCGTGTCGATCTTGGCTTTCTCGTCGATCCGGTCGATGCTAAGTTCGAAAGCCGGTTTTTCTTCCGCGACAAAATCGTCGCGGTGCTTCCCGAGCATTTCGACGGTCCGACAGACTGCCCGCTCCCTCTTTCGGAATTCGAAAAGCATCCTTTCATTATGATCGAAGAGGGAGACGGCAATCGATTCAGATCGTACTTCCGCGCCTATGGCATTCGCCCTCGCATCGACTACAGCGTGCGCGAGGACGCTGTAGCCGTAGCCATGGTGGAAAGCGGACTCGGCATAAGCCTCGATTACGAGCTGAGCCTGCTGCGCGCCCCATACCGGGTCGTTACAACCGACCTCGAGCACCCCGCATATCGAGAGATCAGAATCGCCTGGAACCGACGACGCAAACCGTCTCCGATCGTCCGCACGTTCCTCGACTTCGCGACTGACGACGGAAAGCCGCACCAAACCCTATCGGAAGATACGCGGTGATGGACCGAATGCACCAGGCGGCAGAACGCAGGGCGGACCTGAGGCTGCGATGCAGGAGTTTTGGGCCCGAATGCAAAAAACACCTGCAGAAGCAGGTGTTTCGATTTTGCTGGTGTCGGAGGCGGGATTTGAACCCGCACACCCGTTGTGTGGGCACTAGCACCTCAAGCTAGCGTGTCTGCCGTTCCACCACTCCGACATTGCTCGCGCTTTGCGCAACGCAGGTTATTCTACCCGAACTGACTCCCCTTGTGAAGAACCTTTTTCGTCAATTTTGCCGTCTAGCTCGATGCGATCGTGCCATGCGGGTAGATGATCATGAGCACAATGAGCGACAGCATGAACACAATCGCGAACACGATGGTGATGCGGTCGAGGTTCTTCTCGACGATGCTCGTGCCGGTCTGCGTGGAGTACACCGAGCTGGCGATCATATCGGAGATTCCCGTGCCCTTGCCGGAATGCAACAGGATAAATACGATGAGGCCGACGCCCGAAACGACGAGCAGAATGAGCGTGATGATGAGAAGCGGGTTCAAGGTTGGTCTCTTCTTTCGTTCAAAGTGATATCGGTATGCGAGTTATTCAGTATAGCGAAACGTGCGGATCGGGGCAAGCATGCGCCGACACGAGAAGGCTTCTGCCCGTCATAGCAGCCGGAGCTTCGAGACCTACAAGGTCCAGAAGCGTTGGTGCGATGTCGCAGAGCGCGCCCTCGGAGCCGTCGAGCGTTCGTCCCCGTCCCGAAAAATCGACGAGCGCGAGAGGCACGAGCGCCGTCGTATGAGCCGTGAAGGGACTGCCGTCTTCGGCGATCATCTTGTCGGCATTGCCATGATCGGCTGTGATAAGTGCCACGCCGCCCGCGCGCTCGAGCGCTGCGAGCACCTCGCCCACGCCCGCATCCACCGCCTCCACGGCGGCCACGGCGGCCGGGATGACGCCCGTATGGCCCACCATATCGCAGTTCGCAAAGTTCACGATATAGACGTCGGCCACGCCGTCGTCGATGGCCGCGGCCAGCGTGGCGGCCACATCGGGCTCGCTCATCTCGGGCTTGAGGTCGTACGTGGCCACTTTAGGGCTCGGGATGAGCGCACGCTCCTCCCCCGCCTTCGGCTCTTCGCGGCCGCCGTTCAGGAAGAACGTCACATGAGCATACTTCTCCGTTTCGGCGATGTGGTATTGGCGAAGACCCGCTTCGGCCAGCGTATCGGCCAAGACGTTTTCGGGAAACTCCTTCGCAAAGGCGACCGGCGCGGGAATCTCTGGATCGTATTCGGTCAGGCACACGAAGCTCACCTGCGGGTACGCGCCGCGATCGAAGCCAGCGAACCCGGGGTCCACCAGGGCGCGCGTGATCTCGCGTGCGCGGTCGGGACGGAAGTTGAAGAACACGACCGCATCGCCCTCGCGCATCCCGCGGTCGGAGAGCGCCGTGGGCACGACGAACTCGTCGGTGACGCCTTCGGCATAGGAGGCCGCCATGATCTCGGCGGGCGTCGCGTCCGTGCACGGCTCGGCGGCCACGATGGCGCGCCACGCCTGCTCGACGCGCTCCCAGCGGTTGTCGCGATCCATGGCGTAATAGCGCCCCGAGATGCTGCCGACTTCGGCGATGCACGCGTCGTCGGCCAGC
Source organism: Enteroscipio rubneri (assembly GCF_002899715.1). Classification (GTDB taxonomy): domain Bacteria; phylum Actinomycetota; class Coriobacteriia; order Coriobacteriales; family Eggerthellaceae; genus Enteroscipio; species Enteroscipio rubneri. The sequence goes on along the minus strand of NZ_PPEK01000002.1, from coordinate 130,395 downwards.
TCGGCCAGCACGGCCTCGAGCTCCTCGAGGTAGCCCGCGCCGCTCTTCGGCGGCACGTCGCGCCCGTCCATGAAGCAGTGCACCACGATGCGCCCCACGCCGGCCGCCTTCGCGGCGCGCGCGAGCGCGTAGAGGTGCTCGTTCATCGAATGGACGCCGCCGTCGGACACGAGCCCCATGAGGTGCAGCGCCGCGCCCGGCCGCGCGGCCGCCGCGAACGCGTCGTTCAGCACGGGGTTCGCCGCCAGCGAGCCGTCGGCGCAGGCGCGGTTGATGCGCGTGAGCTCCTGGAACACCACGCGCCCCGCGCCGATGTTGAGATGCCCCACCTCCGAGTTGCCCATCTGCCCTTCAGGCAGGCCCACAGCCTCACCCGACGCCTCAAGGCGCGTCCACGGGCGCTCCGCGAACATCTTATCGAGGTTCGGGGTGTCGGCGAGTGAGATGGCGTTGCCGGAACCGGGCCGAGCTAAGCCGAATCCGTCCATTATAATGAGGCATGCCGGCAAGGCGAGATCGTCGACCGAAGCCGCATGGGATCCTTCGATTGCATTCACTTCGTTCACTCCGCTCAGAATGAAAGGCGGGACTACAGACACGCTTCGACGAGCTGGGCGAACGAGGCGGCATCCAAACTTGCGCCCCCAACGAGCCCCCCGTCGATATCCGACTTCGCCATGAGCCCCTCAACATTGCCGGGATTGACGGAGCCTCCGTACAGGATGCGGACGCATTCCGCAGCCTCAGGACCGAACTGTTCGGCGAGCGTGACGCGGATGGCGGCACACACGGTCTCAGCCTGCTCGGGCGTCGCCGTTCGACCCGTCCCGATGGCCCAGATGGGCTCGTAAGCAACGATGCTGCGCGCAACATCGTTGGGCTCGACGCCCGCGAAGGCCGCACGCACTTGCGCGGTGACGTACTCGTCAGTGGTGCCCTCGTCGCGCACCGCAAGTGATTCGCCCACGCACACGATGGGGGTCATATTGGCCGCGAGCAACGCCTTAACCTTACGATTGACGTCCTCGTTCGTCTCGCCGAACAGCTCGCGGCGCTCCGAGTGGCCAACTATGCAGTGCGTACAGCCGATCTCCTTGATCATGGGAATGGATATTTCGCCGGTGAATGCGCCCTTCGGCTCCCAGTATACGTTCTGCGCGCCCACCGCGATTTTCGTCTTGTCGAAATCGAGTACGGTCACGGCCGGTTTGAGGTCGACGTACGGCGGGCAGATTACCACCTCGGCGCGGTCGGACCATGACCCTTTGTAGCGATTGGACAGCTCCTGCGTGAGCACCACAGCTTCCGCCACGGTATTGTTCATCTTCCAGTTGCCCGCCATCATGGGTTTGCGTGCCATTAGGTCTTCCTTTCCATCGAAACATCCCGCATGGAGGGCAAGCCCCCGTGCGGGACATCTTCTACTTCTTAAGCGCTTCCACGCCCGGGAGGGCCTCGCCCTGCACCAGCTCCATGGAGGCGCCGCCGCCGGTGGAGATGAACGTCATCTTGTCGGCCAGGTCGAACTTGTTGACGGCGGCCACGCTGTCGCCGCCGCCGATGACGGTGTCCGCGTCGGCGTTGGCGGCCACGGCCTCGGCCACGGCCTTCGTGCCGGCCTCGAACGGCTGCATCTCGAACACGCCCATGGGGCCGTTCCAGAACACGGTCCGGGCCTCGGCCACGGCATCGGCGTAGAGCTTCGCCGTCTCGGGCCCGATATCGAGGCCCATCATATCACCGGGGATGTCGCCGACCGAAACCGTGAGCGTTTCGGCATCTTCCGCGAACCGGTCGGCGACGACGACGTCCACCGGCAGCAGCAGCTTCACGCCGCGCGCCTCGGCCTTCTCGATCATGGCAGCCGCGCGCTCCACCCAGTCCTCTTCCTTGAGCGACGTGCCCACCTGCTTGCCCTGAGCCAGCAGAAACGTGAAGCACATGCCGCCGCCGATGATGAGCGTGTCGCACGTGTCCATGAGCGCGTCGATGACTTTGATCTTGTCGGACACCTTCGAGCCGCCGAGGATGGCGGTGAAGGGACGGCGCGGCTCCTCGAGCATGCCCGAGAGCGTGCCCACCTCGCGCTGCATGAGGTAGCCCGCGTACGCCGGCAGCAGCGCCGCGACGCCGGCCGTGGAGGCATGGGCGCGGTGCGCGGTGCCGAACGCGTCGTTGACGTACACGTCGCCGAGCGCGGCCAGCTCCTCGCAGAACGCGAGGTCGTTCTTCTTCTCGCGCGCATCGAAGCGCAGGTTCTCCAGCACGAGCACGTCGCCGTCGCGCAGCGACGCGGCCTTCGCGCGCGCGTCGTCGCCCACCGTGTCGGTTGCGAACACGACGGGCTTGCCCAGCAGCTCCGAGAGCTTCTGGGCGGCGGGGCGCAGCGAGAACGCCTCTTCGCAGCCCTCGCCCGCCGGTCGGCCGAGATGGCTCATGAGCACGACGCGCGCGCCCTGAGCGACGAGCTTCTCGATGGTGGGCAGCGCGGCGCGGATGCGCGTATCGTCGGTGACGACGCCGTTCTTCACCGGCACGTTGAAGTCGACGCGCACGAGCGCGCGCAAGCCGTGCGCGTCCAGCTCGTCGATGGTTTTGATGTCGGCCATGGGGCCCTCCTAAAGGTTTTCCTTTTGTCGAACAGGTTGGCACTAGTAAGACAGCGAGGGGCACTGTGGTGCCCGAGGTTCGCGGGATGGCGCGGGCGACGCGTACTTGGGTACGCGAGTCCGCGGCATCGTGCGAAGATCGGGTGCCACAGTGCCCCGCAGCGTCATGATTTGGTTAAAATCTTCTACAGAAGGATTTTAACCAAATCTTTAACCCTGTTCGAGTAACCCCACTCATTGTCGTACCAGGAGATGCACTTGACGAAGTTGCCCTCGCCGCCCAGCACCATGGTGAGCTTGCTGTCGAAGATGGAGGAGTGCGGGTTGTCCACGATGTCGATGGAGACGATCGGGTCCTCGGTGTACTCCAGGATGCCCTTGAGCGGGCCTTCGGCGGCGGCCTTCATCGCGGCGTTGATCTCCTCGGCGGTGGCGTCCTTCTCAAGCTCCACCGTGAGGTCGACCATTGAGCCGTCCGGCGTGGGAACGCGGGTGGCGAAGCCGTCGAGCTTGCCCTTGAGCTCGGGCAGTACGAGCGATACCGCGCGGGCCGCGCCCGTGGTGGTGGGGATCATCGACATGGCGGCCGCGCGGGCGCGGCGCAGGTCCTTGTGGGGAAGGTCGAGGATCTTCTGGTCGTTGGTGTAGGAGTGGATGGTGTTCATGTAGCCGCGCTTGATGCCGAAGTTGTCCATGAGCACCTTCGCGAAGGGGGCCAGGCAGTTCGTCGTGCAAGAAGCGTTGGAGATGATGTTGTGCTCGTCCTTGTTGTACTGGTCGTCGTTCACGCCCATGACGATGGTGATGTCCTCGTTCTTAGCCGGCGCGGAGATGACGACCTTCTTGGCGCCCGCATCGAGGTGCGCCTTGGCCTTCGTGCCGTCGGTGAAGAAACCCGTGGACTCGACGACGACGTCGACGCCCAGCTCGCCCCAGGGCAGGTTTGCCGGCTCGCGCTCGGAGAGCACCTTGACCGCATGGCCGTCAGCCACGAAGCCGTCCTCGGTGACCTCGACCGTGTCGAAGGCGCGCCCGTGGATGGAATCGTACTTGAGCAGGTGGGCCATCGTCGGAATGTCGCCGAGGTCGTTGATGGCAACGACGTCGATCTCCGGATCGTCCACCATCGCGCGGAACGCCAGGCGGCCGATGCGACCGAATCCGTTAATGCCTACTTTGGTTGCCATGCGTATCCCCTTTCATAAAGATACTCTTACTCAATTACGGCACGAATACGATGATACAACACGAACGCGCACCATTCTAGCCGCGTCTCTCGATCGCCACCTGCCCGATATGTCGAGCACGAAGGTGAACGGCCGATTTCAGCCGTAAAACCGCTGTCTGCGCGTATGCAGACAGCATGCATGTATGGATTTATGGCGTTTGAGCGGACAGCGTCTTAAGGACGTGGCTGCTTCGTCTTGCCGAAACTGATGGCGCCGACCGGGCAAACCGACGAGCAGTCCTTGCACTTCGTGCATTCGCACAGGGGCCTTGAATGGTCAACGTCGTGCAGGTTGATTTCCTCAAAGCAGACGTCTTTGCATCGGGTGCAGGCGATGCCCTCGGTGGTGCGCAGGCACTTGCTTCGATCAACATGGGGCCGCAGCCGCGTGTTCAGACTGCTCGCGAGCGACATGATCGCGCCCAGGGGGCATATCTTATGGCACCACCTTCTGAACACGAACAGCTCGAGGGCGAGAAGCAGCGGGAACACGATGAGCAGCCAGGATGGCTCGTTGAAACCAATGAGCCGCCACAGCCCGATGACGAGGCAAAACGTCAGGCCGATCGGGCACACAAGACAGAAAACCGGAAATCCGAACACCGCCGTTGAACCCAGCGCACCCAAAAGCACCGCGAAGCGTGAATCAAAACGAGGGCGCGCCCTCGTCTCGGGATGAGGATGCGACAAGACGGGGTCGCCGTCCTCGTCGTCGGCCTCGCGGGAAAGCTCGCGCTCCTTTTTCGGGGCGAGCAGCAGGGACAGGGGCACGGGACAGACCCAGCCACAGAACACCTTGCCCAGCACGAAGGCGATGATGATCAGGCACGCCAAGGAGGCCACCGCCAGCGGGATGAACGTCTTCGATGCGATGAGCACCTCAAGCGAGCCGAGCGGACATATCGCCGCGATGCTGCCGAATCCGAACGAGGACGGGGTACCCGGCGCAAGGTTCGTCGCAAGCCCGACAAGCACGAGCGCAAAAAACAAAAGCATGGCAGCCACGCGGAGATACGTCACCGGAATCTTTCTTTTCATGACACGCACTCTTTCTCGAAGGAGAGGTGCTCCGTCAGCGCACGAGCGCAGGCTCCACCTCGATGCCGCGCACATCCCCTCCCCCATAGCTCAACAGCCGGGAGGACGGACAGCGGTTTTCGCAGACCCCGCAGCCGTTGCATGCGTTCTCATCGACCACAGGCCTGTCGTACTCGTCAAGCGATATCGCTTCGTAGGGACACGCCTGCGAGCACAGAACACATGCGCTCTGCCCCTTCCAGGCGATGCAGCGGTCTTCGTTGACAACCGCATGCCCCAGCACGAGCGACGTTTCGAAGAACTCGTCATCGGGCATCGGATCGAACGCGAAGCGCGCGCCGCCCGACGTCGCAAGCGCGCCGGTCGGACAGACTTCGGCGCACGCCCCGCAGAAATTGCACCATCCCAACTTGAAGTTCATCTTGGGGCTTCGAATTGAGAGCAGTCCGTCCTCGAGCGTCGCCGGCGCGATGACCCGGGTGGGACACGCGCTGCGGCAGCGATCGCAGCGCGTGCACCGGGCAAAAAACTCCTGTTCGTCGCCGCCTCCCGGCGGTCGAATCAGACTCTCGTCTCCGGGCGCGAGTTTCGCGGCGCCGCCCACGCACGCCAATCCCGCTATCGCGCCGGCTGCGTACACGAAATCCCGGCGGCCCATGCTCGGGCCATGAGGCGCCTTCGGCTTCGCCGAGCCCGCTTCGCCAGCCATGCTAGCACCGCTCCGCGCTCGCGAATGCGCCCGCCGTCTCCTTCAATGCGGCGAAATCCCGCTTCACGTAGGCCGCCGTCAACTGCGCCAAGCCGCGATAGAAGTCCGTCTTCGCTCGGAGGTTCACGTGCCGGCAGAACGCCGGCACCCAATTGACCAGGTGTCCCTGCATGAAATCCCGCTGTGCGGCCAGCAGCTGTTCGGCCGAGGCCGCTTGCCCGGACGCGGACGCATCGAGATACTTGCCGATGAGGAATGCGAAAAACTCGAACTCGAGCGCAACGTGGTCCTCGCACTCGTGATACCGTTCGCTTCGCCCGAGGCCGTAACGGTGGTACCACGCAAGCACCTCGTCGCGAGCCTCCTGCATGAGAAGGCCCTTCTCGCTCGTGAAGACCGACTCGTAGGGATAGGCCGCGGTCTTGTTGGTCGAAGCGGCGCCGCAGAATACCTTGGCGTAGTCTTTCGCCAGATCGAGCGTCGATGCATCGGACGATGCGAGATAGCGCCGCATGAGATACAATCCCTCGTCAAGCGATGCGTCCCCAGAGACCGTCACGCCGCCTTCCTGCAGCATCTGCAGAAGATCCCCGTCGACTTCTTCGCGGTACAGGCGCGCCAGCAAGGCGTACATCTCCATACGATGGCGCATGGCGTCGTCAAGCTCCGCCAAATTCGTTGCTTCCATAACTGCATCCTCTCAGGTGCCGCGCGTATCCGCGCGCCCGTGCGCGTGGCAGGCGGGCGCGCGGAATCGCTCAATGTCAGTAAACCAGCAGGGAGGCGCCGGCGCAGTAGAGCAACGCGCGGAAGGCCAGCCCGCCCAGAAGAACCAGGACGACCGCCGTCGCCGTCGCCCCAACGCTTGCCCGGGGTGCCTTGCGCGAGACGACCAGGGCCGCCAGCGGAAGGACGAGTCCCACCGCCACGACGCCGCCCCAGAACAGCATGGCAAGATCGCCCGAGAGCATCCGCTCGCCAATCGAGGCGGGATCGACAGGAGGCACCGTCAGCAGATCGACGTGCATCGCCTGCGTGTATCCGGCGCCGGCAAGCGAGCAGAAAAAGACAGCGAAGGCCACGACTGCGAGCGCGAGCAGGACGACGGCCGCAATCGCGACGACGATCGCCTTCGAGCAAGCCGTGTCATCCTCCGTGCAGACGGCCATGAGCAGCGCCATGACAAGCGCTCCCAGCGAGGCGGCATCCAACAGGTAGTACAGCGGCAGCAAAATGGTGTTCCATGCGGGCATGGACGCCATCATGTAGGAATGGCTCATCACGAGCACGAGCACGACCGAGAGCAGCGCCGAGACGACTTTGACCGCCCTTCCGACATCGCCCTTTCGCCTGAGCCGCACGAAGTAGACCACCATGGTGATGGCAACCAGGCCAAGCGCGATGAGCTCCTGGTTGATGCCCGACGTGATATTGCCGAACTGGCCGAAGTAGCGCGCCGGCGTCTGGAGGTGCAGAACGCTTGCCAGTCCTCCGATCACGAGCGCGGCAAACGCCGTAATGAGGCCGGGGAGCTGTATGCGCGCATACTCCTTCTTCATCGAGGCGACGGAGATGAACCCGAACGTCCCGGCGGACAGGCATATGAATGTGGTGAAGACTACGAGAGGCCACTGGAGCTCCATGTTCACAGCCTCCATTTCTGCTTGTCGAGGATATAGATGTTTGTCGGCCCGTTGCCGACGTCGGGCAGGGTATGGGCCCTGTCGCCCGCCTCGGCGACCAGCTTTGATACCTCGCTCGACGCGTCATCGAGGTCGCCGAAGTGCAGGGCGCCTCCGGTACAGGCGCTCACGCATTCCGGCTGCCCGCCGGCCGCGATCAGCTGCTCGCACATCGTGCACTTCTCGACGACCTTCGTTTCCTTGTTGAGCGCGCGCACATCATAGGGGCACGCCATCACGCAGAATTGGCATCCGATGCACTTCTCTTTGTCAATCTGCACGGTGCCGTCTTCCAGCTTCTGCGAGGCGCCCGTAGGGCAGACGCTCACGCATTCCGGCGTGCGGCAGTGCTGACACTTCATCGGCAGGTAGTACATCTCCACGTCGGGAAACGTATCGCCTTCGTTGATGGGATTGGGGCCGACGCGCAGGATCTTCGTCCAATGGTTGCCCAGAGGCGGGTTGTTCTCCACTTTGCAGGCAACCGTGCATGCATAGCAGCATACGCACTTGTTGCATTCGGTTACGATCGCATACTGCATTACAGCGCCTCCTTCTCTTCTTCGGTCAGGGGCATCCACTCCCTCAGACGCGGATCGTCGCCCGAGGTGATGATCTCGATCCCGGTGTCGGGATCGCGCGGCACCACATGGCCGTCCGGGCAGTTCTCCGGCGTAGCCTTGTAAACCTTCACCAGATAGGCGCGCAGAGTCGTGCTGCCCAGAACGGGGTCCTGGGCGTACTGATCGACCAGGACGTTGACGTTCGAGAGATCCCAGCCGTGTTTCGGCGCGGGCAGCTCGGGATACCACCAGCCGTGATCCGCCTCGATGATCCTCGGGTCGATGCCGGCGAACAGATCGGCCGTCTCGCGGACCCTTCCGCGGCGCGACTCGATCCAGCACCAGTCGCCTTGCTCGATGCCGAGCTGGGCGGCCGTGTCGGGGTGAATCTGGAAATGCGGCACGGGGTAGAGCTCGCGCATGTAGGGCTGCTGACGGCCTTCGCTATGGAAGTACAGTGGGTTGCGGTGCCCGGTGGTCATGATGAGCGGATACTCCTCGTAGACCTCGGGGGTCTGATAGGGACTCTCGTAGGGCTCGCGCACGATCGGCAGAGCCGCCAGGTAATCGTCCTCAAGGCCGACCTCGCGCTCCACGCCCTGCGTGTCGGCGGGGTATGACTCCAAGACGGTCGACCACAACTCGAACTTGCCCGTCGGCGTGGGGAATCCGAGCGGACCGGGCTTACCGGTCACCATGAAGTCCTCGCTCTCGGAATCGAAGTACCCCTCAACCGAGCGCAGCCAACCCCACAGATAGCGCTTGTAATAGCCAAACGGCGACATTTTCTTGAGCGACCACTGCCCATGCTCCTGGAACTTGTCGCAGAAATCCTGGTAGCTGTCGAACTGCAACGGGGCGCCGTCAAGCCCCAGCTCGGTCGGGCCGCCCGCCTGCATGACGTGTCCACCCATGAAGTCCATGGGCTTCATGGTGATGACCGACATGTCGAGCGCCTGCTCCTCGGTTGGCCATTGCGCGTCGCCGAACTGCCCGAGGAACGGGACCTGCGACTTATCCGCGGGCCACCAGGGTGCGCCGAGCGCGGGAGCCAGCTCGTTGATGAGGGAGAGGCTGTCCCACTTGCTTTCAGCCATCGGCTCGACGATCTTGACCATGGCTCCGAAACCGCCTTCGCCGTTCTGCGAAGCGCGCACGCACGTATTCTCCAAGAAGTGGCGCGCCGGCAAGACGATGTCGGCAAGCTCGATGGTCGGCGTCCACCACAGCTCCCAGCCCAGGTAGAAATCGAGCGTCTTGAATGCCTCCCAGTTGGCAACGGCGTTGCCGGAATGGAAGTGGCTGCCCGTGCATGAGATCATGCCGCGGATGGGATAGGGCTTGCCCGACATGATTTGGTCGGTGCAGGTGGTTTGATCGTGGAAGATAGCTGCGTTGCCCACCTGGCCGGCCCAGGGGATGAGCGGGAAGCGCCCCGCGCCCGGCGTGCCGTCCTCGCCCACCGCGCCGGCGCACTGGCCCGATTGGTCCGGCGTCAGTTTATTGTCGACAAAGGGCGTATGGTACTGGAAATAGGTGTTGTACAAGAAGTAGAGCAGGTCGCTTCCGCGATTGCCGCCGAACGTGTCGATATTGTTGGTGACGCCGCTCAGGCACAAGATGGTGCGGCACGTCTCGGTCGCGTTGCCAGTATGCTCGATGGGTAGGTTGTACATGATGCCGCCCATGCCCGGCTCCTTGCTGTAGGCAAGCGCCGTCTCGCGGATCAGGTCGGCGTCAAGCCAGCAATGCTCGGCGGCGCGCTCGGGCGTCCAGTACGCCACGCGCTGGGCGAACCGCTGCCACACAGGGACGGCCCTGACCGTCCTGCCGTCCTTCAGCGTGACCTCGAACTCCCCCTCAAGCGCCGGGTCGAGGTTAAGCGCCTCGGGAAAGCCCGGATCGATCGTGTTCAAAGCAGCGGTGTCGTCGTAGTTGTCGTCCTCGGGAGTCAGGTAGCTGGGATGCAGCACCTCGCAGTCCTTCTCCGGGTCGGGATACGTCGGGCCCGTCTCGCCTTCCCACAAACCCGACGGCGCGTCGAAGAAGGTGACCTTGCCCTGCCTGGCGTTCCACACCGCGAACTTCTGCGGCGAACCGCCCTCCACCATATCGCTCTCCTTGAGCAGACGGGTGCGTATATTGAGTGGATAGGCGCCGGGCATCTCGTACTTGTTCGTCCATGCAAACCCGCTCGGCTCGAGATCGTCCACCACGAGCATGGGGCCGTTGGTCCAGCGCTTGATGAACAGCTCGTCGTAGGTTTTATTCTGAATGATGACGTTGATCAGGGCCTGCGCAAGTGCATCATCGGTGCCGGGCCGAAGATGCAGCTGATAGTCGCACTCCTTGCCCAGATTCTGCAGCCGCGGGCCAACGCAGATCGACACCTCGGAATTGGACTTCATCTCAGCGGCCACCTTGCCGGCCGTGTCGTAGTTCGAAACCTCCTGGTTGGTACCCCATTGGAAGAAGCACTTCGCACCATCGTTGCTGGCCACCCAGTGCGGAGATGCATAGGCGATCATCGCGCCGCTTGCAATACGCGGACCCTTGCATACCTGCCCCGCGGTCGAGCCCTGATTGGAAGTCCCCACCACCGCCGGCAGACTCTCGGTGGCGTATGTGGTGGTACGGCCGGTGCCGTGCAGAATCTTAATGGAATGCCACCCGTTGTTTTTCGGATCCTCGACGATTTTCCTCAGCCCGTCGGCCGCTTGCTGGATGGCCTCATCCCACGAGATGCGCACCCAGCCGGGATCCTCGCCCTTGGGATTCGTGCGCTTCATCGGGTACTTGATGCGGTCGGGATGATATAGCGCCTGCATGGCGCCGCGGCCTTTGCAGCAGCAGTTGCCATGCGACGAAATAGCCGACTCGTCCCCCTCGATCTTGATCACACGCCCGTTCTTCACGCTGACCCAGATCGGGCATTCCATCTTTCCGCAGGCGCGGCAGTGGCTGCGGATGCGCTTGACCTCTCCGTTGTCGGCATTGAGCTCTTCGGCGCTCGCCTGCTCCAATCCGGTCAGTGAGCCCGGAGCCAGAACCGCGGCGAGGGCCGATCCGACGCCCACCTTGGCGAATGTGCGCCGACTCATGGTATTCGTTGACAAGTTGCATCTCCTCCTCTTCGATCGACGGCTCAGAGCGCCTCTCGAATCCCCCCGAGCCTCAAGATTGCTCGTATTCGCTGTCTTTTGGCACGTCCCCCTTTCACGACGATGCCTCTGAAATCATTTATACTTACCAGAAGGGGAATCAAAGACATGACGATTCGAGCGCAATGCGATCGCGCAATGGAATCATGCCATTCCAAAACGAAGCGCCTCGCGGGGAGAGGGACATGAATTCAAGCTATCTGAACGAGTTTCTCGTCGTTGTTCGGCATATGAATTTCACCGCAGCAGCCAAGTACCTCAATCTCACGCAGTCCTCGTTGAGCAAGCACATGGCCGCGCTTGAAAAGGAATTCGGCTGCACGCTGTTCAAACGCAACCTCCAGGGGATCGAACTGACCTCGCAGGGGCGCGTCTTCAGCATCGACGCGCAGAAGATGCTCAATCTCTACGATGAGGCCAAACGGCACGTGAGATCCGCGACGCGCGAAGTCCGCCTGGCGGGGAGCATCGAGGACGACGCTATGGTGAGGTTGGTGTCCGAGGCGAAAGCATATCTGGCTGCGCACGATCCCGGCTTCACGCTCTCCTTGGCGCATTGCGGCACCCAGTCGCCCTTCGATCAGCTTGCGTCGAGGCAGATCGATCTGTTTGTCGAGGTCGCCCTGCAAGACGAAGAGACCGATCCGCGCTGCGATTCGTGCATTCTGGCAACGGTGCCTTTGGTGGCCATCGTGAGTCGCCAGCACCCGCTGGCGGATCGCGAAGCAATATCCGTGCATGATCTGGAGGGACGGTTGGTCGTACACCCCATCGGCAGCCTCGGCTTCGCGCGCGGAACCCTTGCCGTGGACGAGTTCTTCCGCCGCCATGGCGTCGTTGTCGAGCAAGAGCTTATCTTCGCCGACTCAACGCGCGATTTCTCGTTCTCGAATCTGGAGGAAAGCATCTTGGTGACCCCGCGCTCGAATTTCTCCAAGCGGCTCTTTCCCGGCTCGCTGGATGACTACCTTCCCCTGCCCATCGAAGAGCCTGACGCGGCTTTCCCCTACCACCTCATCTGGCGCAAGAACGAGCAGGCCGACCAGATCACGATCTTTCGGGAGGTACTGCTGAACATCTCGGAAAGCATCTGTCCGATCAACGCTCATTGGCTTGCGCGTGGACGTGTGTGAGCTGCGGGACCGGCGGGCTCGGCGTACGGCGAGCCCGCGCGTGCGCCGCCTCGCCGCATCAAGTCCGTCGGTATCCCGAAGAGCGCCCTACCCTCGCGCCTCCTTCGCCATCTGCTCGATGCGGCGCACGCGATGGTAGACCGCCGATTTCGACAGCGGCGGGTTTGCGCGTTCACCAAGCTCTTTGATCGTGGCATCGGGGTACGTCACCCGCAACCTGATGAACTCCTGCAAGGCGGGCGGCAGGTTCTCCATACCGTGAGCCTCGAGCACGACGCGTATGGCGAACAGCTGATCCACCGACGCACTCGCGGCCTTTGCCTGATTCGCCACTTCGGCATTCGTCATGCGGTTCACATCGTTGCGGACGCTTTTGATAACGCGTGCGTTTTCCATAGCGAGCGCGCTCTGATGTGCGCCCGTAAAGGCAAGGAACTCCAGAATGGCGCTGCCGCTTTTGAGGTAGACCATGTAGGAACTGCGCCTTTGCATGATGCGCGCCTTGATGCCCTTCTGGTCGAGCAGCTCCACGATGCCTTCGGCTAAAGCCTCGTTTTCGACCGTGATCTCGAAGTGGAAATCGCCGCGCGGATCGGCGACGAACCCGCCGCCTAGAAACGCACCGCGTAGGTAGGCGGCCGAGCAGCACTGCTTCTCGACAAGGTCAGGCTTGACCCCCATCTCGAGTCCGCCGTCGTCGGCAAGCACTCCCATATCCGCGAGGGACTCGGCCAGATGCAGCTGCGACGGCACCTCGATCAAGTAGTTCGGGGTCTTGTGCAGCACGCTGCGACGCACGGTGAGATGGGTCTTAACATGGTAGAGTTCGTGAAGGAGTCTGATAATCAGACGTGCGACGCCGGGAGCGTCGGTGGCCACCTCAAGCCGATAGGCTCCCTGCCCGCTGAGGAACAGTGTCCCCTCGATGCGCACGAGTGCGGCAAGCGCCGCTTTCTCGCAATGCGTGCACGCCGGGGGAACGCGTGCGAGCTCGTCTTTTACCTCCGACGTGAACGACATAGCTTCAACACCCCCGAGAACGCGTCGCGCAGAGCCTTCGGGTCGTGCCACGTCGGACGGATCGGATCCACCAGGTTGCGAGCAATAACGACCGGTCCCTGCGCCTGAATGGCCTGCACGTCATGATAGCTCACGCGTACAGGGCGAATGCGCCCGGACAGCACCGCATCGTCCATCCCAGATGTCGAGGCATGCTCTGGTTCTGCGCCCGTGACAGCGCTGAACAGACCCGTCGCCGGGCTATCGGGCCGGAGGGGTACGACAGTATGAACCAGCATGTAGTCCACGAGCCCCTGCATCCCGTGATCCATAAGAGCCTCGACATGCTCGCGTGCCGTCAGACCCCACGTCTCGCCTTGCATATCGGCGAGCGAGCACACGAACAAGGTAGCGCCTTTCGAAGCGCGAATGGCATCGACGACGCCAGGTACCAGGAGGTTCGGGATGATGGATGTGAAGAGCGATCCCGGACCCAACACGATGAGGTCGGCCTCGCGGATGGCTGTGAGAGCCGGCGCATAGGGAACGATGCGATCGGCAGCGCTGAGCGCCACTTGATCAAGCGCCGTGCGGGAATGGCACGCGACCGCCTGGCCCTCGATGTAGCGGCCGTCGCGCGTTCGCGCGACAAGGGTCACCCGATCGAGCGTGGAGGGGTACACGTGCCCGCGCGCGTTCAGCAGCCGCTCGCAGATGGCGACGGCTTCGGGGAACGATCCTGCCGCATCCTCGAGCGCCGAGAGCATGAGATTGCCGAGCGTATGGTTGCGTGCGAAGGAGAATCGGTACTTGAATGCGCGCGTGAGCGGATCGCTCGCATCGGAGGCCATGGCGGCGATACATTTGCGCACGTCGCCCGGCGGCGTCACATCGGCCTCCTCGCGCAGGATGCCGGTGGAGCCTCCATCGTCGGCCATCGCCACGACGGCGTTCGTCTCCAATCCCATGGACAAAAGCGTCCTGATGGATACCGGAGCGCCCGTGCCTCCACCTATGACGACAGCACGGAGGCGCTCGCCAGGCACGACGACCGAACGCTCGGATTCGAGCGCCGCGAACGCAGCGGTAGCTGAAGGATCGTGACTGAATGCAGGCATTTCCATCGTCGACATCCTATGCCTTCGAATCCGGCGAGAGCACGCGACTCGCAGAATCGTCCGAGGCCGGCCCCGTGGAGCACGGATCCTCGAACGAGCCAGGCGCCGCTGCTCGCGGATCGGCGATAAGGCGCCCGTCGGCGCCCTCGGCAAGCGCCAGGTCGCGATGCGCGATGCTCACGCGGTAGCCCTTCGTCTTCAGGTAGTCGCCTGTAGACTCCGCGAGCGCAACAGAGCGGTGCTGCCCACCGGTGCATCCCACAGCGATGGCGAGCTGCTGCTTGCCCTCGGCAACGTAGCCGGGCATGACGCAGTCGAGCAGCGCCCGCCAGCGCGCTTCGAACTCTTCGGTCTCGGGACGGTACAGCACGAAATCGCGAACCGGCTTATCGAGGCCCGTGAGGCCACGCAGCTGCGGCTCGTAGTAGGGATTCGGCAGAAAGCGAACGTCCATGACGAGGTCGGCGTCGAGCGGCGCACCATGCTTGAACCCGAACGAGTAGACGGTCACCGACAGTCCCTGCTGCTCGGAACCGGGTGCGAACAGAGCCCGAATGGTCGCGCGGAGCTGCGCAGGGAGCATGTCGGTGGTGTCTACCACGTGATGGGCGCTCTCGCGCAACTCGAACAGCAAGTCGCGCTCGCGCTCGATACCCTGCGCGATGGAGGAGCCGTCCGTGCAAAGCGGGTGTCGGCGGCGGCTCGACTTGTAGCGCGCAACCAACTTCTCGTCGTCAGCATCGAGGAAGAGCACCCTATAATAGATGCCGAGCGCTTTGAGCTTCTTCAGCTCGCTGTTCAAGTTTGTAAAGAAATCGCGATTGCGAGCATCGCACACGACGGCCAGACGGCGCTTTGCATCAGGCTGGCCCGGCATTCCGGTGAGTTCAAGCAAGTTGCCGATAAGACTCGAGGGCAGATTGTCGACGCAGAAGTAACCTAGATCCTCAAAAGCGTGCATGGCCTCGGTGCGCCCCGCTCCGCTCATGCCGCTCACTACAACCAACTCGGGCATGTCCGCCAATCCGGCATTCACATCAGCCATACCGTCATCCTTCCATGTCTTCTTGCTCGCTGCGACCCTGCACGGCAACCCGTACCGCCTCGTCCACGACAGGCGACCAGGTGCCGGCCGGGCCCTCGCCTGCGGGCGGGCAGGCGGCCGCACGCTCGTCGAGCGCATCGGCAGCGTCCAGGCCGTCAGTCGCATCGATGGCGGGCGCGCGGACGACCTCGTCGACCTCGCCTCCCACGACGCGCTCGTCCTTCCGCTCGTTATTATACTGCTGCAGCACGCGGTAGAGCTCCTCGGCCACCTCGTTCGGCACGACGCGCGCCTCCTTGATCTCCTCGAGCGTGGCGCCTTTCAGGTTCCTGAAGGACTTGAAGTGCTTAAGCAGCGCCTTCTTGCGCACCGGGCCCAAACCCGTCACGTCGTCGAGGATGGAGGCCGTCATGCCCTTACCGCGCAGCTCGCGGTGGAACGTGATGGCGAAACGGTGCGCCTCGTCGCGCACCTGCTTCACGAGGTAGAGCGACGCCGAGCCGCTGGGCAGCACGACGGGGCCCGTGTCCTGCCACGGCACGAACAGCTCCTCGTCGCGCTTGGCCAAACCGCACAGCGCTATGTCGTCGATGCCCATCTGCTCGAACATCTCGAGCGCCGCCGACAGCTGCGGCTTGCCGCCGTCGAGGATGATGAGGTCGGGCTTGCTGCCGAAGCGCTCGTCGGCCATGCGCTCGGGCGCGTAGCGGCGGCTCATGACCTCCTGCATGGACAGGAAGTCGTTCGCCTCGTCGAGCGGCGTCTTGATCTTGAAGCGGCGGTACTGATTCTTGTCGGGCTTGCCGTTCGTGAACACCACCATCGAGGCCACCGTGTAGGAGCCGTGGATGGTGGAGATGTCGAAGCACTCGATGCGCATGGGCGGCTCGTCGAGGGCGAGCGCGCTCTCCAGCTGCAGAAGCGCGTTGTTGATGCGCTTGTCGTCGTAGTTCGTGCGCACCTTGTAGCGCATGAGCGTGTGCTTCGCGTTCGTCTCGGCCATGCCAACGAGCTCGGCCTTCTCGCCCTTCTGCGGAGCGCAGATGCGCACCTTGGCGCCATGGGGGCTGGCCAGCTTCTCCGTGAGCCATGCCTCCATGGCGTCATTATCCTCGGGCTCATCGCGCAGGATGACCTCATGCGGGATGGAGGTGGTGGCGTCGTAGTAGCGCAGGAGGAACATGTGCAGCAGGTCCTGGTCGGGCACGTCCTTGCCGCGGTTCAGCACGAACTCGTTGGAGTTGATGATGCGTCCCTCGCGCACCATGAACACGTGCACGCCCGCCACCGTCTCCTCGCGGAACAGGCCCACGACGTCGGCGTCGAGGTTGCGCGTGGACACCGCGTGCTGCCTGTCGGTGAGGCTGTTGATCGTGTCGATGCGGGCCTTGATGCGCGCCGCGCGCTCGAAGTCGAGCTCGGCGGCGGCGGTCTGCATCTCCTCGGTCAGCTCGTCGACGAACTCGCGGTGCTGACCCGACAGGAAGCGCTCGATGCGCTTGACGTTGACCCGATACTCCTCGGGCGTGATGCCGCCGCAGCACGCGCCGGGGCCGAGGCCCACGTGCGCGTCGAAGCACGGGCGCGCGTCGCGGTCGAGCAGGGCGAGCGGGTCTTTGTCGAGGCGGCGCTTGAGTCCGCGCCAATCGGCGCACGACGTGGCGCACAGCGGCACGACGCGGCGGGCGATGTCCACCATGTCGCGGGCGGCGCGGCTGTCGGTGTAGGGGCCGAAGTACTTGGTGTCGGGGCGGTGCTTCTCGCGCGTGTACTTGATGGCGGGAAAGACGTCGCCCTTCGTGAGCGCGATGAAGGGGTAGGACTTGTCGTCCTTGAAGTCGGCGTTGAAGAACGGGGCATGCTGGTTGATGAGGTTCTTCTCCAGCACGAGCGACTCGTGCTCGTTCTCCACCACGAGGTAGTCGAAGCTGTCGATCTGGTCGACCAGAAGCGGGATCTTCGCGCGCTCGTCCTGGTAGTTCACGTACTGGCGCATGCGAGCGCGCAGCTGTTTCGCCTTGCCCACGTAGATGACCTGGCCGGACTTGTCCTTCCACAGGTACACGCCCGGCAGCGTGGGCACGGCGTTCAGCTCCTGCTTGATGCGCTCGAGCTTGGCGGCGAGCGCATCGTCGGCGGAGCCATCCCCGCGCTCGCGCACGGCGCGGTTGAGCGCGGGCCGGCGGCGGCCCTCGCGCTCGAGGCGCTCGGCGGCCTCGGCATCGGCTGGTTCGTCGGCGTCCCAGCGCTCGAAGCCGCCCGCATCGGAGGCTTCGATGCTGCCGTCGGGAACGCTCGCTACGACATCCGAGAAGAGGCGCTCCACGCCGCCTCCGCCATCGCTCACGAAGCCGCCGCCTCCCAGGATGCCGCCGCCGTGTCCCTCTTCTATCGACTCGCCTTCACAGGCGCTCTCATGCAGATCGTCCATAGCCGCCAGTATAGCAAACCCTCGACGCGTCGCCTTGTGGCTCCTCATTCGGCAAACAAATGTTTCACGTGAAACACGCGATCGGGGATCATTGCCTCCTTTTCTCGGCCCGCGGGCTTCGCCGCAATCGCGGCCTTTCGCCGGACAAGCCGCTTCCTTGCTACACGCACAGCAGCGAGGAGTCCGCCGCACGCACGCCTCGGCAGAAAGAAGCGCTTCGACGCCATCCGCTTTGTATAGGATCGCGAAATATACGAAACGTATATTCCCCGCTTGAGCCGCTTTTCCTATGGTTGCACTGCGGCGAGGGGGTTCGCGCTCCAACGCAGCGGAAAGTCGAGAAACGAAAGGGATCACTATGAAGAAAACCGTTCAACCACTAGAAACGCCGGGCGGCTCAGGCGTGCCGGGCGGCTCAGGCGTCTCAAGGAGGGCGTTTATCCGCAATGCGACCGTGGCAGCGGGTGCGATCGGAGCGATGGGAACGCTCGGCCTGGCCGGATGCGCTCCGCAGAAAAGCTCCGAGGCGGACGGCGCCGACTCCGATGGACCGGGAACATTCGCCGGCGATACCCGTATGACCGCAAGCGCCGATGGGCTTGTTCCCGACACCACCGCCGATATCACCTACCTGCCGCGACGAGGCGAGTACCCGACACCCGCCGTCGAGGCTCCACCCACCACCGAATACACCTGCGACGTACTCGTGGTAGGCGGAGGCCTCACCGGCCTGAATGCCGCCTACGCCGCGGCTTCAGCGGGCAAGAGTGTCATCCTCGCCGAAAAAGGCACTCCCGGCTATTGCGGGCTTTCCGCATGGCCCAGCTGCACGGCCTATTACGATCCCGAGCTGGACGCCGATATGGATACCTGGGATCACTACATGCGCAACAGCTGCGATTGCTTTGCGAATCTGAATTGGGAGGATGCGTGGTGCGCGGAGTCGAAGGAGGCGTTCGAACGCCTGCAGCAATGGGGTTGGATCCAATCCTACGACCGCGCCGCCGACACCGAATTCTGGGTTGACGGTAACATCTACCACGACGACCTCAAGGGCTACAAGAATTCCGTTCCCGACCGTCGCCGCGTGTTCTGCCAGGTCCTCGACGACAACGGGGTGACCACCCTCGATCACATCATGATCACCGACATCGTGGAGGAGAACGGAGTCTGCATGGGCGCCGTGGGCCTGCACTACCAAAGCGAGACGTTCGTCTCCATCGCCGCGAAGGCGGTCGTTCTGGCCACGGGCAACGGCGTGATCAAGCCCATGGGCTATCCGATAGGCTCCGACACCTACGATGGCGTGTGGATCGGCTACAACCACGGCCTGCCCATCACGGGTCTGGAGTTCGAGGATTTCCACATGACCACGAGCTACGCGCCTTCGAACTCCCTCACCAACAACGCCTACCCCTACCTCGAGCCCGTCTGGCCGACCGGCGGCACCGTGAGCGCGGAATCGATGAGCAAGCAGAAGAAGGTGAACGAGCGCTACACCGAATTCGCGAACGGCTTCAACCTGGAATACAACGACATCACGCTCATGGACGGCGAAGAGAGCGGGGCGGCGGCATCGGTCGCCAGCACCAACGGCAACGAGAGCGATCCGCGCAAAGGCAAGATGACCAGCCCCCTGCCGAAGGGGCACGTCTACGGAGCCGCCGTCGGCATGAGCGTGCACACGGCGGCGGGCATCTGGTGTGGCGTGGACGACCTCACCTGCGCGACCGGCCTGCCCGGCCTCTATGCCGCCGGCGACGGCACCAACGGTTGCTACGTCGGAGGGCCCTGCTACGGAGCCCAGCGCGGCTCCACTTCCAGCTTCATGAGCGTGCAGGGCTTCCATGCCGGAACCTACGCCGCCCAGTACGCCGACGGCGTCGGCGACGTGACGCTTCCGCAAGCCGCGGTGGATCAGCTCAAGGAAAAGGCACTGCAGCCCACCACATTGGAGCGCGGCTACCATCCCGAATGGATCAAGGAAGTGCTGCACTCTATCATGGCTCCGGGATGGATGAACTGGGGAGGTGCGACCGAAGAGACCCTCAACGCGGCGCTGACGAACATCACCACGTTGCGCGACCTCGTTAAAGACAAGATTTACGCCCAGTCTGGACACGCGCTGCGGCAGGCTCACGAAGCCGAGCACCTTCTGCTCGCCATGGAGCTGAAAGTGCGCGCGAAACTCGAGCGCAAAGAATCACGCGGACACCATTACCGCAAAGATTATCCGTCGCGCGACGACAAGTACCTGTACTTCCTCACCATGACGAAAGGCGAAGACGGCAGCATTTCATGGGGCAAGGTCGATCTGCCCGAACGTTGGACGGGCGACGTGAACGCAGACTACCTCGCCCGCTATCCCGTGCCGCAGAATCCCCTGGACGCCAAGCTGCATTACCCCGAGGCAAACTAGCCTCTCC
Source organism: Enteroscipio rubneri (assembly GCF_002899715.1). Taxonomy (GTDB): domain Bacteria; phylum Actinomycetota; class Coriobacteriia; order Coriobacteriales; family Eggerthellaceae; genus Enteroscipio; species Enteroscipio rubneri. Next base: position 110,253 of record NZ_PPEK01000002.1, on the reverse strand, counting down.
GGTTGAACCGATCCTCACACAAGAAGAAAACCACGAACGAAAGGATGGCCTGATGTCAGTCATTCGTCAAAACCTCGACTCATGCATCGGATGCGAGACATGCGTGAACGTGTGCCCTATGGACGTCTTCCGCATGGACGCCGACCATATGAAGTCGGTTATAGCCTACGTGCAAAGCTGCCAAACCTGCGGCCAATGCTGGCTCAACTGCCCCACCGATTCCATCGGCCTGCAAGATGCCGAAGTAAGCTTCGGCATCAACTACGGCAGATAATCGAACAGACGCGAGGCGAACGGGCCGCAGGGCCAAACCGAGGCTCGGCGGCCCGTTCGCCTCACAGAACAGCACCGGCGCGATACGAGAGAGGACGCGCTACATGAAAAGATCCCGCCCATCCACGAAGCCGATCAGCTCCTGCTTCGAATGGACGCCGATCTTGCGATATACGCGCGACGTGTAGCTTTTCACCGTCGGCTCAGAAACGTAGAGCATCTCGGCAATCCGCTTCGCGCTGTAGCCGCGGTAAACTAGGATCCCCACCTCCAATTCCCGTTCCGTCAGTCCCACATTCGCGAAAGCCCTCTTTGCGGCTTCGTTGTGCGAAGAATGAGCATCCTCGGAAGCTTTCCGAGCGATTTGCAGCGCATACACGCTCAGGTACGCGATCGTTCCCAAGGCTGTCACGCACAACGCCACCGTCACCACCGAATTGAGGGCATCGCTCGATACGACGCTTTCCGCGATGGGCACGAGATAGCGGAAATCGAAGGAGAGCATCCACGGCAAAGCAACTAAGAGAATACCGAGGATGCCGAATGCGAGGACCGCGGACAAACGCTTGCGGGCGGCGGCGTAAGCGAAGGTCATCCAGATGAAAACCTCCACGCAGTGCTCACCGGCAATCAACACGCGCCGCGCGAGCACGCTTCCGTCGTCGGGGAAGAGGGCGACCATCAAAAGGCCTACCATATACACGCTGGCCAAGATGATGAACACCACAACGAGCCCGCTCTCCGGATCTGCGAATCGTCGGAGACAGAGCACCACTGCGGAAAAAGTACACAAGCACAAAACCGATGCGAACAACTTGCTGGACATCGACGCATCCCCCGAGAACTCGGGAATCCGCAGACGGACGTAGACGACGCAAAAGTAGACGAGCAGCATCATGAGCGCAGCCATGCGCCATGGAAGCTGTCGCATGGACGATAGATCGAACGTGCGCGACAATGACGCGCCACGCGCCGAAAAAGCCGCGCACATTCCCGTACAAACCGCGCACACAAGAAGAAACGGCGCATAGGGCAAAAAACCGCTGCAAACCACGATCAGCCCCAGCTGCGATGCCGCGAACGAGATGGCAATACCGAGCACCGCCCGGCCTCCGCCATCGCTTGAGAGCCGACACCCCCAGAGCAGTACAAACGCAGCTTCGAATGTCGCGACAAGCGGCATGCCCGCCATAATGAGAATGCGCGAAGAGGAGGACCCTGCTTCGCAGGCGATCAGGAGAGCGTGACCGACCGCGCCAAGGAACCCGCCGAGCACGGGGATCGTCCGACTCGATCGGAACAGGGCTTCGAGCCGCCTTCGAAGCGCGATCATCACGGCGAAAGCGACGATCAACTCGATGGAATAGCACAGATGGAAAAAAGCAACCGTCGCAGCATCCATCGACGCTATCGATGGAACCACCGATAGCGGGTAGAAACCCGAGGACTGCAGACACGGCCACAAAAACGCCAATCCGGCAAGCTCCCAAGCCCGCGTCGGATTGAATGCGGCCTTACTCGTCGTCGCCAAAACCCCTCCAACTCCCCCTCGGACACTTCATATTGTAGTACGCCCGAAGATGAGCCCCGCCCCTGCACCCTCCTTGGCGGATCGAAGGAGGCTTCTGCGGCGGCGACCCTGCGCAAGCGATGCGGTAACGGCGTGAACGCTTTGCGCAGCCAACGACAACCTGAAGCCCCTCGAGGGCGTCCCCTCGGGAAACGCATTCAATCGGAATGAGATGCTGATTCAAGAAATCACCCAAAACGTTCTAAATGTCCGTAAAGGTGTTGATAATCCTTAGAATCTCCCTATAATACACTGCGGTTCGCGATCACAAATAAGGGGAGGAAGCAATCTTTGTTGCGAAACTGTTGCGAGAGACGCAGTACCCTCAATTCGGTCGGAGCCGTACCCGGAGACGTTTCAAGAGGATGAAACTCCCACTCCCATCTTGCATCCCCGCTCCCTGCGACGGTTGCAGGAACCCCATCCCCCGTGCCCTGTCGTTGCGCCAGGGCGGATTTTAGAAAGGAAGGTGATTGTAATGGCTTCAGCTGATGCGAACACTTCGTTCCACGGAATCGCAGCGCGTCTTGACCGCATCCCGATCTCCGGCTTCCACAAAAAGGTTATGTGGTTGCTTGCCGGCCTCACGTTCTGCGACTCCGTCGATATGGGTGTCGGCGGACCCATCGGCATGGTCCTGCAAGATCAGGGCTTCATGACGCTTGAACAGTTCGCTTTCTTCAACTCCATTACGATGGTCGGATACCTGATCGGCGGCCTGTTGGCCGGCGCCATCTCCGACGGTATCGGACGTCGCAAGGCGGTTCTCGTCTGCGGCAGCCTCTTCACCGTATTCTGCTTCGTGGCAGCCGCCTCTCCCGACGCGAACTTCCTCACCGGATGCCGTTTCTTCATGGGCGTCGGCCTTGGTGCCGCGTTCCCGGCGGGCTATTCGGCGCTGACCGAGTTCACGCCTCCACAGAAGCGCGGCAAGTACCAGTCCTACGTCGGCCTCATCGCCAACTGCGGTACGCTCTTCGCTTCTGTGATGAACCTCATCATCCTGCCGATCGCCGGCTGGCGCGAGGTGTTCGTTTTCTGCGGCGTCCTCGGTGCAGTCGTGATGGTGCTGTGCTTCTTCTACCTGATCGAGTCGCCTCGTTGGCTCGCCCTCATGGGCCGCAACGAGGAAGCTGGCAAGATCGTGTCGAACCTCGAGAACAAGATCGCCTCCAAGGGCGTGGCGCTTCCGCCAGTCCCCGCCGAAGAGATCGAGCGCCGCGAGCATGCCGAGAACGTGACGCAGCTGCCGTGGAAGTTCCTCTTCACCAAGAAGATGATCACCCGCACGCTCACGGCCATGTTCCTCTGCTTCGTCATGAACGTCCTGGTGTACACGGTCATTTCCTGGACGCCGACCATCCTGAAGGCGAACGGCTTCGACACGGGCCTCTCCACGCTCATGACCGTTGTCATGCAGCTGGGCATCCCGGTGGGCGTCGGCCTTCTGACGTTCTACGTCGAAAAGGTCAACCGCAAGACCATCCTGATCGTGACCTTCGTTCTGATCGCCATCCTGGGTCCCATTTGGTCCATGCTGCCGACCGACCAGCCTGCTCTGGTCATGTTCTTCGGATTCCTCGTGTGCGTGTGCACGTTCACGAACTCCGTCACCACGTCGGCGATTTATCTGTCCGAACCGTTCCCGACCGCCTGCCGTATTCGCGGTGCCGGTGTGGCGAACGCCTTCGGTCGTCTGGGCGGTATCTTCAGCCCGATGTGGATCGCGTTCTTCGTGGCAAGCCCCATGGGCACGCTCGGTGCGTACGTTATCAACTCCGCGCTGGCCATCTTCATGGCCATCTGGCTTGCGATCTTCGGCGTCGAGACGCGCGGTCGTACGCTTGAGGACATCACCAAGGGTCTGCTGGACAAGTAAACGTTTTTTCTTCATCCTCGAACAACGTTTCCCAGAAGAGGGCTTCGTGCATCGAAGCCCTCTTCTCTTCCCCGGACAGCCGAAAGCGCCACGGCGCCGCAGGACACCAGATAGAAAGCTGTCGTTTGTGCGGTGAACGCGCCGCAGAATGCGATCGCGCACCGAACAACCTGCGCCTTTTGGTACCATGATCCCTGTTAGCACCTATTCCGAAACCTCGGCGACAAGAAGGAAGGCCGCCTTCTATGGCACGAAAGAAAAAGAAGACCGGGCTCGTTGACGAGCCGAAGCCCGAGCGCAAACCGCACATTGTCTGGTTCGATGCCGACGGTGTCGAGATCGGCGATGACGGTTACCCTATGACGCGCATCCGAACGAGGATGCATCGCCTGTTCAACGCTCTGTTTGTGTGGGCTATCATCGCCGTGCTGATCGGCATTTTCTGCACGGTTTTCGCCTACGCACAGAATCAGGAGTTCTTTCTTGTCGGCAACCTCGACGTGGAAATGAGAGGCGGAACACAGCTGAACGGCTTCGATTTCGCCTTCCTGCTCCGAGTCGAAGGCTTGCTCTGCCTCTTCACGGCGCTTCTGAGCTTCTGCGCCAATTTCATCGGTTTCAACTGGATGTACGATAAGCGCAGCCCGCGAGCTATCACGAGTATAATCGCGGTGATCGGCATCGGCTCGATCCTCTACGAGCTCGCAGCGCTTTTGGTCGTGCACGTGCCCGACCCCGTATCCGTGGTCAACATCGTCTTGGCGGCACTTGTCTTCACCACGATGGCTGCGGTCGAACGCGAGAAGCCCACGCTCAAAAAGGCGAAACGCGTCACGAAGGTCATCAAGAAGAGATAGCTCGGCTTACAAGCAACCGGGCATGAGTACATGTTCTCGTCCGCATGAATTGCACGATCCCACGCATCGAGCTCTCAAGCGCAAGCCGCAAAGCCACACGACTTGCAGTCGGGCGGCTTTGCGGCTTGCGCGACCATCGTCCTCCACATCCACAACCGTTCTCGAATCTTTTGTTTCAAGTTCTTTAAATAACGATTTCCCGACCGTCCCCCTCTTTATAATAGAGTGGTTAGCGCATTTCCCCCTGAAGGAGGTCCCACGAAGATGAGTTATGTCGAACGCGTCATCGAGCAGGTGAAGGCCAAGAACCCCAACGAGCCCGAGTTCATTCAGGCCGTCACCGAGGTGCTCACCTCACTCGAGCCGGTCATCGAGTCGAATCCCGCCTACGAGAAGGCGGCGCTGCTCGAACGCATCGTCGAACCCGAGCGCGTCATCATGTTCCGCGTGCCCTGGACCGACGACGCAGGCAACGTGCACGTCAACCGCGGCTATCGCGTGCAGTTCAACAGCTGCCTGGGGCCCTACAAGGGAGGGCTTCGCCTGCACCCATCGGTGAACCTCGGCATCATCAAGTTCCTCGGCTTCGAGCAGATTTTCAAGAACAGCCTGACCACCCTGCCCATGGGCGGCGGCAAGGGCGGTTGCGACTTCGACCCCAAGGGCAAATCGGACATGGAGATCATGCGCTTCTGCCAGAGCTTCATGACCGAGCTGTTCCGCCACATCGGCGCCGACACCGACGTGCCGGCCGGCGATATCGGCACAGGCGCCCGCGAGATCGGTTTCATGTTCGGCCAGTACAAGCGCATCAAGAATGTGTGGGAAGGCGTGCTCACAGGCAAGGGCCTGTCCTACGGCGGATCGCTGGCGCGCACGCAGGCCACCGGCTACGGGCTCGTCTACTTCGTTCAGGAGTATTTGAACTGCCATGACGACTCCTTCGAGGGCAAGACGGTTGCCGTGTCCGGCTCGGGCAATGTCGCCATCTACGCCACCGAGAAGGCGCAGCAGCTCGGCGCGAAAGTGGTCACCCTCTCCGACTCCACCGGCTGGATCCACGACCCGGCAGGCATCGACCTCGCGCTGGTGAAGCAGATCAAGGAAGTGGAGCGCGGCCGCATCTCCGAATACGCCGCGCGCAAGGAGGGCGTCGTATATACACAAGGCCGCGGCGTGTGGAGTGTACCCGTTGACATCGCCCTGCCCTGCGCCACGCAGAACGAGCTTTTGATCGACGATGCCAAGCAGCTCGTGGCCAACGGCGCGAAGATCGTCGCCGAGGGCGCGAACATGCCCACCACGATGGACGCCACCGACTACCTTATGGACAACGGCGTGGTCTTCTGTCCCGGCAAAGCTGCCAACGCCGGCGGCGTGGCCACCTCCGGCCTCGAGATGTCCCAGAACTCCGAGCGTCTGTCCTGGACGTTCGAGGAGGTTGACACGAAGCTGCAGAGCATCATGAAGAACATCTACCACGCGGCCGACGACGCGGCCCGCGAGTACGGCCACGAGGGCAACTACGTCATGGGCGCCAACATCGCCGGCTTCAAGAAACTCGCCGACGCCATGATGGCCCAGGGCATCGTGTAGGACAAGCGGAATACAAGGCGAATACGAGAGCGGCCCGCCAGTTCGCGGGCCGCTCTCGTGGTTCCGGTAGCGCAGGAAGCCTAACCTTGGCGCTTCCGTGCCGGCGCGCAACTTTCGGGTTTATCGCGCTCAAGCAGCGATATCGTGCGCTCCACAAGAGCGGTCAGGTCGGCGCCATCCTCTGGATAGTATACGGCCGCCGACCGCACGCGGCAGAACGTCTTCTTTCCGTCGATGCGGACCTTCCACATGAGAGCCAGCTCGAGCGCGCGCATTAGGTCCGCGAGCGCATGCGTTTCGATCCGTTCGCGAACGGCAACGACAAAGGCTCCGCTGCCGATGCGGGCTTCCACATGGCTGCTGTGCACGACGGCATCGATCTCCTCGCGCGCCTTCCCCAGATAGCAGCGGCGCGCTTCCCAACTGATGGCGAACGCCGTTTTCTCGAAATCGTCCACCATCAGGCAGATCAGTGTGAGCGGCTCCCCCGAGCCGCCCGCTGCCTTATCGAACGTCTCGACAAAGCCGTCGTAGGTGAACATCCCCGTCTCCTGGTCGATGCGCTTCTCTCTTTCGATCCGCTGGCGCATGCGGCGTATGCGCAGAGCCATGAACGCGGCGGCGACGACGAGCAGCGCGAACCCGACCGAGCACGCCGCAATGCAGAACATCCACGACTGCGGAACCCAGCCGTCTGCCGGCATGATGGACAGCGTCCACTGGGTGGGCATGTCGAAGGATGTCTTGGCCCCGTGAGAGAAATCATGCCCCCCGTTCGAAACGGCGATGATGTCTTTGCGACCGTCCTGAGGGCTGACCGCCCACAGTTCATAGAGGTAACCTTCGTCTTCAAGCATCGAAAGATCGAGCTGGTCGATGACGTACTCCGCCTTCAAGCCAACCGCGATCTCACCGTAATACGCACCATCGACGTCCACTGGTTCGATGAACAAAAACGCCTGCATACCGTTCGAGAGCTCGACCGGGCCTTCGACAACGAATCCGTCGATCCACTTGGCAAGCGTATAGACATAGGTGAACTGGGTAAGATCGCGTCCCACCAAGTCGGCGAACCGATCCTCAGGAAACGCATAGCGCATCGTCTCGTCCACCACGTATCCCATGTAGATCGCCTCGTCGCGTTCGAGCAACTCGGCCGCCGAGGCGGCCAACCAAGATTCATCGTCGGGATCCACCTTGAGAGCGGCGACGAAATCGCTCGTCTGGCTCAGATCGCCGCGCAGCTTCAAGGTAATGGTCTGCTGGAAGGAAGCCAACACGTTGTCCGCATCGTGTCTGCGGGCGTTCTCCACTTCTCCATAAACGAATAGTCCAAGCGCAGCGCACGCTGCAATCACCACAAGAGAGAACGCCGCGAACTCAACAGCGCCGCGAAGGCCTTTCCGTTTCATGACCGTTCCTCGTCCTGGTAGATGCAGAACGACTCCTTCCCGCGCTGCTTGACGCGATACAGCGCGCTGTCGGCTTGTTTCATGAGCTCGTCTGCGCTCGCCTGATGATCCCATACCGACACGCCTACGCTGCAGTGGACCGAGAATGCGGAGCCGGTGGTTTGGACGTCTGCATGCAAGCTGCTCGTGAGCTCCTCGAGAACGCGATACAGCTCGCTTCTATCGTCGAAGTCGGTCATGAGCAGCGTGAACTCGTCTCCGCCGTAACGCCCCACCAGCCCGTCGTAGCGACGCTCATACTCCCGTAGAAGGTACCCGACGCTCTTGAGTGCAACGTCGCCGGTCGCATGGCCGAACGTGTCGTTAACATGCTTGAAATCGTCGAGATCGATGAAACAAAGTGCGTAGATGCCGTCGTCGGCGTTCTCCAGCACGTTTTGCAAACGGCTGGCGAACACGGAGCGCGTCATCGTGCCCGTCAGGCCGTCCGAAAGACCCGAAGAAGTGAGCTCGAGGATGTCGGCTATGCCGGCGTCGGCGGGCTGATCGTCGCTATAAAGCTTCTTCTGCAGTTCCGACACCGACCTTTCCAACGTGCGCGCTTCTTGCATCTGCCGCATGAAGCTGCGCCTTATGATAAGGAAGGCCGTGGCTATCAAGACAACAGCCACAAGCGCCAGGGGAGAGATAGCCCACATGACCTTGGAGTAGGCTTCCCAGAAACTCGTCACGCACACAGCATCCCACTCGGTCTCCGCGATGGGAGCGACCGTGTAGTACTTCACATCTAAGCCGTTTACAGTCCAGAAACTCACCGGATTCAACGCGAGCAGCTCGCTCTGCACGGTGTCGGCCGTCATCCCGAAGGCGATAGAGTCACGGATAGGATCGAGGAAAGGGTCGTCGTACACGAAACCCGAAGTGGCGGACATAACCTGCCCTTTACCGCCGATCACCAGGGATTTCACATAGGAGCTGGCAAGGCTGTCGTCGAGCATGGCCATGATCTCGTCGAAGTATATGGACGCGAACACCGAGCCCGTCATCGCGCCCTGCTCGTCGCGCAACGGCACGATGATGGTGTAGTTGAGCGTCGTTCCGTCCGCGCCCGCCACGAAGCTGTCGGTGACGTAGCGTTGGCCGGTGGAGTACACGCGCTGCATATGCGAACGGCTGGCCAGGCTAGCGGCTCCCGTGGCATCCCACACGTTGATGTCTTCGTCGACATAGCACAATAAAAAGAACCCGAAATGCTCGTTCACTGCGTCGACCAGATTCACCTTCTCCATGACATCGACGTCGGGATCGGAGAGCGTAGGATGTTCGGACAGTGTCTCGAGCAGCTTGAACGTTTCATCGATGCGGTCTTCTATGCGAGGTTGGGCTGCCGCAAGCGTCACATCGGCCTCGTGCTGCATATCGTACACCGCGATAACGGCACCGGTCAGACACACGGCCACGACGGAAGCGAGCGCAAGCAGAACGCCGCATACGGCCATCCGCCTGAACGAGAATCGCGAACGCCCTCGTGATGTGCTGGAATCTTCCGCCATGCAGCTCCTCTTCTTCTGAAGGCAGATAAGATCAGCATACCATAACAGCACCCCCCCCCGGGGTCACCCCCTTGCATCGAGAACCGACGACAGGGCGGGGTCGCCGGAGTCCGGACGATCGCGTCGCAAGCCGCTTTCGACCCGCAGGTCCACTCCGAATCCGAAACTGCAGCCGGCTTGTCATAGCCTTGTCGGCTGCCTTGACCTACAATAAAGGACACAAACGAGGGGGAAGGAACGGCTATGGCATATGAGACGATACGAACCGAGGCACGCGATGGGATGCTGACCATCACGTTGAACCGCCCTGAGGCGCGCAACGCAATGAGCTCGCTCATGATGCAGGAACTTTCCAACGAGCTGGAGCGCTGGGACGACGATCCGACGCAGCGCGTCTGCATCCTCACGAATGCTGGCACGTGCTTTTGTGCAGGCGCCGACTTGAAAGAACTCGCTGCAGGCACCTATCATCTGCCGCCTGGCAAAGAGGACTGGGGGCTGCTCGGCATGTCGAAGCATGCGTTCAAAAAGCCGCTCATTGCCGCCGTAAACGGCGTGTGCGTCGGCGGCGGCATGGGCCTTGTGCTTGCCTGCGACATCGCCATCGCCAGCCGGCACTCCGTCTTCGGGCTTCCGGAGGCGCGCCACGGCCGGGCATCCACCGGCGACGGCGCCATCTTGCGGCTCATGCAGCAGATCCCCCATAAATACGCTGCCGAGCTGATCCTGGTGGGCGACAACATTGATGCGGCACGAGCGTGCGACTGGGGACTCGTGAGCCGCGTCGTCGATGAAGAAGAGCTCATGCCTGCGGCACGCAAGCTTGCCGCAGGCATCGTAAAGAGCGCGCCTTTGGCCGTGGAATACTCGAAGGCCGCCATGAAGGAGGCGGCGGCCGAAAACGACCTATGCCCTGGCAAAGGCTGGGCGATCATGGATCGCTACCAAGAGCTCGTGAACGCAACCGAAGATGCGCAGGAGGGCCCGCGAGCGTTCGCGGAGAAGCGCGAACCCTCCTGGAGCGGCAGATAGCCAGCGAGGCGCCTGCTAGCGCGAGGACGCCTCCTCGGCCGCACGGGCGGCTGCCATCTCGGCGGCCTCGGCGGCGTTTGCGGGGCTGATGCCGTAGCTGGGTGCGAGCACGCTCTCGGGCATGGGCGCACCGGCATAGCAGCAAACCGCTCCTTCGGCATCAGCCTCATCAATCTCAGTATTGGAGAAGCCCAGCTCCTCCAATACCTCGCGCGTGTCATAGCCCACGGGACGAGACCGGTAGAGCACCGGATCCCCAAGGCTCGCCAGACGCACGGGAGCAGTGGTCACAGTGTAGGAGTTGTCGGAGCCGTATCCCTGATCGTCGTACTGCACGCGACGCAGCTGGTCGTTGGCGAACGCCTCGGGATCTTCCAGGACATCGGCCACCGTTCGGCATCGCTCGCACGCCAGCTCCCGCTCGACGAGCAACGGCTCCCACTCCGCCCAGGTCCTCTGCCTGAAGATTCGCTCCATCTCGGCGATGACCTCGACGTTCTTGCCGTTACGAGCGAGAGCTTCGAGGCTGTTGTACTCCGGATCCTCCCAGTAACGCGAATCCATTCCAATACTCTCGAACACCTTGCGGTGGAACTTGTTGTAGTTCCCGAAGCACATCACGAACCACACGCCGTCGGATGTAACGTAGCTATTGTTGGTCGGACAGGGAGCCTCGGCGCGGTTCTTCGGGTGGGGCTGCCCCTGCTGCTGAGCGCAGATCGCGCTCATCATGCCCCAGTTGGAGACATGGTACAGGCTCGTCACCACCTTGTCCCCCACCCCGGTGCGCTCGGCGTTCCAGAGCGCCGCCAAAACGCCCACGGCAAGCGCGTTCGAGGAGTTCCAATCGCCGAAAGCAACGGGGCAGTTGCCCACCTCGAAATGCTCGCCCGCGTTCGGAAAGCTCATGGTTACTCCCCCACGTGCACCGTATGTTATCGCGTCGAATCCCTGCTCGTCGGCCATCTCGCCGCGTTCGCCGTACCCACGCAGCTGCGCCCATACGAGCCGAGGGTATTTCTCGTGGAGCGTTTCGTAGTCAAGTCCCAAGCGGCGGAGCGCCGGGGTGCGATTGCTCGTGATGAACACGTCGGCGTCAGCCAGAAGGCGCATCATGACCTCCATGCCCTTCTCGGTCTTCAAGTTCAACGAAACCCACTTACGGTTGAAACCGCCGCAATCGAATGCTGCGTCATCGGCATCGGTCTTGAACTTCATGCCCCACGACACACCCTGCGTCCTCTGGTCATCGCCGATCTCGCGCTCGACTTTGTATACTGTCGCCCCCAGCTCGCCCAACAGACGCGCGCACCCTGGCGCCGCCGCGAACACGGTGAGGTCGACTACCTTCAGCCCCTTCAATCCACCCATAGCATCCTCCTGTTTGCATCTCCGATTAGCATTCGCCTCTGCGCTGCGCAGCAGCCCGGCTTGTCCGTTTGCAGGATGCGGAACCAAGTTCGGGCCTGCCGATCGCAGCCGAGTTTTCCAAAATCAACAGCAGACACCCCCAGGGGACTGCTTCAGTTTTTCACCTCGATCGTTGACAAGTAGCTCGCAAGTTTTCGATCGATCAAACTTGCAGCATCCAAATCGCCGTGAAATGCGCACCAGTAGAACATAACGCCCGTAGAAATCGAAGCGATCTCGATCTTCACTTTTTTGAAGCGAATGAGCTTTCGACATGGTCGATTTTACCTTTCAAATAATCCCTTTTCATCTTCATTTTCTGATTTTTCCAGAGGTTTAACGCTTTAGACAGAGAAGACTTCTGTTCAAGTTCATGAATTTGCCATTCACGCCTCTCCGCCATAAAAAAACCTCCCATTTCTCTAGTTCGAGAAATGGGAGGCAGCCCATTAGCCGGGGCTCGTTAAACCAGATGAGAAGGCGTTAAGCCTAGAGAATACCCTGGATCATGATGAACAGCGGGGCAAACGTCAACGACACGATGGTCATCAGGTTGATCAGGATGTTCATGGACGGGCCCGAGGTGTCCTTGAACGGGTCGCCCACGGTGTCGCCCACGACGGCGGCCTTGTGGGCCTCGGAGCCCTTGCCGCCGTGATGGCCCTGCTCGATGTACTTCTTCGCGTTGTCCCATGCGCCGCCGGCGTTAGACATGAAGATGGCCATGAGCATGCCGGTAGCCACGGCGCCTGCCAGGAAGCCTCCGAGCATGGCCGGGTTGAAGCAGCCGATGGCGACCGGCACAATGATGGCTAAGATGCCGGGCAGCATCATCTCGCGCAGCGCCGAGGACGTGGAGATGGCCACGCACTTGTCGTATTCGGGTTCGGCCTCGTAGGTCATGATGCCTTTGATCTCACGGAATTGGCGGCGCACTTCCTCCACCATCGCGTGGGCCGCACGCGACACCGCGCCCATGGTGAGGGCCGCGAACATGAACGGCATCATCGCGCCGATGAAGATACCTGCCACAATGAGCGGGTCGGTGAGCGTCAGTTCGAACTGAGGGATGGCGTGATGCATCGTGGCCTGGTAGGACACGAACAGCGAGATAGCCGACAGGCCCGCGGATGCGATGGCGAAGCCCTTTGCGATGGCGGCCGTCGTGTTGCCCACGGCGTCCAGAGCGTCGGTGCGATCGCGCACTTCCTCGGGCAGGCCCGCCATTTCGGCGATGCCACCCGCGTTGTCGGCCACGGGACCGTAGGCATCCACGCCGATGGTGATGGCCGTGTTGGACAACATGCCCGTCGCGGCCAGGCCCACGCCGAACAGGCCCACGGCGATGCCGCCTTCGGCGGAGGCAAGCGGGAATGCCATATTGCCGAACGTGAACGCGCCGATAATAGCGAGCGCCACCAATACGATGGGCGCGATGGTGGAGAGCATGCCCGTGCCGATGCCCTCAATGATGACCGTCGCCGCGCCGGTATCGGCCGCGTCGGCGATCTTGTGCACCGGCTTGTACTTATCGGAGCAGAAGTACTCGGTGATCTTGCCTATGGCAAGACCTGCGACAAGGCCGCACAATACCGAGCCGAACAGCCACAGAGGCTGCGCCTCGACAGACTGGGTGCTCCAGATGTAGAACAGGCAAAAGATTACGATAATCTCGATGCCGGCAGCCAGATACGTACCGCGGTTGAGCGCCTTGTGCAACGCCGCGCCCTCCTTGGCACGCACAGCGAACAGGCCGATGATGGACGTGATAATGCCGCAACCCGCGATGATCACGGGCGTGACGAGCGCCCACACGAGGTCGCCTGTGGCGAAGTAGCCGCCCAGCGCGCCGAACGTGGCCGCCAGGATAGTGGGGGCGAGGATCGCGCCCGTATAGCTCTCGAACAGGTCGGCGCCCATGCCCGCAACGTCGCCCACGTTGTCGCCCACGTTGTCGGCGATGGTGGCCGGGTTGCGAGGGTCGTCCTCCGGAATGCCCGCTTCGACCTTGCCCACGAGGTCGGCGCCCACGTCGGCCGCCTTCGTGTAGATGCCGCCGCCCACACGGGCGAACAGCGCTACGGCGGAAGCGCCGGTAGCGAAGCCCTCCACCATGCCGATGTTCGTGTGCATGAGGTTGGCGAGCTCGGCGTTGATGTCCACGCCCATGGCCAGTCCGAACACCATGGCGATGAGCCACAGGGACAGGCCCAGCAGCGCGAACGACGCCACGCACAAGCCCATCGTAAGGCCGGACTTAAAGCTGATGTTCAGCGCCTTGGCCACCGACTCCTCGGCGGCGTACGCGGTGCGCGTGTTTGCGCGCGTGGCCACGTGCATGCCGACATAGCCCGCGGCGGCCGACATGACGCCGCCCGTGACGAACGCGAGCGCCGTGATGGGCGACAGTGCCACAGCCATCACGACGGCCACGATCACCATGAAGATGACGAGCAGCTTGTACTCGCTCATGAGGAACGCCTTGGCGCCCTGCTGGATCTTGATAGAGATGTTGTTCATCTTGTCCGGACCGGGGTCTTGCCGAAGCACCCACGATCCGAGGTAGCCCGCCATGCAGATGCCTATCAGGGCGCACACGGGAGCCATCCATGCGACTGCAGTAGTCACGTGATTCCTCCTTGATTTGACCGACACGAACCGATGCGGCCTTCGCACCGGGCATTGAGGTGGGAAGATCGCAACTGCCTCATTTTAGGGGATTTGCAGGTAATGTGAAGTCCGAATCGCAGTTTTTTGGACTGCAGAGCAAAAACCCCGGTCGGCGCACCGGTGCGAGCAACCGCTGGCATGCGGACGCGAGCGCACACGCCTGCCGAACGGTTATACTGTGCACTTCGAAAACGAAACAGCAGTCTTTCAGCACCCAGTTCGAGGAGCGTTTCATGTCATCATCACCGGGCAGCAGCGCAGCGTCCGCTGCGAACTCGGCATATGGAGCCAACGCCGCAACAACGAGCCCCCGACCCGCGCGCAATTCCATCGCCGCCGCGGTCGCCTGCTTCGTCGTAGCGGCGTCGATCGGCTTGTACGCGGCATTGGGAGGCGTGGACGCACCCGTCTTCGGCACAGCGGCGTCCATCTTCTGCCTGGCGCTCTGCGGAGCAGCCCTGCTTCTGCGCGAACGACGCTCCACGCGCGCCCTGGCAGGCTGGAAGCGAGCGCGACCCCTTCTTATCGCGTTCGCCGTGCCCTTGAGCTTCTACCTTATAGAGCGACCGTCGAACGAGGGGTTTTTAAGCATCGACCCGTACTATATCCTCGTCAACCTGTGCGTGCTCGCCGCGCTCTTCGCGCTCGTCTACGCGCTCGGACAGCAATCGCGCGCCGCAGTGGCCGCTTTCCTCGCAGCCTGCTTCATCGCGGGCGCGGCAAACCACTACGTCATCCTGTTCAAAGGTCAGCCCGTGGTGCCCGCCGACCTCTTCGCCCTCTCGACGGCGGCATCGGTGGGCTCAGGCTATTCCTACCTGCTCGACGCTCGTCTCCTCGAATGTATCGTCATGCTCGCGGGGTACTGCACGCTGCTCGCGTTCGTACCAAAAGTGCGGCTTTCCATTCGACGTGCAGCCCTCAGCACAACGGCCGCCTTCGTGGTGGCGGCCGGATTCGGAATATGGATCACCTCGTGCAATCTGGAGGATGCCTACGGCTGCACCGTGGACGTCTGGGGCGTGAAGGAATCCTACGCCGAGCAGGGAACAGCCCTCTGCTTCCTCAAGCGCGCCCAGGACCTCTCCCCCACCCGCCCCGAAGGCTATGACGCGCAGACCGCCGACGAGCTGCTAGCCGCCCACGCACCCGTGCCGGCGCAGCGCGTATCCGATCAAGAACCGCCTTCCGTCATCGCCATCATGAACGAGACATTCGCAGATCTCTCGCGCTACCCCGGACTGGCTGGAACCGAGGCACGGCCCGCTGCGTACTACGACATCGCGGCATCGGCCCTCGATGCAGGCGAAGCATATGTCTCGGCGCTGGGCGGCGGCACATGCAACAGCGAGTTCGAGTTCCTCACCGGCTCGAGCATGGGCCATCTCGGCGGCGGCGTGTATCCGTACGTGCTCTACGACCTCGACGGCACGGAAAGCCTCGTGTCGTATCTGTCGGCGCTCGGCTACGGCACCCACGCCGTCCATCCGGCCGAAGCCGAAAACTGGCGCCGTGACCGGGTGTATGCGCAGCTCGGCTTCGACGAGTTCTCCGACATATCAGTGTTCGGCGGCGCGGACACGCTGCGCGGCCTCACCACCGACCGCGCGACGTACGACTACGTGCTCGACCTCCTCGCCGAGGAGGTCGGACCGCAGTTCGTGTTCGACGTCACCATCCAGAATCATGGAGGATACGACACGGGAGGGATCGGCGAGGAGCTGGCCGTCTCCGTGCCGCTGGCCGACGGATCGGAATCTACCGACCTCGACGAATACGCAAGCTGCATCCGTCAGGCCGATCAGGATCTGGCGTATTTGACCGAGCGGCTCGACGGGCTTGATCGTCCCGTCGTGCTCTGTTTCTTCGGCGACCACCAACCCGGATTCAGCGACTGGCTATTCGAGGCCACCCATGACGGCTCCACCGCCGATGAAATCGGATTGGAAGCCGTGCAGGAACGCTATACTGTCCCCTATTTGATATGGGCAAACGAGAAGGCGCTCGAGAACGGCGCTGCTCCGCTCGCCGCAGAGCCCATGGACGCGAACGACAACCCGGCCCCCGACGATGAAGGCGACGCCTGCACAGCCCTCGCCCCGTGTGGGCAGCGCACGAGCCTCAACTACCTGGGAGCGCGCCTTGCAGGAGTTGCCGGCCTGCCGCTGACGAGCTACCAGAGCTTCCTGCTGACCACGAGCGAGCGCATACCCGCCATTAACCTCAACGGCTTCCTCACAGCCGACGGTTCTTGGCACTGGTTTGGCGAGCAGACCGACGTCGACGATGCCCTGAACGCCTACGCCATCGTGCAATACGGCAACCTGTTCGAGAAATCTTCAGAACGCTCCCCCCAATGGCTGGACGCCGTCGGACCTTCGTAAAGATCCTTCGGCAGAAGCCGAAAGCGGAAAGGACGTTCTACAGGTTCTCCTTCACCCAGGTTATGTTATCCTTGACCGTCGCGATAAGCTCGTCAAGGTCGTCGAACTTGCGCATGGGGCGCAACCAGTGCGCAAACTCCACCTTCACGCGCTTGCCATAGAGATCGCCGTCGAAATCGATCAGATGCACTTCGCAGGTCGCCGTGGCACGATCGGCGAACGTCGCCGCCACGCCGACGTTCACAGCAGCCTTGAATCGGGCGCCGTCGACATCGGCCCAAGCAGCGTAAACGCCGTCGCTGAGCGGGCGCAACTGATCGGGCACCGTCAGATTGGCCGTGCGGAAACCGAAGTCGGCCCCTTCCCCGCGTCCCGGAGAGACCGTCCCTGTCATGAAGTACAGGCGACCCAACAGGCGATTCGCTTCCTCGATATCACCTTCCGCCAAAAGCAGGCGAATGCGCGTGGCCGTGATGGGCGCGCCATCCTCGCTCTTGAGGCCATGCGCGCACACCTGCGTTCCCATGTTCGAAGCCCACGCATCAAGATCCCGGACCGTGCCCGCAGCACGAGCGCCGAATTTGAAATCGAATCCTACATGCAGGAATGCAGGAGGAGTACCGTCGAACGTCTGCAAAAGGAACTCTTCAGGACTCGACGCAGCGAACTCCCGTGTGAACGGAAGTATCACAACAGCATCGACCCCCGTCGTTGCAAGCATGGCGAGACGCTCGTCGTTTCCCATAAGCTTCTTCAAGCGCTCGGGATGGAAGGTCTCGTCGGGGTCAATATCGAACGTGAGCGCAATGCTCTTTCCGCCGCTCTCGCGTGCTGTTTTCTGCGCGCAGCCAAGCAGAAAACGATGCCCCAGGTGCACGCCGTCAAAAACGCCGAAGGCACACGACGAGTCCTTGAAAAAGCTGTGGTCGAACGATGCGTCGACTCTATAGATCTCCGCCACGAGACACCCCCTTCTGAAACACACACCGCGCCCGGTACCAGCCGAGCGCCTCATCGTACTCGTACAACGCCGCAAGTCGGTTTTCCGCGACAAGTGCGACAAGCTCGCCATCTGCAGGAGGCTCGAGGCTCTCCCGCACACCCGCCGTGCAGGCGCAGAACTCCGCGGAAAGCGGCGATGTCCTTCGCTCGAACAGCTCCAACGCGGCTGACGGCAGCTGCGCTCCGTTCGCGGCCTTTCCCGCCAGGTCCTTCGATACGAAGGCGAAGCGAACGCCCAGCAGACGCACCGGATCGAGCGCAGCACGATCCTTCAGCTCGGCAAGAGCCTCGAGGCTCGCGCACTCCTCGAGTCCGAGCATGCCGATTGCCGTGCGCTCAAGCGCCTCAACGTGCGCCGGACACCCGAGCGCCAGGCCCGCATCGCGGGCAAGCGCACGAATATAGGTCCCCTTCGACACGTGGAATTCGATGTCCCACACGGGATAATCGCGTGCACCGACCTCCCGCACAGCCAAGAGCCGCGCATCGTACACGGTGATATCGCGCGGCGCAAGGTCGATGATGGTGCCGGCCCGGGCAGCTTCGTACGACTTTCTGCCGCCCACTTTGACGGCGGAATAAGCAGGAGGCATCTGCTTGCGAGAACCTACGAGCCCGGCGACGAATGCAGCGGCGAACCCCTCGTCAAGCACGCGCCTCGGCACCGGCGCCGTCCGCACCACGGCACCGTCGGCATCGTCGGTGTCGGTGCCCGCACCGAAGGCGACCGCTACACGATAGCGCTTGTCGTGGCCGGTCAGATACGGCCCCAGCCGCGTCGCCGGGCCAACGCACACGGGAAGCACACCGGTCGCCATGGGATCGAGCGTCCCCGTGTGCCCCACGCGCCGTTCCTCGAAGATCGATCGGCAGCGGTTCACAACATCATGCGAGCTCATGCCGGCAGGCTTGTTCACTCCGACGACAAGCGAACGCCCCGACGTCCCCCTCTTCACGCCCGGCGCGCCTCCTCGGATGGACGGACTGCATCAACCGCCCGGTCGCAACCAGCGCCGACAGCCTCGACGAGCACCCTGCGCACGATGCCGCGCGCTTCCTCGAGCGAGCGCTTGAGCGTAAAACCGGCGGCAGCCCGGTGGCCGCCTCCGCCGAAGTGCCGAGCAATGGCGGCGACGTCGGTATCATCCTTCGCGCGGATGCTGCCGCGTACGACATCGTCCTGCTCGCGCAGCACGCAGGCAACCCGCACGCCAGCCACCGAGCGCAGCGCATCGATGACGGGCTCTGCATCAGCCTTGACCGCGTCCAAGGCAGCGAAATCAGCCAATGAGAGCCAGCTTAGCGCGACGGAGCCGCCAGCCTCCAGCTCCATGCGATCGACAGCAATGCTCTCAAGGCGGATGGACGCCAAGCTGCGGTTCTGAAAGACCTCGCGTGACACTGAAGACGGATCGGCGCCTGCGCCCACCATGTCCGCAGCAGCAGCGAGCGCTGCGCGGTCGGTGTTCTGATACTGGAAGCGGCCCGTATCGGTCACAAGGCCTGTATAGCAGCACGTAGCCACATCGCCCACGCGATCCGCTCTCATAAGGCGCGCAACTTCCCACACGAGCATCGTAACGGATGCAGCTTCCGGATCAACGTACGCCAATTCGGTCATCGCGGTATCGGCAGCGTGGTGATCGAGCGTGAGCGATGCAGCACAGCGGTCGAGCAATGCCGCAGCGGCCTCTCCCATGCGCTCGCGCGTGGGCACATCCACCGCGACAAACGTGACCGCCTCGCCCGAAAACGACGAGGCCGGAACCATATCCGCGATGCCGGGCAAGAACCCGAGCCGCGTATCGACGGGTTCGTCCTTCGCCAGCAGACAGGTCGCACGTTTGCCGAGCGAGCGCAAAGCGGCGGCCAGCCCCAACTGAGAGCCAAGACAGTCCCCATCGGGGCTCACATGCCCGCAGATGACAAAATCGTCGCGGGACGCAAGGAAACGCGCAACGGAGGGAAGATCAATGTTCGTCTGGGGCGTGACCGCCATCGGCGCCTCCTATTCGTCACGCTCGGCCGAAGCCTGAGCTTCGACCTCATGTTCGGCGAACGCATCGGCATCGGCCGGCACATCGCTTTGAACGTCGATGGGTTTCCTGTTGCGCACCGCATCCCGCTCAAGCGCCGTGGCAATGCGCTCGGCCTGATCCACGCTCGTATCCAGTAAAAAACGCAGCTCGGGCGCTACCCTCCACGAAAGCTTTTTCGCCATCAACGATCGGATAGCTCCCGACGCCTTCTGAAAGGCTGCCGCCACGTCGTCATAGCGCTCCGGCTCGGTGGTATAGAACACGTTGCATACGCTGCGATCGTAGCTGACCTCGCAACCCGTAATGGTAACCAGCTCAAGACGCGGATCGGATATCTCGAACAAAAGGATGCTCGCAATCACTTCGCGCGCTTGCTCGTTGACCTTGCGGTTCGATGAACTCTGCTTCATGGTCCCATCTCCTTCCGAAGAGGCATTTCGTTTCCAGTCAGCGCTGCGCTGGATCCTTCGCCTCGCTTCACACGATCAGGATGACAAAAAGGGCTTCTAGCTAACCGAGCGACCTCGGCATCCAACGTCAGCCCTTAGGTCCAGCATACCGCGAGGGGAGCGGTCGAAAAGGGACGCCCCGTCACGGTAACCGCAAAGTTGCCATAGCGGGGCGTCCGGCGGTGCCCACCAAGCGAGTTCCGCACGAGTCGAAACGTCCACTGGAGGTTTCGCGCGAGCAGGACTGCCGAGCGACTGAGCATTGCTGGGCGCTTCGCGGAGCAGGTCCTTCTCGCTATTCCGTGCGCTCGACTTCTTTCACGACGTACCCCTCAATGGTGTCGCCCACCTTGAGGTCCTGGAACTTCTCGATGCCGATACCGCACTCGTAGCCCTGCTTCACGGATTTCACGTCGTCTTTGAAGCGGCGCAAAGATGCCATGACGCCCTCGAAGATCACGGTGCCGTCGCGTACGATACGCACCTTGTCGTCGCGGTGCAACTCACCCTCGACGATGTAGCAGCCGGCCACGGTGCCCACCTTCGGCACCTTGAAGGTCTCGCGCACCTCGGCGATGCCGGTATCCTCTTCCACGATGTCGGGGGACAAGAGGCCCACGCGCGCGGCGTTGATCTCCTCGATAGCCTGATAGATGACGCGGTACAGGCGGATGTCCACCTTCTCCTTCTCGGCCTGCACCTTCGACTTGCCCGTGGGGCGCACGTTGAAGCCGATGATGATGGCGTCGGAGGCGGAGGCCAGCGTGACGTCGGTCTCGGTGATGCCGCCCACGGCCGAGTGCACGATGTTGATGCGCACCTCGGACTGGTCCATCTTCTCGAACGCGTCGCGCAGCGCCTCGATAGAGCCCTGCACGTCGGCCTTCACGATGAGGTTCAGGTCGGTCTGCTTACCCTCCTCGATGCGACTGAACAGGTCGTCCAGGCTCACATGAGACTTCGTCTCCTGCTCGGCCAGGCGGGCGCGCAGCGCGCGCTCCTCGGCCAGCTTGCGGGCGTCGCGCTCGTCCTCGAACACCCGGAACTCGTCGCCGGCGGTAGGAACACTGTTGAGGCCGAGGATCTCCACCGGGTCGGCCGGTAGCGCTTCGTCCACATGCTTGCCGCGCGGATCGATGAGCGCACGGACGCGGCCGTAGGAGGCGCCCGCCACCACGACATCGCCCGGATGAAGCGTGCCCCGGTGGACGAGCACGGTGGCCACCGGTCCGCGGCCCTTGTCCAGATTCGCCTCGATGACGAAGCCGGAAGCCTCGGCGTCGGGGTTCGCCTTGAGTTCGAGCACATCCGCCTGCAGAAGGATGGTCTCCAGCAGATCGTCGATGTGCAGCTTCTGCTTCGCGGACACCTCGACAAACATATTCTTGCCGCCCCACTCTTCGGGAATGACCTCGTATTCAGTCAACTCCTGACGCACGCGGTCGGGGTTCGCACCCGGCTTGTCGATCTTGTTCACCGCCACCACGATGGGCACGTTGGCCGCCTTCGCGTGGTTGATAGCCTCGACGGTCTGCGGCATGACGCCGTCGTCGGCGGCCACCACGAGCACGATGACGTCGGTGACCTGGGCGCCGCGGGCGCGCATGGCCGTGAACGCCTCGTGGCCCGGCGTGTCGATGAACGTGATCTTGCGACCGTCGATGTTCACAACCGACGCGCCAATGTGCTGCGTGATACCGCCGGCCTCACCCGCGGCAACGCCCGTGTCGCGGATGGCGTCCAGAAGCGACGTCTTGCCGTGGTCGACGTGGCCCATGACGGTGACGACGGGCGGACGGGGCTTGAGGTCCTCATCGCGATCGTGGTAGACGACTGCGTACTCCTCTTCCGGAGACACGACACGCACCTTGCGGCCCATGTCGTCGGCGATGAGCTCCACCAGCTCGTCGCCCATGGATTGGGTGAGCGTAAGCACCTGGCCCAACATGAACAGGCGCTTGATGACGTCGTTGGGTTGTACGCCGAGGATCTCGGCAAACTTCGCCACCGTAGCGCCCTGAGGTATCTCCACGACGGAATCGTCGAGGACGAGCGTGGGATCGAGACCCTTCTCAATGGCCTCGAGCTCGAGACGCTCGCGGTTCTCGGCTTCGCGCTTTTCTTTGCGCTTCTTGCGGCGGCCCTCACCTTCGTGCGAGGTGGCGGCAGCTACGGCAGCGCGAGCCTCGGCCAGCACCTTGTCCCGCTGCAGCTTCTCGGCCTGCACGGCCATCTGGGCGTAGCGGTCTTCGCCTGAAACCTGCTGCATCTCCAGCTCAGGAACAACCTGCTCGAAGTGCGATGCGCCCTTCTTGCCCTTCTTTGGACGCTCGGGCTTGGCGCCGCGGCGCGCGCCGGCGGCGGGATGCGCCTGCTTCTGGGCTTCGATACGCTGCTTCTCGGCCTCGATCTGGGAAAGCAGCGAGTCGAATGCGGGCTTCTTCGCGCCCAAGACCGGTGCAGGCTTCTTGGCGTTCTGCACTGCTGTTGCGCTTTTGGAGCCCTTTGAGCTGCGGTTGCGCAGCGCCTCCTCCACCGCCTGCTTCTTGGCGACCTCGGCCGCCATCTTGGCGGCTCGGGCTCGGGCTCGGGCCTCGGCGGCCTCGCGGGCGACACGCTCCTTCTCGCTCTCGATCTGGCTTGCCAGGCTCTCGAACGGCGAGGATGCAGGCGCCTTCTTCGGCTTGTCGGAACCATCGGCTCCCGCGCCGCTCTCATCGTCGGACGAGCCCTCGGCGCGCTGCGCGCGCTCGGCCTCGCGGGCGGCACGCTCCTGCTCCACGGCTTCGCGACGGGCGCGCTCCTCCTCGGCGCGCTTGCGCTCGGCCTCGGCCTGCTCTTCAGCCAGCTTTCTGGCCTCTTCATCCTCCAGCTTGCCCGCGCGCTGCTTGATCTCGGGCTCGAGGTTCTTGCGTATCTTATCGACGTAAGCGTCCGCGAGCATGCTCGCATGGCTCTTCGCGGGGATCTTCATCTGCTGCAGCTTGTCGAGCAGCTCCTTGCTCGACATATCGAATTCCTTCGCCAACTCATGTACTCGCATGCTGGCCATATACCACTCCTCTACTTCTATCTCGCTTCGCGCGCGTGCGTTGCGACGTCGGCGGCGATCCTGTCGTACTCGTCGCTGCCGAGCGTCGCCTTGAGCGCCCGGTCGAGCTTTTTCTTCTTGCATGCGGCGGCGAAGCACTCCTCGGAGCAGACGTACGCCCCCCTGCCCGGCGCACGGCCGGTCTTGTCAAACGACACGACGCCGGACGGGTCGCGCACGATGCGCATGAGCTCGGCCTTGCCGGCCAGCTTCCCGCATGCGATGCAGCTGCGCTGCCGCTTCGTTGTCGCCATGGAACCGCCCCTCTCCTGCTTCGACCTATACCTCGTCGAACTCGGCGTGCACGCCGCAGTACCGGCTGCCCGGACGAGCATGGTTGCGGCAGCGGACGCCGTCTTCGCCCACGAACGCGCACACCCCCGCTTCGTCATCGTCGATCTCGGCCTCATCGATGAGCATATTGCCGTCGGATGCGGCGAGCGGCTCGCCGGTGAAACTCGTGCTCTTGATGTCGATATGCCATCCTGTGAGGCGCGCGGCCAGACGCGCGTTCTGCCCCTCCTTGCCGATGGCGAGCGACAGCTGATCATCGGGCACGATGACGGTGGCGTAATGATTCTCCTCGTCCACCATCACGCGCGTGACCTTGGCCGGCGACAGCGCGTTCGCCACGTAGACGGCCGGATCCTCGGCCCACTGGATCACGTCGACGCGCTCGTTGCGCAGCTCTTCAACCACCATGCGCACGCGGCTGCCCTTGGGACCCACACACGCGCCCACCGGATCGAGATTCGCCTCACGGGAGGCGACGGCCACCTTCGAGCGCGCGCCCGGCTCGCGGGCGATGGACTTGATTTCCACCATCCCGTCGTAGATCTCGGGCACTTCGATCTCGAATAGGCGGCGGATAAGATCAGGGTGCGTCCTCGACACGACGATGGGAGGCCGCGCCTGCTCGCCACGCATCTTCGGCGCATCGGAATTCGGATCGCGCACTTCGATGATGAGCACCTTCAGGCGCTGGTTGTGACGGTAGTGCTCGCCGGCCGGGCGCTCGTTGCGCTCGTTCGGATTGCGCTTCACGTCGTAGTGCGGAAGCTCAGCCTCCACGCCATCGCGGATCTTGATGATGGTGAAGTCGGGCGTGCCCTGCAAGACCGTGCCCGTCACAAGATCGCCCACGCGGTCCGAGAACTCCTCGAAAATGGACTGACGGCCGGCCTCGCGCACGATGGATGCGATAACGCCCTTGGCGTTCTGAGCGGCAATGCGACTCACATCGGCAGGCGTGACGTCGCGTTCTTCGTATTCCTCGTACTCGCCGGTCTCCTCGTCGGGTTCGCCCACGGGCACCAGTTCATACACATAAATGCGACCCGTCTGGCGGTCGATGGTCACGCGCGCGTCCCACTCGAGATCCAGAATGCGCTCGTAGCTTTTCGCGAGCGACTGCTCCAGACGCTCGATGAGGTAGAACTCGTCGATCTTGCGTTCGTGGGCCAGCGCCTGCAGCGCCTCAATCAGTTCTGAACTTGCCACGTTTTCGCTTCCTTTCCTCCGAATGCTCTAGGAGCCGAAATCGATCGCGCCCTTCAAGCGGGCACGTTTGATGGTATCGAACGGTATCTGCACGGACTCGCCGTCCACGTCGAGAACGACAAGCCCTTCCTTCGCGGAAAGGATCGTCCCCGTCCAGGAGCTGCGCCCCTCGCAAGGCTGGGTGGTCTTCACTACGGCCGTCTCGTTCGCGAACCGGGCGAAATGATCGAGCGTGCGCAGCGGGCGGTCGATGCCCGGCGAGGATACCTCAAGGGTATACGCTCCGGGAAACGGATCGAGCTCGTCCATGATGTCGTTGATCCACGCCTGCGCGGTCGACAGCTCGTCAAAGCTCACGCCGTCGGGCGTGTCTATAAACACGCGTATCGTCGGCGCCTTCTTCGCCCCCACAATCTCCACGGTGACGACTTCGACGCCCTCGGCCTCCGCGCGGGGGGCCAGCGCATCGAGCAGCTGCTGTTCCTTCTTGCTGAGCACGCCTTCTCCTTCCCCGCCGCACGCTCGTTCCTCGAGCGAAGCCGGCGTCTTCTTCCATCCTGCTGACCCCGTGCATCCGGGGCCCTACAAACAAAGAAAGCGGGGCAAGCCCACTTTCTCATGTCTCGAAAGTATGGTGCGCGCCACATCCAACCCGTCCCACGCGCATTGCTTCGTAGTTTATACCATATTCAGCATGACTTGCCTAGAGATGCGATCGGGCTGCCCGCAATCTCCTCACATTTTCGGATCGTCCGAGCAACACCTCGAAAGCGCTCGGAGCCTTGCTCAGTACACCATGCCCATCGCCTCGCGCACCTCGTTGAGCGTTGCATTCGCAATCTCGTTGGCGCGGCGGTTCCCCTCGTGTAGCACGTCCTCGATGTAGGCCATATCGCCTTCCAGTTCGCGTCGACGTTCGCGAATGGGCGCCAGAAAGCCGTTTACGCTTTCAGCGACGTACTTCTTGAGCGCGCCAGCGCCGGACTCGCCAATCTCGTCGGCAATCTCCTGCTCGGTGCGCCCGGTGCAGAGGGCGGCCGTGGTCAGCAACGCCGATACGCCGGGCCGGCTCTCCTTGTCGTAGGTGATCATGCGGTCGGCGTCGGTCTTGGACTTTTTGATGAGCTTGGCCGTCTCCTCGTCGGTCGCCGACAGCGCAATGGCGTTGCCGTAGCTCTTCGACATCTTGCGCCCGTCGAGTCCGGGGATCTCCACAGCGTCGTTGAGCACGCCCTCAGGCTCGGGAAACACCTGCGCGTAGCGTTCGTTGAAGCGGCGCGCGATCATACGCGTCTGCTCGATGTGGGGAAGCTGGTCTTTGCCCACCGGCACGATATTGCCCTTGCAGAACAGGATGTCGCACGCCTGATGCACGGGATAGGTGAGCAAAAGGCCCGTAAGTGCATGGCCCGACGCCTCCATCTCGGACTTCACCGTGGGGTTGCGCTGCAGCTCGGCCTCGGTTACGAGCGACAGAAACGGCAGCATGAGTTGGTTCAGGGCGGGCACGGCCGAATGCGTGAATACGATGGTCTTGTCCGGGTCGATGCCGCAGGCCAGGTAGTCCACAACCATGTTGCGCACGTTGTCTGCGATGTGCTCGGTGGTGTCGCGATCGGTGATCACCTGATAGTCGGCAATGATGATGCGCGTGGCGATGCCCATGTCCTGGAGCGCGACGCGCTCGCGAATGGTGCCGAAGTAGTGGCCCAGATGCAGCCGACCTGTCGGGCGGTCGCCGGTCAGCATGGTGTAGTTCTCAGGATGGACGGATAAATCGGCGCGGATCTCGTCCGAGCGCTTGCGGCTTGCCTCGAAGCTATCGATACTCATTGCGTCATTCCTTACCTGCGGTGGGTCACGGGCGCGGCCACGTCCTGGCGGTGCCGCGTATCGGCGGGCCGGAGCACCCCGATCCGCACCGCAACAGTATAGCGGTTTTGGACGCGCGCCCCGCAAAAACGCCCGAATCGGGAAGCCTCGGCGCAAGCCTCGGGAGCCGAGCGCTATAATCGTCGCCCAACGGAACCCGTTCGGGGCCCGGATGAACCGAACGACACGATCGGGCGCCGCCACCTACCCGCCGCAGGGAACCGGCGAACGCCTCCTGCAAGGAGTTGAGCCATGAACGACGTCATCGAAAGCCTTACGCACGACCAAATGGTCGAGCTTTTGGAGATCTACGCCAAGAACCTTGTCGCGCTGGACGGCACTTGGTTCCAATCGGTCGAACGCGACGACGGCATGGACGCAGCCATGCACCACGACCGAGAAGCCTGGCGGCGGTTCAGCGTGTCGGAGGCGCGACGCATCAAGGGCTTCCTCGGACTGCCCGAGCATCCCGGACTCGAAGGGCTCGCGCAGGCGCTCCCCCTGCGCTGCCAGTCGGCCGCAAACGTCGACGAGATCATACTGGAAAAGGGCGAGTTGCTCTACCGCATCGTCGATTGCCGCGTGCAGAACGCGCGCGACCGCAAGGGTATGGGGTTTCACCCCTGCAAGAGCGTGGGCATCATCGAGTACGGGGTGTTCGCCGAGAACATCGACGATCGCATCGCATGCGAGTGTCTGAGCTGCTATCCCGAGATCGAAGATGAAACCTGCAACTGCTCGTGGAAGTTCACATTGAAGTAGATACGTTTCCGCTACTCGGGTTCGACAACAATCAGTCGGCGCTTTGCCGCACGCGTTGCTTTTCGTCGTACATGGCCTGGTCGGCCCGGCGGATGAGATCGCCCAGTGCGAGGGGCGCACGACTCCACGTGCTCCCGATGGCGGCCGTGGCCGCCACTCCCCGATCGCTGGACAGCGCGCGCATGGCCTCCTTCCATCGCGCTGCAAGCGCAGGAAGCTCAGCCTCGTCGCCGTTGCACGCCACCACGAGGAACTCGTCGCCGCCGTAGCGGTAGCCGTGTATGCGCTCGTCGGTGACGGCCCGGATGCCGTCCGCTACCAGCTTCAGCAGCACGTCGCCCTGCTCGTGGCCTTGTGTGTCGTTCACGGTCTTCAGGTGGTTCACGTCGAAGAACAGCACGCCGCACGACGAAAGCTCCTGGTAGACGCTCGCCTGCATGCGGGCGAGCCTCGTGCGGTTGAACAGCCCCGTGAGCTCGTCGTGCTCGGCCATTTCGCGTTCCCTGGCGGCCAATTCATCGGTCAGGTCGGTGTAGTAGCCGCTGAGCAGCAGGTTGCCGTCGCGATCGTCGGTCACGCGGTAGAACACCTGCATGGGCACGTAGCTGCCGTCGCCGCGGATGAGGCGCAGTCGTAGCGTGATGGTCTCACGGGTGGCGACGAGCTTCTCCAGCGCCAGGCGCGCCATCTCCTCGTCGTCGGGATGCACGCCCGTGAAGCCGTCCGTGCTGTAGAACCTGACGCACTCGTCATGGCTCATGCCGCTTATGCGACAGAACTCCTCGTTGATGAAGATGGGCACGGTCCTGCCGTCGGGAGTCACCAGCTGCTGCACGAAGCCGCCCGGCATGTCGTTCATGATGTCGCGCAGCACCCGGTTGTCGCGCAGGATCTGCTCCTCGTTGTCGCGACGCCGCAGCATGGCCGTCATATAGTCGCCTAGAGCCATGAGGTGACTCACGTGGGAGGCGTTGCGCATGGGGTTGTCGACCCCCATGAAGCCGACAAGCTCCGTGCCGCTGCGCAGCGGCACGAGAATGAGGCGCTGGATGCCTTGGTTGGTGATGATCTGGCCCGCATCGATACCGCTGTCCGCAATGCCGCGGGAGTCGTTCAGAAAGATGCTTTCGCCTTTCCTCAGAATGCCCAGAGCGTACTCCTGCAACGCATAGGGAACGTGCTGTAGGTTTTCCTTCTCCGGAACCACTCCTGGAGCACAGGTCTCATAGGTGTTGTTCGACTCCTGCCGCTTCTCGTCCAGCTCGAAGACGTAGGAACGATCGCCGTCGAAGTACTCGCGCATCTTCTCGAGCGCCAGGCGGATGGAGTCGTTCGGGTCGGATCCCACCAGCAGGTAGCGCGAGACGTCGTTGAGGAAGCTCAGCTGCTCGTTGATCTCCTGCGCCTGGCGCTCCGCCCTCCGCTGGTCGGCCAGGGCGACGCTCAGTGAGCGCGTCTCTTCGCTGATGGGCGTATAGGTGGTGTACATGACACTTTTGATCGGGCCCTTTTCCACTACGCGCCCCACAAGATGGAACGGCACATAGCTGCCGTCTCCTCTGAGCGTGCGGATATCGCATTCCATCTGGCGGTCTTCGAGCACGGCTTCGTCGATAGCACGCATCAGGCGCTCGCGATCATCGACGTGGACGGCCCGGATGGCGTCGTGCAGGCGCAGCTCGGCAGCGTCCCGACCGACCAGCTCGATGTAGCGTTTGTTGATGTGGGGGCAGTCGATGGTGCCGTCCGCGGCTATCTCGAAGATGATCGCGCCGCACGGCAGGTTGTCCAGAAGCTCGCGGCGGCGTTCCTCGCGCTCCCCCTCCGACGTGATATCGGCAAAGTAGGCGTTGATGCACCTCGAACCATCCGCGTCTGCCGTTGCGCGGTAGAACGCCTGAAACAACAGGTAGCCCTTCTGCTTGTGCAGAAAGCGCGCCCGAGCCGAAAAGACGGTACGCTTCTCCATGGCCTGCGCGATCGCCTGTTGAAGCGCCGCCACGTCGTCCGGATGCACACCCGCATAAACGTCCGAGACGACGAGCAGCATCGCCTCGGCACGGCCCATGCCCATCATGCGGCAGAACCCGTCGTTCACGAACACGGGCACAACGCTGCCATCGGGCGCCATCCTCATGCGGATGAAGCCGCCGGGAGCTTCGTTGATGAGCTTCAGAGCGAGATCGCTCGCCTTTTCCAGCGGCAGGCTTTGGACGTCGCCTTCCCGCAAGCGGGCCTCGGGCGCGTTCCGGTTGCACAGAGCTTTCTTGAGGCGCGCGCGGACAAGGCGCGGATGAGCAGGTAGTGCGATGACATCCTCGGCCCCCTGCTCGAGAGCGGCCGCCTGCGCAACCTCGTCGTCTTCCGGCGCGAGGGCGAGCACGGCGAAGCTCGACGTCATTCCACCGTCCCGCAACCGCCCGAGAAGATCCCCGGCACCCGGCGCAGCGAAATCGCATAAGATCGCATCAGGAACGGAAGCGTCGACGAGCCGCAGGGCGTCTTCAACCGACGTCGCAAACTCGAAACAAAAATTGTCTTCGGCCGCTGCGCAAAGAGCATTGTGCTCAGCAGGCGCGATGTAAACGCCCAACACTGTTTTCGGTTGTTCTCCCATCGCGCTTGCGCCGCTCATGCCCGCCTTCTCTTTCCGTCGCGTATACGTTGCAGTATACCGAGTTCGACCGCGATATGGTACAAGAGGTTGCACGTGCCACGATGCTTCGCATAGTATCGCCAGATGCGCATGCCAAAGCGGATCGAGAAGAGTGGAAACGCGTCCAAAGCCCGCATATCATGCCGGCAACCCGGCAGAACCCCAGCAGCGAAGAGGACGGAGCGCAACCGAGAAGGGAACCCGGCAACCGCGCAAAGACGAAGCGGGCCGTCGGGTTGCCCCGACGGCCCGGATGGTTCATGGTGGTCGCTACAGGATTTGAACCTGTGACCCCCGCCGTGTGAAGGCGATGCTCTCCCGCTGAGCCAAGCGACCGAATACGTTGATGCGTTCCAACGTGCTGGAATATTCTAGCGGCATTTCGCATTTCGCGCAAGGGAAGATTCCCCGAATCACGAAATTCGTTTTACGGGCGCACCCGCATGCATCCGGCCATCGTAGACGCTCCTCGCAAACCGCACATACATCCAACTGGCATCCATGCGCGTTTTGGGATAGAATAGCGGAGCGCTTGAGGGGCCTATAGCTCAACGGTGGAGCAGAGGACTCATAATCCTTTGGTTGCAGGTTCGAATCCTGCTGGGCCCACCACGATACAACCGCCGTCGATCGCACAGATCGACGGCTTTTTTCGTCAGCAGCCAATCGCGAGCCCCGTCGATACGATCGCATTGGAGCAGGACGGTACCCGAACGGGACGGCCTCTCCATCATCATCGCAAGACTCGATCCGGAAGTGGACCATGAAACAGATAGCAGTGCGCTCCTGCCTGCTTGCCGCAGGCATTGTCATTATGGCGGCCGGTATCGTCATCGTCACGAAAACGAGCCTGGGCACCTCCCCCATATCCTCGCTCGGCTACGTGCTGAGCCTATCGTTTCCGAACATGTCCTACGGCGCGTTCATGTTCGCTTGGAACATCGCGCTGCTGCTAGGACAGATCGCCGTGCTCCGGCGCGACTTCAAGGCGATCGCACTGCTCCAGATCCCCATCTCCGTGGTGTTCAGCTTGGGTATCGACGCGTTCAACAACCTGTTCGTCCTCTATGAGCCCTCCTCCTATCCAGAATCGCTCGTGCTGCTCGCGATCGGGGTGGTCGTGCTCGCATTCGGCGTGGCCTGCACAGTGGTCGCCAACGTTGCCATGAACAGCGGCGAAGCACTCGTCTGCGCAGTCGCGGGCAAGGCGGGCTGGAACTTCGGACGTACGAAAGTGGGCTTCGACCTCGTATGCGTCTCCTTGGCCGTGGCGGCTTCGCTCGTTCTGCTTGGGGGCATCGAAGGCGTGCGCGAGGGCACGCTCGTCGCCGCGTTCGCCACCGGGCTGGTCGCGAACGCTTTCATTGATCTCATGGGCGGCGCACGTCCGCCGCTTGCCGAGCCTTCGAGCGGAAGCCGGAAGACGGGGAAAGGCGAGCGCGCGCCCGAAGCCGGCGCATGATCACCGGCATGCAAAGCCGACGGCGGGCGAGCGGCCTCAAGCCTTCCTGCGCGAAGCCTGCATCTTGCGCTCCGCTTAGGGACGTCTCGCAAGATAGCACTGGTGGATGCGCGGATTGCGCTCGAAGTCGTGCGGAATGGTCTGCGCCGTGATGTTCTCGAGGACCACGCCATATCTGGCAAGCGCATCGACATCGGGCTTGAAGCTCCGCAGGTTGCAGGAGAACACGATCTCGCCGCCTTCCGTCAGAAGGCGGGACGCACCGATGAGGAGCTCTACGTGGTCGCGCTGCACGTCCCACGTACGCTTGCCCATGGCCTTCGAATTCGAGAACGTCGGCGGATCCGCGAAGATCAGATCATAGCGAAGGGGCTTGCGCCGGCATTCGGTGATCCAGGCCATGACGTCCGCGCGCTCGAAGGAGTGCTCCGGACCGTCGAAGCCGTTGGCCTCCATGTTGCGCCGGGCCCAATCCAGATAGGTCTGCGAAAGATCCACCGTGGTGGTCTCCACCGCTCCCCCGCCGGCCGCATGCACGGTGGCCGTACCGGTATACGCGAACAGGTTGAGGAAGCGCTTGCCAGCCGCCTTCGAGCCCACCAACTGGCGCGTGATGCGATGATCGAGAAAAATGCCCGTGTCCAGGTATCCCGAGAAGTCCACTTCGAGCAAATAGCCGCCCTCGTCGATATGCGTGACATAGGAACGGCTCCCCGCATCACGGTACTGGCTTCCGCCCTTGTCGCGACGGCGCGTCTTCGCGAATACGTGGTCCGGGCGCACGCCGAGCGCCACCGGCGCGATGGCCAGCACATCGTCGAAGCGGCGTTGGGCCTTGGCGGGATCGACCGAGGCGGGCGGCGCGTACTCGGCAACATGCAGGAAGGCAGTACCCGCAGCATCCCCCGCTCCCGCATACACGTCGACAGCGACCGCATAATCGAGCAGATCGGCATCGTACACGCGGTAGTTTTCCACTCCCTCGCGTCGCGCCCATTTGCGGCGCTCCTTAGCCACTTTGAAAAGGCGCGCAGCGAATTGTTCCGATGCAGGCTCCAACACCTCCACGCGATGTTCCGCTCCACCCGCCGGATCGGGCACTGTGACCGACGTCGCCTTGATGGGCGGCGTAGCGAACACGAGCGCTTCGACAGCGACGCGGTCGCGCCCGAGCACGACCCGCACGTGGGGCGGCGCCCCAAAACGCGCTTCGACAGCGGCTCCGCCCGCCTCGGCGAACGTCGAGCCTGCAGGCGCCGCAGCCGCCGCAGCGACGAATGCAGAAGCATCGGCCTGGGCGCTCGCCTCGGAAGATCGCTCGCGCGCGCCCAGCACGCTGGCCACGAAGCCGACCGGGGCTTCGTGGCCCGAACGCTCGCCCGCACGCGCAGCGGCGGCGCCTACGCGCTCGACGAGCCCAACCACGCCTTCCGCACCGAACGCCTCGATACTGACCGCCTGACGCAAACCCGCGCGCTTGGCGCGACCGCGAGCCCGGGCAATGGCCGGCGACGAGGTGGACGCGCCTGCGAAGCGCACGACGTCCAGGTTGGGTCGGGCCGAGCCGGGGTCGTCAATCGTCCCCTCGACCGCGGCCCCGGCCAGCCCGCGCTCGAATCGCTCATCGGCTTCAGCCAGCAAGTCATCCCACACATGCTCGTCGAAGCGCGCCCATCCGAAGAAGCCCCATCGATCGCGCGTAAGCCCGGGCGCCAGATCGCACGCTACGCTCGCCGCCTCGACGACCACGGAACCGTCGCCACACGTAGGATCGACCAGCGATGCGCCCGCATGCGCGATTTCATCCCACCCGGCGATCGCCAGCAGACCGGCAGCCAGCGCGCATTCGAGCGGCGCTTCCGCCCCATCGTCGGGAGCGAGATACGCGCGCCGGTACAGCGATGCGCCCGACAGATCGAGCGAAACGGTGGCGCGCTTGTCGCGGATGCGCACATCGATGGCCGCATCGGGATTCTCGGTATCTACATCGGGACGAAGTCCTCGCACCTCGCGCAGCCGATCGCACACAGCGTCCTTCACCTTTAGCGCCGTGAAGCGCGTGTTGCGCAGCTCGTCGTTCGAACCGTGCGCCGACACCGCGATGCTGGCGCCGGGCGCGATGACGTCCTCCCAGGGAATATCCAGCACATCGTCGAAAAGGAGATCAGCCATACGCGCGTCGACGCGTCCCACCACGAGCATGATGCGCGAGGCCAGCCGCGACCACAAACACGCTTCGAGCGCACGTCGCACGTCGCAATAGAAGGCCACACCCCCACCAAGCGGACGCACGCGCTTGATCCCGAGCCGTTTCAGTTCCTCGGCGAGCGGTGACTCCAACCCGGAAAGACAGCTAGCGAAGAATTCGAGGTTTTCCTTGTCCATGAAATGCGGTCCAATCGGTCATGCGGCTGGCAGCGCCTCGCAGTCCAACAGGATGCGAAAGCATCGGTTGGTGCATATCGTATCCGATCAACCTAAGGGGGATCAGACCAGCGCCCCAATATCCATAAACGATCGGGCCCGACGATGCCGGCCTCTCAACGGGAAGTAAGTCAATGACGGCAGAAAAGGTATCGACCCGCAGAAATTTCTGCGGGTCGATACGGTTCTAATCTTCCAGGTAGTCCTTCAGCTTGCTCGAGCGGGACGGGTGGCGCAGCTTCGCGAGCGTCTTGCTCTCGATCTGGCGGATTCTCTCGCGCGTGACGCCGAACTCGCGCCCCACTTCCTCCAGCGTGCGCGGATGGCCGTCCTCCAAGCCGAAGCGCAGGCTGATGACCTTGCGCTCGCGCTCGGCCAGGCCGTCGAGCACCTTCGACAGCTGCTCCTGCAGCATGCTGAACGAGGCGGCATCAGGCGGCACCACCGCAGCGTCGTCCTCGATGAAGTCACCCAGCTGGGAGTCTTCCTCCTCGCCGATGGGCGTTTCGAGCGACACGGGTTCCTGCGAGATCTTCTGAATCTCGCGCACGCGCTCGGCGGGCAGGCCCATCTCCTTGCCGATCTCCTCGGGCGTGGGCTCGCGGCCGAGCTCCTGCAGCAGCTGGCGCTGGATGCGCACGAGCTTATTGATGGTCTCCACCATGTGCACGGGGATGCGGATGGTGCGAGCCTGGTCGGCGATGGCGCGCGTAATGGCCTGGCGGATCCACCAGGTGGCGTACGTCGAGAACTTGAAGCCCTTAGTGTAGTCGAACTTCTCCACCGCGCGGATGAGGCCGAGGTTGCCCTCCTGAATGAGGTCGAGGAACAGCATGCCGCGACCCACATAGCGCTTGGCGATGGACACGACGAGGCGCAGGTTCGCCTCGATGAGCTGCTGCTTCGCGTCGATGCCCACCTGCTCGATGCGGCCGAGGCGGCGCTTCTCGCGGCGCTCGAGCTCGATGCCCTCGTCCTCCGCGCGCTCGAGCTCCTCCGTGGCGGCCACGCCGGCTTCGATCTTCATGGCGAGGTCGATCTCCTCCGCCGCGGTGAGCAGCGGGACCTTGCCGATCTCCTTCAGGTACATGCGAACGGGGTCGCCCGTGAGCACCGTGATGCCCGCATCGGCGCCGCGCTTGCGCGCGCTGCGAACCTTGCTCTTGCTCACCTTGGGCAGCGGCACTTCAACGGTGGCTTTCAACTCTTCTTCAGGAATGCCTTCGAGCAGATCCTCGTCGTCGCTGTCCTCCGTCAGCCCGTCGGCGAGCTTGTCCTCGATGGCGGAGGAATCGGATCCGAGGTCGTCCGCATCGACGCCGGGCTCCGCGACGAGGTCGTCGGAGCCTTCGTCGTCGAGCGCATCGTCTTCTAGTATCTCTTCGGGTTGAACCGGGGCTTTCGCAGTGTCGTTCTTCTCAGGGGCTGATGCTTTTTTCTTCGAAGCTTGGGCCACGTGATCTTCCTTTCCTGCTGTGAGCGCGGGCACGGCAAAACTCACGCACCGGGCGCAAAGATACAGCTGAACAATATACCACAAGTGACGAAGAACATGAACCCTCAATCGAATCGCGGATATATCCGCCATCCTTCTCGCGATTCTCGCTCCTTGCATTCCGCCTGACGCAAAGAGCGGATACGGCCGATCGGCACCCCCCCCCGAACGAGAAGGATGAAGCGCTTCATCGACGTAGCTACCCCTCGGACGAGCGCTACGCCACGATGAGGGCAATGATCGGCAGCGTGACCAGCGAAAGCACCGTGGTAAGGAAGGTTCCTCGCGCCATCGCCTGCACATCGCCTCCGTAGGCGAGGCACATCATGGTGCCAGAGGATGCCGCGGGCATGCCCGACAGAAGCGCGGTGATCGCCAGGATATAGGGGTCCTTAATGAATATCCCGCCCACCACGAACACCAGGAGGGGCACGCCCACCAGGCGCAATGCCGTCGTCACGTAAGCCCAGCCGTCGGATATCATGTCCTTCAGCGGCATCTTCGCGAGCGTCGAGCCTATGACCAGCATGGCCGCGGGCACGGTCATCTGCCCGAGCAGCCCGCATGCCTGTCCCACGAAGCCCGAATCGGTGACGCCCAGAAGCGCAAGGGCCATGGCAGCAAAGCAACTGAGCAGGCACGGGCTCACCAACTGCTTAGCGATCAGCTTCAACTGGTACGCGGCGCCCGGCCCGCGGCCGCCCGCATCGTCGGAACTCATGATAAACAGCAGCCCGACGGAATACAGGAAAAGGTTGTAGGGAATGTTGTAGATCGCCCCGTAGAGCACCGCGTCAGCCCCGAACACGGCATCGAGCACAGCGAAGCCGATGAACCCCGTGTTGCCGAACGCGATGAGGAAGGCGTGCGCGCCCCGCGCGCTCTTGGAGACGCCCCGGTACAGGAAGCGGACGATGAGAAAGGCAACCGGGCACACGATCACGTATACCGCCGTCGAGCAGGCCATCATGACGAGGATGGTCTCGGAACTTGGAAGGTTCTGGTTGCCCAGCACCGAATCGAGAATCATGCCCGGCAGCGCCACGGTCATAACCAAGCGCGACAACGTCGAATCGAACGTGTCGTTCATCAGATCCCGTTTGCGCGCCACGGCTCCGAGCAGCACTATAGTAAACAGAACCAGCATCTGAAAACCCGCGTGTCCCAATACCTCCATCGCGCGATACCTTCGCTTCCCCTTCTCCGTCGGCGATCCCGCAACGCGGCATCGCCGACTATGATACCCTTTCCCACATGCGGGCGCTTCGGCGTCCCATGAGATGCCGGCACAGCTTCCAAGCCGCGACATGCAGCAAGTTCATAGGCGCAGCCGTCTCACAGCAGATCGTCCGGATCAATATCCACCGCAACGTTCACGTCGCGCTCGGGTTTGCGCTTCCGAAAGAACGGCAGCAGCGCTCGCGAAAGATCGTCTTCGACCGGACACTTCACCACAATATGCCAGCGATAGGTTCCCCGAAGCTTCGCGAGCACGCACGGCGTCGCAGGCAGCACGCTCCATCCATCGCCCCCAAAATCGCGCACCGCGCTTGCAAGGCCATCATGCAACGAACATGCGGCGAGGCGTACGGAAGGCTCGTCTTTGCCCCACACAAGCACATTGGCCATGCGCACGTAGGGAGGATATCCCATAAGCCGACGCTTCGGCAGCTCGTCGCGCAGAAACAGCGCGCGGTCGTAGCGAGCGGCGGCGCGGATGGGGGCCGCGTCGGCCTCGTAGGTCTGCACGAGCACCCGTCCCGGCAGCTCGGCGCGCCCAGCCCGACCCGCTACCTGTTCGATCAGGTCGAACGTGCGCTCGGCAGCACGATAGTCGGGCAGCTTCAATATGGTGTCGGCGTTGACGACGCCCACGAGCGTCACATCTTCGAAGTCGAGCCCCTTCGCGATCATCTGCGTACCGAGGAGCACGGCGGCATCCGCGGCGGCAAACTCTTCGAGCAGCCGTTGATGCGCGCCCTTGCCGCTCGTAGTGTCGGCATCCATGCGAACGATCGGCACGCCTGAGTCCGTTCCGAACATACCGTCGAGCAGCACCCGCAGCTCCGCTTCGACGCGCTGGGTGCCGGCACCGAACTTCTTCAGGTAAGGGCTGCCGCACTCGGGGCAGACGGACGGCGCCACCTCGCGATAACCGCAATGATGGCAGATGAGGAAGTTGCCGCGCTCATGGAACGTGAGCGAAGTCGAACACGAGGGGCACTCCGGCACAAACCCGCATTCCCGGCACAGCAGAAAACTCGCAAAACCGCGCTGATTGAGCAGGAGCACTGCCTTGTGCCCGACGCCAAGCTCCTCGGCAAGCGCGCAGACGAGCGCGTGCGAGAACATCGAACGCGAGCCGCCGCCGAACTCCTTGGCCATGTCCACCACCTGTATGGCGGGCAAAGGACGCCCGTTGGCTCGCTCGGGCAGCACGACATGATGCCAGGCGGGGTCCTGAGAACAGGCATAGAGCGCCTCGATGGAAGGCGTGGCCGAACCGAGCACCACGGCCGCACCGGAGCGGCGGGCCATCCACACGGCCACGTCGCGCGCGTGGTAGCGTGGGGCGCTGTCCTGCTTGTAGGAGCCCTCATGCTCTTCGTCGATAACTATGAGGCCCACGTCGCGCAAAGGCGTAAACAGCGCCGAGCGCGCGCCCACCACCACACGCGCTGCTCCCGAGCGAATGAAGTCCCACTGGTCGAAGCGCTCACCGGCGCTCATGCGCGAGTGCATAACGGCCACGGTGTCGCCGAAGCGCCCGCGAAAGCGCGCCACTGTTTGCGGCGTGAGCGATATCTCCGGCACGAGCACGCATGCCGTGTGCCCTGCAGCGAGTGCTGCCTCGATGGCCTGAAGATATACCTCGGTCTTGCCCGAGCCGGTGACGCCGTCGACGAGCACCACCTCCCCCGTCTCGCGTGCACGCGCTGCGTCGATAGCCGCAAGCGCTTCGGCCTGGCCCTCCGTAAGCGGCGGCTTGCGGCTGGGAATGAAGGACGGCCCCGCAGGTTGGGCCGATTCCGCACCGTCGGCCGGTTCCGGCGGCCGGCGGGCCGGCGGAACCGCGAAGCCCCGCATCCTCCGGCGGCGCTCGATGCGAACGACGCCCTTGCCCTCCAGCGTCTTGAGAGCGACCGACACCGCGCCGAATTCTGCAACGAGCTCCGCCACGCGCAGCTCGCCCGCGCGCAGCGCCGCCACGATGGAAGCCTGCTTGACGGCGTTCTTGCGGGGCTCGAACCCATCGAATGCCGGACCCGGCACCACCCAGCGGTCGTCCACCTCGCCGACGGCCGGTTCCTCGAGCCGCCAGTAGCCCGCGTTCGCGCGCACCATGCGCGGCACGCCTCCAGGCGGCGTGAACAGGCGCACGCACGATGAAAGTGGCGCAAGATAGCGCTCCGAAAGCCACTGCGCGCAGGCGGCGCCCTCCTCATCGAAGTACGGGCGACTCACCGCGCGCGCGATGGGCTTAATCTTCGACGGATCGAGGCCGTCCGGCCATTCCTCCGCGATACGCTCCTCGATACCGATGACGAAGCCGACGGCCTGTCTATGCCCGAACGGCACGACAACGGCACAACCAACCTCGATAGGCTGGTCTCCGCCTGCGTCGTCTGGCACGGCATAGGTATAAGGCGCGTCCAGCGCCTGCGTGGGTATGTCCAGGATGATCGATGCGAGTTTCATGGCCTTAAGTATAGCGCACACCCGTGCGGACCCGGCCCGACCGAGCCCTCTGTCGCAAGAAATCCCCGCGCTCCTGCTCGAGCCCGCAGGCCCGCCTTTTCGCGCGCGGTTTTGGCGCCTACGCCAGACCGCACGCTTTCCGCAGATCGTCGGCCTTATCGGTGCGCTCCCAGGTAAACTCGGGAAGCTCGCGCCCGAAGTGACCGTAGGCGGCGGTCTTGCGATATATCGGGCGGCGCAGGTCCAGCTCGTCGACGATGGCGCCGGGACGCAAATCAAACACGGCCTCGATGGCGGCCATGATGTCAACCTCGGGAACCTCGTTGGTGCCAAAGGTGTCCACCATCACGCTCACGGGTTTCGCCATGCCGATGGCGTAGGCCACCTGCACCTCGCAACGCCGCGCGAGACCGGCTGCAACCACGTTCTTCGCCACCCACCGGGCAGCATAGGCAGCCGAGCGATCCACCTTTGTGCAGTCCTTGCCGCTGAATGCGCCACCCCCGTGACGGCCCATGCCGCCGTAGGTATCGACGATGATCTTGCGACCGGTAAGACCCGCGTCGCCCATGGGGCCGCCGATCACGAAACGGCCCGTGGGATTCACATGAATCTCGGCGTCCTCGGCGAGCGCCACGCCCTCGCGCGCGAGCACCGGGTCGATCACGTTCTCGATTATCTGCGTACGCAGATCATCGTGCGCTATCTCTTCGGAATGCTGCGTGGATACGACCACCTTCTCCACGTGCACGGGGCGTCCGTCCGCATAACGCACCGAAACCTGAGTCTTGCCGTCAGGGCGCAGATGAGGCATGCTGCCGTCTTTGCGCACTTCTGTCAGACGCTCCGCCAGGCGATGGGCCAAATACACCGGCATGGGCATGAGCGTGGGCGTGTCGTCGCACGCGTAGCCGAACATCATGCCCTGGTCGCCCGCGCCGACGCGCTCGTAGGGATCGTCATCGGCCAGGCCGTGCTGAGCCTCCCAGCTCTCATCGACGCCCTGCGCGATGTCGGGACTCTGGTCGTGAATAGCGTTCAGCACGCCGCATGTGTCGCAGTCGAAACCGTATTTCGCACGGTCGTAGCCGATGTCACGCAGCACCTCGCGCACGATGGCCGGCACGTCGACGTACGCCTGCGTGCGTATCTCGCCCGTGACTATGACCATGCCCGTCGTTGCCATGGTCTCGCAGGCGCACCTCACCTGCGCAGGATCGGCCGGCTGTCCGCTCGGAGCGATGTAGCCGGATGCAGCCAACTCGGTCTCCTTCGCCAGAATGGCGTCGAGTATGGCGTCCGAGATCTGGTCGCACACCTTGTCGGGGTGACCTTCGGTCACGGATTCGGACGTGAACAGGTACGAATCATGCAGGTCGTCCATGTGGCTCTATCTCCTCGCAACGTGCAAGGCACACCTCTTCGAGCATGCCCTCGGTTTCGGATCAATGTATCACATTCTCGCCGTCACAGAGGAAAAGATGCATGCCGCTGCGGTTGCTCCGCAGAATATCCCCGCGTACGAAATCGGGCGAAACGGTTTAAGGCTGTTTACCCTTGCATGACGGCGCGGCGTTTCCCGGATGGGCGCATGTGCACGAGTTTTCGGTCATGGTACACTTTTCTACATCATGCCCTGGATGAAAGCAGGATCGCCCATGCCAACCAACGCCGACTACACCCGCGAATACTTCGACATCATGGAATCCCTCGGCGGCGACGTCGAAAGCCGCCGCTCCGCCTACGATTACATGCGGAATTCGACCGCCATCGTCCACCATCAGGTGGTAGCTTCGAGCTTCGTGCCCCGGCTGTTCAACGCCGAAACCTACACCGTGATGAAGAAGACGGCCGAAACCGCCCACGGCATCCTCTGCAAGGTCATCCAGCACTATCTGAACGACCCCGCCTATCGCCGCGCGTTCGACTTCGACCCGCGCCTTGAAGAACTCATCTTGCTGCCGCGGGGCTACGATTCGCTGCTGCCGTTCGCACGCGTGGACACGTTCCTCGACGAGGACGACTACCGCGTGAGATTCTGCGAGTTCAACGGCGACGGGTCGAGCGGGATGAACGAGAACCGCGAGATCACTCTGTCGGTCGCGCGTTCGCGAACCTTCGAGGAGTTCTCGAAGCGCCATCGCGTCGAAGGCTGCGAGCTATTCGAAAGCTGGGTGGATGCGTTTATGGACATCTACGCAACCTACACGCGACGCGTCGACAACCCGCGCATTGCCATCGTCGATTACCTGGAGAACGGCGTGGTGGACGAGTTCCGCCTCTACGCAGAGGCGTTCGAGCGTCGCGGAGTGCCCTGCGCGGTAGCCGACGTACGCGATCTGTCCTTCGACGGCGAGGTTCTGCGCGATAGCTCCGGAGAGCGCATCGATGCGGTATGGCGACGCTGCGTGACGAACGACGTGATCGATCATTGGGACGAGTCTCAGCAGCTCGTTGATGCCGTGCGCGCCGAGTGCGTTGCGCTCATCGGCAGCTTCGCGGGACATATCGTCCACGACAAGCAGATCTTCTCGGTGCTGTTCGACGAACGCACGACCGCCTTCCTCGATGCGGACGAGATATCCTTCATCGAAGAGACGGTGCCCATGACAGCCTTTTTGGACGACGAGCACGTAAACCTGCCGCAGATCCGCGCGAACCGATGCGAATGGATCATCAAGCCGAC
This sequence comes from Enteroscipio rubneri, assembly GCF_002899715.1. GTDB lineage: Bacteria > Actinomycetota > Coriobacteriia > Coriobacteriales > Eggerthellaceae > Enteroscipio > Enteroscipio rubneri. Next base: position 68,480 of record NZ_PPEK01000002.1, on the reverse strand, counting down.
CGATCATTACGGCGCCGACGAGGTGTACGCTGGCGCCGCTGTGTCGCAGGAGCGTTGGGAGGAGCTCGTCGATCGCTATGCAAACGGCCGAGCCGGCTACCCCTTCATCGTGCAGCGCTACATCGTCCCCTTCAAAACCGAGACGCTGCCGCCCGACACGGGGATCGACAAGCTCCCCGATGACGAAGTGCCATGGGATCCGAAGTCGTACAACAATCTGAACGGCCTGTATCTGTACGACGGCGTCTTTCAGGGCGTGTTCAGCCGTCTGGGGCCCCTGCCTACCATATCGAAGGACATGCAGGGCATGACGGCAGCCACCATCTGGGTGGATGTAGACTGACGAAGCCGCGTCGCCCCTCTTCGCAAACGCATCGCGCGGGGAGGGGCGCAGGTGCCAGCGCGGGGGCGGCCGGCTTCCTGAGAGAGGGGATATGCATGAATACACCGGGCAGCGACGCGCCGTTCGCCGAAGCGCTCAATACCGCGGCCGCCATTGCAGCGGCAGTTTCTCTCGCGATCACGCTCGTCGCAGCAGGATTTGCTGTATGCGCAGCGTTTCCGCAGACCACCGGAACGCTCGCCGGTGCATTCTCGGGCAACGGCAATCCCGACACGCCCTTTTCTCACGACGAACTCGTGCAGGCCGCCGTTGCTACTCGCGATTACACGGTAGGATCGAACGACCGTGACAAGCTATTCTCCACGCTGCATGCAATCAATAGGAGCGCGGGCACGCCCTACGCGGAAGCAAGCCCCGACGAGCTGGCTGCAGCTCCCGAAGAGTACACGTTGCCCGCTGACGCCCTGTCCCACCTCGACGACGTGTACCGCGTCGTCGTCGATGCGCGAATCGCGCTCGTCATCATCGCGCTTCTTGCCGTGGCGGCAAGCGCTCACGTGGCTTACCGCAGAGGTCGTCGCGCTCTCGGCGGAATACTTCTTGCGGCAGGCATCGCGGTAGTCGCAGCGTTCGCATTGCTTGCCGCCTGGGTGGTCACGGACTTCAACGGCTTTTTCGCCGCCTTCCACTCGCTGTTCTTCGCGGATGGAACCTGGACGTTTTCCTATGATTCGCTGCTCATCACCATGTATCCGCCCGAATTCTGGATGGGGATGGGCGCGGTGTGGCTCGCCATCACCTCCGCGTTCTCGCTGACGGCGATCGTCGCAGGCATCCTCCTGCGACGCCCAGGCCGCATGGCGACGATCCGGCACGGATAGCATCCGGAGCCTGAATATATCCAGACTCCAATGAAGCGAATGGCCTTCGTTGGGATCCAGCGGGTTTCCGACGAGGGCGCAGCGCGTTTTCTCCGGGAATCCAGCGCTGCACTCGCGCTGATCCAGCGTGCATCTATCACGGCCCAACATGAAAAATGCATTGTCTTCGAGTCTTGCGCGCATCAAAGCGCCCATCACAATGCACGGAAGTACGCAGCCCCCGGATAGTCGGCTACCCGACGCACCTACAGTCAGCACGCAATCATCCCTCGCAAAGCCCAGCAAGCCCTCTCTCGATAATTTGAATGGGAATGGAAGGGGTCTGGCTTGCGACGACCGCGTTGTTGTCTATACTGGCAATCGTGATCGGCGCGCATCTCCGCTGCGCGCGGCAAGCCCCTCAAACGGGCCTACGCAAGGTCACCGATGACGAAACCACCTCTGACGACGCGAAGGATCATCACTGCCATGACTGGTGAGAATATGGACAAAAACGTACGCGTGCGCTTCGCACCTTCCCCCACCGGCCGCCTCCACGTGGGCGGCGCGCGCACGGCCATCTACAACTGGGCGTTCGCGCGCGCCATGGGCGGCGATTTCATCCTGCGCATCGAGGACACCGACCCCGAGCGCTCGACCGAGGAGAACGTGCAGGTCATCCTCAACGCCATGAAATGGCTGGGGCTCGATTGGGACGAGGGTCCCGAGGTGGGCGGCGACGCCGGCCCGTACTTCCAAACCCAGCGCATGGACACGTACGCAGAGGCACTCGAGCGCATGAAGGAGCGCGGCAGCGTCTACCCCTGCTTCTGCACAAAAGAGGAGCTCGACGCCAAGCGCGCCGCGGCCGAAGCGAACGAGGGAGGCTACGCGGGCTACGACCGCACCTGCCGCGACCTCGACCCCGCCGAGGCGGCCCGCCGAATCGCCGCGGGAGAGCCGCACGTGTGGCGTCTGCGCGTGCCCGAGGACCACGCCGCCATCGAGTTCGACGACGCCGTGTACGGCCACGTCAGCTTCCCGGCCGAGGTGATGGACGACATGATCGTCGTGCGCACCGACGGCTCCCCCACCTACAACTTCGCCGTGGTGTGCGACGACGCGAACATGGGCGTCACGCACGTCATCCGCGGCGACGACCACCTGTCCAACACGCCCCGCCAGATCCTCATCTACGAGGCGCTCGGCTTGCGCGTGCCCACGTTCGCGCACCTGTCGATGATCCTGGGCCCCGACGGCAAGAAGCTGTCGAAGCGCCACGGCGCGGCCTCGGTGGAGGAGTTCTACGAGCGCGGCTACCTGTCCGACGCCATGGTGAACTTCCTGGCGCTTCTGGGCTGGTCGCTTGACGGCGAGACGACGCTCATCGACCGCGCCACCCTGTGCGAGAAATTCGGCCTCAACCGGGTGACGAAGAAGGACGCCGTGTTCGACGAGACGAAGCTCGACTGGATGAACGGCCAGTACATCAAGGCCATGGACGCGGGTGCTTGGGTGCAGGCGTCGATGCCGTGGCTCTTCCGCGCGCATGCGGGTGTCGCGGCCGACGGCGAGCTCGCCGACGAGGCTCGCGACGCGGCGGCGGCCGACCTGGGCGCGCGCCCGGAGTGGTACGCCCAGCTCTACCCGCTCGTGGCCGAGCGCCTCGTGCGCCTCGACGAGATCCCCGCCAAGCTGGCGTTCATGTTCTGGGGGCCCGAGGTGCGCGAGCTCGACGAGAAGAGCGTTAACAAGGTACTGAGGAAGGAAGGCGCGCGCGCCGACGAGGCTTTGCGCGCCTGCCGCGGCGTGCTGGCCGACGAGGGAGTCGCGTGGGAGGCCGAGGCGCTGCAGGAGGCGTGCCGCGCCCGCGGCGAGGAGCTGGAGTTCAAGCCGAAGCTGCTGTTCCAGCCGTTGCGCGTGGCGGTGTGCGGCAACATGGTGTCGCCGCCCCTGTTCGAGAGCATCGAGCTTTTGCCCCGCGAGGACGTCCTCGCCCGCATCGACCAGGTGACAGAAGAGGTGTTCGGTGGCTGACGTGCCTGAAAATGACAAAAACGCACAGGAGTCCGGGGCTGATCCGAAGTTCGAAGATTCCTCAATCCGCAGTTGTGAAGGACAGATCGCCGTACTGCGGGGATTCTGCATGCGCGCCCAGGGCGCCGCATGCTCGCGCTGCGCGCTGGCCTGCCCTGCCGAAGCCATCTCGTTCGAAGACGACGGCCGCCCGTCGATCGATGCCGATGCCTGCACGCGCTGCGGCATCTGTCTGGGGATATGCGATGCATTCGCCTCTCCCCGGATCACGATGGACGATCTGCACGAGCGATTCAAGCGCATCGCCGAGCGAGGCGAGGACGTGGTAGTCACCTGCAAGGAGAACATCTTTCCCGGCCTCGAGCCGGCGGCAAATGTCGTCGTGCTTCCATGCCTGGCAAGCCTCTCTCCCGAATTCTGGACGCTCGTGCTAGCCGAAAACATCCCTGTGAAGTTGGCGGCAGACCTATCATACTGCGCCGACTGCGACCGCGCTGGGGAGATGGGCGAGATGCTGTACACGCATGCCATCGAATCGGCTGAAGCCGCTACGGGGCGCACGGTGGGCTCCCTTGATTCGATTCCCGAGAAGGAAAACCTGCTCAAGGACATGGCGAACCCCGTCGGCGTCGACCGTCGCAGCGCGTTCGAAAACCTGGTCGGCGACGTGGGCGACATCGCATCGGGCAAACGTCGGCTGCGCAATTCCGAAGTTCTGCACGAATTCTTGGAGCGCCGCGAAAAAGCGCGCGCGCAAGCGCGGCTCAACCTGAGCGATGGTATCGACTTCGAGAATTTCGTGCCGCAAGGCCGCACGCGCAAGACGATGTGGCCGCGGCGCAAGATGCTGCTCGAGGCCATCAACTGCGACCCCTCCATAGCAGATCATGCATCCGTAACGGTGTCACGCACTGACTGCGCGCTATGCACGAACCTTCTCGCCTGCGCAGACGCCTGCCCAACCGGCGCGCGTCATCGTGATTCCACGACCGGCCAGCTCGCCTACGACGTACGGTACTGCAGCGGATGCGGACTCTGCGTCGCCGCATGCCCCGAAGGAGCCATCGAGCTCGTTGAGGCAACGGCAGCTGTATTCCTAGACAGCGAAGGCGAAGGCACCTGCAACTGACAGATCCGCCTCGATCGCTCGCACATCGACGCCAGCGAGAGCGCTTCGATGTGCGAGGGACAGGACCGCGCTGCGGTTTCGGCCTGTGCTAAAATGGTCGAAACCGCGAAACGAGGAGCCCTCATGACCGAAGCAGAACGTCCGAATCCAGACGACGGCCGGCGGCCGGCTGCAGACGGCACCCCCGATCATCGAACCGAATCTTTTACAAGCGCAGGCGGCGCTGCAACTCCACCGCCGCCTCCCGTACCGTTTGCGCCGCCTCCGCTTCCGGGCGGAGATCCCGGAACGGCAGGGAGCGCGACTCCCGCTCCTGGGCAGCAGCAGGGCGCCTCCCACCAGCCAGCCGGAATGAGCGCTGCGCCGTCAGCGGGATCGTACCCTCCACCACCTGCAGGGTCCTTCCCGCCGCCTCCTGCCGGCCCGTACGCTCCGCCGTACGGGCAGCAGCCCTATCAGGCCTCCGAATGTGCGCAGCCTCCCTATCCTCCGCACATTCCGAACACCCCGCAGCCGTACCCTGCAGCCCAGCCGCCCCGTAAGAAAGCCTGGCCCTGGGTACTCGGCGGTTGCTTGCTCGCGTTCCTGCTCGGCATTGGCGGATGTGTCGGATGCGTTTCATGCGCCGTCCTCATGTCCGACAACGACACCGCACGCAGCGAGCGCAGCGCCGACGACTACGACCATCGTTACGGTTACGGATACGACGACGGTTACGACGACAGCTCTAGCGGCTCATCGTTCTACACGCTCGAATCCATCAAGGATATCGTCGGCGCGGGCGCGGGGATCGTCGAGGACAACGCCTGCACAGAAGGCGTGTACACGATTGGCACAGACATCGAGCCGGGGCTGTACTTCCTGGAGGGAAGCCAATCGGCCGAAAGCGAGTACTACGTATTCGACGAAGAGGGCTCCGACTCCTACAGTATCGACGACGCCGTCGTGTACTTCGGCAACTACCTCACCGAACTTGACCGTGGCGACGTCATAGCCTTTTTGCCCGGCGACGATTCGCTGCATATGTACCCCGTTGCGAAAGCCGCATTCTCTCCCGAAGCGCCCTACCGAAGCGGCCTGTATCGGGTGGGTACGGACATTCCCGCCGGCACGTACACGATCACCGTCCAAGAGGACGCCGCAGCGCACACCAGCAACGACAGTGGAGCGTTCGTCATGAAGGATCTCGACTTCGATGACGACTCCATCACCGATACGAAGTACGTTATCGCAGGCGGCTCGCAAACCGTGACCGTACAAGACGGCGACTATCTGGAGCTGTTCGCAGCCGTGGCAACACCCGCGGAGCCTGCGACTGCCTAGGCTTTTTCGCCACATCTTCCGACGCCTCGCCCGCCTGCGCGGATACCCTCTCGGCGGCTCACGCCGATCGGATGCAGCCTTGAGCTGTGCGATCGCAGCCGCGCATGTGATCCGTCGCCGAAGCAGCCGCCGTCCCCTTCCCGTCTCACAGAAAGGACACCCTATGCTTTCAGACCATCCCTCTCGCGAAGAGATCGAGGCCGTCTTCCGCAACGACCGATTCGCAACCGACGCAGCGGGCTGCCGTGTCGAAGAAGGATCGAAAGGGCACGCCGTCTGCTCGATGAAGCTCGCCGACGTGCACCGCAACGCCATGCACAACGTGATGGGCGGCGCTATTTTCACGCTCGCCGATTTCGCACTGGCCATCGCCTGCAACCTCGGCGAGAAGCCCACTGTGTCGGTCGAGTCGAGCATCTCGTTTTTGTCGGCTACGAAGGGAACGGAGCTCATCGCCACGGCGACCTGCGACAAATCGGGACGCAACCTCGGGTTTTACACAATCCTCGTCGAAGATGACCTCGGCAAGCAGATAGCCCGCATGACCGCCACCTGCTATCGGTAGCCGCGCCGCAGAAGGCCCCGCTTCGGCTCAACCCCTTTCGGGCGCGAGCGCTCTTCGTATCGCAAGGTGCATCCCGGGCAAAGCAGGTTCGGCTCGCAGCTTACGCATACCCGTAGGGTTTTCGCAGATATACGAGAAAGAACGTCGTCAGCACGAGCGCGCACGCCTCCGCCACGATAATGGCACTCCACACCCCATCGATGCCCCACACAATAGGCAGCAACATGACCGTAGACGTCTCGAACACGAGCGTGCGCATGAAGCTGATAAGCGCCGACACCTTGCCGTTATTGAGCGCCGTGAAGAACGCGGAGCCGTAGATGTTGAACCCACATACCAGAAACGACACAGCATAGATGCGGAACCCGTGCAGCGTCATGGCGGCGAGCTCCGGGTCGTAGCCTACGAACACCCCTACGAGCGGCGCGGCCAAAAACTGCGAGGCTGCGAACATCGCCAATCCCGTTCCGCCCACGAGCGTGAAGCTTTTGCGGAAAAGTCCCTTGAGCTCGCCTGTGTTCCGCGCACCGTAGTGGTAGCTCACGATGGGCCCCGTGCCCATGGCGAATCCGAAGAACACCGCCGTGAAGATGAAGTTCACGTACATGATCACGCCGTAGGCCGCCACGCCGTCCGCGCCGGCCAGGCTCATGAGCTGGAGGTTATACAGCGTGCTCACCACTGACGCCGCCACTTCGGTCATGAGCTCCGACGAGCCGTTCACGCACGTCTTGCCCAATGCCCGGAAGTCGACCTCCGGGCGAGCGAAGCGAAGACGGCTTGTCTTGCTACACGCGAAGAATGCCGTTGAAACCGCCGCGGTCAGGATCTGCCCCGTCGCCGTGGCCAGCGCCGCACCCGCGATGCCCCAGCCGAAAACGCCAATGAACAGGTAGTCCAGCACAATGTTCGTCACGCCGGCTGCCACGACTACCGCAAGTCCCGCCTTCGGCTTCTCGGCCGCTATGAAAAAGCTCTGGAACACGTTCTGAACGATGAAAAACGGCAACGCGCCCAACAGCAGGAAGCCGTACATGAGGCCCTGATCCATAAGCGAGCCCTGCGCGCCAAGAGCGCCGAGCAGTGGCCCGAGCGAGAACGCACCGACGGCGCACAGCGCCACGCCCGTGACGACCGCCGCCACAGCGATGAAGCTGAACAGGCGGTTCGCACGCATGGCATCGCCCTCGCCCATCGTCTTGGCAACGAGGGCCGCGCCGCCGGTACCGAACATGAAGCCCACCGAGCCCAGCGCCATGGCCAGCGGGAACACGAGGTTCACAGCCGCGAGCGCCTCCTTGCCCGCGAAGTTGGACACGAACAGGCCGTCCACCACGCTGTAGATGGACGTGAATATCATCATGGCGATGGACGGCAGCGCGAAGCGCACGAGCCGCCCGTAGGTGAAGTGATCCGATAGCTTGATAGCCATGGCGCTCACCCCTTCTCCGGATAGGGCAGAGCTTCCACCTGAGCACGTAAAAGCTCCAGGTAGGCGCGAGAAAGTCGCAGTAGTGCCTCGCACTCCTCAGGCGACATGGCGGCGAAAGCGGCTTCCTCAGCCTCCACCACCGGGCGGATGCATGCCGCCACCAGTTCGCGGCCCGACCGCGTCAGATGAAGATGCGTTCCGCGGCCACGTTCGACCCGAAGCTCTACGATTCCCGCGCGCTCCAACTTGTGCACCGAGGTGTTCACCGTCTGCTTCGTCATGCCAGAAGCCGCACACACATCCTTCTGGAGACAGCCGTCGCCTAGATCGTCAAGGGCATACAGGATGTCGAAGGCGCTGTCGGACAGACCCATCCTTGCAGCCACGTGGTGGTACAGCTCGTCCCCGAGTCTGAACAGGTTGTTGAATTCGCGATTGGCGCGCGTCGTCCGTGCGTCCATGGCGTCGCTACCTCCGTCGCTTCGTTCCGTAAGTCCGATATCGTACCCGCGGTATTTAAGTCCGAAATCGGATTCGGGTCAACACAGTTCACAGAACGCCCATGGCAAGCGACGGCGAATATCGTCCTATGCCTCCTCCGCGCGCACGAAGAACGCGCGTGCGTTTCCGAAGAACGCCTTGTCGGCCGCCGCTCTGCCGAAGCGGCTCGCGATGAGCGCGTGCAGGGCTCCTGCTCGGTCGCAGGGATCGAGCCAACTGGGAACATCGCAGCCGTCGTAGTCGCTGCCGAGCGCGAGCGTATCCTCGCCTGCAACCTCCAGCACATGGTCCACGTGGCGCAGCACGTCGTCAGGCGTAGGATCGGCGTGCACGTCGGACAGGAATTCCCTGCAGAAGTTAAGACCGACGATCCCGCCTGCGTCGGCGAGCTCTCGCAGCTGCCAGTCGGTGAGGTTGCGCGGATGGCCGCATACAGCGCGCGCATTGGAATGCGACGCGGCAAAGGGACGCGTCGCGACCGCGCACACGTCCTTGAAGCCGGCATCGTTCACGTGCGACACGTCCACCGCGATGCCGCGCAGCTCCAGCTCGCGCATGCAAACTCGCCCGAAACCGGTAAGCCCGTCAGTCGTGTCGTTGCCGCTGCCCAGAGCGTTGCGCCCGTTCCATGTAAGCGTGACCATGCGCACGCCGGTTTCCGCAAGCACGTCGAGGCGCGCCTCGGCGTCCGCATCGTCCTCGAGAAACGACGCGCCTTCCACCGTGAGCATGCCCGCCGTCTTGCCCTCCGCGAACGCCGCCTCCATCCCTTCGACCGTGCGTACCTGCAAAAGGCGCTCGGCGCACCGATCCAGCTCGTCGGACCAAAAGCCTCGCACGCGCTCAAAGAAGGACCAAGCAGCATCGCCGCGCAGTTTGTCAGGCACAAACACCGCGAAGCATTGGCACCAATCGAACGGCGCTGTCCTCGCAAGCGAGATGTGGGCGTCATTGTCCGCGAGCGTGCGCATGCGCGCGGCCGGAACGTGCGCGTCGTGAGCGGCGAACCCGCCGGGAGCAGAGGCTTCGCCATGGAGCGCCAACCGATCGAGCGTGTCGGAGTGCAAGTCGAACACGCGCAGGCGCCCTTGCGCGGAACCCGCATCCGCGCAGTCGCCCAACGCCTCCCCCAGTCGCACCGCGTCTTCGACAGCGCAGTCATTGAAGGTCAAAAACGCTCCCATACACGTATCTCCTTTCGAAGCACATCGAGCGCGCGAGGTGTCGGCGATGCCGAGCGTCCTCGCCATGCGGCTGATCGCGCAGGTCACCTGACTCAGGCGCAGCGCGACGCCGAGCACCGCGCCAGAACCGTTGCCGAACCTGCCTTAGCGGCCTCGCTCATCCCGCCAATTCTTTCAGAAACTCTGACACAGGCCCGAGCAGGTTATCGCCCTCGTCCAGTTTGAAGTAGCGCAGCGGCAGCTGCAGCTTGCGCTTGTCCGCCAGGTAGCGGCCGCCCGCGCGGCGCAATCCCGTCATCCGGTCGCGCGAGACGTCGATGGGTTCCACCACCAAACGGCCCCCCGTCACCGACACGGTCTTGATATGATGCTCGTTCGCGAAAGCCTTGATACGGGCGCGCTCAAGCAGGTTCTTCGCAGCCTGCGGCATGTCGGGGCGCTTATCGGCTAAGTCGGCGGCCACGTCCTCCACCGCCTGCCCGGTGGCGGCCGAGGCGATCTTGCGGTACCAGAGCACCCGCTCGTCGGCGTCGGGCACGTAGTCCTCGGGCAGGTAGGTGTGCCCCGGCACGTTCACCGTGATGTCGGAGAGCGCGGGGGGCAGCTGGTCCATGGCCTTGAGGTCGCCTTCGCGCGTGGCATTCACGGCCTGGGCGAGCATCTGCGCGAACAGGTCAAAGCCCACGGCCGACATGTTGCCCGATTGCTCAGCACCCATGAGGCTGCCGGCTCCGCGTATCTCCAGGTCGCGCATAGCGATGCGCATGCCGCTGCCCAGGTCGGTGTGCTCGTCGAGCGCGGTGAGGCGCGCCTGGGCCTCCTCGGTCAGGCTCACGTGCTCGGGGAACATGAAGTAGGCGTAGGCCTGCGTCGACGAGCGGCCCACGCGGCCTTTCAGCTGGTACATCTGCGCCAGGCCGTAGCGCTGCGAGTCCTCGATGATGAGCGTGTTCGTGTGCGGATTGTCGATGCCGCTCTCGATGATGGTGGTGGCCACGAGCACGTCCAGCTCACCGGCGCTGAAGTCCTCCATCACGCGCTCCAGCTCCTCCTTCGACATCTGCCCGTGCGCCACGCCCACGCGCGCCTCGCCGGCGGCGGCCGCCACACGGCCCACGGCCTCCTCCATGGTGCGCACACGGTTGGACACGTAGTACACCTGCCCGCCGCGCGCCAGCTCGCGCCGGATGGCGGCGCTCACCAAGTCGGGGTCCCACTCGCCCACGTGCACCTCGACGGGGCGGCGCTCGTCGGGAGGTGTGAGGATGAGGCTCATGTCGCGCACGCCCGACAGGCTCATCTGCATGGTGCGCGGGATGGGCGTGGCCGAGAGCGTGAGCACGTCGATCGACTCGCGCAGGTTCTTCAGCTGCTCCTTGTGGCCCACGCCGAAGCGCTGTTCCTCGTCGATGATCACGAGCCCCAGGTCGTGCGGGTTCACGTCGCGCGAGAGAAGCCGGTGCGTGCCCACGAGAATGTCCACGTCGCCCTCTTGGAACCCGCGCAGCGCCTCGGCCTGCTGGGCGGGCGTGCGGAAGCGCGAGAGCACCTCCACGCGCACGCGATAAGGCTCGCAGCGCTCCTTGAAGTTCGTGAAGTGCTGCTGCGCGAGGATGGTGGTGGGACAGAGCACCATGACCTGCTTGGAGTCCTGCGTGGCCTTGAACGCGGCACGGATGGCCACCTCGGTCTTGCCGAAGCCCACATCGCCGCAGATCAAGCGATCCATGGGCTTGGCGGACTGCATGTCGGCCTTCACGTCGGCGATGGCGGACAGCTGGTCGGGCGTCTCCTGGTAGGGGAACGCCTCCTCCATCTCGCGCTGGGCCGGCGTGTCGGGGCCGAAGCGGTAGCCCTGCACCGTCGCGCGGCGCGTATACACGTCCACCAGGTCGAACGCCAGCTTCTTCGTGGCGGCGCGCGCCTTCTTCATGGCACGCGACCAGTCGGCCGTGTTCAGCCGCGTGAGACGGGGGCTCGCGCCCTCCGGCCCCACGTAGCGCGTGACGCGGTCGAGCTGCTCCACCGGCACGTAGAGCTTGTCGCCCTCGGCGTACTCCAGCAGCAGGTAGTCGCGCGCCGTGCCGTCCACGTCGCGACGCACGAGCTCCTTGAAGTGCGCTACGCCATGCGCTGCATGCACCACGTAGTCGCCCGGTTTGTAGGGAAAGGTGATCTCCGTGATGTCGATACGGCGGGTCGGACGCGAGGGCGAGGCCGCCCCCTGCGTGTCCGACACGCTCACGAGCGCCAGCTTCGCCTTCGGGATGATCATGCCGAGCGGGATGTCCACGTCCACGACGTTCACCACCCCGCGGCGCAGGCGGCGCTTAGCAGCACCCGAGAGCTCGTCGACGTCGCCCTGCACGTCCAGCGTCTCCTGGATGGGCAGGCCCTGGTCCACGAAGGCCAGCTTCATGTCCTGGCGGGCGCGGAAGTTCGGAGCGCTGAACACCACCGTGTAGCCGCCGTCCACGAGCGTCCGCAAGCGGCCGTACAGCTTGTCGGGGTGTCCCGCCACCTCCACGCGCTTGACCGGCAGCTCGTCGTCGATCTGCCCGCCCACGCGCATGATGGACACGTACGTGGCCCGCTGGCCGTCGCCGAAGCTCACATTCGATGGCTCGACATACAGACCCGCCGCACCGATGCCCGAGCCCTTCGCTCGTCCGACGATGTCGTCATAGGCGTGCACCATATCGTCGAAGAGCGAGCGCGGCTCGATGAGCGCGGTAAGCGCTCCAGGACGCACGTAGTCCCCGAGCGTAGAGGTAGCATTGTACAGATACGGAAGGAGCGCGTCCGATCCCTCAAAGCGCAAGCCGCCTTCGAGCTTCTCCAGCATGTCACGTAAAGCCGGGTTTGTCTGAGCAGGTCGCTCGAGCTTGTCGCGAGCGCGGACAAGAGCGCTCTTGGTAGCCGCAAACTCAACGATCGGATACACGTCAACATGCGAAAGCGAAGAGATGGTCTGTCCGGTGGTGGGCACGATGCGGCGGATCTCGTCCAGCTCGTCGCCGAAGAAGTCGAGCCTCACCGGGTACACCAGGTTGCCGGGGAACACGTCCAGGGTGCCGCCGCGCACGGCGAACGTGCCGGGACCGTCCAGCTCTCCGGTGTTCTGGTAACCGCGCTCCTCCAGGGCCCGCGCCACGTCCCCGAACTCGGCTATGCCCGCCGCCTTCGAGCCCTCCATGTCCGCCAGCTCGCGGCCGGCCTCGAACGAAAGCGGCAGATGGACGTCCGACCCCACCGGCGGCAGCGCGCGCACGAGGGAGCGGGCGCTGGCCACCACCACGGCCTCGCGGCCGGACGCCAGGGCGTGCACGACCTCCATGCGCCGCGCTGCCTGGGCCGGATCGCTCGGCTTGCTGCCCCACGGGTAGTCGGCGCGCTCGGGGAAGCGCATGACGCGCTCGTCGCCCAGATACGCCGCCACCTGGCGCGCGAACGCCACGGCTGCGTCCTCACCCGCCACCACGACGAGCGTCGTCTGCGGCCGGTGTGCGAACCGCGCCGCCACGAGGAACGGGCGCGCCGACGAGGCCACGCCCAGCGTACCGTCCTCCCCCGCGTCCAGTCTACCCCAGAACGCGTCGAGACAGCCCGATTTCTCCAGGGTGAACGTCAGTGAGTCGATGAGCATGGCGTGTCCTCTTCCATATGCGAGCAGCACGAAAAGCCGCGTGAAAGCGGCTTCGTGCGTATGGTTGCGCGGCGGGCCGCCCGCGGACGGCCGGGGAGCAGTATACCGCGCCGCGGACGGCCGCCGCAGGGCCGAAACCGCCTCGTGAAGGAGAAACCACAGGCGGCAAACCGATGTATCGAAAGAACGGGGGATTCGGCGCACGTTCCGGAGGTCCCTTCCGAATTCAAGGGCCCCCGTCACCGTTTCGACCGCTGTGAAGCGCTTCGGCGGCAAGAAAGGACTCGACGCAGTTCGCGACCTGCGCAAACGCACAGAGGACAACAGATCCGCCGTCGAACTGGGGGCTCCGAGCGCGCGAAAAGGCTTCACAGCGGTCGAAACGGTGACTATCGGAACGCTTTTTCGGCGTTGCATCGAGACTGTGGAGGATTCGACGCCTTGGGCCCCGGGCCTCGCGCTGCGTTCAGGATGACATAGGCCCCGCCGCTACCGCACGCCGGACGCCGCCACGACCTTGTCCCACGGCTGGAAGTCCGGGTTGTCCCGCCGGCCACGGCTTCCGCGCAGCCGTCCCAGGAACACGACGCGGTCGGCGTCGCAACGCTCGATCGCCGCGTCGACCTGCGGCAGGATCAGCTCGTGCTTCAAATGCGTCTCGCCCACCACCAACGTCGCGCCCATGGACCTGCCTTTCCTCGCGACAACGTGCCGTCGCCTCCCAGTATAGCGGCAACGTGTCCGCGAAGTTCGCTATACTGGCCAGTGCCACCACCGCAATGACCGAAGGAGATCCTATGCCGCGTGAGACCATGGCCGCCAAGCGGGAGCGCGCGCTCGAGGTGGCGCGCCGCATGAACGAGCACTATCCGGCCGCCGAGTGCGCGCTCGTATACGGCGGAGACCCGTTCCGCCTGACCATCGCCGTGCTGCTGTCCGCGCAGACCACGGACAAGGGCGTAAACAAGGTCACTCCCAAGCTCTGGGAGCGCTACCCCACGCCGGCCGATCTCGCCTCCGCCGACGTGCGCGACGTGGAGGACATCATCCGCACCATAGGGTTCTACCATACGAAGGCGGCGAACGTCATCAAGGCCGCCCGCATGGTGGTGGCCGACTACGGCGGCGAGATCCCGCATGACATCGACGAGCTGCAGAAGCTGTCGGGCGTGGGCCGCAAGACGGCGAACGTGGTGCTGAACGAGGCGTTCGGCATCGTGGAGGGCATCGCGGTTGACACGCACGTGTTCCGCATCGCGCACCGTCTGAAGTTCGCCGGCCCCTCGGCCGACACGCCGGCGAAGACCGAGAGCGCCCTGCTCAAGCTCTACCCGCGCGCGTGGTGGGGGCCCATCAACCACCAGTGGGTGCTGTTCGGCCGCGAGACGTGCATCGCGCGCAACCCGAAATGCGGGACATGCTTCGTCTGCGACCTCTGCCCCAGCTGCGGCAAGGTGTAGGGTCCCTTGACTCCCCTTCGGCGAAAGGATCCTGCTTTGGACACCCTCACCATCGTCGGCACGCGCGAAGGCAACCTGCGCGACATCACGCTCGCCATCCCCAAGGGCAAGATCACCGTGTTCGCGGGCGTGTCGAGGTCGGGCACGTCCACCCTGCTCGTGGACGTGCTGGCAACCGAGTGCCAGCGCCTACACTTGGAGGCCCTCTCGGGCCCCGATGGAGGCAATGCCGGCGGGCGCCTCATGTTCGCGGGAACCCCTGCCGCCCTTGCCGCCCACGGCGAGGGCGCCACGGCCGCCTGCCTGCGCCGGACGCTCGGGAGGTAGCGGAAGGTCGGCAGGGCTCGGCGCGCGGGAAAGCCCTTGACTTCGAGTGCGCTCCAAGGGGTATCGTAGGCGGAACGACACATCGCGAACCCAGGAGGCACCCATGAGCGTCACCACGACCCTCGAGCGCGAAATCTTCCCGCGCGGCGAGAAGAACTCCTTCGGCCAATACTTCGTCGGACAGAGCTACCTGCACATGCTCTCCACCGAGCAGGTGTCCATCGGCAACGTCACGTTCGAACCCGGCTGCCGCAACAACTGGCACGTCCACCATGCCGACGAGGGCGGCGGGCAGATACTGCTAGTCACGGGCGGGCGTGGCTGGTACCAGGAATGGGGGCGCTCGGCCCGCGCGCTCAAGGCAGGCGACGTGGTGAACATCCCCGCCAACGTGAAGCACTGGCACGGCGCCGCCGCCGACAGCTGGTTCGCGCACCTAGCTGTGGAGGTGCCTGCCGTGAACGGCTCGAACGAGTGGTGCGAACCGGTGGGCGATGAGGAGTACGCGGCGCTGTAGCGCGCGGAAGAACACGCCCGCGCAGGTGCGTTCGGCGGTATTATTGAAGCACGGAGAAACAAGCAAGGGGGAACTATGCGCTATCGGGAACTGGGCAGCACCGGCCTCGAGGTAAGCGAGGTCGGCTTCGGCGCCGAGTGGATGGAGAAGAAGTCGACCGCCGAGGTGAAGGCCGTCGCGGACGCGTGCGTCGCCGCCGGCATCAACATCCTGGACTGCTGGATGGCCGAACCTGAGGTGCGCAGCAACTTGGGCGCGGCCATCGCGAACAACCGCGACCGTTGGATCATCCAGGGGCACATCGGCTCAACGTGGCAGAACGGCCAGTACACGCGCACGCGCGATTTGGCCTTCGCACGTCCCGCGTTCGAGGACCTGCTGGCACGCCTGAGCACCGATCACGTGGAGCTGGGCATGATCCACTACGTGGACGACCTGGAGGAATACGAGGGCATCATGGCAGGCGGTTTCATCGGGTACGTGCGCGCACTCAAAGCCACGGGCACGATCGGCCACATCGGGCTCTCCACCCACAACCCCCAGGTGGCGTTGCAGGCCGCGCTCTCCGGCGAGGTCGAGGCCATTATGTTCAGCGTGAACCCCGCCTTCGACCTGCTGCCCGCAACGGCCAGCCTGGACGACGCGTTCACGTTCGACTACTCCGACGAGCTGGCCGGCATGGACCCGGCGCGCGCCCGGCTCTACGCCGTCTGCGAGCGCGAGGGCGTGGGCCTCACCGTCATGAAAGGCTACGCAGGCGGGCGGCTGCTCGACGCCGACGCGTCACCGTTCGGTGTGGCGATGACGCCCGTGCAGTGCATCCACTACGCGCTCACCCGCCCCGCCGTGGCCAGCATCATGGCCGGCTTCGACACGCCCGCCCACGTGGCGGACGCGGTTGCCTACGAAAGCGCGACCGACGCCGAGCGCGACTACGCCAGCGTGCTGGCCGGCGCGCCGAGCCACGCCTACTATGGCCAGTGCACGTACTGCGGGCACTGCGCGCCGTGCCCCTCGGGCATCGACATCGCCCTGGTGAACAAGTTCTACGACCTGGCCGCGATGCAGGACGAGGTGCCCGCCGGCGTGCGCGCCCACTACGGGGCCCTGAACGCTGCGGCCGACGACTGCATCGCCTGCCGAGCCTGCGAGCCGCGCTGCCCCTTCGGCGTGCCCATAGCCGAGCGCATGGAGCAGGCCGCCGCCCTGTTCGCGTAGGAGCCGAGCCCCGAGCCGACTGGGGGCTCGGGGCTCGGTATGGCCGGCGCGCCCGCAACCGCGGTAACGCGAAAAACGGCTCCGCAGTCACACTTTTGGGCGCTGTGAAGCCTTTCGGGCGCCGTCGAAGCGCAGCAGGCGCTTCGACGTCACGAACCAGACGGCGTAATCCCAGGTCGCCTATTATCCTACGATGCGCGTCCGCCCCAAAACCCTTCACAGCGACCGTTTTTGTGCGTTCCGGGCCGTTTCCGGCGCAAAAACCCTCCCGCGCCGCCTCGCGCCTCGCCTCTCGCGTCCGCCGCGCCGCCTGCCGGCGCTACTCCCCCGACGCCCTTGGCCGCAAAGCGCTCGGCGGCCTCGTCGATGCAGGCGAGCGCGTTCAGAGCGCGCGGGTAGCCCACGTAGGGGATGCACTGCGACACGGCGCCCACCAAAAGCTCCTTGCCGTTGCCCAGCCTCAGGTTGCCCAGGGCGTGGCCCGTCAGCTGCGTCTCGCAGCCGCCCTGCGTGGCCAGCAGGCACAGCGTGACCAGCTCGCGCTCGGCCAGGGTCAGGCCGCCGCGCGTGTACCATAATTGCTACTTTTTCTAGTATTTATGAACGCCGCAAGGCCGACCCCTCCCCCGCGGCAGGCGGCAGACGCTTTTGACATTACTTTGACATCAAAGTATAATCTCCGAGCATCCGACGCATCGAAAGGAGGTCGGCTTGCGCGGAACCGTCAACCAACTGGCCCGGACGCTCGCCCTGGCGAACCGCTTCATTACCGAGCAGCTCGAGCAGCACGGCCTCGCGGGGATCGCGCCCTCGCACGGCGACATCTTTGTGCAGCTGTTCGCGCACGGCGAGCTGCCCATGAGCGAGCTGGCCCAGCGCATCGGCCGTGACCCGTCCACCGTTACCGCCCTCGTGAGAAAGCTCGCAGTCGGCGGCTACGTGTCCACAGCGAAGCTGCCCGAGGACAAGCGCGTGACGCTCGTGGCGCTCACCGAGCGCGGGCGACGGCTGCAGTCCGTGTTCGAGTCCATCTCGAACACGCTCGCCGACGTGCAGTGCCGCGGCCTGGGCGACGTAGAGCTGGAGGCGCTCGACCGCACGCTTCGCACGATGCAGGAGAACTTCGAAACCGCTCTGGAGGGAGAACACGCATGAACACCACCGCCCCCACCCGCCCTCGCCGCCTGCGCGCGGCCCTCGCCGCCTGCGCGCTCGTCGCGGCGACGCTCCTCGCCCTGACCGCCTGCTCGTCGAACGGCGGCGCAGAAAGCTCGAACGACGCCGCGCCCGCGGGCGACAACGACGACAAGACGCTGACCGTGGCCATGGAACTGGCCTATCCCCCGTTCGAGACGAAGGACGACGCAGGCAATCCCAGCGGCGTGTCCGTGGACTTCATGAAGGACTTCGGCGCGGCGTACGGCTACGACGTAGTCATCGAGAACACCGCGTTCGACGGCCTCATCCCCATGGTGCAGACCGGCAAGGCCGACTGCCTCATGTCGTCCATCACCATCACGGACGCCCGCAAGGAGTCGGTGGACTTCTCCGACCCCTACGCCATGGCGCAGCTGGCTATCCTGGCGAACGCCCAATCGGGCATCGGCAGCATCGACGATTTGAACCAGGCCGGCAGGAAGGTGGCCGTGAAGACCGGCTCCACCGGCGATGTGTTCGCCACGAAGAACCTTACCAATGCAGAAATTGTGCGCCTGGCTGACGAAAGCGCGTGCGTGACCGAGGTCGTGCAAGGCAAGGCCGACGGCTTTTTGTACGACCAGCTGACCATCTACCGCAATAATCAGAAGAATCCCGACACCACCGAGGCCGTGTTCATCCCGTTCCAAGATCCCGAATACTGGGGTATCGCCGTCGAAAAGGGTAACGACGAGCTTTTGAGTCAGTTGAACGAGTTCATCGCCCAGTCCAAGGTCGACGGTGAGTTCGACCGCCTGACCGAGAAGCACCTGGCCGCCGAGAAGGCCGCCTTCGACGAGCTGGGCTTCACGTGGTTCTTCGA
Organism: Enteroscipio rubneri; assembly: GCF_002899715.1. Classification (GTDB taxonomy): domain Bacteria; phylum Actinomycetota; class Coriobacteriia; order Coriobacteriales; family Eggerthellaceae; genus Enteroscipio; species Enteroscipio rubneri. The sequence continues at coordinate 49,918 of NZ_PPEK01000002.1, read as the reverse complement.
CTTCTAAGCCGTAGAGCCAGTCCGTTCACGACCGGGGCAAAGCGGCCCGCGGCGGCGCAATGCCGCGGACCTCGGCGCCTCCCTGCGATCCGACCGTTTGAGAAAGGCGCCCGTTGAAAGCACCCTCACCGCTCGCCCGCCCGTTCACGGCGGCGCCCCGCCAGGAAACGCCGCCGCTCAAGGCCGCGGCGAACTACCTTTTGGTCTGCGTCGCCGTGATCGCCGTGTTCTGGGTCTCGCTCGGCATGGCCGGCATCACGCTGAACTTCGACTTCGTGGAGCAGTACCGCGACCGCATCGGCAGCGGCTTCCTGCTCACGGTGGAGCTCTCGGCGGCCAGCCTCGTGGCCAGCATGGCCATCGGCGTGCCCGTGGCCCTGGGGCAGAGCGCGCGCGTGCTGCCCGTGCGCTACCTGTGCGACCTGTACGTGAAGCTCGTGCGCGGCACGCCGCTGCTCGTGCAGATCTACCTGTTCTACTACATCATCGGCACGGCGTGGGGCATCGACAACAAGGTGGTGGCGGGCGTCGTTATCCTGTCCGTGTTCGCCGGCGCCTACATCGCCGAGATCGTGCGCGGCAGTCTGCTGTCCATCGACGAAGGCCAGCTGGAGGCCGCCCGCGCCGTAGGCTTCACGCGCGCGCAGACCGTGCGCCACGTGGTGCTGCCTCAGCTGGTGGCGCGCACGCTGCCGGCACTCACCGGGCAGTTCGCCACCATCGTGAAGGACTCGTCGCTCCTGTCGGTTATCGCGGTCATCGAACTCACGCAGACCATCCGCGAGATCACGGCCACCAACTACAACTTCTTCGGCGGCTTCCTGCTGCTGGGCGGGCTGTACCTGTGCCTGACGCTGCCAATCATGTTCGTGAGCAAGCGCTTCGAGAAGAGGTTTAGCTATGCGCATGAGGCTTGAGCACCTGGAGAAGGGGTTCGACGGCGTGCCCGTGCTGCGCGGCATCGACTTCGATGACGACGTAACCACGCTCGCCGTCATCGGGCCGTCGGGTGGCGGGAAGTCCACGCTCCTGCGCATCGTGGGCGGGCTCATCGCGCCCACGGGCGGCACAGTGGAGGTGGACGGCGAACGCGTGGACTACGACGAGCGCACGCTTCCGTCCTACCGCTCTCAGCTGGGCTTCGTGTTCCAGGCGAGCGGGCTGTTCCACCACTTGAGCGCGCTGGAGAACGTGGCGCTACCGCTTTCCGTGGTTCATGGCGTGCCCGAGGACCAGGCCCGCGAGCGCGCCGCCGACCTGCTCGCGCGCTTCGGGCTGGCGGCCGAGGAGGCCAAGCGCCCCACCCAGCTCTCGGGCGGACAGCAGCAGCGCGTTGCCATCGCACGCGCCGTGGCGGCGTCTCCCAAGATGCTGCTGCTCGACGAGCCCACGAGCGCCCTCGACCCCGAGTACACGAATGATGTGCTTGACCTCATCCGCGACCTCAAGGAGACCGGCACCCGCTTCATCGTGGTCACACACGAGATGGGCTTCGCCCGCCGCGCCTGCGACAAGGTGGCGTTCCTGCACGGCGGGCGCCTGCTGGAATACGGCGAGAGCGCCCGTCTGTTCGACCATCCGGCCACACCGGAGCTGCAGCGATTCTTGGGCAAGCTGTTGGAATGGAGCATCCGATGATAGGCGTGCTGTACGAGTCGGACGAGTGGTCCGACCATAAGCTGGCGGCCGAGCTGGAGGCGTGCGGGGCGCCCGCGCTTCTGCTGGACATGGAGGACGCGGCGAGCGTGCAGGCGGCGCTCGCCTGCGAGATGCTGGTCAGCCGCGTGTTCGCGAGCGCCCGGTTCCGCGGGCACACGGCTTCGCTCGAGCGCATGGCGCGCCTCGCGCGCGCGGCCGAGGAGCGCGGCATCTCGCTGGTGAACCCGGCGCGCGCCCACTTCTTCGAGGTCGACAAGCGCCTTGCGACCGAGACGCTGGCCGCGGCCGGCCTCGTCACGCCCGCCGTCTACGTCTGCGCGCTTCCAAAGGACATCGACCCCGCATCGCTCTCCTACCCCTGCGTGCTCAAGCCGAACTGCGGCGGCCGCACCACCTGCACCGCCATCGCGCGCAGCGCTGAAGAGGCCCGGTCGTTCCTGGCCGAGGCCCCCGCCATCGCGTTCATCGCCGAGGAGTACGTGGAGCCGGCGCGCGGCTTCCTCACGCGCATCGAGGTGGTGGACGGCGCGTGCGCGCTCGTGGTGAAGCGCTCCGTGGCGGACAACGGCCTGTCGGCCTACCGCTTCGGCTCCACCTACGCCGCCTACCCCGACGTTCCCCGCGAAGTCACCGACGCCGCGGAGCGGGCCGCCGCCGTGCTGTCCATCGAGCTGGGCAGCTTCGACGTCATCGAGTGCGGCCGCGGCCCCTGCATCATCGACGCGAACTCCGTGTCGAACGTCTCTGAGGACTGCACCGAGTTTTTGGGGATGGACCTCATGCGCGCCCACGCCGAGGCCATCGCCCGCCGCTGGCACGCCCTGCCCACGAACTGACCTGCGAGAAAGGACCCAGCCCATGCTCACCATGAAGGAAGTCTTCGACCGTTTCGACGAGATCGGCTGCTGCAGCTTCGCCACGCCCGACGGGCACGGCGGCGTGGAGGCGCGCATCGCCCACTTCTTCGCCTACGACGACGAGGGACTCTACCTACGCACCATGGACGTGAAGCCGTTCTACCGCCAGCTTAAACAGAGCGGGCGGCTGGCCGTGAACGGAGAGCGCACGGAGGCCAAGGTCGTGTTCGACGAGAACAACCTGCCCCTGTTCAAGCCCGGCTACCAGATGCGCGTGGCCGGCGAGGTGCGCGAACTATCGATGGCCGAAGTCGAGGCCAAAGCCCCGCACGACCGCAACTTCAACGTGGCCGTGTACGACATCGCCAAGTACCCCGAGACGCGCGTGTTCGTGCTGCACCGCTTCCACGGCGAGCTGTACGACTACGACTACGCCATGGTCAACCGCGACCATAAGCTCCACCGCGAGCGCTTCGCGTTCGGCGGCGACGCGTACGAGGAGCCGGGCCTGCGGATCACGGACGACTGCATCGCCTGCGGCACCTGCCTCGCGGGCTGCTCGTTCAAGGCCATCGTGCCCGGCGAGCCCTATGCCATCCTGGGCGAGCGCTGCGACGAGTGCGGCAACTGCTACCACGCCTGCCCCGCCGGCGCGGCTGTGAGCAAGGGAGAGTAGGGGGAAGGACGGGCGGCGGCCTCGTGCGCACGCACTCGGACGGGCGGCAGAATAATCCTTGCACGGCGCCCGCAAACCGGTCGCCCCTTCCCGCCGCCACCGTTCGCCGATCGCACGCGGGCGCCATCGGCGTCAAACTTGGTACAATAGCTATGCTGATCTGCGCCGTCCTTCTGACGCGATGGAATCGCACAACCGTTTCCCCACCCAATCAGACCAGGAGGTCGCCATGGTTTCCCCCGGAGACATCGTCGTCTACCGCCATCACGTCTGCAAGGTGGCCGCCGTGCGCGAGGCGTACTTCGAGGGCCGGGACTACTTCGAGCTGCACGCGCTGTTCGAGAACTCCCTCAAGCTCTTCGTGGCCGTCCGCGAGGCCGAGCCGCCCACGCTGCGCCCCGCCATGTCGCGCAAGGAGGCACTCGCGCTCATCGACTCCATCGCCAACGCGCAGACCATCGACGAGGACGCCCTGAAGCCGGGTGCGAACACGCCCACACTGCTGGAGCGGCGCCTGAAGGAGGAATACGACAAGCGCCTCAAGACGTTCTCGCCGCAGGACCTCGTGCCTATCATGAAGTCCGTCCACGAGCGCACCGTGCGCCGCTCCGGCGCCGGCCGCCAGATCACCGCCACGGACAAGAAGTACTTCGACCTAGCCGAGAACCTGCTGTGCGACGAGCTGTCCGTATCGCTGGGCATCGAGCGCGACGACGTGCGCGACTTCCTCGTCGATCGCGTGAAGAAGGCCGAGGCTCGCCGTCGCTGACGCATCGCCAGGAACGAGGCCTGTTATACTGGCGGCATCGCGGCCGCAGGGGCCGCGCGCCCACCCAAAGGAGCCCGCATGATCGAGCTGCCCGAAGCCCTCGTTCTCGCCCGGCAGATGTCCGACGCCTTCGCCGGCCGCACCATCGTCGCGGCCGAGGCGAACCACTCGCCCCACCGGTTCGCCTTCTATACGGGCGACCCCGCCACCTACGGGGCGCGCCTCATCGACCGCACCGTGAAGGGCGCGAAGGCCACCGGACCCTACGTAGAACTCGCGCTGGACGACGGCATAACGCTGCTTCTGCGCGAGGGCGTGAACGCACGCTACCTGACATCCGGCGACCCCGTTCCCGCGAAACATCAGTTGCTGCTCGCCTTCGACGACGGCACACATCTCGCCTGCACCGCCTCCATGTACGGCATCTTCTCCCTCGTCGACACCGGTGTGGACGACGACGGGTACTACGTGGCGGCCCGCGACGCCGTGCCCGTGCTGTCGGACGCCTACGACGAGGCGCGCTTTCGCGAACTGGTCGCCAGCGTGCCGCCGTCTACCAGCGTGAAGGCGTTGCTCGCCACCGAGCAGCGCATCCCCGGCGTGGGCAACGGGGTGCTGCAGGACATCCTGCTGAACGCGCGGCTGAACCCCAAGGCGAAGGTCTCCTCTCTCGCGGGCGACGACCTCGCGCGCCTGTTCCGGGCCCTGAAGGACACGATTGCAGCCATGGCCGCGCAGGGCGGCCGCGATGTGGAGCGCGACCTGTACGGCCGACCCGGAGGCTACTGCTGCCTCCTGTCCGCGAAAACGTGGAAGGACGGCTGTCCCGTCTGCGGCGGCGAGGTGACGAGGAAGCCCTACCTGGGAGGCAACGTCTACTACTGCCCCATCTGCCAGCCGCTGGCCTGACCCCCGCCGACCCGCTTGCCCGCGGCCGCCGGCATCTGGTCGGATGCCCGTCAGGCCGGCGCCTGGACCCTCGCACTCTACGGAGCGTTCATTGCGCGCGCCGCCGCGCACAGGTATCGTGGGACGGCACGCGAAACCGAACCAGGAGGAGAACCATGGACGTCAGACGCACCGGCGAGCTCATCCGCAGCCTGCGGGAGGAACGCGGGCTCACGCAGCTCCAGCTGGCGCAGCTCGTGGGCGTGGGCGACAAGGCCGTGTCGAAGTGGGAGCGCGGGGGCGGCTGCCCCGACGTGTCGCTTTTGCCCGCGCTCGCCGAAGAGCTGGGCGCCACCGTCGAAGCGCTTTTGGCAGGCAGCCTCTCCCCCGACGAGCTCCAAGGAGGCACTATGAGGCGCACGGCATTCCGCGTTTGCCCTTCCTGCGGAAACATCATCACCACCACGGGGGACGCCGACGTCTCCTGCTGCGGCAGGAAGCTCGGGCCGCTGCCCGTGCAAGCCGCCGACGACGCGCACGCCGTGCGGGTGGAGGACGCAGAGGGCGACTGGTACCTCACGTTCGACCATCCCATGGAGAAGGCCCACAGCCTGGGCTTCGCCGCCGTCGTGGGCTACGACCGCCTGGCCGTGGAGAAGCTGTACCCCGAGCAGGGCGGCGAGGCGCGCCTGCCGCACCTGCCCGGCGGCACGCTCTACACCTGGTGCACCGAGCACGGCCTCATGCGGCATCCCGCCGCGCGCCCCCGCCGCTAGGCGCATCCGGCTCGGCAAGCGGTCGGCAACGGGCCGGCCGAGCGCCCGTCAGGCCGGCGGCTGGCTGGCCGCGGCCGCCAGCTCGCGCACCCGGGCGACCACCGGCGCGATGGCGGCGCGGTCGGTGCCGTCGAAGCCGCCGCGCATGCCCGAGAGCATCTCGGCGGCGCGTGGGTCGGTGGCCGCCTGCTTCTCCTGCATCTTGAAGAACATCTTCATGGCCAGCTTGTTCGGCAGGCTCAGCCTCTCGTAGGCGAACCCGCCGCGCAGGTAGAACCGCTCCACGCCGTCGAGCTCCGGCGAGGGAAACTCCCGCGCCATCGCCTCGTCCACCATGTCGGTCCACTCCGGCGGCGTCGCGCCCACGGCGAACGCGACGAAGGGGGTGCCCGGGTGCGCTGCCCGGGTGCGCGCGAGCCACTTCTTCCCCACCAGACCGCCCGCATGGAACCAGCCGCCGAACACGACCACGTCGCACGCGCCTGCATCTATCGCGTCAGCCCGCTCCACCGGCACGGCCTCGCAGCCCAGCTCCTCGGCGATCCATTCCGCGTACCGGCGCGTGAACCCTGTCTGCGACGCGTACACCACGATGGCGCTCATCGCGCACCTCCTTCCGCCGCAGCGCCCACAGGCGCCCCGATCGCATGTGCAGAGAAGAACCGTCCCAGGTGGTCGCGTATGAACGGCTCCGCGTCCTCCCAGGGAACGTCCGAGAGCAGCAGCAGGAACACCGGCCCGTAGAACTCGCGCGCGAGGGCACGCGCGTCGTCGAGCGCGAACTGCCCGACGGCCATCAGGTGCTCGAACACCGCGCGCTGGATGGCCAGGGGCTGCTCCACGAACACGAAGCGGAACGCCTCCGCAGCGTGAGCGTCGGCGTACCGGCTTGCGGCCAGCAGCCGGCGCAGCCGAACCATGTCTCCGTCCGCGAAGAAATGCCGGAACCCCGCCAGCACCCGCCGCTCCGTCTCCTCGAACGCACCGGCGTACCCGACGGGGTCCTCGACCGGCGCGGTCATGACGCCCTGCTCCGCGAACACCGCGCGCGTGCGCTCGAGCTGCGCGGCCAGCACCGCGTCGAAGATGGCCTGCTTGCCCGGGAAATGGTTGTAGAGCGACGCATCCTTGATACCCACCGCCGCCGCGATGTCGCGCACGGAAACGGCATGGTACCCCTGCTCCGCGAACAACCCGAACGCCGCCTCGACGATTCGTGCTTTCGTGTTTCCCTCACGCATTCATCCCCCTATAAACTAGCGAATGCTCGCAATTATACTAGCGATCGCTAGTTTTGCAAGAAGTATCGAAACCGGCAGTCGCGCGCCCGAGGTTGGCATGGTCCATGAATTTCTCGATCGCAAAATAACCGTACGAATGTTTTACGTGAAACATTTTGCCGAAGAGAACGTCGAACAGAATCGAGTTGAAGATAGTCCCGCACGGAATGGACTGGAAGCGCTGCGCCTGCGAACACGGACGCACGCATGGTCGCCTTCCAGTCGACTGTGCAGCCAGCACAAGGCGGGTGCCCGGCGTCGACAGAAGGCACGGCTCCCGGCGTAGCCACAGAAGCGGGCTGGAGCACCGACGCTGCAAAGACGGGGGGATGTTTCTCAGCGCCGAACCCGCGGGAGCGAAAGGGATGTCCAGCGTCGAATCCGCGAGAACGCTAGGCCTTTGTCGCGGCCTCGAGCATTTGCTGGAGTACTTCTACGTGGCTGCGGCGCTTGTGGGTGGCGGTACCCAGGAGGCAGACGCTCCGGTACTCGCCGTAGCGGTTAAAGAAGTGCGGCACGGCATCGCGCTCGCGCATATCTTCTCGATAGGCATCAGCAAAGGCATCCCAACCGATGTTGCCGTGCAGATAGCGCTCGAGCATCGTTGGCGCCGGGGCGAACAGCTTGTCGTGCACGTAGTCGGCATGCAGAAGCCGAGGCACAAAGTAGGCCAGATCGTTCTTCTTCGTGAAGCCCGCGAGCTGATTCGTGTTCTTCAAGCGGGTGTCCAGCAAAAGATCGACACCCCACGATGCGAGATCTTCGAAGAACTGCTCAGCAGAGGTCTCATACGCACTAATGGTGTTGATTTGCATAGGGGCAGGCTCCTTCTCGGCGGCCGCGCGCGACTGCGGGCCGGAGGGTTTTCCCTACAGGATACCTGCGCCGCCCTCCGAAGGTCCTTGCATCACAGCACCGTGGCGAATCCGCAGGTGATTCGTCACGCAATCGCTACGCCTTGCAAGTCCCCATCGCAGCCGCTTCCGCACGTTGGCTTCTATATCTGCGACGGTGCGGAAATACCCTATCTTCGCCATTTTTGATCACTCCCATGCTGTTTCCCAGTACAATAGAAGGCGAAGCCGAAAGCATGGGAACAGACGCGAGGTGCGCTGCATGGACACGAAGGAAGCACTGCAATCGTTCGACCTCGACCCGCGGTTGCTCTACGATGCGATCGCCTTCAGCACCGACGACTACCTGTACATCATCGACATGAAAACAGACACGGCCGTCGTGTCTGAGAACATGCTGCACGACTTCAACCTGCCCGACCGCGTGTTTAAGGGACTCATCCCCCGCTGGCGCCAACACGTGATCGAACGGGACCGCCCGAGCTTCGACGCCTCCATCGAAGCCATGCTCTCGGGCGTGACCGACGAGCACGACCTCGAATACCAGGTGCGTACGCGCACCGGCGAACTCGTATGGATCGTATGCCGTGGCCTTCTCATGCGCGACGACATGGGCGAGCCCGTATTGTTCTCGGGAGCCATCACGAACCTCGAACGCAAGGGCAAGGTGGATGCCATCACCGGCCTATTCATGCACGGCAAATGCCTTCAGGTGCTCGACCGCCTCCTCGCGTGCGAACGACCCTCTGGCGGAGTGCTGCTGCTGGGCCTTGACGACTTCTCACGTGTAAACTCCCTCAACGACCACGCGTTCGGAAACGGTGTACTGCGTCGCTTCGCACAATCGCTCCAGCGGCTCTTACCTGAAGGCGCCTCGGCTTTCCGCTTCGACGGAGATGAATTTGCCGTCGTGTTCGATAACGCCGACCGCAATGCCATGCAAGATCTCTATCGCACGATCCACACCTTCGCGAACCGGCAGCAAGACATTGACGGTGTTCCGTACTTCTGCACGGTTTCAGGAGGCATCGCTCTTGTCGGAGAGGATGGCGAAAGCGCGCTCGAACTTATCAAGCACGCAGAAAACGCACTTGAAGAAAGCAAGCACCGGGGAAAGAACACAGTCTCCTTCTACTCGCCGGCTATGTCGCAGGAGAAGCTGCGGCGACTAGAACTGAGCGATCGCCTCCAAACATCAGTGCTGGACGATATGCAAGGATTCTCGTTGCATTTTCAACCGCTCGTCGATGCTCAAACATTGCATGTGGCCGGCGCTGAAGCACTATTGCGTTGGGACGCGGAAGGTTTCGGCTCTGTAAGTCCTGCGGAGTTCATCCCCGTTCTGGAGTCGTATGGGCTCATCGGCGCTGTTGGTCGATGGGTTCTGAAGCAAGCCATGAACCAGTGCGCTGCTTGGGTACGCATGTTCCCGGATTTCGTCATGAATGTAAACATATCTACGTTGCAGCTGTTCGAAGCCGACTTCGTACCCTTTGTCGAACAGACGCTGGTCAGCTCGGGCGCAGAACCTCGCTGTATCGTGCTGGAAATGACGGAAAGCTGTTTCGTCACCGACCTCGACACGCTGCGTACGACGTTCGACCGTCTGCGCTCCCTCGGCGTGCGCCTGGCCATGGACGATTTCGGCACCGGATATTCTTCGCTCGGCCTGCTTTCGCAGTCGCCGGCCGACATCGTGAAAATCGATCGATTGTTTATCAAGGATATCCACGTCGAAGCGTTCAATCGCGCCTTCATCGACGCCGTCATCGACCTATGCCATAGCGTGGGCATCCAGGTCACGGTCGAGGGCGTAGAGGAGCGACTGGAACTCGACGCCGTACGCGCGATCGGAGCGGACGGCGTGCAGGGCTTTCTCGTATCGAAACCGGTACCCGCTGACGAGTTTGAGCGGAAATTCATGCAAACCCCGTAAACGGTCAGCATGCTGGAACAAAAGCTTGACCAGACATGCCCCAAAAGCGGTCGTCGAAATGCGGCGCAGGTCACCGTGTCGGGATACGAACCGTCATCAAGCGAGCGAACGGGTTCATCCGCAATCGGAGAGCAGCCGCATCCCTATGGAGAGCTCGGACGCGTGCGCGGATTAGTCTTCGGAAACAGCGCGTCGGGAAAGCGGCGAGCCCAGGCGCGCGAGCTCGCCTGCCGTGGTCTCCACCAAAAGCGGCAGTGCGGCAGCCACCTTCGGCGTGAGGCCTATTGTGGCGACCACCGGCGAAGGATTCTCTACCTGCATGCCCAAGCACAGGCCCTGAGCCTCGTAACCTAAAAGCGCGGCCGCATCGAACAGGTCGACGAGCTTCAGATCGTGCAGCGAAGCCGTGGCACCAGTGCGCCGCGCCATGGCATCGGGCTCGAAGCGAAACACGGTTCCCGGCTCCGCATCCGTACCGTCCACCGCGTCCACCGTGATGATGACGTCGAATTCGCGTACGCGCTCGATCATGTCGAGACTCAGGCATCCCAGGTCGAACAGCTCCACGTTCTCCGGAATCTCGTAGCGCTCGACAAGCTCCTCGTAGACAGCAGTGCCCAGCCCGTCGTCCAGCATGAGCTTGTTGCCCACGCAGAACACGCCGATGCGCCGGCAGCCTTCCTTCATGTCTGTTTCCCCCATAGCAATCACAACCCCAGCGTCGGTCGGACGACGAGATTGTAATACGTGGCCCCCGCAATCATCGCAAGACCGGCAATGACGCAGACGACGGCCCATACGCGCTGACGGCGCAGGTAGACTTGTCTGTCCACGCCGCGCGCTTCCGCACGATGAGCCGCCAAGGGCTGGGCGATGATCGAAAACGCGACGGTTCCCGCAGTCAGCGTGGCGAACACCACCAGGGCGACGACGATGGCGAGCGGCGTGCGCTCGGTCCACGCTGCGTAGAACATGTTGTCAGCGAACAGCCAAATGGGATAGAACAGAATGGTGACCCAGAAGCCGTGGGCGGGACCCCAAATGGGCGGCAAAAACAGCGCGCCCACATTGATGCGCGGCAGTCCTTTGAGGAACTCGTCCTCCTGCGCTATCTGCTCGTCGGTCAATTCAGCCACGATCCGCCGTCCTCCTTGCTCGGGTTTCCGTCCTGCATTATAGCGAAGCGCCGCACGCCGGCCGCCGAGGACGTCGCGGGCGGCGGGGGTTCGCGGTGGAAGCCCGGAGGCTGCGGGAACCCGGAAGAGCTTTCGCAGGAAGTATCGCGGGGCGATCTCCGTCGAGCAGCGGAGTGTGCGCCTGTCGATCAATTCGGCTACAAAGATGCTTTTCCCGCGAAATGTGCGCGCTGCTCTGGGATGATGGGAGCGGCCGCGAAACGGCCGGATCCGAGCGAGAAGATAGGAGCGTTCATGCGCTTTCTCGGCATCGCAGGCTCTCTGCGCAAAGGAAGCTACAACCGGCAGCTGGCCGAAGCGGCGCGAGCCGTCATGGCACAGCGCCATCCGGACGTCGAATTCGAGCTGCTCGAATGGGCCGACGTGCCGTTCATGAACCAGGATATCGAACATCCCGAACCTGCTCCTGTCGCCCGCGTCCGTGCCGCCGTGCGCAGCGCAGACGGCGTGTGGCTCTTCAGTCCCGAGTACAACCACGCTGTTCCCGGGCCGTTGAAGAACCTCATCGACTGGCTCTCGCGCCCCGCAGGCGAAGGCGAGCCGCAGGTGCTGGCCGGCAAGCCCGTCGCACTCGCAGGCGCGAGCATCGGAATGAGCGGCGCCGCGCATGCCCAGGATCAGCTCGTCGGCATCCTGAGCTTCCTCGATGCGAACGTGATGAACAAGCCGCGCCTCACCATCCCCCACGTGGGAACGCAGGCCCCGGAGGGCATGCTCGCTCTGGACGCCTCACTTCCCTACCTCGAAGCGCAAGCCGACGCCTTCGTCGCCTTCGTGGAACGCGAGGGGAACTAGCAAGCGAACCTCTCGATGAGCGAACGTAGCCCGCAGGTCGTTCGATCTCCGTCAGCCGAACGATAGTCGCAGCCTTCAAGTCATACAAAAAGCCTCTTGTTGGGGCTCTCGGCTTCCGTATCTTGTTCGAAAAACAGCAAAAGACTCGGAGATGACCCGGCCATCGCGAAGGCTGGGTACGCGTCACACGATACGCATACCCAGCCTGAAGCGACGAAGCAGGGATCTCCGAACCTCGCGGCATACAACAGATTCGGCGGCCGTGCGGCCGCCGAATCTCGAAACCAGATTGGTGCTTCCTAGTGCTTGAGGTCGTCCTCGCCCACGATGACGTGCTTGTCGGGGTCGTAGACCAAACCGCCGTGCTCCTTGCGGAACAGCATGAGCTTGGTCGGGGACAGGCCCTCGATATTGGCCAGGTACAGGTGGATGAACATGAAGCAGATGAAGACGTACATCATGAAGTAGTGGATGATGCGCATCGACATAAGGCCGCCCACCAGATCCGTGCCGGCGGCGAAGAACCCGATGTTCATCGTGGGGTTCCACAGGCACAAGCCGGTGTAGAACATAACGATGATGAGCACGGGGATCAGCAGGTAGCTGATCTTCTGCGGCACGCCCAGCTTGGCGCCCAGCGGGTGATCCTTCTTCAGGAACAGGTAGTATTTGATCCACGCACCCGCCTGGTGACGGTTGTCCTTCTGCGGAAGCCACGTCTTGAAATCGGTGACCTGCGAGCGGGTGCCGCCGGTCGGAGACGACTTCACGAAGAAGGCCATGAGCACGCGGACGATGCAGTTGATGAACAGCACGAAGCCGCAGAACACATGCACGCCGCGGGCGATGCCCATAAACTCGGGCCAGAACGGGAAGTGGATGCTGAAGCCCGTGATGATGAGCAGAACCATGCACACGAGGTTGATCCAGTGCGTGATGACGAAGGGCAGCGGATGCGCTTCGCGGTAGTGTGCCAAGTGCGCCATATTACTTCACCCCCCAAGGGCTCGTGACGGTCTCGAAGCTCTTGCCCGTCGCCGGTTCGGTGATGTGCACCGCGCAGGCCGTGCACGGATCGAAGCTATGAACGGTGCGCAGAGCGTTGATGGGCTTCTCGATGTCTCCCACCGGCACGCCGATGAGCGCCTGCTCCATCGGGCCGTGCTCGCCTTCGGCGTTGATCGGCGCAATGTTCCAGGTGGTCGGGATGATGATCTGGTATCCATCGATCTTGCCGTCGATGACGTTCTCGGAGTGGTAGAGCGCACCGCGCGGAGCTTCCCAGAAGCCCGTGCCGGCGCCAGTGATGGTTTCGGGAGCGCGGAAGTACTCGCTGTCGCCGCCCTTCACAGCCTCGCACAGCTCGTCGACCCACTCAACCATGAGATTGGCAATATAGAGCGACTCGATCTGGCGGACGGCGGTGCGGCCGAGCGTCGACTGCGCGGCGCTGATCTGACCGGGTGCACCCAAGGCCTCGAGCAGCCCGTCCACTTGATCCACGACGAACGGAACGTCGCGCAGGTACGCAGCCAAGATGCGGGAGAGCCCGCCAGCCTCGTAGGGCTTGCCGTCGTAGGCGGGAGCCTTGCACCACGTGTAGCGGTCGTCCACGTTGTACTCGGTGAACTCCGGCTCGGTGGTGAAGTAGGGGGAGGTGTAGGTGTCCTCGCCCTTGTACCAGGAGTGGCCCACGTACTCGGTGATGAGGCTTTCCTGCACGTCGGAGATGTTGAGGTTCTCATCGATCACGCCCATGGGCAGATAGCGATTCTTCATCTGCTCGACGTAGTCGGTCGTCTGCTCCTGGCCCTCGAACACGCCCCAGGCAACGTAACGGCCGCAGCCCTTGCCCCACTTGAGCGCATCCTTGTAGTACGGCGCAATAGCAAGCGTGTCGGGGATCATCGTCGCCTCGACCCAGTCGCGCACTTCCTTGACAAGGTACTTGAGGTCATCAAGCTTCTGCTCGGTGGGCACGAAGGCCGTGCCGCCCGGGATAAGGGTCATGACGTGCGGCATCTTGCCACCCAGCAGCGCGGAAATCTCGGAGGCCTTCGCCTGCATGGTGAGCGCCTCAAGGTAATGCGCCGTGCAGATGAGGTCGAGTGCGGGCGGCAGCTGATAGCCGGTGCCGTCCTCGGCGTCAAACCAGTTGCCCGAGAAGATGGAGTACTGGCCATTGGCGGCAAAATTCGACAGACGCTCCTTCAGAGCTGCAAAATCGCTGCGCGTGGACGTGCCGGCCAGACGAGCCAGTTCGTAGGCCTCGTCAGGATCGGCGTCAAGCGCGTTAAGCGGATTCACGTAGTCGAGCGCAGCCAGGTTGTAGAACCACAGGATGTGGCTATGCAGGAACTGCGCACCCTCGAGCAGGTTGCGGATGATGCGCGCGTTGTTGGAAATCTGGATGCCGTAGGCCTTCTCGGCCGCGATAGTGGAGGCGTGGGCGTGCGATACCGGGCACACGCCGCAGATGCGCTGCACGATCTGCGCAGCATCCTCAGGCGTGCGGTTCTCCACGACGAGCTCCATGCCGCGGAAGCAGCCGCCGGACACCCAGGCGTCGGAAACCTTGCCGTTCTGGACTTCCATCTCCACGCGCAGGTGACCTTCGATACGGGTGATCGGGTCGATAACTGAACGGGTCATGTCGGCTTACCTCCCTTCCTTCTCGTCGTCGTTTTTCATAGCAGCATCGTACTGTCCGATGGACTGGTTCGGATGCTTCTCGTCCCACTTGCGCACCTTCTCGAAGTCGGCGCCGCCGTCCATGCGGCCGGATACCTTCATGCCGAAACCGTGCACGACGAGCGCGGCAGCCAGGATGCCGGTGATGCCGAGTGCGATGGTGCCGGGCTGGACCATCCAGTCGCCGATGCGCAGGTCGCGATGGCGCTTGTAGAACGGAGTGTTGACCTCGACCCAGTTCTGGCCCGGATCGTTCGGGTTGGCTTCGCAGCAACCGATGCAGGGGGAACCCGCCTGCACGCACCAGCTGCGGCGGTTGTTCCACAGCGTCACGCCGCAGTTCGACTTCGTCTGGGGACCGCGGCAGCCCAACGGATACAGGCAGTACCCCTTGGCCTCTTCCTCGGAGCCGAACTGATAGACGAACTCGCCGTTCTCGAAATGCCCGCGACGCTCACAGTTGTCGTGGATCGTCTGATCGAAGATGCCGGCCGGCTTGTTCTCGGCGTTGAGATCCGGAAGCTTCCCGAGCATGACAACATCCACGAGCACCGACACGAGCCACTCGGGGTTCGCCGGGCAGCCGGGGATATTCACAACCGGCACGTCGATGCCGGCCTTCTTCAGATACGCCTGCACGCCGAGTGCGCCCGACGTGTTGGGATGAGCGCCCATCCAGCCGCCGTTGACCGCGCATGAGCCGAGCGCAACCACCGCGGTGGCGTTTGCTGCCGCCTCTTCAAGATGCGCCGTGCCCGGCATGTCCGCAACGCGCAGCGCCTGGCCGTTCCACCCTTCGAGCACCGCACCCTCGTAGATCAGGATGTAATCGCCGGCCTCGATCGTCTGCGCTTTGGCCTCCTCCATCGAGTGGCCGGCCGCGGCCGACAGCGTCTCGGAGTAGTTGAGCGAGATCAGCTCAAGTACGACCGAAGCAGGATCCGGGGACTCGACCTGCGCGAACGACTCGGTGCAGCCCGTGCAGGACGCGCCCTCAATCCAGATGACCGGGTACAGGTTGCCCTTTGTTGCGCCGATCACGGAGTTCTCGAGGGCCTGCGCCACGCGCGGTGCGGCAAGCTCTCCGAGCCCGGCCGCGACGGCGATGGCGCCGCAAAGCTTCATGAAGTCGCGGCGGGATACCCCGCGCGAGGACAGCAAATCCTGAAACTCCGAAACTTTGGCCTCTGTTTCCATGTGCACACCTCCTCAGGTGCCTTCTCGTCTTGCAATACTATGGTTGTATTTTCCCCGAGACCCGAGTCGCTTGGGGGGATGCTGCGGCGGGCGCAACGTTTCAGCCGCAAATGGCATGAAAATGTTACAGAATTGTTTCGTCGTAACAAGACCATGCCCCACATCAGCGGTTTTGTACCAAGACTCGTTGCTGAAGGTTGGTCGACCTGACGACATCGCAACGAAACCTACAGCTGCCGGAGAACGAAGCCCCTCGAAACCATACGTTCGTCCACCCCCTCTTTTCGTTGCGCGCAGACAAAAGACGGGTATCATGGTTACACGCACGCGAAGCCCAGCAGTCCTGCGCGTTCAAGGCGCCCAGCCGCTCGGCCCCGACGCTCGCACCAAACACGACGGAAGGAAGGGTCCCATGACCGCACCCGAACCCGTATTCGCCTACCTCGGCCCCGCCGGCACGTACACCGACGAAGCTGCACGCGCTTTTGCAGCGCGTCTCGGCATAGCCGAGCCGCACTTGCTTGAATGCGCTTCGTTCGACGAGGTGTTCGACGCCGTCGATCGCGGAAAGTGCGAGTTCGGCGTCGTGGCGAAGGAGAACTCGCTCGAAGGGTCAGTTACGGCAACGCTCGACAACTTTGCGTTCAAAACCCAGGCCGCCATTCTCGGTGAAGAAGTCGTCGATATCCACCACTGCCTCGTCCTCCATCCCGATGCGAAGCTCGAGGACGTGACTGCCGTCGCCTCGCATGCCCAAGGTCTTGCGCAATGCCGGCGCTTTTTGGCCGAGCGGCTGCCGGGACGCAGCACCATCACGACGTCGTCCACAGCCGAAAGCGCCCGCCGCGCAGCCGAAGATCCGAGTATCGCCGGCATTGCGAACGCGTTTGCAGCTGAACGGTACGGAGCACGCATCGAGCAACGCGACATCGAGGATCACTTCGGCAACCAGACGCTGTTCGCCCTTATCGGTCGCCAGGGTCATCCACCCGTATTCAGAGGCGAGCGCTACAAGACGTCGCTTGCACTATTCCTACAAGTAAACCGCGCGGGCACGCTGAACATGATCCTATCGGAGTTCGCCTACGCCGGCATCGACCTGTCCATGATCCAGTCGCGCCCGACCAAGCAAGCGCTCGGCAACTACATGTTCTTCATAGAGTTCGAGAAAGATGTGAACGATCTGGCCGTCCAGACGGCGCTCAACTGTTTGAGGCTGAAGCTGCGCGAAGTAAAGGTGCTCGGCAGCTACCCGATCGCCTGACCTGCGAGGGTCAGGGCTGGGGACGAGCTCGGTCGCTCGGCAGTCCTGCTCGCACGAAACACCCACAGGGCGTTTCGCCATACTGTCATCAACCGGCCGGGGGTCGATGTCTCATTCCTTAGAAGGCGATAACGCCCAGGTGCTCCATGAGGATTTTGAGGCCGATGATGATGAGGACGATTCCGCCGACAACGGTGGCAGGCTTCTCGTAGCGCGCGCCGAAGCGATGCCCCACAACCACGCCGACAAGTGACAGGATGAACGTCGTCAGACCGATGAGCCCCACAGACACGGCGATGTCCACCCGAAGGAATGCGAACGTGATGCCCACGGCAAGCGCATCGATGCTCGTGGCAATGGCGAGCATCGTGAGCTCGCGCAGGTCGAGCTTTCCATCGGCAGCGCACGCCAGACCTTCGTCGTCGGCCTCATGGAATGCATCCCAAAGCATCTTGCCTCCTATGAGAGCCAGTAGCACAAACGCAATCCAGTGATCGACCGGCGTGATATAGCGCTCGAACTGCGTGCCAAGCGCCCAACCGACAAGCGGCATGAGTGCTTGAAAGCCACCGAAGAACAGCGCGATGACCGTCGCCTGGCGCACGTTGAGCCGCTTCATGCACAGCCCCTTGCACACTGACACGGCGAATGCATCCATAGAAAGACCGACTGCGATCAAGAACAGCTCGACGAATCCCACGATAACCCCTTCTCGCTCTCATCCGAACTTCCAGCCGGTCCGCTCCTCGGAGCCTCGGGCAAAAAAATACCGACGCATACGCGTCGGTTGCGAGAATACGCGGTGCGACGGCTGCGCCACACCGCGAGTCTTGCCATACAAGGCCGGCCAGCTTTCTTTTCCGAAAGCAGCATGTTGACCGAACCGCGCCTCAAAGGCGCCGGCTACTCCCTCGCGGGACAGGAGCATTCTACCACAGCGGAAGGATCAGGGAAGAAACACGTCGCCTTCCCGGCGGAAGAAGCCCTCCGACATGAGATCGGCCACGATGGATTCGAACTCCTGAACGGTCGCGCCGGCGCGACCTCCGGCACGTTCGAACGCATCAAGCCGTCTTGCCAGCTCGTCTGCAGTGATGCCGGGCTCTGCCAACACGATGCGCACGAGCTCGGCGCGCTTCTGGCGTCGCGAGCCTTCGAACGCCGACTGCCGCGCATAATGCGCGCTGCGCCGGGAGGGATTCGCCACCAGGGTCTTCAAGTGCGCGCCGTAGTCGAGCAGCGCATAATACCACCCGCGAGCATCGACATCGGGACACGTCAGTTCCACGAGAGGCGCAAGCTCGCGATCGGAGACCTTGTCGCGCTCAGGGAACAGCTCATGTAGGAACACCGTGCGCACGTTCGTCTCGATGTACACGGAGGGGCGATTGTAGGCGAACGCGACAATGCCTGCCGCCGTCGCCGGGCCGATGCCCGGCAGCCCCTCCAACTCTTCGGCGGTCTTGGGCAGCGCTCCCCCCGAGCACGCAGAGCACGCTTCGCAGGCGCGTTTGAGCGCAAGCGCACGCCGGTTGTAGCCCAGGCCCTGCCACTGGGTGAGCACCTCGGCCGTATCAGCTGCGGCTAGGGCGTCTATTGTGGGGAACAGCGCCATCCATCGCTCCCAGTGCTTGAGCACACGCTTCACCTGGGTCTGCTGCAGCATGACCTCGGACACAAGCACGGCGTAGGGGTCGTCGACATTGCGCCAGGGAAGCTCGCGGTACAACC
Source organism: Enteroscipio rubneri (assembly GCF_002899715.1). GTDB lineage: Bacteria > Actinomycetota > Coriobacteriia > Coriobacteriales > Eggerthellaceae > Enteroscipio > Enteroscipio rubneri. The sequence goes on along the minus strand of NZ_PPEK01000002.1, from coordinate 31,349 downwards.
GCGCGCCCTCGGAGACCACAAGCTCGACGAACGCATCGCGGCTCAGGCCGCCGCAGGGCCACAAGTCGGAGTTGGAGCCTACGCGCACGGCTCGCATCGCTCCTCGTCGGCGAAGGACTGCGCACTGCGAGACATACGGGGCGACATGCAATCCGCGTCGCACCCCCGAACCGTCGACGATCCAGACGACAGAACGCCTTCGACGACAGGATGCGAGCCGCCCTGTTCGATCAGATCCTTGAGCGTGATGGAACCGAAGTATTCGTTCAACAGTCGGTCGGCTCCCTGCCACAGCTTGTTGTAGGCGCACTCCGGCCGCTTGTCGCAGTACTCGGGATCGAGGACGCACAGCGACACGCTTACCGGTCCCTGGATAGCCTCGAGAACCTCGAGCAGCGTCACCTCGGCCGGATCGCAGTTGAGGGCGAGTCCCCCGTGCGCTCCGCGAACCGTCTTGATGAGTCCGCCTTTCACCAGATCATGCTGGATGCTGCGCGCGAAAGCGTAGGGAATGTCCTCCTCTTCAGCAATATCGGACACGGACACGTAGGCATCACCGCTTTTGTAAGCCGCCCGGAGTATGCGACAAGCGTAATCGCAGCGCCTCGTGATATCCATCGATCAGCTCTCTCCCTTCAGAAGGTCCTCGAGATGTTCGAGCTCGCGCCTGAAATCGCTGACGACCGCGTCCTCGAGCGCCCGATACTCGTCGGAGTCGAGGGGCTGGTACGCCGCGAGCTTGTCGAACAGGTTGTCGGCCGTCACCGGCAGATAGCGTCGCGCGACGAGGCTCGCCTTGTAAGCCTCCTCGATGGCCTCGCGAGCAGCCATGTACATGTCGTAACGCGGCATCTGCGACGAGTACCGCACGAGGGCGTCACGATCGATTCCGCGCAGCGACGGATGCTCGCGCGCGATCTCCATCCAGATATCGGCGCGCTCCGAAGCGGTCGGATAATCGATATCGATGACCGACAGCGGCTCGAGCAGATCGAAGAAGAACGGGTCGATCTCCCCTGCCTCAGATGCGGTCGCAAGCACGAACACATCAGGATTCTCGACCGCCGACCGAATGAGCGAAATAGCCTCGCGCGCCCCGCGAGACAGGCTTGCCATCAGAAGCCCGCCAAAATCGTCGCCCCCGTACTCGGCAAGCGGAGACACCCACAGGTCGAGATCCTCGAGCATGAGCACGCCTGCGCCCTCGAAGGCGTTGCGGGCAGCATTGAGACGCGGCTGTCGGTCAGCCTGCGCCATGACGCACAGAACGGGCATGCCCTGGAGGTTCTCCTCCATATGCATGCGGATGGCCGGAAGCCCAAGCTCACCGAGCGTAGCCGCCATGAAACGATTCGCGTCCTCGCGCGCTGGCGACCTGAACAGCAGTGCGTCGCACGCAGGCATGCGATCAAGGCCGTGACGGTCATTCAGTAAGCACACGAGCTCCTGAAAGCCGGAATCCCGCTGCATGCCCACCCCAAAATCGCGCATGATGGAAACGACCTCGTTGTAACCAACGACGTCATCATAGGAAATGTCCTCCATGGATGACACGATCGTCTGCCCCTCAGAATCCTCGGCGCCGGGTGTCCGCGACGCCGGCTCAGCCGCACCGGTGGATTCGCCTAAAGTGGCTGCCGACGCTTCCGCGCGCTCCGGCGCTCCAGCAGCGGCGCCTTCGGCGGCATCGGCCTTCACTGCGTCAGTGCCCTGCTCCATCGAGGCTCCGGAGCGGGGCGCGGTGGTGATGTGTTCCACTTTCATGAGCGGACCCACGCCCATGCCCAAGAAGTCCTGAGAGATCATGTCGGTCATATCCTCAAGATCCTCGCGCGTCAGCCCGTACTCCTCGAGCTTATCGAGTGCAAGATCTTGCAACTGCTCGGCATAGCGCGACGTCTCCTCAACCGTGAGGTAGGGCTCGAGGCGCTCGAAGACGTATTCGGCTATGGAGCGTTCCTTGAGTTTGCAGGCCAGAAGCCATGCCTGTTTCAGGCCGCCGAGCGCATCCTCCGAGGGGACGGGATCGTCATCATGCCGAGCCTGCTCGAAAGCCGCCAAGTACAAGTGCATACCGAGGACCGCATCGCCCGAGGCGCATGCCTTCGCCGCCCGGCGCAGGTACTCGGCAGAAGAGCTATATTCATCGTTCTGGCTGGGCGAGTTGTTCGCATCGTTCTCAAACATAACCCAACCTCCTTCGCATCGTGTCAGCGTGATCGTGTATGCAAATTGCATATACTCGAGTCGCATTTTACCGGAGAAGCACAGTTCCGCACAGGGGGCCTCCCAAATACCACAAATCGTCAAGCCGCCGAAACCGCCCATCTCCTTCCCCGTCACCGCGAACCAACAGCCCTTGCATGCAAGCTCTGAGGGACTTCGCCACGCGAGTCTCCGGAAACGTGAAGGCTGCTTGAACAACCTTCGCCCTTCGGGGGGGGACGGGCAGTCTTGAGCAGTACGGGCGAGTCGCGCGTCGAGCGAGTTTCGCCCAAGCCGAAACGCTCCGCGGACGATTCATGCAGGCACGGGAGTACGAGCGGCCGACTCCGCCCGCTCTCGCCCGGCAGGTTCTACCAGTCGAGCACTTCCCAGGACTCCTCCCGCGCCGTGCGCGCGAGGGGCCGATCCGGATTCACCGCGCGCGGATGGACCGCCGCGGCCAGTACGGCACGATCGGAATGGTGGTCGCCGTAGGCGTAGGCAAGCTCCCAGTTCCCTGCCCCGTAGCGCTCATCGCCGAAGCGCTGCACAGCCGCAAGCTTCTCTTCGCCTTCGACGGGAAGCCCTTCCACGTCGCACGTATAGGTGCCGTCGGCTGCTGCGCGCATGCGCGTGGATATCTGGTGCTCGAAGGGATGATGCTCCATGGCGCGCAGGATGATGGGTTCGAAAGTCGCGGAGATGACCACCACGATATCGCCCGCTTCGGCGTGAGTGCGCATGGCCTGGTCGGCTTCGGGACGGAACAGCATGGATATGCGCTCGTCGTAGAAGTCTGCCAGAAACTTGTCCACCTCAGCGACCGGATGGCCCTCGAAGGCCGTGAACACAAGACCGCGCACCCAGCTCTCATTCTGGGGCAGACGCAGCTTATAGGCGGCAGCCCATAGCAGGATACGGAAGATAACGCGCTTTTTGAGCATCTTGCGACGCATAAGGTGCTGCACGAGCAGCACCGGGGAATTGCCCGCAATGCTCGTGCCGTCGAAGTCGAACACCGCAAGGCGCGCAGAGCCCTCGCGCGAGGACTCTGCGGGTCCTGCAAAGGGCACCTGTTCGGGAGGTTGCTGGGCGATTTGGGGCATGCAACTCGCTTCTTCCCCGGGGACATGCGTCATCCCCGGGGATAAACGCGTCAGTCCTCGATCTCGTCGATAGTCTCAGCGAACTGTGAATTATACAGCTCTGCGTAAAAACCGCCAAGTTCGAGCAGCTGCTCGTGCGTACCTTGCTCCACTATGTCGCCATCGCGGATAACCAGGATAAGGTCCGCGTTCTTGATGGTGGACAGCCTATGCGCGATCACGAACGAGGTGCGCCCGGCCATAAGGTTGTCCATGGCCTTCTGGATGCGCTCCTCGGTGCGCGTGTCCACCGAGCTCGTGGCCTCATCGAGGATGAGCATGCGCCGATCGGCCAAGATGGCGCGCGCGATGGTGAGCAACTGGCGCTGACCCTGGCTGATGTTGCTCGCGTCCTCATTGATCTCGGTGTCGTAGCCGTGGGGCAGCGTCTGGATGAAGTGGTGGACGTAGGCCGCCTTCGCCGCCGCCTCCACCTCCTCGTCGGTGGCGTCGAGCTTGCCGTAGCGGATGTTGTCGCGGATGCTGCCATGGAACAACCAGGTATCCTGCAATACCATGCCAAATACACTGCGCAAGTCATCGCGCGCGAAGTCGCGAATGTCAACGCCCCCAAGGCGGATGGAACCTCCCTGCACATCGTAGAACCGCATGAGCAGTTTCACCATGGTGGTCTTGCCGGCACCGGTGGGTCCTACGAGCGCCACGGTTTGGCCTTCGGTCACATGGGCGGAGAAATCTCTGATGACAGGTTTCTCTGGATCGTAGCCGAAGCGCACATGCTCGAAGTCGACCTTGCACTCGACTTCGGACGTACGAGCCGTCACCTGTTCCGGATCCTCCTCGGGCGCGTCGAGGAATTCGAAGATGCGCTCGGCGGCGGCAGCCATCTGCTGCAGCACGTTCGACACCTGCGTGAGTTGGGTGATGGGCTGCGTGAAGTTCTTCACGTACTGGATGAACGCCTGGATGTCGCCCACGGTGATGACGCCCTGCACGGCGAGGAAGCTGCCCGTGACGGCTACGGCCACGTACCCCAGGTTGCCCACGAAGTTCATGATGGGCTGCATGAGGCCGCTCACGAACTGGCTCTTCCACGCCGAGTTGTACAGGCGCGCGTTCGTCTCGTTGAAGTGGTCCACCGTGCCGTCCTCGCGGTTGAACGCCTTCACGATGGCGTGGCCCGAGAACGTCTCCTCCACGATGCCGTTGATCTCGCCGAGCGTATTCTGCTGCGTGACGAAGAACTTCTGCGATCGCTTCACCACCACCATGATGAGCACGATGGAGATGGGCAGGATGACCACTGTCACCAACGTCATGAGCGGGTTGATGGTGAGCATCATGATAAGCACGCCGATGATGGTGGTTACGGACGTGATGAGCTGCGTCACGCCTTGATTCAGGCTCTGCCCGAGCGTGTCCACGTCGTTGGTGATGCGCGAGAGCGTGTCACCCACGCTCGTGCGCTCGAAATACCCCATGGGCATGCGGTCGATCTTCTCCGCAATGGCGCGGCGCAGCTGATAGCTCGTGCGCTGCGACACCGAGCTCATGATCCAACCCTGCACGAACGAGCACGCCGCGGACAGCAGGTACAGACCCAGCGTGAACAAGAGGATCTGCGCGATCGCGTCGAAATCGATGCCGCCCGAACCGTCGATCTTCGCCACGATGCCGTTGAACAGCTCGGTCGTGGCCGTGGACAGCACCTTCGGACCGACGATGTTGAAGATGGTCGAGCCGATGGCGAACACGAGCACCACCACGATGGCCACCTTGAAGCGGCCCATGAAGGCGACGAGTTTGCCGAGCGTGCCTTTGAGGTCCTTCGGCTTCTCGCCCGGCATCATATGCCCGCCGGGGCCGTGACCGCCGCCGAATCCGCGTCGCGGGGCGTTGCCCGCGGGGTTCTTCTGTGCGCTCATGCCGCATCACCTCCGTTCAGCTCCGCTTCCGACAGCTGGGACATCGCGATCTCCCGGTACTCCTCGCAGGTCTTCATGAGCTCGTCGTGCACGCCCTGGCCGACGATGCGCCCATCGTCGAGCACGATGATCTTGTCGGCGTGCAGGACCGTCGAGATGCGCTGGGCCACGATGACTACCGTCTTGCCGCCTAGGCGCGCATGCAGCTCCTGGCGCAACGCCGCGTCGGTCTTGTAGTCGAGCGCCGAGAAGCTATCGTCGAACAGGTACGCGCGCGCCTCCGTGGCCAGCGCACGGGCGATGGCCAGGCGCTGGCGCTGGCCGCCCGACACGTTCGTGCCGCCCTGCGACACAGGCGAGGCAAGCCCTTCCTCCTTCGATGCCACGAGCTCGGAGGCTTGCGCGATGTCGATGGCCTCCTCCACGCGGCTTGCGGGCATCTCCTCGTCGGCGTAGGCCACGTTCGACTCGATGGTGCCGCTAAACAAGAACGCCTTCTGCGGCACGTAGCCCAGCTGCGCGCGCAGCGCCTCCTGGCTCACGTCGCGCACGTCCACCCCGTCGATGGTGATGGAGCCGCAGGTGACGTCGTAGAATCGTTCGATGAGCTTGACCACGGTCGACTTGCCCGATCCTGTCGAGCCGATGATGGCCGTGGTCGTGCCGGGCTCGGCCGTGAAGTCGAGGTGCTCGAGCACGCACTCGGCCGAATCGCTGTACTTGAAGCTCACGTCGTTGAACGCAATGGCCGCGCCGCCGGTGCTCGCGGAAAGCTCGGCGTCGCGCGCCTTCTCGGGCGCGGGATCGCAGATGGACGCCTTCGTCTCCAGCACCTCGTTCACGCGCTGGGCGGCCACGTCGGCGCGCGGCAACATGATGGAGATCATCCCGATCATGAGGAAGCTCATGATGATGACCATAGCGTAGGTGATGAACGCAATGAGGTCGCCGGTCTGGATGGTGCCGTTGTCGATGTAGGAGCCGCCCACCCACACGATGAGCACCGACACGCCGTTCATGATGAGCATCATCAGCGGCATCATGAACGTCATGACGCGGTTCGTGAACAGCTGCGTTTTCATGAGGCGCGTGGACGCCTCGTCGAAGCGCTGCTCCTCGAAGGGCTGGCGGTCGAACGCGCGGATGACGGGCAGACCCGTGAGCATCTCACGCGACACGAGGTTCACCCGGTCGATGAGCTTCTGCATGATCTTGAACTTGGGCATGGCCACTTTCATGAGCACGATGATGAGCACGCCGATGACCGCAACGGCCAAGACAATGATCCAGCTCATGGCCAGGTTCGTGCGCGACACCATGATGATGCCGCCGATGGCCAGGATAGGCGCGTACAGCACCATACGCAAAAGCATGACAGTGACCATCTGGATGAGCTGCACATCGTTCGTGCCGCGCGTGATGAGCGAAGCAGCGGAGAACGACTGCACCTCCGCGTCGGAGAACGACACGACGCGGCGGAAGAGCTTCGCGCGCAACGTCGCACCCACCTTTGCCGCCGTACGCGAGGCGATAAAGCCCACGATCACGGCCACCGCCATGCCGAGCGCCGCGAGCCCGAGCATGACGAGGCCCACGCGCAGAAGGTACCCCATCTGCATGTCGGAGAGGTTGTACCCCAGCTGCTCGTACTCAGCGCGTGCTGCGGCGATGGCCTGCTGGTCGACAATGGAGTCGCCCATATTGCCCATCTTGGACTTCGCCTCGTCGAGCATGTCGAGTATCTGCCGCTTCTCGATGGCGCCGGTCTGGTAGGCCTGCATCACCTGGTCGAGATCGAGGTCGGGGATCTGGCTTGCGTAGTGGATGGCCACAAGCGGCATGGCCACCATACGGTCGAGCTCCTCCTGCTCCTTCTTGCCCTGGTCGTTCAGCTTGTACGTACCGCTGTCCGTCTCGGTGTAGGCGTCGCGGAACGTCTGCTCGTCGTCGGCCGGTAGCATCATGGCAATCTCGTCGTGAGTCTTCGCCGTCATCTCGTCAGTGGCGGCGTGCTCCACACCAGACTGCTGGATGCCCACGTCAACAATGTCGGATGTGTAGTTCGGCAACGCAAGATCGGTGAATGCCTGCACGATGAGCAGGCACACGATGAGAACCACCGCGACCTTGCAGTTCTTCAAATAACGGATTATGCGCACGGGGCGTCATCTCCTTCGGCACGGCTCTTGCCTGCGCGCTCGAAATCTTGCTCGTAGAATTCGGTCATCTTGCGCATGATGCGGACGAGGTGCTGCATCTCCTCGACGCCCACGTACGCCATGGCCGCATCCATATGCTCGTCGCGCAGGCGCCGACCCTCTTCGGCGACGCGCTCCCCCTCTTCGGTCAAGCTCACCGTGACGGCGCGGTAGTCTCCACTCGCACGGCGGCGCTCGATGAGACCTTTCTCTTCGAGCGTCTTGAACGTCTGGGACAGCGCGCTCGGCGTCGTGTGCGTCATCTCGGCCACCCGCCCCGGTCTGACGTCCTCGCCCTCACACCTGAGCCCGGCGACCATCATGATCGTCCGCGCTTCGGAGGGCGTCACACCTTCGGGCAGAGGCGGCGCGAAGTTCCCGCGCCGCGAACGCTGCATGAGCTCGTACAGCTCGCGCTTCATTTCGGCGAACGAATCCGTCATCGCAACCTTCCTCGCTCTCATTCTTGTATTAAATTTAGATTCTAAACTTTATCATTCCTTCGAAGTTTTGCATCAAAATGTTTCTTTTACCACAGAACCCGCATGTGGCCTTCGCAGCACAAGGCTGATCTCTCCCCGGCGGCCTACCGCACCAGCCGTCGCATCCGGCGCGGCCTCCGAGGCGGAAAACCACCGAATTCGGAAATTTGAAAGCGGGCCGCGAGGCTACCGTCCCCTTTCTTCCCGAATAATGCCGGGTCACGATAAAAACTATGGGTCGATACGCCTCCGTACACACCCGAAGCTGGCTCATCGTTCCGAAATCGGTGTTCTTCTACCGTTCTAGAACCCGACCAGAACGAGGAGACGTCGATACGACGGCCCGCGACGATTCCGAACCTGCAATGCGGCCCCATGAGCCGACGCGTTCCGACCGCGTCTTCACGACGCGCCGCCCTAACTTTTTCAAATTAGGGGCTTGCGCCGATCGCTGACTACCGGTAATATAATCCGCGCTGCTAAAGCATGGGGTGTTAGCTCAGTTGGTTAGAGCGCCGGCCTGTCACGTCGGAGGTCGCGAGTTCGAGTCTCGTACATCCCGCCACTTATTTGCGAAACCCGCCGATTCGGCGGGTTTTTATTTGCCCGGCCGCACGAATCACCTGCGCGAACGGCCCTAAAGATCCGTGCCCGGCCGCACGAACAGCATCGGGGAGCTGCGCGCCTTGTGCCGGATTCTCGCCATGCACCGCATTCGACCTACCGGCGTATTCCGCTGCAGACTCCCTTTTGGCGCTTCCGCGCAGCCGCCCTTGAGAGGAAATTGGGTATTGCGCTCATCGGCAAGTCCCGGTAGAATAATCGCCGCTGCTAAAGCATGGGGTGTTAGCTCAGTTGGTTAGAGCGCCGGCCTGTCACGTCGGAGGTCGCGAGTTCGAGTCTCGTACATCCCGCCACTTCGCATTCGAGAACCTGCCCACCGGCGGGTTCTTTCGTTTCCGCCGCGGCGAAGGGCTCAGCGAACCGGCCGCTGCCCTATCCGAGTGATGGTGATTACGCGCAACGGGTTGTCGGGCCCGCAGGCATCCGCGTCAATAAGAGTCGGCTCGGCATTCTCTACGAACAGCGCGAGCGGGCGGTCCTCCTCGTCGCCGTTCGCCTGCGCACAGCAAGCCGCGAGCAGCACATCGGGACGCAAGCTGCCCGTCGGCTTCGACTCGAGCGAGAAGGCGAGTGTCGCGCCGGTAAGCTCCATGTCCCCTACTAGGAACTCCGCCACGCGCAACACCTTCTCCTTCTTCTTGCGAATCACCATAACGCCCTCGGGCACCGCCAGCTGGGCCGGCGCGCAGGAGAGGAGCGCACGGTACGCACTGACAGGGAACGCAGCGGAGGCCGCCAGCGCATGTGAGTCGATGTACTCGCACGACTTCACCATGAGATCGGGCACGCTCGCAGCCTGGAGCGCCTCGAGGGCGCGCTCGGGCGATACGTAGCGCGTCATCTGAAGGTCGAACAGCTCGCGCGTGCCGCCCACCCCCACGGGCAGCGCCGCGCCGAATGCGATCTTCATGTGGGGCGAGAAGCCCTGGCTCACCGCGAACGGCAGCCTCGCGCGACGAACGGCGCGCTCGAGGGCGCGCGCGAGCTCGAGGTGCGACAGCAGCGCGAGGCGCCCCTGCTTGCAGAACGTCACGCGCAGACGGAACAGGCTCGGATCAGGCATCGGGCGCCTCCTCGCAACGGCGGGCAGGGGCGACGGCCCCGCCGCCTGCATTCGAGCCGCTCGCCTCGCGGGGCTGGGCCAGCTCGTTGTCCGCATCGAGCGCCTGGCAGACGCCACAGGCCGAGCAGGCGCCAAACGTGCAGTCGGGCGTCGTGCGGCCGGCTTCCGCGCGCGAGCGCTCGCGCGCGAGGAAGCGCTCCGAGACGCCCGTGGACACGTGGGCCCACGGCATGACCCTCGTCGAGGGGTACGATGTCTGGGCGATGGCCTCCAGGTCGATGCCCACCTCATCAGCAGCTGTGTGCCAGGCTTCTTCGTTAAAGCATTCCGACCACGCATCGAAACGTGCCCCGCGCCGCCAGGCGGCCTCCACCCACGCAGCCGCTTCACGGCCCGCACGGCTCATGACCGCCTCCACGAAACTGGTGGCTGAGTCGTGCCAGTGCACGTCGACCGCCTTGTACTTCACCGAGCGGCGCAGAAGCTGCACGCGCCGAAGCGCCTCTTCCGGCGTGATCTGGCCGTCCCACTGAAACGGTGTTTGCGCCTTTGGCACGAACAGGGCGCACGAAACGCTCAGGCGCAGGCCCCCCCGCTGGTCGGGCGGCGTGGCTGCCTTCATGCGGTCGTAGGCGCGCTGAGCAAGGCTCGCAATACCTTTGATGTCGTCGTCGGTTTCGGTGGGTAGCCCTATCATGAAGTACAGTTTACAACGCCGCCACCCGGCTGCGAAGGCCGCATCCAAGGCATCAAACAGGTCATCCTCTGTGACGTTCTTGTTGATGACATCGCGCAGGCGCTGCGTCCCGGCTTCAGGCGCGAACGTGAGCCCGCCCTTTTTCTGCCCGGCAACCAATTCCGCCATATCCACACCGAAGGCGTCCAAACGCTGGGACGGCACCGAGATGCGCACGCCTTTACCATCGCAGGAGCGGTTCAAGCGCGTGAGGATATCGGCAATCTGGGAATGATCGGTCGACGAGAGCGACGTCAGACTCACTTCGTCGTAACCGGTGGCCGCGAGGCCCGCCACCACCGACTCCACCACGTTGTCAGCCGAACGCTCGCGCACGGGGCGGTACATCATGCCCGCCTGGCAAAAACGGCAACCGCGTGCGCAGCCGCGCAGTATTTCGACATTTAAGCGGTCGTGCACCACTTCCGTAAACGGGACGATGCACGGCTCCCAACCGGGACTTTCCGCAAACTTTGTGAACAGGCGCTTTTCGATGACAGTCGGAAGACCCTCCTCCACAGGCTCAATCCACGATCCGCCATCCTGCGCCTCGTCCTCGCTCCGCCAGCGGTAGAACGAGGGCACGTACCAACCCGGCATCCGCGCCAACGCCCGAAGGATGTCAGCCCGCAATGCGCCTTGGGACCTCATCCGCTTGATGAGCGCAAGGCCTTCCGGCAGGGCCTCTTCGCCCTCGCCGATGCTGAAGGCGTCGAAGAAGGGGGCGTAGGGCTCGGGGTTGTATGCGCAGGGCCCGCCCGCCACCACGAACGGATCGCCCTCGTCCCGCTTGGAAGCGTGCAGCGATATACCGGCCAGATCGAGTGTTTCCAGCACATTGGTGGCGGCCAGCTCGTGCGGCAACGTGATGCCCACGACGTCGAACTGCGCAACAGGAGCACAGCTCTCGATGGAAAAGAGCGGCAGCCCCTCGGCGCGCAGCGTGTCGCACAGAGCCGGCGCGGGTAGGAACGCGCGCTCGGCGGCCATGCCGTCCTGTGCGTTAACGACGTTGACAAGTATGCGCAGCGCCTGATTCGCCTGGCCAAGCTCGTAGGTATCGGGATACACCATGCAAAAATGGAAGTCTGCATCGGGTTTGTACACGCATCCGTACTCGTGGTTCAGATAGCGCGCAGGACGCTCTGCGTCAGCGAGCAAGGGCTCAAGACGCGGCCAAAGGTCAATCATGCTTACCGTCCTTGCTCGTCGCGACGCCGATCGTCCGAAGACGCTCAGCGCGCCTTGCCGGACGAGATCCGCTTCGCAGCCACGGACCGAGCGCTTGCCGCCGCCCCTGACGCACGCTCGCGTACGCCGGCAACAGCCTTCGCGCCGGTCGCGCGAGCCGTGGAGGCCGCGCGGCCCGCAGCGGCCCGCACCACCTTGTCGCGCGCTTCGGCCACCGCCTGAGCGAGCGTGGACAGCGTCGCGCCGTCCTCGTAGTACTGGATGGCCGCACGGCCCATCGCAACGGTGCCCGCATAGCCGATAGCCGCCTTCACCGCCCAACCGAGGCCGGGCACGAACGCCACGATCTGGCGCGCAACCGCACGGCAGGCGAATGCTCCGCCCACAAGCGCCGCGAGCTCCTTCACGCGCTCCAGGTTGAGCTCTTCACCGTAGGCTGCAGCTACCATGAGCAGCATCTTCGCCTGGTTAAGCGTCATGACCGGCAGATCTGCGCCGGGGATGATGACGAGCAGGCCCACGCCCGCGTTCTGCAACGCGGTCGTATTCACCGCCTCAAGCGACAGGGGCTTGCGGGCAAAGGGGAACGCGAGCGCAAACGCGAGGCGCTTCTCCCTGCACGTCTCGATAACCCAGCCGCCCATGCGCTCGTCGAGCGATGCGACAGCCTCGTCGTCGAGGACGAACGGCTCCACCGGCCGCTCCGCGGCGTCGGCGCCGCGTCTGTCTGCAGGCAGCACCGGAACCGGGGGCTTCGGCGCTGCCACATCCCCGCTCGGAATGGGATGGCCCTGTTGCGCAGCCAACTCGAAAACGATCGAAGGCAGCGTCGTGACCACCATGACAGGCACGCCTGCGGCGCGCAGCTCCTCGGCGTAGGCACCGACCTTCTCGTTCAGACCGGCCACGATCACGGACATGTCGTCACCCTCGAAGGGAGCGAACGGCCTGCCGTCCAGGTAGGTGAGCGAGACGCGGGCGTGCGGGGAGGCGCTCGCGAACGCCTGGCGCACATGGGCCTGCAAATCGTTGGGAGCGCTATCGTCTAAGTACACACTCACCGACAGCGCGGTATGGCGCGCCTCGTCGATATCGAGCGCCTCGTCGATGACCGCCTTTATGTCAACGGGTAGCTGCATGACCGCCCCTTTTCTTACCGCTTGGATACGTTATGGGTCCACACCGAGCCGATCATGCCGAGCATGACGAAGTTCAACACCATGCCCGATGACCCGTAGCTGACGAACGGCAGAGGAATGCCCGTGATGGGCATGAGCCCGCAGTCCATGCCGATGTTCTCGAGGATCTGGAACAGCCACATCCCCACGACGCACATGACCACGACCGTGCCGAACAGGTCGCCAGCCGACCTCGCGATGTTGAAGCATATCAAAACGAGCGCTGCGTACAGGGCGAGCAGCACCATTACACCGAAAAACCCGAGTTCCTCAGCCAGCACGCAGAAGATGAAGTCGGTCTGCGCCTCGGGCAGAAGACCGAGAGAGTGCTGCGTGCCTTGGAACAGCCCTTTGCCGAACAGGCCGCCCGAACCGATGGCGATCTGGGCCTGCTTAAGGTTGTAGCCGTCACCCGTGGGATCGAGCTCGGGATCGAGGAACACGAGCAGGCGCGCTCGCTGGTAGTTCTTGAGCAGCTTGTACTCCACGGTGCCGTCGGCATTGCGCGTGGCCAGAACCTCGTCGAGAGCGAACACCGCAGCCACCGCCGCAATGCCTGCGACCAGGGTGATCAACAGGAACTTCGGCCGCGCGCCGCCCACCACGAGCGCCACCGCCGCGATGAACAGGTACACGAGGCCGGTGCCCAGGTCAGGCTGGGTCATGATGCACAGAAACGGCACAAGCATGATGCCGAGCGCCTTGCAGTACTCGCGCGGATCGTCAAGCCTGCCGCCGTAGCGCGCCACGATGCTCGCGTCGAGCAGGATGACGGTGACCTTGGCGAGTTCGCCCGGCTGCACCTGAATGCCCAGCTTGATCCACGATTGCGCGCCCATGCCCGCATCGGTTCCGAGGCCGGGGATGTGGGGCGAGAGTATGAGCACGACGTTGACGATGAGAAACAGTGTCGTGAAGTCGGACAGCTTCCGGTAGTCGAAGCGCCACACGAGCATCATGAGCACCGCGCCCACCGCCACGCCCGCTGCCTGGCGCGAGAAGCTGTAGTCCTCCTGCCCGCGCACGGCGGAGTAGACGATGACCAGTCCGTAAGCCACCACACAGGTGATCACGATTATGAAGGGAAGGTTCAGCCAGGGAAACCGCCGCTCGCGCGCGGGCTGCCGAACCGCGCCGTTCGACGTTTTCACCGAGCTGATCTCGGGCAGCTGTGGCATCGTCGTTCCTCCTTTCCTGGCTTCTTCACGGTTTCGATCGTTCGGTTAATCGGTGCGTCCGCCCGACCCGCCCGACGCGTGCACGTCGGATTTGCCTGTGGAACCAGCGATCTCCCCCACCTCGGTCAGGCTTCCCTCGTCATAAGCCAGCGCAGCAGCCAGGATCTCGGCTCCGAGCGGCGCAGCCACCGCCGAGCCACCGCCGCCGTGTTCGACGAGGCACGCCACAACGTACCGAGGATCATCGTAGGGAGCATAGCAGGCAAACCAAGCGGTGTCCTCGTCGTCGGTGTGTTCAGCGGTACCGGTCTTACAAGCAGCTTGGACTCCGTACCGATTGAAAAGCGCGGCGATGCCCGCGTTCTCCGTCGCAACGCCGCGCAGCGCGTCGCGCACGGTGGCCAAGTTCTCGGCGGGCACGTCGGGCACGTCGAGAACTTCCGGCTCGAAGGAGGCCGCGACATCGCCTGCGGCGTTATGAACTTCTTTGAGCAGGTGCGGCTTCATGATATTGCCCGTGGCAACAGCTCCGTACGCCACGGCAAGCTGCAGAGGCGTGGCTAGCACGTAGCCCTGGCCGATGATCATGTTCGTCATGTCGCCGCCCTGCCACCGCGCCTCCTCGGGCTGATTGCGAAACCATTCGGCTTTCCAATCGGGTGTCGGCACGCGACCCGACGATTCACCGAACAGGTCGATGCCCGTCGTCTCTCCAAACCGGTACTTTTTGAGATAGTCCTGCAGTGCGGTATCGGCGATCGACCCGCCCTGCGACTCGCCATGCTCCCAGAACTGCTTTGCGATATCGTAGAACACCACGTCGCAGGAGTTCACGATACCGCCGCGCAGATCGAGCGTGCCGTGGCCGGAGTGGTTCCAGCATCTCTGCGGGATGCCCGTGTCCCAGCCATCCCACGAGCCGGTGCAGTTCCACGTGGTCCCCCCGTTCGCAAATCCATAAGCCAACGCCGCAAGGCTTGTGAACGCCTTGAACGTGGACGCGGGCGGATATAGACCACCGATGGCACGGTTGAGCAGCGGGTTGTACGCCTCATCGCTCGAATACAGCTCCCAGGCCTCGGTGGTGATACCGCCGATGAACTTTTCAGGCGCAAAGGTGGGATAGCTCGCCATCGCCACGATGCCCCCATCGCGCACGTCCATAACCACAGCCGACGCGCTCACGCCCTTGCCGGTCCCGATAACGCCGTTCACCGGGGCGACGAGGTTTGCAAGCGCTCGGTCGCACACGTACTGCACCGGAGCCTTGATGGTAAGATAGAGATCCGACCCCTTCGTGGGCTGCGTCTCGCTCACGACCTCCACCACGTTGCCGCTTGCGTCGGCCACCACCTTGCGCTGGCCATGGTCGCCCGACAAAAGCCTATCGTAGAACTGCTCGATGCCAGTTTTTCCCACGTCGTCGCCCAGCTCGATGTCACGACCCTCGGGCACGGCCGCCAGCTCTTCTTCAGATACTGCTCCCGTATAGCCGAGCACGTGCGCCGCAAGACCGCCATAGGGGTACTCGCGCACCGTGCGCGTCTGGACGGTCACGTTTTTGAAGGCATCGGAGTGTTCGGCGATAAAAGCGACATCGCGCAGACGCACATCGCCCGCCACCACGCGCTGGCTCTGCGCGCCCGTCGAGGTATCCTGAATGCGCTGGCGCACCACGTTGTACGGCAGCCCGAGCACGGTGGATAGCCGCTGGAGCACATCGTGATCGTCGGCGACCTCGCTGTCTGCAAGCACGGTGAGCGACGAACGGTTCTTCACGAGAGCCACCCCGGCTGCGTCGTATATCAACCCGCGCGGAGCAGGCGTCGAGACGGTGGCATACTGGTTCTCCTCGGATTCGCTCACATAGGACTCAGAGGAGAGCACCTGCATGCTCCACAGCTTCGCGGTGAGCGATCCGAAGACGGCTGCGGCCAGAACTCCCATCGCAACGAACCGCGATCTGAGGTTGTCGGCGGGGTTGGCAACCGGTCTTTGGGCAGCTGCCGAGGAGCGCGGAGTGCCTCCGCCAACCCGACCGCCCGCGTCGCCCAGCGAAGAGGATACGCCAACGGAGCTGATTGGCCGAACGTTCTTATTGACACTGAGATTCGCGGACTTGCTGCGGTTTCGCAAAAAGAGCACCGCGACCACCACGATGGCGGCCACGACAAGCGTAACGAGCGCTGCGATGAAGGCAATGAGCATCGACGAGCTCCTATCGCAGTCGAGGCGTGTGCATCTCGCGTTCCTGGGCCCCTGCGGCAAGCAGGCGCGCGAAGAGCGGGTACAGCACCAGGCCCACGACGCAATCGTAGAGCGAGCACGGCAGAGCCCGGTAGAGGAACGCATCGATCGGGTTCACCGCAAGGCCGAGCGCCATGAGAAGCGCGCCGTAGAGCATCTCGACGGCGAACGTAGCGGCCACCAGGATGGTAAGCGGCATGAACACCGTGTCGTTGTCGAGCACCGCGAATGCACGTGAAGCGGCAAACGACGCAAGCACAAACAGAAAGGCCATGCCACCCACGGGCCCCGTTCCCAGCAGATCGCACACGAGCCCCAACACGAACGGCAACACCGGTCCCGCTTCGAGCGGCCGCACGATGGCGACGACGAGCACATAGGCCAGGAGCACATTCGGCTGGGCCGAGAAAAGAGCGATCGAGGGCGCCACGACCACCTGAAGCACCACGGCAACGACAGCGCCCACCGCGACGATGATGTTCTCGCGCGTCACGTTCACTGCCCATCGCCTCCTTGGTCGCCATCGGAAGCGCCAGCATCCGAGCCGACGCTGAACACTACGAGCACCTCTTCGAGCGCCTCCACGGCGCCGGTAGGAGAAACCACCACGCGCCGCGTGGCATCGCCCTGGCGAGCGTCCACCTTCACCACCGTGCCGATGACGAGACCCCGTTTGTAGCTTCCTCCGAGTCCCGACGTGACGACGATGTCGCCAACCTGCACCTCGGCGTCGGCGTCGAGGTTTTCAAGGTACAGCAGCCCTTCAAGCGAGCCGCGCACCACACCCTCCGCACGCGTCGACTGCAGCAATGCGGCCGCGCCGCTTTGCGGGTCGGTGAGCAGTCGTACGGTGGACGTGTGCTCGGTCGTAGCCACAATCTGTCCGACAACTCCCGAAGGCCCCATAACGGTCAAGCCGCTGTCCACCCCGTCAGCCGAGCCCTTGTCGATAGCGACAGTCTGATCCCATGCCGTCGCGGATCGACCGATAACACGCGCGCCCGTCCCCTCGATGTCGTAGGCGTCTTTCATGTCGAGCAGCCCCTGCAAGCGCTGGGCTTCCTGACGGTACTCCTCGGCCTGGGCAAGCTGTTCCACCAGCTCGGCGTTCGCATCGCGCAAACCGGAAAGCGTGTCGTCGTTGGCAGTGAGATCCTCAACGCCCTCGCCGACCGAGGCCGCTCCCGATCCGACGGCCGCGCCGGCGCGCGACAGGGGCGCAAAGGCGCCGGACACAGCACTCTGCACGCCGTGGAGCGGACCGGTCTCCCCTTCGCGAGCATAGGTCGTCAAAAGAGCAAGCGAGACGATCAGGAAGGCGACAAGAAGCACCCGGCGGACTAACGCCGAACCTCTCTGTTGGAATTGAAGAGCCATGGAACGCCGGGCCGGCCTTACTTCGACCGCATGAGCGTCTGTTTGAGAGCCGTCGGCGTCTCGAGGACCTTCAGACAGCCCATGACGACGTTCGTGAGAGCGGTCTCGCTCACCCACACCGGAATCTCCAGCTTGTCGGTGAGGTAGCGATCAAGGCCGGACAGAAGGCCGCCGCCGCCCGTGAGCAAAATACCGTTCTGGATGATGTCGGATGCGAGGTCCGGATTTGTCTTCTTGAACGTCTCTTTGATGTGCAGGACCATCTCCTCGCACGGATCCACGAGCGCAGCGCGCACATCCTCGGACTGGATAGTCACCTCGCGCGGCTGCTCGGTGATAACGTCCTGGCCCGAGATGATCATGTCGCGCTCGCGTCCATCCTCGAACGGCAGGATGGAGCCTATCTTGATCTTGATGACCTCGGCCGTGCGCTCGCCGATCTTGATGCCCAGAAGGTCACGCAGGTGCATGGCGATGGCCTCATCCATCCGATTGCCGGCAAGGCGCAGCGACGAGGAGGTGACGATGCCGCCGAGGGAGATGACGGCCACCTCCGTGGTACCTCCGCCGATGTCCACCACCATCGAGCCCGTCGGCTCGGTGACGGGCAGATCGGCGCCCATGGCCGCGGCCATAGGCTCCTCGATGAGGTAAGCTTGGCGCGCGCCGGCCTGAACGGCGGCCTCGAACACCGCGCGCTTCTCCACCGACGTGGCGCCGCATGGGATGCAGATGACGATGCGCGGCTTGGCCTGCCACGGGTATTTGCGCGGCGCAGCCTTGTTGATGAAAGCCGAGATCATGGCCTCGGTCACATCGTAATCCGCGACGACGCCGTCATGCAGCGGATGCTCTGCCGAAAACGCCTCGGGCGTATGGTTGATCATGTTCTTGGCCTCATGGCCCACGGCGAGCACCCGGTGAGTGCTCTTCTCGATGGCCACGACCGAAGGCTCGTTCACCACGATGCCCTCGCCCGGAATGGCGACCAGTGTATTTGCAGTTCCGAGGTCGATGGCCATGTCCGTGGACATCTGGCCGGTCAACCCCGAGAACGCGTCCAAAAACGACATACAGGCAAACCCCTTGGAATCTCGATTCACGTAGATTCAGATTCTATCACAGGGGGTTTTCGGCAGGGGAAAATCCACAAGCGGCACACCCCCCTTCGGCCGCATGGCTCCCGTGAACCCTACGGCTCAGTGCACGCTGCAGCTGAGGCACGGGTCGTAAGCGCGCACGAGCTTCTCGATGCTGCGCCGAACCTCGTCTTGCCCCGATCCGTCGGCAACCAGGCGCTCGGCGAGCAAGCGCATGTCGGCCTCGAGGTTGGCGACGTTCTGGGCGGTGGGCGTGATCATGGATGCATGGACGACGCGCCCCCGCTCGTCGAGCTCCAGATCGTGAAAGACCGCTCCGCGCGGGGCCTCGGTGAATCCCACTGCGCGCCCAGCCCTGGCTTCGAACGACACCGGCTTGCTCTCCCCGTCGAACCCGTCAGGCTCGGCCAGACGCCGACACAGCTCGGCACAACGCTCAAGCGCGTCGACGAGTTCGATGGCTTGGGCGACATTGTTCATGAACGGATTCGGCTCAGGCGGACGCAACCCCGCCTTTGCAGCGGCTACCTTGGCGTTTCGGCTCAAATGGCTCCAAGAGGCATTGATGCGCGCGAGGGCGCCCACGAAGTAGGGCGCGCCCGTTTCACGCACACGCGCGCACAGCGCCGCCGAATGCGGCACCGCATACTCCTCGACGCGTTCCTGAACCTCGTCGGCGCAGAACTCGATGCCCGCTTTGAGGAAACGTGCGGTATCCGAGCCCTGCACCGGGTAGCAGCCTTCCTCGACCATGGCCAGCATGTCGCCTTCGGTGGCGATATCGGGCACAGGGAAGGAACGGAACAGGTCGACTGTCTCGACCGCGAACTCCACGGACGCCTCCAGCTTGTCGGCGAGCTCGCGGTACTCCTCTGCCGAGATCTCATGGGTAAAGCCGCCCACTACCGCGGTGATGGGATGGATGCTGCGGCCCCCCACCTTTGTGCACAGCTCGTTGCCGAGGGCCTTCAGCCCGAGCGCCTTCTGGAGAAGCTCGGGGTTCGTCTCGGCAAGCAGAAAGACGCTCTTCGTCCCGACGAAATCCGGCGTCGCAAACACGAACAGGTGCGATGCATGGTTTTGGAGATACGATCCGTATACCAAAAGCTCGCGCAACGCCTTGGTGCGATCGGTCGTGCGGATACCGAAGATCCTCTCGATCGCCTTGAGGTCGGTCACGACGTGGCTCGCCGAGCAGATGCCGCAGATGCGCGAGGCGATATAGGGAATCTCCTCGAAGCGGCGGCCTAGCACCATGCTCTCAAACAGGCGCGCCGGCTCGACGACGTTCATCTCGACGGTCTGCACGACCCCGTCCTCGATGACCACGTGCACATTGCCATGGCCCTCGATACGCGCGATATGGTCGATATGAATGGCGGTCTTGGTCATGAGCGCTTTCCTTACTGCTCGGCGGCAAGAGCGAAATCGGTTCGGTTGAACATCTCAAGCGCCTGGTCGAAATCGGCGACAGGCACACCGTAGCGCTCGCACGCCTCGCGGGCGCTGGGCAGGTTCGCGTCGGGCGACAACCCTCTGCACCCATTGCAGGGCCGGCCCAGCTTTACGCACTTCGCACCGCAGCCAGCCGTGGTCACCAGACCAAGGCACAATCGACCCTTCCCGAAAAAGCAAGCGGTCTCGTTGCGCTTGCAATCACCGCACATGGTGCGCATGGAGACCGTCTTGTTCGACCCGTACAGTACGCGCTGCAGGACGTCGATGAAGTCGACGGTATCCACCGGGCACGAGCGCACCTCGTAGTCCACATCCACGACCGAACCCACCGAGCGGGGGGCTATCATATCTCCGCAAGCCGTCGGAACCCGATCGTATACGTGAGACGGCCGCTCAAGAAAATGGTCCGCTGCCATACCGGGAATACCGGCTGTCGTGGCACAGGCGCCGATGGCTATAAGGACGTCCGCGCGCTCGCGCAGCGCGCGGACCGTGGCTTCGGATTCCTCGGTGGTCACAGCGCCCTCGACGATAGCGACGTCAAACTCGTCAGGCATGGGATCGCTCGATGCGAGCTGCCAGTAGCTCAGATCGATCTGGCCGAGCACGTCGAGCAGGTGCTCCTCGCCGTTCGTGATCTGCAACTGACAACCAAAGCAGCTGGCCAGCCCCACGACGACGACGCGTGGTGCCGTGAGCTTGTCGGTGAAACCCGGGGTGGCATATCCGCTCATATCACATCGACTCCTGGATGTTCTTGGCTTCCCAGTAGTTGAACACCGGCCCGTCGATACAGGCGTATTGGTGCCCGATTTGGCAATGGCCGCACTTGCCCATGCCGCACTTCATATGACGTTCGAAGCTCATGTAGATGTGATCGTAGCTGATATTCTTCTTGCGCATCTCTTCGATCACGAACCGATACATCACCGGAGGACCGCACACGGCGCCGAACGTGTTCGACGCGTCGATATCGAGGTGCTCGAAAGGCTTCGTGACCAGACCCACTTCCCCATCCCAGGTATCGTCGGGATGGTCGACGGTCAGATACAGGTCGAAGTCCTTGCGATGGCGCCACATCTCGAATTGGCTGCGGAACATCACCTCCGCGGGCGTTTTCGAACCGTAGATGATGGTGACCTTGCCGAATTCGGAGCGCTCGTCATGGATGTTGTTGATGAGCGAGCGCAACGGCGCGATGCCGAGGCCTCCGGCCACGAGTAGGATGTCATGGCCCTTCATATCCTCGAACGGGAACCCGCGCCCGAACGGCCCGCGCAAACCCACGATGTCACCGCACTGCATGCGGTGCAGCGCCTGGGTAAAGGCACCGGCACGACGCACGGTAAGCTCGATGAAGCCACGCTTCGACGGCGAGCTGGAGATGGAGATGGGCGCCTCGCCCACGCCGAACAGGGAAACCTCGACGAATTGGCCGGGTTCATGGTGGAACGCATCGCGGATGCGCTCGTCGGTCAGGCGAAACTCGAAGAGCTTCTCGGTTTCCGTGATGTCGGTTATGGATGTGATGCGCGCCGGCCACGGCCGATACGGATTCGCAGCCATCATGTCGGAACCGGACAGCGGAGCGGGCTCATCGAAGAACGGCCGCACCTGAACGGTGGACGCTGCACAGCTATTGGGCATCCTCGGCCCCCTTCCTCACGAAGAACTTGAGCACCTCGATGGGGTTGATGCCGGCCTTGCACGCCTTGACGCAGCGACCGCAGCCCACGCACAGCATACGATCATGATTCGCAAGAAAGCCGTTGAGCTTGTGGTACATGCGATGCCGCACGCGCCGCGCGGCGGTCGGACGGAAGTTGTGGCCGCCCGCCACGAGGGCGAACTGCGGCGACGTGCAGGCGTCCCATATGCGCTCGCGCCTGCCGGTCTTGCCGTCGGGATCAAACGTGTCGCGGATGTCGAAGCAGAAGCAGGTGGGGCACACCGCCGAGCAGGCCGTGCACGACAGGCAGCCGCCGCCCAGTTCTTCCCAGAACGGATCATCGTGAAAGGCGTCCATGAGCATGGCGACGTCCTGGATGTCGGGAATGGCGTGATCGAATGACTGCTGACGCGTACGTGTGACATGGCGAAACGCGATGCGCTCCTCGTCGGTGGCTTCCCGCGGCTTGCAGGAAGCCTCGAGGATGTTAGCCGCTTCCACGCTGCCGATGCTCACCAGGTACTTGTCCCCGATGTCCTGGAGAAACAGATCGTAGCCGAAGCGCGCCTCGTCAGCGTCCCACAGATGGCAAAAACAGGTGCTTTGCGGCATGCAGCTCAGGCCCACCACAAGCGTGGCATCGCGCCGAGCCGTATAGTAGGGGTCGGGATAGCGACCGTCGCGGAACACGAGATCGAGCCGATTGATGGCGTTGATGTCGCAGGCGTGCGCGCCGAAGATGACGCGCGGTGTGATCTGCGCAGCGAAGTCCGTCACGCCGTTCGCGCGCGCATCGAAGGCAAGCAGCGTCTCGTCGGGCGGCAAGAGGTACTTCTTAGGGGATGAGATGGTGGTCTCGTAGCTCAGTTCGATCTCGTCGGGCGACCCGATAACATCGAACACATAGCTCCCGTCGCGTTTGACCGGCGCGACCACTTCGTAGTCCTTCATAAACGCCGACACAAGCGACGGCAGTTCCTCGGAATCGATGACGCGGTACAGCATGCTCTCGTCCGTTCTCGTCTAAGTGAGCGCCTTGGCGGATCCGATAATCGTCCTGCGAATCTATTGCGCGATCGGCATGAAGCTACTCGTGTCGACTATCGCCTCGTTCACGATGGCGCTTCGCGTCTGCCGAGCATCGCGGCGCCGCGCCAAGCGATCGGACTCGCCCTGTATCCCTTGCATCGACGATGCAAGGGATACAGGCAATGAACGCCGGCACGAAAGCCTTCCCGTGCGTCAAATCGGTGCGTCCACCGGATGGCTGGCGCGCCTTCTTACGCGAAGAAAATACCGATTTCACGCTCGGCGGACTCGGGAGAGTCGGATCCGTGGATGACATTTTCATCCATGATAAGACCGAAGTCACCGCGAATCGTGCCGGGGGCAGCTTCCGCCGGATTAGTGGCGCCCATGAGCGAGCGGCACTTTGCCACCGCGCCTTCACCGGAAACGACCATCTTCACCACAGGTCCGCTCGTGATGTACGAGATGAGGCCTTTATAAAACGGCTTGCCCTCATGCTCGGCGTAGTTGGCTTTCGCCTGCTCGTCGGTGACCATCCCAAGCTCCATACGCTCGATCCTGAGGCCCGCCCGCTCGAAGCGATTGACGATTTCGCCGATGTGGCCGTTCTTCACACCGTCAGGCTTGATCATGGTGTAGGTCTTCTGCACTGCCATGGTGATTCCCTCTTTCTCGTTTGGAAACATTGCATTGGTGAACCAAGCCGCCTCACTCAGGACGGCAAAACGGCACAAAGCCGTTTTCGTCAGTTCTGACTCGGGAAGTACAGCTCGACGTTCGATACCTTCCAACCTGCGAGGTCGCGAACGAGGGAGACCTCGTACTGGACCTCGCCGCCCTCGGGCGTGGTGGCGGTTACGTACACGGTCGAAGCGCTCATAGAACGATTCATACCGTCGATGGCGACGTCAGAATCCTGCGAGATAAGACCCGTCATAGACTCGATCTGATCAGCCGGCACCTCCGAGGAGAACACCAACGATGCCGCTTGCGGGTCGGCAAACAGCTCCTCCACGACGGTCTCCTGAGACGGATAGCCCCAACCTTGCGTGTACAGGAACACCGCGGCGCCGAAAGCGAGCAGCAGCAGCACGATGATAACGACGACGATCTTGAGTCCGACGTTGCGGCGCTTGCGGTCCTGCTTCGCGAGGCCTCGCGACCATTGCTCAAGCTCCTCGTCGCTGGCATTGAAGAACCGATCCTCGCTCTCGGAGACGCCGTAGGGACTCTGCTGAGCATATGGGTCAGCATAGTAGTAAGGATCCTGGGCGCCAGCGTAGGGATCCTGATCGACGTAGACGGCCGTTCCGTCCGCGGCAACATCGAGCCCTGACATGTCTGCCGAGGCGGCAGCCGGTATAGGCTGAATGACCTGTGTAATCTCGGATGTTCCCTGAGCCACCGCCGCGATGGCGCGCTGGTAGTCGACGCTTGCCGAATCGGATAGGAAATACGTTTTGTCGGTAATCGATTCTTCGAAGGCATTGACCGCCTTCTGCATCTGGCCGCAGGCGACATAGGCTTGGCCGAGGTTCGCATAGAGCTTGTTGCGCGTATCCGGCTGCATATCGAACTGCAGAGCGCTTTCGTACGATGCCACGGCATCAGCAGGACGGTCGAGCGCCATGAAGCACACGCCCAGATTCAAAAGGGCTTTCGTAGGATCGGGATTGGCCTCGTCGAGCGCAGCCTCGCGGAACGCAACACCCGCCTCGGCGGACTTGCCGAGTTTGAGCAATGCATTGCCCATACCGGTATAGGCCTTGTAGCGCGCGTCGTACTTCGCATCAGATACCGCGATCTCGAAATGCTTGACCGCATCTTCGTAGTCGTGGAGCGACGCATAGGCCATACCAAGGTTGTAGTTCACCGCCCCGCACGCATCGTAGGCCGCGTCGGCCGTTGCCTGCGTGTAAGCATGGATGGCTTCGTTCGGGTTCTTGAGCTTGATCAGGCAGTTGCCGATTTGGTGGTAGAGCAGCCCCAGCTCGCCCGGAGCGAGAGGATGGCCGGCGTCCTGCAGGCAGCGCGTGTACGCCGCCAGAGCGCCTTCGTAGTCCTTGCGCGCGTAGCTCGCACGGGCTTGCTGGAATACCTCGTTGTTCATCTGCTTCCTTCGTTTCTTGGAAAACGGGGCGAACGCGCTAGTCGACAGCGTTCTCGATCTCGATCGTCTCGATCACATCACCCACACGCAGCTGGCCGATGACGTCCTTGCCCTCGACCGTCTGTCCGAACACCGTATAGCCCGAGTCGAGCGTATGCTGCGGACCGAGGCACAAATAGAACTGCGAGCCGGCAGAATTGGGATCCTGTGAACGTGCCATGGCGAGAGCGCCGTCGAGGTGCTTGTTGTTGGGGTTGGTGGAGTACTCCTCCTTGATGGAGTAGCCCGGACCGCCCGTGCCGAGGCCCGCGAAGGGGTTGCCGGCCTTCTTCACGACCTCATCCGAGGTCAGATCGCGGGTGTTCGGGCAGCCGCCCTGGATGACGAAGCCGGGGACGTGGCGGTGGAACTTCAGGCCGTCGTAGAAGCCCTTGCGGGCGAGCTCGACGAAGTTGCCCACGTGAATCGGGGCATCCTTGCCGGCCAACTGCACGCGGATATCGCCCTTCGAGGTCTTGATGACGGCGATCTCATCGCCCGTCGGCAGGTATTCCGGAGTGTACTGCGCCATGTCGGCTCCTTCTCGCATCTTCTCATTCAAGCTCGCCTTGCATCGGATGCTGCCCCGCGGGAACGCGTTCCGGGCACTTCGCGAGCGGTTTTCACCATACACGAAGGAAGATTCTAGCAGGTGATGGCTTTATGGAGGGAAAAACCTTATAACATTCACGGCGGCCATAGGGCGGTCCTTCGGTCGCATCGTTTTCTGCAACCCTCCTGTCAAAAACAGGTTCGCGCCGATCTGAAAACCGGCACCTCCTCCGCACTCCACCGCGCGCAGGAGCCTGGAATGTGCGATGATGGTCAGACTGCAACCGCGGCATACGCGAGCGTATGCAAAGGGACCAAGCGGCATACGGGCCACACCCATCTCCGGCCGCACGGAGAATTCGCTCGAAGCCCGCGCTGCAAACCGCAACGCAACATCGAACGAGGAGGCATGCATGAAAGTCTGCATTCTAGGAGCAGGATCGCTTGGAAGTGCCATCGGAGGAGCGCTTGCGCTCGATGGCAACGAGGTGCATCTAATCGGACGCAAGGCGCACATGGACGCCGTGAATGAGACGGGCCTGGTTCTTGTGGAGCCGAATGGCGAGCGTACAGCGCCCGTGCTCGGTCATGAGAGCGCCGCCGGCATGGGAGAAGCGGATCTTGTCATCGTGCTGTGCAAATCGTTCGACACGGAACAGACCATACGCGACAACATGAGCCTCATAGGCGACGAGACTGTTGTCATGTCGCTGCAAAACGGACTCGGCGCAGAAGACGCGCTCTGCGCCATCGTCGGATCGGAGCACGTCATCGGCGGCAAGACCTACATCGGCGGCATGCTGCTTGAACCTGGGCGCGTCCAAGCCACGCTGCCCGGCAAGGACACCTTCATCGGAGAACTCGACGGCAGCATCACCGAACGCGTCCGGCGCATCGGCGCTGCTTTCGAAAGCGCGGGGATGCATTGCATCGTCTCCGACAACATCATGGGAGTCATCTGGGACAAGCTGCTTGTCAACGTGGCGACGGGCGCGGTATGCGGCATCACGCGCCTTCCCTACGGCGCGATGTACCAGGAAGAGAACCTCGTCGCCACGGCCAAGGCCGCAGTGCAAGAGGGCATGGCCGTGGCCAATGCCGCGGGCATCACGCTCACCTACGAAGATCCGATGGACGTACTGGAACTCGCGCGGGCGGGTCTTCCTTATGACTTCAAGCCCTCCATCTTGCAGAGTCTGGAAAAGCACCGCCCCACCGAGATCGGGGTCATCAACGGAGCCGTGGTCGCACAGGGCGCGCGTTACGGCGTTCCCACTCCTGTCAACGAGACCCTTGTTGCCTGCGTAACCGGCATCGAGCGCTTCATCCGGGAATACGTGCTTGCTTAAAACGGGAAGTCGTCGCGAACATAGGGCGGCGCTTCAAACGTGCGCGCAAAGTTGATGAACGCCTGAGCGGCAGGATCGCGGAACGTCTTCTCCCGATACGTCAAAGATACCGGGTAGAATTCCCGTGCGCCCTCCACGGCGAGCGGCAGCACGGCCATGTCAGGGTTCGGCAGCAGATTCGATGTCAGCATCGTCAGGGCGACAACGGGCTCGCGCACGACCAGCGCCCCGAGAATGATCTCATCCTCGTAGTTGCGTATGAGATTCATCTCGTCGAGCGGGGCGCCGGTTCTTCTCAGGAAGGCATCGAGCGTGTCGCCGCAGGCAATCCCCGATCGATACGTGACGATGTCGCATCCCGCCAGATCGTCGTAAGACACCTTGTCGAGCGCAGCAAGCGCGTGTCCCCGTCCGACAGCCACAACGAGACGCTGGTAGAACAGCGTCTCGCATGCGACGCGAGGCCTTTCGACGGGGCCGGCTATCACAAGATCGCATCCCCCTTCGTCAAGCAGCTTATTGAGCGTTTCAGTCTCCCCTTGCGCGATGCGAAAATCGACGAATGGTCCATACTCCTCGCGATAGGCTTTCATTGCCGCAGGCAGATAATCCGATCGCACAGTGGCGATAGCACCCACGCTGACCGTCCCCGAGAACCGCCCATGGCGCCGCTTCACCTCCGCGATGCCGCCCTCGATATCCATGAGGCCATTGTCGACCGACCGCTTGAAGAGCCGCCCGTCCTCGGTGAGCGCGACCGTGCGTCCCTCGCGGGAGAATAGCGGGCAGCCCAGTTCCTTTTCGAGGGCGGAGATGGAATGCGACAGGGCGGACTGCGAGATGCAGAGGTCCTCGGCAGCGCGCGTGTAGTGTTGGATCTCGGCAAGATGCTGAAAATAGTACAGTTGCGCAAGATTCATTGCGACCCTTTCGATGCCCTCGCGGACTTGCGATTAACAACCATCCAGTATAGGGCGTCAGGCTTCAAAGCGCCCTCCCCAACACCGCCCTTTCGCCCGGTGCTCTTCCGAGCGATGCGTTGCATGAAACCGGCGCATTCCCGTCAAAACAATGCACAGGCAAAAGCGCCCTGCGATAGCGTATGCTGGAACAGCGTCGCCTACACGCGCATTTCGCGCGTCGGGTCGCAACGAACGTACCGTAAAGCAGAGGAGGAACGACGATGGGCACGAGCATCATACCGTTGGAAGTTGGCAACACGTGCAGCTTCACCAAGACAGTCAGCGAATCAGACGTCTACCAGTTCGGCGGCATCACCGGCGACTTCAGCCAGATGCATTTCAACGAGGCGTTCATGAAGAGCACGCGCTACGGCACCCGTATCGTCCACGGCGTGCTCGCCTTCGCACTCGGCAGCACCGCCTCGACCCTTATCCAACAGAAGTACGAGTCGCCTATTCCCAGCGCATCGTACGGCTACGATCATGTGCGCTTCGTGAACCCCGTCTACTTCGGTGACACGCTCACGGCCACCTACACCGTCACGCGCGTCGACGAAGCCGAGATGAAGACGTATGCGGACGTTGTTATCACTAACCAAGACGGCACGGTCGTCTGCGTGGCTACCCATATCCTCAAGTTCCTCGTCGATTAGCAGAACCGCTTCTCGCTGCGGGTGCATCCCCGCCCGCAGCGAGAACTCGGGACAAGGGATGCGCCCCCTGCCCCGAACAGGCGAAAACCGCCCGTCTCCCGAATGTCAGCGTGTTCGAGCAGGCGCGTTTAGACCCGTTCGAACACGCTTACGACCTCGACGTGGTAGGTCTGAGGGAACAGATCAACCGGTTGAGCGCGTACCAAGCGGTACCCTTCCCCCTCGAAACGCGCCGCATCGCGTGCCCACGTGGACGGATTGCAGCTCACGTATGCGACGCGCGCAGGTGCGACGGCAGCAATGCTCTCCACGACGCCGTCGGCGAGTCCCGACCGCGGCGGATCGACGACGAGCGCGTCGATATCGCCGATGTCGGGCAGCTCGCGTGCAGCATCGCCCCCCACGACGTCGATGTCCACACCGTTCGCATCGGCATTGCGACGCAGATCGCGGACCGATGTGCCGGCCGCTTCGACGGCAACGACATCCGCTCCCGCCAAGGCAAGCGGCACACTAAAGGTTCCGCCGCCCGCGTACAGGTCTGCCACGAGTAAACCATCGAGACCCTCCGGACCCTCTGGGCCCATCGTGCCTCCCAGCCCTTCGACGACCTCGATCACCAGCCTCTCAGCCTGGGCGGTGTTCACCTGGAAAAACGATGGCGCAGAAGTCTCGAAGCGCATGTCCAAAAGCTCTTCGCCCCAGCGCCCCCTCCCTTCAAGCGTTTCTACGCCCTTGATCTTGCGCGCCTTGCCCGGATCGGCCAGCACGCGCACGACGCTCGTCGCTTTGAGCGCACTCATGACGGTCTTCGCCACGTGCGCCCGCGGAAACGCGCCCGGCTTCGTCCAGAGCGCGACCTCGAGCTCGCGAGTTCTCAGGCTGTGGCGCACGCCGATGCGGTAGATCCCCAAATCCTGCGAACCTTCAGCAAACCCGATCGCACCGCGCAAGGATGCGGGCGCCTTGGCGATGGCATCATGAGCGAGCGGGCAGGACGCCGCCGCGACGATATCGTGCGTTCCCTCGTGGAAGAAGCCGAGCAAAAACCTGCCGCGAGGGTCGCGCCCGGCAGCAAGCTCGAGCTTGTTGCGGTATCCCCACGCGCGCTTGCTCGGCACGCACGGCTGCACAAGTTTTTCGGCGCGATCCTCATCGATACGACCAATGCGCGTGAGCGCAGCGCATACATTTCCGCGCTTGGCCGCAAGCTGCGCGTCGTAGGACAGATGAGCCCATGAGGCGCCGAAGGACGCAGCGTCGTCCATCCGCGCAGGCACACGATCAGATGAGGGCTTTACAAGCGAGACGATGCGCGCGCGCGCGAACGCCGGTTTCTCCTCGACGACTTCGACGACCGCCACATCGCCAGGAGCGCCCCCTTCTACGAACACCGTTTTGCCGTCGGCGAGCTTCCCCACAGCCTGAGCCCCGTAGCCCATGCGATCTATCGTAACCGTTTCCATGATATGCGCCTAAATCTTGAATTTGTTTTCCGTCCGAGCCATGATAGCGTATAATCTTCCGACATGCCCTCGTAGCTCAGGGGATAGAGCGTCTGCCTCCGGAGCAGAAAGCCGCAGGTTCGAATCCTGTCGAGGGCACCAGTTCGAAGTAGGTCGGATCGCCGTTGCGGCGATCCGTTCTCTTTTCCAGGCCTTCCGAGGCGCCCCTCTGCCCGGCGCCTCGGCGACGCACCGTCTATTCGATATCGCCCAGTATCTCTCCGGGCTCGTCGCCGGCATCCAAGAAGATCTTGCGCGTGACGAAGTTCCACACCATGACGATGGCCGTGACGACGATCTTCGTAAGACGGTAGTCGACGCCCAGCACGTCGGTGCCCGCCCACAAGCACACGTTGTTGATGCCCAATCCTATGACCGACAGCACTATGAACACCATGAACTCGCGTCGTCGGCTCATGCCCTCCTTGTGCGCGAACACGTAGCGCATCGATGCGACATAGTTGAACACCACGGACACCGTGAACGATATGGTCGCACTAACCAGGTACGGGATGCCGAAAACCTCGGTTAGAAAGATCAGCAAGCCGTAGTCGATAGCGAAAGCGACCACACCGACGACGCCGAATTTCATGATCTGGGCGAACAGCCTTTTCACGCCGCGCATCTCCTTGCCACCGCGCCCCGCAGGCAGCTCGACCGCCCGTGCGAGGCTCCCTGAGCCGCCCTCCTTCTTGGAACCTGGGCGGGGGCGGCTCTATGGCGCGACGAGCCCGAGGCTAGCCGCGCCGATCCAGAAACCCGT
Organism: Enteroscipio rubneri; assembly: GCF_002899715.1. Lineage (GTDB taxonomy): Bacteria > Actinomycetota > Coriobacteriia > Coriobacteriales > Eggerthellaceae > Enteroscipio > Enteroscipio rubneri. Next base: position 650 of record NZ_PPEK01000002.1, on the reverse strand, counting down.
CTATTGTGGCATAAACCAGACGAATATCAAGGGGTTTGCTCAGGTGACCGTCCATCCCGCACGCACGGCTGCGCTCCTCGTCCTCCGCGAACGCGTTCGCGGTCATCGCGAGTATGGGAACGGTTTTCGCATCGGCGCGATCGAGACCGCGGATGGCGCGCGTCGCTTCATAACCGTCCATCTCGGGCATCTGGACATCCATGAGCACGATGTCATAATGACCGGGTTCGGAATCGGCGAAAGCCCGAAGGGCCTCGAGACCGGTCGTCGCACCGTCCACCTGGGCTCCGACCATGGACAGAAGCTCAACGGCTATCTCGAGGTTCAGATCGTTGTCCTCTGCCACGAGGATGCGCCTGCCCGTGAAATCATAGGCAAGGGAGTCGTCGGTTGCAACGGGTCCTTCGAACACGGCCTCCTCCTCACCCTCGTCGACCGGGCATTCTATCGGTACGTCGAAAGGGATGTCCACGGTAAAGGTCGATCCCTGGCCAACCACGCTCGAAACACGGATCCGGCCGCCGGTACCGTCAAGAATCTTGCGCACTTTTCCGACAGCCTCATAAGCCCGCCGTCCGGTGCGGCTACCCCTCCAGCAGAGTCACGTCCAGATAGCGCCTCGAGCCCCACTCGCTCTCGGCCACGTACTT
>NZ_PPEK01000001.1 GCF_002899715.1 Enteroscipio rubneri | reverse complement strand
GCCCCGGTGCGCCCCGTCCCGTCGGGCCGCAGGGCACCGTCCCCTTCCCGCCCGCACCGATGCCGCCGACGGCGGGGAACCCAACTTCGGAAGGAGCGCAGAGCCATGACCACCGCGCGTAAAGTCGTCCTGATCGTCGCCACCGTGATGCTGGTGGGAGGCTCGGCGCTCGCCCTGGGGGCGTTCACTCTGGCGGACTTCCGCTTCGAGAACCTGTCGAACACCACGCGCGACTGGGTCTCGAGCACGCAGACCCTGAGCACCGAGGCGGAAGCGCCCCACACCGCCGTCGTAGTGAGGGACGCAAGCGAAAGCGTGCGCTTCGAGCCAGCCGACGGAGACGCCTTCGAAATCACGTACTGGACCAGCAGCGAGAAAACCGTAGACGTCGTCGACGAAGGAGGTGTGCTGGAGATCACCGGCCAGGGCACTTCGCTTACGGGCCTCATGATCATGAAGGTGGACTTCCAAGACCGCACCACCGTGGTGAAGGTTCCACGCGGGTACACGGGCTCCATCACCGTGGAAACGAGCGGCGGAAACGTTGACGTTGCGAACCTCGACGACCTCGGCACGGTTTCGCTCACGGCCAGCAGCGGCAGCCTGTCACTCATGCGCACGAGCGCGGAGACTGTAGGACTGAGAACCTCGAGCGGCAGCATCAACGCGACGGGCGTGGACGCCGAGAGCTTCTCGGCCTGGACCTCGAGCGGCTCGCTCTCCCTGGATGACGTGGAGGGCGCCACGGTGGAGACGAGTACGTCGAGTGGCTACCAGTATCTGGACGAAGTGCGCGCGACCACGTTGGACATCCGCTGCTCCAGCGGCAGCATCGATGCCGTCGGCCTGGACGCGACCGAAGCCGTACTCGAGGCGTCGAGCGGCCGAGTAGCAGCCTCGTTCACGGGTTTCGCGACCGACTACGACATCGCGGCGTCCTCCACAAGCGGCAGCGTGGACGCCCCCGCCGGCACGATCGGCGCCGACAAGCGCATCGTCGTTCGCACCACGAGCGGCAGCGTCGACCTTAGCTTCGACCGCGGCGCCAGCGCCGGTGCCGCAAATCGCGGCGACAACACGGCCCCGGGCGGCGCAAGCCGTAACGGTGCCGACATCCCGGCCGCGCCTGCCGCCCCGGCAGCCCCCGCAGCACCGGCGACATCGTAAGCAACGGTCCTGCGGTCGCCAACGGGAAAGAGGCCCGCCGTCGCTAGGCGACGACGGGCCTCTCCAGCGGCTCCATATCCAGATGTAGGGTTTGCCCGATCGCCTGCACGACACGTCAAGCAAGATGCGTGGGGATGGAGTCTTCCCCACGCAGCCCCCCAACGCAGGCGCCTATCGCCGTAGCCCTGCGCGTCGGACAGTATCCGTATCTGCAGGAAGCGCAGCAGGTCATCGGTGTCGTTGAACCCCCTTCTTCCCGACGGCGCGCTAGCCCTCGCTACCGTAGGCGGCGAGCTCGGCGAGGAACGCCTCGCCGTAGCGGGCGAGCTTCGTGGCGCCCACACCGGAGACATCCAGGAACTCGTCCTCGGTGGCGGGGCGCTTCGCGCACATGTCCCGCAGGGTGGCGTCGGAGAACACGATGTAGGGCGGCACTCCAGCCTCGTCCGCCAGGCGCTTGCGCAGCGTGCGCAGGCGCTCGAACAGCTCTGGGTCGGCCTCGCCCGACGCGGCCACCGTACCCGAGGCGCCGAACGCGCGGCCGGCGCCCGCTTCGACGCCCCGCACGCGTTCGGCCTTGCGCACGACCTTCTTCATGGAGAGGGAGAACCCGTCGTCCGCCGCCTCGCGAGCACGCGGGCCAAGGCCCACCGTAGGGTAGGTGCCCTCGGTAATCGCAAGGTAGTCGCCGGCGGCCAAAAGCTCGACGACCTCCTTGACCTGCGCGACAGAGGCATCCACCGTGTGGTAGCTGGCCACCTCGTCCAGGTGCAGGTCCAGCACCTTCGCGCTCTTCGAGCCGCGCAGCACGTCTACCACCATGCCCTTGCCGAAGCGCCCGCGCAGCTCCTGCACGCAGCGCATGACGGCGCGCGCCAGCTCGGTCACGTCCACGGCGTCGAACGCGCCCTCGCAGTTCGAGCAGCAGGCTCCGGCTGCCTGTCGGCATTCGGAAGAACTCGACGCTGCGAAGGGCCCCGGTGCCGGATCTTGCGGCTCCAAGCCCTCCTCGCGGCCTGCAGGTCGCTTCGTCGGGCTTTCCCCGCAATCTTCGGCACCGGGGCCCTTCTCGCTGGCGTTACGAACGTCCTGCGACGACTGCTCCCCGAAATAATCGAGGATGTAGCGGCGCAGGCAGCCCGTCGTGTGGCAGTAACCCACCATGGCCTCCAGCAGGCGGCGGCGCGAGGCGCGCACAGCGTCGGTCTCCTCGGGCGAGAGCTCCTCGTTGCTCGACTCCTGCTCGATGAAGAATCGGCAGGTGGACACGTCGCCGTCGCTCCATAGGAGCATGCACGTGGACGGCTCGCCGTCGCGCCCGGCACGGCCGGCCTCCTGGTAGTACGCCTCGATGCTGCCGGGCATGTTGTGGTGGATTACGTAGCGCACGTTCGACTTGTCGATGCCCATGCCGAACGCGTTCGTGGCCACCATGACCAGCGCGTCGTCGGCGATGAACGCACGCTGGCTCTCGGCGCGCTCCGCGGCCGGCATGCCCGCGTGGTAGCGCGCCGCGCGCACGCCGGCGGCGACGAGCGCGGCATGCACCTTGTCGGTGTCCTTGCGGGTGGAGCAGTACACGATCCCCGAGTCACCCGGATGCGCGAGCGCGTAGCTCCCGATCCAAGCGAGCTTGCGCTTGGGCTCCAAGCGCTCCACGCCGAAGTAGAGGTTCGGGCGGTCGAACCCGGTGACCACCCCGTAAGGGTCGCGCAGATCCAGAAGGCGCACGATGTCACGCCGCACGCGCTCGGTGGCCGTGGCCGTGAACGCCGCCACGACGGGGCGCGCGGACAGCTGCTCGATGAAGTCGCCGATGGCCAGGTACGACGGGCGGAAGTCCTGGCCCCACTGCGACACGCAGTGCGCCTCGTCCACGGCGACGAGCGGGATGGCGGCCTCGCGCGCGAACTCGAGGAAGCGCGGGTCGGCCAGCCGCTCCGGGGCCACGTACATGATCTGGTACGCGCCCGCCAGCGCGCGGCGCAGCACGGTGGCCTGCTGGCCGGGCGTGAGCGTGGAGTTGAGGTAGGCGCCGCGCACGCCCGCGTCAAGGAGCGCGCGCACCTGATCGCCCATGAGCGACACGAGCGGGCTCACCACGAGCGCGAGGCCCTCCATCACGATGCCGGGCACCTGGTAGCACACCGATTTGCCGGCGCCCGTGGGCATGACCGCCAGCGCGTCGCGGCCGGCGAGGATCGCCTCCACCACACCTTGCTGCCCGGGCCGGAACGCGTCGTAGCCGAAATGGTCCTTGAGCGCCTGCCGCGCCAGTATTGCGTCCGTCACGCTTGTTTCCCTTCGCCTTGCCATCCGTTCAGAACCCATAATACCGCGAGCGGCCGCCTCGTAAACAGCGTCCGCATTGGCAAACGGCCCGACACAGCCCCTTTTGCTTCACCAAAGCGGTGGTATTCGCTACCCTATTCGGTGTAATTCGTTCGACGAACCTCAACGCGCCGCCGGGCAATCGCGTGCTCGGGAACGGCCGACTCGAGACGCCATGCCGTCATTGTGGACGAACCCGTAGCCCATCAAAGTTTCATTCCGATTGCGGCAGAAAGTCGTCCAATTCGGCGTCGAGCTCGGGTATGTGCTTCACTCGAGGGTGCTCGTCCAGGGCGCCGCGAGCCATCACCATGGTCACGGTGCGCAGGGCCTCCAGGTTGTCGAGCGGGTTCTCGGGCGTCACGATGAGGTCGGCGGCCTTACCTTCCTCGACCGATCCCGTCTCGTCGCCCAGCCCCAGGATGCGCGCGTTGCCGAGCGTGGCGGTGTGGAGCGCCCTCTGGCGCGAAGCGCCCACAAGGCGTTCGAAGTACACCACCTCGCGCCACATATCGTAGTGCGTGATGTAGGGGCACGACGAGTCGGTGCCCAAACCCACGGGGATGCCTGCGGCCAGCGCCTGCTGCGCGGCGCGCACGATGCCCTCGTAGACGATGCGGCCGTTCGCCTTCTGCACCTCGGTGGACTTCGTCTTTTCAGGACTCAGCTCTACGAACGGCAGCGCGGGCGAGACGGTGCAGGTGAGCGACGAAGCACGTCCGGCGCCGTTCTCTTTGAAGAGCGCGATCAGCCCCTCATCGAGCGCCGCGCCGTGCTCGATGGTGTCCACGCCTGCCTCCAGGCCCACGCGCACCCCCTCGGCGCTCTCGATGTGCGCAGCCACGGGCATGCCCAGCTTGTGAGCCTCCTCCACAGCCGCGCGGGCGACGTCGGGCGGCATGCGCAGCACGCCCGGCTCGCCCTCCACCTCGGCGTCGAACACGCCCCCTGTGATGAACAGCTTCACCAGGTCGCAGTTGTGCGCAAAGCAGGTGCGCACGATCTCGCGCGCCTCCTCGGGCGACTTCGCGACGTGCGCAAACAGCCCCGCGCCGTGCCCGCCCGGCACCGTGACACCCGTGCCCGACGTGAGCAGGCGCGGTCCGGGGAACTTCCCCGCGTTCACGGCGTCGCGCACGTCCACGTCGGCGAAGCCGGGGTCGCCCACGCTGCGCACGGTGGTCACGCCGCTGGCAAGCTGCGCCTGAGCATGGCTGCGGATCATCCTCCGCAGCGCCCACATGCCGATGGGGTTGCCCGTCACTTTGTCGATAAGGTCGCCCGCCCCGCCGGCACTCATGGGCTTGCCCGTGCCACATAGATGCACGTGCGCGTTGATGAGGCCCGGCATGAGGAAGGTCCCGGCCAGATCCACCTCAAGCGCGCCCATCGGCCCCACGGTGGTGGCCGCAGGGCCCACCTTGTCGATGCGCCCGCCGTCGTCCACCACCACGGTCATGTCGGGCCGAGGCTCCATGCTCTCCGTACCGTCGAGCACCGTCGCATGCGTGAACACGTACGCCATTTTCCTACCGCCTTCCGCAGCGCTCTGCGCGCCATCCTCTCGCCCGTTCGGTGGTGCCCAGTATACGCCGAAAAAAACACGCTGCGGTCCGGCTCTGCACCCGGATCGCGAACGCGCGCAGCGCACACCCCCTGCTACCCCTACGCGCGGTCGGCCCCGTCCTCGGCTTCGAGGTCGGCGGACGGCCCAGCGAGAGCCGCTCGATAACCGAGCGCGTCTTCAAGCTGGGGCGCCGTCTTCGTGTCCAGACGACCGATCAGTGTCACCTCAAGGCGCGCCCCGTTCCGCGATTTACCGATATCCATACCGCGCTCACTTCCACCACCGCCGTGCCCTCCAGATCGTCAGGCCCCGCCTGCGCATAGGCATAGCGGGCGATATTCTCGCCCAGCACGAACCCGAAGAGAGCACCGCACTCCTCGCGCGTCAGAGCCCGCGGGCGCGGCGCACCTCGTCCAACGACGCAGCAGTGATCGGTTTGCCTTCGGGCACGTTCGTGGCCAGGCACGAGAAACTGGGCTTGTCAGCCGTCGGCACGCCGAGCGCGCGGGAGGCGGCGCGAACCTCGTCCTTCGTCATGCCGGCGCGGCGCAATGGCGACACCACGTCAAGCTCCGCGAGCGCGCGGAATCCGGGGCGGCGCGCAGGATCGTCGGAGGCGTTCGTACCGTCGGCCAGCACCTCGAAGCCTTCGCGCTCCATGCGCTCGCGTACGGCGCCAAAGATGAAGCGCTTGCAGAGGTAGCAGCGATCGGGCGGGTTCGCGCAGATGGCGCTTTCGGCCAGAACGTCGGCCTCGATCACGTCGAACGCCGCCCCGCAAACGTCCACGACACGGCGCGCGTCCTCCAGCTCGAATGCAGGCTGAAACGCCGTGTTCACCATATACGCCTTCACCTCGCAGCCCGCCTCCACAGCGGACGCGAGCAAATACGAGGAATCGCATCCGCCCGAGAATGCTATCGCCAGCTTCGGCGTGCGCGCGAAGAAGTCCGCAAGGGGCTCCGTACCGAGCTGCTGACCGGAACCTGTTTCAAGCGTCATTTCGCCCGCCCTTTCCGTGGATGCTCGTTCAACTTGCGCGACAGTGTGCGGAATGCTCGACGTCCCCTATTCGAACAGCTCGGCAGCACGCGCGAGTTCTTTCATCACTTCGATATGCTGCGGGCACGCAAGCTCGCAGGCACCGCACTCGATGCACGACGATGCCCGGCCGCCGGCGGTCCGCCAGTCGTATTCATGGCTAGCCATCGGCATATCATCGAAGAGCGTCATGATGTTGAGCGCGTAGAGCGCCGAAGGGATGCGCACGCCCTCCGGGCAACCCTCGACGCAGTAGCCGCAACTCGTGCAGGGCACCGTAGGCACCGAGGCCAAGATGGCTCGTGCCTGTTCGAGCGCAACGCGCTCCTGCTCGTTCAGCGGTCCGAGCGACGTCATGATGCGCGTATTCTCGCGCACTTGGTCGGCTGTGGACATGCCAGACAGCACGGTGAGCACGCCTGGCAGCGACGCAGCGAAGCGCAGACCCCAAGATGCGAGCGGCACCTCGGGATTCGCCTCGCGCAGCACCTCGACCGCAGCGGCTGGCAGATGAACGAGCGAGCCGCCCTTCAAAGGCTCCATGATAACGACCGGCAGGTTCCGAGCGCGGGCCACCTCGTAGCATTTCCTGGATTCGATCAGGCTATTCTCCCAGTCGGCGAAGTTGATCTGCAACTGCACGAAGTCGAGGGGACGATGCGAGTCCAACACCGCCTCTAAAGCAGCGGCGTTGTCGTGGAACGAAAGGCCGAGCTTGCGAATCAGACCGTCTTCCTTCTTCTGGAACAAAAAGTCCCATATGCCGTACTCGTCGAATGCCTTCGTACGGTACTCGCCCAGATTGTGCATGAGGAAGAAGTCGAAGTAGCCAGCACTGGTCTGATCGAGAGAGGCATCGAACATGGCACGCGCCTCATCGGGCCCTTTCGCAACCCACGCCGGAAGCTTCGAGGCAAGCTGGAATGAATCTCGCGGGTAGCGGTCGACAAGCGCTTCCTTGAGCGCGGCCTCGGATTTGCCGAAGTGATAACGCCGCGCCGTGTCAAAATAGGTGAACCCGGCGTCCATGAAGATGTCCACCATCTCCTTGGCCTGATCGATGTCGATATGCATCTCTCCATCGGCCCCTTCAATCTCCGGCAGCCTCATGAATCCGAACCCGAACTTTGCCATCTCGTCCATCGATCTCCCGCTTTCCTTTTGACGTCATCCTTGCCACACCAAAACCCGAAGCGCACGCAACCATTATCGCAAAACGGAGTGCCGTCGCAAAGTGCGGCGCGAAAAACATGAAGCTCGGAAGGTTCCCGTCTGCCATAATGAACCGAGGCGCTCACACGGAGCGTGTGCGAATCGGCCTGCGGGCACCCGTCCGCGAACACGAGAGAAGGGATTTGCCATGCTGCACGAAATCTGCTTTCCATCGTCGAACGATCGGGACCAGGTGACGGGGTGGATCTACGTCCCCGCCTGCGAGCCCGAGGGCATCGTGCAGCTGATCCACGGCTTCGGCGAGCACTCCCGCCGCTACTTCCATATGATCGTGGCGCTCATGGACGCCGGCTTCATCGTTGCGGCCGACGACCATGTGGGGCACGGCGCCACCGCCATCGCGAATGGCACTTGGGGCGACTGGGGCGACGCGGGGCCGCACACCATGATGGAGGACGAGAAGCGGTTCAAGGACCTCGTGTGCGAGAAGTACCCCAACCTGCCCTACTTCCTGTTCGGCCACTCCATGGGCTCGATGATCGCGCGCGACTTCAGCGCGAAGTACGGCGACGAGCTGGCCGGCGCCGTCTACTGCGGCACCACCGGCATCTTCAAGAACACCCACGAGGTGCGCGCGAAGCTGGACGAGACCATCGCCGCCGGCAAGGGCCACGAGAGCGACCCGGCCTTCGTGGGCGAGCTGATGGGCTGGATGTTCGCCCGCTGCGACGAGGGCGCGACGCGCGGCAACGAGTGGATCTGCCACGACCCCTACGTGCAGAAGGACCATGCGGAAGACCCCTTCGACGCGTTCACGCACCCCACGCACAACGTGAGCCTGCGCGACTTCATCGACATGATGCTTTGCATCGAGGGCCCCGAGTGGGCCGAGAAGGTGCCCGCCGGCCTGCCCGTCCTCTGCATCGCCGGCGACCAGGACCCCGTGGGCACCTACGGCGAGGGCGTCTACCAGTGCGCCAACTGGCTCGCCGACACGGGCCACGAGGTGACGACGAAGCTGTATCCCGGCTATCGCCACGAGATCCACAACTACGACGACCTCAAGTTCGAGGTTGAGGAGGACCTCGTCAGCTGGCTGCTGATGCACCTGTAGACCGAAACGAAGAGCACCCTCGCGATCACGCGGGGGCGCTCAAGATCGTAGTCGGCCTCGGGACTCGCCTCAGCAAGTAATATTTCCACAGGTCGGCAGCCAGGATAGAACCCTTGCCTTCGTTCAACAGGCAATCACGCGTCCTGGATGCCAATGCCCTCGAGTACCCGCTCGAAGATCCACTTCCCTTTGACCGAAGAGGACAGGGTGCGATCGATGTAGTCAAGCTTCCAACTGCCCACGAGCCTGCCGAAGAAGTCGTATTCCTCCGGCAGCTCAGGGTTTCTGCCATCGCTCTCCAGCGCTTCGACGAAGTCGTTCATGCGTAGGCCTCCCCTGTCGTCCTTGTGCGAATCATGTTGCGCCGACTCTCCACATCCTCGTGCAGCAGCCTTTATCCTATGAGGCAATCTACACCATACGGCCCTTCTAACGGCAACGCATTCCGAGCGTTCCAGAAATATCGCCAATCGGATGGTTCCGCCGAATGCATCGAAAGCTGTTATCGGCTCTCTGCCAGGTCAGCCTTTCCCGGTATTTCAGGGCCCGAGACGTCTTCGAGGATCAGGCACGCCTCTTCCATCTTGGCTACGGCGCGATGCAAGACGTAACCCTGCATCGAGTTGAAGTGAAGCGCATCGTATAAACTGAACTCCTCCTCATTCTGGAGCGCGGCATCGTAGAGGCTCAAGCACATGAGGAGCCCCCGAAGGGATGATATTGCTTCCGCGACAGCCGACCCCGCATCCATCGCCGCCGATCGCACGCCCTCGCACCCCGCAGCCGCCGCATGCTCTTCCATTGTTTGGCTCCTTTCGATCGGATGCGGGCGAAGCGAGGCTGCGCATCCCGCCAATATAGCAAGCATCGAAACCTGCCGCCGCGTTACCGCATCGCGCGCGAAGCGGCAGGCAATGGGCATGGCGCGAGCCCTCCTTCCCCTTACGCTCATAACGGAAACGTTGCGCAAATGAATACCCATGAGTATTCGTAAAGAACAGTCTAGCGCATACCCTTGGAACATGGCCGAGCAATTGGACAAGAGGTACGCGCTTCTGGGCGCGGCAATCCGAAGGACGCGAGAGGACGCGAACCTCACGCAGAGAGATCTTGCGGGTATGATCGGCCAGCCTTCTTCTAATTCCTATGTATACCGGCTGGAGAACGGGAAGATGAAGGTCAGCCTCGAGCAGTTGATACGAATCGCGGATGCGCTCGAAGTCGAAGTCCGCGACCTGATCGACTTCTAGCCCTTGCTCTCCGAAAGCTCGGGAAGCCGGCCCGCTCCGCAGCTTCCTCGATATCCCGCTCGATCCTGCGAGCGATCATCCGACCTCCCTACACGTTGAACTTGAAGTGCATCACATCCCCGTCCTGGACGACGTACTCCTTGCCCTCCTGTCGCAGCTTGCCGGCGTCGCGGCAACCCTTCTCGCCGTTCAGCTCGGAGTAGTCAGCGAACGAGGCGGTCTCGGCCTTGATGAAGCCGCGCTCGAAGTCGGTGTGGATGACGCCGGCAGCCTGCGGGGCCTTCGCGCCGATGGGGATGGTCCAGGCGCGCGTCTCGGTCTCGCCGCTGGTGAAGTAGCTCTGCAATCCCAGCAGCTTGTACGCCTCGCGCACGAGACGGGCCAGGCCGCTCTCCTCGAGACCCATGGCCTCCAGGTACTCGCGCGCTTCTGCCGGGTCGAGCTCGGCCAGGTCGGCCTCCACCTTCGCGGAGATGGGCACGGGCGCGCATCCGTCGATCTCGGGCAGGTCGGCGTCCAGCTGTTCCTCGTCGACGTTGGCGATGTAGAGCATCGGCTTCATCGTGAGCAGGTGCAGGTCGTACAGCGCCGCGCGCTCGTCGTCAGTGAGGTCGAGCGTGCGGGCGCGATGCCCCTCGTTCAGGCCCTCGTACACCTTCTTCGCCGCAGCCACCTTCGCCGCGCCGGCCTTGTCGCGCTTGGCCTCCTTCTCCAGACGTGGCAGTGCCTTCTCCAGCGTGCCCATGTCGGCCAGGATCAGCTCGGTCTTGATGGTTTCCACGTCGCTTTGCGGGTCCACCTTGCCGGAGACGTGCACCACGTCGGGGTCGCCGAAGAAGCGCACGACCTCGCAGATGGCGTCCGTCTCGCGGATGTTCGCGAGGAACTGGTTGCCCAGGCCTTCGCCCTGACTCGCTCCCGCGACGAGGCCCGCGATGTCCATGAACTCGACGGTGGCCGGCACGATGCGCGCCGGATGGTCGATCTCGGCCAGGCGGTCGAGGCGCGCGTCAGGCACGGGCACGACGCCCACGTTGGGCTCGATGGTGGCGAACGGGTAGTTGGCCGCGAGGCCGCCCTTGTTCGTGAGGGCCGTGAACAGCGTAGACTTGCCGACGTTCGGCAGGCCGACAATACCGATGGAAAGCGACATGGAACTTCCTTTATGAGAACGATTGCTGAGTATTCGCACATGATAGCACTGCCGTCGCGCCAGGACGAGCCTGCTTGGCCCGGCATCACGCAACGTGCAAGGGGTCGCGGACGGCCAAGAAACGAACGCTAGCGCTTCGCCGATTTAAATGTTACTATAATAATATCATTAATGCGCCACGGATAACGCCGCCGGATCGTAGCAGCGCGCACGTGCTACACTTTCCTGCAAGCCGGGAAGACGAACGACGCAACGGGTACGACATCATTCCGTCCATCGGGAACGCGGGAAAGAGCCGCCCGAAGAGAGGCCCGCAGGAGGCGACGATGCTGGATCGAGCCATATTCGCGCTGCCGGGAGTGCGCCGAGTACTGGCGTTGCTCGCAAGCGCCTCCGCCTTGCAGGCGCTCTGCATCGTTGGCCAGGCTTGGTTCCTCGCCACGGCCCTCGCGAACCTCTGGCACGGAGCGCCCATCCCGGATCAGACTGCATGGATCGCGCTCTTCTTCGCCTGCTTCGTCGCTCGGCAAGGCGCCGTCTACGCCGAAGACGCCTACCTCGAAACCTATGCCTACGACCGCGCCGACGAACTGCGCCAGGAGCTGCTTCGCAAAGTATTCACCACGAAGGCGCAGGTGGTATGGGACAACGGGACGGGCAGCGTGGCGGCGGCCATGCTCGAGGGCGTCGATCAGGTACAGGCCTATTTTCGGCTCATCCTGCCCAAGATCACCTCGATCGTCGTCATCCCGCTTATCGTGCTCGCCTTCGCGCTCGCGCTCGACTGGGTATCCGCCCTCATCATGTTCATAATGTTCCCGTTCATCGTGCTGTACATGATCATACTCGGCCGCAATGCAAAGGATGCAGCGTCTCGACAATACCGCACGTTCCAGGTGCTCTCCAATCACTTCATCGACACGCTACGCGGCATCGATACGCTCAAGCTGTTCGGCGCGGGCAAGCGCCATGGTGCGAGCATCTTCTCGGTGAGCGAGCGGTTTCGCGAAGCCACGATGAAGACGTTGCGCATGGCGACGCTCTCCAGCCTCGTGCTCGATCTGTTCTCGACTCTGTCCATCGCGGCGGTGGCCTTCATGTTGGGCATGCGGCTGCTCGACGGTACGGCACAGCTGTTCCCCGCGCTCGCCATCCTCATCATGGCACCCGAGTACTTCAAGCCCATCCGCTCGTTCGCGTCCGACTACCACGCTTCGCTCGACGGGGTGAATGCGCTGAAATCCATCCAACGTCTCATAGGCGCCCCAGACGGCTCGGATCACAGCTGCGAACTGCCCGATTGGGGCGCGACGTCGCGCATGGAGCTTCGGGGCGTCGGCTGCTCCTACGACAGCCATCGCGTGCTCGAGAATCTGGACTTCACGGCCGAAGGCTTCCGCAAATACGGCATCGTCGGCGCCAGCGGCGCGGGCAAGAGCACGCTCGTCAGCCTCCTCGGCGGCTTTTTGGCGCCTGATGCAGGCGACATCGAGCTGGGCAACACGCCTTTGCCCGATTTCAAGCAGGACGGCTGGCAACGGCAGATCGTCTACATACCGCAGGACCCGTATCTGTTTCATGCCACGTTGCGCGATAACATCGCGTTTTACCGACCCGATGCAAGCGACGAAGAGGTCGCGCGGGCGATTGACGTCGTAGGACTGGACGACCTCGTCGCGGAACTGCCCTGTGGACTGGACACACTTGTGGGCGAAGGCGCGCGCGCCCTCTCGGGCGGCCAGGCGCAGCGCATTGCGCTCGCGCGGGCGTTTTTAGACAATTCGCGGCGCATCTTGCTGTTCGACGAGCCCACCGCCCATCTGGACATCGAAACGGAGATGGAGTTGAAGGAGCGCATGCTGCCGCTCATGGAGGGCCGCCTGGTGTTCTTCGCCACGCACCGCCTGCATTGGCTCGACGACATGGACGAAGTGATCGTGCTCGATGACGGGCGTATCGCAGAGCACGGCCCGCTGGCCGAACTTGAGGCAAACGGCGGTGCGCTCGGCCGTCTTGCGGCGCAGACGGCCTGGGAGACCACATGAGCGCCCGGATGCGCCGCGAGGCGCACGTCGAAGAGGCGCAGAGACGGGCGGACGCCGCCAACCAACCTGCAACCGGCGGCCCAACCCGCAGAAGCGGTCGCGACCGATGGGTCAGGCCCTTCTTCAAGCAGTACCGCAAAGCGCTCGCCGTGGCGCTGGCCCTTGGCGTGGCAACCTTTTGCTTCGCTTCGGGGCTCATGTTCACCTCGGGCTACCTCATTGCAGCTGCAGCTGAAATGCCCGGCAGCATCCTCATGATCCATATGCCCACCATCTTCGTGCGCATCTTCGGCATCGGCAAGCCCATCCTGCAGTACCTGGAACGGCTGACGAGCCACGATTGGGTTCTCCGCATGACGAGCGCACTGCGCTCAAAGCTCTACGCATCCATCGAGGGCGACGCCATCCTCTTCAGGCGCACACATCGCACGGGCGACGTGCTGGGTCTGCTGGCCGAGGACATTGGACATCTGCAGAACCTCTATCTGCGCACGGTGTTCCCAACCGTTGTTGCGTGGCTGCTCACCGTTGTCGTCGTTGCGGTGCTGGGGTTCTTCTCGCTGTGGTTCGCACTCGCCATGCTGCTCGCGTTGCTCGTGGTGGTGGTACTCGTGCCGCTTGCGTCCGTATTGGCAACGAGAGCGCGTGTCGCTCGTCGCAAGGCCATAAAGAACGAGCTGTACTGCGAACTGACGGACAACGTGCTGGGTGTTTCCGACTGGATATTCGCGCATCGCGGCGCGGAATACCTGAACCGCTACCGTTCCTCCCAGCGCGTGCTGCGCGATGTGGACGTCGAGCTCGACCGATTCGCCCGTAGGCGGGACCTGATCTCGACCGCACTGTTCGGGGGTATCGCGGTCATGACGCTCCTCTGGGCGGCCGGCCAATTCGGCGGCGTCCACGGAGGAACGGCGAATTGGATCGCAGCCATCGTGCTGGGCTTCTTTCCCCTCATAGACGCGTTCGCACCGCTGTCGACGGCGGCCACGGAGGCCGGTTCGTACCGTGCCTCCATCGACCGGCTCAATGAGCTTCCCGACGATCCGGGTAATTGCGGTAAGGCTGAAGACCGGCCGGTAAGGACGGCGAACCGCAAGAACGCGCGCACGGAGGACGCCGCAGCAGCGGCCTGCGCGCCGCAGGTCGTTCTCCCGTCGCCGGGCGCTCCTCCGACCATCCGCGTCGAGAGCGTGCGCTTTTCCTATCCCGAGGCGCCCCGTCCCGTGCTCGACGGCATCAGTCTGGAGGTGCGCCCAGGCGAGCGTGTGGCCATCCTCGGCCGCAGCGGATCGGGCAAGAGCACGCTCGCCTCGCTCATCCGGGGCGATTTGAAGCCGGATGCAGGCACGGTGGAGCTGGGAGGCGTGCCCGCTGGCTCGTTTGGCGATGACATGGCCCGCTATCTCGGCGTGATCCAGCAGCAGACGTATTTGTTCAACCGCTCGCTTCGAGAAAACCTGCGCATCGGCCGCGAGGACGCGACCGACGAAGACATGAACAACGTTCTGGAACGGGTCGGACTGCGCACCCTGGTCGAGCGACTTCCCGAAGGACTCGACACGCTTGTGGACGAGGCGGGCGTACGCTTCTCGGGCGGGGAGCGCCATCGCATCGCACTTGCACGTGTGCTGCTGCAAGACGTTTCGACGATCGTGCTCGACGAGCCCACTGTGGGGCTTGATCCCGCCACCGAGCGCGCCCTGCTCAAAGCGGTCTTCGCCACGACTGAGGGAAAGACCCTCATCATGATCACGCATCATCTGCAAGGCGTGGCCGACATGGACCGCGTCGTGTTCCTCGAGGACGGCCGCATCGAGCTCGAAGGCTCCCCTGCTGTGCTCGCGCGCGAGAGCGAGCGTTACCGCCGCCTGCTCGCGTTCGATCGCGGCTTCCCGTCGCGCTCCCATGCATGAGCTGACGCCCTGCTTGTGGCTCAAGGCAAAGCAGACGGGCGAGATTCGGCACGCTTGTCGGCGCCGGATCTCAATTTCCCCTCTCGCCCGGCGCGAAAGCTCCCGCTAGCATGCATGTACCCGTGGTCTTTTGACTGTGCACGTGCAGCTTGCACAGAGCGGCGAGGTTGCAGGCATCCATGTGCTACGATGAACCTCGAAGACGGTCCGAGCATCCGGGCCGCGACCGATCGGCGCGCGCTTTCGCGATGCCGCCCTCGGAAAGGACGGCATCGCCATGCCCCTCAACAAAGCGGTTCTCGCCGCATTCAAAGCGGCTTCGCGCCTGAAGCCCGACATCAAGCAGACCTACGAAGCCCAGCGAGTGGCCGAGGACGTCATGGGAAAGCTTTCCTTGCCCGATCCCCGCTGCCGCATCGACGAAGCAGTCGCCGTCATGCGCGACGGCTACGAAGTGCCCTTGCGGGTGTTCACCCCGCTCGATTTCGACTTCTCGCTCGACCGCGGGCTCAAGGTCGTCGAGGACTTCCGCGGCACCATCCTGTTCTTCCACGGAGGAGGATGGGCGAACGGGTCCGTCGACCTCTACATCGACGCCTGCTCCACTATGGCGGTCAAGCTCGAGCGACGTGTGGTGTCGGTGGACTACCGGCGCTCGCCGGAACATCGCTTCCCGCAGGCGCCCGAAGACTGCTACGAGACAGCCCGCCAGCTGTTCGCTGGAGAGTTGCTCGCCGACGTCGACGTCGACAACATCGTGCTATTCGGAGACAGCGCCGGCGGCAACCTGGCAGCCGTCGTCTCGCTCATGGCACGCGACCGCGGCGAGTATATGCCCCGTTCTCAAATGCTGCTCTATCCCGTAACCTACAACGACCACGACCCGCGCACGTCGTGGTTCGACTCGGTGCGCGAGAACGGCGAAGACTACCTGCTCACCGCGCGCGACGTGCAGGGCTACATGGAACTGTACTGCTCCTCGCCCGAGGATCTCGCCAATCCCTATCTCGCCCCGCTGCTCGCACCCGATGTGTCAAACCAGCCGCGCACGCTCGTGATCACCGCCGAGTACTGCCCGTTGCGCGACGAGGGCGAGGCCTTCGCAGCGCGGATCGACCTGGAAAGCGGCGAGGCGGCGTGCTATCGTGTGCTCGATGCCGTGCATGGATACCTGCTGTATCCTTCGGTGCTCAACGTGGTCAAGGACACCTACCGCATCATGAAACATTTTCTGGACGGCGATGGACTGGAACAGGAGGACGACCCGGCGTGGCTCGAGCTACTTGGTACCGACTAGACAACGTGGGGAAGTTCTACTCGTCGCAGGCGGGCAGCTCCGCCCAGACGGTTTTCCGATACTCCGCCGACCTTGTGGATGACGTCGACCCCGACCTGCTGCAGCGCGCACTCGAGAAGACGGTCGACACGTTTCCCAGCTTCAACGTGTGTTTACGCAGCGGCATGTTCTGGCACTATTTGGAACAGGCCTCCGAAATGCCGTCCGTGAGCCTTGAGAACCTACCGATCTGCTACGGGTTGCACGTCCACGCGAAAAGCGTGCTGTTCAGGACGAGTTACTACCACAGCCGCATCAACCTCGAAGTGTCCCACATGGTATCGGATGGGCGCGGCACTCTCAGCTTCTTCAAAGCGCTGCTCTACGCGTACCTGCAGGAGCGCTACGGCGTCGAAGGCGTGGAAACGGATTACGACGGATCGGACCACCAGAAATCCGAGGACAGTTTCGACAAGTACTTCGAACGAGACAAGGCAGCGCCCACGCACGCGCCGAAGGTCTACCGGCTATCGGGCTGGCGCGACATCGCGGATCCCACATTCATGGAATACCATCTTCCCGTACAGCAGGTGCTCGACCTCGCGCGCTCTTACGGAGTGAGCCTCACCTCGCTCGTGATCGCCGTTGTGCTATGCGCCATCCGCACGGAGATGCCGCAGCGTGATCGGCACCGCGCTATCCGCCTCGATATCCCTGTTGACCTGCGTCAATTCTTCGAGTCGGCCACGACCAAGAACTTCTTCGGACTGGCCTATGTGTCCTACGTGCCCGGCGACGAGAACGAGCCCGTAAGCGCCGTAGCCGCACAGGTGCAGGCCCAGCTGAAGGTGGCCACCGAGGCCGAGAACCTCAAATCGCGCATGAATCGCATGATCGCGCTCGAGAAGAACCCGCTTCTGCGTCTGGCGCCGCTGTTCGTGAAAGATCTCGTGCTCGGCTTGGCGGACTGGCTGGTCGCGCGCGAGACCACCACTACCGTCTCGAGCCTCGGCCCCATCCGCATCGATGAGAGGCTGGCCCCGTTCGTCCGGACGATCAATGTGCTCACCTCGACCAATGGCATCAACTTCATGGTGTGCTCGTTCGACGACGACCTGAGCATCGGCATCACGTCGGCCTACTCGAATCCTGACGTGATCAAGAATTTTTGTCGATTCTTCACGTCGAACGGCATCGAGGGCCTCATCAATATCAACAAGACGAGCAAGGAGGTAGCCGAGGATCGGTTGGAGACTAGATTTGAAGCCTCGGTCAAGCGGCTGGGCGGCCAGGCTTCTGCGCAGTCGGACGAACCGGTCCCTTCTGACGAGGATGGGGCGCGCGTATGAGGCGCTGCAGCAAATGCGGCGTAGCCTTCACCGGCGATCTCGATCGATGCCCGCTGTGCCAAGCTGAGCTCGAAGGCGAAGCCGAACCCTCGGTATTTCCCGTGAACGCGGTCAGGAAATCAGGTGCCGTGGCGCTCGCCGTGCTGGCGTTCGTCACCGGGGCATGCCTGATCGCCCTGCCCTTTCTGGGACATCTTCTGGACATCCCGGGCGACATCGTGCTCGCCGTTTGCGTGGGGCTCGCCTTGAACTACCTATTCGTTCGGAACATTATCGTACACAACCCGGACTTTTTACGCGTGGTAGCGCGTTACTTCCTCATCCTGCTCGCCGTCGCCGCCGCCTGGTTCCTCGTAACGGGCAATCTCATCGTCACGACGTTCGTCATTCCCGGCATCTGCCTGACGGCGATCGTGTACGACGTCGTGCTCGTCGCGGTGTTCAGGGGCACGTTTGTCTCCGGGTACGCCAAGTACCTTCTATTCGATGTCGTACTGGGCGTGGCGCCGCTGGCCCTCTCGATCCTCGGTCTCACCACCTGGGACGTGCCCGCGTATGCAAGCGCGCTTTCCGCGTGCGTATTTCTTCTCGCATTGCTCGTCTTCACACGCAGGCAGCTCCTGGCCGAGATGCGCAAATTGTTCTCCGCATAACGCAAGCTGCCCTTGGATGCGCGCCCCGCATATCGTACAATCGAACGATACCGGTTTCAACGAGGGGAAAGAGGCACGATGGCGAACGAACAGATCAGACTCGGTTTCATCGGATTCGGCAACATGGCGCAGGCCATTGCGCGAGGACTCGTCGGCGCGGGGGCGCTGTCGGGCGAGCGCATCACGGCATGTGCAGCGCACTTCGACAAACTGCAGCGCACCGCCAAGGAGATTGGCGTGAACGCAGTCGAAACGGCGGCGGAGGTCGTCGAAGCGAGCGATTTCATCGTGATCGCCGTGAAGCCTTACCTGGTCGAACACGTGATCGAGCCCGTGCGCGAGGCGTTGGCTGGCAAAGTGGTGGTGTCGGTGGCGTTCGGATGCTACTTCGATTTCTTCGAGAGGATCCTCGATCCGAGCACCCACCACATCAGCACAATACCCAATACACCCATCGCCGTAGGAGCCGGCGTCGTCTCCTGCGAGCAGCGGCATTCGCTTACCGAAGAAGAGTTCGCCGCGTTCTCGGATCTGTTCGGCCAGATTGCGCTCATTGAGAGCATGGACACCAAGCTGCTCTCGGTGGCGAGCGACGTGGCCGGTTGCGGTCCCGCGTTCACGGCCCTGTACGTTGAAGCGCTCGCCGATGCGGCCGTGAAGCACGGCATGCAACGCCCGACCGCCTACCGGCTCGCCTCGCAAATGATCGTGGGCACGGGAAAGCTGCAGCTGGCGACGGGCAAGCATCCCGGCGAGCTGAAAGATGCCGTATGCTCGCCCGGCGGCACCACCATCAAAGGCGTCACGCAGCTTGAAAAGAGCGGGTTCCGTGGCGCAGTGATCGATGCCATCGATGCCATCGAAAACGCCTGACGGATCATCAGGAACGAAGAAGGGAGCGCGCAGAGGCAGCATCCCCACACATACCATGAATCGGAAGCGCAACCTGCGCTACGATCGTGATAACGAGACCCGCACCTGGTGGCAGGAGGCGGGTTTCGCTTGTCATGCTTCGCCGATGCGCGTCTCGAACAGGGCCACGGTGCACGTTGCCTTCACGAGAATCTTGCCGTCCGGGCGAGCGATCTCCACGTCCGATACCACGGAGCGCCGCCCTTTGTGGACAACTGTGCCTACCACCTCGAAGTACTCGTCGTCGACAAGCCCCGGGCGCAGGAAATTGGCCGTCAACGACATAGTCGTATTCTGGAATCCATAGGTGTCGGCCACGCCCGTACCGGCCATGTCGGCCAGCGCCAGCAGGAATCCGCCGTGCACGGTTCCGATATTGTTCGCGGAATCCGGCCCGGGGTAGGCGCGCATCTCGAAGCGGCCCTCTTCAGCGCAGATAAACTCAGAGCGCTCGAGACCGCCGATATCGGCGACGTCGCTCTTGCAGAAGTCAAGGACAAGCGGGTCCAGCATGTCGTACCTCCTCGTTCGGTGTTGAGCATGGGGCGCAGACTCGGGTCCGCGTCGACGCGTTCGCGTCGACGCGTTGCGGCACGCGACGGGATGTCAAAGGCCTGCGGGCGGGACGAAGCGCTGCAACCGGCAGCGCATGGACGCCCCCTTGCAAGCTGCAGTCCCATCATACCGTAGTTGCTGCTTCTGGCGCTCCAGCCCGGCAGCGCCGACACCCGCATGCACCAGGACACGCGCCTCACCTGCCCACCATCGAAATGATGCTACCTGCTGCGCGCTTCCCGCCTGCGCATCGCACGCGCGTAGAAGAATGCGAGCACAAGCCCTGCCGCCGCGATACCGATGGCAATGGCCAGCGTATGGGCAAAACCCGACGCATACGCCTGCGCCTTTGCCGCACCAGCCACGGTATCTCTCAGCACATCCGCCGAAAGAACCCCGACGAACAACGACGAGCCGAGCGCCGAAGCGATCTGAACAGCCGTGGAATTGATGGATGCGCCATGCGGGTATAAGTTGGACGGCAGCTGCCCGAGCGCCGTCGTCTTCGACGGGGCCACCACGAACCCGACGCCTGCATACACCGCCGCAGAGCATAGCACGACCAGCGCCGCCGCGAAGCCTTGCGCCGAGAAGAACGCGCCCGTCTGCCCGATGAGCACAAGCACGAGGCCCGCCGGGATGAGCGGCCAAGCGCCGAATTTATCGTACAGCCTGCCTCCGAAGAACGTGAACACCGCATTGACCAGAACTGGGCCCAGCAACAGCAGGCCCGAGACGAACGCCGTACGCCCCAACGCTCCTTCGTAGTACAGCGGCAGAAGAATGCTCATCGAGTAAGAGGTCAGCATGCCCACCATCACAAGGACGATTCCTGCAGCGAAGCGCGGATGGGCTAGGGGGTGTAGATTGAGCAGCGGCTCGCTCGCCGAGAACTGCCGCCAGGCGAAGAGAGCGAGGAGCACCGCTCCACCGGCCAGAGCGACAACGGACGGCAGGACGTCATGGGTGATTTCGCCGAGCCCGAACATGAGCGCGCTCAAACCCGTCAGGCCCAAGATCACGCTCAGTACGTCGGCAGAGGCGTGCCCGGGCGATGCGCCGTCGCGGATCAGGAAGGCGCCGACGACAAGCAGCGCCAGCGCCAGCGCCAACGGAACAATGAACAGCGCCGACCATCCGAAGTACGTGAGTGCAAGACCCGAGACCGTCGGGCTCACCGCCAAACCTATGGCTATCACGCCGCTGTTGAGAGCAAGGCGGGTGCCGAGCGTCCTGCGCGGCGAGTTCGTCATGATGGCGCTCGTCACCATGGGAAAGAACAGACCGGTGCCGATAGCCTGTATGAGGCGGCTGCCGAACAAGGTTGGAAAATCGGGCGACAGCAGGGCCGCTCCACTTCCAATCGCCAGCGCTCCGACGCCGACAAAGAACACCCGCCGCAAACCGAGCCGACCGAGCAAAAACGCCGACAGCATAATGGAGGTAGCCGCGACCACCATGTATCCCACAATCAGCCAGTTCGCCACAGAGAGCGTAACATCGAAACGACGTGCCACCTCGGGCAGCGCGACGTTCATCATGCTCTGGCTGAACGAACCAGCGAACGAGCAAGCAAGAAGTGCGGGCAGCATGCTACCCGATGCCCTTCCAGAAATGCCCGCTGCGCTCATCCCATCGCCTTCCGCTCGACCGATCTCCCGATCCGCCGCAACCGGCGGATCGGGTTCCAGTCTAGCGTCAGGCGGGAAGAGTCCGGCAACCGATCGAAACCCGCAATGGTCCAGTCATCAAACCGAGCGCTGTGTGTAGCCGGCAGGACGAACGGCTAGAAGCTTACAAGGCCGAAAGTTTGCGCGACGTAAGCCACAAGAATGACTATCACCAGCACAGGCGCAACGTACTTGATCATGATGGTCCACACCTTCTCGGCCTTGAAGGGGCTCGAGCGTTTCACCTCGTCAACGATCACCTTCGGCTTGATAATCCAGCCGACGAAGACGCACGTCAACAGTGCGACGATAGGCATGATAACCGAGTTTGATATGAAGTCGAAGAAGTCGAGCAGCGACGATCCTGGCCCGAGCGGCTCGATAAACGATAGACCGCTGTAGCCCATGTTCACGATAACGCCCGCGACTGTGACGACGGCAATGACCGCGATAAGCGACTTCTTGCGGCTCCACCGCGCGCCGTCCATGATAATGGATACGCACGTTTCGGTGAGCGAAATGGCACTCGTCAGCGCTGCGAACAGCACGAGCAGGAAGAACAGAAAACCGACGATCGTCGCAGCGTCGCCCATGCCTCCGAAAACGCCGGGCAACGTGATGAACATCAGGGACGGGCCGGAATTCGACGCGACCGCTTCTCCCGATCCCATGGCCACAAAGGCAGCTGGAACAATCATAAGCCCTGCGAGGAACGACACACCAATGTCAAAGCCGCCGATGCGGGTAACGCTCTGCGTAAGGCTCGACTTTTTGTCAAGATAGGAGCCGTACGTGATCATAATGCCCATAGCCAGCGACAAGCTATAGAACATCTGCCCGAGCGCCCCGATCACGAGCTCCGGCGAGAACTTGCTGAAATCGGGCACGAGATAGTACAGCACGCCGTCAAGGGCGCCCGGCATGGTCATCGTGTAGATGGCGATGCATACCGCCATGATAATGAGCGCAGGCATCATGATCAAGTTGGCTTTCTCGATGCCGCCCTTCACGCCGAGCGACACGACGATGAACACGATAGCCATGAACAAGAGCATCCAGAGAAAGCTTTCGGTGTTGCTTGTGATGAAACCTGTGAAGAAGCCTCCATCGTCTGCGAGTGCCGCAGGACCATTGATGAGGTAAGCGGCTGTATACTTCGTCACCCATCCGCCGATGATGCAGTAATACGGCGTGATGATGAAGGGGACCGTCGCTGCCAGCACACCGATAAAGGCGTACTTCTTCCCAAACGTCCGAAAAGCGCCAATGGCAGACTGCCCGGTTTTACGTCCGAGCGCCGTCTCGAGCAGCAGCAACGATACGCCGAACGTGAAGACGAGCACGAGGTACGTCAGCAAGAACGTGCCACCGCCATACTGGGCCGCCAGATAAGGAAAGCGCCACATGTTGCCGAGGCCCACCGCGGACGCCGCAGCAGCCAGAATGAACGCCCACTTGCCCGACCACGAAGAACGCGCGGGCGCACCGGATGATGCCATGGTAACCTCCAAGGTACGTCAGAATTGCAGTTGTCTCGAAGCCCCTTCGTATTCGGACAGCAAAGATCTGCACGCGAGCACGATCCGCCATCCAAATGCTGCATTATACCGGGAAATGCATGAACGATTCATCACATTGAGCGAATAGGTTCGGATGAAAGCGGCCAAAGGCTTCAAGTGCCGCAGGGAGCAGCACACGCGAAGCGAGCCCCTCCCCTGCCCGCAAGATCGGGCGTGCATGACTCGATGCGTTCTGACGGATCGACGTCACATTCCCGCATGAGCAAACGCGAAAGAAGCTCCCGCGAGATCAGGCGAGCTTCGAAGTATCAACGGCAACAAGGTGACCGTGCTCGTCCTCGAACACGCACAGGCTGCCATCCTGGCTCTCATAGAGATTGCGGAAACTTGCGAGCCGCTCGCTTGACAGCGGATGAGCCGGCCGGTCGCCCTCTCCGTCGTCTGAAAGCGCACTGTCATCCGTCCGCTGTACGTCTTCGATCTTCTCCACGTCGCACGTGAATTCCGCAGGATCCTCAACGTGAATTGGCGCGAACTCCTCGGTCGGCGACAGAACGGCGCAAGCTGCGCTCGGCGGGTCGCACGCGGGAATCTCAGACGCAGCTGGAACGCTTACCTCGAAACACGCCGACTCCGCCTGGTCGATCACAGTCTCGACGGCAGGCTCTGATACGGCATCAGTCGGGCATCCTGCATCGCAGGAGGGATCCACCGCCGGAGCTGAAGCATCGAAGGAAGACTCGGCCATCGGACCGGGAGCATCGCTCGAAGGCGCGGCCATCGGTGCATCGCAGAGAGGTTCAACCATCGGAGCAGAAGGCGCCTCGGCAGCAACGGGCTCGACGGTCGCGACGGTCGCGACGACCGATGGAAGCTCGATCACGGGAAGCTCGATACGCTGCGACCGCCTGCTCGCGTTCTGCCCTGGTGCAGAGGGGGCGTCTTGTAGCGCAGCATCGGCATAGCCCCCCTCCACGACTTCGATTCCGGAAGGCATGATGGGCCCTGTCGTAAGGGGCGCATCGATACCCAAACGGATGGCAAGAGAGAGATTCGACTGCGCGATGGTCACAAGCTCGCGTGCATAATCGGCCACCGCGTCGCCATCGGCGGGCTCTCGCAAGAGCTTGCCGATTTCAAGAACGCGACCCCACGAGAGTGCGTCGACATCCTCCTTCATAGACACGATGCGATCCACCTCGCGAGCAACCTTTTTTTCCGTCGATGTTCCGAACACACACGCCTTCTTCCTGTAAGCAAGGCGATCATTGTACCACGTCAGTAAATGACTCGCCAGAACACAAGACCCTGGGCAGGAGCATTCTCGCCCGCAGCCTGACGTTCGCGCGCCTCAAGCACCTCGGCCACCCACGAGGCGGGACGCTGGCCTCGACCTACCATAACAAGCGTGCCCACTATTGTGCGAACCATGGAGTGCAGAAACGCGTTGCCTACCACCTTGATGGCGAGGATGTTCTCCCCTAAGACGGTTTCAGGATGGAAGGATATCTCGCGTATATTGCGGTTCGTCGGCTTTCCCTCAGCCGACGCTGCCAAGCAGAAGCTCTTGAAGTCGTGTTCACCCAACAGGTACTGTGAGGCGACCTCCATTGCCGACACATCCAACCCACCGGGCACGAACCACGAGAAATCCTTCATGAAGATAGGACTCGTGCTGTCCACGCACAGATGATAGTGATATTCGCGCGCCTGGGCATCGAACCGCGCCGAGAAGCCGAGTTTTTTCGGCTCCACCTCACGCACGCTGATGGCATCGTGCGTGAGCGCATTGAGCGAGCGGCGCAGGGAAGGCAGCGAGCGTCCGCCGAGATCAACGTCGTCCACGTCAAAGCTCACCACCTGGCCGAGCGCATGCACGCCGGCGTCGGTGCGTCCGGCACACGTCGTCTCAACGTCGCGCTTGAACAGCAGGTGCAAGGCGTCTTCGAGATCACCCTGCACGGTGAGCTGCCCGGGTTGGCGGGCGAAACCGGAGAACGGAGCGCCGTTGTAGGACAGAGTAAGCGCGAGCGTGTGATCACGCACGGGCTTTTCGGCGGTTGGTGCCGCCGCTTCGCGCTGACGCGCGGATGTGGGGGTGATGGTTTGCGTATTCATAGCCGCCATGATAAACGAACCCGGCCCCGCCGCAAGCCCGAGCCGGGTTCCGCTTGCCAAATTGTTGAAATGAGACGTTAACCGTATCCCTTCGCCTCGCAAATCGTTCGCAACGTCAGCGAGAAGCGCCATGCTCCGCGTATCCCTACGAAGCCCTCCACACCTGCGCGCCGAACAGATCTTGGATCTCGGAGCGCATGATGGGGCTCGTCGAATCCACCGATACGGGCAATTCGGCGCGGAACTTATGACCGTCGTTCTGCTGAACGAACAGCACCACGCCGTCACGGCCCGGGTATGACTTCAGAATACGGTTAAGGCGCAGGGACTTAGCCTGATCGAAATCGGCCATGGGCACGCGCAGCTCGAGGTGGGAAGGGGCCGCGTCGGCGTCGGATAGCTCGATCGACTCCACTTCGAACGCCATGATTTGGTTGCCGCGATCATTGTGCTCGAATTTGCCCTTGATCTTGACAATCGCGTCCTCTTGGATAGCGTCGGCGTTTTCCTCGTACTTGAAGCAGATCGCCTCGATGTGGCCGGTCGTATCCTCGAGCGTAAACGTAGCCATCTTCGTGCCGCGCTTCGTGAGCTTCGTCACCACATTCGAGACCATGCCCACGAATACGGCTGATTTGATCTCGCTCGTGCGCTCGGCCAAATCGCCCAGCTGGTACTTCGTCATGTGCGCGATGGCGTTCTCATAGGGGCGCAGCGGATGGTCCGAGACGTAGATCTTCATGATCTCCTTCTCGTATGACAGCAGCTGGCGCTTCGGCCACTCAACTCCGTCGGGTTCCGGGATATCCTCCTCGAAGCCTGAATCGGGGTCGTCGCCGAACAGATCGAACATGGACACCTGGCCCGCATCGCGATCTTTCTGGCGCTTCGAGGCGCTTTCCAGAAGCGGCGTTTCGTCCACGAAGAACATGAGCTGCTTGCGCGTGTAACCCGTCGAATCGAATGCCCCGCCCTTGATGAGCGCCTCGAGCGTCTTGCGGTTGTAGCACTTCGCATCAAGACGGTTCACAAAGTCGTGCAGCGAGGTGAACGGACCATTAGCCTCGCGTTCAGCGATGATAGCCTCGGCCACATTCGCGCCGACGCCTCGCACGCCAACCAAGCCGAAGCGCACGCCTTCGTCCGTGGGCGTGAACTCGGCGTTGGACGAGTTGATATCCGGGGGCAGTACGGGGATCCCCGAATGGTTGCAGCTCGCGATGTAGCGGATCAGACGATCAGTATTGCCCATATAGGACGACAGCACGGCGGCCATAAAGTCGTTTGGGTAATGAGCTTTCAAATACGCGGTTCGCATCACGAGGATGGCGTAGGCTGCGGAGTGCGACTTATTGAACGCGTACTTCGCGAACTTCTCGGCATCCTCCCAGATCTGCTTTGCAATCTCGAGCGAATAGCCGTTCTCGACCGCGCCGGCGTTCCAGTCCTCCTGCAAACCGCGCATGACGTCGATCTTCTTCTTGCCCATCGCCTTGCGCAGCTTGTCGGCCTTACCTGCCGAGAATCCGCTCATAGCCATGGATATCTGCATGATCTGCTCTTGGTAGACCATGGTGCCGTACGTCTCCTCCAAGATAGGGCGGAGCCGCTCGTCGTAATAGTGGATGGAGGTCTTGCCGCTCGCAACCTTGATATAGTCCTCCACCATGCCGGACTCAAGGGGGCCCGGACGGTTGAGGGCGATGGAGGCCACGATGTCGGAGAAGCGCGTAGGGGGAAGCCGCGCGAACAGGCTTACGTACAGCGCGCCCTCCACCTGAAACAAGCCGTCCATGTTGCCCGATTGCATGAGCTTGAAGGCGGCTTCGTCGTCGATGGGAATCTCTTCTGGGACGACCTTCATGCCAAACCGCTGCTCGATGTTCTTGCAGGCGATGGTGAGCACATCGAGCGTGCGCAGGCCGAGGAAGTCCATCTTCAACAGGCCGAGCTCGGGCGTATAATGACCGTCGTATTGCGTAATGATGCCGCCGCCCTTGGTATCGCGCTTCATGGGCACGTGATCACTCATAGGATCGCGGCAGATGATGGTGGCGCAGGCATGCACGCCCTCGCCGCGCACGTGGCCCTCGATGGACTTCGCGGCGTCAAGAACGGCTTTCACGTCCTCCTCGGTCTCGTAGGCCTTCTTGAGATCCGGGTTCGTGGCAAGGGCCTTGTCGATGGTGATGCCCAGCTCGTCGCCGATCAGCTTGCATATGCGATCGCCCGTGTTGTAGGGGTAGTCCAGCACGCGCGCAGCGTCGCGCACAGCGTTCTTCGCTTGCAGCGTGCCGAACGTGATGACCTGCGATACGTGGTCCTCGCCGTACACGTCCTTGATGTGGTTGATCACCTCTTCGCGGCGACCCTGCTCGAAGTCGACGTCGATATCGGGCATCTCCACGCGTTCGGGCGACAGGAATCGCTCGAACAGCAGGCCGTTTGACAGTGGGTCAAGCGCGGTAATGTCCATGGCGTACGCAACGATGGCGCCTGCGGCCGAGCCGCGGCCCGGCCCGACGCCGATACCCTGGCTGCGCGCCCACTCGATGTACTCCTGCACGATGAGGAAGTACGCCGGGAAGCCCTGCTGGATGATGACGCCCATCTCGTAATCGGCGCGTTCCTGCGCCTCCTGCGGAACCGGGTCTCCGTAATGCTTGACCAAGCCCTCCTGCACACGACGTCGGAAGTAGCTTTCCTCCGTCTCGCCTTCGGGCAAGGGGAACCGCGGCAGGATGGAGTCGCGCTCAAGCACCACGTTCACCTTCTCGGCCAGCTCTACCGTTGTGTCGCAGGCCTCGGGGAAGTCCTTCAGCGCCTCGCGCATCTCCTCCTCGGTCTTCATGTAGAACTCGTCGTTTTCGAAGCGCATGCGCTTCTCATCGTTCACAGCCGCGCCCTGGGCGACGCACAGCATGTAATCTTGGGCCTTTGCGTCCTCGCGCGTAAGGTAGTGGAAGTCGTTCGTAGCGATGGTCTTGAGTCCGGCCGCCTTGGCAACGTCGGTGAGCATATGGTTGAGCTCGGTTTGCGTGAACCCGGCGTCGGTGCGAATGCCCTGGTTCTGCAGTTCGATGTAGAAGTCGCCCGGCTCGAAGCAGCTGGCAAAACGCTTAGCCCACTCGACAGCGTCATCGAACTGGCGATTGTCCAAGAGCTTTGGAATGATGCCTGCGATGCACGCCGATGAGCCGATGATGCCCCGACCGTACTTCTGAAGCATGCTGAACGTCGTGCGCGGCTTGTAGTAGAAGTTGTCGACGTGCGACTCGCTGACCAGCTTCACCAGGTTGTGGTAGCCCTCGTTGGTCTTTGCCAGCAGAAGCAGATGGTAGAGTTTGGGTTTGACATCCTTGCGCAGCTCTTCGTCGGTGGTGAAGTACACCTCGCAGCCGTAGATGGGCTTCACGCGCTTGCCCGTCTCCTCCTCCACCCTGTCGCACATCTCGCACAGCTGCGGCACGCCCGACATCACGCCGTGGTCGGATATGGCCACAGCCGGCATATCGAGCTCGGCGGCTCGCTTCACCATGTCGTAGATGTGTGTATGCCCGTCGAGCAGGGAGTATTCGGTATGGTTATGCAGATGGACGAATGCCATATCTTGTGCCTCGAATCGGTTGGGATGCGCGTGGTTGTGTTTTTGGCGCGAACGCGGTGTGCCACGATGCCGATACAATGATACCAGCATCGGCGAAGCCGATAGTCGAACAAACGATGGTTTTTGCGCGGAAGCGCCGCGTGGCCGGATGCCGCAGACCCTTCAGCTTGGACCGACGTCCGCAAAAAACTCGTCGGCTCCGCAGCCCAGCACAACGAAGCAGAGCCCCCATGCGGGGGCTCTGCTTCGTTTCTCGGACGCCTTGACTTTCAGTCGTTGCGTTGCCAAGCGACCTCAAGCCGCACGTCGTCCGGCATGTTCCAGCTAAGCAGCTGCCACTTTCAGCTGGGCGTCGCACCACGCCTTGTCGGCGGGGAGCGTCGTCTTGCGCGCTTCTTCGTCGGACAGGTCGGCAAGTTTGCTTTCTATGGAGGCCAGTTGCTGGCGCACCGCCTCGACGTCGATGTCGGACGACAGCAGAGCGCGATCGGCCAAAATGATGACCTTGTCGCCCGTCACCTCCACATAGCCGCCCTGCAGCGCGTAACGCTTCGTCTCGCCGTCCTCGGCACTCTTGACATGCGCCTCGCCATCGGCGAGCACGGACACGAGCGAGGCATGGCCCTTCAAGAAGCCCATTTCGCCTTCAGCGCCGGGCACGACGACGATCTCGACCTCCTCCGAGACGAGCAACGCCCGCGGCGTCACGATGTCGCACACGAACCCAGCCATGTTACGCTTCCTTCTTCATCTCTTCGTACGCAGCATACACGTCGTCGATCGAGCCTTTCATGCGGAAGCATTGCTCGGGAATATCATCGCACTTGCCGTCGAGGATGGCCGCAAAGGAGCGGATGGTGTCCTCGAGCTTCACGTACTTGCCCGGCAGGCCGGTGAACTGCTCGGCAACGTGGAAGCACTGGCCGAAGAACTGCTGCGCCTTGCGAGCGCGGTTCACCGTGAGCTTCTGCTCTTCGGAAAGCTCGTCCATGCCGAGGATGGCGATGATATCCTGGAGGTCCTTGTAGTTCTGCAGAAGCTCCTGGATGCCCGTCGCCACGCGATAGTGCTCGTCACCGACGATCTGCGGATCGAGCGCGCGGGAAGTGGACTCCAGCGGATCGACGGCCGGATAGATGCCCAGCTCGGAAATCGAACGGGACAGAACCGTCTTCGCGTCGAGGTGCGTGAACGTCGTGGCCGGCGCAGGGTCGGTCAAGTCGTCGGCGGGCACGTACACTGCCTGCACCGACGTGATTGAGCCGGTCGTGGTCGACGTGATGCGCTCCTGCAAATCACCCATCTCGGTGGCCAGCGTCGGCTGGTAGCCCACAGCGGACGGCATACGGCCGAGCAGAGCGGACACCTCGGAGCCGGCCTGCGTGAAGCGGAAGATGTTGTCCACGAACAAGAGCACGTCCTGGCCCTGGTCGCGGAAGTACTCCGCCTCGGTGAGGCCCGCCAAGCCGACGCGCAGACGCGCTCCCGGAGGCTCGTTCATCTGACCGTACACAAGGCAGGTCTTGTTGATAACGCCCGAGTCGCTCATCTCGAGGTAGAGATCGGTGCCCTCGCGGGTACGCTCGCCGACGCCCGTGAACACTGACGTGCCGCCGTGCTCCTGTGCCAGGTTGTTGATGAGCTCCTGGATGATGACGGTCTTGCCCACGCCGGCGCCGCCGAACAGGCCCGTCTTGCCGCCCTTGACGAAGGGCTCGACGAGGTCGATGGCCTTGATGCCGGTCTCGAATATCTCGGTCGTCGTTGACAGCTCGTCGTACTCCGGTGCCGGGCGGTGGATGGGCATGTACCCCTTCACCTCGGGCATCGGCTTCTCATCCACCGGTTCGCCCATCACGTTCCAGATGCGGCCCAGCGTCTCGGGGCCGACGGGCATCATGATCGGGTGGCCCGTATCGACAACCTCGAGGCCGCGGACGAGGCCGTCCGTCGAACTCATAGCCACCGAACGGACAAGGTTGCCCGGCAGGTGCGTCTCCACCTCAAGGACGAGGTGCAACTCACCCGCCAGCGTCGTAGCATCAACCGTCAGCGCGTTGTAGATCGCTGGCAGCTGATCAGGAGCGAACTCGACGTCAACAACGGGACCGACGATGCGCACGATGCGCCCAACGCCGCCTTTGCTGGCTTCAAGCTCCTCCTTTGTAAACATGTGTTCAGCCATTTAATCCTCCAAAGCCGCAGCGCCACCGACGATTTCCGATATCTCGGTCGTGATAGCGCCCTGGCGTACACGGTTATACAATCTGGTCAGCAATTCAACCATCTCGGTCGCGTTGTCGGTCGCTGCCATCATGGCGCTTCGACGCGCGGCCTGCTCGGCGGCGGCCGAGTCGATGAGCGCATGGTATAGCATGGTGCGCACGTACGCGGGCAACAGACGATCGAGAACGGCTTCGATCCCCGGTTCGAAGATCACATCGCCTTCGAGCACCGGCTCCTCATCGGCGGGCACATCGTCGGCCGCAAGCTCGCTCTCGAGCGTTGAGGTGTCGACCGGCAGCACGGTTTCTTGGCAAAGCTCCTGCTCAACGGGGTTCTTTGCATGGTTGTACACCACGATGACCTCGTCGACATCCCCATTGACGTACCCGTCGATAGCGAACGCCGCGATGGCGGCAGCCTCATCCACCGTCGGATCGGCGGATAGGTCCGCGAACGAGAGAACCGGATCCATCTTACGGTACGTGAAGTGGCCGATAGCCTTTTTGCCGCAAGCCACCACCTGGACGCTTGCGCCTTCCGCCTGCTTGTTCCTCATGAGGCGCTTCACGTGGCGCAGTACGTTGCTGTTGAAACCGCCCGCCAGCCCACGGTCCGACGTGACGACCACCACGAGCACGTTCTTGATCTCGTCATGCTTGCGCAGCAGCGCGTTCTCGGTGCCACCCACACGCTTGGCGACGCTGGCCAGCATCTCAACCATGGAGTCGGCGTACGGCGTCGCGGCCTGCACGCGCTCATTGGCACGACGGACCTTCGCTGCCGCCACCATCTGCATGGTGCGCGTAATCTGCTTCGTCGAAGTGACGGAGTTGATGCGCCGTTCTATGTCGTGAAGGTTGGGCATAGTCTACCTGCCTTACGCCGAGGGAGCGAACTGCAGCTTGAAAGTCTCAATCGCAGCGTTCAGGTCGGCTTCGATGGCATCGGTAAACTTGCGCTCCTTCTCCAACGCCTCGACGATCTCGGGCTTGGATGCATGAAGGTACACGAGCAGCTCACCACGGAAGCGCGTGACGTCCTCCAGGGGAATGTCGTCAAGGTAGCCGTGGGCGCCCGCGTAGATGGCGATAGCCTGGTCCATGACGGGCATCGGGGCGTACCGACCCTGCTTCAGCAGCTCGGTCATATGTGCACCGCGATTGAGCTGAGCCTGCGTTGCCTTGTCCAAGTCGCTGCCGAACTGCGTGAACGCCTGCAGCTCACGGTAGGACGCCAAATCGAGGCGCAGCGTGCCGGCAACCTGCTTCATGGCCTTCACCTGCGCGGAACCGCCAACGCGCGACACCGAGATGCCGACGTTGACTGCGGGGCGCTGGCCCTGGAAGAACAGGTCGGTGGACAGGAAGATCTGACCGTCGGTGATGGAGATGACGTTCGTCGGGATGTAGGCGGACACGTCGCCGGCCTGCGTCTCGATGATCGGGAGCGCCGTCAGCGAACCCGCACCGTACTCGTCGGACATCTTGACCGCGCGCTCCAGCAGACGCGAGTGCAGGTAGAAGATATCGCCCGGATAGGCCTCGCGTCCCGGCGGGCGGCGCAGCGTCAGCGACATCTGGCGGTAGGCGACAGCCTGCTTGGTCAGGTCGTCGTAGATGCACAGCGCATGGCGGCCCGGGTTGTCGGCGGAAGCCGGCTTGCCGTCCTCGCCGTTGTACATGAAGTACTCGCCGATCGCAGCGCCCGCCATGGGGGCGATATACTGCAGAGGGGCGGAATCGGACGCGGAAGCGTTCACGATAATGGTGTAATCCATCGCGCCGTGACGCTCAAGCGTCTCCACCACGCCGGCAACCGTGGAGGCCTTTTGGCCGATCGCGACGTAGATGCAGATCATGTTCTTGCCCTTTTGGTTGATGATCGCATCAACCGCAATGGCGGTCTTACCGGTCTGGCGGTCGCCGATGATGAGCTCGCGCTGTCCGCGACCGATGGGGATCATCGAGTCGATGGCCAGGATGCCGGTCTGCATCGGCTCCTCGACGGGTTGGCGCATAATAACGCCCGGAGCCTTGAACTCGATCGGACGCATGCCATCGGCCTTGATGGGACCCTTGCCGTCGATGGGCATGCCGAGCGGGTTGACCACGCGCCCGAGCATTTCTTTGCCAACCGGGATGTCGACGATCTGACCGGTCGTTTTAACCTGGTCGTTCTCCTTGATTGCGGTGACGTCACCAAGCAGCACGGCGCCGACTTCGTCCTCTTCGAGGTTCTGAGCCATACCGTACACGGTCTGGCCGTCCTTGCCCACGAACTCGAGAAGCTCGCCTGCCATGGCAGCCCTCAGACCGTCGACGCGCGCGATACCGTCTCCAATCTGGATAACGGTACCAACCTCGCGCGATTCGACGCTCGTGTTGAGCGCGTCAAGCTGCTTGCGCAGTGCATCGTCAATAGACTGTGCGGTGATTTCAGTCACTAGCATTCACCTCCATCTGTTGATAGTTTGAGCACGTTGCGAGCGCTTTCCAACTGCGACAGGACACTGGCGTCGATACGCCTGCCGCCCGCACTCATCAATATGCCGCCGATCAGGGACTTGTCGATGCGCTCGCGCAGCACCACCTTCGTGCCCAGATCGGCCTCGGTTTTCTTCGTAATAACCTCTCGCAGATGATCGTCCAGTTCGACGACGGTGACGACGTCGACGACCGTGACGTTCAGCTTGCGCTCGAGCTGCTCTCCGTAGCTTTCCCATACGCGCGACAGCAACGCAAAATCCTTGCGCTCGGCCATGACGGCCAGAATGTCAACAAGGACCGGATTGGAGTCGGCGAACACGGCGCGCGCAAGACTCCCCCTCTGCTCGGGCGTATAGGAGCTGTCTTTCAACGCATTGGAGAATTCGACGCTTCGCGTGCGAACGATGCGTATTATGAGCTCAAGCTGGTCGCGAACCTCGAGCGCAGCAGCCTGGCCGCCTTGTTCGTAGGCTCCGTCGAGCAGCGCGGCGGCATACGTCGCCACCTTCTCCTTGCGAATCTGACGATTAGTTGGCATTGAAACTACCCGCCTCGTTCACGTAGCGCTCAATGATCTTGCGATGCTCCTCGTCGCTCAAGTCGTCCCCGATGAGACGGGAGGCGACGGCGATCGAAGTGTCGGCTACCGAGCCCTGCAGCTCGGCGATGGCCGCCTTCTTTTCCGTCTCGATGGCGGCGCGCGCCTTCTCGATCATGGCAGCGGCTTCGATCTGGGCCTTCTCGGTGATGTCGGCTTTCGCCGCATCGCCGGTGCGCTTCGCCTCGGCAACGATCTGAGAAGCCTGGCTTTTCGCTTCCTCGAGCTGCCGCTTGTACTCCTCGAGCGTCCGCTCGCTTTCGATACGCGCCTGCTCGGACTTCTCGAGGGAATCCTTGATGGTCTGCTCGCGCTTCTCCAGCATGCCGTTGAATAGCGGCCAGCCGAATTTCGCGAGGATGAACCAAAGGATCAGGAAGGCGATGAGCATGGGGATGAATTCATCCATCTGCGGCAAGATGGCGTTGATGCCGCCGCTGGATTCCTCGCTGGCGAACGCCAGCGTGGGGCACAGGGCGGTGACGGCGGCAGCGGCGCACGCAAAGCTGCCGAAGCCGCGAGCCATTCTACTTGCTTTTCTGTTCAACTCGCTTCCCTCCTTTTCTTCGTACTGATGGAATACCTGTTGGTTTGTACCAGGAATCGTGCTAGCCGATGAAGAAGAGGACCAAGCCGAGCAGTGCCAGCGCCTCGGACATGGCAGCGCCGATGAAGAAGTAGCCCATGAGGGTGCCCTTCATCTCGGGCTGGCGCGCAGCGGAAACGCACAGGCCGTACGTTGCAACACCGATGCCGATGCCGGGGCCGATGGCGGCCAGGCCGTAGCCGACGACCTTCAGTGCAGCAAGCGCAATAGTAACGTCCACAATTACCTCCTTTGTCGAACCCGGAGCCTTCCTCCGGACCCTTGCTTATACCTATCAGCTGAGATTACGTACCAGCTGCAGTACCGAAATGAACGGCGGCCTTGCGACCGCCGCGCCTCATCAGTGGGGATGGGTCGCCATGCCGATGTACGAGGCGGACAGGATGGTGAACACGTAGGCTTGCAGGAACGCCACCAGGCATTCGAGGGCATACATGAGGATGAGCAGGATGAACCAGGCGACGGCGGGCAGCGCGGTGACGAAGTCCATCTGGAAGATGGCGAACTGCAGGAACACCGTCGTGGCGAGCGAGAACACGGCGAGCACCATGTGGCCGGCCAACATGTTGCCGTACAGTCGAACAGCCAGCGTGAGCACGCGAATGACCATCGAGAAGAACTCGAGGAACCAGATGACGGGAACCATGCCCAGCGGCACGCCCGACGGCACGAGGCTCTTGATGTAGCCGAACACCCCGAGCTGCTTGAGTCCGTAGAAGTTGAAGTATACGAACGAAATGGCCGCAAGCGCCCACGTGATGCTGATGGTGCCGGTGGCCGCCTTGGCGCCGGGAATGAGGCCGACCACGTTGGCCAGCAGGATGAAGAAGAACAGCGTGCACAAAAACGGCACGTGCTTCTTGAATCCGTGGCCGATGACGTCCGCGCCAATGCCGTTGCGCACGAACTCGTAGCCGTACTCAACGGTGTTCAAGAACTTGTTGGTGGGAATGAGCTGAAGCTTCTTTCCGCTGATCAGGACGATCAGGAGGACGAGGGCCAGGATGAAGAACATGTACAGCGTGTACTGGCTTATGTCCCATCCGGCGATCGAGAACACGGTTGCCGATTCGAATGTGCTCGACAGATGCTGAGCTTCCTCGACGAAAGTGTTAAGCGCGTCACCCATACTGGATTTCCAACCTTTCCGTTACTGTTTCTTGCGCGGGCCGAGACCGTTCTTGTACACCACGTACGCAGCCGTAGACACGATGAGGGCAAGCATTTCGGCTATCCCGAACGGAAGAACGAGCGGGCGTGCCACAATCGCGCACACGATTAGCTCCACAATCAGAACGACCAGGGACACAGATACGCCCGCCAAACCATAGAGCGCGGCATTGAGCGCCGTCGCTGACGCGGATCGGCGCGATAATCGCAAGGCGATGAACAGCGGAATGAAACCGAGAAGGCCCGCACCAGCCCCTATTAGAATAGCCAGAGCCATATCTCGCTTTCTTCATCCTCTGCCTGCATGTCGTCTCCGGCCGACCTCGACCGGAACACATACTAACAGAATATGCAAATTCGTCTACGAAAAGGAAACGAAATGCCTAAAATCCGGGTAAACGACCATGAACGATCGACAAGCGCCGCGAACGGTCGCTCAGCGAGGCTTCCGCCCTGCCGCTGATGCGAGCACATGCGCATGGAACGGATTCGATAGATTAATCGTCTCACCAGATCATGAATCGAAAATGCGCATCTTCATACCCGCTTCCCGCAACATGGACATGGCCAGTTCGTCAGGATACGGATTCTGGTAGACAATCTCGTCTATGCCGGCGTTGATGAGCATTTTGGCGCACACCACGCATGGCTGCGTGGTAATGTAGATGGAGGCGCCCGTGATGTTGATGCCGTAGCGCGCAGCCTGGATGATGGCATTCTGCTCGGCGTGCAGTCCGCGGCAGATCTCGTGGCGCTGCCCGCTCGGAACGCCCAGCTGCTGACGCAGGCACCCTGTCTCGGCGCAGTGGGCGAGCCCCGTCGGAACACCGTTGTAGCCGGTAGCTAGGATACGCCGGTCCTTGACGATGACGGCACCCACCGCCCGACGCAGGCAGGTCGTACGGCTGGCGACTTCGGTTGCCAGCTTCATGAAGTATTCGTCCCAGCTGGGTCGCTCAATGGACGATTCCATAGCAGCCCTCTCTACTCGGTACCGAAGATGCGATCGCCGGCGTCGCCCAAGCCGGGAAGTATGTAGGCGTTCTCATCGAGCCGCTCGTCGATGGCGCAGGCGTAGATCTCCACATCGGGATCGGAGGCAAGCACGGCCTCGACGCCCTGCGGAGCCGCGACGATCACCATCAGTCTCACGACACCCGCCACGCCCTGCTCTCGCAGGTAGGCGATAGCAGCCGCCGCCGAACCACCCGTTGCGAGCATAGGATCGACCACGATGACGACTCGCTCGGCAATATCATCGGGCAGTTTGGCATAGTACGCGACGGGGCGGTGCGTCGTTTCGTCTCGGTACATGCCAAGATGCCCCACGCGCGCAGCGGGAACGAGGTCAAGCACGCCGTCCACCATGCCAAGGCCCGCGCGCAGGATAGGCACGACGGCGACCTGTTTGGCAACGCGACGGCACGTCGCAGGCGCGAGCGGCGTCTCGACATCCACCTCAGAAAGAGGCAGATCGCGCATGGCCTCGTAGCCCTCGAACAGCGCGAGCTCGCGAACGAGTTCGCGGAACTGTTTGGAGGGTGTGGCCTTGTCGCGCAAGATGGACAGCTTGTGCTGCACCATCGGATGGTCGATCAACCGGACGCGATCGCCCCACATACTAGTAGGCCAGTTCGGGATAGAGCGGATGAGCGGCCAAGAGGGCATCTACCTTGGCGCGGATGTCGGCGAGCCTCGACTCGCTCTCGGCGTTGAACACCGTAGCGGCGATGAGCTGGCCCACCTCGTAGAAATCCTCGGCGGTGAAACCGCGTGTCGTGGCCGCAGCGCTGCCCACGCGGATGCCGCTTGTGACGAAGGGCGAGCGGGTCTCGTTGGGGATGGAGTTCTTGTTCGCCGTCAGGCCCACGCTCTCCAAAAGCTTCTCGGCGTCCTTGCCGGTGACGTCGGCGGGCGTGAGGTCCACGAGGCACAGGTGGTTGTCGGTGCCGCCGGAGACGAGGCGCAGGCCGCCGTCCATCATGCCCTGTCCCAGACGTGCGGCGTTCTCCACCACATGGCCGATGTACTCCTTATAAGAGGGCTGCGCGGCCTCGCCGAACGCGACGGCCTTACCGGCGATGACGTGCATGAGCGGGCCGCCCTGCGCGCCGGGGAACACGGCCTTGTCCACGCGCTTGGCTATGTCCTCGTCGTTCGAGAGGATGAAGCCGCCGCGCGGTCCGCGCAGGGTCTTGTGGCTGGTGGACGTGACCACGTCGGCGTGCGGCACGGGACTCGGGTGCGCGCCGGCGGCCACGAGGCCGGCAATGTGGGCCATGTCCACCATAAAGTACGCGCCCACCTCGCGCGCGATGGCGCCCATGCGCTCGAAGTCGATGATGCGGGGGTAGGCCGACGCGCCGCCCACGATGAGCTTCGGCTGCACCTCTTTGGCGATGCGCTCGACTTCGTCGTAGTCGATGGTCTCGGTCTTGGGATCCACGCCGTAGCTGGCGAAGCGGTAGTAGCGCCCCGAGAAGTTCACAGGCGAGCCGTGCGTGAGGTGTCCGCCCTGGTCCAAGCTCATGCCCAACACCGTGTCGCCCAGCTCGAGGAGCGCTGCGTAGGCGCCGAAGTTCGCATTCGCGCCGCAGTGGGGCTGTACGTTCGCATAACCTGCTCCGAACAGCGCGCATGCGCGATCACGCGCCAGATCCTCGACAATGTCCACCTTTTCGCAGCCGCCATAATAGCGTTTGCGCGGATAGCCCTCGGCGTACTTATTGGTGAGCACGCTGCCCACGGCCTCCATGACAGCGGGCGACGTGAAGTTTTCCGAAGCGATGAGCTCAATGGAGTCGCGCTCGCGAGTAAGCTCTTGGCGCAGGGCGTCGGCGACGGCAGGGTCGGAATCGGGCAGATAGGTCAAAGCCATGACGGGCATCCTTTCGAAGGCGGAGCAAGCTGTTTTGCGTCGGTCGATATGCTAGCACATCCGCAACCGCGCTGGTCTGCAGGCGGCGCAGGAGGCCAGAAAGCGCCACTCACCCCTCTTCGAGCGCCTTGATCTTCTCGACACGACCCGCGTGGCGGCCCTCGCCGAAGGGGGTGGCGAGAAACGCATCGAGAATGGCCCGGTTCACATCCACGTCGACGAAGCGACCGGAAAGCGCGACGATGTTCGCATCGTTGTGCTCGCGCGAAAGTTCGGCGAAGCGAGGGGTGACCACGTTCACGGCGCGGATGCCGCGAACCTTGTTCGCAGCCACGGCCATGCCGATGCCTGTACCGCACACGAGCACACCGCGCTCGGCCGCGCCGCCCGCCACGTCGCGCGCAACGAGCGCAGCGTAGTCGGGATAGTCGACACGCTCATCGGAGTCCGGTCCGCGATCGATCACGTCGTGGCCTTGCGCGACCAGATAGTCAACGAGCCCCTGCTTCTGCTCGAAGCCTGCATGGTCGCTTGCGATGCTGATCTTCATATCCTGTATCCTTCCTCAGACTCCCGATCCTTCTGATACGCGCAGCAGCTCGCGTTCAGGAGCACGGCCTGGACATCGTCCGGGCGACAGCGCAGGCCCAGCTTTCGAGCAGCCGTGCATGGCGCGCATCTTCCATGCACGGTTCGAACACCGCGTCCGAAGCGCGAAGCGCGCGCAGAGCGTCCGCATCCTTCCAAAAGCCCGTGAAAAGCCCCGCGAGGAACGCGGCGCCGAGCGCGGTGGTTTCCGTATTCTGCGGACGGCGCAGAGGCGTGCGCAAGATATCGCTTTGGAATTGCATGAGAAAATCGTTCGCGGACGCGCCTCCGTCCACGTTGAGCGAGCTCAAGGCCACCTGCGCATCCGCCTCCATGGCCACGCAGAGATCGTGCACCTGATAGGCCAGGGACTCGAGTGCCGCTCGCACGAGGTGGGCCCGCGTCGTGCCGCGCGTCAAGCCGTAGATGGCTCCGCGCGCCTCGGAATCCCAATGCGGGGCGCCGAGACCCGTGAACGCAGGCACGATGCATACGCCTCCGGTATCGGGGACGCTTCGGGCGATGGCCGAGGTATCGGCCACATCGTCGACAAGTCCCAGCTCGTCGCGCAGCCACTGCAAGAGCGCGCCCGCCACGAACACGCTGCCCTCGAGGGCGTATTCGGGGCAGGGCGTATCGGGCGCCGAAGCGGCGACGGTGGCGATCAGCCCGTGCTCCGAGCGGCAAGCATCGAAGCCGGTGTGCATGAGCAGGAAGCAGCCGGTGCCGTAGGTGTTCTTCGCTTGGCCCGGCTCGAAGCAACATTGGCCGAACAGGGCGGCCTGCTGATCGCCTGCGACGCCGCAGATGGGAACGCCCGGCACGATGCCGGGGTTCGCCGTGCGGCCGAACTCGCTTGATGAAGGCCGCACCTCGGGCAGCATGGATGCGGGCACATCGAACAACTCAAGTAGCCAGGGATCCCAGCGCATGTCGTGAATGTTGAACAGCATGGTGCGACTGGCATTTGTCACGTCGGTCGCATGCACCTGGCCCTGCGTGAGCGACCAGATGAGCCAGCTGTCCACGGTTCCGAACGCCAATCTGCCGGCTTGCGCCGCCTCGCGCGCGCCCTCGACGTTGTCGAGGATCCACTTCACCTTGCTCGCGGAGAAGTACGCATCGGGCACGAGCCCGGTCCGGGCCTGGATTTCGCGAGCGACGCCCGTGCGCATCGCGAGTTCCTCGATGATGGGAGCCGTGCGACGACACTGCCACACGATGGCGTTCGACACCGGCTCGCCCGTCTCGCGATCCCAGACGATCGTGGTCTCGCGCTGGTTCGTGATGCCGATGCTGTCGATGTCGTCCGGCCCGAGGTTACGAGCTACCAGCAGCTCGGTGAGAGCGCCAAGCTGCGACGTCAGGATGTCGCGCGGGTCGTGCTCCACCCAGCCAGGCCGCGGGTATATCTGAGGGAACGGGTTCTGCACCGCATCGACGACGCGACCCTGCGCGTCGACGAGCATCGCGCGCGACGAGGTGGTTCCCTGGTCGAGCGCTACGACGTAGCGTTTCGGCATGCATGCTCCTCAATCCAATCGATCACCTCAGTATAAACCCGGGTGCGGCCCGGTTCGTTGAGGATTTCGTGGCGCATGCCATCGTACAGATGCAGCTCGACATCGCGCACGCCCGCGCGCCGCATGAGCTCGGCAGCGGCTTCGACGCCCTTGCCGCACGCCCCGACAGGATCCTCGGCCCCGGCGATGAACAGCACCGGCAGATCCTTCGGCACCCGCGACGCGCACCGCGCCGTGGCGACCTCGGCCGTGAGGTCGGTAAGCGAGGCGTAGCCGCCGACGGAGAACATCGCGCCGCACAGTTCGTCGGCACGATAGGCATCCACGACGGCGGGATCCGTGCATATCCAATCATGCGGCGTGCGCGCGTTATCGATCTGGCGCGCATACGCTCCCACGCCCATGCGATCGAGCAGCGGGCTTCGGTAAGAGCACCCCTTGCGCTTTGCCAAGAAGCGGGCGAGCGCGTTACCCGCCTTCGACAACGCGAGCGGCTGCTGGCCCGTCCCGCAGAGCACCGCGCCGGAAAGCCCCTCGCCATGACGAGCCAGGTAGGCGCGCACAATGAAGCTGCCCATCGAATGGCCGAACAGGATGCAGGGCGTCTGGCGCGAATAGCGCGCCGTCACCGTCTTGCGCAGTTCATGCACATCCTCGATGAGTATCTCCTTGCCTTCGACGGGCAGGCAGCCCAGATCGTCGAGCGACGAGACGCTTTTTCCATGACCGATATGGTCGGCGGCGCACACCACGAATCCGCGCTGCGCCAAGAAGCGGGCGAATTCGTCATAGCGCCCCACATGCTCGACCATGCCGTGAACGATCTGCACGACACCGCGCGGCGCGGCGCGCTTTCTTCCCCTGACCTCGGCTGGCTTCCACTCGATGCCCTTGATCATAGATACGCCGTCATGGGACAAGAACCCCACCGGCGCGGTTGTAACCGTGCTTTCCGCCATACTTCCCCCTCCCCAGGAGTTTGTCCCAGTATACCCGCAGCGGACACGGCAGGTGCGGAAGATCGGGCAAGGGTCCCCCGCATGGCGGGAGCAGCGTTACAGCAGCGGCCGAATATCTTCGAGGGCGATGGCGCCTTGGCGCACGACAAGAGGAGCGTCGCCGGTGCAATCGAGCACGGTGGACGCGAGTCCGCTCGTCTTGGAATCGCCGAGATCCGCCACGACGAACACGCGTTCGACAAGCGCGGGATCGAGCTCGTCGAACGAACGCGGCGCCCGGTTCCCCGAGCGATTCGCCGACGTCGTCGCAAGCGGACACCCGACCGCCTCGATGAGCGCGAGCGCCGTTGCATCGTCCGGCATTCGAAGGCCGATGGTGCCCGCCGCGGACCGGAACGAGTCGGGAACGCGCTCAGCTGCTTTCACGACGAGCGTGAGCGGACCCGGCCAGAACCTTCGTGCAAGCGCGCGAACAGAAGCGGACACATCCTCGCCGTAGCGGTCGAGATCGTCCGGATCGCCCACGAGCCAGGCGATGGGCTTGCCGCGGTCGCGCTCCTTGAGATCGTAGAGCATACCGGGGCCCTCCGCGAAATCAACGGCCGCCCCCAACCCGTACACGGTGTCCGTCGGAAACATGACCGCCTCGCCGCGTCTGAGCGAGGCGACCGCCTTGTGCAGCGCGTTCTCGTGCGCCTCCATGGACGCTCCCCCTTCCAATCGGTCGGGCAGCATTGTAGCACGCGTCCGCTTGCAGGCCGCCTGCCCGCTGTCCGCCAAGGCGTGCTTGCGCTTGATGCGCTCGAGCTTCCTGCGCCAAGGCGCGTAGAGCGCAAGCAGGAACGCGACCGAGGCTGCCCCGTGCAGAGCATCGAGGGGCAGCGCCGCGCCGAACGCGAAGAGCGCCGCAGGCCATGTGAGCGGATGGACGAATCCGACGATGTACCAGCTGTTGAGCAGCAGACCGTACAGCAGCCCCGATAGAAATCCATAAACGCACACCGCCGGCATACGGTCGAGCCATCCGCGGTCGGCCAACATGCCGGCGAGGTAGCCGACGAGCCCCCAGGCGTACATCTGCCAGGGCGTCCACGGACCCTGGCCGAAGAAAAAATTCGACACGAGTGCTGCGAGCGCACCGACCAAGAAGCCGCTGCGGCGTCCGAACACCGCGCCGGCCAGAATGCAGACGGCCGACACCGGTTTGAAGTCGGGAACAGGCGCGAACAGGACGCGTCCGGCGGCGGCAATCGCTCCGAGCACGACTGCGGGCATGATCTGACGCAGCGCGGGACGCGACGTCTCGAAGCCCGCTAAGAACACGCCGACAGCGGCGATCGCCACAACCATGGTGAAGAGCGCAGCCTGCTCCATCTGCACGTAGGCGCAGAGTCCCAGCGCTGCGGGCACCGCGATGAGCGCCGGTATCTCAAGCGCCGCGAGAACGCGGGACACGAGGGCACGAGAACGGGAAGGGCTATCGATGCCCAGCGGTTGCCCGCTCATCCGCATTGCTCGTTCCATAGGAGCGCGAAAGCGTCCTGCGCAGGGCGGTAGAACAGGTTGTTCGCAAAGAAGTCGGCAGCGGGCTCGGTGCAGGCGGCCTCGCCGTCGAATACCATGGTAACCGTATCCGAGACGAGCGCGGCAAAGGAAAGGTCATGGGTGGCCATGACGATCGTCGTCCCGGCGCGGGCACGTTCACGCAGCATACGCCCGACGGTCAGCTTCGATGGCGCGTCGAGCCCCTTCGTGGGCTCGTCGAGCAGCAGCAGCTCCGGTTCGGCCAGCAGCAGCTTCGCGAACGCGAGCTTCTGCTGCTCGCCGCCCGATACGTCGTAGGGATGGCTGGTTGCGCGTCCGGCGAGACCGAAACGCAGAAGCGCATCGTCGACGGCGGAGTCGTCATATCCGCAAGCTTTCTGCCATTCATGCAGTTCGTCGGCCACCGAATCGCATACGAACAGCGTCTTCGGATCCTGCGGCAGCAATGCCTGGCAGGCGGCCAAGCGGTTATCCACCCGCCCGCGTTCGGGTTTCAGCACGCCGGCAATCACCCGCAAAAGCGTGGACTTGCCGCAGCCGTTGCCGCCCACGATAGCATGGATGCAACCTGCCGTCGCCTCCAGATCGAAGCCCCGCAGCACCCAATCGTCCTGACGATCGTATCGCATATGGACGTCGCGCACGCACACGGCGGGTCGGGCGGCGTTTTGGGTTGGGAACGTCGCTTGAACGCCGCGCCGCGCATAAAGCTGCGGTGTCTTCGCCTTACCGCACCCAGCTACCGAGCGCAGGCGCCCATCCGCCAGCTCCACCGCATCGGTGGCGTAGTCGAGCATCGCCTCGGGCTCGTGAACGGCCACTACGACGGTAATACCCAGCTCACGGTTCACACGGAACAGCGCATGCAGGAAGTTTTTCTCGGCCACGGGATCCAGGAGCGCGGTGGGTTCGTCAAGCACGAGCAGGCGCGGCTGCATGGCCAGGGTGCCGGCGAGCGTCGTCATCTGCTTTTGACCGCCTGACAGCTCGTCGACGGATCGGCGAAACCACGGCTCGATGCCGAAGAAATGCCCCGTCTCGGCAACGCGGCGGCGCATCGTATCCTGGGCGATGCCGAGATTCTCCAACCCGAAGGCCAGCTCGTGCCACACGCTGTCGCACACGATCTGGTTCTCGGGGCTTTGGGAGACATAGCCCACGGTCGCAGCCGCTTCGCGCGCGTCGAGCCCGTCGACGGCGCGTCCGAATACCTCGAGCGACCCATACCGCCT
This sequence comes from Enteroscipio rubneri, assembly GCF_002899715.1. Classification (GTDB taxonomy): domain Bacteria; phylum Actinomycetota; class Coriobacteriia; order Coriobacteriales; family Eggerthellaceae; genus Enteroscipio; species Enteroscipio rubneri. Next base: position 605,904 of record NZ_PPEK01000001.1, on the reverse strand, counting down.
CCCCGCCGGAACGAGCGCTGGCTTCAAGCAGCGCAGAAGCGTCGTCTTTCCGCTGCCGGTAGCGCCCACGATCAGATGGAATGCCCCTTCCTCCACCTGCCAGTCAAGCGGCCCGACAACGAGTTCCGCGTCCGGATACGAAAACGCGAGCCCGCGTGCCTCGATCGCCTTTACGGTCGCCATCGTGCACGCTCTTTCGCGCTCATCGCTAGCGGCAGGGCGACGAACGCGGCGTAGGGCAGATAGCTCCACCAAGGAGCGACTCCCTCGATGATCGGGTAGAATCGGAATTGCCCGCACGCCGCCACGGCCGCTGCCACGGACACCAGCACGAGCGCGCCACCCCATGCGAGCGCGAGTGCATCGAGACGCCGAAACCGAAAGCGCCTGTACGTCGTACGTCGCGAACCGGCGCCCCATCCCTTGGCCTTCATGGCGGCCGCCGTCTCGAGCGAGTCTTCCATACTCCACCCCATCAGCACTGAAGCCGATCGCAGGTAGCCGCGCCGTGTGCCGCCCTTCTCCGCACAAGCAGGGCGGGCAGCCGTGCAGGCGCGCTGCACCGCATCGATATCGCTGCCGCGCCGCACGAACTGCGGCACAAGCCGCATTGTCATGGACAGCATCAGGCCGATCGTTGGCGCAAAACCACCGAACAGCGCCATGATCTTGTCGGAAGACAGAACGCGCGACGCATTCGAGAACAGCGTGAACACGGTTGCCAGCATAAGGCCCATGCAGGAGCCGAACGCGAAGCTTTCGAGATAGAACGCACGAGAGCCGATGCGAAACAGCTCCGTGGAGCCAGACGCGGAAAACAGCGGGTTCGCCAACGCGACGACCACGACGAGGGGCAGCTGCCACGCGAGCGAGCGGACTGCGGTCCGCGGCCCCCTCAACACGATGCCGTAGGCGAACGCACCTGCAAACGAGATGAGCAGATACACGGGCTGCATCGCCGCCATGCAGAAGACGAGGGCAGCCGTAACATAGCAGAGCGACACCATGGGATGGAAGGCATCGAACGCTGTAGGACCCGCATCGACACGCCTTTGACGCATGCCGCCCGTTTGATCCGTCTCATCCGACCGCACCTTCGAAGCCGCAGTCCGCATGATAGGCTACGATACCGTATAGTACCAGCGCACCGAATCCCCTTTGCTGAGGACGTACGCGCTGGCAGCAACCTGGGCTTCAGCGCCGTTGACCTCGTACATCCAGCCGCTCATATCGCCATGATCGCCCGCCGCCAAGCCCTCGACGGCGCTCACATACGAGCCATAGGACGATTCCGTCACGTTCACGGAAAGGCCGGTCGCCTGAAGCGCGTCAAAAGCCGAAGCGCCCTCATCGAGCGTGACCGGCGCATCGTAGGACACGGGCGCCCCTTCGACAGCCGACGTATCGACGACAACGTTCACCGACATCGAAGCTTGCTGCGAAGCGGCGTCGGCACCTGTTTGGTTCGAAGAATCCGAAGCGGGAGCGGCGCATCCGGTTGCGCCCGCCAGCGCAAGCGCAACGAGCGCCGCCGCCACGGCCGCGCACGCCCTGCGGGCGCCGACACGCGAGCGAGCTGCAAGCGAACCCGCCGCTTCGGACAAGTCGATCGAGGAGAACAGGGAATGGAACATCATCAGAACCTCTCTTTCCAGGGCTTCCAGGTGTGGTGGAGAGGTATTCCGACTTTGCCTCGTCTGAGACGGGACGGCGCTGCCACGCGCCATCGTAGTCCGCTCATCGGCGTTTACGGTTACTGGCATAGCGCGGGATTCGCACCCGCATTCCCCTCAGACCGCCTTGTCGGCGGTCCGGCGCCGCGCCCGACGCGCTCCACCAAGCCAATCAACGAGAGGCATTCTACCATTGTTTCGATCAGGAAGAGGCGACAGAGGCGCCGACGGTCGGCGGCTTCAACGGGGAGCGCTATACTGGTGTCGATAGACGAGGCGGCGAAGGAGGGAGCGCATGGGAGATTTTTCTCAGCGGGTATTCGAAGTGGTGCATCAGGTTCCGCACGGCAAAGTTGCAACGTATGGCCAAGTGGGAAGACTTATCGGTGCACCAAGATCAGCCCGCTACGTGGGGTTCGCGCTACGGGCGAACCCCGAGCCCGGTGCCGATCACGACCGCATTCCCTGCCACCGCGTCGTGTTCAAGGATGGAAGCTTGTGCACGTCTTTCGCATTCGGCGGTCCCGACGAACAGCGTCGGATGCTGGAGGCCGAAGGCGTCTCGTTCGTCGACGAAGGCCGCGTCAACATGGAGGCGTGCCAATGGGACGGCCGGCTGGCCGGCGACGCGGACGGCGCCGGCAAACCCACCGCTCCCCCACCCAATTTCGACTGGGATGCCGAGCTGGGAGCATGATCATGGATCACGGATACGTCCACGTCTACACGGGCGACGGCAAGGGCAAGACCACAGCAGCCGTCGGCCTGTCCGTGCGCGCGGCGGGCGCGGGCCTGCGCGTATTTTTCGGCCAGTTCATGAAGAACGGGGATACCGGAGAACTCGAAGCGCTGCATCTGCTGGGCGATCGCATAACGGTCGAGCAGTTCGGCACGGGAAGCGAGCTGTCCGCCATCGATCCGGCCGCCGATGCCCGGGCGGCTCGGGCAGGCCTCGACCGAGCCCGCGCCGTGCTCTTCGACGGAAGATGCGACGTGATGGTGCTCGACGAGGCGAACGTTGCCGACTCGCTCGATTACTTCGAGCCGGGCGCGCTCCTCGAGCTCGTGCGCGAGCGGCCCGAAAACGTTGAGCTCGTGCTCACCGGGCGCGGAGCCGGCGAAGAAGTACTGGCTGCGGCCGACCTCGTCACCGAGATGCGCGCGGTGAAGCACTACTTCAACGACGGCGTCGTCGCCCGACGAGGGATCGAGTTCTGAGCATCTTCCGTCGTTGTCGGCGCGAAAGCGACAAGGAGCCCTGCGAGTTGCGACACAGCGGATCGTTGCAGGGCGAGTCGCGCGCTTATCCCTCGTATGAGCGGGCCACCGCTTGCGCGACGCGGAGGCCGTCGCAGGCGGCGCTCATGATGCCGCCTGCGTAGCCCGCCCCCTCGCCGCAGGGATACAGGCCGCTTTCCGAGGCGCCGGCCGGGGCGCCCGATACGCGTGCCTGCAGCGCATCGTCGCGCACGATGCGCACGGGACTCGAGCTGCGCGTTTCGACGCCGGTCATCACCGCGTCCGCATCCGCGAACCCGTGCAGCCTGCGATCGAGCAGAGGAAGCGCCTCGGCTATGGCGTCGGCCACGAAGCCGGGCAGGCACGTTCGCAGGTCGCACCAGGCCACGCCGCGCGCGTACGTCGACCGCACCGTCGCGCTGGCGCTGCCCGCGCGCCCGGCAAGGAAATCCCCCACGGTCTGCGCTGGCGCCTGAAAGGCCGTGCCGCCCGCCGCAAGCGCCGCATCGTACGCTGCGCGCTCCATTCGCCGCTGCAGTTTAATGCCGGCCAACGGGTGGTCGTCCTCGAAGTCCTCGGGGCCTACGCCCACAAGCAGCGCGCTGTTCGCGTTCTCGCCGTCGCGCGCCCAACGGCTCATACCGTTCACCACGACGCCGCTCTCTTCGCTGGCGGCGCACACCACCTCGCCGCCAGGGCACATGCAGAACGTGTACGCGCTGCGCCCGCTTGGCAGGTGCACGGACAGCTTGTAATCGGCCGCGTCGAGCGCCGGGTGGCTGGCCTGGTCGCCGTACTGAGCTCGGTTCACCGCTTGCTGGGCGTGCTCGATGCGCACGCCCACCGAAAAGGGCTTCTGCTCCATGACCACGCCGGCCTCGTACACCGCCTCGAAGGTGTCGCGCGCCGAGTGGCCGCACGCCAGCACAACGCGTCGCGCCGCCAGCTCGCCGAGCGCACCCGTACGCCCGTCGCGTATCCCGATGGAGGCAAGCGCACCCTCATCGAAGCGGAGTCCGACGAGCTGCGTGCGGAAGCGCACCTCGCCGCCCGCCTCCTCGATCTGGCGGCGCAACGTGCGCACGATGTCCACGAGCAGGTCGGTGCCGATATGGGGCTTCGCCTGCCAGAGGATCTCCTCGGGCGCGCCGGCGTCCACGAACCAGCGCAGCACGTGGCGCGCATTTTTATTCTTTATGTTCGTGGTCAGCTTTCCGTCCGAGAACGTCCCCGCCCCGCCTTCGCCGAACTGGATGTTCGTCTGCGGATCGAGGTCGGCGCCTGCGTCGAACGCAGCCACAGCCGCCAAGCGCTCGTCCACGTCGCCGCCGCGCTCCACCACGATGGGACGCAGCCCGGCACGCGCCAGGAAGAGCGCACAAAACAGACCCGCCGGCCCCGTGCCCACCACGACAGGTCGCGGCTCGCCGGAGGCCGCAAGTGCGTCGCCAAGCGCGGGCACCGGGAGCGGCTCGTACGGCATGTGGAACTTGACCTGCGAGTTCGAGGCTGCAGCAAGCGCCCGCTCCTCGTCCTCGACGCTCGCCAGCTCCACACCGAGGGTGGCCGCGAAGTGCACGTCGCGCTTCCTGCGCGCATCGACGCTGCGCTTGAGCACGCGCACCAAGCGCACGTCGCACTCCGCCACGCCAAGCGCGGCAGCCGCTGCAGCTCGCACGAGCGCCACGGCGCGCGCACCCGGAAGCCCTGCATCGAGCGGCAGCTTGACGTTCGCCACCTCAAGCACACCGGCCTCCTTCCACCGAACGTACGGCCGCGCGACCCGCCAGAATGCCGCTCGCCCAGGCCCAATGCAGGTTGTAGCCGCCGCAGGGCGCGTCTACGTCGAGCGCCTCGCCGATCGCGAACAACCCGGGCACGTCGCGCGCACCCATCGTGCGCGAATCGAACGAGTCCACGCCAAGGCCGCCTCGCGCCACCTGGCACCGGGCCGGTTCCGCCACGCCGTCAAGCGCGAACGGCAGCGCCTTCAACGCCGCGCCCAACGCAGGCACGTCCGCTTTCTCGAAAGGCTTCTCCGGTTTCAAGCCCGCCCGGCACAGCACGGCGCGCGCCAGCGGAGGAAGCAGCAGGCCGCGAAGCATGCCCTCGCAATCGACGGTGCCGATCGCGCCCAGCAGAGCCTTGCGCCGCGAGAACAGAACCTGGTCGACCTGCTGCCACGGCAGGTCCGGCACGAAATCGACCAGCAGGCGATCGCCTGGATGCGCGAACCGAGAAAGGTTGAACACGGCGACGCCCGACACGCCGTAGGGTCGCACTTGCAGCTCACCCCGCTCGTGCGCCTTTACGCGCCCGCCACCGGGCACAGCGGCGGGCGAGCCATCTCGCATTCCATGCTCCCGCGACCACAGGCGTTCAGCACGGCGAGCCTCGCCTGCGGCATCAGCGTCCGACGCACCCGCCCGCATATCCGCGGCTCGATCCCCCACAAGCCATAATCCGCACCGCACGCGCACGCCGTCCAAATCGCGCGGCGGCGCAGGCTTCGTGCGCAGCGCGCCCAGCACGGGCGATGGCTTCGTCACGGGAAGACTATCCGGCAACTCGAGGCTTGCGAGCGCCCGTCCTCCGACTGCGACGATCACCGCGGCGGCGTGTTCCACCGCCCCGTCCTCGAAACGTATATGGAAACGCCCTCCCGCATATCCGGGCGCGTCGACGCGTATCGCGCGGCGTCCGCACGCCTCGCGCACGCCCGAGGCAGTCGCGGCCGTGCGCAGCACGTCGAGCACGCTCGAGGCCTTGTTCGCAAATGGATAAAGACGCCCTTCGGATTCCTCGCGCCACACAAGACCCAGCTCCTTGAAGAAGGCACACACGGAATCGCCCCCGCGCCTCTGTTGGCGCGTTAGGGCGAGCAGCGCATCGCCAACGAACGCCGCATTGCGGTAGAGGCCCGCGTCCACCTGCGCGTTCGAGAAGTTGCAGCGCCCGTTTCCCGTAGCCAGAATCGAGCGCCCCACGCGATCGTCGCGCTCGAACACGACGACTTCCGCATCCGCGCCTCGATTGCGCGCCTCGCGTGCCGCCGCGACAGCAGCCGCGAGCCCAGCCGCGCCGCCTCCTATAATAGCCAGTTTCTCCATGCCCGCCATGATACCTCAAAACGCGAAGGCGGCCGACGCGGCCGCATCCAGAAAGCAACGCCGGCCCGTGCAGCCGAAATCGGCGTTTTTGCATTGTCCTCGAGTTCTGCGCCCTTCCGATACGGGAAAAAGCGCTTTTCAACCGGATCGCTCAGAGCGCTCGTTGAGAAACCCTCAGGTCGTATTGTGCCTTTCGGAGAAGGATCTCCGAAATCGCCGTCATGGCAGCGCGAAACTCGAGGACACTGCATTTTCGGGGCCTCCTCGGCAGGAGGAGGATGCGAACCTCAAGGACTTTGCATTTCGAGAGCATTTCGGATTGCTGCCCGCCCGCTCCCAACGACGCGATGCAAGTTCGAGGGCATTGCAGAACGGGCGCAGCCCCGGTATTCAATCCGGGGCTGCGAACGGCCTTTTTCTTTGGATCGGGGCTCCCGATCGGCAGGTTTCTCCTGAAGCGCTACTTGCTCTCGATGACGGGTATGGGTGTCTCGTCGGTTTCTTCCAGATTCTTCTCCCATACGTAGTGCTTCGTCTCGCGGGCGATCATACCGGAGAGCAGCAGCACGACGATGATGTTCGGCACTGCCATAAGAGCGTTCGTAATGTCGGATATGGTCCACACGAAATCGCCCACGCCGATGGCGCCCAGAAACGCGATGAGCACATACAGCACCTGGTAGGGGCGGATCGCATGCTTGCCCAGCAGATACGTGACGCAGCGGTTGCCGTAATACGACCAACCCAGGATAGTGGAATATGCGAACAGGATCATGCCGATGACCAGGATCGGCGTCCCGATATAGGGGATGGACGCGAACGCCGCGCTCGTCAGGTCGGCGCCTGCCGCGATTTGGCCGCCCTCCATGATGCCAGGGTTCGCCAGCATCGTGGACACGAGCACGATGCCCGTGAGTGCGCAGATGATGACCGTGTCCCAAAACGTACCGGTCATAGAAACGAGCGCCTGTCGTGCAGGGTTGCGCGTGGAGGCCGCCGAGGCCACGATGGGGGCGGACCCCAGGCCCGACTCGTTGGAGAACAGGCCGCGCGCGCAACCAAACTGGAGCGCCATCATCAGGCCCGATCCCACCGCGCCGCCGAACGCGGCCTTGGGCGTGAAGGCGCATTCGCAGATGAGGCAGATGGCGGGCCAGATGTACTCCCAGTTGATGCCGATGATCATGATGCAGCCCCACGCATAGGCGATGGCCATGAACGGCACGAGCTTCTCGCACACCTTCGAAATGGACTTGATGCCGCCGAAGATGACGAGCGACACCATGATGACGATGGCGAGCCCGATACCCCAGGTGGGGATGCCGGGAAAGTTCGAGGTGATGATGCCGGTCATGGAGCTGGACTGCACAGCCGAACCGATGCCGAAGGATGCGATGGCGGCGAACAGCGCGAACGCGCCTGCGCCGAGCATCGCCCACCAGGGCGTTTTGCCGTTCTTGGTGAACGCGCGCTTCCAGGCGTACATAGCGCCGCCGAGCATCTTGCCTTCATGGTCCTTCACGCGGTACTTCACCGCGGCAAACGTCTCGGAGTACTTCGTGGCGATGCCGAACACGCCGGTGAGCCACATCCACAGCACGGCGCCCGGGCCGCCGGCCAGAATGGCCGTGCCCACGCCCACGATGTTGCCCGTTCCGATGGTTGCCGACAAAGCCGTGGTCAGCGCGCCGAACTGGCTCACGTCCCCCGGCGCGTCCGGATCCTTTGTCACCGATAGCTTGATGGCCGTCGGGATCTTGCGCTGGATGAACCGCGTGCGAAACGTCAGGAACAAATGCGATCCCAACAGCAGCACGATCATCGGCGGCCCCCACACGAAGGCGTCGATGTCGTTGATCATCTGGACAATGTCCATGCAGATATCCTCTCTCTCCTTGGCAATGCGGCATGGCGCCGAAGCCTCACGCGCCGCCGCGACCGAGCATGGGAAAGGACCGGCGCCGAAACGGAGATCCTCGCTCTTACGACAGCCATGCGACCCAGGCCAGACGCCGAGCAACGAATCCTTTCGGAACGGGTACTTTCGCACGCTAAAGCAATCGGATTATAGCGACGGTAAACCTTACGGTTCGTTAACAAACGCGAAATTCTCAGCGAACGGCTGCGGGCCGCGCGGAGCGGGAGCGGTATCGAAGCAGCGGAAAGCGTGCGACGGAAGCTACTTGCTCTCTAGCTGCGGGATGGGCGTGTCGTCGGCTTCGTCGAGATGGCCGTCGTACACGTAATGGCGCGTCTCGCGGGCGATCATGCCGGAGAGCAGCAGCACGACGATGATGTTGGGTATGGCCATGAGCGCGTTGCCAATGTCCGAAATCGTCCACACGATGTCGCCCACGCCGATGGCGCCGAGAAACGCCACGGCCACGTAGATCACCTGGTACGGACGGATGGCGTAGCGGCCAAACAGGTACGTGATGCAGCGGTTGCCGTAGTACGACCAGCCCAAGATGGTGGTGTACGAGAACGCCACCATGCCGAGCACGAGGATGGGCGTGCCGATGTAGGGGATCTTCGCGAACGCCTCGCTAGCCAGCATCGCGCCGGAATAGACGGTGGGGTTCGCCATGATGGACGATGCGATATCGGGGTTCGCCAGCATCGTGGACACGAGCACGATGCCCGTGAGTGCGCAGATGACCACAGTGGACCAGAACGTGCCGGTCATCGCCACGAGCGCCTGCTGCGCCGGGTTGCGCGTGGAGGCCGCCGAGGCCACGATGGGGGCGGACCCCAGGCCCGACTCGTTGGAGAACAGGCCGCGCGCGCAACCAAACTGGAGCGCCATCATCAGGCCCGATCCCACCGCGCCGCCGAACGCGGCCTTGGGCGTGAAGGCGCATTCCAAGATCAGGCCGAGCGCCTCACCGAGCAGCGACCCGTTGAGCACGAGTATGACGATGCAGCCCGCAGCGTAAGCCACAGCCATGAACGGCACGAGCTTCTCGCACACCTTCGAGATGGTCTGTACGCCGCCGAAGATGACCGCCGAGACGAGCACCACGATAACGATGCCGACGATCCATGCGGGAACGTCCGCATTGGACGTGATGATGCCGGACATGGCGGAGGCTTGCACGGCCGAGCCGGTGCCGATAGCGGCGACGGCGGCGAACGCGGCGAATGCCACAGCGCCGAACTTCGCCCACCAGGGGGTGCGCCCGTCAGGACCGGGATCGCGCGCTCCTTGATCGTTGCGCCTGAACGCGCGTTCCCAGATGTACATGGCGCCGCCGAGCATGGCTCCGTTGTGATCGCGCACGCGGTACTTCACGGCCGCGTACACCTCGGCGTACTTTGTGGCGATGCCGAACACGCCGGTGATCCACATCCAGAACACCGCGCCCGGGCCGCCCGCGAGGATGGCTGTGGCCACGCCCACGATGGAACCGGTGCCGATGGTGGCCGCAAGCGCCGTTGCGAGGGCGCCGAAGTGGCTGATGTCACCTTTGCCTTCCGGGTCGCTCGACAGCGACAGCTTGATGGCGCGGGGCAGCTTGCGCTGGATGAACCCCGTCTTGAACGTGAAGAACAGATGCGACCCCAACAGGAGCGCGATCATGGCCGGACCCCAGACGAGAGCGTCGATTGTTTCAAGAATTTCGATCATAGCGGTTCGCCATTGTACCCGAAACCAGCCGCGAACGGCTTAAATGCAGCTCAGACACATAACTCGGAGGCTAGGTCGAGAAATCGCCCGCATAGCACAGGCGCCGATCAACGTGCTCCGCATCCGGAAGACGCCGTTTGCCACCGACCAATGCTTCAGATGTTGCCATACGGATGCAAGATGGTTACAATGCGGGGCGATGGATTCTGTTTCAGGGCGAGGTGTGATTCCTCACTGGCGGTGAACGGCCGACTGCGCGTGCAGCCACATGAGCCGAAAGTCCGCGACCCTGCAACGGCGCGAGGTGCGCGCCTGAGCAGGCTGACTCCGGTTAGATCCCGGGACCAACGGTTATAGTCCGGATGGAAGAGGCAGAGTTCGCCGTCGACGGCGCGCAGCGCCGCATATGCATGGCGAATCACGAGCCCGTATGGAATGAGCGGAATTCGTACGGGCTCGTTTCTTTTTGCGAGGCAAGAGGCGAACCCGCACCAATCGTTGTCTCGCGAAAGGAAGGTGGCTCGCTATGTCCGCAACCACGCCAAAAGATCTGGACGATCTCGAATTCTCGAACACGAACGCCTGGGACACCCGGCAGCTGGTAACGATGGCCCTCATGTGCGCAATCGCCGCGCTGCTGTCGTTCGTCCAGCTTCCGCTCATCCCGGGCGTGACGTTTCTCACCTACGATCCCTCGCTCATGCCGGCCATGGTGTGCGGCTTTGCGTTTGGCCCGGGCGCCGGCATCGCCGTGGGCGCCATTGCGGCCGTCATCCACGGACTCATCCTTGGAGAATGGGTGGGCTCGCTTATGAACATCGTTGCCACCCTGTGCTTCGTGTGGCCGGCAGCAGCCATCTACCGGCGCAAACGCACGTTCAAGAGCGGCATCATCGGCCTGCTTGTGGGCGTGCTGGCCGCAACCGCAGGCGCCGTGGTGTCGAACCTCACCATCGGCGTGGCGTTCTGGTACGGCAGCGTCGATGTCATCCTCCCTATGCTATTGCCCGCCATCCTGCCGTTCAACCTGGTAAAAGGCATCGTGAACGCCATATTGACGCTGATCGTGTACAAGGCGGTCTCGAACCTGATTACCCCGAAGAAATCCCAAGTCAAGGGCCGCTGACGAGAGTCGGCTCCCACGAAAAGCAGTAAGGAACGCACGCATGATCGAGTGCATGGAGATCGAGTTCACATACGACGGAGAGCACCAGGCGCTCGCCGGCATCGACCTCAAGGTCGATGCCGGCGAGTTCGTCTGCGTGCTGGGCGGCAACGGCAGCGGCAAGAGCACGCTGGCAAAGCACCTGAACGCGCTGCTCGTTCCCGATAAGGGGAGCGTCGTAGTGGACGGAAACGACACGGCGGAGCCTCGCCATGTCTACCGCATCCGCTCCACTGCCGGCATGGTATTCCAGAACCCCGACGACCAATTGGTGGCCTCCCTCGTAGAGGACGACGTGGCGTTTGGGCCGGAGAACCTGGGGGTGGAAACTGCCGAGTTGGCACACCGAGTGCGCGACGCGTTGCAAGAGGTCGGACTCGTCGGCTTCGAAAAGCACGAGACGTTCGCTTTGTCGGGAGGCCAGAAGCAGCGCGTAGCCATCGCGGGCGTACTCAGCATGCAGCCGAAGATCCTCATCTTGGACGAAGCGTCAGCCATGCTCGACCCGCGCGGCCGCAAAGGGCTCATGCGCGTATGCAGAAGCCTACATGAACGCGGCATGACCATCGTCATGATCACTCATTTCATGGAGGAAGCCGCCGAAGCCGACCGCGTGGTCGTGCTCGACCGCGGGACCGTTGCGTTGAGCGGCCCGCCGCAGGAAGTGCTCGTGCGCACCGACATCCTATCCGACCTCAATTTGGAGGTACCATTCGCGTGCAACCTGTCGCTCAAGCTGCGCGACGCCGGTCTGGACGTGCCCGTGCGCGTCCGCGAGGAGCAGCTTATCGAAGCGCTGCCGCGCGCACTCGCAAGCGGAAGCGCGGCGCCGGCCACCGTGGCCGGAAATGCGACGAACGTGGAAACGACGGCGAGCGCAGCGAACGCCGCGAACGAAGCAGACGAGCCCGCCATCGAATTGCGCGGGGTATCTTTCACCTATAATCCGCCAAGCAAGCGCACGAGCGCCAAGAAAGAAGGCTCCAAGACGGGCAAGCAGGCGAAGTGGGGCAATGACCCGGACGCTGTTTGGGCGCTGCGCGATATCGACTTCTCCGTGCGAAAAGGCGAGTTCTTCGGTATCGCCGGTCATACCGGATCGGGCAAGTCTACGCTCATCCAACACACGAACGGCATCCTGCGGCCCACTGAGGGACGGGTGCTCGTCGAAGGCAGAGACGTGTCCGACAAAAAGCAGGCCGCCGGCATCCGCGCCGACGTGGGCGTGGTGTTCCAGTATCCGGAAAACCAGCTGTTCGCCGATACCGTGTACAACGACGTGGCATTCGGCCCCCGCAACCTGAAGCTTTCAGATGAAGAGGTGGACGCACGCGTGCGCGAGTCGCTCGCACTCGTGCGGCTTGATTTCGATGAGCTGCGCGATTCGAGCCCGTTCGCCCTATCCGGCGGCCAGCAGCGCCGCGTGGCATTCGCGGGGGTGTTGGCCATGCGCCCGAGCATCCTCGTGCTCGACGAGCCTGTCGCCGGGCTTGATCCTGCGGCGCGCCGCGAGTTTTTAGGGCTTGTGTCCGAACTCCATCAAGCCGGCCGCACCGTCGTCATGATCTCGCACAGCATGGATGATTTGGCTGCGTGCTGCGACCGCGTGCTCGTGCTGAACGAGGGCAGGATGTTCGCGCTGGGCACTCCTCGCGACGTGTTCTTGCAAGCGCGCGAGCTCAACGATATCGGGCTGGGCATCCCCGCCGCCCAGCGCATGGCGAACAGCCTGCGGGAGGCGGGCGTTCCCATACCCGGCAACGTCCTGTACGATGGCGAGACGCTGGCGCGCGTCCTTGCCGACATAGCAGGGGGCGTCCGATGAACGTCTTCTCCTTCGGCAGCTATTATCCCGGCTCGAGTCCGCTACATCGCATGGATCCGCGCGCCAAGCTCTTGCTGGGCTGCGCGTTCATCATTGCCGCGCTGTGCGCCCGCAACGCAGCGGCGCTCGGCGTGGTGGCTGCATTCGTAGCCGGCTTCTACCTACTCTCGCGCATTCCCCTTGTCAATGCGGCGAAATCGCTCGCCCCGCTCATGTTCATCGTGGTGGTGGCATCGCTGTTGAACCTCTTTGTCGTGCAGGGCGGCGCCGTGCTGTTCGAATGGGGCTTCATCCGCATCTCAGAAGCAGGGGTCGGTTCTTGCCTGTTCATCGCCACCCGCCTCGTGCTCATGATGATGGGGATGAGCCTTATCACCATGACTACCTTGACCCTCGATCTCACGGAAGCCTTCGAGCGCCTCCTCTCGCCGTTCGCACGCTTCGGGCTGCCCGCCCACGAACTCGGAATGATCATGGGCATAGCCCTGCGCTTTCTGCCTCAGTTCGCAAGCGAACTGGCAACCATCTATCATGCACAGATCAGCCGCGGAGCCGGTATGGACGGTAGCCCGGTGAAGGGGCTGCGCATGCTGTCGTCGCTCATGATCCCGCTCTTCACAAGCGCTTTTCGCCACGCCGAAACACTTTCTGCCGCCATGGACGCACGATGCTACCACGGCAGCGCGGGACGCACTCGCCTGCACCCGTTGCGCTTCACCGTGCTCGACGCGGCGGGAGTCGGAGCGCTCGTCGCCATGACCGCCGGAATAGTCGCGGCGAACATGCTGCTGTAGCGTCACTTCCCCTGTCGCCGCGCAGCATTTTCGAAGCGCCGAGGGACGGAGGCTGTTCGATAGATAGAATGTTATCCGACCACGATCTGTTAGGAGCACGACAATGAACGGAAACGAGACCATCCTCCAGTACCTCACGAGCGTTCCCGCCTGGTACCTCGCCACAAGCGTCAATGACCAGCCGCATGTGCGCCCCTTCAGCTTCGCCGCCGAGCAGGATGGCCGCATATGGTTCTGCACGGCTACGACGAAGGACGTCTGGGAGGAGCTCGCGATCAACCGGAACATCGAGGCCACGTCGTGGTGGCCCGGCCATGGCTGGCTCATCCTCCGCGGCGAGGCCGGGCTGGACGACCGGGTGTCCGACGACATCCGGCAAGCGGGTTACGACCATCTCACCGGATTGGGAGAGCACTATGAAGGACCGAACGATCCGACGCTCGTGTTCTTCTCGGTTGAGAATCCGCAAGCATGGATCTGCAATCATGACGAATGGAAACCCGTGGCTCTCTGAGCGCAGCGTGCGGGAAAGCGGCCTTGCCTTGCCGCCGGCCGATCCCGCCAGCGCCTGTGAGCACAACAGCAGCCCCGAGCCGGTCGCGCTCCGGCGCCCACTCCGAGAAAGGCAGTGCCCATGAACGGAACGAAGACCATCATCGAGTACCTTACGAGTGTGCCGGCCTGGTACCTTGCCACCTGCGATGGAGATCAGCCGCACGTGCGCCCCTTCAGCTTCGCAGCCGAGCAGGATGGCCACATATGGTTCTGCACGGCCACGACGAAGGACGTCTATAGAGAACTCCAGGCGAATCCCAAGTTCGAACTGAGCGCGTGGAAACCGGGGAACGGCTGGGTCGTCTTGCGCGGCTGCGCGAACCTGACCGATCGGGCAAGCGCGGATGTCCGGCGTGCAGGCTTCGACCATATGATCGGTCTCGGAGAATGCTACGATGGTCCCGACGATGAGACATTGACGTTCTTCACCGTGGATGAGCCCGAAGCCTGGATATGCGACATCGATGGAAGCTGGAATCCCGTCGACATGCAACGCGCATGCGATCGAGCGTGAGAGCATGGCGAAGACTCAACGGAGGGGCCGCGCCCATTCATCCGTCCGCCTCGTTTACACTCCTTGGAACAGCTTGCCGACCGGGGTGTCGAGGCCGCCTGCGATACGCTCCAGCATGTCGACCGTCGGATTGGCGCGCCCGTTTTCGATGTCGATCAGATACTGGCGGCTTACCCCAACCATTAGCGCGAAAGAACATTGCGTGATGCCGGCCTCAACCCGCAGTCTCGCAATATTGTCACCAAGCTGGGTTTTTAATGAAGTGTTCTCCATGCCCGTTAAAGGCTAGCCTCGCTTGGACGAAAAGTCGTAAACTATAGTTTACACAACGCCAATAAAACAAGAGGTTTACGGTCGGGGATAACCGGGTGCCGATGCACTCGAAGCGAGAGAGCAGGAAGGCAGGACATGAACAGCGCATACACAGGCGAATACGAGCACCTGATGACCATGATCAAGCAGGCGGCAGCTCGTATATTCGAACTCGCGGACACCGAGGAGGAAGTCTGCACTTTCGAGCAGTCCATCTACCATGAAATCATGTACCAGGCAGCCATTGCGCAGTCAGAACAGGTCAAGCCGCCGTCCGGATGGGATCCGCTCGGCCGCTAGCCCCCTCCAGTACGCCGCTTCCCCTCCCTTTACCTTGAAAAGAGGGGCGCAATCCGAAAAGCGGGGCGTCGCCGCCCCATGCGGGCATTAATCTGAAAAGTCATAGAGGTCTTTGGTCGCATCGCGGAAGTCCGCGTACACCTCTGCAGCGACAGCCTCATCGTCGACCAACTCGAAAGCAGACGGCTGGCCCTCGTCGTCGAGTTCGGTCACCTCGAGCAGGACTACTTCGCCAGAAGAACCCACCGGTTCGTCATCTGTTAGCGGAAAGAAGAATCCGTAGCGTCGTTGCCCGTGCAGAATAAGACCGAGGAACTCGAACTCGAGGCGCTCTCCGTTATCGTCCTCGAGCACGATAACGATACCCTCTTCAACAGGAGGGCAGAAATTCGGGGCACTTCCTTCACGCATGGTCGGCTCCTTCCGGGCAGCGATGCAGTTTCGGCTCGTATCGCACAGGACCCCGAAGAGGGATCCGGTGTCTACTTCTTGTCAGGACGCTTTTTTCGTTTGGCCTTCGGCGGTTTTACCGCTCCCTTCGAGCCGCGTTCCGAGCCTTCCGAAGCGGATTGCGCGTACGTTGCCGTGCTCGAATCCGCCGCAACGGAAGACTTCGACGCTTCCTCAGCGATCGAAGCAGGATCCGCCGCCTTCTTCGGCACAGCCGCGCTTGCAAGCGCATTCGGCTTCCCAAACTCGAAGCGGCCGATCTCCGGTCCGAACTTCTTCTGGAGCTTAGCATAGCGCGGCTCGCGCGTTTTCCAAAGCGCGAACAGCGGCGTGGCTACCGCGATGGACGAGTACGAACCGCACACCAGGCCGATAACCATGGCGAACGCGAAGTCCTTCAACGTTTCGCCGCCGAACAGGAGCATGGCGAGCACGGGAATGAGCGAGGTGAGCGTCGTGTTGATCGTGCGCACGAACACCTGGTTGATGGAATGGTTTGCCATCGTCATGAACGTGCACTTCACATCGTCAGCCTTCATGTTGTCGCTCACGCGGTGGAAGACGACCACCGTATCGTAGAGCGAGTAGCCGAGGATGGTGAGCAGCGCGGCGATGGTGTTCGGATTCACCTCTCGTCCGACGAGCGCATATACTCCCATCACAAGTATGAGGTCGTGCAGCAGCGCGACGATGGCCGTCACGCCCATCTTGTATTCGAAGCGAATGGCGATGTAGATGATGATGAGCACGATGGACACGAGGAACGCGATGAGCGACGACTGGATGACGCTCGCCCCCCAGTCGGGTCCGATGGTGGTCACCTCGAAGCTCTCGGTCGAAAGCCCCAGTTCGTCGGCAACCTGATTGGCGCGTTGCGTCGCCTCTTCGGCACTCGTTGTGGTGGTGCGCACGAGGAAGCCCGCGTCGCCATCGGCCTCTGTCGTCTGGATGACGGCATCGGGCTCGCCTGCCTGGTCGAAGGCGGTGCGCATCTGCTCGGTGGTCACATCGCCCGTGCCATGGAAGGCCACCGATGTACCGCCGATAAATTCGATGCCGAAGTTCAACCCGCGCACGCCCACGATGGCGAAAGCCGCCACCACAAGCACGGCGGCCGCAGTGAGGAACACGCGCCGATAGCCGAGAAAGTTGATATCGCGTTTGATGAACTTGCCGCGCGGTTTGCGCGCTGCCTTCGCAGCTGCCTCTCCTGCGGCGCCCGCCTTGCGCGCGGCCTCCTTCTCGGAAGCCGCAGGATTCATAGCCTCGCCCGCCTCAGCTGCAGACACGCTCGCGCCTTCGGCAGCGGCGAGCGCCTTGTAGTCGCCGGCGGCCTGCTCGGCATCGCGCACGCCCCAGAACCCGGGATGCTTCACGATCGTGCCCGGTGCAAGCAGGCGGATGAGCGGCGCCTTGAACAGGAGCATCATGGCGATGTCGCAGAAGATGCCGAGTGCAAGCGTCAGGCCGAAGCCCTTGACCGAAGCGCTGGCCAGGAAGAACAGGGACAGCGCACTAACCAACGTGACGAGGTCCGCGTCGATGGACGTGACGATGGCGTGCTTCACGCCGGTGATGGAAGCCGCACGGACGCTTCTGCCCATGCGGATTTCCTCGCGGAAGCGCTCCATCGTGAGGATGGAAGAGTCCGCCGCCATGCCGATGGTCAGCACGATGCCCGCAATGCCCGCAAGCGACAGGCTGAACAGGCCGAAATGAGACAGCACGGCCAAAATGCCCAGGTATAGCACCGAGAAGATGCCCATTGCCGCCGCCGTGATAAGGCCGAGGCCGCGATAGAAGAACAGCAGGTAGAGCATGACCACGGCAAGGCCTATAAGCGCCACGAGCACGCCGGAGCGCAGCGCGTCCTGGCCGAGCGTCGGCCCCACCGTTTGGCTCTGCGCGTATTCGAAGCTTACGGGCAGCGAACCGCTCTCCAGTACGGTTTGCAGCGATTGCGCTTCCTCCAGCGTATAGTGGCCGGTGATCTTCACCTCACCATTGGGTATCTCGGACTGCACCGCCGGCGCCGACTGCACCTCGTTATCCAGGATGATGACGATCCTGCCCTTCGTAGGCGCAAGCTCTTTCGTAGCCGCGGCGAACGCCGCCGCGCCCTCGCTGTCGAGGTTCACGAGCACGGCGTAGTTGGCGCTCGTCTCGCCCTCTTTGCCGATGGTCACCTTCGTGATGTCAGCGCCGCTGACGAGGGGCGTGTACGTGCCGTCCTCCACCTCGAGGTGCTGCACCTCGCCCGAAGGGAGCGTGAGAATGCCCAAGTCGTCGCTCACGGTTCCCTCGCCGGCGTACTGACCCTCTTCTATCTTCTTCTTCACATCATTGTCGGTGAACGAATCGAGACGGGCGAACTCGAGTTTGCCCGTCTTGCCGATAGTCTCAAGGGCGTCTTCAGTATTGGTGAGGCCCGGTATCTGCACGAGGATCTGGTCGGAACCCTGCACCTGCACGACGGCCTCCGATGCACCGAGCGCATTGACACGGCTCTCGATGATTGCCCGGCTGCTCTCCATTTCCTCGGGAGTGATCTCGGCACCATCGGTGCTCTTCGCAGTGAGCACCACCGACAGACCGCCCTGAATGTCAAGACCCTGGTTGATGCGCTCCTGCGGCGGGGTGAACGCGAAAACAGACCCGATGACGAGCAGGGTCGTGATGATGAGCAGCCAGACGTTGCGCCGGTCCATCGACCGGCCTGGCCGTTTTTGCTTCTTGGCTTTCTGCGCTTTCGCCATGCGACGTTCTCCCCGATCAACCTTCGAACTTCGCGGGCATGCCAATCCGACCGCCCGCACGATAACCGATTCATTGTGCCACAAAACGGCCGCCTGGGATACCGGGGGGCTCATTATCTCCGCGAAAGCCGGAACCGATGCAGTCCATGCTCCTCCCGGCTGGCGATTGGGCGACAGGTGCTAGTAATCGCTCGCCGCTGGGCTGGCCATCCACGCCGCGTAGAACTCCTCGTAGGCGTCGGCCAGCACCGCCTCGCGCACGCGGCGCATGAGGTCGATGAGGTAGTGCAGGTTGTGGATGGAGAGCAGGATGCCGCCGAGCATCTCGTTCTGCTTCACGAGGTGCCGGATGTAGGCGCGGCTGTGGTTTCGGCACGTGGGGCACGTGCAGGCGGCGTCGAGCGGGCCGAAGTCCCGCGTGAACTTCGCGTTGCGCATGTTCATGCGGCCCGTGGACGAGAACGCCGTTCCCATGCGAGCAGTACGGGTAGGCAGCACGCAGTCGAACATGTCCACGCCCTCGCGCACCGCGCGCACGAGCGTGGTGGGGTTGCCCACCCCCATGAGGTAGCGCGGGCGGTCCTCCGGGCACGCGCGCGCCACGGGGCCCAGCGTCTCGAACATCACCTCGTGGTCCTCGCCCACCGAGTAGCCTCCGATGCCGAAGCCGCCGAAGCGGCGCCCGCCCGCAGCCAGGCTTTCCTCCTCGATTTCGCGCAGGCGGCGGATGGATTCCAGCCGCAGGTCCAGCTCCATGCCGCCCTGCACGATGCCGAAGAGCGTCTGGTCGGGCCGGACGTGCGCGGCCAGGCAGCGGCGCGCCCAGTTGGAAGACAGGTCCACGGCCTTCGCCACGAACGCGTGCTCGGCCGGGTACGGCGTGCACTGGTCGAGCTGCATGGCGATATCGGCCCCGAGCTGCTCCTGGATGGCCATGTTGGACTCGGGCGTCCAGCGGATCTTCGAGCCGTCGTAGATGGAGCGGAACGTGAGGCCGTCGTCGTCGAGCTTGAGCGTGTCGGCCAGGCTGAACACCTGGAACCCGCCCGAGTCGGTGAGCATAGGGCCGTCGTAGTTCATGAAGCGGTGCACCCCGCCGGCCTCGGCCACCACGTCGGCGCCGGGGCGCAGCGAAAGGTGGTAGGTGTTCGCGAGCACCACCTGGGAGTTCAGATCGCGCAGCTGGCCTGCGGTGACGCCCTTCACCGTGGCGCTCGTGCCCACGGGCATGAACATGGGCGTATGGAACGTCCCGTGGGCCGTTTCGTAGGAAAGCGCGCGGGCGTGGCCGCTCGTCGCCTCGCAGGCGCAATCGAAAAGGGCCATGCTAGGCCTCCGATCCGCAGGCGGCTAGGGCCTCCTCGCGCGCAGCGGCCGCCACGGCCCCCGCCTCGATGCCGCAGGCCGGGTTCGCGCACGGAGGCAGCGCCTCGGCCCAAACGGCGAACTCCTCCATGGCACCGTGCCTCACGGACGAGAGGTCAAAGCCGTCCGTCGGGTCGAGCAGGTGGTCCGTGACGAGAAACGCGTCGGCGCCCAAGCTGCAGGCGGCCAGGTCCTCCACCGTGTTGTTCCCCACCATGAGCACGTCGGCGCCAGCAAGGCCGCAGGCCGCCAGGTTCTCGGCGTAGTACGCCGGCTTCGGCTTCACGCTCGTGGAGTTCTCGAACGACGTCAGACGCGAGAAGTGCGCCGGATCGACGCCGGCCCAAGCGAGGCGCCACTCCACGGCGCGGCGCGGGAACATGGGCATGGTGGCCAGCACGAGCGGGTAGCCCTTGGCCGCCAGCGCCGCGACGGCTCGGGCACAGGCGGGGTTCGCCTGCACGCCTTCGCCGATGGCGCCGAAGTCGTGCTCGTAGAACTCGTTGAGCAGGGGCAGCCACTCCCCTTCGCCGCCTTCCACATGCGGGAAGAACGCCTCCCAGTACGCCTCGGCGTTCGCGCGGCCGTCATCGTGGGCCGCCATGGCGCCGATGCCCGCCTTGAGGCCGGCGGAGAATGCCTGCGCGTCGAGGCCCCGCTCAGCCACGAAACGCGCGATGGCCTTGAAGTACGCGCCTAGGAACTCCTCTATCTCCATGGGCAGCAGCGTGCCGTCCAGGTCGAAGAAGATCGCGCGGTAGGCGCGCGAGCCGATCCCGTCCGGCGTTGCGGGCGCGTTCGAGGCCGCCCGGGCGTTCCACGAGTCCAGCAGGTCTTCCGTGTGGGATGGCGAGGGGGCGGTGCGTTCGTCCATTGCGTTGTTCCTTTGCTCGATGACGTGCGTCGTTGTCGTCATGGTAGTATAGGCGACGATGCGAAGGAGCGTGCGAAACCCGATGAAATTGCTACTTCATGCCTGCTGCGGACCGTGCTCGCTCGAGCCGACGCGCATTCTGCGCGCGGCGGGGCACGACCTTGCCTTATATTACACGAACTCGAACATCGCGCCGGCGAGCGAGTACGCGCACCGCCTGGGCACGCTGCGCACGTGGGCCGGCAACGAGGGCCTTCCCGTGCTGGAAGGGCCCTACGCCCCGGGCGCCTGGGAGGCCTCGGCCGGGAGAGTCGGCGAGTCCGCGCTCGAGGCGGCGGGCGGCGACGTACTGCGCTGCGCGACAGAGGCTCCCTTGCGCGAGGCCCGCTGCCGCGCCTGCTACCGCCTACGCTTCGAGGAGGCCGCCCGCAGCGCCGCCGAACGGGGCTTCGACGCCGTGGGCACCACGCTGTCGGTGAGCCCCTACCAGTTCATCGACGTTATCCGCGAGGAGCTGGAGCGCGCCGCCGCGCATGCGGGTGTCGACGCCCACTTCGAGGACTACCGCCCCTTCTACGACGAGGCGGCCCGCCGCAGCCGCGCGATGGGCATGTACCGCCAGAACTTCTGCGGCTGTCGCTTCTCCGAAGCCGAAGCCGCCGCCGAGCGCGCTCAGCGCAAGCGCCAGCGCGTCGCAGAGCGCGAGGCCAAGGCCGCCGCGCACGCCGACGAACGCGCCGCAGAGGAGGCCGCCCGCGCGACCAAGCGCGCCGAGCGCCAGGCCTACGCCGAGAAGCAGGCGAAGAAGCGCGCCGCCCTGAAAGCCCTCCGCGGGCAGGAGCGTTCGGACGGATAGGCTCGTAATTTGGATTTCTTCCGCAGAACGTCCGTACAGGCTCCCTATACGCTTGGGCGGGGAGCCGTCCCCACCCAAGCGTATAGGGAGCTCGATAGCGAGCGCAGACCCCGGTAGGGCTGGAGCAAATGCAATGCGCGTCATCCTTCGATGACCGTCTGGAAGCCGCTTCCTTCTCGTGCGGTAGGGAACTCGAGGAATACCTGCCTGCTGTCGGGCATGAGAACGCCTATAATAGGCAGTTCGACGACCACCCGCGAACCGCCCGAAGGATCCACTCGCATGAAGACCTCCGACTTCGACTACGACCTGCCCGAAGAACTCATCGCGCAGAAGCCCGCCGCCGAGCGCGACGGCTGCCGCATGCTCGTCATGGATCGTGCGACCGGCGCGCTGGAAGACCGCATCTTCCGAGACATCGCCGACTATCTGCGCCCCGGCGACCTTCTGATAGCTAATGAGACCCGCGTCATGCCGGCGCGTCTTCTGGGCGCGAAGCGGGGCACGGGCGGAGCGGCCGAGGTGTTCCTGCTGCGTCAGCATGGCACGCCCCTGGAGAACCGAAGCGCACTCTGGGAGGTGCTCGTGCGCCCCGGCAAGCGCCTCAAACCCGGCACGGGCGCAGTCGTGGACTTCACCGACGCTGCGGGCAACGTAGCGCTGTCGGCCGAGATCGTGGATTGGGCCGCGCCTTCGAGCCAATCCGCATCGACCGATGGTGCGCAGAAAGGCGAGCGCATCGCGCGCCTCACCACGCAGCTGCCCTCCCTCGACGAAGCGCTGCACGCGGTGGGCCACACGCCACTCCCGCCCTACATCAAGGACTACTCAGGCGACGAGGAGCTCTACCAAACCGTGTACTCCCGTCGCGAAAGCTCAGCGGCGGCGCCCACGGCAGGCCTCCATTTCACGCCTGAGCTCATCGCGAGCCTCCGGGAACGGCACGTGCGCTGGGAAACGGTGGAGCTCGAAGTGGGCCTGGACACGTTCCGCATCGTGGACGAGGACGACCCCGAGCGCCACGTCATCCATACGGAGTACTACACCGTGCCCCAACGCACCGTCGACGCCGTTACCGAGACGCGCGAGCGCGGCGGGCGCGTGATCGCCGTCGGCACGACAAGCGTTCGCAGCCTCGAAAGCGCTTGGGACGCCGAATCGGGCGTCCTCGCGTCGCGCGAGCGAGAGGCAACCTCGCTATATATCCTACCTGGATACCAATTCCACGTGGTGGATGCCTTGGTCACGAACTTCCATGTCCCGCGCTCGACCCTCATGATGCTCGTGAGCGCATTCTCCACGCGCGAGCGCATCATGGCTGCCTACCGGCATGCGGTCGAAGAGCGCTACCGCATGCTCTCCTTCGGCGACGCGATGTTCATCCGCTAGAAAGCCAGCGGCCGCAAGCGGCGCGCGCCCTCTACGGCCTCAGCGCGTCGCCACGTACAGGAAGCAGCCGTCGCCGTCCTCATGACGCTCCGCTTCGCCGTGCTCGACCAGATACTCCAGGTAGGCAAACGGAATGGCGACGCGGCGTACGCGGCGGTTTTCGGGTTCGCCGGCCAGGCCCTGGGGCAGATATGCGTAAAACGAGCGCGCCAGTTCATACACGCTGACCGGTCCGAGCTCACGCACGAGCCCCCGAACACGGTCGAGCGGCTTTTCATACTTCGCGAACACACTGTCAATGAAGGCATTCACTTCGTCCGCGCTCGTGAACGAGTCCCGATGACTCATGAATGCGGTACGAAGGCGCATGGCGCGGATATCGTGCAAGCTTTCGAAAAAGCGCTCGAGCAACCGGCTCGACGCATCGAACTGCATGAGCCCCGGAGCGGAATCGAGCAGATGGTCGCCCGCGAAGAGGAAGCTGTGCTTCCGTTCGAGCAAGCTCGCATGCTCCACGGTATGGCCCGGCGTGTACAGCACCTCCAGGTCGTATCCTGCTATCGACAGCGCTTCGCCCTCGGGCAGCTGTCTCACGCGCTCCTCCAGCTCAGGCGTGAAATGATCACGACCCATGAGGATATCGGCCCAGTCCGAGATAGCACGATCGCCTGCGCGAAGCGCCCCTGTTTGACGAAGAAAAGCCTCGCGCGACGCTTCGGTCCACGGAACCGCCGGTCCACTGTAGAAGGCTCCGGCGCCCCGATCGAGAACGTACTGCAGGTTCTCGTCGTGATCGTCATGGAAGTGCGTCAAAAACACTTCGACGTTCTCCCAGGGAACGTCGTTGTCCTCCACTGCGCGGTCGATCGGTTCGGTACCGCACATGACAGGGTGGCCCGTGTCGATGAGCAGGGCTCTTCGACCCGGCTCGACAACGGCAAACAGGTCAAGGCGATCCGTGAAATAGAAGTTCTCGATGGCATAGCTGCTATGGAAGACGCCCGGCAGGTCCTCCTGCATGAGGAACCGATTGTAAGATGAAGCGCCTTCGTAGGGATTGATGGAGTTCGTCATTGCCCATCCTCACATTGGGACGCACAGCGCACTGCGCAGCCCGAGCGAATCGAAAAGCCTCGGCGTTGCGGCCTACCTACAAAAATGACCCCGCGCTGCGGGGCCATTTCGGCATGTTTTTGTGAATCGTGCTTACGCCTTCGTCACGTTGCTTGCCTGGAGCTTGCCATTCTGGCCGGTCGTGACGTCGAACTGGACAGCCTGTCCCTCGTCGAGAGTCTTGAACCCGTCCATCTTGATCTCAGAAAAATGAACGAAGAGATCTTCGCCGTCATTCTGGGAGATGAACCCATAGCCTTTTTCGGGGTTGAACCACTTCACAGTACCTTCCGCCATTTTAAATCCTCTTTCCTCTCCTTGACTCCTCAAGGAGGTAACACTGCGTGCTGCATGGCGGCAACACTCGCTCTCACCTCGAGAGCACACGTTCACTATACGCTAAACCGAAGCGAAAAGGGTCGGGATTCTTCCTTTTGCTGAGATTTTTACCCTTTCGTCAGAATGGGCTCGAGGTTCTTACGTTTCCGGCGCACAGCGAGCGCACACCTGTACGGCGGACAAGCATCTCGGGATATCGTGCCGGCGCGACCGCAGAGCTTTCGTGCGGTCCAGAAAGCGTCCGCAGCGCGACACCAGCGGCCTCCGCAGCTGAAGGGCCCGCGAAAGCCTATCGGCAGGAATCGCCGTCTTCCTGGCTCGGATCGTCTGGCTGCTCGCTCGCGAACGACGCATCGAGCCCGCATCCGGCTTCGATGTCGACGATGGCAGACTCGCCCGGAAGCCCCTCGTCGTCGAGCAGGTCGGCCAAGTCCTCGGGATTCTCGGGCAGATAGAGCCCGTACGCGTCCGCCAACGACCGCGCCTGCTGCAAGCGCAGATCGGCGAGCGATCCTTCGTTGGCATCGCGCAAGTATACGGAAGCGAGCGCAAGGCTGCGCACCACGAATTCGATCACGCGAGGATCGGTCCCCGACACCTGGAGCACACGCGCGACGGAATCAGGTGACAGTGACAGCAGTGTCGTGCCGTCGATATCGGTCGCCTCGCCGACGGCGTCCTCCAGCATCGCAGCCGCCGCTTTCGGATCCCCCTCCTCCCGAGCCTTGAACCAGCTGCGGCGCAGGATCTCGGCGTATTGCAGGATGATCCGCATAAGGTAGTCTTGCTCGAGCATGCTTCGTCCTCCGTTCTGTCGAACGGAGTACTCCGCCGACACTGCAGTCTTCTTCGATGTTCCGCCTTGCCGCTTCTGCGCTCGACCGCGGCGAGCCGTGCGCCCGGCCAGCAATACGGCGCTCCGAGGCTTCGGAGAGGCCCTTGCTGATCGATAGAGCACAGCAGGTCACTGAGAGTCGACCTGTCTGATTCCCAAGTGCTCGTAGGCCCGCTCGGTTGCCTGGCGCCCCTTCGGCGTGCGCACCATGAGCCCCTGTTGCATAAGATAAGGCTCGTACACGTCTTCGAGCGTATCTGTGTCCTCCGAGAGCGCGGAAGCAAGCGTGGTGAGGCCGACGGGCCGGCCGCCGAACTGCACCGCGAGCAGCTCGAGGATGCGGTTGTCCATGTTGTCGAGGCCGAGCGAGTCAACCTCAAAAAAGCTCAAGGCCTGGGCTGCCACATCCTCGTCGATGTCACCGTCGCCGCGCACCTGCGCCCAGTCTCGCACGCGTTTGAGCAGGCGGTTCGCCAAACGTGGAGTACCGCGACTACGCCGTGCGATCTCAAGCGCCCCGTCCTCGGCGATGCTCACCCCCAAAATGGACGCCGAGCGCCGCACAATGGAGGCCAACTCCTCGGGCGTGTAGTACTGCAGCCGGAACACGATGCCGAAACGGTCGCGCAAAGGGCCGGTAAGCAGCCCTGTGCGCGTCGTCGCGCCAACGAGCGTGAAATGCGGCAGATCGAGACGGATGGAGCGCGCCGCCGGGCCCTTCCCCACCACGATGTCGAGGGCGAAGTCCTCGAGCGCAGGGTAGAGCACCTCCTCCACCATGCGGTTCAGACGGTGGATCTCGTCGATGAACAGGACGTCGCCCTCCTCGAGATTCGTGAGGATGGCAGCGAGGTCGCCCGTGCGCTCGATGGCGGGCCCGCTCGTGGTCTTGATGTTGGCGCCCAGCTCGTTGGCCACCACCGTGGCGAGCGTGGTCTTGCCAAGCCCCGGAGGCCCAGAGAACAGGATGTGGTCCACCACATCGCCGCGCGCCTGGGCCGCTTCGATGAGGATGGCGAGCGACTCCTTGATCTTCGCCTGACCCAGGTAGTCGCCGAGACGCTTCGGGCGCAGGCTGCGATCGAGCGCGAGATCGTCCTCGGTGAGCTCGGCTCCGACCGTGCGCGCATGCGCTTCGCCGCGCGAAGCCGGACGAGCGTCGCCGATGGCGGCGTCCGCCTCGAACACGAGCCCCTCTATTTCGATGCCGTTGTCAGCCATGGCCGCCTATCCGTTTCATCGGCGCGGTACGCCTACGCGTTCGATCCCAGTCGTTTCAGAGCGTATTGTACCAGCACGCTCTCATCGCCGTCCTCGGGCGCGCCCTTGAGGGCCACCTCCGCCTCTGCGGAGGTGAAGCCCATGGACAGGAGCGCCTCCCGTGCGCCGGCCAGCCGCTCCGCCATAACGGCAGCGATCGGAGCTTCGTCCTCGAAGAGCCCCGCGATTCCCTGGTCGAACGAGCCCTTGAGTTCGAGGATGATACGCGAGGCTGTCTTCTTGCCCACGCCGGGGATGCGCTGAACGGCGGCCACGTCCTGCGCCTGCACGGCGGCCACGAGCGCCGCCGGCGAGAACGCCGAGAGTGCGGCGAGCGCCACCTTCGGCCCCACCCCGCCCACGCCGATCAGGCGCTCGAACAGCGCCTTCTCCTCCAAGGTGAGGAAGCCGTACAGCGCGATTCCGCTATCGCTCACCTGAAGATACGTGTGCACCTCCACCGCGCCGCCCATCTCGGGCAGCTTCGAGAGGGCCGCTTGCGACATTCCCACGGCATAGCCTACGCCAGCAACCTCGACGACTGCGGAGGAGGTCGTCTTGCCCGCCAAGGTGCCTTTCAGAAACGCGATCATCGCAGGTCCTTTCCCGAATTGGGGGAATCATAGGCCACGCACGCCGCCCCGGTGCGCTGCGCAAAGCCCTCGTGCGTCGTATAGCATATGGCCGCGGCTAGTGCATCGGCCGCGTGATCGGGCCGCGGCACGTCGTCGAGCGCGAGCAGCTGGCGCACCATGTACTGCACCTGGTCCTTCTCGGCCGAGCCCGTGCCCACCACCGCCAGCTTGATCTGGCTGGGCGAGAACTCGAGCACCTCGAGCCCGCGATCGGCGCACGCGACGAGCGCGGCCCCGCGCGCTTGGCCCGTAGCGAAGGCGCTCTGCACATTCGCACCGAACCACACGGTCTCGATACCCGCACACGAAGGCTCGAACCGTGCGACGACAGCAGCCATCTGCTCATGGATCTTGTGCAGCCGCTGGGCGAGTGGCGCGTCCTTCGATGTGGAAACACACCCATATGCGCGGCATGTCAGGTGCGGCCCGCGCTGCGCCACGATGCCCCAGCCGGTGTTCGCCAGACCGGGATCGATGCCCAAGATGGTACGTTCGACGAGCGTCATCGTCCTCACTTCTTCTGCAAACGAATGTTCGCATGCATAGTACCACAATTCGCCGTACAGAACGAAAAAGACGCGCTCGAAAGCGCGCCTTTTCTACGATCCCTCCAACCCCCGACGGTTGTTCCAGCAACGCCCGAACCGATCCAGCGAGCCCCTCAAGCGACGTCCGCCCCCACTCAAGAGACGCCCGAACGCGCTCGCTCCGCTTCAGCGACGCCCGGATCTTCCCGCTATCGCAAGCGCCTTCTTATGGCAATCGCAATCGACCATCCGAGCAGCGCCAGCAGCGCGCAGGCAGGCGCCAAGTTCACGGCACTGTCGTCGCGCGTCGAAGCCAAACGCGCGACGGAAGGCGAGACACCGCGCGCTCCTGCATTTTCATCAGCTCCTTCCGAGAATCGTCCGTCTCCCTCTCCGCCCTCGGACTCGCTTGGACCCTCCCCCGGGCCCTGGCCGGCATCCTTAAATTTCGCTACCAACGCTCGCGAATCCTCGACCTGGAACGAGTAGCTCTTCATGATTACCGAATCGGAAATATACGATTTTCAAAGATCTCGATCATCATTTCAACACTGATGTCACGACTGGCGCTCCCGATGTCATGCCCGGTCGCACAACGGACATGTTTCGAACTAGCTCGGAATCACCCGACCTCGGCGAACGCTGACCCATCGATGTTCCTGCTTTTCGCGTGGTGGGGCTTCTTCAGGTTTCGCCGGGCTTGCCAGCATCCGCCGGGTTTCGCTCGTTTTGCCAGGCTTCGCCGGGTTTCGCGTCAAAAGAGGTTGGAAGCTTCGGTTCTTGGCGGCGGGATAGTGCAAACCGTGACGATCGCGGAACCTTGCGCCGTCCTCGCTCTACAAAGACCTTTGGACGCGGTATGCTCGCTTCGATGCCAAGCTGTCTGATTTCGCAAGACAGCAGTTCTCGAGGAATGCGGGTTCTCGTGCACTAATTCTGGTTCTAAAGAATAGGAGCGTGCCATGGTGGAGACGAGCGCGGCAATCCCTGGATCGCTTGTGTGGGGCCACGCGTGCCTGGCGGCGTGCGCAGCGCTGTATCTGGCCTGGTGGTGGACGTTCTTCAATCCGAGCCTGCCGAAGGCGACGGGCGCGCTGTACGCGACGGGCGTGGGATTCATCGTGGGCGCCGTCATCCTGGGCATAGCAGTGGTCGCACTCATCGTCGCAGGCCTCGCGGGACTCGGCGCAGGCGGACGCGGCGGTTTGCCGGTTCCGGTCTGGGCGTTCGCCGTAGGCGGGATCTGCGCGTATTTCGCGCTCGTTTTCGCCACGACGAGGATCTTCGGCAGGCCCGTCACCACGGAGCTTCTGCTGTTCGTGCTGTGGGCGGCGCTCGAGTTCGCCGTGCTGAACGCCCTTGCCGGGTCGGGGGCGCTCGCAGCCGCAGCGGCTGTCGGACTTGCGGCAGCGGTGGTCGCAGTGTTCGTCGGCTGCCTGGCGTGCTACCTGCTGTACTTCCGGTTGCAGCCCCTGCCCTCGTTCGTGGCGGGTGCTCTGCCGCTTCTCGTCGTCGGCGTGTTCGCCGCGATCATGGCCGTCGTGATCGCTCGACTGTAAGCCGCCCGATACGCAGCGGACGCGCCCGAAGGCGCGCCCGTGAAAAACAGCGTGGTCGTTCGAAGAGGCCCCTATTCGTCCAACGCCTCGGCGATCTCATCGGTGATGTCCATGGCGTGGTAGACGTTTTGCAGATCTTCGAGCTCCTCCAGCCTGTCGATGAGGCGCATGACCTTCTTCGCGTCGACCACGCTCACCTGGGCGGGCGTGGTGGGCTCCATCGTCATCTCGGCGCCCTTCACCTCGATGCCCTGCTCCTCGAGAGCCTTCTTCACGGCCATGAGGTCGGTCGGAGCGGTGTAGACGATCCACTCGTCCTCGGCGTCCTCATAGTCGTCGCCGCCGGCCTCGGCTACGGCCATCATGAACTCGTCCTCGTCCGCCGCGGCGCCGTTGGGGCCGATGGGGTTCTTCTTATCGCCGGTCTCGATCTCCTTAGCAACCATGACCTGGCCCTTGCGCTCGAACATGAACGCTACCGAGCCCGACGTGCCCAAGTTGCCGCCAGCATGGCTGAATGCGGCGCGCACATCGGCGGCAGTGCGGTTGCGGTTGTCCGTGAGCGCCTCGCAGTAGATGGCGACGCCGGCCGGGCCGTAGCCCTCGTAGATCACGGTCTCGTAGTTGGCGGCGTCCTTGCCGGTGCCGAACGCCTTGTCGATAGCGACTTTGATCTTGTCCTTCGGCAGAGAGTAGCCCTTGGCCTTCTCGATGGCGGCCGCGAGCGATGCGTTGTTGTCGGGGTTGGGATCGCCGCCTTCTTTCGCAGCCACCGTGATGTTGCGGCACAGCTTGCTGAACAGAGCGGAGCGCTTCGCGTCCACAGCAGCCTTACGATGTTTGGTTGTAGCCCACTTTGAGTGCCCTGACATATACGTCCCTTCCGTTGGTGCTTTTGCCAGCCGTTTATTTTAGCATACCCCTTCAAATCCCCCGGTCGCTTTCGCATGGTCTTCAAAAACGCGGAAACGAATTCGGAGCCGGTTGGACTCAGAACCCGAAAACTCGCAACCATCGGACGGACACGCGCGACGGAGGCGAGCGAACGGGCCGGAACGCCCACCCCGCACGCCCGGATGGCTCGCGGCGCGAGCCTTCTCTCCGGATGATCCCCAACGCGCTTCCAGCGCAGATCCCAGCGGCCGTCGATGCCTTGCCCGCTGTCCCCTCGCGCGCTTCCAACCCCTTTCCACCACGGATCCGTCGCAAATCAAGCGCGTTGTCAATGGGAGTAATATCAAAAAAATACCTGATCAAATACGCTATTTTGATATTGAAGAAAATTCGGGAACGTGATATTTTCACCCTATGGAACCGGCCCCTCTTCTCATATGCGACGCCTCGGCGCTCCTCTATTGGCGCTCCGTCGGAGCTGGCTCAGGCCCTCCTCCTCGTGCCATGCGTGCAATGCGCGCACCGGGAAACGGAAACGCGGGCAAACCAAGCCTTGATCGCATCGCATACTTCCTGCGCAGATATCCCGCACTCGCCCGCGAGCCGCTCCATCTTCTCGTATCGAGTGGCGAAGCCCGACTCCGCTGCAAGGGAATCCGGTGCTTCGTCCATGCGGGCGCATTCCCTTCCCGTTCTTTTTCCGAGATCGAAAAGGACATATTTGTGCTTTCGCCCGAGCTATGCTTTCTGCGCCATGCCTCCAAGCTGTCTCTTCCACACGCAGCTCAACTGGGTCTTGAGTTCTGCGGAGCCTACAGCTTGTCAGCTGGCGAAACGAGAAGCGCGCGAAAACGCGCTCCGATCACGAACACAGCCTTCCTCAAGTCATACGTCGAGAATTGCACCGGCGAGCGAGGAATCGCCGAAGCTCGACGCGCATTGCGATATGTTGAAGACGGATCGGAATCGCCGCGCGAAACGATGGTCGCTCTTTTGCTCGATCTGCCCGCTCGCCTAGGTGGCTGCGGAGACCCTCCACCGAAAATGAATTATGCGATTCCTCTGCCCAAGAACGCCCGCAAGGCAACCGGAAGGCGTTCGCTGCGATGCGATCTGCTTTGGCCGGAAGAAAAACTGGCCATCGAATACGACAGCGACCTCCACCATACCGGCTCTGAACGGATAGCCAGCGACGCAACGCGCAGAACTGTCTTGACTCATCTTGGCTTCGAGGTGGTGACGGTAGCCAACCGCCACATGCACAATACCGCCGAGTTCGAGGTGGTGGCCCGCCGCGTCGCACATCGCCTTGACAGGCGGTTTCGTCCTGATCGATCCTGGAGAGCAAACCATATTGAACTTCGCCGCCAGCTGCTTGATCCCCCTTAAGCCAGCACGCCACTTGCTGCTTTCCGCGGCTTCACGCGTCTGAACCATCTTCCATACGACTGCACTGCCGAAAAAGATGCCGGTTTGGCACGAAATTGCGCCCTTGGACATCCTCTACGTGCATCTCAGAAGCATCTCCCCAGGTCGTTTTTTGATTTACCAGGACAATCATGAGATTTCGTGCCAAACCGGCGTCTTTTTCGGCAGCAACTTGCCCTGCGCTTTAGCATGCTAAAGCGCAGGGAGCGGAAGAGGGAGCGGAAGAGGGAGCGGAAGAGGGAGCGGAAGAGGGAGCGGAAGAGGGAGCGGAAGAGGGAGCGGAAGAGGGAGCGGAATGCACGGCTTAAGCCAACTGCATACGTCTCGAAGCGCTTGCCGGCGCAAAAGCCCGTGGGCTGGGTTTCTGTTGACACCGCTACAAGCCCGGCGCATCATGTTCTAATGCACACGAGCGAGACGGCGACGCGGGCGAACGTCACGGCTGCCGCCGTCCATCCCGAAGGAGACCGACCACATGCGCTACATCCACTGCCTGAACAACATCTCCGCCAAGGGCACCGACCTGCTCACCGACGCCTACGAGCTCACCGACGACCTTTCCCGGGCCGAAGGGATCCTCGTCCGCAGCGCCGCCATGCACGATCTGGAGCTTCCCAAGTGTCTGCGAGCCGTCGCGCGCGCGGGCGCGGGCGTGAACAACATTCCGCTCGAGCATTGCTCGCAGAAGGGAGTTGTCGTATTCAACACGCCGGGCGCCAATGCGAACGCTGTAAAGGAGCTCGTCATCGGCGCGCTCATGCTGGGCAGCCGCGGCATCGTAGAAGGCATCGAGTGGTGCCGCGCCAACGCCGACGACCCGAACATCGCCAAGGCGGTCGAGAAAGCCAAGAAACAGTTCGCCGGACGCGAGATCCTGGGCAAGAAGCTGGGCGTCATAGGCCTGGGCGCCATCGGCGCGCAGGTGGCGAACGCGGCCGTCGACCTGGGCATGGACGTCTACGGCTACGATCCTTACGTCTCCCTTGGCGCGGCGTGGAGCATGTCGAGCGCCGTGCACCACGTCACCGAGCTCGACGAGCTGCTGCGCACCTGCGACTACTTCACCATCCACGTGCCCGCCGTCGAAGAGACCATCGGCATGATCGATGAGCGCGCCTGCTCGCTCATGAAGGACGGAGCGGTGTTCCTGAACTTCTCACGAGACACCCTCGTGGACAACGACGCCATGGCCGCCGCGCTCGAATCGGGCAAAGTCCATGCCTACATCACCGATTTCGCCACCCCCGAGGTCATGCGGATGAAAGGGGCCGTCGTTCTTCCTCACTTGGGCGCGTCCACTGAGGAAGCCGAAGAGAACTGCGCGATGATGGCCGTTCGCCAGATGATGGACTACCTGGAGCGCGGCGCTATCGTCAACTCCGTGAATTACCCCGCTTGCGATCCCGGCCCCATGCCGGAGATCGGCAGCCGCGTCTGCGTGCTGCACGAGAACGTGCCGAACATGATCAGTCAGATAGCCACCGCGTTCGGCGAGGCAAACGTCAACATCGGGAACATGGTGAACAAGGCGCGCGGCGAATACGCCTACACCTGCCTGGATCTTGACCAGGAGATGCCCTACGATGCCGTGAAGAAGCAGCTCGGCGGCATCGCAGGCGTGCGGCGCGTGCGCGTGCTCTAAAAGGCCGCTGAAACCCCAACGACCTCGCGGCCCCGTCGGATGATCCGGCGGGGCCGCATCCGTTGAAGACGCCTATGAGACGGAGGCCCCATGAGAACCACGCAGCTGGAATGCTTCGCATCGGTCGCGTGCCATCGCAGCTTCACGAAGGCCGCTGAGGAGCTGCACATCGCGCAGCCGGCCGTCAGCCAGCAGATTCAGGCGCTCGAGCAGGAGCTCGGATTCAAGCTGTTCGACCGCACGCATCAAGAGGTCGTCCTCACGCGCGCAGGACGGTCGTACTATCCGAACGCCCTGTCCGTGCTGGAAGAACTCGAGGCGGCGCGCGACATGGGAAGGGCCATTGCGCAAGGCTACTCGGGCGAGTTGAGCTTCGGCGTATTCGGCAGCTCGCAAAGCTCCGACATGCAGGCTATCAAACAGTTCCACCACGAGCACCCCGGCGTCAGGCTGCGCTTCAGGCGCGCGTTCTCCAAAGAGCAGCGCAAGCAGCTGGTCGCAGGCCAGTTTGACACATGCTTCACCGCCGTAGGGAGCATCTGCGACGACGAGCGCATCGCCGTCGCCGGCCGCAGATCGAACAAACCCTTCCTACTCGTCCATCAGAGCCACCCGCTCGCGTCCAAAAGCTCGATACGCGCGGAAGAACTCATCCGCTACACGAACATTTTCGCCGCACACGACGGGCGCGATGCGGAATCGGTGATCCCGCCGGTGCTGGGAGATGCCGCTCCCGAGAGCATCCTGTTCGCCGAGGATCAGGACATCGCCTGGCTCATGATGCGGCTCGGGCTGGGCGTACAGCTGGTTCCGGAAAGCGTCGTTTCGTTCAAGCAGGAGGATGTGCACGCCCTTGAGATCGAGGGCATAACCTGGTCGCTCGAGACGGCATGGGTCTATCTCAAGGACAACGAGAACCCCGCGCTGAAGGCGTTCGTCGACCTGCTGGACGGCGAAGGGCTGTGACGCGACGCGGCCGCATGGTTCGGGCGACATCGGCAAGTCTTTCCAGCAGGTATCATAAGCAAACGGCATAACGCCGTGCGAAACGGGTATTTCACACGGCGCTTCCCTCTTCCTACACTTGAGGGCATCGGAGCATCGACTTTCCCCACCTGCGGAGAAGGCCGAAGTGCGAAGACCATCACGTTTTGGAGGAGGGACCATGGAAACATCGAAGGGAATCTCGAGACGCAGCTTCATCGGAGGGGGCATGGCCGGGGCGGCGGGACTCGTCGCCGCAGGGCTGCTTTCCTCATGCTCGCCCGGATCGCAGGCAACGACCGAGCAGAGCGCGACCGAGGGTGAAGCTGCCCAGATCAAAACTGCCGACGAGACCGTCGAGTCGAACATCCTCATCGTCGGGTCGGGCGCGGCGGGCCTCATGGCGGCCTACGAGGCGGGCAAAGCAGGTGCCGAGAACATCCTTGTCATAGCGAACTGCCCGTCCATCGAAGCGAACAACGGCAATATGGTCAGCGGCACGGCGGCCGTCGAAACGCCCTACACCGAAGCCGCCGGACAGGACTACTCCATCGAGCAGCTGTTCGACCGCATGGTCAATTTCGCTCACTGGACCGTGAACGCGCGGCTGTTAAAGACCTGCGTGGAGCTGCTGCCAGGCAACATCGACATCTTCGACGAGCTGGGTATCGAGCTTACGCTGGGCGCCGACCGCTACAGCATCGGCTTCGAGGAGGTGCACCTGTTCGGCACCGAAAACAAGAGCGCCGTGTTCCAGAAGCATCTGGAGGATGCCTACGGCGTGCAGTTCCGCTTCTCGACCGAGGCGAAGCATGCGCTCATGGAGGACGGCGCCTGCGTGGGCGTGCAGGCCGAAGACGAGGACGGAAAAGTTATCGACTTCAAGGCGAAGGCCACATTGCTAGCATGCGGCGGCTACATCGACAACCCCGATATGCTCAAAGAGGTGTACGGCGACATGACCATCGTGGCATCGTCCACCGAATGGCAGAAGGGGCTCGGCGTCAAAATCGCCCAAGAGGCGGGAGCCTTCCGCGAGAGCACGCATGGCTTAGGCATGAACGACATCTTCGGATCGACCGAGGAGCTGGGCTTCAACCTAGGCAACCCGCTTCTGGGCGCCGCGTTCTACGGCGGGCTGATCGTCGACGAGCACGGCAAGCGCTTCATGAACGAGTACATGCTGGCCAACGAGTCCATGGCCGGCGGCGGCGAGGCCACGCTGCACGTGAAGCAGTACTACGCCATCTTCGGACAGCGCGTCATCGACGCGTTGAAGGAGCAGGGTTACTACCAGATCATCGGCAGCCCCGAGTTCTGGGTATCGGGCATGCTGCTGTATGGCCAGCCGTTAGAAGACCTGGACCAGAGCCTGCAGGACGCCATCGACACCGGCTGGGTGTTCAAGGGCGACACCATCGCCGACGTGGCCGCGCAGGCGGGCCTTGACGAGCTGGAGACGACGGTGGAAGCGTACGACGACATGGCGGCAGCCGGTGTGGACACGATGTTCGGCAAGCGCGCCGAGATGCTGATTCCCGTGGCAGACGGAGGCCCATACTACCTGTTCAAGTACAATCCAGGCGCCTTCAATACGTTCGGCGGATGCCGTACCGACGAATTCACGCGCGCGCTGCGCGCCGACTTCAGCCCCATCGAGGGCCTCTACATCGCCGGCGTGGAGAACGGCAGCCTCTACAGCCGCCCGTACTACGATGTGGGAGGCACCTGCTCGGGCCTGGCTTACAGCTCCGGGCGCCTTGCCGGCATGCAGATGGCGGAATACACGAGCTAACTGTTTCGGCGACTCGCCCTGCGAATGCAACCGCGAGTCGCGCACATTGGCCGGCTTCGGAGCCCCTCCCCGAAGCCGGCCTTGCACGTATCGATCGATTATCCGGAAACGAGCCGCGCAAGATAGTCGCGCGGCGATATGACCGGCACTTCGCCGCCTCGGCCATCCCTCTCATCGCGCGTGATGATATACGATAGCCGCGCTTCTTCGCTCGCGGCGAGGTCCAGATAGCGTTCGAGGTTGGACTCCATTTCGGTTGCCGTTATGACCATGGCCTTCGCCTTTGATCGAACCACCGGCCTACGAGCACCGAGGTGCTCCCGTCGAAGCCTTCATGTTGGCAGACCGAGCGCAGATTGTTTAAACCTTGCTTTACGGGCGCAATACGTTGAGCGCTTTCGGCTCCACGCTCACATCGAACGTGCGCGCCTCGATGCGCTCTCCATCGATCTGGGCAGGCGGCACCTCATCGAACTCCACGTGCAACGTTCGAAAGCGCCGCATGTCTATTTGTTCGAATCCCGTATGCTTGCCACCCTTCGCGCGCAGGAACAGATAGACGGCTCGCACCGTACCCAAAGGCGGATGCGCGATGCACGCATCGAGCAGGCCGTCGTCAAGATGCGCCTCAGGACAGATCTCGAAGCTGCCGCCGTAGAACGGCCCCACCTGCACGGCGAACGCGTAGGAACATCCCCGTTCCGACTCGCCTTCGTCGAACGACGCCTCATAGCGTCGCTCGTCCAAATGATGGAGCACCTGGTCGATGCCCGCCTCCATGTACAGGACCGTGCCCGTCCGACCGGTACGCACGCGGCGGTCCACGGTATCGAGCGCAATGGCAGCATCCAGGCCGAACGACAGCGTCTCCACGAACCACCGGCCGTTCGCCCATCCCACGTCCGTCGGGAGCGCCTCGGCCTTGAACAGCTGCGCGCATGCCTCGTCCACGTTGGCGGAGATGCCGAGAGCGCGGGCGTAGTCGTTGCCCGACCCCACTGGAATAATACCGAATGCAGGTCTATCTTCGATCGCACGACGCATAATGCCGTTCGCCGCCTCGTGGATGACGCCGTCGCCACCGAGGGCGATCACGGTCGAGCATCCTTTGGAGCGCTCGGCAATCTCGCTCGCGTGGCGGGGCCCCGCCGTTCGCGCAAGCACGACGGCGTCCTCCCCGAAATAAGCGCGCAAGATCGAAGCCGCCCGCTCCGCAGCGGCGGAACCGGCGCCGTTCTGCGCCGCAGGATTTGCTATGAGCAGGATCTTTCCCTCGTCCATTGGCTAGGACCGTCCTTCCGAGGCATGGAGACCGACTGCATGCCGATAAACGGCGGCGCAGCATCAGTATTATAGCGCGCCCGCAGCGCGTCACGGACAGGGCCCGGACACCACAGTGCCGCGCCTCGGATACCGGCGTGTTCCCGCGCGATACGACGCCGATCCCCAGGGACGTGCGACATTGAAGCCGCCTTACCGAGCGGCAAGCGCTCGGCAACGCGCGCGACCGCGCGCCGCGCAGCTTCCGCAGCCGGGCTACCATGCAGTCGCTGCAACCGATACCGACGGAAGGAGCTATATATGTCCGATTCCGCTCTTTTAGAGACCCAGCCCCCCAAAGCTGGCTATGCAATGGACGACACGCGCGAGAACATCAATCCGAAACCCCAGGTGGAAAGCGATTCGTATCGGCCTTCAGGCAAGCTTGAGGGTCGGGCTGCTCTCGTTACCGGAGGAGACAGCGGCATCGGGGCCGCCGTGGCCATCGCCTTCGCGAAAGAGGGCGCTGACGTGGCCATCGCGTACTACTCGTCCGACGACGACGCTCAAAGCATTGCCGAGCGCATCCGGCAGCTCGGTCGGCACGCGCTCGTATTCAAAGGCGATGTGGGCAACGAGGAATTCTGCCGCAGCATGGTCGACAGCATCGTGGGAGAGTGGGGCCGCATCGACGTGCTTGTGAACAACGCCGGTGAGCAAACACCGTGCAAGAGCATTCTCGATCTGACCGAAGAGCAGATCGTCCGCACGTTCCAGACCAACATCTTCAGCATGTTCTTCCTGGTGAAAGCCGCGTTGCCCCATCTGCCGGGCGACGGGGCCATCGTCAACACGACCTCGGTCACCGCCTACCAGGGCTCGCCCGACCTCCTGGATTACTCGGCCACCAAGGGCGCCATCACCGCGTTCACACGCTCTCTTTCCGAAAACGAGGAACTTGTCAAGCGCGGCATTCGCGTGAACGCCGTGGCGCCGGGCCCGATCTGGACCCCGCTCAATCCCGCATCGTACGGCCCCGACAGCGAGAAGGTGCGCCACTTCGGCGAGAGCGTGCCTATGGGCCGCGCCGGACAGCCCTACGAACTTGCTCCCGCCTACGTGTTTCTGGCCTGCGACGATTCTAGCTACGTTTCCGGCCAGGTCATCCATGTGAACGGAGGCACCGTGGTCAACGGTTGACGTCTCGAGCACTGGCCGCAGGGTCCGTCGGGCTCTGCGGCCGTGCACCTCGTTCGCCGCCAGGGACGCTCTGTTATACACCGCGCTCGATACGGCCGAATAAGCTCTCGGCCATATCCCTACCGTCACCGCTGTGGGAACGCTCTCCTATGCGCGTTCCCACAGCCCCGTTTTGCCGCCGTCCTTTTTCAGCAGACGAATGTCCATGATCTCCATGCCACGATCAACCGCCTTGCACATGTCGTAGACGGTGAGGCACGCCACGCTCGCGGCGGTGAGGGCTTCCATCTCGATGCCGGTCTTACCGGTGACTCCGCAGGTGCAGGTCACTTGGATGCCCGTGCGGCCGTCTGGGCGCTCGTTCGCAACCACGGGGGCGCATTCGACTTTGGCCTTCGTGATGTTAAGCGGATGGCACATGGGAATAAGCTCGCTCGTGCGCTTGGCAGCCATGACGCCCGCCACGCGCGCGCAGGCAAGCACGTCGCCTTTCGCGGCCGCGCCTTCCATGATAAGGGCCAGCGTCTCGGGCTTCATGCTGATGAAGCCCTCGGCCACGGCCACACGCTCGGTATCCGGCTTCGCGGACACATCCACCATGCGAACGTCGCCGCGCTCGTCGATATGGGTAAGGTGCTGCTCGATCATGCTAGCCGCCTATCTGGGACATACCCCGCTCGGTTCCTATCTTGTCGTGATGCTCGTCGGGCTTTGCGCCGATAGCTTGCGCTATCACGCGACGCACGTCTTCCTCGCGCCCGGTTGCGAGCGCAGTCTTTACGTCGTACTCCTCGTCCGAGAACAAACACGGCCTCAGCCTGCCGTCTGCGGACAGGCGCAGTCGATTGCACTCGCTGCAGAAGTGCCGCGACAACGGGCTGATGAAGCCAACCGTACCCTGCGCGCCCTCGAACTCGTAATAGCTCGCCGGCCCCCAGCCGCTTGGCCGGTGTTTGGCCGCAGGGCGCAGCCTACCCAGCCCTTCTTCGACGGCGCGCTCGTCAATGATCGCACGCAATTCCTCGCTGGGAACGACGTCCTGCTTCCCCCAGCCGCAGCCGTCGGTGCCGGAGCTTTCTCCCACCGGCATGTACTCGATAAAGCGCACATGGAGCGGCCGATCGAGCGAAAGCTTCGCGAAGGCAAGATAGTCCTGGTCGAGACTGCGCACGGTCACCGCGTTTATCTTGACGGGATCGAACCCCGCCTCGAGCGCAGCGTCGATGCCGTCGAGTGTCTGCTCGAGCTCGCCACGGCGGGTGATGCGCTTGAACTGGTCCGGATCGAGCGTGTCAAGCGATATGTTGACGCGTGAAAGCCCCGCCCGCCTGAGGCTTTCGGCCATCCGGGGAAGCAGCACGCCGTTCGTGGTCATGGCGATGCTCTCGATGCCGGGAATGTCCTTGAGTTCTCTGACGAGATGCTCCACGCCCTTGCGTACGAGCGGCTCGCCCCCGGTCAGACGCAGGCGCTTGATGCCCATCTGCGCCGCAACGCGTGCGATCTCGACGATTTCGCCGAACCGCAGAATGTCTTTATGGGACAGTTGATCCACACCCTCCTCGGGCATGCAGTAGATGCATCGGAAGTTGCAGCGATCCGTGAGCGATATTCTCAGGTAGTCGATCGTGCGACCGTGGGTGTCCTTCATGCGACACCTCCCTCCTCGTCTGAGGATATAATAGAGCATGGAGGGAGTGAAACAAGCGACTATCTTGATGCCGCGGCAGACGGCTTGGAATCAGCGGGCGCCCCGCTTCGCAGCAGAGCGCCCTGCTTGCCATACCGGTTGGTCCGTATCGAGCATCTACCGCTGATCTCGACGGCGACGATGCACCATGACTGCAGCAAGAGCGAGAGTCGCGGCCGCCGCAAGCACGGCAGCCGCGGTGCCGAACAGCACGAGCGGATCGCCGGTGGAGGCCGAGCCGCCGAGCGTGTTCGGAGCCGCGGAAGCGGGAGGCCGCTTCGCCGAATCTTGATCTCCTCCCGAATCCACGTGAGCCGGAGGCTGGCTGGTGTCGTCGGGCTTGCCCGGATCGCCCGTAGTGCCAGAATCATCCGGTTTACCCGAACCGGCTGCAGTCCACTTCGCGTAGAGCGTTGTCGGACGCTCTACCGATGTATTGAAATCGTAGACACTCGTCAATCCCTCGTCGGAGAACCACCCGCCGAACGTATAGCCTGCGCGCGTCGGGTCGGCCGGCTTGGTTGCGCGTCCGCCGAACGCCACCGTCTGCGAAGCAACCGCCGAACCGCCGTTGGACTCGAAGCCGACCGTCACCGTATCGGCCGCCAGCAGCGCGTAGGTGGAAAACGCGCTGGCGTGGAATCTCACGATGCCCTGCTCGTAATCCACGCTTTCAGGCACGATGATCTCCGTCGCGCCATCGTGCACGTGCGCGATGCGCGCGCTCTTGCCTGCAATGTCGTCCGGTTTCACCTTGAGCTCAAACAGCAGCGGCTCGTCGACTTCGTCGATGAGGACCGTTTTCTCGCTGCCGCCGTCCACCTTGACGGTCATCTCCACGGACAGCTCGAAGTACAGTGCGACCGTCTCTCCGTCATCCGAAACGTCCTCGATCGCACCCTTCTCATCGGGATCGACCACGCTTTCTTCTTTTAGTTCGGCCTTGAGGGAGACGACCACGGTCACATCGGCTCCGTTTGCGCCATCGATGAGGTCACGCACAGCCTGAGCCTCTTCGGGAGACATGCCGGCCGGCGTTTCGCCGGAGGCGATCTCCTGCACGGCTGCGGCTCCCGCTGTAGCCGCTGCGGCCACCGTCTGGTCGGGCGCGGCGAATTCGTCGGCCGCCGGCTGCTCGACCTGCACGATCACGTTCGCATCAGGAACGGCCGCGACCGTATCGTAGAAGAACGCAAGCTCCTTGTCGTAGGCATCGATGGTCACCGTCTGGGAATCGAGCCCGTTGACCACATAGCCGTCGATCTTCGGCGCGCGTTCCGAGTAGGTCTCGCCGAAGATTCGACCCGATACGACTGCGTCCTCGGCAATCTTGGCCGACGAGGAGCCCTTCAGGTAGTAATGCACGGTATAGGACGCGTCGGAGCGCGGCGTCCACACAGCCGTATAGGAACGATTGCCCGAGGAGCCCTTTGCGATGGCCGCATCTACGGTCGGAGCGGTCAGGCCGGTGCCCGTCCAGCCAGCGAAGTCGTACCCGGTTCTTGTCGGCTGCGGCAGCGCGATGTCATCCGAGAATGCAGTATAGGAGGCGGGCGCCTGCACGCCGCCGGCGAACGCTCCGCCGGCCAAAATGTAGTCGATCGCGAAGACCCGCGGCACTACGGCACCGGGAGCGTCGACCGCATCCTGAACGTTCTGCTGGTAGATACCTTCGTCGTAGTACGCGGTATCGAGCACCGTGTTGAACGTGCCGCCGGTGACGAAGTCCTCCTTGTCCTGGCTGTAGACCGCAAGCTTCCCGTCGTTGATAGCTTTGAACGTGCCGGCTGCCACCGAAAGGGAAACCTTTGCAAGGTCGTCGACGGAGTTGTCTTGCGGGTTGCTTTCGTAGATCGCCGAGAACCCGGAAATCGTACCACCCGATACATTCACGGCGATCGGAAGCTTTGTCGTATGTTGAGCGACCGCAATGCCAGCGCCTTCGGTCGTGCCACCGCTGCCGTTCGGATTGACCGTCGTCGGTTTCAGAACTCCTGCAACAACGGCGTCACCCGACAGGTCCAACGTACCAGCACGCATTTCGATGCCGGTGCCGCCTTCGATGTCGCCACCGTTGATGACGAGCGATCCCAGCTGCGGATGATAGATGGCGGCGTTGTTCTTATCGGCCCGGACGGTGCCGCTGTTGATGACGATCCTCGTGCCATGCTTGTTCCCATTACCCGAAATGGCAGCATACTTGTTGCCTTCCAGCGACACCACGGTACCGCCGTTCAGCGTCAGCGTATTGCGCATAGTCTGAGCATCGGACAACGACCCGTCTTCGGCTTCGCCCGCCGGATAGTAGCCGACTACGTATATGCCGGGCCCATGAGCAGCCTCAACAGAAGCACCCTCGTTGATAATCGCGTCGCCGCGATATCCGGTTGTCTGGTACATATTTCCAACTT
Source organism: Enteroscipio rubneri (assembly GCF_002899715.1). Lineage (GTDB taxonomy): Bacteria > Actinomycetota > Coriobacteriia > Coriobacteriales > Eggerthellaceae > Enteroscipio > Enteroscipio rubneri. Next base: position 563,527 of record NZ_PPEK01000001.1, on the reverse strand, counting down.
GCACGCCATAGCCTGCGGCCTTGACGGCGGCGCCGTTATTTAAAACGAGTTTCGCATTCTGCACGTAGATTGCGATGGAATCGGAATTGGCGGCCTCGATCGTGCCGTTCTCCACAGTCAAAGAGCTGTTGACAACAGAGAACGGCATCGAGTCGTTGGAGTTCCGGTAGGTCTTTCCTCCCAGGTCGAGTGTAATGTCTTTTCTGACGTTGATCTGCTGCGCGTCTTCTATGTCTGCCAGCAGCTTCACCTTGTCGCCGGATTCAGCCTGCGCGACAGCACGCGTGAGCGTGTTGTACGAGCCCTTCGAAATGCCATCCGCGTCAATGACTTCGACCGCTTGGTTCTCCGCCACTTCGAACATCCCGTCGCCGCCCTCAACAGCGACGAAACCCTCCGCCAGATAAGCCAGCGGGTCGCTGGAGAACGTGCCTCCGGTGATGGCTTTCGCAGCATCGCCGGACAGAGCGGCCAACGAGACCGCGAGTTTGCCAACACCGCCGGAAACTCTAAGAGTCGCGCCTTCGGCTTGACCGATGGAAAGCGATTTGACGAGCGAATCTGCATCGGCAGCGGCATACTCTTGAATGGCGGCATTATTCTTGCTGGTCAACGTGCCGCCCGAAATGCCCACTTCCACCGTGCCCGAAGCTCCGTATCCACCGCCGCGTGAAACGAGGGAAAGCGCCGCGCCATCGGGAATCGAGGAACCCGTCTTCGTCGTGTCAGGCGTCTCAATCGTACTCGCCGTCGCCTCGATACTGCCGCCCTCGATGGCAAGCTTGCCCTCACCGCAGAACTGCACACCATTCGCGCCCGTCAGCGTGCCTTCCGAGATCGTCAGGTCGCCGTTCTGCGGATGATATACGGCGCACCCATCCGCATCCGTCGAACGCACGATGCCTCCCTTGATCGCAATGCTCGTACCGTCGCAGTCTCCGTTGCCGACAATACCGAAACTATTACCTTCGATGACGCCGTCTTCGACGGTCAGGCTTGATGGCGCGCTCGCATTGCTGCCGATTACGGCGATTCCCGCATCCGGCCCTTTGATATGCGTCGAAACACCTTTGATAGTCACGCGCGGATTGCGGGAATCGTTCGTTCCGAGTCCTACCCGAACGCCATATGAAGGCACGCCTGATGCAACGGAAGACGTATCGACGACTACGTTCTCAAGCGTCAGATCGACGTCCTGCCGCACTTGTATCGCGGTTCCGAACGGAAACTCCCCGGTGCCATCCGTCGAATTCAAAATCGTGCCGTTTTTAACAATGACGTTGATGGGGCCCTGGTACTTGTTCACGGATACGGTGGCGTACTTCGAGCCATCGATGCTATGGCCGTTCAGATCGAGCACGATCGAGTAGCCGATCTCGTACTTGACATTGCCCGCAGGAACATCTTTATGCAATGTGACGACATCGCCGTTCCTCGCCTTGATCACTGCCGTGCTCAAGGTGTCATACATCACCGAAGTCCCGTTTGGCTTGGTGACAGTCGCCACCTGGTCATTCTCCACGACGTACATGCCATCGGCGTTTTCCGTTACGATTCGTCCGGTCTCCAGGTATGCGGTCACGTCGCTGGAGAACGTGCCGCCGCGAACGGTCATGGTGCCGGGCGCCGCGAGGTTGAGCACGGGAACGCCCGCATCGGCTTCGACCAGACCACCCGATACGGTCGCCTTGCTGTTCGCTCCGTCGTAGTAGCCGCTTGCACCGTCGATGTGCACACCGTAGCAATTCTGCACGATCGCGCTGTCGCCCACCTTGCCGCTCGCGGTTCCGCTGGCGATCACCGCACCGTCCGTCATTTCCAGCGTGCCGCCTCGCATGAGGATACCGACGCCCCCATCGGCATAGACGGTACCACCGGCGATGCTCAGCTTCCCACGCTGGGGATGGTAGATGCCGCAGGCGATGTACCCATCCGCTTCGATACGGCCGATGACGGTGCCGCCGCTTATCGAAATCGACGTGTCGCCATAGTCGTCCCCTTCGGTACCGTTGCCTCCGATGGCGGCGTTGTCGTCGGCGACAACAACGCCGCCATTCATCTTGAGCGTCGCACCTGTGCCTTGCACGCCGATGCCGAACTCGGCACCGTGGATGTACCCGCCCTCGACCGCGAGGATCGATCCTTTGCCCACGAACACCGCATCGCTATCCTGCGATTCCACGATACCGCTTTCGATGGTGGCCGAGCCTCCGTTTTGAATGTGGAGCGCCTTTGCATAAGGACTGACTGTCGGCTCTTTGCCGAGGATCTTGCCTGCAACATACGAAACCGTACGACGGTCATCGCTCACGACGGATGCCGCGGGGGCGGTCGTGTCGCGTACCGCCAGCTTGCCTTCGACGGTGATCGTGTCGTTTATGTACGAATCATCGGAGCTTGCCCGCCCCGCGACGGTTCTACCGTTGAGGTCGAGCGCGACATCCTTTCCCGCAGGCACGACGACATTTTCCTGCACGTCCTCGAGCAGGACGACCGTCTCGCCCGCTTGAGCCGCATCGACAGCCTCTTGGAGCGTCGAGTACGCCGCGCCGTGCACGCTCGCCACCATCGTGCGGGTGAATACCTGACCTTCGGAAATCGATCCCATGTTCGGGCCCTGTGCGGTGCGGTACGTGCAGGTTCCAAGCGATGTGAGCGTGCGATTGCCAGCGCCATCCTCGCCCACTGCGAACTTTGCATTCGCGCTGTAGTTTGCATCGACTTCCGTTCGATACGGATTACCTGCGTGGTCGCAGACTATCGCCACGTCTTTGAAGGCGGAAACCGCAGGGCTTCCGTCAGATGCAACCTCGTCGGAAATCGCAATCGTGCGTCCGGCATCCGAGGTCGCAAGCACGATGGCCGTTCCGTTCTCGGCACGATAGACGCCCATGAGCGAGGCCGTTTCGAAATTGGCCGTTCCAGCCGCCTTGAACAAGTTGAAGCCCAGGTATGAGCCGAAGGCCGATCCGTGGATTTCCGGCGGCGCTCCATCCGTGGTCCATGAGACGGCGAAACGCTCGTACTCGCCGTTGGAAACGTTCTGCACGAGCGACGATGGGATATCGCACACGAGGGCATCGCCCTCCTCGCGTAGATCGATTCCGTACGAGAGAGTCATGCCGTCAGCTGTTACCGCCTGCCAGGAAACCGACACGTTCGTTATGCGCACATCGGCATCTGCGCTCAATGAATAGCCCTCTGCTGCGGAAATGCGGAGATGCAGCACGCCGAATGCTGCTGGGTCGAGACCCAACTCATCGAGAACGCACTGCTCTTCCCCGTTCAAACCGCTTCCGATTTCCTGCTCGATACCCTCGTCAAGCGCATAGAAGATGCGCAACGGCCCGATCGAATCCACGGCGTTTCGATTCGCCAACGCTCCCGCACCTGCAATCGAGAACCTCTGACCGCCGTCTCCTGAGATACCGTCGTCATGATCGGCGTTGCGGGACGCATTCACGTCGGATCCGTCTGTCGGCTTGTCGGTAGACGGCTGACCGGACGACTCGCCTTCGTCTTCGGATCCCGCCACGCTCGAACCATCGGCTTCCGACACCCCATCCTGCCCGCTCGTAACGAAGCTGCCAAGCGAATCTTCGTTATTGCTATGGTCGCCCCACGCAGCTGCGGGAACGTTCATGGTGAATGCCAGTGCAAGGGCGAGTACGATCGCCATCGACCGATCGGCCCGTTTCTTCCCCTTCATGCGGTACCCTTCTCTATGCTTATACGTTGTCGCACATGCTTCTTCGCGGCCGTCCTCATCCTCGCCGAGGGCGATACTGCCCACAATTGACCAATACTATTATAAATGACCTGATCGTAAGCATAGTTTTGAGGACAGCGCGTCGGGTCGCCTTCAAGAATAGGTTTACACCACCCCCCAGTCAATACGAGGGGCAAAGAAATTGGCAGCGGCGCGCCATTCTGGCGTCATGCTGATGCCTGAGAATGCGGTGCGCTTTCCCAGCATGTTCGACCGGCGCCGAAACGTATCTTGCGGCGGCGGCGGACGTGCGCTTCCCGCGCGCTTCCGGCTGCTAGCGCGTTACGAGATACACCTTATCGGGCGGGATGCGTATCCAGAGCTCCTCGCCCTCTTGGGGGAGGTCCTTGGCGGAGACGGCCAGCTTGTCGATGCGCCAGAACAGGTGCTGGTGCAGATACTTCATCTCATCGTCGGTGCGCTTCACCGTCGGCGCGAACGTCTCGTCGCGATCGAGAAAGCCCAGCAGCGCCGTGCGCTCGAAGCGCGAATCGCTCACCCGGTCGACGCGCACGCGGTAGACGTTCTCCCCCGGCCCTTCGACCTGCTCGAGATAGAACGCGCGGACGCCCAGGCACACCACGTCGCGCGGCACCTGGGCATCCGAGCTCGCTTCCACACCCCATTTCGGCAGTCGGACGCGATGCTCGTCCACGTACTCGGCCGCCGTCGCATTCTTGCAGCCCGACAGCTTGACGCCCGCCACCGACTTCGGCCTGTTCACCAGATCGTCGCCCGTCTCGATCTCCATGATCGAGCCGTTCTCGACGACCGCAATACGGTCGCAAAAGCGCAGCGCCTCGTCGATGTCATGGCTCACGTAGAGCACCGTGCCGTGGAACGCATCGAACAGGCTGACCAGGTTCTGCTCGAGCACGCTTTTCAAATGCGCGTCAAGGGCGCTGAACGGCTCGTCGAGCATGAGTATGCCGGGGCGGGCTGCCAGCATGCGGGCGAGCGCCACGCGCTGCTGCTGCCCGCCGGAAAGCTGCGCGGGAAAGCGGTTTGCGAAGGACTCCAGCCCGAAGCGCTTAAGCTCCGCTTCCACGATGCTTCTGCGCTCAGCCTTCGGAACGTCGCGCCCGATGCCCGCACCCACATTCTCGGCCGCCGTGAAGTTCGGGAACAGCATATAGTTCTGGAACAGCAGCGCAGTCTTGCGCTCCTGCGGCTTAAGATTGATCTTGCGCTCCGAATCGTAGAACACCTTCCCATTTACCACGATGCGGCCTTCATCGGGTGTTTCGATGCCCGCAATGCAGCGCATGGTCAAGCTTTTCCCGCATCCTGACGCGCCGAGGAACCCAAGCGTTTCGTCGCTCGCCTGAAACTCCACGTCAAGCGCGAACGACGGAAACGACTTCCGAATGTTAACTTCCAAGCTCACAGCGTGCTCCATCCCGATTTACATGAGTCTCCCGCAGGCGAATCCCAAGAAGCGTCGGCAAGGATGATCGAACGAAGGGTGCTTGGGCGCTACCTGCCAAGCGAGTTCCGCGCGAGCCGAACAGTCCAGCGGACTGTTCGCGCGAGCAGGGCTGTTCGAGCAACTGGCTACCGCCCAAGCACCCGCCAGAAAAGCCCATCATTCTTCGGTCCTCCTGCGGTACTTCGTCGTGCGCCTACCCCAGAGGTTGATGAACAGTATGACCACGAAACTGAAAACGAGAATGACGGCTGTCCAGAACAGCGCGACGTCGATATTGCCGCTCATCCATTCGAAGTAGATGGCAATGGGAACGGTGCGCGTAATACCCGCATAGTTGCCTGCCAAAAACAGCGTCGCGCCGAACTCGCCGAGTGCGCGAGCAAAGGAGAGCACCGTGCCCGCCGCGATGGACGACCACGACAGCGGAAGCATCAGCTTAAAGAAAATCTTCCGATTCGACCACCCCAACGTGCGCGCCGCATCGAGCATGTTCGGATCGAGCCCTTCAAAGGCGCCGCGCGCGCTGCGGTACATGAGGGGAAACGCAACCACGACAGCGGCGATCACCGTAGCCGGCCAGCTGAAGATGAGCGGGAATCCCACATCGATGAACCAGCGTCCCACCGGTGAGTTGTTTCCCAAGCCGAGCAGCAGCAGAAAGCCGCAGACCGTGGGCGGCAGCACCATGGGGATAGTGAACACAGCGTCGGCGACGTCCTGCGCGCGCTTCGGGATGCGCAGGGCGAAGTATGCAGCCGCGAGCCCCAGCACGAAAATGATCACGATGGCGGTGCCGGTGGTGCGCAACGTCACCCAGAGCGGCGAAAGATCGATGCCCTGCAAGAACTCGCCGAATGCCCGCACGCCCTCGGCCGGCGGCGCGATGTCGACGGCGCCAGGCGCGACGATCTTCAGGAAATCGACGTAGCTCGGACGCGCAACGCCCTCGACGGCGGCAGATACCACATCGTTGCCGTCCTCGCCGATGGCAGTGACGAAATAGCGGTTTTCGCCGGCCTCCACGGCAAAGTCGTACACGATGCCGCCCATCGCGTAACCCGACTCACTCGTGAAGTACCAGGGCACGTCGTCGTCCATGACGACGCCGCCCGAAAGCGACACCGCGTCGAGCGCGATGAAATAACGCTTGAGGTCGTTTCGCGAAGCAGGATCGGCTGCGTCGCACAAGGCATGGGCCGTAGGCGGGATAAAAACCAGCACGTAGTCCTCGGTGGCAATGGCAACTGCATAGTCGGGCGAACTACCCTGATAGTAGCTGTACCCAAGGTAACGGCCGTCCAGCTCGCGGTTCGAGCCCTTCTGCGCGCGGGAGAACGCATCGACCGCAAAGGATGCCCCGTCGATGCGCGCAGCCTCCCCATCGGCCGAAACGGCCACGCCGTCGGAGGAGGCCGTTTTAATGGCAGCCGCTGAAGCATCCTTCGCATCTTCGAGCGGGGCTTCCGCAGCGACGTTGCCCTCCCCGCCTTCAACGGCGAACGCTGTCGCGGGGCATAGGACGGCGCATGCCAGCAACAAGGCCAGCAGCAGAGCGCCAAAACGTGTTCCCGGTGTTGTTCCCACTCTCGATACCCCCAAGACCCGGCTCGCGCCTTCCGTATGGAGCCGATGCGCAAAGCAACGTTCGATGCCATCATACACAATGAAGGAGGATGGAAAGGCCAGGCCTCCCATCCTCCTTCATTGCGCCCGACAAGAGCAGGCGCGCAGATTTATGGCGGAATTCTAGGCGGCCAACTCGAAACCCCATTCCTGCCAAATCTTGATGGCGTCCTCGTCAGAGAACAGCCAATCGAGGAACTCCTGAGCGGCCTCGGCATTCTCTGAATCCGCGCACAGAGCGGCGGGGTATACGATATTCTTGTGCGTGTCAGCCGGAACCGTTCCGACGATCTTCACTCCGCCGAACCGGTACACGTCGGAACTGTAGACCATAGCCAGATCCACATCGCCGGAGTTGGCGTAGGAGCACACGTTGCCCACGCTGGAGCCTTCGGTAACCTTGCCTTCAAGCGGCGTTCCCTCGAAAGTGCCCTCCTTGCCCGCGCTCTCCCTGCCGATGGCGCCGTCGGCGCTCACCCAACACGCCGGATCGGTGGTGGAAAGCGCCTGCTTGGCATAGTTGCCGGCCGGCACGTTTGCGTCGCCCACGGCCACCGTGTAATCACCCGATGCCATATCGGCGAGCGTCACGTTGCTCAGCTCGGAATTCTCGCCGGCCACGATAACCAGCTCGTTGGTGAACAGGTCGAAGCGGGTTCCGGCATCAACGTAGCCTTCCTCGACGGCCGTATCCATGGTGGCTTTCGATGCCGTGATCAGAATATCGGCGGACGATCCGGCTCCGAGCATCTCGTTCAGCGTGCCGGACGCCTCGTACTGGGTGTCGGCGAACGAAACCCAGCCATGATCCTCCAGGTAGAGATTCTGCACCTCTTCCATGGCCTTCGATAGCGAGTTCGCAGCAAAAATTTGCAGCTCGACTGCCTCGTGGTCCTGTACGTCAGACGGCTCGTCTCCCGACGGCTCCTCGGCCGGCTTGTTCTCAGACGAGCAACCGGCCATCCCGAACGCGGCTGCCAATGCGAACGCGCATATCGCAGCGAGCACGATCCGGTACGTTTTCTTCATGGGCACATCCCTTCCCTCGCTCCTGATCGGGCCGCGGCATGCGTCCGAGGGAATCCCCCGCCAGCACTGGTCCGAATTGCCCATTATATTATTCTTTTATTAGTATATAGTCAACAAAAGATAATGCAGACGGATGATGTACGAGATCCCGCGGCACTCGCGGCCTGCCTCAAAGCGGCGCTATTCGGTTCGTGCGAGATCCACCACGCGCGTGGCTATGCGCTCGGTGAGCGCCGGCGAATGCGACACGAACACGACCCCGATGCCGCAGGCCTGCGTCTCGGACACGAGAAATCGCCAGATCTGGGCTTGGGTGACGGCGTCGAGCATCGTTGATATCTCGTCGGCAACCAGATAGCGCGGGTGCGCCGCTAAAGCCCGCGCGATGCAGAAACGTTGCAGCTCGCCCCCAGACAGTTCGTGCGGAAACCGCCCGAGCCATCGCTTCTGGATGCCCAGATCGTCCAGCAGACGCTGCGGCACCTCCCCCGCTTCGGCCAGCGTGTCGCGCATGCGCATGCGCGGATCGACGGCTTTTTCGGGATGCTGCAGGATCAGCTGCACCGGGCACGTACCGCGCCTCGGTAGCGGCTCGCCATCGACGAGCACGTTCCCTGCCTGCGGACGCTCGTATCCGGCAAGCATCCGACAGAGCGTGGTCTTACCGAATCCGGACGGAGCGGTAAGCGCCACACGTTCGTCGGTCCCTACCGCCAGATCGAACCCCTCGTACAGCAGCCGCTTCGCCCCCGGGTACTTGAACGAGACGCCCCGCGCCTCTAGCATGGCGAACCTCCTCCCGTTTGGAAGTCGTGTTCCGGCAACGCGTGCCACAGCGCACGGGAGAAAGGGTGTTCCAGGAGGTCGGGCGACGCGAAGTTCGCAACCGCCGTCTCCTCTACCACGGTGCCGTTCTCAAACACGGCCACGCGGTCCGCCACCTGGAGAGCCAGCTCGATATCATGCGTGATAAGCAGCACGCCGCCGCCCTCGTCGGCGAACGTCCTCAGATCGCCGAGCGCACGCACCGCAAGCTCCAGATCAAGTCCGGGCGTGGGTTCGTCGGCTACGATGACGCGCGGGTCGTCCATAAGCGCACAGCACACCAACACACGGCGCGCCATGCCACCCGACAGTTCGAAGGGGTACATGCCGGCCACCGCCTCCGAAAGGCCGTAGCGCGCAAACAGCTTCTCGCGACGTCGCCGGCGCACCGCGTGCGACTCGTCTGGATGCGCGAAGCCTTCCACCTGGCGGCCCACCTTCATGAGCGGGTCGAGGCTGTTCACGCTTTGCGGCACCAGCGAGATGCCGTGTCCGCGCAGCTTCTGCAAAGAATCGGCGTCCTGCAGCTCACCGTCGAACCATATGCGTCCGTGCACCGTGGCGTTCGGCTCGAACAGCCCCAGAACGGCGTCGGCTACAAGCGTTTTGCCAGATCCCGACGCGCCCACCACCGCCACGATTTCGCCCACATGCACCGAGATGTTCAGCCGATCGATGACCTCCGTTTCGCGTTGTTTCGCGCGAAAGTACGGTACATCTTCCTCGTACATGCGAAAACCCACGCTCAGATCCTCAACCTGCAGCACGTGGTGCCCGTGCTCATGGCGCGAGACCGGCGCGTGCGTATGGTGGTGATGCGCCTGCATATCCTCGTGCTTGATCGTCGCATGCCCGACCGGTATCGCAGACAGAGGGTTCGTCTTGCTCGCTTCGCCCACGGAAACCTCCTAGTCCTGCGAACTGTGCGGATCGACAAGCTTGCGCAGATTCGAACCGGCCGCATCGAACAGGAGTACGACGGCGACGAGCGCAAGTCCCGGGAACACCGCGAGCCACCACATGCCGGCCGACAGATACGCCATCGACTCGCTCAGGATGACACCGATAGCTGGCTGCTCGGGCGGCAGGCCGAATCCGAGGAACGTGATGGCAGCTTCATGAAGGATGGCATGGGGGAATAGTAGGATGAGTCCCACGATGAACTGAGGCAGCACGTAGGGAAGCATATGGCGCGTCGCGACGCGCACCGGTCCCTGTCCAAGCTTGCGCGCCACGGACACGAACGCCGCCTCTTTGCACTGGAGAACTTCGGCGCGAACGACGCGCGCAAGGCTTGGCCAATGCGTCACGGCTACGCCGATGGCAACACCCCAGAATCCTTTGCCGAGAGCGAACGAGATCAAGATGAGCAGCACGATATGCGGCACACCCATCATGAGGTCGATGAGCCAGGTGACTGCAGCGTCGGCGCGCTTGCCGCCGAGTGCTGCCACCGTTCCCAGCACGAGAGCGATCAGGGCCGATGCCGTCGCGGCCAACAGCCCCACGAGCACGCTCGTGGAAAGGCCCGCGAGCGTGCGCAGCAGCATGTCCCGCCCCATCCAATCGGTACCGAACGGGTGAGCTAGGCTGGGTGCAAGGTTCTTCTGCGCAAAATCGGTAGCCGTTGCCGCATCCCCCGCCGCGATCCCCGCCGCAACGACCGCCGCCAGCGCCGCCACGGCCGCCACGAACACGCCCAGCGTAAGCCGACGGTTGCCTATGCGGATTGCGTGCGGTGCATGAAGCACGGAGGCGGAGGCGCCCCCGTCGCAAGTCTCACAGATTTCTCTTTCGCTACGCACGGCCCGCCCCCTTCCGCATGCGCGGATCGACGACGCCGTACAGGACGTTCGCTATGAAGTTACCGGCGAACACGAAGGCTGCCGAGAATACGGCGATGCCAGCCAAAAGCGCCACATCGCCGCCGAGACCCGCCGTAACGGCCGCCTGACCGAGGCCGGGGTACGAGAACACCTGCTCCACCAGCACCGATCCGCCGAATATCTCGGAGATGGACGCAAACTGCAGCGTGATGGCCGGCAGCGCAAGGTTGCGCAGTCCGTGATGGCGCAGCACGCCCCAGGTGGACAGCCCGCGGGCGCGGGCGAAGCGCACGTAGTCGCTCTCCAGCACGTCGATGGTCTTCTCGCGCGTGTGCAGCGCAATGTTCGCCACGCCCACCACCGACAGCGTGAGCGCCGGCAGCGCAAGATGGTGCAGCGCGTCGGCCAACGTCACGTCGGCGGCCGACACCCCGATGGGCACGGAGAAGCCGAACGGGAACCACCCGAGCTGCACCGAGAACACGACAAGGAACACGAGTCCCAGCCAGAACGTGGGCACGGACGCCAGCAGAAAGCAGTACCCCTTCACGATACGATCGACGAGACGCCCGCGGTTCGCACCGGCCAGAATGCCGAGCGCAAAGCCCAGCACACCGCTCGCCGCCCAGGCCGTCGCCATGAGCGCAAGCGAGTTGAGCGCCCGCGCGGCGATGACGTCGGCAACCGGCGCGTTGTAGCGCAAGGACATACCGAGATCGCCTTGCACGAACGCCGTCAGCCAGTTTGCATAGCGCTCCCAAAGCGGCGTGTTTGCGCCCCAGTACTCGGCGAGCTGCGCACGCTTCGCCTCGCTCATGTTCACGAGCGCCGCCTGCCCCACGTTCGCCTGGACCGGATCGATGGGAGATACGCTCACCAGCGTAAACGCGACCAAGCTCACCGCAAGCAGGAGCAGCACGAATTTGACTATGTTCCGAGCGATGAACCGAGGCATGATGGAAACTACTATAACCTCACCTGTCCGAAAACCTGACGACAACACCCCTCAACGAGGGAAAACGCCGACCGACCCCGCCGCGCCGCAGGTTCGCGCCAGTCAGCGGAGGGGGCGGACGGCACCCACCAAGCGAGTTCCGCACGAGCCGAACAGCCCAGCGGGCTGTTCGCGCGAGCAGGACTGTCCGAGCGACTGGGCGCCGTCCGCCCCCTCCGCGTCGGCAACAGAACCCCTAAGCCCACGACCACTGGTCGACGTTGTTCACGAGCGACCAGCCATGTCCGTGCGGATGCGGCTTCTGCTCCGCCACCCGCAGGTTCTCCTTAGCGAAGTACAGATGGTCGATGTTCGCAAACCATACCCACGGGGCGTCGCCCTGCGGCGCAAACCCGGTCGAGCCGTCCCACTGCGCCTTCTTCCACAGCTCGAACGAATCCTCCACACGCGGCATGCCGAGCGCCTCATCGAGATACGCATCGGTCGAGGCGTTCTCGTAGCAGGCGTAGTTGCCTGAGCCTTTGGAGTAGAACAGGTTATATGTTTCGATGGGCGAGTTCGTCCCCCATCCCCAAACCACCGGATCGCTGAACTGGTGCGGATACAGATCATCCCAGCTCACGCCTTTAACGGCAAACTCGAGTCCCAGCTCTTTCATCTGGTTCGAAAACTCCTCGGCAATGCCTTGGCGCACGGTGTCGCCAGCCGAATAGTACAGATCCATGGAAGCGCGGACGCCGTCTTTTTCGCGGATGCCGTCCGCACCCGGAGTCCAGCCGCCTTCGTCGAGCAGCTTGTTCGCAAGCTCCTTGTCGGTGACGCACGCCATGTCAGGCGAGGACCACGGCATGCCGTCCCCCACGCTATAGGCCACGGTGCCGAAGCCGTTCAGCACGTTGTCGATCATGCGCTCGCGGTCCACGCCGTAGTTGATGGCTCGACGCACAGCCACATCGCACGTCACGTCGTTGCCGGCGACGGCGTCGCCCTTCTCGTCGGTCTTGGACGCGCCTGCGGGGACGACGGGCAGGGATATGCCGCGCGAGTCCACCGACGCGCAGTTCAGCAAGTCGTAGCCCGCCGGCTGCTGCGCCGCGAATGTGGCTGAAGTATAGGCCACGTCCACCTGGCCAGACTGCGCAGCCGCGAGCGAGGCATCCTCTTCCATGAACACCGCGACGAGACGCTTCATCTTCGGCGCCTCTCCGTAGTAGTCGGGGTTGGCACGCAAGATGACCTGCTGGCCCTTGTCCCACTGGTCGAGCATGTACCGACCCGATCCGATGGGATTCGATCCGTAGCCCTCGCCGTAGGCGTGCTCGGGCACGATGCCCACCACGGCCAAGGTATAGAGCAAGGCGTTGAACGGCTTCTCCATGGCGATGACCACCGTAGCGTCGTCGGGCGCCGTCGCCTCGCGCACCATGGAGAGGTCGCATTCGGAAGCTGCGGCGCTGCGGATGCCATTGATGGTGAAGGCCACGTCGCGCGCCGTGAGGGGCTCGCCATCGGTGAACCTCGCATCGTCGCGTATGGTGAACGTCCACGTCAGGCCGTCATCGGAACATTCGTAGGATGTGGCCAGGTCGTTCTCGAAGGCAAGCTCCGCGGTGGTGCGGATGAGCGTGGACTGGATGAGCGGCTCGTGCACATGCTCGCCGCAGCCCCACGACACCATCGGATCGAAGCCAGCGGCCGGTTCGGAACCGGGAGTCATCGACACGATCACCTCGTTGGGGACGTCGCCGGAATCCGTCGCAGTCGGAACCGCCTCGCTTTCCGAATTGTTGGCGCAGCCGGACAGCAGCCCGCCGAGCGTAAGCGTTGCCGCACCCGCTCCTGCCAGTTTCGCGAAATCGCGTCGCGTGATCACAGCCATGTTCACCTCTCCTCGCCGCTGCTCCGGCAAGCACCGGAACCGCACGACCAATCTGAGTTGTTACGGTTTTTCATTGCGTAACACACTATAGCATACGGCAGCGCCCCATGGTGTTACGATCTCTATTTCCGTAACTTCACGAGGCGAGCGGCGGAAACGAGCGGCGAGCGAAAGCTCGACACACGCCGGCTTCCGCCCGCGAGCCGCTCACCTCGCACAAAGCCGCTTGTTTTTAGTACCATGGATGTGAGAGCTAGGGGGGTCACCATGCAGGCAGCTAACAATACCGGCGCTCTTCTGCGCAGCAAGCGATGGCGACACATCGAGAAGCTTGTCGACGTCGTGCCATTCCTTGCATTCTTCGTCGTCCTCTTCTTCACGGAGTACGCTCTGTTCGGCATCGCGGACGCGCTGCTGGGTATCGTGTTTTTGTTCTTCTCTCGCACCATCGTGAGCGAACCCGGTCTCTCGTTCGCGAACTACCTGCGCCGCCTCGCGTGGTTCTTCGTTATGAGCATGATCGCGACGCTGGCCGGGCTGCATCCCGTATCCATGGTTGTGGTAAGCATGCTCTTTCTGCTCGTCATCACGATCCTTCACTCCGACGACTACCTGCCACGCAATTTCTTCTGGTTGGGCATGGGCTACTTGATGCTGCTCATTTACCCTGTCGGACCGGACGACATCGGATCGCGTATCGCGGCGACGCTGCTTTCCATGGCGCTTGCAACCCTGTTCATCTACGCGATGCGCGCCATCCGCGTTAAAACAGGCAAACTCGACGTGCTTGCACGCGATCGAGGGTACGTGCGCCGCGCGTTCGACGAAGTGGGCGGCCAGCTGTCCGATCTCGCGAAGCTCGCAGCCGCGGGCGCCGCGTCGGCGGCACAGGATGCCGTGGATGCACCGACGCGGGCCGATGCCGAGCGTATCGCCGAGGCGCTCCACCCCAAGCGAACCTTCCGTATCGCGCAGGAGTACGCAGAGCTCGAATACGGCACGGTATTCCGCCAGGGAGGCCTGCTCTCGGGGCGGCAATGTTACACCTTCGCCCTGCTTTTATGCTGTGAACAGCTTGCGGACATGGCGCATGCCAGCGCCAAGAATGTTCGCCGCATCGACGAAGACGAACGGCGCTACTTCGAGGATCTCGCCGACGTGTTCTTCGACTACGGCCGCGACAAGGTATCCTCGGTGCGGCAGATGGCCGAGCGCTTGCGCGGCTTCCTGGCGACGCACGAACTCGATATCGTCTGCCACGAGGAATCGTGGAGCGGCGTGCTGGAAACCATGCTGCGCACCCTGGAAGACGTGCGCCTCTCGCGCGACAATTCGACGCCGCTTCTGAAGAGCATCCGGTATCGCGCTCGCTTCATGAAGGACAACATCGGCCTCAAGCACGCGCAGACGCGGTTCGCGCTCCAGCTCGCCCTCATCGTGGGTTTCGGCATGGTGGTGGATCTGCTTCTAACCCGCTTCGCCGGCACGGCATTCGGCATCTGGATACCCATCACTGCGTTCGCAATCATGAACACCTACGCCGATGAGACGATGAAGGCCACGCTCAACACGACGGCGGGCACGCTCATCGGCATTGGCGTCTTCTCGATCCTTGTCCAGGTGCTGCCCGACGCGATCTTCATGCCCGTCATCGTCATCGGCGGCTACCTGATCGTGCTGATGAATTTCCACCAGATTGCGTCCGTGGCGGCGGTCACGCAGATGGCCATGATGGCGCTTCATTCCAGCACGGCGCTCATGGCTTCGGCCACCAGCCGGTTCACGCTCGTGGTCATCGGGGTGAGCTGCGCGATGGCGGTGATCTTCGTGTTCATGAACACGCGTCGCTCGACCACGATTCGGACGAAAGTTGCCGAGATCGAGCGTATCGACCTGCGTCTGGCCGAGAACATACACCAAGGTATCGAACACGGGCAGGTGAACCTGTGGCGCACCGTGCAACTGCTGTACTACCTGCATATGAGCGCAGGGCTCATGGCGAAGCTTGCGGCATCGCTTACCAAAGAGGGTGAACGGACGAGGCGCGCGCGGCGGCGGGCGGAAGAAAACCGGAGCCTGCTCGAAGATGTCGAGCGCGTACTGCAGGCAAACTACCAATTCGCCATGGATGCAGAGCATGCCGTGATGCTGCTCGATCCGCGGCGCGTCCAGAGCGCTTCGGCAGACGGACGCAGCGCACGGCCCGACACTACGGCACGCATCGAGCACATCGACGCAACTGTCGAGCGGCTTGAGAACAAGCTGAACCGCCTTGAACGCATGGGCTATCTGGAAGACGAGAAGTAGGATGCCGGTCGAAGCAGAGCCGCTGCAGCGAACGTCGGATGGGGCGATCCGACGTTCGGACGACAAACAGAAGCGGTTCGGCATGCCGAACCGCTGCGCTAGTCGACCGTCGGTAGCTCGGGAGCCTCGCCGGTTTCGAGGATGCGCAGCAGAGCCGCTTCATCCAGCACCGGAACGCCGAGCGTCACGGCCTTGTCGTACTTGGAGCCGGCGGCCTCGCCGGCCACGACGAAGCTCGTCTTCTTCGACACGCTGCCCGACACCTTCGCACCGCGCGCCTTGAGGGCGGCGCCTGCCTCATCGCGGGTCATCCCGCTTTCCACGAGCGACCCCGTCAGCACAAACGTGAGGCCCTCGAGCGTCTGCGGCAGCTGCTCGGCAGGGTCGCCCGCCTCGTCGGCCATCGCCACGCCGCGCTTGCGCAAGCGCTCGATGACGGCCACGTTGTCGGGCGTGCGCAGGAACAGGTACACGCTGCGGGCGATCTTCGGGCCCACGCCGTCTATGGCGGCCAGGTCTTCCTCCGAGGCCTCCATGAGCGCTTCGATGGACGGGTAGGCCGCCGCCAGCAGCTCGGCGATGGTCTTGCCCACGTGGCGTATGCCGAGGCCGAACAGCGCGCGGGCGAACGGGCGCGCGCGGCTCTCGTCGATGGCGGCCACGAGCTTCTTCGCCACGGTGGACCCGAGGCGGATGGGCTCGCCTTCCTTGTTCACGCGGCCCATGTCCAGCAGCGACAGCTCCACCTCATCAAGCGTGTAGTAGTCGGCCACGTCGGACAGGCGTCCGTCCTCCACCAGGCGCGACACGATCTCCTCGCCCATGCCGTCGATATCCATGGCACCCCGACTGGCCCAGTGCAGCAACCGCTCCAACGCCTGCGCCGGGCAGTCGATGGAGATGCAGCGGAAGTCCACCTCGCCTTCCTCGCGGATGACGGGTGAGCCGCACGACGGACACGTCGCCGGCATGTGCCAGAGCTCGGCGTCCGCAGGGCGCAGCGCCAGCACGGGACCCAGCACCTCAGGGATGACGTCGCCCGCTTTGCGCACGATGACGGTGTCGCCCACGCGCACGTCCTTGCGCTGCACTTCGTCCTCGTTATGCAGCGTCGCACGGGCCACGGTGGAGCCGGCCACCACCACAGGCTCAAGCTCCGCCACCGGCGTCAGCTTGCCGGTGCGGCCCACCTGTACGGTAATGTCGCGCAAGAGCGTCGTCTTCTCCTCGGGCGGGAACTTGAACGCGATGGCCCAGCGCGGCGCGCGTGCCGTGTAGCCCATCGATTCCTGCTGCGAGAACGCGTTCACCTTCACCACCACGCCATCAATCTCGTAAGGCAAGTCCTCGCGGCGCTCGATGGCGCGCTTGCAGAACGCGTGCACCGCCTCGCGCGTCTCGCACAGCGCGACGTCGGGGTTCACGTGGAAGCCCGCCTCGCGCAGCCACGCCAACAGCTCCCACTGGCCCTCGACGGCCAGGGCGCGCTCGTCGGCCACCGCGTAGATGAACGTGGACAGGTCGCGGTTCGCCGTGATGGCGGGATCCTTCTGGCGGAGGCTCCCCGCTGCGGCGTTGCGCGGGTTCGCGAACGCCTGCTTGCCATTGGCCTCGGCGGCAACGTTGAGGGCATCGAAGCTGGACTTCGGCATGTACACCTCGCCGCGCAGCTCAACCGGCGCCTCCGCGTCCCGCAGCCCGTCGAGGGCCGCCTCGCGCAGGCGCAGCGGCACGTCCTTCACCGTGCGCATGTTGGCGGTGACGTCCTCGCCGGTGGTGCCGTCGCCGCGCGTCGCCGCGCGCACGAGGCGGCCGTCCTCATAGGTCAAAGCGATGGACGAGCCGTCGATCTTGAGCTCGCATACCACGGGCACCATGCGGCCGAACGCCTCCACCACGCGCTCGATCCACGCGTCCAGCTCCTCGAGATCCATGGCGTTGTCGAGCGAATACATCCGCCGCTCGTGGCGCACGGGGGCGAACTGCTCGCCCACGTAGCCGCCGACGCGCTGCGTGGGACTGGACGGATCGATGAGCTCGGGATGGGCCGCTTCCAGCTCGCGCAGCTCGCGCATGAGCGAGTCGAACGCGGCGTCGGACAGCTCGGGCTCGTCCTGGGCGTAGTACAGGTAGCTGTGGTGCTCGATCTCGCGCCGCAGCGCCTCGATGCGCGCGGCCGGATCGCTGGTCGCTTCCGCGAGCGCCCGCTCGTCGAGCAAGGTTCGCTGTTCGTCTGCCATGTTCTCCACCATCGAATCTCGATTACCGGAAAAGGCCCCGAATCCGGGGCCTGTCGTCTTGCGAGCATTCTAACACGAGCATGATGAATGTAACGCTCTGGATCATGGTTCAGCGAACGATCCAGCCCTTCGCGCCCGTCAGAACACACGGCTACACCATCATCGCACGCCCCGTACTCCAACCGTAGAACAGCATGGACACGCCGCGCATAAGAATAAACACCGACAAGAAGATGCTGAAGGCCGCCGGCACGATGAAGAACGTCAGGCCGCACAGCGCACTCACGATGCCCGAGAACAGCATCCAGCCCCACAACTGCGCGCCCGCATTCCTGATCTTGAACGAGGCAATGGCTTCGAATACGCCGAACACGATGAAGAAGGCCCCGACGACCCAGGGAATGACCGCCGAAAAGGCGAGCGGGTGGATCAGGAACATGAGCCCGATGATGATGTCGAGGATGGCGTACGCAAGCGCCCAGCCCGAAAGGCTCATGGTGGAGCGGAACCGCACATAGTTGGCGATGTCGAAGATGCCGGACACGAGGAACGCCACCCCGGCGATGGCCGTGATGGTGACGAGCGTGAGACTCGGCGCAATCAGGAACAGCAAAGCGCAGAGCACAAGCAGAATGCCTGCGATGATCAAGCCCCAGTCATGTTTCTTCGTCATGTCCATAGCGCGCTCCTTTTGCCGCCCGCGTTCCGTCGGGAAACGATCCTGAGATTGTACCGCGCCGACGGTTCGCGCGCCGACGTACAATGATCTGTTTCCGCATTGTTACACGCCAGAACGCGCAGGCGCAGCCTGCGCGCCGACCGACGGATCCTGCTCGCCGACCGCGCATCTAGAACGAGCGGAGGGCGGCAGGGATGGCGTCGATCACGTCCTCCGCCGTCGTCGCGATGGACGTCATGAGCGCTTCCGCAGCGCGGCCGGCCCGCGCATGGAGCGTCGCGCCAAGCACGGCAGCATCGAGCGGGTCGAGCCCCTGCGCGAGCAGCGCGCCTACCATGCCGGCCAGCACGTCCCCCGTCCCGGCCTTCGCAAGCGCCGGCGTACCCTCGGCCATGCGCACGATCTGCTCTCCATCGGATACAAACGTCTCCGGACCCTTCACTGCGGCGATCACGCCGTAGGCGAGTGCAATCGCGTGGGCAAGTTCGGCATGATCGTCCACGGGTAAATCAAAGGGCTTCGCAAGCCGTGCGGCTTCGCCTGCGTGGGGCGTGACCACCGTTGGCCATCCGTTGACAAACCGCCGTCTGAGCAGCCGTCGTCCCTTCGACGACGCAAGCGTCTGCAGCGCGCCACCGTCGACGAGCACGGGAGCAGCCGCATGTTTGAGCACCAAATGAACCAGCGACGCGCTTTTCTCGTCGTTGGGATCGAAGCCGCAACCCACAACGCACGCGGCCGGATGACCGTCCCGCGCGACGGGAAGGTCGGCGGCGGCCAGACCTTCGAACGACCGCACGACGAGCGATGGGCTGCACGAGCGCACAAGATCCTCCGCTTCGGGCGCCGTGGTGACACGCGTGTATCCTGCGCCCGTCCGCTGACCGGCCGTTCCCGCAAGGCAGGCCGCACCCGGATACTGAGCGCTCCCCACCACCGCGAACAGCACGCCTCGCGTGTACTTGTTTGCCTCGCGCTCCGGAAGAGGCAGAAGCGCCGTCAACTCGTCAGACGTGTATGAGCGAACATCGGCCATGGAAACCGCCCTTCGTCGTGGTTTCGCGCTATTGTAGCGCGGTCGAGGGGAGGCTGCATGGAGAAACAAGACTGGACCCTCTTTCGTTTTCAGAGCGAAGCCGACAGATTCCCGACAAAAGCCAAACGCCGATCCGGCGGGAACCAAGCGGGTTTCCAGCGCGAATCCAATGAGGGCAAAATGCGGCTCCGATGCGAATCCAGCACTCGAAAATTCTATATGTTCCCAGTTCAAACCTATGATACATTCTCACCATGAAACTTGTCCTCAGCCACGACACCGCACTCGAGTACCTGCGTTCAACCAGCGCGGAGCGATCTTCGCGCCCCCAGGCATCCCGATCGCTCGTCGCAGGATGCTGCGCGGATTACGAGCAGGCGCTGCGCCTCGGAAAGTCATGCGGGCTATCGCTTCCCGTACACCTGCTCGTCGACCGGCTGGAGAAGCGCCCGAGCACTGGCTGGGCCGTATACCACACGCGCAACGCCCCGCTGCCGCGAGGCTCGTTCTTGCACGCCGGCACTGAGCTCTTCGTCGCATCGCCGGAGCTCTGCTTCACCCAGCTGGCAGCCTCCCATCCCCTTCCCGACCAGGTGAGCATAGGACATGAACTCTGCGGGTCATACCGCATCGGCAAAGGCTACGACCTTCCGCCTCTCACCACCGTCGCGAAGCTGAAGGCATACGCACAACGAGCGGCCGGCATGGACGGTATCGTCCAAACGAGGAGGGCGCTGCGCTACGTGCTGCCCGACTCCGCGTCATCAATGGAGACGACTCTTGCCATGCTCTTGGACCTGCCCGCCATGATGGGCGGGAACTCGCTTTCGTTTCCGCAGCTCAATAAGCGCATCGATCCGACCAGGCGCACGAGGGGCCTCGCGAGCCAGTCGTTCTACAAATGCGATTTGTACTGGGAAAAGGCGCATCTCGCCGTCGAGTACGAGAGCAACCTCTGCCATACGGGCGCGCATCGATTGTCGAAGGATTCGAAGAGGCGCGACGAGCTGACTGCGATGGGCGTGACCGTCATCACCGTCACGGCATCCCAAGTTTACAACCTGCGCGAATTCGACAAGCTCGCCAGAGTCATAGCGCGACATCTAGGCGAACGCCTTCCCAAGCGCGATAAGAAGTTCACCGAACGACAACTCGAGCTGCGCGCCATCCTGCTCGGACCTTGCAAACCCCGCACTTGACCGCAACAAGGACGATACTCCGGGACCGGCGCGGCTGAAATTGCGTTTTCTGCTAGAAAATAGAGGTATGGGAAGATCCGAGATTGAAAACATGAGGTTCGAGCGCAAGCCGCCGGCGGCCGTTCGGCATAAGCCCAGTTCAGAAGTTTTCACTTGCGCAAGAAACACAACTCTTCCTCCGCATGGCTTCCCATACCTCGTTTTTCTTGCAGAATGAGGGGTTGGAGCTGCGCTTGCGTGCGCCCAGTTGGCCGAAACTGCTCGGCCGGCAGGCGAGCGACGTGATCGGGGGGCACGGCTGGGGCAAGGGCGCTAGAAAGGCGTTTGAAGGTCGAGGACGCTTGGACCTGCGAGAGGCGCATGTTCGAACTCGATCCGAGATCGAACATGCGCTCGGTCAGAAGGCCAAAGCCGCCGCCCGCCGTCGGTCAGTCGACGGCGGGCTTGGGGGCTTCCATCTCGTCGAGAAGACTGCGGGCTTCCTTAAACCTGCGCGCGAGTTCCTCCATGGGGTCGACGCGCCCCTCCGAGGCGCGCACGGAGTCTTCGGTGATGGCCATGGCGCATGCCACCGCGTCGGTATGCGTATAGGATAGCGAAAGCGGAAGCTCCCGTACGCCTCGCTCCGCCGCGATCGCCTTCGCGCGACCCGTGAGCACCGCATAGGGGCGCCCTTTCGCGTTGCGCCGCACCTCGACATCGCGCACGCCGATGCCCTCCGCGAAGCCCGTGCCGAGCGCCTTGAGCACGGCCTCTCTGGCCGCGAAGCGGGTGGCGTAGTGCACCTCAGGATTGGCCGTGCCGTCGCAATACGCGCGTTCGCTCTCCGAGAACACGCGTGTACGGAAGCTCGGCGTGCGCTCGAGGATGCGCCTCATCCGCGCGATCTCCACGATGTCCACCCCCAGCCCCACCTGCCCCTCGGCGGCAGGAAACGCTTCGGCACCGGGGTCCTCTGCACTGCCCTCCTGCGAGTCCTCGCCGGTCCCCAGGTCCTTCGATCCGCTGCCGCTTAACGGCAGCCCCCTGCGCCCCGCTTCGCGGTGCTCGGCATTCGGCGGTCCGGCGGACTGCCGAATGCCTGGGATGACATTCTCACTCACAGGCAAACCCTCTCTCTTCTCCCTGTCCAATCCGGCGAAATCCTCGACACCGGAAGCACCCGCCAAACGAGTGCCGCACGAGTCGGAATCTCCTGCGGAGCTTCCGTGCGAGCCCGGGACCGCCCGAGCGGCCGGACACTTCCGGAGCAGTTGCGCACTCGCACGTTGAAGCGCGTTACTCTACCGTCACCGATTTCGCCAGGTTGCGCGGCTGATCCACGTCGCAGCCGCGCTCGATGGCGATGGCGCGCGCGAACAGCTGCAGCGGCACGCTTGCCGTGATGGCGCTGAACGCATCGCGCACCTTTGGAATGTAGATGACGTGGTCGGCATGGGCGCGGATATCTTCGTCGCCCTCGGTCGCAACAGCCACCACCATCGCGCCGCGCGCTTTCGCCTCCTGAAGGTTCGACACAAGCTTGTCGTAGACGGGACTCTTGGTGGCCACGGCAATCACCGGGAAACCCTCATCGATGAGCGCAATGGGGCCGTGTTTCATCTCGCCGGCTGGATAGGCCTCGGCGTGCAGGTAGCTGATCTCCTTGAGCTTGAGCGCGCCCTCGTTCGCGATGGCCGCTCCCATGCCGCGGCCTACGAACAGCGCGCTCTTCGCATCCTTGCATGCGCAAGCTGCCTCGTCGATGGCGGCCGTATCCGATAGGATGTGCTCAACCTGCTCCGCTGTGTCCGCCAGCTCGCGGAACAAGAGGCGCACCTGGTTTGTTTTGAATTTCCCTTTGACCTGGGCGAGCAGCAACGCCAACAGGGTAAGTGACACCACCTGACCCAAAAACGATTTCGTGGATGCGACCGCGATCTCCTTATTTGCCTTCGTGTAGATCACGCCATCCGACTCGCGCGCCACGGGCGAGCCCACCACGTTGGTAATGCCGAACACCTTGGCACCCTTTACACGCGCATCGCGTATGGCAGCCAGCGTATCGGCCGTCTCGCCGGACTGCGACACAGCCACCACGAGCGTCGTAGGCGTGATGATGGGGTTGCGGTAGCGGAACTCGCTCGCCACCTCCACCTCACAGGGGATACGCGCCCATCCTTCGATGAGGTTCTTCGCTATGAGCCCGGCATGGTAGCTTGTGCCGCAGGCGATAACGTACACGCGGTCGATGAGGTTGAGTTCCTCGTGAGTGAGATCCAACTCGTCGATGGACAGGCGACCGTCCGCAAGACGGCCCGACAGGGTATCGCGTATGACGCGCGGCTGCTCATGAATCTCCTTCATCATGAAGTCGGGGTAACCGCCCTTCTCGGCAACATCGACATCCCAGTCGATATGCGTCGTCTGCGGAACGAACCGCTCACCGTACGCATTGTAGTAATCGATGAAATCCGGTCGGAGCTTGGCGATCTCGCCGTCTCCAAGCATCACGACGTCGCGGGTGTCGTCGATCAGCGCGATGATATCCGACGCCACGAACGAGCCGTCAGTCCCCCGCCCCACCACAAGCGGAGAATCCTTGCGGGCCGCGATGATGGTACCCGGCTCCCGATCACTGATCACCGCGATGGCGTACGCGCCGATCAACCGCTGTGTAGCCTCGCGCACGGCCTCAAGCAAATCATCCTCGTACAGCTCCTCAACCAGATGGGCGATGGTCTCGGTATCCGTATCGCTCGTGAAGGCGTGGCCTTCGGCCTCAAGCTCCTCGCGCAGTTCGGTGAAATTCTCGATGATGCCGTTATGGACGACCGCGATGTGCCCGTCGCAGGACGCGTGAGGATGGGCATTCGCCTCGCTCGGTCGTCCGTGGGTGGCCCAGCGCGTATGGCCGATGCCGCACGTGCCCGCAAAATCGAAATGGTCGACGGTGTGCGCAAGGCTCGCCACCTTGCCCTTACGATGGACGATCTGCAGCCCATCTTCTTCTTCGACCGCTATTCCAGCCGAATCGTAGCCACGATACTCGAGCCGCTCGAGACCAGAAATGAGAATATCCTTCACAGGGCGCGATCCTGTATATCCGACGATACCGCACATAGTGAGTTCCTTCGCGTCGTTGGCTTCATCTGCGTACACGTGCTCGTCGCATCCGGACGCGGACGGGGCAGGAGAAGCGGGCCCGTACCGAAAAGAAGACCGTCCAGACCCAGCTGGGAGATCAGCGGAAATCCGCCGCGCAACCGTACGCCGTCCGTTCGTTCTGCAGGCGATACCATAGTAAAACAACAAGCCGAAGCGTCCGGCCGTACGTCCTATGAAGTCGCGAATCCGCTCAATAAATGCATCTTTGCCGACACCTCGGAGCAAGCGGCAGGCGCACCCTACCCCAGTCGCAGCACGGGGTGCAGATCATCCATGCGCACGGTGCGTTTCCGCCACGCGACCATGCTCGTAAGCGCGAAGCACGCCGCACCAAAACCAGCAAGCACAAGACAGGCGAAGGCCACGACGCCGTAATCGAGCCCCGTCATGATCTGGCGCATGGCCTCGACCACATACGTCATGGGCAGATAGGGATTCACCGCCTGGAAAAAACCTGGGGTCGTTTGGATGGGGAACGTGCCGGCGCAGGTTGTAAGCTGCAGCATGAGCAGGATGATGGCCAGAAACCTGCCGGGGAAACCGAACGCCGCCATGAGCAGCTGCATGATGGCCGCGAACACGAGCGAGGTGAGATAGCCCACCGCGTAAAACGCTGGCACGTTGTCGATCTGCAGCTGCAGCCCGTATTGCAGCACCACCATGAGCAGCGTGGCCTGGATCAGCGAGAAGACCGCCATTGGCAGATAGTTCGCAAACGCGGCGGAGACAGGATTCGCACCCGCAAGAAGGAGTCTGCCGTTGAGCGGCTTGAACACGAAGCCCGCGACAAGCGCACCCACCCACAGGCCCAACGCCATGAAGTACGGAGCGAAGCCGGTTCCGTAGTTTTCGACGAACGTGTAGTAGTCGTTTGCGAGCTCTACCGGGTCGCTCATAGCCGCAGCCTTCGCGGGAATACCCGTCGTTTGACGCGCGGCCTCATCGGCCCCTTCCGAGAGCTTCGCGGCCAGCTCACCCGAGCCGTCCACGGCATCGGATAACCCCGTGACGAGCGCGGAGGAACCCTCCTGAAGCTGACCGGCGCCTGATGCGAGCCGCGCCGACCCCTCGTCGGCCGACTGCGCGCCTAAGGCCAGCCGCCCCGCGCCGTCGACGGCGGCCGACGCACCATCAGCCAACTCGGATGCACCTGCAGCGGCCGTGGCCGCGCCCTGAGAAAGGCTCGAAGCGCCTGCGTTCGCTTCCCGAACGCCTCCTCGCACCCGATCGGCGCCCGTCGCCGCAGCGCCTATGCCATCGGCCAGCTCTTGCGATGAGGCCACCAGCGCATCCATGCCGCGCAGCAGCTGGGCGACCGAGCCGTCGACAGCCGGATCGTCCGCCGAAAGCGATTGCTGCATGCGGGCCAAACCGCCGCTCACATCCGATGCGCCCGACGAAAGCGCGCCGATGGAAGCGGCGGCTGCAGCAAGGCCCGATCCGCTCTGCGTCGATCCCTCGACCGCATCGAGACCGATCCTGATCGAGTCGGCCTCCCGACCGGCCGTTCCAAGCGCGGTGCCGATCTCGTCCAGCGCGGCTTCCATCGCCGCTTGATCGCCCGATCGCGCAGCTTCCTGCGCCTGAGCCTGGAGCCCGGCGAGAGCATCCGAAAGGTCGCCCGATGCGCGCGCAGCCGACGACACGCCTCTGCTGGCTGCGGGCAATCCCGCAGCATCATCGGCCAGAGCGGCGACGCCGGCTGCAACATCCTGCGAGCCCGCCACGAGACCCGGGTTCGCCGCGGTGCCATCGCCGTCCAATGCGCCCCGCAGCGAGCCGACGAGGTCGGCCACCCCGTCGCGCAGCTTCTTCGTCTCGCCCGGAAGCCCGACCGTCCCGGCTTCGAGCGCATTGAGTCCGGCCGACAGATCCGAAGCCCCGCTGCCGAGCGCCGAGTTCCCTGCCGTGCCCGCAACAAGCGCATCTGCGCCGCGCTCGAGCGCAGCTGTGCCGGACGCGAGATCGTTGGCCCCGCTCGCCAGCCGGCCACCCTTCGACGAAAGCTCGAGCGCGCCGTTTGCCAATACGTTGAGGCCGCGCTCGAGCGCAAGCGCGCCGTCGTCCAGCACGCCGAGTCCCGTCGCGATCGTCAGACCGCCCTCCTGCGCCGTTGCGAGGCCCCGTTCCAGATCGGCCGCCCCGCCGGCGGCCGTCCGTATCTCCCTGCCCGAGGCGGCCACGCGGCTCAGGACTGTCGTCCAGTACTCGGCAGCCACCGTATCGCTCACCTGCTTGCGCACCTCTTTCCATACCGTCTGCCCGATCTGGGAGGCCAGCATGTTCTCGCTCTCGTTGTACGTCACTTTGAGCTGCGCCCGGCGCGGCGCGTCACCATCGACCGATGCCGCGCTCGCGGAGAAATCGGACGGAATCGTGCATGTCATAAAGTATGTGCCGTCCTCAAGACCCGCCCGCGCCTCGTCGGCCGACACGAAATGCCAGCCTAGCCCATTGTCGGTGCGCTTGAGATCATCCACCACGTCATCGCCGAGGTTTCGGTTCTCGGCCGCGATGACCGCGCCTTCGTCTTCGTTCACCACCGCGACGGGAAGCGAGTCCAAACGGCTGTACGGGTCTTGGAACGCAGCCAAGTACAGCGCACCGTACAGAAGCGGGATGATGGCGATCGCCCCAATGACCACCCACATCACCTTCGACGCCGCGAGATTGCTCCATTCCAAGCCGGCGAATCGCAGGCCTTTGAACGCCATGGTCACTCGCCCTCCTTCGCCACGTACACGCACGCATCCGCTCGACAGGCCAGTTCGCGTTCCACCACGCCCACCACCACGGCTGCATCATGTTCGCGCGCCGCACGGGAGAGCAGCTCCATCAATCCCCGAGACTGTGACGTGGTCAACTGGTCCTCCACATCGTCGACCGCCACGGCATCGGGTTCGCCGACGAACGCGAGCGCGATGCCCAGCTGCGCCAGCTTCTCCGAGGTGAGGTCCTTGACTCGAATCTCCATGACATCCGCCAGGCCCCAGGCTCGAAGATAGTCCGCCGACTCGCGGCGCGAGTCCAGCCCGTGCAGCTCGAACTCCGCTTGCGCCGCGCGGGCCGCACTCAGGTTCTCCTGCAGGTCGTTGAGCCCCTTGAACAGACCGAGGCCCACGTGGCGCTCGGCTTTGGCGCGCTCGCGCGGCAGCTCGAAGCCGCCCACGCGAAGCGTTCCCGCCGTAGGCTTCATGCGTCCCGCCAGGGTGAGCAGAAGCGCCGTTTTCCCGCTTCCGTTTCGTCCCCGCACCGCGGTAACCTCGCTTTTACGTGCGTCCACGTCGACGTCTCGGTACACGTATCCAGCGTAGGTTCGAAGCCCAAGGCCCTGCGCACTGATATAGGGCGTGCATTCGGCACGCGCATGCTCGGATTCCATAGCATCCTTTCCCTGCACAACGGGTTACAGCGGCGAACAAACGCACGCGAACACACCGCGTTCGTATCGAGCGCCGAAGAGGCGATGCGGCCGCGAAAGCGGCAACCGCCTGTCTGTTAGGTTGTATACGGAAAGCACGGCATGCCGCGAATCCGACGACGAACCGCAGCGAAACCGTTAGGAAACGGGCACGGGAGAGGGCGCCGAAGACAAGGCGCTCCCTCCGCACGCCCTTACGCTAGCACCGCGTCGTATGCGGCAACCTCGAACGCCTCGCTGGTTGCATCGAGAGCGCGGCGCGCCTCGACGGCATCTCCCACGATGCGAACATCGAAACCCGCTCGGACGAGCTCGGCAGACAGCGGATCGTATCCGACATAGCCCATGGCGAGCACGACCGAGTCGAACCCGCGCAGCTCGCATCGCCGCCCATCCGACGTCTCGAACGCAACGCCGTCAGCGAGAAACGCGCGCACCTTCGCCCCGACGACCTGCTGCACCCCGTATTCGGCAAAATCCCGCATGAGGAGCTTGCGATGCTCCTCCGCCATATCAGCGCCCAGGGAGTCACGGTATTCGACGACGGCCACCTCATGTTGGAGTTCGGCGAGGAAATCGGCCGTCTCGCAGCCAACCATGCCCCCTCCGACGACGAGTACCTTCCTCCCCGCCGTGCATCTGCCCTCCAGCAGATCCTCGGCCGCGATGACAGCAGGATTGTTGGCGCCCTCGATGGGAGGCACGAGCGGACGGGAGCCGGTGGCCACGACGACCACGTCGGGACGCTCTCGGCTCACGACGGCTGCATCGGCCTCGCAGCCCATCTTGAACGTCACGCCGGCTTTGCCGCAACGAACGATGTAGGAGCGGATCATGCCGGCGATATCGCCTTTTCCGGGGGGATAGGCGGCCGTATGCATGCCACCGCCCAGCGTCGACCTCCGCTCGTACAGCACGACGCTATGGCCACGCTCGGCTGCAGTGAACGCGGCGCACAGGCCGCCGGGGCCCCCGCCGACCACCACGACGCGCTTCGGGGAGGCTGCCTGCAACGGAGGATCCGCCTCATGGCCCAGAAGCGGGTTGGCCAGGCAGCGTATGGGCTCACCGCGGTACATGCGGGCCACGCAGCCCTGCAGGCATGCGATGCAGGGGACAACGTCCTCCGAGCATCCCTTCTTTGTTTTCAATGGGAGATGCGGATCAGCCAACGACTGGCGGCCGAAGGCGATAAGATCGGCGCGTCCTTCTCTGACCAGAAGCTCTGCATAATAAGGATCGGTGAAGCGACCCACCGCGATGACGGGGACATGCACTGCGCGCTTGATCTCGCTCACCAAGTCGGCATTGAAGCCGCCATGGACGGCGGTAGGTGCCCACATGTATTCGTCCTTGATGTGGACGGCGCGAGAGACATGCAAGCACGCTACGCCGCAGGCCTCCAGATACGAGGCGACGGCGGCTGCATCGTGCACATCCAGGCCGCCAAGCATCTCATCGCTCGCGTTGATGCGGGCGATGACGGCTGCCCGGTCGCCTACGCGGCGGCGAACTTCCTCGACGATGAGGCGCGGAAACCGCATGCGGTTCTCGAAGCTGCCGCCGAACTCGTCAACGCGCTTATTCGTGCGCTGGGAGATGAACGAACCCACCAGGTATCCGTGCGCCATGTGGATTTCAACCGCGTCAACACCAGCACGGAGAGCGCGCTCGGCCGCATCGCCGTAGCCCCGTACCAATTCGTACACCTTTTCGGCGGGTACCTCCCGGGGCACGTCGCGCCCGCAGGCGGAGGGGATGGGCGAAGCGGCCTGCAGAGGCGCACCGGCATTCTTGGCATTGCCCTCGGGACCGGCGTTCTGCAGCTGCACCGACACCTTCGCGCCATGCGCGTGGCACGCCTCGGCGATACGGGACAGGCTGGCGACTGAACCGTCGTCGTAAAGGCACGGCTTGCGCGGGCCGCCTTTCGCTCCCTCATGCACAACGGTCGCCTCAACCGTGACCAGCCCAAATCCTCCCCGGGCACGCTCGGCATAGTAGGCGATGGACTGTTCCGACCAGGTGCCATCCGTGTTTGCAAAATTATTGCCCATCGGCGGCACCACGAAGCGATTCTTCACGGTCATAGAGCCTATCTCGATAGGCGAGAACATGGTTTCGAAGCTCATCGTCCCTCCAATGCGCAGCTGCGCCACCGTGTCGCCATCTGGGCGGCGAAGGGCGGCTGCCCGATCACCTGCTGGTTTTCTCCGCAACCCAGTCTAGCAGACGGCGGCCGCACATTCGGCCGAGGCGGAGGGAGCCCATGGTGCGCGGCCGTAGCGTCGGGTATACTGCCTTCGAGAAAGCGCAAGGGCACGCTGAAGGAGGCTACCATGAAAGCCAAGATGATACACGAGTGCATTCACGTCCTCGATCAAGAGAAATCGCTTGCATTCTACGAGCGCGCGCTCGGTCTTAAGGTGCAGCGTCGCATGGGGCCCGACGATGGCTCGTGGGAGAACGTGTTCATCGGCAACGACGAGACCGACTTTCAGCTGGAGTTCACGTGGAACCGCGGGCGCACCGAGCCCTACGACAACGGTGGACGCGACACACACCTTGCGTTCGAAGTGGACGACATCGACGCGGCGCGCGCCTTGCACGAAGACATGGGCTGCGTGTGCTTCGTGAACGAGCGCATGGGCATCTACTTCATCGAGGATCCCGACGGGTGCTGGCTCGAGATCCTTCCGGCGATGCGCACGGAGTAGCATCACGTGGCCGAATTCTCCTCCATCGAAGAACTGGCAGCCGACGATCGCAGCGTGCACATCGAGTGCAGCCGCGAGACGTCCGCCGCCCTGTTGGCGGTCGTGCGCGCACGCTACCGCACGCAGCGCTGCGCGTTCGTCCTGGAGACCGACCGCGGCTTCGAGCGCGACTCCGTGGCCTCGCACCTGCGCTTCTATGGCAGCATCGCGCGCAGCTCGGTGCATTACGAGGACGCCATCTCGCACTTCAACCTGCGCGGCGTCGCGAAACGCAAGATGGGCGGCCTCTCCCCCTCGGCGCTCGCGCTCGTGAACCTGGCGCGCGCGAGCCTCTTCGAGCCGGAGATGTGCTTCCTCGAACGCCCGCTGTCCGACCTCGACGCCGAAGGGCGTTCCATCGCGCTCGCCTGGATCGCCGATCGGATGGAGCAGGGCTGCCGTTTCATCACGACGGTCGAGCCGCTGCGCGAGGCGCTGCTCATGCCCGGCGTGGCCTGCTGGCACGAAGAGGGACGCTTCATCGCGGTGGACCAGGACGACGACGAAGACGAGGACGGGGGCACCGCGTACGAGGGCGACGAGGTGCACGTGCTCAAGATCCCCGCGCACACCGAGACGGCCACGCTGCTGTTCGACCCCCGCGATATCGACTTCGCCGAGAGCATGAACAAGGCCACGTACCTCTCGGTGCGCGGCGAGCGCTACCAAACGCCGCGCACGATGGACGAGCTGGAGCGCGAGCTGTCGCGCGCCGGGTTCTTCCGCTGCCACCGATCG
The DNA here is from genome assembly GCF_002899715.1 of Enteroscipio rubneri. Taxonomy (GTDB): domain Bacteria; phylum Actinomycetota; class Coriobacteriia; order Coriobacteriales; family Eggerthellaceae; genus Enteroscipio; species Enteroscipio rubneri. The sequence continues at coordinate 532,669 of NZ_PPEK01000001.1, read as the reverse complement.
TTCCTCGTGAACGTGCAGAAGGTGGCGAAGGTGGAGCGCTACACGCGCAACAGCTTCAACCTCACGCTGAGCGACGCCGCGCACTCGTCCATCCCGCTGGCGAAAGGACGTGCTGAGGAGATGAGGGAGCGTTACCGATGGTGAACGCGAAGCAGGCCGCCGCCCGCCCGGGCATCTTAGGTACGCTCGTGCGAAAATTCTTCATGAACGTGGTGAAGAGCCCCGGGCTGCTCGCATGCTGTTTGTTCCCCGCTCTGTTCCTTCTCTTGTTCCGCTTCGTCGTCATCGAGCCCATCGCCCACGACGACGCGCGCATGTTCCTGCTCGTGACGGGCATGCTGTTCTCCACCAGCATGGTGCCCGGCACGACGACCGTCTACCCCATGGCCGAGGCGCGCGAGAAGCGCACGCTGCGCACGATGGAGCTGGCCGGCGTCGGCCGCGCCCAGATGCTCGCCGCGCACGGCATCGTCAGCACGCTGTGGACCGCGCTCGTAGCGGCGGCGTGCTTCCTGGTGTCGGGAGCATCCTTCGATTCGATGCCCCCCTTCATGCTGGTCACGGTACTGTCCAGCATCCCGCTGATCGCGCTGTCGCTGGCATTGGGCCTCGCCTCGCGCAACCAGATGGCGGCCAGCTTCTCCAGCCTGCCCATCATCCTCATCGGCATCGCGCCCATGCTCTTCGTGTACGCCGAAGCCACGTTCCAGGCGCTGCCTCTCCTGCCCACCGGCGGCGGGTTCGCCCTCGTCTACGCGCTGGCGGAAGGGACGCTGTTCGCCTCCGCGTCCATCGTGCCCGCGCTTGCGCAGCTCGCATGGATCGTCGTGAGCCTCGTCGCGTTCATCATCGTCGCGCCGCGCATCCCCTGCGACGAGTAGCGCAGGCGGCTCCCTCCCCAACCCGGCCGCCGCGCCCGCGCCCATGCCCTTGACGCGTGCTCCTGTCGTCGCGCCTCACGCTCCTCTCGTCGCGCGGCGTGCTCCCGACGTCGCGTTTTCCTTGTTCAGGAGCTTGCGTCGGAGGAAACTGCTCCCCGTCGAAAACGAAAGGAGCATCTACATGAACCCCCTGCTGTCCATGGACGACGTGTCCCTCAGCTTCAAGGCGAAACGCGTGCTGAACCACCTTACCTTCGAGGTGGAACGCGGCGAGTGCTTCGGCTTCCTGGGTCCCTCGGGCGCCGGCAAGACCACTACCATCAAACTGCTCACGCGTCAGCTCGTCAAGGATTCCGGCCGCATCATGCTGTTCGGGCGCGCCATCGAGCACGCTGCGAGCAGCGACTACGAGCGCATCGGCATCCTCTCCGACACGAGCGCACTCTACGAGCGCATGACCATCGATGAGAACCTGCGCTTCTACGCGAAGATCCGCGGCGTGACGGGGAACAACATTCCCGCGCTGCTCGAGCGCATGAACCTGGATGCGGATAAGAAGACGCTCGTCAAGAACTGCTCGAAGGGCATGCGCCAGCGCGCCGCGCTTTTGGCCGCACTCGTGCACGGACCCGAGCTGCTGTTCCTCGACGAGCCCACGAGCGGACTCGATCCCGCAGCGCGCGCCGAGGTGCACAAGATGCTGCGCGAGCTGAACGTAGCAGGCACCACGATATTCCTCACCACGCACGATATGGCCGAGGCAGAAGACCTATGCCAGCGCGTGGGCATCCTTGACATGGGCCGTCTTATCGCCTGCGATGCCCCGGAGGAGTTGCGCCTACGCTTCGCCAAGAACGAGGTGCTCATGCGCTTGGCCGACGGGCGCGTGGTGCATGCGTCGAAAGACTCTGCAGGCGCCGCCGCCGTGGCCGAGGCGCTGGCCTCGGGCGCCTGCCTGTCTATCCATTCGGTGGAGCCGAACCTGGAGGAAGTGTTCTTAGAGCTGACGGGAAGGGAGTTTTAAATGGAGACAACGCTGCGTAAAACGGGGGCTCTTTTGGGCAAAGACCTCAAGGATCTGGTGAAGAACCCCACCATGCTCATCTGCACGCTGCTGCCCATCGCCTTCGTTCTTCTGTACGCGCAGATGTCGGGCGGATCCCCTGAAGAATCCGAGATGCTGTCACGGTATTTGGTTTCCATGGCGTTCTGCATCACCGCAGGCATGGTGGGCAGCATGACGGTCCTCACCGCCATCGCCGAAGAAAAGGAGAAGAACACGCTGCGCACGCTCATGCTGGCGAACGTGAGCGCCGGGCACATTCTCGCGTCAAGGGGCATCGTCGCGTTTGCCTCCATTGCAGTCGTGGACGCCGTCTGCTTCGCCGTGCTGGACGTTCCCGCCGATCAGATGGGTTCCTACCTGCTGATCAGCCTTTTGGGCAGCGTTCCCATCGTAATGATCGCATTGCTTCTCGGCCTGGCGGCGCGCGATCAGATGACGGCCGGGCTCTACAGCCTGCCCATCGTGCTCGTCGCGTTTTTGCCCTCGTTCTCCATGGCGAACGACACGCTCGAAAAGCTGGCACCCTTCTTCCCCACAGGCGAGGCAAGCGAGCTCATCGAACTGTCGGCGCAGGGCAGCCTCTACACTGGCGACGCCCTCCAGCCGCTCCTTGTAACGCTCGCCTGGATGGTCATCTCGGTCGTCGCATTCGCGCTCCTCTTCCGGCGGCTTTCGCGCGACAACTAGCGGACGAACATCGTCTTTTACATGGGAAACGGTTGTAACATGGTACTATGCAGTAGGAACCATATACCCCTCTGTGCGAAAGGCTCCCATGCGGTCGAAGGTCGTCGCAACCGTTATCATGCTGCTCCTCGGCGTCTGCATGCTCGTGTTCATCATGGTGCAGACGCAGAACTACGCAAGCATCATCAACGACGCCGGCGTCGTTCGGGGTGCCACGCAGCGGGCCGTGAAGCTCGAGATAGCGAATCTTCCGAACGACGAGGTTGTGGAGCGCGTCGACGAGACGCTCGCCTCGCTTTTCGACCGCGAGGAGCAGCGCCCGGTCGTGAACCAGGACACTGGGGAATTCATGGACGCGCTGTTGCGCGTGCAGGATAAGTGGGATAGCATCAAGCAGCAGTTCGATGCACCCGATGCGGAGAAATCCTCGGAGCGACTGCTGACTTTAAGCGAAGAGCATTTCAAGCTGGCTGACGAAACGGTACTCTTGGCGCAGCGACGCGCCGAGAGCGACTTCATATGGATCACAGCCATCGGCATCGCGCTCATTCTCAGCTCTGCGCTCTTCTTCTCGCTCCTCGAACGGCAGCATCGCCTCAAGATGAGAAAAGCCCTCACCACGGATCAGCTGACTCGCGGGCGCAACCTCTACGCGTTCGAAGAGGAAGCCGCCCGGCTCGTGCAGGCGAGCGAACCGGGAGCGTATCTCGTGGTATACACCAATGTCGTCGGCTTCCGCGCCATCAACGAGTCGTTCGGCCGTTCAGCAGGCGACGACGTGATCCGCACGCTTCAATCGCTATTCGAACTCGCCTGCGAGCCAGGCGAGTTCGTCGCGCATGCCAACGCCGATCACTTCGTGCTGCTGCTTCGCAACGGAAAGACGCGCGCCGAGCAGCTTGCCGCGCTGACGGCCGCGCGCTTGCGTGCGAACGAGACGCTGCCGTTCTCGGACAGAATCGTCTGCGGCTACGGCGTCTTCGAGCTGACCGATGCGCATGAGGACATCGCCACAGCGGTCAGCAACGCGGCGGTCGTTTTGAAGGAGGGCGTCGTCGACAATCTGATCGCCCGCTATGATGACGAGTTCAAGTCGAAGCTCGCATTCGAGCGCAGCATCGAACAACACATGCGCGATGCCTTGACCAACGGCGAGTACGCCATCTATCTGCAGCCGCAGTTCTCTCTCGAGGACGGATCGCTCGTCGGCGCCGAGCTGCTCTGCCGGCGGGATTCGCCCGAACTGGGGTTCTTGGCGCCCGACCGGTTCATCCCCCAGTTCGAGCGGAACGGATTCATCTCCGAGCTGGACTTCTACATGATGGAGCAGGCCTGCAGCCTCTACCCGCTTGTCGACCATCCAAGGTCCGACGGCACCCCCGTCCATCTGGCGGTCAACTTCTCACGCGTCACCATGCTGCAAAATGATTTCGTCGAGCGGTTCGACAGCGTGGTGAGGCGCTTCGACATACCCGCATCCTTCCTGCACGTCGAGATCACGGAAAGCGCGTTCTCGGCCGACGAGAAGGTGATCATCGATATCATCGCCGATCTGCAGGAACGCGGTTTTCCCATCGCCATGGACGACTTCGGTACCGGGTATTCGTCGTTGTCTCTGCTCAAAAGCATGCCCATCGACGTCCTGAAAATTGATCGCGGCTTCCTTTCGGCAAGCGAGGACGACGTGCGTTCTCGCCGCGTGCTCGAATACGTGATCCCCCTCGCAAACGCCCTCGGCATAGACACGGTGTGCGAGGGAATCGAGACGGCCGAGCAGGCCGCTCTGCTGCGCAGCCTCGAATGCGACATCGGACAGGGCTACTACTTCGCCCGCCCGATGCCCCTCGCCGCCTTCCGCGAGCGCTACGCCTCCGCCCGATAAGCTCGCCCATTGCGCAGCGTCGCTCTGCGGCGCGGCTGCACTCAACAGCGCTCTCCCCACGCCCATCAGGCGCGCTAGAACGACGTCGGACGCGCGTCGCATACGCGTTGGAGATCGGGCGGATGCCTGGCCGGAATGCGACGCAGAAAGCTCGACGATCGGTCTCCCCTGCGAACGACAGGCGGCGGCGAGGGGCAAGACGTGCGCCATCGCGACGCCAGCTCTGCTGATTATGATGGGTTCACGGCATCGCGCAGATGCCGCCATCGGCCAGGGAGGGAGCTGCCATGGAACGGCATCGCGCATGTATCGAAGCCCGCAGCGGACGCGAGGGCGGAAGCACCGGAATCGCCCGCTGCGGGTTGTCCCTCATCGCGAAGAGAACGCGAAGCGCGGCGGAGCATCCCGGCGCGCAGGGATGCACAAGAACGTCGCAAGCCGCGCGCAACACGCGTCCGAAGGCACGGACAAGCGCACGGCCTCATACGGCACACGGGGCGAAACCCGCGCATCGCCCCTGCGGGAAGACGAGGCGCAGATGCGCCGCGCCACTCCTGGTCGTGCTGCTCGCAGCGGGGATCGCGCCCATCGTAGGGTCGCAGATGCAGGAGGCTCACGCAGCATCCGCCCCCGCCCTCGGCACGAAGACGAGCGGAATCTGCTACATCGAGAATTCTTGGCGCACGAACGGCCAAACCTACTTCAATGTGAGCGGGTTTTCGGGAGAACTTTCGGGAGCATGGGCCGTTTCGCCGCTCGAATGCCTCAACCATACTGCAGCCGCCCCAACGTATACGAGCGCCTCTTACGAGGCCGCCGTGTCGGCGGTCGACGTGCGGGCGGGATGGGTGGAATACAGTGTGCGCATCACCCCGCCGGGCGTGACCGACGGCGTCTCGAAGAACGAGCACGGCCTGATCGGCTACCAGCGCGTGGGCGGGACCGTGCGCGTTTCGCGCAGCTTCGCTGGCGGCATCGAACTCGTCAAAACAAGCAATGACGAGCAACTATCCGGCAACAACCCCTGCTACTCGCTGGCTGGGGCCTCGTATGGCGTATACGGCGACGCCGCGTGCTCCGACCGTCGCTTCACCATGTCAACCGACGGTGCGGGCCGCTGGAAGACCGCACTCGACGTGCCGGTGGGAACCTATTGGATCAAAGAGGCCACTCCTCCTGCCGGCTACGCGCTCGACGGCACGACCTACCGGGTTGTCGTCGACGCCGACCGGTACGTCCGCGTCAACGCGAGCACAGTCGCAGACGAACCGCAGGTCGACACCGCGGACATCCTCCTCGAAAAGCGCGACGCCGAACTCGAGCCTGATGCGGATGGCGCGCGGCCCCAGGCTGGAGCCTCACTTGCGCGAGCGCGATACGAGATCGGCTTCTACGCAGGCCTCCATTCGACCACCGACTTGAGTTGGATCGAGAGCACGAAACCCCAGCGTACCTGGATCATGCAGACCGACGAGCGGGGAACTATCCCGCTTGCCGGAGCCGACGGCACGTTCGCGGACTCGGAAGGACGCGAATATCCTTACAAGGTGGCGGGAGACGACTTCTATCGCAACGCTCGCGGGCGCATCGTGTTGCCGCTCGGCACGGTGACCGTGCGAGAGACAACGGCGCCCGAGGGCTACCTTCTTCCCGAAGGCGGACGCGTCCATGTACGGCAGGTGACAGGCGGCGGCCCATCCGAAACCGTGCGCACCTATGTAGCCCCCGTCGATCCCGAGCAGGTGGCGCGCGGCGATGTGGCGCTTACCAAGATTGCAAGCGCAGAGCCATCCCAAGGCGACGGCGGCATCAAGGACACGCTTGTCGGCGTCGATTTCCAGATCGTCAACGATAACGACGGCGCCGTGGTTCGAACAGACGGCACGCTTGCGACTCGCGGGGAAGTCGTCACGACGATTACGACCGACGACCGCGGCTACGCCTCCACGGCAGAGGGTGCGCTCCCCTTCGGCTCCTACATCGTCCGCGAGGTTGCGAGCACCGTGCCAGCCGGTTACGCGACCGTGGAGGACTTCGGTATAACCGTGACCGACAACGGACAGGAACTCTACTACGTGCTCGAAGACGGAACGGGTACCCCCCTGCGCGTAGTCAAGGTGGATGCCGAAACCGGCAAGGCAATCGCCGGGCAGATGACGTTCCGCATCCTGGACGAGCACGGGCAGGTGGTTTCGTTTACGCGTCACTACCCCGCCCTATCGCATCTGACCGCCTTCACCACCGACACCCGAGGCACCTGCATGCTGCCGGAAAAGCTCAACGGCGGAAAGACCTACTTTCTTCAGGAGATCGCAGCCCCCGAGGGCTACGTGCTCGGCCCGGACCCCATCCCGTTCACGGTCGACGGTTCCGCCGGCTGGACATGGGCGGATCCTCTTACGGTCACGATGCCCGACATGCCACAGAAAGGAAGGATTGTCGTCTCGAAAACCGACGCCGAACGCGGCGGCCCCGTCGCGCACTGCATCTACGAGGTACGAGCTGCATCGGATATCGTGACGGGCGACGGAACGGTACATGCCGTGGCCGGCGAGCCGGTGGCCTGCATCGAGACTGGCGCGGACGGAGCGGCGCAAACCGACGAGCTGTACCTGGGTTCATACGTTGTAGCCGAGACGCAGCAGGCCGACGGCTATCTCCTGGACGCAGAGCCGCACCCTGTGACGCTTAACTACGCGGGACAGTCCGTCGCCGTGACAACTGCGGCGCTCGACGTGACCGATGCATCAACGCGCATCGAGGTGAACAAGGCGCGCGCGGGCGATGGCGCGCCCGTCGAGGGCGCGCGGTTCGCCTGGTGGAACGTCGCCGACGAGCGCGAGGAGAATGCGCCCGACCTCATTGACGATTCCGAGCACGCGGAGAATCCGGATGGTGCGCTCTCGCCGCTCGACCGAGTGGACGAGGACCGCGTCTCCTCCGGTACGACCGATGCCGACGGCAGGCTTATCGTATGCCGCCTGCCACCTGGCACGTACGGATTCGCCGAAGTCGAAGCCCCTCCTGGCTACTTGGCAGACGGGTCGGTGCAATACATCACTATCGGGAAAGACGGCCTGATCGACGGCGAGGCCGCAGGCATCCTTCGATTCGAGAACGATTGCACCAAGGTGCTGGTCTCCAAGACGGCCGCCACGACGGGCCAACCGCTTGAGGGTGCAACGCTCGAGCTATACGCGCTCACGGAGGGAGAAGACGGCGAGCCGCTCCGCGCTCTGGTCGAACGATGGACGTCCGAGTCGGAGCCCCATGCTATCGAGGCGCTTCCCCCGGGCGACTATGCATTGCACGAAGAGCAGGCCCCCGATGGGTACCTGCCGGCCGAAGACCTTGTATTCGCAGTTGAAGCGACCACCGAGGAGCAACATGTCGAGCTTGAGGACGACTGCACGAAAACCGACATCGTAAAAGTGGATGCCGCAACCGGCGATCCGCTGCCTGGTGCCGTGCTCGCTCTCGTCGACGCGAAAGGCGCCTGCATCGATCCGCGGAACCACCTGACAAGCCCCGCCGAAGTCGAAGTGCACGAACTCGGCCCCGACTGGACTTCCCAGGATGGAGGGAAGGCGATCGGATGGGTGTCCGAAGATGGGCCGGTGCGCTTCGAAGGCCTGGCGGAATCCGAGCTGCACCTGGTGGAGATCGAAGCACCTACAGGTTATCTTGGAGCGGAAGCCGTAGCTTTCACGGTCGAGCCGACTGGTACAGCACATACGGTGACCATGGCCGACAAGGCGGAAGGGTCTTTGTACGGCCGCACCGGGGCCGAACTTCCCCCGAGTTTCGCCGCAGCTGCCTTCATCGCGCTTGCCACAGCTTGTGCAGGAGCGGCGGCATGGCGACGCCTGCGGTTCGCGGGATAATCCCCGTGTTCGGAACGGCGCAGCGGCGGGGTGCTCCAAGCCAGACGCGGATCGCACGAGATCGTCGGCGAAGCCGGATCGTCCGGCATCGGCGGGCTCGGTTGATCAAGTCGCTCCGGAACCGCAAGCGAAGGCGGTTCGCCGGAAGGGCGCGCCGCGGCGACCCTCGAGGAAGGTACACTTGTCGTGCGATGCGCGCCCTCGCCGTCTGCGCGCTGACGGCGGCGATCCTCGCCGCGTTGCCGGCATACGACGGCGAAAACGGCATCGTCTCCGGTGTTTCGCTCGAGAAGGGAGGTGTGTGCGACGTCCGTGCGTCGAATATCGACTGGGCGTACTGGACGTCCGTCAACCCCGATGTGATCGGTTGGATCGAGGTGCCGGGCACCTCGATCGATGGGCCGATCGTGCAGGCGCCCGTCGAGGACCCCGAATACTACCTGAAACACGACGTCTACCGGAAGCCTTCGGCAAGCGGCTGTTTCTACCTCGACGCTTCCTGCCCCGAAGGGCTGAACAGCCCTCAGCGTATCATCTTGGGCCACAACATGGCGGATGGTTCCATGTTCGCGCCCGTGCGCGGCTACCTGGATGCGTCGTTTGCTGCCGACCATCGCACGATCGTCGTGAGCGAGCCGAACGGCGCGCACGTATTCGAAGTCGTGGCGGCGCGCATTATCGACGGCAGCGAACCGGCCAAGCGCACAGCCTTCGCATCCGAGGCGGCATTGCGCGCCTGGCTTTCCGAACAGGTCGGAAAGGCGGCGATGGTGCTCGATGCGCAGGCAACGGAAGAGGCGGACGGGGTCACGACGCTCGTCACCTGCATGCCCGGCGGAGCGCAGCGCGTGCTCGCATTTGCCGTGGAGCGAGCTGCCGCCCTTTGATGCTGCACCCTCGGCTTCGGGTCCTGTTTCGGCGTCCCCGAAGCTTTCCGGTCGAGAGACGACGGGAGGACGGCCGTATCGGCCGCCCTCCCGTCTTCATCCGTCGCCCGCAGAGGCGACGGAACCCCGAGTGTTCAGTTGCCTGCAGCGCGCGCAGCCTGGTAGGCTTCGACAAGCTTTTTCGTCACATCCACCGGAGCAGGCTCGTACCCTTCGAGCGAAAGCGAGTACGAACCCGAGCCGCGCGTGATGGCGCGCAGATCCTTCGTGTATGTGACCACCTCGGCGTACGGCACGCGTACCATGATGACCGTTTCTCCTGCATCGTTGGAGTCGGTGCCCACGATGCGGCCGCGCCTTGTAGAGATGTCACCCATCACGGCGCCGGCGTATTCCTCGCCCACTGTCACGTCGAGGTTGGCCATGGGCTCGAGCAGTATAGGATCAGCCTTCTCACATGCGGCCCGAAAACCGATGCGCGCTGCAGTCTTGAATGCCATTTCGTTGGAGTCGACCGAGTGATAGGAGCCGTCGTACACGGCGCACTTGATGTCCTCCATAGGATAGCCTGCCAGAAAGCCCTCCGCCATGGCGTCCTGCACGCCCTTGTCGATGGCGGGGATGAAGCCTCGCGGGATTCTGCCGCCCACGACTTCGTCGAGGAACTCGTAGCCGCCGCCCGGATTCGGCTCGATGCGCAGCCAGCAGTCGCCGAACTGGCCGGCGCCGCCCGTCTGCTTCTTATGGCGGCCCTGCGCCTCTGCTTTTTTGCGAATGGTCTCGCGGTACGGGATGCGCACGGGCACGAGTTTGGCCGTGACCCCCGTCTGCTCCTTGAGGCGCGCAAGCAGCGTTTCCACCTGCGCTTCGCCCATGGCAGTAATGACCGTTTGATGAGTTTCTTCGCTGCGGCTGATCGAGAGCGTCGGATCGTTCTCGGCGGCGCGGGCCAGGAAGGTGCCCAGTTTGTCCTCGTCGTTCTTGTTCTCCGCCTCGATTGCCACCGGATACTGCGGCACGGGCAGCGGCAGCGGATCGATGGCCACTTCGCCCGACTTCGACAGCGTGTCACCGGTACGCGTCTCGTTGAGCTTCGGCACCACGATAATGTCGCCTGCCTTGGCGCTCTTCACGTCGGTGTTCTCCTTGCCCATCATGACGTAGAGATGCCCCAGGCGCTCCTTTTTGCGCGTGCGCGCGTTGAGGAGCTCCATGCCGGGCTCGAGCACGCCCGAGATGACCTTAAAGAAGCTCAGACGTCCCACGAAGGGATCGGAGACAGTTTTGAACACGAAGGCTGCAGGCTCGCCCGTCTCGTCGACGAGCGTTTCCTCGCCGTTGGCCAGACGGAAGCGACCGTGATGGCGCGGATGCGGGAAGTAGGTGGCGATATCTTCCATGACGCCCTGGATGCCTTGCTCGATGATCGTAGAACCCACGAACACAGGTATGAACAGCTCCTGCGCGATTGCCTTGTCCAGCAGCGACTCAAGCTCCTCCTGCGTGAGCTGCTCCTCGCCGTCGAGATACTTCATCATGAGATCGTCGTCGGCCTCGGCCACAAGGTCGCATAGCTTGTCGCGCGCGGCCTGCGCAGCGTCGGCGTAGTCGGCGGGGATGTCTTCGACGCGCTCGGAGCCCCCCTCGAAGTAGCGCGCCTTCATGCGGATAACGTCGATAACGCCCTTGAAGTCCGCATCGACGCCAATAGGAATGGTCACCGGACCCAGACGCGAGCCGAAGCGCGCATGCAGAAGCGCCATAGCCGTGTCGAAGTCGGCGTTCTCGCGGTCGATGTGGTTGATGAACACGGCGCGAGACAGGCGCATATCCTCGGCCTCGCGCCACAGCTTCGTCGTCATAACCTGCGGTCCTGCAACTGCGTCGACCACGAACAACGCCATCTCGGCAGCCTGCATGGTAGCTAGGGTATCGCCGATGAAATCGGGATGGCCTGAGGTATCGAGCAAGTTGATCTTATAGTCTTTGTAGGGAATGGGGGCGATGGACGTGCCGATGGTGAACTTGCGCCGGATCTCCTCATCGTCGTAATCGAGATAGGATTTCCCGTCGTGGGTCGTGCCCATGCGGGGCGTGCGGCCGGAGACGTGCAGCATCGCCTCGGCGAGCGATGTCTTGCCGGCGCCGTCTTGGCCGACCAGCACAATATTTCGCACGTGTTCGGTAGCAGGAGCTGCCATGTTGACCACCAACTTTCCTGTCGCGTGGTCCTGCGCCGTCGCCGAAGAGCCTCAGGCGCGAACCACAGTCGAGCCTTACCAACGTCCTCATAGAAGCAAGCGGTAACTTCATGGCTCACAGTGTATCGCATATGACTCGCAGAGCGTTGGAAAACGGAGGATTTCGCTCGTCGTCCGGACGGGAAGAAGCGCGAACCTGAACATCACGGTCTGTCCAGGGAGCCGAACTACCCTGCCGAAGCAGCAGCACACAACGGCAGGGCGCAAACTGGACAGCGTACCGATCGCAGAGAACCTCGAACCGTGCAGACACGCATCGCCCTTTCCGCGCAACGTTTGTAGAACTCGCGGAAGCTGCGTTACCGAACGGTGACGATTCGCATGCATGCATCCATGCATCAGCTCACAGAGTTCCCGGCTCCCCGTATAATCGAAGGGTACGCACAGAACGAAACGAAACGTTGACAACCGGGAAGTCGAACAATCCCGGCTCGAACGCGAGCGAGGAGCATCCATGAGCAAGCACGAGCCCATCATCGACGTCGCCCCCATCGCCAGCGCGAGCGCCAAGGCAAAGGACGCGGCCGCAACCGCGGCCGATGCGTTCCAAGCCCCGTCGTTCGGCAAGAAGGCCACCCGGGCGGCCGCAGCCGCGCCGAAGGCGGCGGGCGCCGCCAAACAAGCCACGCACGACGTCGCCGCCACGATCATCGACGGCAAGGGGCAATCCGGCAAGAAGCCGAGCAAGATCGCCGGGGCCGTGCAGACGGCGGCAGGCGGAGCCATCATGCTCGTCGGCGTGCCCATGCTCATTCTTCCAGGACCCGGCCTGCTCGCCATCGGAGGAGGCGCGCTCATCGCCGCCAACGGCGTGAAGAAACTCATCGGGAAGTAAGCGCGCGGATCGCGCCGGAGACCCTTTCCGACCGCTCGATCGCCGTTTTCCGCAGAAAAAACGAGGTATGGGAGCCGGTTTCGCCCGCTTCGGCTCCCAATCGTGCGCGAGGCTTGAATGACTTTCGCAAAAGCGCAGGTCGCCGAACATCTCGTCGCTCCGCTCGGATCCAAAGACGCCCTTCGGACTCCCATACCTCGAATTTCCAGCAGAACGACGCCATTCGCCTGCAGCCGCCCGCTCGCCGGTCGTTGCCGCGGGAGCGAAAACGCCCCGGCACTTCTTGCCGGCCGCGCGGTTCGCGCGTTCTTTACAGCTCGCCGACGATGCGCTTCGTGCGGGCGTCCACCTCGGCTTTCGCGCGCTCCACGTCGAGCGTGGGCCACGCGCCGTCGTGGTAGACCGTCCGCCCGTCGCACATCGTGAGGCGCACGTCCGCGCCGTGGCCCGCGTACACGACGTTCACTAGCGGGTTCGTCATGGGCGCCCACGAGGGGCCGGTAACGTCGAGCACGCAGAGATCGGCCTTTGCCCCGACCGCCACCAACCCGCAGTCCTCGCGCCCCTGCGAGAGCGCGCCTGCGCGCGTGGCGGCGCGCAAAGCCTGCTTCGGCTCGACCGCGGCCGGATCGCCCGTCGATCCCTTGTACAGAAGCGCCAGCAGGTAGAGGTCCTGCATCAGGTCGTGGTTGTTGTTCGAGGCCATGCCGTCTGTGCCCAGGCACACCTCCACGCCGCGCTCGAGCATCTTCGGCACGGGCGCGAACCCGCTGCCCAGCTTCATGTTGGAGGCGGGATTGACTGCCACGAACACGCCGCGCTCGGCCAGGATGTCGATGTCGCCGTCGTCCACCCACACGCAGTGCGCCGCCGTCACGGGCACGTCGAACAGGCCCAGGCTGTCGAAGTAGCGCACCGGCGTCAGGCCGCCATGGCGCTCTTTGCACTCCTCGTGCTCCAGGCGCGTCTCGCTGACGTGCACCTGCACGCGCAGGCCCTCTTCGCGGGCGAATGCCGCGAGGTCGGCCACAGCGCGCGGGTTGGAGGTGTACTCGGCGTGGATGTTGCAGTCCACCACGATGCGCCCGTCGCCCGCACTCTGCAGATCGCGCAGCAGCCGCCGGTTCTCCCCATCCACCGGCAGGTCGGCGAGCCCCTCGCCCTTGAACGCCAGAAGCGAGTCGGACAGGTTGAGCTTCAGCCCCGCGTCGAGCGCCGCGCGGGCCACCTGGTCCATGTGGTAGTACATGTCCGAGAAGGCCACGCAGCCGTAGCGCGCCATCTCGGCGCAGGCCAGAAGCGCGGCCCAGTAGCAGTCCTCGGGCGTGATTTTTGCCTCGAAAGGAAACACGGCGTCGTTGAGCCATGCCTGCAGCGGCAGGTTCTCCGCATAGCCGCGCAGAAGGGTCATGGGCGCATGGGAGTGCGCGTTGAAGAACGCCGGTATGAGCAGCCTGCCGCGCCCGTCATACACCTCGCCATACGCCGCGGCCTCCTCGCCCGCCGGCGGCTCGGCGCCCAGGTAGGCGATGCGCCCGTCGCGCACGCCGACCCACTGGCCGCTTCGATGGTCGAGGTTCTCGTCCAGAAGGTCAATGTTCGCGAACAGCATGCTCCGCTCCTTTTCGTCAGCGCGCTTTCGGGCGCACCGTGCGCCGTCGGGCCACTATGCTATCATGCCCGGTATGACGAGCGGCGCGCCCGCGGAGAGCGGACGCTGAAAATCCGGAAAGAGGGAATCATGGCAGAAGATTGCACGCATGAATGCGGGAGCTGCGGCGTGTCCGGCTGCGGAGACCGAACGATGCAGGGGCCGTTGACGCTTGACGCAAACGCACGGTCGAACATCAAGCACGTCATCGGGATCGTCTCGGGCAAGGGCGGCGTGGGCAAGTCGCTCGTGACGAGCCTTCTGGCCAGCGAGATGCAGAAGCGCGGCTGTTCGGTGGGCATCCTCGACGCGGACGTCACGGGCCCGTCCATACCCAAGACGTTTGGCATAAACGCCCCGCTGACCGCCGATGCCGACGGCGTAGTGCCCGCCTCCACCGCCAGCGGCATCAAAATCATGTCGACGAACCTCATGCTGCCGAAGGAAGACGTGCCCGTCGCCTGGCGCGGCCCCGTGGTGTCCAACGCCATCAAGCAGTTCTACTGCGAGACGAACTGGGGCGACATCGACTACCTGTTCGTTGACATGCCTCCGGGAACCTCCGACGTGCTACTCACCGTGTTCCAGTCGCTGCCGGTGGACGGCATCGTCACCGTGTCGGCCCCGCAGGAGCTCGTGGCCATGATCGTAGGCAAGGCCGTGAACCTGGCGCACAGTATGAACGTGGAGCTGCTGGGCCTCGTGGAGAACATGGCGTACTTCGTCTGCGACGACTGCGGCAAGAAGCACCATATCTTCGGCGAGCCCCAGGGCGCGGCCGTGGCTGAGCGCTATGGCATCCCCGCCTACGCCACACTGCCCATCGACCCCGCGTTCGCCCGCCTGTGCGACGCCGGGCGCGTGGAGGACTACGACGTGGACGGCGCGCTCAACGCCATCGTCGCCCAACTTGAGAAGGCGGCCGCGAACTAGCGGAGGCCGCAAGCGATCAAGGGGCGCGTCCGCTCACCCGTCGTCGGCGCGGCGGGCGCGCTCTTCTAGATACGAGATGAGCTCCTGCTGGGAATGCACGCCCACCTTTCGGTAGATGCTCTGCATATGGCTTTTCGCCGTCTCCTTCGAGATACACAGCTCCTCGCTTACGGTCTGGCGGTTCTTGCCGCGCGCGACATGGGCGAGCACCACCCCCTCGCGCTTGGTGAGCCCCGCATCCGAGGCGAGCATCGCCACGGCTCGCCCGAACGCATTGTCGAGACCCGATTCCGTGTCGGGTTTCGCAAGCCCCCATCCGGTGCGCAGATTATGACTGCTCATCATGCACAGCGCCGCGCCGAGCACGATAAGGAGCATCGTGACGTTAACGCGGTCGAGCATGTCGGAGGCGTCCGCAAACTGACCGGCCGCCGCGCTCACCACGCCTCCGACAAGCTGCCCGAGCATGAACAAGCACGTCGAGGTGCCGATGACCCATGAGGCTGGCATATCGAAGCTCTTGATGAGGAACGCGCACGCGCCCCACATCACCAGATGGAGGAAGCAGAACCCCGCAAGCTGCACCGACACGCCCACGAGCGCCGCGTCGTCGACCGTTGCAATAAGGTAGATGCCCACGGCGATGATGGGGAACCCGATCTGGTAGATCAGCGTATTGAAGCTCAATCGCGCCGAGATGGCCGCGGCCAGGATGAGCGCCGCCGCAACGGCATATCCCAGCACAGCGCAAGCCAAAAGAGCGCGGTTACCGCTCTGGAACAGGGGGTTTCCCAGCAGCACGCCCAGGGACACGCCGTGGAGCAGGGCGGTCACCAGCAGCTTGTACGGAACGTTCAACTCCGCGTCCACCCCGCGGCCGAACAGCTCTTGCTTCGTGAAGCCCCGGCGCACGCGCAGCAGGCACGGCGCGATGGGCAAAGGCGCGAGCACGAACACCGCACACTGCACAGCCTCGGGGACGAACGAGAGCACGAGGATGGCCGAAACGGACACGAGCATGGCGACCGACCCATGGAACAGCACGTGCTCGGACCCCAGGCTGCCGAATATGCGCTGCAGCTCTATGCAGAGAAATGCTGACGAGGCGCCGAACAAGACCGAGCCGGTGGCGTACAGAAGCGCGCTCGCACCCGCCATCGACTCGTGCAGCAAGATCATCGTGCCGCCCGTTCCCGAAGGGGCCATCGTGAATGCCAGCCACGACACGATGAACGCCGAGGACACGGACATGGCGACGCACACTGCCGTGACGAACGACCCACTCTTGAACGTCCTGCGCGAACGGGCGAACCAGACGCTGATGGCAAGGTAGGCCGCGGCGCTCGCGAACAACGGCCCGAGCTGCGAGGGCACCGAGATCCCCGCACCCATCACTACCGGGCGGAACACGACGGGCATCTGGAACCCCAGATTGATCCACAGCCAGTAGAACGTCATCGCCACGCATAGCAGAGGACGCTCAGCGACGGAGGCGACGAGTCGTCGCCACGAACGCGATCCCCTGCCACCCGATGTCCTGCGCATAGCAACCCTCCCCTTGTTGCATTATAAGCGCATCGAGCGGCCGTGCGGACGCGGGCGATGCGGGCTCGGCGCGAAGCAGGCCCATCATGCGCCGAGAGGCCGTCCGAATCCCTCCCCCTAGCTGGGGGATTTTCCCAAAATCGCCCAAACTACCCGGCTGATGGGTGACGCGCCGCCGCCTCGCCATCCTATAGTCGAGGCGTCCGCCGCCCTCGTGGGCGATCGGACGCGCTCCTCGCGACGAAGCGGAGCGCAGGCGCGTCCGGCAAGGGCGCGCATTGGGGAACACGGGCCATCATGTTCGGGAACGGCTGCGAACGGCGGCCCCATTCGCAGGGGAGCCGGAGCGCGCAAGCGCCGGCTCGGAACAGGAGGGCACCATGAGCATAGGGAAGAACACGCAGAAGAGGTCGTTGTCGCGCAGGCAGTTCCTTATCGGGTCGACGCTCGCAGGCGCGGGTATCGCCGGGGGCGCGCTCGCAGGATGCGCGCCCGCAAGCCAGGGCGGCGCTCCGGCTTCGGAGAGCGCCGCCGCTTCGGCCGAGCACGAGATATTCGACCTCGACTCGAAGAGCATGACGCAGGGCACGTGGAGCTGGAGCACGCCGCCCGAGGACATTCCGGAAGGTGACATCGCGGAGACGGCGGAGTGCGACGTGCTCGTCATCGGCGCGGGACTGGCGGGCTGCTGCTCGGCCATCGCCGCGGCCGAAGAGGGGGCGCGCGTCATCGTGGTGGAGAAGAGCCCCACCGACACCGTCTGCGGTCGCGGGCTAGACATCGCGGCATTCCACACGAAGAAGCAGCAGGAGCTCGTGGCGGAAGGCCTCATGGAGGAGCCAGACTACCGCCAGCTCATCCGCCGGTGGATCTACTGGGCGCAGGGCCGTGTGAAGGAGCCGCTCTTGTGGGAGTGGTCGCGCAAGAGCGGAGCGTGCTTCGACTGGCTCGCAGACCTCGTGGAGCCGAAGGATCTGACCACCTACGTCTGGGACGGCTACTACAAGGGCCCCGACTACACCGAGTACCCGGTCACCCACGCGTTCTACATCACGGGCACCGAGGAGCAGACGTTCAACTTCACGTTCTACGGCGAGGACAACACCTTCGGCAACATCGTCCTCATGCCGCGCCTCTACGAGGTGCTGGCTGACAAGGGCGTCGACCTGCGCTGGAGCCAGAAGTGCGTGCGCCTGCTGCGCGACGGCGACGGGCCCATCGCCGGAGCCGTCACCGAATCCGATGACGGCGCGCTCACGCGCTACGAGGCGGGCAGCGTGGTCATCGCCGCGGGCGACTACGGCTCGAACAAGGAAATGATCCAGTGCTACGCCCCGTTCCAGAACTTCTCCACCGATATGTACGTGTACATCCCGCCCGAGGCGAACCAGGGCGAGCTGCACCAGCAGGCGATGTGGGTCGGCGCGGCCATGCAGAAGTCCGAGCCCCACGCCTCGGTCACGCACCTCGACTTCGGCGCGGCCAGCTACGGGTTCCTCCATGTGAACGGCTTGGGCCAGCGCTTCAAGAACGAGGACGTGAACACCCAGTCCAAGAGCATCACTAAGGCGTTCCAGCCGACGAAGCAGGCCTACACAATCTACGACGCGAACGGGCTGGCGGAGGTCAAGCGCCAGGTGGACGCCGGCATCGGCGGCGGTTTGCAATGGGGCCAGCTCACCCAACGTATCGGCGGCGAGTACAGCCTCGAGGCGCAGCAGGCGGTGCTCGAAGGCGAGGTGGAGCAGGGCCTCACGTTCGAGTCCGACACGCTCGAAGGCCTGGCTGAGCAGATCGGCTGCGACCCGGCGGTGTTCGTCGCCACCGTGGAGCGCTACAACGAATTGTGTGTGCAGGGCGACGATGTGGACTTCGGCAAGCGCGCCGAGATCCTTGCACCGATCGTGCAGCCCCCCTTCTACGCGGGACACCTGCAGGCCTGCCTGCTCACCATGTGCGGCGGGCTACGCCAAGATCTGGAATGCCGCGTTCTCGACATCGACGACCAGCCCATCGAGGGCCTGTACGTGGCAGGCTCGTCGGCCGGCGACTTCTTCGGTGCGGGCGACTACCCCACCTTCGTGGCCGGCATCGGGCACGGGCGCTGCGTGACCTTCGGGCGCATGGCAGGTATCAACGCCGCAGGCGGCAACGCCCACGAGCAGATACCGAGCATCGACATCTAGAACGATTCCCTCGAACGCGGGCGCCGCTACCCTCCCTCCCGGCGGTGCCCGCACGTTCGAGCGGCAGTGAGGTTTCGCTATGCAGAATCGAATCGAATCGTACCCGTGGCTTGCCGCACATAAGCGGCTCGCAACTGCGGTGCTGGAGCGAAGGCGTGATCGCGATGCGCTCATCGATGCGCTCGCCTATGCGCTCGAAGAGAGCTGCGTCTCGCTGCCTATTATCGAAAATGGCGAGGATCTGAACGACATCTGCCCGTTCACGATCTTCGCCGCCTTCTGTCGTCCGTTGGACAATAATCGGCGCGTTCGTCTTTTCACCTGCCTGTGCGATGCGCTCGGCCTTCTCGACGTCCGCCCGCCGGAGTCCTTCGAAGGGCTCGCCCTCGTCCAGGACCGGCAGGCGCGCCTCTTTGGCCGCGGCGCGGCCGAGCCGCTTCAGATTGAGGCGCTCTGGAACCTGTTCGCCGTCGCCATGGAACGCGATTCGGACGAGGCTGGGATGAAGCGGGTGCAGGCGCAGGTGGAGAACCTGCGCCTGCCGGGCCGAACCGTGTTGCCCATCGTCCTGTCATGGGTGCGGCCCGATGCGTTCCCGCCGCCACGCGCCTGCACACCCGAGACTCCCGTGCTCGATCCGAAAAAGACGGCGAAGCTGCTCGATGCATACGGCGCACACCTGTTGCAGCACGATCGCGACGATCGGACCCGCCGGGCTGTCCGATGTTTTCAAGCTCGATGGAACGAGGAAGCGGACGATGTTGCAGCCATGCTGTCCGACGCGCTTGCAGAGAGCCATCATCTGCTGTTCAAGGGATACTTCTTCAACCCTCACAAAGAGATGCTCGCGTTTGCCCAGGCGGAGCCAGAAGCGACGAGGCATGCTCTCCGATCGCTCTTCGACGAGAAGGAGCCGCTCATCGAGCGCATCTGTCGATTCGAGGCCGAGACAGCACGCCTGTTCGAGCAACATCGCGCCCTCGTTGCGAACGCGGTCCCTCGACGGTCGTCCCACGGGAACTACTATACGGCTTGCGTGTACCTGTTCCTTCGGTATCCTGATCGGCATCCCCTGTACTCGCCGCGCCGCCTGAAGGCGCTCGACCAGGCGACCGGCTACGGATGCTCGTACCGCATTGCGCATCCTGAGTCGGTCACGCGCTTCGCGGAGCTTTGCGAGGCCCTGAAGCCCGCACTGCGCGGATGGATCGGCGTGCCGGGGCGGCGGCCCGACTCGGCAGGAGCGGAACTGCGCATGACGACGAACGCCGACTCCTCACGCGACGCCGAGCTCAACCTGCTCATCGAGGAACTCGCGCTCTTCGCATGCGCCCGAACTCCGGCCTAGGGCGAGCCGCCGAGCATCTTCCGTATGACGCGCATCGCGGTGCTGCGCACAGCCTCCGGCGCCTTCGGATGCGCATCGGGGCGTCCTTGCTCAGGGATGCTCGTCGAAGTACCCCGTCTGGCCGCGCACCTGCCAAGCGCATACGGCGAGCGCGATGACGAATAGGCCGCTCACGAGCGAGGTAAGGTCGCATCTGCCATACGATATACTACTGGCTAGGGCCCACGCCGTCAGCATGGCATCCGCGAACACGATCCAAAAGAAAAGCGTGATCCTGCGCGGGTTCTTCGCCCCGCGCATGCCGAGCGCACCTATGGCCAAGTTGAGAAGAGCCCCCAAAAACGCCATAGCGCCCGTCTGGGGCACGACGAGATCGCGGCCAACCGAACCGAGCAGCGGCATATCGACCGCATAGGCCGCCCACAGGGCAGATCCTCCCACAAGTTCGACCAGCGCCCATGCGACCATGAGCACGCACAAGCTGTGGAGACACCGCTGCCAACGCGTCATCGGCGCGCCGTCGTCCCCCATCGTGCGTGGCCGTGCGGCCGCACCTGCATTTTCAGCCATTGTCTCCCACCTCAGCAGCACGCGCCGAAACCGAGCCGCCGAGGACCCGACCCGGGCAATCGCCCATCGAAGGCATCCAGTATACCAACCTTTCGGGGCAGTCGCTCGCGCGCAGGGGCAAGCGGCTCGCAATCGCAGGCGCCGCACGCAGGCTCGGGGGCTCCCTCCTCAGCCGGCAGCGACCCTGATACCGGGGATCGTAGATTTCCAAAAAAACCTCTTGACCGGATGTGCGCTTGCGTTATACTAAAGCTCGCACTTTTCGGGGCCTTAGCTCAGCTGGGAGAGCGCATGGCTGGCAGCCATGAGGTCAGGGGTTCGATCCCCCTAGGCTCCACCATGAATTCGCAAGCCGTCGGCATAAAGCCGACGGCTTGTTTCGTTTTTCAGCTTCAGAACCGTGCCGTAAGAGCGCGCTGTGCACGTTCGGCACAATCCCGGGCACGATCAGGAATGCCCTATGCCCTCACCCGGATCGACTCGGCACTCCGCCGCTTCGTCGCGCTTTCTCAGGATGCAACGGCGATCGGGAGACGCGACGCATTGGTTGCAGGATACGCAACGCACCGAATACGCAGGATCCTCCTTCCACCGAGCGACAAGATCGGGCTCGCAGAGCAGCGGACGGCTCAAACCGAACGCGGCAATCCCGTCTTCGGCCACCATGCGCTCCATTACTTCGAAGCTCCTGTTCCCGCCCGTCACCACCACCGGCACGTCCACCTCGCGCGCCAAACGCCGTGCGTAGGCGCCGAAGTATGGCTCCCCCGCAAACGCGCGCGTCTTGCAGGCTCGCCAGACCCCGCTCGCCTCGACGGCATCGATGCCGCCGCGCACGAACAACTTCGCCGCTTGAAGGCTATCGTCCTCGGTGAGTCCCCCGCCCGCACCGTCGCTGCTGTTCAGTTTGATCATGAGCGGAAACGCCAGCCCCACCTCCCTGCGCGCTGCTTCGATAACTTCGACGACGATGCGAGCACGGTTCTCGATCGACCCTCCGTAGGCATCGGTGCGCTGGTTCATGCGGGAACTCAGAAACTGGCTGAGCAGGTAGCCATGGGCGGCATGCACCTCGACGCCGTCGAACCCGGCGTCGCGCGCCCTTCGGGCGGCGCGGGCGAACGCTTCCACCACGTCGTCGATGTCTTGCTGCGAGGCTTCCTCCGGGATAATGCCCGTGCTCGGCTCCGCGATGGCGGACGGCCCGAGAATGCGCGCGCTGGGGGGATCGAGCCGCGTCGCCGAACCCCCGTAGACGATCTGCGCCACGATGCGCGCTCCTCGTGCATGCACGGCCTCGACCAGAGCGCGATACGCGGGAACGAGCGCGTCGTCGTGCATGCCCAGCATGCGGGGATTGGGCTGCTCGTCTGCCATGACGTGCGCATACCCGGTGATGATCGTGCCGACGCCTCCTTCTGCGAGCCTTTCGTACACAGCCTGCAGCGCCGACGTCGGCCGCCCGGCGTCATCGGCGAGCGCCTCATAGGTGGCGGCGCGCACGAACCGGTTCTTGGCCCGTAGCGTCCCAATCTCGAATTTCTCGAACAGCTTGCTCACCTTGCCCACTCCCTTGCACGAGAAACGACCGCACGCGGCTGCTTCAGACGAGCCCCCGCCAATCGCGGCCGTTGCGCCCTTGAATCGGAAGCGGCCGCTTGCACGGCCGCCATCGCTGCTATTCGGTTTTCTCGGACGCGTAGAACGTCGCTTGGCCGAAGAGATCGGAGATCGATTTCCCGTCGGCGAAGGGGAGCGTCAAGAACTCACTCACCGTGGGCACGAGTTCGCTCGCATCGACGTAATGACCCTTTTCGTTCAAACGGGTCGTGTCCTGCACCCGCCAGTACCGGTCGTTCACGTCGGTGAGGTAATACGTCGCTCCGTCAACCTCCATGTACACGGAATGCTTCGCGTGCAGGTAGGTTGGGAGCTCGTCGAGGGATACGTCGAGTGCCTCCGCTGCCTTCGTTCCCATAGCGACCCCTTTCGTCCGGGTTTCCTTGCCGCTTATCATAGCAAGAAGTACCGGCGGTTGCATCGGGAAAAGCTGATTCGCCGCGCTGCTGCACGCCGCGCAGGGCATGGTGCGCACGGCGCCGCGCAGGGCCGCCTTACCCGGAGGACAACCGGAAGAAGGCAGCCGCGCTCGCCCGGAAGACGGCTGCGCCCGCCTGGGTGCCGGGCGGGCGCGAAACCCGGCGCAAGCCTAGCCCCGCATCGCGGCCAGCACCTTGGAGACCGGCACGAACGTGGCGATCGCGGCCACGACGAGCATGATGTACACGAGAGCCGCCGTGAAGCCCGACACCTCGCCCACGTTCACGGCGACGCCGATAAGCGCCCAGAAGAACACGAGCGGGAAGGCGATGTCCTGGTAGCGCTTCCTCATGACGTAGCCCAGCACCAGCACGCCCGCGGTGAGCAGCACCACCGAGAGGCCGTTGAAGAACGGAACGCCGCCGTCGAGGGCGCGCGTGATGAGGATGGCCAGGTTCGCGAGCGTCGCCACGGTCACCCAGGCCGTGTAGATTGAGATGGGCACCCAGCCCCATCCCGTCCGCGCCGTGCGGCGCACGTTCAGGTACAGGGACGCGAGCACCACCCACTCGGCGACGATGACGATGAGTGAGATGCCCACCAGCTCGAAATGCCAGAGCGCCAGCCACAGCACGTTCAGAACGCAGCTCGCGATGAACAGCACGGACGTGAAGCTGAAACGCTTCGGCCGAGTAGGCGCCTCGCGCGTGTAGGAGACGAGCCAGCCGATGAGCGCAACGTAGATGAGCGACCAGATGGAGAAGACGTAGCCGGCCGGCGTGAACCACGTGAACACGCCGTATGCGACCGTGGCCGACGTATTCCCGCCCACTTGGCCGGCTTCGATGATGACGTTGCCGAGCAGCGTGAGGGCGTAGACGATCCAGAGCGTGACGGTCTCGGGCGTGAGATAGCCGCCGCGCTCGAGCTTCCGGCCCGTCTTCGTGCTGCGGACTCGCTGGGCGACGCCGGGAGCCGCCGTCGAGCGATAGACATGGTTGGGCATGATGCACCTCGCTTTCCTTGGAGCGATGATGTCGTTCCTTTTCGTAGAGTGCAGCCCAGTGTAACGCGCCGGATCACAAGCGCGATAACGGCCTCTTTGCAGAACTCCATCGCTTCGACGCAGTTCACAGGCCCTATCATCAACGATGAGACACAAAATCACCCTAAGGCAGCCAACCGCGGAAGCATCGACGAACACCTTTCCCCTCAGTCCCATGCGCGGGATTTCTGCCTGTGCGGGCTGTTAGTTTTAGCCAACTCCAACGTTCGCGCCGATCTCGGCATCGTGCCTGTTGACTCTTTTTCCACCACGCCGCATATCGAGTAAGCTGCGGAAAACAGCCCGCACAAGAGCACGCCCCGCGCAAAGCGTCTTGACCGTGTCAGTCGGCGCGGATGCGCAGGTAGCCGCCCGGGGAGAGGGGTTCTTCCGTCTCGAAGGCATAGCGTTCGGCCGAGCGGTTCGCCGCGGACACGGCAACGGGCGCGGGATGCGGGTCATCCTCATCGGCCTCCGGCAACCAGACCAAATTGCGGACCCGCACCGGCACGACAGAGCGATGAGGACAGAGCGCCTCCAGCTCGTCGCCCTCGCAAAAGCGGTTGCGACACATGGCCTCCACGCGCCACGCGCCCGGGCCGGCCGGCTCGCATGCGCGCACGTCGGCCGCGTGCAGGCACTCCCTTATGTAGCCGTCGCGCTCGGACGACTGCTCGGCGGGCCCGTAGTAGAAGCCGGTGGAATAGGGACGGTGCGACACGCACGCGAGCTCGGCCGCGCCCTCGGCCGGGTCAGCCCCGTCGAGCACGCGGCGGTAAGCGTGCACGACCGTGGCCACATAGAACGCCTTCTTGTTGCGGCCTTCTATCTTAAGCGAGTCCACGCCAGCCGCGATCAGGTCATCCAAGTGCTCCACCATGCACAGGTCCTGCGCGTTCATGACGTAGGTGCCGCGCACATCTTCCTCCACCGGGTAGAACTCGCCGGGGCGCTGCTCCTCCACAAGCGCGTAGCTCCACCGGCACGGCTGGGCGCAGTGCCCCTTGTTGCCCGAGCGGCCGGCCATCGCCGAGCTCAAGAGACAGCGCCCCGACACGGCCATGCACATGGCCCCGTGCACGAACGCCTCCAGCTCCAGCCCGCGCGGCGCGTCGGCGCGCATCCGCGCGACGTCCTCCACACTCATCTCGCGGGCGCACACCACACGGCTCGCGCCCAGCTCGTACCACATGCGGGCGGCCTCGGCGTTCATCACGCCGGCCTGGGTACTCACGTGCAGATCAACGTGCGGCGCATGTCGACGCGCGAGCGAGAACGCGCCGAGATCGCTCACGATGAGCGCGTCGGCGCCCGCGGCGTCGAGGGCCTCCAGGTACGCGGGCAGCGCCGCCACGTCGTCGGCGTCCATGAGCGCGTTCACGGCCACGTAGGCCTTCGCACCAGCCGTATGCGCGCAGACCACGGCCGCGGGCACGTCGTCGAGCGCGAAGTTCGAGGCGCGCTGGCGCAGCCCGAAGCGGTCGCAGGCGAAGTACACCGCATCCGCGCCGAAGCGCACGGCCGCCTCCAGCTGCGCCCGCCCGCCGACCGGCGCGAGGAGTTCAGGTGAAGATGTCTCTCGGTTTCGCATGCGCCGTATTGTAGCGCAGGTTTCGGAAAAGACGCGGGTTGGCGTTGCGCCGACCGTCAGGCCAGCGCAACCCTCGGACCTTGCGGGGTGTCCTCGATGACGAAGCCGAGACCGCACAAACCGTCGCGCACGGCGTCGGCGCAGGCCCAGTCCTTGGCAGCGCGTGCTTCGGAGCGAGCATTCAAAAGCGCATCCATGGCCTCGACGGCATCGGCGCCGTCGTAGCCGGCAAGATCGGCGGCCAGCGCCACGACCTCGGTCGGATATGTGTTCGCGGCGCAGGCGCCCGACTCTGCAGCAACGTCGATGCCGAACACGCCCATGAGCTCCACGACGAGATCCCGCACGCCTTGCACTGCATCCGCATCCTCGCGCGAAAGCGTCTTTTCGGCCGTCATCCCGTTCGCCTCAGCGATGAGCTCGAACACCTCACCGAGCGCCTTGCACGTGTTGAAGTCGTCGTCCATCGCCTGGATGAAGGCTTCTTTCGCCTGTTCCGTGCGGACGGATAGCGCAGCGGCATCGAGCACGGACGGGCCATCCTCAGCGTTCTTTAGAAGCCAGTCGAGGTTTTTCACCGCGTTGCCAATACGGCAGAGCGCGACGGACGCCTCAGCCACACGTTCCTCGGAAAAGTCGAGCGGCGAGCGATAGTGCGTCTGCAGCATGAGGAAGCGCAGCACGGCCGGATCGGTGGTTTTCAGGATGTCGCGCAGCAGCTTGAAATTGCCGAGCGACTTGCTCATCTTCTCGGAGTTGATCTGCAGCATGCCGCCGTGCATCCAATAGTTCGCGAACGTGCAGCCGCACGCCGCCTCGCTCTGGGCACGCTCGTTCTCATGGTGCGGGAACACCAGGTCGCCGCCACCGCCGTGGATATCGAACGGCAGCCCCAGGTACGTGCGCGACATGGCCGAACACTCGATGTGCCAGCCCGGGCGCCCCTGGCCCCAGGGAGACTCCCACGCCGGCTCGCCGGGCTTGGCGGCCTTCCACAAGGCGAAGTCGAGCGGATCGCGCTTGCGGTCCTCGATGCCCTTGCCGTCGGCGCGCAGCTCGCGGTGACCGCCCTCCATCTCGTCGATGTTGCGGCCCGACAGCTCGCCGTAGGCAGGGTACGAGCGCACGCTGAAGTACACGTCCCCCTCCACTTCGTAGGCATGGTCGCTATCGATGAGCTCCTGGATGAGCTTCAACATGGCGGGGATCTCCTCGGTGGCCTTCGGGCGCACATCGGGGTCGAGCACGTTCACCTTGCGCATATCCTCGATAAACGCCTCCGTGTACTCGGCGGCCACTTCAGCGGCCGTACGTCCTTCTTCGAGCGACTTCGCGATAATCTTGTCGTCGACGTCGGTGACGTTCTGCACGAACGTCACATCAAAGCCCCGCCACATGAGGTAGCGACGGATGTTATCGAAGGAAATGAACGTGCGTGCATTTCCCACGTGGATGTAGTTGTACACGGTGGGGCCGCACACGTACATACCTACCTTGCCCGGCTCGAGTGTAACGAGGTCGGTCTTGGTGCGCGTCTTGGTATCGTAGAGTCGTATCATGGTGGCTGTACCTTTCGGCTGATTCGTTCGGTGGAAAGCGAGGAGTGCGGACGGGCTGCAGGATCGCGTTTCAGAACTCGCGACATCGGCAAAGCAGGCAGACCGCCGTCGCCGATATGCCTTCTTCGCGGCCCTCGAAGCCCAGCTGCTCGGTGGTGGTGGCTTTCACGCCCACGTTTTCCACCGCAACGCCCATAGCGCGCGCAAGGTTCTCGCGCATGGCCTCACGATACGGCGCAAGCTTGGGAGCCTGGGCGGCAATGACGGAATCCACGTCGAGTATCTGAAAGCCTTCGGCGCGCACCTTCCCCGCCACAGAAGCCAGCAGCTTGAGCGAGTCGGCGCCCGCATAGGCCGGATCGGTATCGGGAAACAGTTTGCCGATATCACCCCCGCGTATGCCGCCGAGCAGCGCATCGGCAACGGCATGCGCCAGCACGTCGGCGTCGGAGTGGCCCAGCAGCCCGCGGACATGGGGAACGTTCACGCCACCCAAGATGAGCTTGCGCCCCTCGGCGAACGCGTGCACGTCGTACCCCTGCCCGACGCGCAGCGAAGTCGGATCGAACGTCGCAGGCTGCATCATTCGCTTCCTCCGATCTCAGCATGCGCAGACGATGCGGCAACGTCCGCCAAGCGAGTTCCGCACGAGCCGAAACGTCCAGCGGGCGTTTCGTGCGAGCAGGACCGTCCGAGCGGCGGGATATTGCCGCATCGCCTTCCGCGGATGCTCATTCTTCCCCGCCCTTCATGTACATGGTCCGAACAGCGGCAGCCAGCATGAGGTAGTCCTCGGGCACGGTGAGCTTGATGTTGTCGCGCTTGCCTTCAACCACGAGCACGCGCCCGCCCAGCCGCTCGATAAGCGACGAGTCGTCGGTGCCAACAAAACCGTCTGAAAGCGCCGAGGCGTGTGCGCGCCGGTAAATGCCCGCGCGAAACACTTGCGGCGTCTGCGCGTTCCAAAACACACTGCGATCGGGCGTGCCCACGATCACCCCGTTCTCGACCACCTTGAGCGTGTCGACGGCCGGATGAGCCACGATTGCGCCATCGCAATCAATGTTGCCCTTGAGGGTCGCAATGGTGTGAGCGATGAGATCGGGCGATATAAGAGGCCGGGCACCGTCGTGCAGAACGACGTATTCGTAGTCCTCAGGAACGAACTCGAGACCGGAAAATGCCGATTCCTGGCGACTCGGACCCGAAGGGGCCATCACCACCGGCGTGACGAACGGGAACGGATCGATCGCGTGCTTCAAGTACTCCGCCTGGCGGTCCTCAGGGCACACGATAACGATGAGGCCGATATCCCCCACCGCATCGAAGGCCTCGGCCGACCAGGTGAGAATAGGCTTGCCTGCAATCTCGACCAACTGCTTGCCGCCCTCTTTGCCGAAACGCTCTCCCGTGCCCCCCGCCAAGATGATAGCCGCCGTCTGCGGATGCTTGTCTACCTCCCCCTTAAGCCCGCCAATCGTCTGCGTGAGCGCATCGAAGTCGAAATCGCCCATGGCCAGCTCGGCAGCGCCCAGCACCTCGGGGGAGAAAACGGGATCGATTGTTTTCGGCATGATCGTCCTTCTCGGGTCGTTTTGCGATGCGCATTAGTATACGACAAATCTCGTTTGGCGGCTTGGCGAGCCATATGCTATGCCGATCATCCCCTGAAAGCGACGAGGGCCGCCCTCTCGGACGGCCCTCGCGAACGCTCGGATGCCTAGTCGGCGGCTCCACCGGACATCGAGCCACCACCGGTCACACCGGCATGGCCCAAATCGTAGTTCGTCAGCAGAAGCTCCGCTTCCCGGGCGATGCTGTCGCGCTTGCGCGGCGCAGGAATTGATCCCGAACCCGCCGAGAACACCAGCTCGCCGTCCACGGCATCCACGTCGATGACCGAACCGCTCGTCCACATGCCCTCGAGAATCTCCTCGGACAGAGGATCCTCCAGCAAACGCTGGATGGCCCGGCGCAGAGGCCGCGCGCCGAACGTCGCGTCGGTACCTTCCTTCGCGATGAGCTTGCGCGCCGCCTCGGTCAAGTTGATGGTCATATTCTGCTCGATCAAGCGTTCGCGCAAATCGGCCACCATGAGCTCGACGATCTTCTCGATCTGCTCGTCGTTGAGCGACTTAAACACGATGATCTCGTCGATGCGGTTTAGGAACTCGGGCCGGAACAGCTTCTTCATCTCCGCCATGACGCGACTCTTGATCTCCTTGTCGGAGAGGCCAGCATGCTCCTCGACCGAGAAGCCCAGGGTCGTCGGCTCCGCGATCTCGCGGGCGCCCACGTTCGACGTCATGATGATGACCGCATTGCGGAAGTCCACCGTGCGCCCCTGCGCGTCGGTCAAGCGGCCTTCCTCCAAGATCTGGAGCAGGATGTTGAACACATCGGGGTGGGCCTTCTCGATCTCGTCGAACAGCACGACCGAGTAGGGACGCTGAC
This sequence comes from Enteroscipio rubneri, assembly GCF_002899715.1. Taxonomy (GTDB): domain Bacteria; phylum Actinomycetota; class Coriobacteriia; order Coriobacteriales; family Eggerthellaceae; genus Enteroscipio; species Enteroscipio rubneri. The sequence goes on along the minus strand of NZ_PPEK01000001.1, from coordinate 503,364 downwards.
GCACGGCCTTCGTCAACTGGCCGCCCTCATCGAAGCCCACGTAGCCCGGAGGCGAACCCACGAGACGCGAGACACTATGCTTCTCCATGTACTCGGACATATCGAAGCTCAAGAGCGCGTCCTCGGAGTTGAACAGGAACTCGGCCAGCGCCTTGGAAAGCTCCGTCTTACCCACACCTGAAGGGCCGAGGAAAATGAACGAACCGGCGGGGCGCTTCGGGTCCTTCAGACCCGAGCGCGAACGGCGGATAGCCTTCGAGAGCGCCGTCACGGCCTCTTCCTGGCCCACCACGCGCTCGTGAAGCACGGCTTCCATGCGCAGAAGCTTCTCGGTCTCAGCCTCGGTGAGATTCGACACCGGCACGCCCGTGGTCATGGACACCACGTCAGCGATATCCTCCACCGTCACCTGGTGGATGGATTTCTGAGCGTCCTCCTCCCACTTCTTCTCGGCTTCTTCGCGCTTGGACTTGAGCTCGGACTCCTGATCGCGCAGCTGGGCGGCGCGCTCGAAGTCTTGCGCAGCGATGGCGGTATCCTTCTCTCCGCGAAGCTTGCGCAGCTCGTCGTCAAGGTCGCGCAGTTCTTTCGGCAGCGTCATGTTGCGAATGCGCATGCGCGCGCCGGCCTCGTCAAGCACGTCGATGGCCTTGTCGGGCAGGAAGCGGTCCTGGATGTAGCGGTCGACCAGCGCCACGGCCGCCTGTAGGGCCTCGTCGGTGAAGTGCACCTGGTGATGCGCTTCGTACCGGTCGCGAAGGCCTTCCATGATGCGCAGTGCCTGCTCCTCGTTCGGCTCACCCACGGTGATGGGCTGGAAGCGCCGCTCGAGCGCGGAGTCCTTCTCCAGGTGCTTGCGGTACTCGTCGATGGTGGTGGCGCCGATCACCTGGATCTCACCGCGCGACAACGGCGGCTTGAGGATGGCAGCGGCGTCGATCGAGCCCTCGGCCGAACCGGCCCCGATGAGCGTGTGCATCTCGTCGATGAACAGGATGATGTCGCCCGCATCCATAACCTCTTTGATGCATTTTTTCAGGCGCTCCTCGAACTCGCCGCGATACTTGGAGCCCGCAACGAGCGCACTCACATCAAGTGTGAACAGACGTTTGCCTCGCAGGATGTCAGGCACCTGGTTCGATACGATGAGCTGCGCCAGGCCCTCGACGACGGCGGTCTTGCCCACGCCCGGCTCGCCGATAAGCAGCGGATTGTTCTTCTGGCGGCGGGAGAGCACCTGCATGACCCGCTCGATCTCGCCTGCACGGCCGATGACCGGGTCGAGCTTGCCGTCGCGCGCCTTCTGTGTGAGATCGGTGCCGAACTCCTTGAGCACGCTGTCCGACGACCCAGCGTTCGGGTCGAACGGGTTGCGGCCGGCGTACACCGGGCTCTGCCCCACCAGGTCGTTGAGCGCCGAGCGCACATCGTCGCCCGAGACGCCCAGGCGCGTGAGCACCTCGAGCGCCGTTCCGTCGCCCTCGCGCACGATGCCCAACAGCAAATGCTCGGTGGATATGTAGGATTGGCCCATCTGCATGGCCTCGCGCAGGCTGTTCTCAAGCACGCGCTTCACGCGCGGCGTGAAGGAGAGGTGCCCGGACACGTCGGTATCCTCGTCGATGGTCACAACTTGACGGATGGCCTGCACCACGGCGTCGTACTTGACGTTCAGGCGCTCGAGCGCTTGGGCGGCCAAACCGTCTTTCTCCTGGATAAGACCGAGCAGAATGTGCTCGGTGCCCACATAGGGTTGATGAAGCGATCGTGCCTCATCCTGAGCAAGGACAAGCACTTTACGCGCTTTGTCCGTGAATTTCTCGAATGACATCTAAAGCCTCGATTCTCGCGGAGCTTCTTGTGTTTCGTAGTACATGCTAGCACTCTCGTCAAGAGAGTGCCAACGCGGTGGCTGCCGCACACGCGTGCTCCATAACTTGCGCTCACGCGCGACGGAGCCATCGTACCACAACCTCGCACGGCGCGCGTTCGAGCGGGCGGATGACTCCGAACGTGCTCGCTTTTGACGAGGAGCTGAAACGTAGGCGAATGTCGAGAACCCGTTCGCTGGCGGAGGAGTCTCGTCCTCGGACGGCCCCGCCCTCGCGCGAGGCATTCGCAGAAGATGCGCAACGCGTGCCGTTCGCGAATCAGCGCCTGGACAGGACTCGAGACGGTCGCGGCGCAAGGACGGCCCGATCCGCCCTCCAGCGCAGAGCAGCAGGTTCCGCATTTGCACACGTGCAGGGACCCGAGTCGGACCCGCGAAGCCTCCGTGCCTGCACGGAGGAGGCATCATGAACCACGCTGCTATGCTGGACCCCCTCGACTGCACCTCTTTCGACGAGCAGCTTCCTTCATCGAGGTCGCTTCTTGACAGGACGCTAGTACAGCTTCGCGCCGGCGGGGATGCGGTCGTCCACCATCAGCAGATTGAGGCGTTCCTCGGGTTCGCCGTCCTCGCCCGGCTCCTCATGGATGGCCGAAAGCAACATGCCGCACGAGTCGACACCCATCATAGTGCGCGGCGGGAGGTTGGTGATAGCGATAAGCGTGCGGCCCACCAGCTCCTCCGGCTCGTAGTAGGCATGGATGCCGGACAGGATGACGCGGTCGGCGCCCGTGCCGTCGTCGAGCGTGAACTGCAGCAGCTTCTTGCTCTTGGGAACGGCCACGCACTCCTTCACCTTCACGGCGCGGAAGTCCGACTTGCTGAACGTGTCGAAATCGACCTCGTCCTCAAACAGCGGCTCGACGACCACCTTCGAGAAATCGATGGGAGCGGCCGCCCTGATAGGAGCGATCGCTGCGGCCTGGGCCGAAGCCACCGGCGCGGCACCGCCGCGCGGATGCCCGCCCGCAGGCGCCTCATCGCGCATGTGAGGAAAAAGCAGCACGTCGCGAATGGACGGCGCGTCGGCGAGCAGCATCACCAGACGGTCGATGCCCAAGCCCACGCCTCCGGCGGGCGGCATTCCGTACTCGAGCGCGCGCACGTAGTCGTCGTCGTATCCCATGGCCTCATCGTCGCCGAGATCCTTCGCCTCCACCTGCGCACGAAAACGCTCGGCCTGGTCAACCGGATCATTCAGCTCGCCGAAAGCGTTGGCGTACTCGTGCCCGCAGATGAACAGCTCGAAGCGCTCGGTGAGGTCCGGATTGCCCGCTTTCTTCTTGGCCAGCGGCGACACCTCAAGTGGATGGTCGATAACGAAGGTGGGCTGAATGAGTTTCTCCTCGGCCACAGCCTCGAAAATCTCGGCGATCAGCTTGCCCTTGCCCCACGTCGCATCGGCATGCCCGCCGTTACGCTCGAGGATAGACGCAAGCTCGTCGCGCGTGCGCTCGAAGTTCACTTGCTCGCCTGCTCCTTCGGTGGCCAGCTCGATCATGGATGCGCGGCGCCACTCGCCCGACAGGTCGATGTCCTGTCCCTGGTAGGTGATCTGCAACGTACCGCACGCAGCCTGCGCCGCGGCTTGGATGTAGCCCTGCGTGAGCTCCATCATGCCCTCGAGATCGGAGAACGCCTGATAAGCCTCCATGGTGGTGAACTCCGGGTTGTGGAACGGGTCCATGCCCTCGTTGCGGAACTGGCGCCCGATCTCGAACACCTTTTCGAACCCGCCCACAAGCAAGCGCTTGAGGGGCAGTTCCGTAGCGATGCGCAGGTAGTAGTCGCGGTCGAGCGCATTGAAATGTGTGACGAACGGCTTGGCGTTCGCACCGCCTAGGATAGGATGCAGAAAGGGCGTTTCCACCTCGTAAAAACCCTGATCCTCCATATAACGGCGGATGGCGGCAACGATCTTGAAGCGCTTCTCGAACGTATCCTTGACCTCGGGGTTCATGACGAGGTCGACATAGCGCTGACGGTAGCGCGTCTCCTTGTCAGCCAGGCCGTGGAACTTCTCGGGAAGCGGACGAAGGCTCTTGGACAGCAGCTCGAAGGACTGGATAGCCACAGACAGCTGCCCGCGCTTCGTGCGCATCATAGTGCCCGCGACGCCGATCCAGTCGCCCACATCGAGGTTCTTGAGCTCGGCGAATGCGTCTTCGCCGAGCGCATTGATGCGGCAGAACAGCTGGATATCGCCCGTCGAGTCGCGCAGTTCGAGGAAAGCGATCTTACCCTGGTCTCGCTTCGCCATGATGCGACCGGCAACCTGCACCTCGTCTTCGGTTGATGCGCCGTCCTCCAGGCCCTCGTACTGGGCGGCCAGGTCCGCCAGGTGGTGCGAGTACTTGAACGCGTGACCGTACGGATCCTTGCCAGCCGCCAGCAGCGCATCGCGCTTGGCCAGGCGCACTGCGACGGGATCGTCCTCGATGATCTGTCCGGTGGTGGTCGTGTCGTTGATGTCGCTCATTGTTCAGCCCCTCAATCTCGTACAGCCCGCATAGCGAGGCTTGCCCGCCAGGGACAAGCCCTTCGCGCGAAGCGCGAAAACCAACCGCGCAGGTTGGCGTAGTAAGTCAGCGAGGCCCGCCGTCGCACCCGAAATTCGGGAGATGGCGCAGGCGTTGCGTACCTGGGTACGCAAGCCCGCAGCATCGCGCGAAGATCGGGTGCGACGGCGGGCCGCAGCGTCAAGAAGTTCCGGCGGCCGTCAGGCCGACGAAACCCTAGTGCTCGATCTTAGTAATGGTCATGACAATCTCGCGACCGGTCGGGCCGGTCGTTTCCACCTTGTCGCCCTTTTTGTGGCCCAAAAGCGCCGAGCCCACCGGCGATTCGTTCGATATTCTGCCGGCGGCGGCATCGCTCTCGGCGCCGCCCACGATGGTGAACACGCGTTCACGGCCGCCCATGTCGACGGTCACCGTCGAGCCGATGTGCACGTTGTTCGAGCGCTTCGGCGTATTGACCACCGTAGCCTCCGACAGGATGCGGCTGATCTCGGCGATGCGCGCCTCCATCATACCCTGCTCGTTCTTCGCGTCGTCGTACTCCGAATTCTCGGAGATATCGCCGAACTCGCGCGCCACTTTGATACGCTCGCCGATCTCAGCGCGTTTCTCCGTCTCGAGAAAATGCAGTTCTTCCTCGAGCTTATCCTTGCCCTCCTGAGTGAGGATGAAATTGCTGTCAGCCATATTCCGCCGCCTATCCAAGTGCAAAACAGGCACGCCCGCACATGCAAGCGTGCAATCCGATATCCTATGCTGGTGGTAGAAAAGCACCCGCACCGTGCGCTGGCGCTATATGAAAAAAGCGGTATGCGCAAGACGCGAGCCGTCTGCACATACCGCACACCAAACAAAACCCGCTTAGACTACTCGGCCTTCTTCTTGGCCACCGTGGTCTTCCTGGCAGCCGTGGTCTTCTTCTTGACCGGCTCCTCTTCTTCCTCGACGACCTCTTCCACATCGTCTTCGTCGGCCTCTTCGATGGCCTTGTCGCCACCGCCGATGCCTTCGCGGAGGTTCTTGACGGTCTTGCCGAGCGCGCTGCCAAGCTTCGGAAGGTTCTTCGGCCCGAAGATGAGCAGAATCACCGCGAGGATGATGAGAAGCTCCGGCATTCCCATTCCAAGGATTTTCATACAGCCCTCCAAGTTGCTCGTGCGGAGCCCGCCTTCGCAGGCCCGCCCACTCCAGCCTCGCCAGAGTAGCACTTCTATGCAAAAAAGGGATGTTCTTTATGTCGAAAGCACATCCCTTTCAGCTCCATGGTCGGGATGACAGGATTTGAACCTGCGGCCTCTGCGTCCCGAACGCAGCGCTCTACCAAGCTGAGCCACATCCCGATGCCGCTTAATGCAGCGACGGTTATGATAGCACAACGGATTGAAAAGCAAAAGAAAATGCCTCGACATTTTCGCTTTCACCGCATCTTCACCGGAAAGGAGAACGTGCCGAGCAGGAGGCCGATCCTCGGCAGAAACGCACGGTGCCGACAGGCGTCCGCCGCGCATTCCGGTCGGCGATCGGCGGCAATGAGAGAGCGGCAGCAAGGAAGCCTGACCGGCCTACTCCCCCACAGCCAGAACCCGCGCAGGCTCCCGGCGAAGGGCGGAGCAGGTGGGAATGAGAGTGGCGGCCAGCAGCAAGACGAAGCCCACGAGCGACACGAGAAGCCCCTCGCCGAAAGCGAGCCCGGTAAGCAGCGGCATGCCCACCGCAGAAGCTACGACCGCGTTCGAGGCGAGCGCAGCGAGCGCGGCGACGAGCGTGGCAGTGACGGCATGGATGAGCGCTTCGCATGCGGCCGCTGCTACGAGCGTCTCCGGGCGCGCGCCGGCGGCAATGAGCAACGCCGTATCGCGCGTGCGGGACTTCGACGTCATCACCACGCTCACCGCTGCGCCAACGGCGCACAGGAGCACCGGGCCTCCGAACAGGATGAGCGCTTCTGTCCAATCGAGGCCGGTGAAGCGCAGGCCGTGGAGCGCGTTGTAGTCCGCCCACACTCCCATGACCGAAAAGATACCCGCCACCAGCCCAAAGCCCACCATGACTGGCGTCTGAACCGACGTGCTGGAGCCCAATCCGTAGCGTGCGGTGCGCCGCGCCACGAACCAGGCATTCCAACGCGTTCCCGGCACAAGCGACGTCCACGCGTCCATCGCCGCCGACAACGCCAGAGGGGAGATGCAGGCCAGCACCGCAACTGCGAGAATGGGCAGGTACAGCGACCAGTTCATCACGACGTCCGGCGCAGCGCCGACCATGAGGAAGACCGTCCAGCCCGTGCACGCGGTCAGGACTGCGAACAGCGCGATACGCAAACACGTCATCCCCCTGCGCTTCGGCTCCGATTCACGCAAAGCCATGAGGGGCGGCGTGTTTCCCGCGCTGCGGGCGCCTTTAAACCCGCCGCAGAAGAACACGCCCGCCACCGCAAGCCACACCGTCGGCATCATCGAGAAGCTCACGTGGGGCGTCGCTTGAGCAAGCGCCTCCTTCGCGCCGAACACCATCGGGAAAAGCGGGACGAACGTCGCCGCCTCGAGCAGGGTTCCGACGATCGCGCCGAGCACGGCCACAACGACCAGCTGGGCCAGCACCACGCAGCTCACCCGGCGCGGGCTCACGTTAGCCAACCGCCACAAGGCGTAGGAGCGCCGCTGTGCGGACACGGTCAGGTTCGACGCCGAAACGAGCACCGCAACCGCGGCCACCGACGAGAATGCCAGCACCACGGAGCCGATGTAGCGCATGCCTGAGAACGTCGCCGCCGTCTCTTCGAGCGACGCCGCCCACCCGCCGACGTACCCGCAGGCCACGGCCACGCAGAACGCGCCTACCCATGTGGCGGCATGGTCGCGCAGATCACAGAACACAAGCTTTATCATGGTCGACCTTCCTTTCTCCCAATGCGTCGACAAGAGTATCTTTCAAAAATGATGCTCCGGAAACCTCCCCCCTGCTACTCCTCTACGGCCAGTACGAGAGCGGGTTGTTTGCGCAGAGCCGACAGAGTAGGAACGAGCGTGGCGGCCAGCACCAGGACAAAGCCAGCGATCGACACCACGAGGCCCTCGCCGAACGCTAGGCCGCTGAACAGAGGAAATTCCACCGCAGCGGCCACTACAGCGTTGGATGCCGCTGCGACCGCCATGCCGGCGAGCGTGGCAGTAGCAGCGTGGATAAGCGCCTCGAACCCCGCGGCCGCGACGAGCGTTTCCGGGCGCGCGCCGCTCGCGATAAGAAGCGCCACGTCGCGGGTGCGGGTGCGCGACGACATGACCACGCTCACTGCCGCTCCCACCGCGCACAGCAGAATGGGGCCGCCGAGCAGCAGGACAGACGTGGTGAAGTCGAGCGTCGCGTTGAGGGTCAAGCCATACTGTTGTATGACGGTCTCCAATAAGCTGCTAAGCGAGAAAATACCAGCAACCAGTCCAAATCCTACCATGATGGGCGTCTCAACCGAGGTGCTAACCGAAAGGCCATGGCGGGCGATATGGCGCGCTATGTACCACGCATTCCAGCGGTTCTGCGACACGAGCGACGTCCACGCGCTCAGCAATGCCGAGAACACCGCCGGAGCCACGGACACAAGCGCTGCCGCCATAAGAAGCGGGAGGAACAGCGAATTACCCAAAGCATCCAGGTCTTTTCCGAACAGGGAGGAAGCAAGCTGCCAGGTGCCGAATACCAACCCTGCGAACAGCACGACGCGCAGCCATGTCATGCCCTTGCGGGGCTGATCCGTCGCGCGCAGAACGGTCATGGGCGACGTCCTCCCCGCGCCGCGGGCGCCCTTCAAGCCCCCGACGAGAAACACGCCCGCCACCGAAAGCCATACCAAGGGCATAAACGGCAGTCCAGCGTCGAGAACCACCTGGTCGATGGGCTGGTAGAAGGGCGAACTGAACACGAGCGGGAACAGCGGGACAAACGAGGCTGCTTCAACAAGCGTGCCGACCACCGCGCCGAGCACCGCCACCACGGCCAGCTGCGCGAGCACGACTGCAGCCACCCGCCGCGGGCTCACGTTTGCCAGTTGCCACAGGGCGTAGCTTCGCCGCTGCATCGCCACCGTAAGATTCGCCGCCGACGCGAGCACCGCCATCGCTGCCATTGCAGAGAACATGAGCATGGTGACCGCAAGCGATTCCATGTTCGGGTACGACTTCGCCGTGGCCATCAACGACGCCGCGAAGCCACCGATGAATCCGCAGGCCACGGCCACGCAGAACGCACCTACCCATGTGGCGGCATGGTCGCGCAGATCGAGGAACACAAGGCGCATCATCGCGCCGCCTCCAGTGCCTTGAGGATGTCCGTCGGATTCGATCGCCCCAACTCGCGAACCACCCGACCGTCCTTCAGCACGAGGATGCGGTCGGCCATCGAGGCCGCCTCCAAGTCGTGGGTCACCATGACTACCGAGCGCGCCGGATCGTCCGCGATGCCGCGCAGAAGCCCGAGCGCCTCGCGCCCGTTCTTCGAATCGAGCGCACCGGTCGGCTCGTCGGCGAACACGACGTCCGCGCCGCCCGCAAGCGCCCGTGCGATGGCCACTCGCTGCTGCTCGCCGCCGGACATATCAGCGGGGCGGCTCTTCTCGCGCCCTTCGAGGCCCACACCCGCAAGCACCTCGCGCACCTGCGCGGCCGTAAGCGGCCGCCCGGCCAGGCGCGCAGGCAGCGACACGTTTTCGCCCGCCGTGAGCGAGGGGATGAGGTTGTACGACTGGAAAATGAAGCCCACATGGTCGCGCCTCGTCTTGAACAGATCGTTGCGACCGGCGCCCACCACCTGCCGGCCCATCACCTCGACGGAGCCCGCGTCCGCTGCCTCCAACCCGGACAGGCAATACAGTAGCGTCGATTTGCCCGAGCCGCTCGGCCCTACGATTGCCACCATCTCGCCGGCAGCGACGTGCAGGCTGACGCCGCGCAGCACGTCGGTTGCACGCCGTTTGCTTCCGCGTCCGATAACGAATGATTTGCACACTTCGCGTGCGACAACGGTACAGCTCATACGATCTCCTTTGAATGGTTTTCGGCACAGGACTGCTGGAGCGAAGCGCGCTTCGCTTTTATCGGCACGGTATGGGGACTGGAAGGGGCTATGTCCGGGCGACGACCGGGAGCATGCCGCTCGCGCCGTTCGAGAACGTCACAGCGCAGCTGTGCGGGGCTCGATCGGAACGCAGGAACGTACCGCCCTCGTCTAGGGACGGAGCGCCTTGACGGCGGCGCTGATCAGACCCCCAAGAGGCCAGGCCAGCCAGAACCACCACTGCCCGCCCAACGCGGGCACGAACAGCAGCACGAGAGCGACAGCCGTAGCGGCGCACATAATGGCAACGTACAGGCGATGATCGCTTTTGGCTCGACGCGCGCGTTTTGCCAGATTCTCGTCGAGATCGTCGATGCGCGCCTCATCCACGACATGCAGCGATCGCAAGTTGTATTTCTCCACATTGCAGCGCGACGCGAGCAGCCACCCGCGCAGGATGCAGAACGTGCCCGCCGCAGCAAGCAGCAGGCAGACGGCGCTCGAAAGCGACGGCGCCGCAGGCAGCACGATGGTCGCCGCCAGCCCCGCCACGATCAAGCCGATGCCCACCACCAAACCGATGGACAGGGCGCGTCGGGCCTCGGTTTTCTGCTCGGCGGTGTAGAAATCCTCGACAAAAGGATGGGCTACGCGAAATCCGTTCCGCTCGAACGAGGCCGGCAGGATGATGGCCAGCCCGGCCACGGCGCCCACCAGCATGAGCACGCTCGAATAGCTCTGGTAGGAGCTTCCCGGCATCAGCGTTGCGTCCGTTAAGAACATGGCCAGCGCGAATCCCAAGATGACGACAGCCACGCCAAGCGGCAGCTTCCATGCGAATGCACGCATGGCCTCGTCGTAGCCGGTTACGTCTTGGGGAGGCTGCGCAATGGGCAGGCTTGCAGTCGGGGCGGCCGGGCGCTCGGTCAGATCGCCGCACACCAGATCGTCGAGCGTGCACTCGAACAGGGCACACAGGCGCAGCAGCTTGTCCATCTCCGGGTAGGCGCGCTCGGCCTCCCACTTGGAAACCGACTGGCGACTCACACCCAAAAGCATCGCCAGCTGCTCCTGGGTCATGTTGCGCGCGGCGCGCAGGTGCTGCAGGTTGTCGCGGAAGCTCATAGGTCCGTCCTTCGGTCGTGCACGCCCACCCCTACGGCCGGCGCATCAGTCGGCCCCGGTGCGCCGACGCCTCCATACTGGGGGCGCGCGAGCCGCCGCTCAACCAACTTGCGGCTTCTTTTTTGCGTATCGCCTGTCAACCCGTGGTATCGAAATGCAGGTCAAAGCCCTATAGTGCAGGCAGCGGGAAAATCTCGCGCTCAAGGCCGGTGATTTCGCGCGGCACCGTCGGCGTCGCCATGCAACCGACGGAGCGGCAGTCCGCGCGTTCGCGACGGCGCTCGACTACACCCGCTTGGCACTCTTCGAAACTGCACGCTCGCGTTCCTTGGCGGCCAAGTATTCTAGGGTGACGATCTTCGTCACGATGACGCCATCGGACACCACATCCCCCTCTTCGTCGTAGGCGGCTACGTTCCAGAACTGCTTGACAGCGCCCGTGCGCTCGGAGGTCTCCTCGTGGTCGAGCTCGGCCACTCCGCGCAGCATGCCCTCTTTCCCGCTCTTCCTGTGGCGCACGTGCACGTCGACGCCGAACGGACGCTCTGTCTCGAAATCGGCGTTCTCCTCCGCGCCGCGGCTTGCAGCCGACTCGAGCATCGCGATGGTCGCCCCCCCATGCAGAAAGCCGAATGGCTGGTACAGATCGGGCGTGATGGGCATCGCAGCCTCGACGCGCGTCGTGGAGGACGATATGATCTCTATGTGCAGCGTCTCGTTGAGCGCCATAGTAAACTCCTTCTCGTTGTTTCTTCGCGCTGTGCATACATCCCGCCCGGGGTGAACTAGAGCGAGCTGTGTTCATCCTCGTCAGTATACTGTGTTCACCCTCGTCAGTATATCGCGATGGGCGAAGCGGCTGCCCCGACGGAGCCGCAAGTGCTCGCGCAAGGCGCATCCTGTCCTACGAAAGCGAGCGGATGAGGCGTTTGATGTCCTCGGGAATGTCGCGCAACTCCGGGGCCGGACGCGCAAGCAGGTACCCTTGCAGGTAATCAGCACCGAGCGCTATGAGCGCGCGCAGTTCGCCTTCGGTCTCGACGCCTTCGGCAATGACGCGGATCCCGCGATCGTGCGCAAAGCTGATGAGATTTTTGGCGATATCGCAGCGATCCCTGACCGTATCGATATCCCGGACGATCTCCATGTCGAGCTTTACGTAGTCGGCCTGATAATCAAGCAGCGATGTCTCGCCGTTGTAGCCGCTGCCGAAATCATCGATGGCCAGGCGGGCGCCGAAACGATGCGCAAGCGCCTCCTTGTACATGGCCATTTCGCGGCTGTAGTCATTTTCGGTGATCTCGATCACCACGCGCGAGAGCAAACCGTCAAACCGTTCGACCAGCTCAGCTTCGTCATCGGCCGAAAGGCGCTGAGTGGCGATACTGTTGACGAACAGCGTGGCACTGCGGTCTCCCTTGCAGCGCGCATATGCCTCGAGCGCTCCGAAGAACGTCATATGCTCGACGCGGTAGAGCTTCGACTGAGAGCGGGCGAGTGCGAGCACGAGATCGGGTGTCGGTATGGTGTCGAGCAGCGGGCGCATGAGCGCCTCATACGCGGCCACCTCGCCCGCCCGCGCATCCACGATGGGCTGGAAATGGTAGTCAACCAGCTCCTCGTCGAGCAGCCTGTTAAGCTCCTCGCGTCCGTTCACCATGATCGATTGCTTTTCGTAGGTTTGACGATCGAAGGAGATGAGCTCGCCCTTGCGGCTGTTCTTCGCCAAATACATGGCGAAGTCGGCGTACTCGCGCAATTGCACGTACTCGCAAGCGTCGGAGGGGTAGTAGGCAACTCCGGTGGATGCGCGAACCTTGAGCACCTTGCCGTCGGGCGCCTCGAGAAGGCTCGCATCGAGGGCGCGACGGAATTCTCCGAGCAGCGCCTCAGCCTCGTCCCGATCGGCGCACGCGTCCACGAATACGAGGAACTCATCGCCGGATATGCGCGCAAAGCAGCCTTTCCCGCTGAACACAACCTCGACGGCTCGGCCGGCCGCTTTGATGTACTGGTCTCCCCAATCATGGCCATAGGTGTCGTTGATGAACTTGAGGTTATCGAGGTCGAGCATGAGCATGGCACCGAATGAAGGTGGATTCTGATCGAGCAGCTCCTTGACGGACTGTTCGAACGCACGTCTGTTCGCCAACCCGGTAAGAATATCGTGATCGCGCTCGTGCTCTATGCGCCGGCGGGTCTCGATCTCCTGCGTCACGTCCTCTGCGAGGCCGTAGGTCCGCTTCCTCTCGTCGTCGACCACCACAACGAGACGCACCCATGCTGCCCGATGAGGGCCGGAAATAAGATAGCGCCCCTCGGCCTCGGATTCGATATAGGGAACATAACCCCTCATAAGTGTCTCGAACTCTTCAGCCGACGGTGGATTTTCGGCCATGCGGCGCGGGTTGAAACGGGGGCTGTCGGGCGGTTCGAGCACCGCGAGCGTGGAGAAGAAGCCGTCAGTATAGGTGATCGAACCGGTTTCTTGGCTGTACTCAAGCGCTCCAATGCCGCGATCAGACAGCCGCAGTATCTGCGAGAGGCGCGATGCGGACAACGCCACTTCCGCGCCAAGCGCGGCGATGGAATCCGAAAGCTCGTCCACCTCCACGATACCGGTCGGCGTAAAAGAGATGGGCTGTTCGGGCTTCGTTTTGCGCACTTCGGCCATAAGGTGGCGCAGGCGCGACGATGACAGCCATGCCGTGAGCGCGGCCACCGCCAGCCCAATAAGCAGCGAGGCGGCGAACACTTCGATCAGGCTTTTTGCGAGCGAGTGCGAAGCAACGAACAGGTCGTTCTGCCGTTCGAGCCCCACGAGCGCCCAATGCTCCGAGGCAAACGGCGAAGTGCTGTCGTAGAGCATGATCTCGGCGGCGCTCGCCGCGGCACGCATGTCGGGCGACGGATCGGACGGCGCATCGATTACCATACGCTTCTGCTCGTCGAGCAGTGCCGTAAACGAGCCGTCCTCCACGTACAGGCTTTGAGTCGCGCCTGTTGCCGCCAGCACTTCATAGGAACGTTCGACGCTCTCGGCGGGCTCTACCCCGTCATCGCGCGTGAAGCCCTCCTCGTCGGTGACTGTCAGCAGATACGAGCCCTCGCCCTCGGCGTTCAAATTGACATAGGGGAAGAAGGACTCGACGCGATCGAGGCGGACCTCCACGCCCAGCACGCCGACGATGCCGCCCTGCGCGTCCTTGATCGGCAGGCTATAGGTGATCGACGACGTGCCCACCCAGCCAAAGTCCACCGGCCGCCCCCAATAGCCAAGATCATTCACATCGGCATCCGGGTGCTGCTCAGCCGCTCGCAAGGGTTTGTAGTAAAACGCGCTGCGGTCGTCCCCTTCGGCCGCAAGAGGAAACGTAGCCGACCACTGGCTGTCGAGCGCCACCCCCGATTCTCGGCCGATGCTGATAGGGCAGGCGGCCAACAGCAGATCGGAACGATTCGCGACGCTGACCTTCGGGTTCGAGTCGCGCACATACAAGGCCGTGCGCGCATCCTGCCGCCCTTCGGCCTCTCCGTTCGCCAGCACCAAAAACACGCCGTCCACCTCGGCCCGCTGCGCGAACAGCAGCATATCGTCGCTCACGGTGCCAACAAGCGAAATGGCAAGGTCGCCGCCAGCTTTGATGTCAGACGCCGTCGCGCCGCGCGCCGCCAGCTCGACATCGATCTTCGAGGCTATCTGATCGGACGCTTCTTCGAAGTCCGACCAGCGGAAGATCATGTCGTTCTCCAGGTAGCCCGCACTGCTCGCGACGCGCTCCGAGAACAGATCGTAGGCGTCGTCTTCCATTTGGCCGAGCATCTCGCTTCGCGCAAGGACGAACGCGCACACGACGACCTGGATTGCAAGCGCGATGCAGAAGGGCACGACGACAAGGACCTTAAAGGTCAATCCGTGCCGTGAGCCTTCGCCGTGCCGAGAACCCCAGATCATGTCGTCGCCCCGGCCCCTTCCTCGCACAAACGCACCCCTCCGTTAGGCGGTCGTCGCCTTCAAGCGCGCCGTAAGATCCTCCAACCACTCATCGAACACGCGATCCTCCAAAAACGGCGCCGCAGCCTCCTCCGGGCTTGCACCCGCAGCGACGGCGCTCACGACAGCCTCGCGATCGGCTGTCGCCTTGTCGGACAGAGCGCTCTCGAGCACGGCGCGAGCATCCACCCCGCCGTCGAATGGACGGTTCGCATACACGCCTGCTTCAATCGTCTCGAGCGTAGCCGGAAGGTTGATCGAGTAATTCTCAGAACCATCCGAACCGGATGCGGCAGCCTCGAGGTTCTCAAGCGTTAGCGCCTCCTTCGTCACGGGCATGTACCCCGCGCTCACAGAGAAGCCGGTGTTCTGCTCTTTGGCGGTGAACCATTTCAGGAATTCCACGCAGGCCGTCTCACGCTTCTCATCAGACTTCGTCACGACGAACCCTGCACCCTGCTGAGGTGCACACGGCTCCCCATCGGCGAATGTCGGAGCGGGAAGCGCAGCCAACTCGATGGGATAGCTGGTCTCGTCGTCCAACGTGACGGTCTGCGGGAAGTAGACAACCGATGATGACGAGCCCACATAGCAGAGGAGGTCGCCCGTCTTCACGGCATCCGAGCGGAACTTGCCCTCAGCCGAGAACCAGCCCTGCACCATGGGAACGTAGTAGTTGTCCCACAGCGCCTTCATCGTATCACGGTCGATATCGAACGTGCAGACCCCGCCCTCCACATCGAACAGCTCGTGTCCGAGCTGCTTGGAGCCGGTGATCAAATAGTTCGCCATCGCATCTCGACCGAAAAACGGCTTGCCGTCGCCTGCAACATCCGGCGTCTGGGCATCGGTCCACTCGCAGTAGCGCTGCGCCACCTCCGTGATGCCTTCGATCGTCGAAAGCTCCTCGAGCGTGGAGCCCGTCGCATCGGCGAAAACCTGCCAGTCGGTGGCGTTGATCTGAAGCGTCTCGGTGGACTTCGCCACCGGGAATACCTTCAAGGATCCGTTGCCGTCGATATCGCCCTCATCAAGGAAGGACTCGACGTAGAGCGCCTTCTCCTCATCGGTCAGATAACCCGCCAAATCCGCCACGCGGCCGAGGCCGTCAATGACCGACGCGGTGTCTGAATACGAAAGGAAGGCATCGGGCATCGCCTCGGAGCCGACGAGCTCTTGCGCCGAATCGGTCACGGCAGCGGCAAGATCGTTCACACCGCCTTGGCTCGAGCTTGTCACAACAACGCCCAGTTCTTTGCCACGTCCCTCGTTGAACTCCTTGACCAAATCCTCGAACGCCTGCTGCTGCGTGCCGTTGTAATACGTCCACAGCTCTATCTGCACCGGGCTGGATGGATCGAGCGCCGAAGCAGGCTCTGCATCGCTCGATTCGTTCGACCCGGCCGAACAGCCGGTCAACGCCATCAAGCCTGCAAACACGCATGGCACGCATGCGCGCATGATCGTGCGAATCCCCACGTCCCTCACCCACTCTTTCCTGTCGAAGCGGTCCAACCGTACGCACCGCCGTGCATTAACCTGCCCATTGTAGTTCATGATTCCAACCCGCGAACCATGAACTTGCCATTGAGTCGTTCGATGCGATACGAAATCGGTCAAGGACTGTTATATGAGCCTTATGCGACGCCGGGAAACGTCACCGAGCGTGCGGAGCGGCGCTTTTAGACGGATCGGCAACAGAGCTCGCACCGGAATCCGCTTCGGCCGCAGACGGTCGCTGCGCCTCGGGGCCGCCCGCAGCGGCCTGAGGACCGCCCGTTGCGTCCCGAGGTCCTTCGACATGGGCATCGATCTGCTTGGCGGCGGCTACAGTCCCGCTCAGGCGATCCTTGCTCTTCTGATTGCGCGCCGTGCGCTTCGCATCATGGCGGAACGTCTTCGTCGTCTGGATGAGCACTGCCCCAATAAGAAACGGCATCCAGAACACGATGCCCCGGTACACAAGCGCGATCGAAAGTCCTGCGGCGCTCGACGCGCCGAACGAGGTGAACGCCACCACCACGGCCGCCTCGACCACGCCCACACCCTGCGGGGTGATCGAGATCATGGCAAACAGGGTCGCGACAACGTAACCGCAGATGAGAGCCTCGGGGTACGTAACGCCGAAGGCGACGCCCACCAGACAGAAGCAGGCGAGCTCACACGAACTTGCCACGATCGAGCAGCCGAACACCTTGGCCGTCGTCTTCGGATTGTGCCCGATGAGCCCTGCCGCATCCGAGAACGAAGCCACAGCCCGCTCCACCCACGAATCGAGCGGCGGCTTCTTGAAGCGCGCGCGAATACGGTCGACGAGCCGCTCGATCGGTCGCAGTATGCGCAGCACGAGCGCGGGACGCTTCCTGCCGAGCACGAGGATGAGTACCATGACGCTGACCAGGGCTATAACCACCAGTCCAAGCAGAAACCACAGCGGCGATAGACCAACTGTAGCCGCCAGGATGGCGAATCCGATGAGCATGATGGTGGCGAACCCGGAGTCCACGGTTATCTGCATGAGCAACGCCGCCGACGTCGCTTTTCCCGGCGCGATGCCGCGACGGCGAGCGTCGTCTACCACGAGCGTGGTGCCAGCGAGGTTGAGCGAGGGCGCGATGGTGTTCATGAAGAACGTGCCGAACACGAGCGGCAGCGTCGAGCGAGGATCCATATGCTCGTCGACCGCCTCGAATGCGAACGAATAGGCGAAGCTCTGCGCGAAGTACTTGCCCAGCTGCGTGCACAATGCCGCGATAAGCGGGATGGCCGCACCTTTTTTCATCGTCTCCACCAGCTCAACCAGCTGGTCACCGCGCAACAGCACCACCGCTAGCACGATGACGATGACAAGGCCGATCAGCAGATTGCGTATGGAAAGCTTCACGGTCTTCTCCGACCCGTCGCGTCCTCCGCGCTAGCGGAGGAACTCTTCCAGGTCGGAGTGCTGCAGGAACGTCAACTCATCGGCAGTGTCTGCGTCGGTTTCGAGGAAGAGAAAGCCGTAGTTGCCGACACGGTTCAGATCGAACGGACGCATGTCCAGCACGTGCGAGAACCGGCCGAGAAACGCGTCATAGTCGAACCGTTCGCCGCCCGTCGCATTCTGCGGGGGATTCAGCAACGACATGGAGTACACCTTTCCCTCCTTGTCGGCGAACGCTACATCGAAATCGGGTACATCATCCTCGAGAAATGCCTGGTAGGTGCGAAAACCGTAAGCGTACAGGCTCAGATCGGTGCCGCCGAGTCCTGCGAACCGCAGAGGATTGAATTCGATGGGGCACACATGCCCGTCCGCAACGCGCACCTCGACGTGCACCGGGAAGTTGCGAACGCCCACGAGCGCGTTTACGCGGTTGAGCCACGAGGTGAACAGGGAGGTCGTCTCCCGCACGATGGACGGACTTGTCATGTACAGACGATCGCTCGTGTCCTCTGACGAGGCGAAATCGTGGCGCAGCACGTTGAGGACATGAGGAGCGCCTGTTTCATCGAAAAAGGCATCGAGGGCGTATTCGGTGCCGTCGATATAGCCTTCGAGAATGAACGACCCGGCGCCGATGACGCTCTCGGGATACAAGTCGTGCCAGGCGGAGGCGTTCTGAGCGATATCGGCGAGCGCCCGTTCCCAATCCTCCCTGCTCTGCACAGCGTACACGCCCACACTGCAGAATCCGACGGAAGGCTTCAAAACGAACGGCGGATCAAGCCGGGCATAGTCGAGTTTGAACAGTTCGTCCACCGAGCAGGTTTTGAAAAACAGGTCGGGATCGAGCGGTGCCAGTGCCGCACGCATAGCCGCCTTGTCCTTGAACAGTCCGATGCCGCGCACAAGACTCTCGTTGTGAACGTTGTCCATGATCCACGCGAGGGCGTTCTCAGAGTTCGTGTACACGCGCTCGCCCCCGTCGATCCGGCGAACGGCCTCGTCCTCCGCCACGATGTTGAGCGCCCTGCCCTCTCCCTGCTCGCGAGAGACGGCATTATCGAGCACCGGATGCTGTGATTCCTCCAGCCAAGCAGCCAGCGGTTCGGACACGTACGGCTCTTCGAGCACTATCATCGTTTGCCTCCTCCTTCGGGAGCACGGGGTAGGCGGGGCCGCGTTCGTGCGCGACGACGGTTCGCCACAGGCAGTATACCCTTTCACTCGGAAATTCAACGAATTTCCGCGTCTTTCCCGGCGGGTTGTTCCCAACCCGTTTTCCGTGGTAGGCAAACGGCATTGAGCAGAGGTCAGTATAGCACGATCGCACGCGCGGCCGATCTGAGGCGATGCGCTCACCGGCCAGCAGAAGGCCGGACGTAACAAGCGGGCGCGAACGCAAGCGACGAAGGCGCAGCGGAGGCGCAAGAAACCGCCGCAAACATGGATTCGCCCAGTGCGGGTGCAACGGGACGCGAGCGCGCATTCGAAAGCGGCGCATGTGAAGCAGCACGCACGCCTTTTCAGCGAGATCTGCTATCGAATGGCCGAGCGGGCCGTCCGATAGGAGCGCACGAGATCGCGTAGATTCGACGCATCGAACAGCACGGCCACGAGGAAGAACACGGCCAAGCCGATGGTGACGGCCCCCTGACGCGGCGCGATGAGGAACACGAACGGCATCGCAAACAGAGCAATAGGCAGCAGCAGCCCGATGAGGCATGAACCGAACCGCTTCCACAGACCGTAGACAAACGATGCGACCACGTACAGGAACAACCCTGTTGCCGCCGAACCGACAAGCGCGAGCACGACGAGGGCCGCCGCCTTCGCCACGACGATGCCGACCTCGCGCCCGAGGGCGGTTCGCGCCTCATCGAGCCGCTCCTGTGGCGTCTTCTGCTGCTCGCGCGCAGCTCGGAAAGGCGCGAACGGGTCGAACGGGTCGAAGTCGAACGGCATGTTGCCCGGGGTTCCGCCGTCCGCCGTCCGACTGCCGTCCCACGAGGTCCACACATAAGCGGTACGGCCCCCTTGGGAAGAGGTCGGCTGCCCTTGGCCGAACGGCCAGTCGGCAAACGGATCCCATCCGTCCCGAGGCGCACCGGGCTGTGGCGCGGCGGTCGGATGCGCGAACGGATTGCCCGCATAGGGCCGCGGGTCGCGGCGCGGATCGAACTCAGGCGTCCATGAGCGGTTGAGCAGCACATCGCGCGCTTCGTTGATGCGCTTGGTCAACTCCTCGGCATCGGCGCGCTCCTTTGATTCAAGAGGGAACTTGTCGGGATGATGCGCGATCACCAGCTTGCGATGGGCCTGCTTGACCTCGTCGTCGGTTGCGCCGTCGACTAGCCCGAGAATTTTGAGCGCTTCGGATTTCTTCATGGGGCCACTATACAAAACGGCAACGGGGTGACGGAAGGCAGGACAGGCGCGTTGCCTTCCCGTCAAAGAACAACCATAAACCTCTCCGCCGGAGCCCCGACTGCCAAAGGCGCAAGGGGCTCCGGCGAACGCGGGCTCCTGCACCCGCAAGCAGCCTAGTGGTGGAACAGCCTCATGCCCGTGAAGGCCATGGCAATGCCGTACTTGTTCGCCGCCTCGATCACGTTGTCATCGCGGATGGAGCCGCCCGGCTCGACGATGTAGGCCGCGCCCGACTTGCGCGCGCGTTCCACGTTATCACCGAACGGAAAGAACGCGTCGGATCCCACCGTCACGTCCTCCAACGTGGCAGCCCATTCCTTCTTCTCCGCAGCGGTCAGTGGCTCGGGCTTCACGGCGAACACCCGCTGCCATTCTCCCTCGCGCAGCACGTCCTCCCACTCGTCGGAGGTGTACACGTCGATGGCGTTGTCGCGATCGGGCCGGCGAATGCCGTCGACGAACTGCAGGCCGAGCACCTTCGGATGCTGGCGCAGCCACCAATTGTCGGCCTTGTTCCCCGCCAGGCGCGTGCAGTGGATGCGACTCTGCTGCCCGGCGCCCACGCCGATGGCCTGGCCGTCCTTCACATAGCACACGGAGTTAGACTGCGTGTACTTCAGCGTGATGAGCGCCACCATCATGTCGATCTTGGCGGATGCGGGCACGTCCTTGTTTTCGGTCACCACATTCTCCAGCAGCGCTTCGTTGATCTCGAAGTTGTTGCGACCTTGTTCGAAGGTGATGCCGAACACGTCCTTGCGCTCGGCTTCGACGGGAACGTAGTCCGCATCGATGCGCACGACATTGTACTTGCCGCCCTTCTTGGTCCTGAGAATCTCGAGCGCCTCGTCGGTATAGCCGGGGGCAATGATGCCGTCGGACACCTCCGTCTTCAGGTAACGGGCCACGTCGGCGTCGCACACCTCGCTCAAGGCCGCCCAATCGCCGTACGAGCACAAACGGTCGGCGCCGCGCGCGCGAATGTAGGCGCAGGCGATGGGACTGAGGTCGCCCCTTTCGTCCACGAAGTACACCTGCCGCTCGACATCAGAGAGCGGCCGACCCACCGCCGCACCCGCCGGCGACACGTGCTTGAATGATGCAGCCGACGGCAAACCCGTGGCCTGCGCGAGCTCGCGCACCAGCTGCCAGGAGTTGAAGGCATCCAGAAAGTTGATGTAGCCTGGCTTGCCGTTCAGCACCTCGATGGGCAGATCGGAACCATCCTTCATGAATATGCGCGAGGGCTTCTGGTTGGGATTGCAGCCGTACTTCAATTCCAGCTCGTTCATAGGGTTTGCGTCTCCTTCGTTAGTCGCCGAGGTTCTTGTTGTACAAGGTCACGCTACCTGCCACGTTGGCATACAGCGACACCTTGTTGTCTGGGTCAAGCGCGCGCCATATCGCGTCGGGTTCGGGGAGAACCACTTCCACCGGCTCGCCTGCGAAGGTGGGAAGGGGATCGCCGTCGCCCTGGTACGTACTGATGAAGTAGCCTGTACCCTCGTCGCAGCCCTCGTAGGCGAAGAACTCGCGCAGGCAGCGGCCCGATGGCTGGTGCTTCAGGATGGAGAGCTCGAACGAGCCGTCCGCGTAGACGATCGACGAGATCCGCGGCGTGAAGTTGGGCGCGTCCGGCTCGAATTCGCGCGCCATGCAGCCGGCGCGGAAATCGCCGGCATCCACGATGGTGTCGGTCTGATCGCCGTTGGTGACCACGAGCGCATCGCCCATTGCGCGCACCGGGTGGTAGATGATGAGGCTGGGATCCTCCAGCAGGGCCGGGTCGTGGGCTTCGGTGCGGATGCCGTCGTCCGTTTCCACGAAGATGCGGTTGCGGCTGTTCCGGCTGCGGCCCATGATGAAATAGTATACGCGGTCCTTGCCGACCACGATGCCCCGTCCGGGGTACGGGTTGCCTTCCAACAGTTCGATGAGTTTGTGCATCAGCTCTCCTTGTCTTTCGCGTTCGCCAGCCGTCCGCTCCGTCCGCCGCCCATGCATGAAAAAAGGCAAGCTGCTCCTATTCGAACGGCTTGCCCAGACGGTCGGCTTGTATGTGCGCGCCGCTTCCCCGTGGTGCCCCACGTTAGCCCGTCAGTCACGACGCGTCTCTCTGTTGCGCAGAATACCATGACAGCCGCCTGCCCGAGAAGGGCGGTTCGGAATAATCCCGACACCGGACACGATTCCCGCATTCGCGCGACGCTCGTAGCTTCATCGGCTACCGCAATGCCCGCGACGCCTGCGGCTTGCGCGCGACACGATGCCGATCCGCAGGCGGATCCCCCCCCTTACGAGAGACCCTCGACCACGTTCCGGACGATGTTGCGACGGCTGAGCGCCCCGACCAGCCTGCCGCCGTCCACCACGGGCACCTTCTTGATGCGACGCTCAGCCAGCACGCGGCAGGCTTCGCCCAAGTCCATCGAGCTTTCGACCGTGACGACGCGCTTGGTGGCAAGCTCCATCACGTTCTTGTCGAGCAGCGACGCCAGGCGCGACTGGAGCTTCTCGTCGTCGACGAAGCGGTACATGAACAGCGCCGTGTCCACACTTCTATCGTCTTTTCCCAGGTAGTTCATGATATCTCCGTCGGAGATAAAGCCGACCACGCGCTGGCGGGCGTCCACCACGGGCAGCCCGCTCGTATCAGCCTTCGCGATTTCAAGCAGCGCCTCGCGGACGGAAGCCGTCTGGGAAATCCAGCTTGCGTCGCGATTCATCGCAGCTTTCACCAGAATCGCATCATCGTCTTGGGCCGCAACGGCTTGAGGCGCCGCTTTCGCGGGCGCGCTCCGCTTGTCGCGCACGAACGCCAGCACCACCAGCAGCAAGCAGACGGCCAGAACCATGACGACGGCGAACGACAGGTGATAGCCCGCGTACAGCTGCTCGGCCGCGCCCGCCTGCGGGGCCACGACGGAGCCCATGGCCGACACCGATATGAGCAGTGCCGTGCCGAACGAAGCCGCCACCTGGTTCAACGTGTTGGAAAGCGCGTTCGCATGCTGGATGACGCGGTTGTCGAGCGAATTGATGCCCCAGGTGTTGAGCGGGGTCATAGACGCCTGCAAGCCCAAGATGAGCACGGCGTTCGCGCCCGCGATGAACAGCACGCCCGCGGCGGCCGGCAGAAGGAACAGACATACCGCGCCCGCCAGCATCACCAAGCTGCCGCCTACCACCACGCCGCGAACGCCGCGCTTGTCGAAGATGCGCCCGGCGAACATCGACATCACCGCGCCGAGCAGCGCGCCCGGCAGCACGATAAAGCCGCTGACGGTGGCGGAATAGCCGCACACGTTCTGGATGAATAGCGGCAGGGCCGACGAAAGGCCGATAAGCACGGCTTGCAGCGTCACGATGCAGATGACGGCGATGCGGTATCGCACGGTCCCCAACACGCCCACCTGCAGCATGGGGTTGTCGAGCTTCGTCTGACGACGGACGAACAGCGCCAGCACCGCCGCACCGGCCACGATCAACGCCGCCGGGACGGCAAGGTTGCCAGCCGACGAGAACGACGACAGGCCGTAGAGCAAGCACACCAGGCCCACCGAGCTCATCAGCACCGACGGCACATCGAGTGTCGTGCGCTCGAAGTCGCCGTAGTTCTCCAGCGCGAATACGCCTAGCACCAGCACGACCACGGCCAGCACCGTCACGATCATGAACAGCACATGCCAGCCCACAGAGTCCACCAGCAAGCCCGAAACTGCAGGCCCTATGGCAGGCGCGAAGCCGATCAACAGGCCGATCAGGCCCATGGCGACGCCGCGCTTCTCGCGCGGGAACAGCAGAATGATCACGGTGAACACCATGGGCATGACCACGCCTGTGCCCGCGGCCTGTAGGATGCGACCCGCCATGACCACGACGAAGTCCGGGCCCCAGGCAGCCAGCGCGCTACCCGCGGCGAACAGCGCGAAACTCGTGATAAACAGTTTGCGGGTGGAGAATCGCCCGATCAAGTACGCCGACAGCGGGATGATGATGGCTTCCACCAACGAATAGCCCGACATCAGCCATTGCGCCGTGGGCGCCGAAATGCCGAAATCGGCCATGATGGACGGAATCGCAGGCGACAGCAGCGTCTGGTTCAAGACGGCAAGAAACGTACCGCCCAACATCACCGCCACCATGACCGCTTGTTTTCTTGTAAGACCCATGAAGTGCGCTCTCCCTCCGTCCGGCCGCCCGACCGGATACGGTTTCCGATACAGAAAGGCTGCCTGGTTTGGCAGCCTTCGATAGTTCGGCAATGCTTGCAATGTGTTTCTCGGCTGTTGCAAGCAACCTGTCTCTATCCGTGCTATACTTGATATAAATCAAATATTGATGTTCCGCTATTATAGTAGACATCTTCGATATGGCAACGGCCACGGAGGAAAATTCCATGATTGCTTCGAAGCGCGGTTCAAGGGATTCGAGAGACGATGGCAGCGACACCCTCACCCAGCGCGAGGAACACGGGGAGATCATCGGCGCCTTCTTCGCGTATCAAGGACTCATAAAGCATACGCTGTTTTCCGGACAAGCGGATCTCACCAAGTCGCAAATCATGATCATGTGCACCATCAACGAGCTGGGGGCCGCCAACATGGGCGAGCTGGCCCAGCGCATCGCCGTTTCACGAGAGCAGGCAACCCGGGCGGTGCAGCCTCTGGTGAAAGCCGGATATGTGGAGCGCCGCCATAACGAGGAGAATCGCCGCACCGTCACCGTGTCGCTCACCTGTGCGGGAACCCGACTGTTGCTCGACTACTTCGATTTCGTCGACCAGCGCATTTCCCAGGAACTGCAAGCGCTCACCGACCAAGAGCGGCGGCAGCTGGTCGAAACGTCACGCCGCGCCAACGATCTGCTCTGCAAGGCGATGAGCTGCGGAAAATACTCCGAAGCAGCCGGGTGACCCCGATTCCTACCGGCCCAGGCTTTTCTCGTGGCGCTCGCGCGCTTCCTCGCCGTAGCGCTCGCGGTAGCGCACGTCCACCAGCTCGGCGACGATGGCGATGGCCAGCTCGGCGGGCGTCTTCGCGCCGAACTCGAGGCCGATGGGGCGCTTCACGCGCTGCCAGTCCTCCTCGGTGCCGCCCTTGGCCAGCACAAGGCCGTGCACGGTATCGTTCTTGCCTTTGCAGCCCATCATGCCCACATAGTGCGCGCGATGCCTGGTTGCCCACACGCAGCCCTCGGGGTCGAACATGTGGCCGCGCGTGAGCACGCACACGTAGTCCTCCGGCGCGCAGGCGAGCCCGGCCAGCCCGTCGAAGGTGCCGCCGGGCAGCACGATGCGGCGCGCCCGCGGAAAGCGTGCCTCGCTCAGATAGGCGGGATCGTAGTCCACCACAGTGACCGAGAAGCCCACGTGGTCGGCAAGCGCCGCCACTTCGCTCGCGGCGTCCGACGCGCCGAGCAGCCACACCTGCACCTGGTCGAACAACGGCACGGAGAGCCAGGTAAGGCCCTCGAACTGCTCGTTATGCATCGAGGGACCGCGCGTGGCGTCCTTCATCTGGAACGTATCGCGCGGGCTGAACGGGCGCGAGGCCACGATTTCCTTGGCGTCGTTGCAGAAGAACACGAGCGGCTCGCCATCGGCAGAGCCCACGTCGCCGTACTTCTTCGTCACCTCGTTGTCGGTGTTGGCCTGGGCCTCGGCAGCGTCGTAGACCACCTTGAAGCCAAGCCAGGCGAGGTCGCCCTCCTCCATCGCGCGCAGAGCGCGCTCGAACGTGGGGGCATCGGCTGCAGTCAAGCTCGCGGCAACCACGTCAAGGTACGACGGGTCCACATGCTGGTTGCCCTCGAGCGCCTCGGCCGAGAAGCACGGGAAATCCTCGGGCGAGAGCCGGGGCGTACGCCCCGCCCGCAGGTCGTCGACAATGATTTGCAGCGTTTCCTTGTTCATGAGCAGGGCTCCTTACGATCGACAAACACGATTGCAAGCTGCGCGCTGGACACGGCCGAATACCGCATGCCCCTCCCCGCGCGCCGGAAGAGGGGACCTACACGTCAGACGCGCATTCGCACGACCGGACAGGGAAAGCGAACGTCAGGCAGGGGCGATATGCACTTTGCGGTCCTCACCCACGCTCACGCGGCCCTCGGCCACGAGGCGCAGCACCTCGGGGTACAGCGCGTGCTCGGCATCGTGGATGCGCGCCTCGAGGGACTCAAGCGTGTCGTCCTCGCGCACCTCCACGGCGCGCTGCGCCACGATGGGGCCCTTGTCGTAGTCCTCGTTCGCGAAGTGGACCGTGATGCCCGTCACCTTCACGCCCGCATCGAAGGCTTCGCGAATAGCATGCGCACCCTTGAACGAGGGCAGCAACGCCGGATGCAGATTGAGCACCCGGTTCGGGAACGCGCCCAGCATGACCGGCGTGACCTTGCGCATGTAACCCGCCATGACCACGTATTCCGTCCCCGCCTCGCGCAGTTCAGCCACGATGCACGCGTCGGCCGCCTCCGGGTCGGCGTACACGTCGCGGTTGAGCACGGTCACGGGAATGCCCGCCGCCTTCGCGCGCTCGATGCCGTAAGCGTCCGGCCGCGACGATACTGCCCGCACGACCTCCACCGGCAGTCCGTCGTCCGCAATCGCGTCGATAATGGCCTGCAGGTTCGTGCCGCCGCCGGAAAGCAGCACCCCGATCTTAAGCTTCTCCATGCTCATCTCCTTCGCTTCGACCCGCCCCCTCACCTCATTCGGGCAGACTGCCGAGCCTAGGTTCTGCCGCGTTCGGAAGGCTGTCAGGCCCAAGCTCCACCACGGCTTCTAAGAGGAGCCGATCGATCCCCGTTAACGCCCATAGACCGAAGGTGGCAGAAAATCATCGAATTCGGAAGAATCGCTTGGCCTCAGCGTAAAGTCCCTCGAAACGACCTGGCCTTTTGCGAAAAGTCCTCCTCGATCCTCGCCGTGAGACGGCTCAAGACTTCCGATGGTTTCATGCCGCATCGGCGCGGAGGGCGCCTGTACGGAATCTCCGAACCGTTGCCCTCTTTGGGCCTTACTCCTCGTACCCGTACAGCGCGCCGTCGTTCGCGTAGCGGACCTTGCCCTCGCCGGCCACGATGCGGCCCACGCGGTACGTGGCCTCGCCGGCCTTGGCCAGGGCAGCCTCCACCTCGCCGGCGCGCTCGGGGTCGACGATCAAGACCATGCCGAGACCCATGTTAAACGTCTTGAGCGCCTCGGCCTCGTCGAGATGCGCCGCATCGCACACGAACGACGCGATGGCAGGCACCGGCCACGTGCCCAGGTCCACCTCGGCGTCGCAGGTCTTCGGCAGCGCGCGGTCGAGGTTCTCGGAAATGCCGCCGCCCGTGATGTGCGCAAGTGCGCGCACGGCGCCGGGGCACGCGTCCAGCACGGCACGCACGGGCTTCACGTAGATGCGCGTGGGCACCAGAAGCGCGTCCTGCAGGCTGGCGCCGCCCAGCTCCTCGCGCTCGATGCGCAGCTCGTAGTGGGTCTTGCCCTCCACGCACACCTTGCGCGCCAGCGAGTAGCCGTTGGAGTGCAGGCCGCTCGACGCCAGGCCGATCAGCACGTCGCCCTCGCGCACAGCCGTCGGATCGAGCATCTTGGCGCGATCCACCACGCCCACGCAGAAGCCGGACAGGTCGTAGTCGTCCGGATCCATCACGCCAGGGTGCTCGGCCATCTCGCCGCCGATGAGCGCGCAGCCGGCCTGCTTGCAGCCCTCGCCGATGCCCGCCACGATCTCGGCCACGTTCTCGGCCTTGAGCTTACCGATGGCCACGTAGTCCAGGAAGAACAGCGGCTCGGCGCCCGTGGCCAGGATGTCGTTCGCGCACATGGCCACGAGGTCGATGCCCACCGTGTCGTGCTTGCCGGCCAGCTGGGCCACCTTGAGCTTCGTGCCCACGCCGTCGGTTCCGCTCACCAGCAGCGGGTCGTCCATGTCCTTGGCCGCTGCGATGGAGAACAGTCCGCCGAAACCGCCGATGTCGCCCACCACCTCGGGCCGGTACGTGTCGTGCACGACGCCCTTGATGGCGTCCACGGCACGCGCGCCCTCGGCCGTGTCTACGCCCGCCTGCGCGTAGGTCGTGGCCTCCTCGTCCATCCAGCTGGGCATCGCGGGAGCATCGTCTGCATCGGCCGGGCTCACGGTTATTCTTTCGGTCATTCTTGCTCCTTGCATCCTGGGCTGGCGTGCTGCCGCCCCCTTCATTCGCTCGGCTACCCAAAAACGAGTGCCGTCTTTTCCACAGTGTCCATGTATGCGCAACGCACTTGGCACACCTTATCAGGCATCCTCGCTCGCGTCACGCCTCATCGTCGCACCACTCTTGCGAGCCGCCGCCTCGGGAACGGCCACCGGATAGTCCCCGGTAAAGCAGGCATCGCAGAACCCCTGGCACCGCGCGTCGGGCACGGCGGCTCGCAGACCCGCGAGCGAGATGAACGCGAGCGTATCCGAGCCGATCCACGCGTTCATCTCGTCAAGCGTCATGTTCGCCGCGATAAGCTGGTCGCGCGTGTCGGTGTCGATGCCGTAGAAGCACGGCCACCTGACCTCCGGGCTCACAATGCGCAGGTGCACCTCCGCCGCCCCCGCGTCGCGCAGCATCTGCACGAGCTTCTTGGAAGTGTTGCCGCGCACGATGCTGTCGTCGATGACCACGAGGCGCTGCCCCTCGATCACCGAGCGCAGCGGGTTCAGCTTCAGGCGAATGCCCAGCTGCCGCATGGCCTGGGTGGGCTCGATGAACGTGCGGCCCACGTAGCGGTTCTTCACGATGCCGTCGGCATACGGGATGCCGCTCTCGGCCGCGAACCCGAGGGCCGGCGGCACGCCCGAGTCGGGCACGCCCAGCACGAGGTCGGCCTCCACGGGCGCCTCCTGCGCCAGGATGCGCCCCATGCTGCGGCGGGCCTGGTACACGCTCTGCCCGTCGATCACGCTGTCGGGGCGGGCGAAGTACACGTACTCGAAGATGCACGCGGCCGGCCTGCCTGCGGGAACGCCCTGCTCAGCGTGCATGCCGTCCTCGTTGAAACGCACGATCTCGCCCGGGGCGACGTCGCGCACGTAGCGCGCGCCCACGATGTCCAGCCCGCACGTCTCGCTGGACACCACCCAGCCGCGGCCGTCCGGCAGCTCGCCGATGCACAGCGGGCGGATGCCGTTCGGGTCGCGGAACGCGTAGAGCGAGTCGGGGCTGGCCAGCACCATGGCGTAGGCGCCCGACAGATCCTCCATGGCGCGGCGGATGCCGTTGCGCAGGTGGTGCGTGGCCCGCGTCACCTGGCCGATAACCTTCGCGGCCACTTCGCTGTCGGTGTTCGAGCGGAACTGCACGCCCTCGTCCACGAGGCGGGCGCGCAGGCGGCTCGTGTTCACAAGCGTGCCGTTGTGCGCCAGCGCAATGAGCACGTCGTCGATAGCCGAGATGTGCGGCTGGGCAGCCTCCCACGACGCGGCACCGCCACTCGTGGAGTAACGGGCATGGCCCACGGCCACAAAGCCCTCGAGCGCCGCGAGGGTAGCCTCGTCGAACACCTGCGTCACCAGGCCCAGGTCCTTCGCCGCCATCACGGTCTCGCCGTCGCCCACGGCGATGCCGGCGCTCTCCTGCCCGCGGTGCTGCAGCGCCTGCAGCCCGAAGCAGGCCATGCGGGCAACGTCCTCGCCGGGGGCGAACACGCCGAACACGGCACACTCCTCTTCCGGGCGGTCGGGACGCCCACCTGGTAGCACCGATCCGCTCACGAAGTCGCCTCCTTCGACGCGCCGTCGACGGCTGCAGGGTCGTCAGGGTCGACAGGAGCTGCGCCCCCATCTGCGGAAGCAGCGAACGTACTCTCTACAACGGATGCGAACAGCACGTAGCGCCCGTCAGTGGGAAGGCTGTCGCATGTGGAGAATGCGAAGGTCTTCGTCGTGTCAGAGGCAGCTGGAATGTCAGAGGCCAGGACCACCGACCGGTCCATCTTGTCCTGGACGTACGACACGCGCTCTTCCTCGCTCGAAAACGTCATTTGAGCGAGCGGATCGTCGGCCGCGCAATGCACGAGCGAAAACGTCCGCAGACGGTAGTTTCCCTGTGGCGTGAGGATGTACACGGTGCGAAGCTCGTCGAAACGCGCTTGGTCGGTCATGCCGGTGATGGAGGCGAACATGGAGCCGTCGCGCATGTTGTGGCCGTAGACGAGGTTGTTCGGATCGGAGAAATCGCCCTCGTTCTCAGCCGCGAGGAAGATGGCGCCGTGCTTGGCAAGAAAGCCCTCGGTCCCTTTGAAGTCGTGCGTAAGATAGTATTCGTTGTCGGCCGTATGCACGATGGGATAGTTTATCTCCGAACCGGGCACGAACACCCAACCCACAATATCAGGATTAATCGCGCGCAATGCATCCCAGTCGACGGAAAAATCAGCCAGACTCGCGCCTTCGATGTCGTCGGGCGCCGTGAACTCCTGTTCGGCTAGTTCTTCATAGGAGCTTTGCCCCTGCCAGTAGCTGAAGATAAGAGCGCCAAGCGATGCAAGCGACGCCACGAGCACAACGAGCGCAATCCAGAATACGACACGCCACGGACCGCCCTTCTTACGAGGCGCTCCCGAGGAATGCCGGCTTGCGCCCATTCCCCTCCTACTGCCCGGCTGCACTGCGCGGAATGCTCCCTGCGGTGATTCTGCGGCCCGATGCGCCCCCTGGCGAGCGACGGGCCGCGTCGCGCTTTGTCGGCCCGCTGCAGAACGACTCGCACCGGCTCCGCCTGCCACATGCCCAGGCTTCGCAGGACCAGCCGCAGGCCGCACGCTGCGCGGCGCCGGGGCGCCGGCTCTCGCGTCAGAACGATCCCGCGCCGGACGTTCACGCCGGGGAGGATCGGGATGCTGTCGAGATTCGACCATATCCACCTTTCGAACGATCGTCGTGGAAGGGATGCCGCGAGACGTTCCTTGCCTCTGCAGGCTCACCTTGCCGGATCGGTATCATAATAAACAAACGCCCCCGGAAAGGGGGCGTAATGCAAACAAAAGCGCAATTATCGCGACCGACAGGGCCCGTACGCCTACTTCTTCATCTCGTCGATGAATCCCTTCGCAATGAACGCGATGATGATGAGCACGATGACGGCCACGATAATCCAGATGGCCTCCATGGGAACATCGAATCCAAATATCGACATGCTGATTACCCCTTTTTGTTCAAGCGCTCGAAAGCGCACGGTCGCTCAAGTGTTGCAGCCCATAGTAACGCGATCTCAGTTTTCGCGCAAGCGCGCTTCTAGGGCCTCGTTGATTATTTTGAGCGCTTTGACCCGCGCATGACGCTTGTCATCGCTTTCGAGCACGATCCAGGGGGCGAACGGTGTGGATGTAAGGCGGAACATATCCTCTACTGCGGCTTTGTACTGGGGATACTTATCGCGGTTGCGCCAATCCTCATCGGTTATCTTCCACTGCTTGGCCGGATCGTTCTGTCGATCATGGAAACGCTGCAGCTGCTCCTCAGGACTCACGTCCACCCAGAACTTCAAGAGGATGGCTCCCCAACGCACAAGTTCAAGCTCGAACTCGTTTATCTCGTCGTAGGCGCGCGCCCATTCGGAAGGCGCAGCAAAACCCTCCACGCGTTCAACCAGCACGCGCCCATACCAGCTGCGATCGTATATGCCCACGTGCCCCGCCTTTGGCAGGCGTGTCCAATAGCGCCACAGGTGGGGGTGCATGAGCTCGGGCTTTGTAGGCGCGGGACTCGGGAAGATCGTGTAGGCGCGCGCATCGAGCGCCTGCGCCACGCGCTTGATGCTGCCGCCTTTGCCAGCAGCGTCCCAGCCCTCGTACATGATCATAAGAGGAATGCGCTTCTGGTACATCTCCATCTCAAGCCGGTTCAGCCGCTTTTGCTCTCGTTTAAGTGCGACCTTGTACGCATCGGGATCGAGGATAAGGGAGTGGTCCACCTCGTCGAGCCGAGGAGGCTTCTCGATCAGGCGGAACTTCGAGGCGCGCGGAGCGCGGGCGCTCGCCTCGGCGGCTTCGCGCTCGGCCTCTTTCCGAATGCGCGCCTCTTCCTCGGACGGACGGCCAAACAGCGGCGCTTCCTCGATCGCGCCCGAGGAGTTCGCCTGCGCCTTGGCCGCAGCCGCGGAGGCATCCTCGTCGGGTTGGGCCGAGAGCGC
Source organism: Enteroscipio rubneri (assembly GCF_002899715.1). Lineage (GTDB taxonomy): Bacteria > Actinomycetota > Coriobacteriia > Coriobacteriales > Eggerthellaceae > Enteroscipio > Enteroscipio rubneri. The sequence continues at coordinate 471,265 of NZ_PPEK01000001.1, read as the reverse complement.
TTTCTCCAATTCCAGCACCAAGGTTTCAGCGATCTCGAGATTGGCGCGGCGCTTGTCTTCGCCATTGAGCAGATGCCAAGGGGCGTACGAGAAGTCGCTGCCCTCCAACAGGTTGTCGTAGAGCCGATAGGCCTGGGCGTAGTTGCGCGCACTCGCAAGCTTCTCTTTGCTGACGCGCCAGCGCGTCGCCGGATCGTTGCGCAAGCGCAAAAGACGCTTCTCCTGGGCTTCCTGCGTCACATGGACGAAGAACTTCACCACCAGGTACCCGTCGTCGACAAGCTGCTGCTCGAAATCCGCAACGGATGTGAGATAGCGACGCAGCGCGTCGCTTTGCCGTTCATCGCGCGCCTGGGCGACGAGCGCCGCCGGTCCCTTCTTCTCGCGCTTGTCCTTCCGGGTGTCGTCCGCGCCCTTATGCTTCTCGCGTACCTCGTCGAGGGACAGGTCCCCGAATTCGGTGTAGAGCATGTGCTGCGTCGCGGCCGTGTACCAGCCGCGATCGTAGAATGTGATGTTGCCCCGCGGACCGAGTTCCTCCCAGAACTTCTGCATGACCGGATAAAAGCCCGTCACGCCGTAGGGTGCGCCGGCGAACGTGCGGGCCGCTTCGATATCGAGATCCTCCGTCACGGCCACGGACGTCGCACGCGCATCGAGATTGAACATGAGGTCGGAGATGCGGCTGCCCTTGCCGGCGCCGTTCCAGCCCTCGAACAAGACAACGAGACCCACGCCCTGCTGCCGCGCCTGCTGCTGCAGAACCACGAGCTGCTCCATGAGCTTGTCGCGACGAACCTTGTACTCCTCTTTCGGCAACGGTTCCAGCGAGAAATCCACGGTTTCCAGCATGGGTCGGTCTCCCCTCTTCCGAGATCAAGACCCCATCATAGCACAGCCTTGCGGGCCTCCTGCACGTAGATGCTTGAGGCCAACCAGCGCATCCTTACGATCACGTGCGGATATCGGCCTCCTCATCGAGATGCGCCCAAGCTCGCCTTCCCTCGTCGCAGAATCCCGGACCGGATCAGGTTTGCAGCACGTCGGCAATGCGCACTTCGGCGGCTTTCGTCAAAATTCGGTAAAACATAATCGTCGGATTCGAAAACCCTGACCGGCGAAGGCCGCTTTTGTCTACAATGGAAAGGAAGCGAACCCGACTCGCCACGCCGATACGACCGGCCGGACAGGATGGCGCTATGCTGAACTACGGAGTGATAGACCTTGGATCGAACTCGATCCGCCTCGTCGTGTACGAGGTGAAGGGGAACGGCCCCGGAGACTGTGCGCCCAAGAGCTTCAAAAGCCTTATCAACGACAAGGTAATGGCGGGCCTGGCTGCTTACGTGTCCGACGGCGTCTTCACGGAAGCAGGCATCGAGAAGGCGGCGAGCGTGCTGCGGGGCCATGCGAAGCGCGCGCGGTACTTCGACTGCAGAAGACTCGATGTCTTCGCCACTGCCGTGCTGCGCAATGCTTCGAACTGCCAGGAGGCCGTGGACGCCATCGAGAAGCGCTCCGGGCTCTCCATCGCGCTGCTATCCGCGCAGGACGAAGCGCATCTCGGCTTCGTGGGCGCAACGTGGGACCGCACGGTGGAGCGGGGGACTCTCGTGGATATCGGCGGCGGCTCGACGGAGCTCACGCGCATTGACGGAGGACGCGACTTCGACAACGCAAGCATGGGCCAAGGGTCGCTTTCGTCATTCGCACGCTACGTGCGAGGCATCTTGCCGACCGCTACAGAGTCGGAGGCCATTGCCTGCCGCCTGCGCGCGCGTTTGGGAGCGCTTCCGGATGCGCGGGCCTATCGCGCATCGGTTCTCTACGGCATCGGCGGCAGCGTTCGCGCCGCCGCCAAGATGCAGGCGCAGGCCGCAGGCGACATCGTCCGGCCGAAATCCATGACGGCGGACGAGATTCGTGCGATACTGGAATGGTGTCATGAGGATCCCGACACGTTCGCGCACACCGCGCTCAAGGCATCAGCGGAGCGCATACACACGCTCGTACCGGGCTGCGTCATCCTCCTCGCCCTCTTCGAGGAGCTGGGCGCCGAGCGTCTTGAGATCTGCAAATACGGCGTGCGCGAGGGGTATCTCATTGAGCGCATGCTGAGCTAGCACGAGAGGGTCCGAAGGGGCACGGGGAGAGCACGGGAAGGGAGCGCCCATGGAAGCCAAGCAATCATCGATCGGCTCGGAATCGGCAGCATCATCGGATAACGCATCGAACAGCCTTGGAAGCGCCACTGGCGTCGAACGGCAGGCCGAACCCGATGGGCGATCGCCCGAAGACATCGAAAGCGCTGGGGCGCAGAAGGCTGCCCCTTACATGCAGAACCGCGAACTATCATGGCTCACGTTCAATGAGCGCGTGCTCGACCAGGGTGCCGACGAGACGGTGCCCTTGCTTGAGCGCCTGAACTTCATCTCCATCTTCTGGAGCAACCTGCAGGAGTTCTTCATGGTGCGCGTCGGCAGCCTGACCGACCTGTCGCTTGTAAAGAAGCAGATCATCGACTCGAAGTCCGGCATGACCCCTTCCGAGCAACTCGACGCCATCTACGCACGATGCCACGAGCTCTACCCCATCCAAGAGCGCACGTTCGAGCAGGTGCGCCACCTGCTCGCCGAGCACGGCGTGAATCACCTGCGCCCCGAGGATTTGACCGAAGAGCAGCGCGCCTTCCTAGCCGAACACGTGCGCAAAAATGTCATGCCGTTCCTCTCGCCGCAGATCATCAATGCGCGTCACCCATTCCCCCACCTTGAGAACGGCGCGCTTTACGTTGTCGTGCGCCTCAACGAAGAAGAGAGCGCCAAGAAGAGCAAAGGGGTTGAGAAGCCGGCCAAAACCGACAAGGCCAAGAATCTCGGCGCCGAAGGCGTGACGCTGGGCCTCGTGCCCATGCCGCGGCAGTGCGATCGCGTTATCGCGCTGCCAGAGTCCGGCATGCAGTTCATCCTGCTCGAACATGCCATCGAGATGGTGGCCGCCGAAATATTCTCGATGTACACGGTCAAGCACACCAACGTCATTTGCGTCACGCGTAATGCCGACCTCGACGCCACCGAGGGCACCGACGAAAGCGACGAGGACTACCGCGAGCACATGAAGCGCATCCTCAAGAAGCGCGCTCGTCTGGCGCCCGTGAGGCTAGAAAGCGAGCGACCGCTCTCGTCAACCGTCGGCAAGCTCCTGCTCAAGCGGCTGAACCTCAAGCCGCATCAGGTGTACTCAACCACGGTCCCGCTCGACATGAGCTACACGTTCGGGCTTCCCGGACGCCTGCCGGAAAAGAAGCGCGCACCACTGACAAACGTGCCGTTCTCGCCACAATGGCCCGCCTGCCTCGACCATAACCGTCCCGTCATCGACCAGGTGCTCGAGAAGGAAGTGTTGCTGTCGTACCCCTACGAGAGCATGGATCCCTTCGTGCAGCTTCTGCGGGAGGCGGCAAGCGACCCGTCGGTCATCTCCATCAAGATCACGCTGTACCGCCTAGCCAGCCAGTCGCACCTCGCCGAAGCGCTTATCGCTGCAGCCGAGAACGGCAAGGAGGTGACTGCGCTGTTCGAACTGCGCGCGCGATTCGACGAGAGCAACAACATCGAGTGGTCGCAGCGTTTCGAAGAGGCCGGCTGCAACGTCATCTACGGCTTCCGCGACTTCAAGGTGCACTCGAAGATCTGCTGCATCACGCGCCAGACAGAGCGCGGCTTGCAGCACATCACGCAGCTGGGCACGGGCAACTACAACGAGAAGACAGCGAAGCTCTACACCGACCTGTCGTTCATCACGACCGACGAGACGTTCGGCCGTGACGCGACCGAGTTCTTCCGCAATATGGGACTGGAGAATACCTCCGATAACTACGACATCCTCTGGGTTGCTCCGCTGCAGATCAAGCCAATGATCATCACAGGCATCGACCATGAGATCGAGAGAGCACGGGCAGGAGAGCCGTGCGGGCTCTACTTCAAGACGAACTCCGTCACCGACAAGGATGTGATCGAGAAGATCGTCGAAGCGTCGCAGGCAGGCGTGCCGGTGACGCTGTTTGTTCGCGGCATCTCGTGCATCGTGCCGAGGCTTGAGGGCTTCACCGACAACGTGCGGGTGATCTCCATCGTGGGCAGGCTGCTCGAGCACAGCCGCATCTACGGATTCGGTCCGCGCGAGAACATGAAGCTGTACCTGTCAAGCGCCGACCTCATGACGCGCAATATGGACAAGCGCATCGAGATAGCCTGGCCTATCCTCGACGACGAGCTACGTGACCAGATCGTCGGCTACCTGGATCTGTGCATGCGCGACACCGCCAAACTGCGCGAGCTCATGCCGGACAAGAGTTACACGCCTCTTGGTGCGTTCGCCGAAGAAAGCGACGACGGCGTCACAGAGCTGTTCGAGTCACAGGAGTTCCTGATCAGGCGCGCACAACAGCGCAGGCTTGAGGCTGCGGAAGAAGAGGCTTCCCGCGACGCTGCGCGTCGGCGCGCAGCTCAGCTCATGGCAGCGAACGAGGCTGCCGAGGATACCCTGGCGGTTTCAAGCACGGAGCCCGAAGTTGCAGCGCTGGATGCCGCCGCCGCGGCCGAGGCGGCGGCGCTTGCGGCAGCGCGGGCGGCCGAGGCGGCGCGCGTATCGGTGCAGAGTGCAGCATCGCCCACGACGCAGTCGCCCAAGGCGCCTCGTGCACAGAATGCATCACAGCCCGCAACGCATCCGGCGCTCGAAGCCGACGAGATCGAGCCGCCCCGAACGGGCACGATCCCGGCCAGCGCTCCAGAGCAGACGCTCGCGAAGCATCCCGCCCCAGGGGCCAAAAGCCGCAAACCGAGCCTGCTCGTGCGCCTGTTGGCAAAGTTCGTGCGCTAGGGTTCCTTGCGAGGTGATGGGAGCGCCGTCCGACACCTCCTATCCCCTCGTCCCACGCAGCCTCTGCGCTCGGAGATACGTAAAAGCATCAGCTCGGATAGCCGAACGGATCGACCAGTCATGCAACGAGGATCTTCGCGGCGCGCCCCGCGCTTTTGAGGACGCGTCGCGGATTTACACGTCACGGCGAGCAGCCCTCCGGATTTTTCGAGGGCTGCTCGCTGGAGCGCAAATAGCAAGCATTCGCTCGAGACCCGCCCTCCGAAGAGGCAGAGAGCATGGCGAGGGACGCCTTGCTAGACCTCGCGCTCGACCACGTCGGCGATGGCGCGCGCGTGGCGGTCGGCCTCCTCGGCACTCGCAGCCTCCACCATAACGCGAACAACGGGTTCGGTGCCGGAGGGGCGCAATAGTACGCGACCGGAATCGCCCAGCTCGGCCTCGGCCGCGCTGACGGCGGCTTGAACGGCTGCGTTGCCGTCGACGGCATGCTTGTCATTCACGTGAACGTTGACGAGCGTCTGCGGGAAGCGCGTCATGACCGCGGCGGCTTCGGCGATGGACTTCCCCCTGCGCCTGCATGCAGCCAGGAACTGCAAAGCTGTGACCAGGCCGTCGCCGGTGGAGTTGTATTCAAGGAAGATCATGTGGCCGCTCTGCTCGCCTCCCAGCACGAACCCGCCCGCACGCATGGCCTCAAGCACATAGCGGTCGCCCACCTTCGTTTGGACGAGCTCGATGCCCGCGTCGCGCATCGCATGGGCGAGGCCGAGATTGCACATGACCGTGGACACGGCGGTGTTGCCGGCAAGGAGTCCACGTTCCTTGAGGTCGAGAGCGCACACGGCCTCCACCACGTCGCCGTCGATCTCGTTGCCCTCGGCATCCACCAGCATCACGCGGTCGGCGTCGCCATCGTGCGCGATGCCCACATCCGCGCCAGTCGCGGCAACCAGCTCGCGCAGGGGCTCGAGATGGGTGGAGCCGCACCGCACGTTGATATCGGTGCCGTCGAACTCCTCGTTGATGACCGCGACTTCGGCTCCGAGGCGACGTAGCGCCTCGGGACTCGTCATGCACGATGCGCCATGACCCACATCGAGCGCAACTTTGAGGCCCGCGAAATCGATGCCTTCGTCGGCCACCGTGGACACGGCATGCGCGACGTAGAGCTCGCACGCATCCTCCACCGGAAGCGCCACGCCCACGGCATCGCCGGCCGGCAGCTCGTCGGCCGCCGCGCCGCCGCGCGCGACGAAGGCCTCGATCTCGTCCTCCACCGCGTCAGGCAGTTTGAAACCCTGCCCGTCGAACAGCTTGATGCCGTTGTACTCCGGCGGATTGTGCGAAGCGGAGATCACGATGCCGCCGTCGCAATGCAGCTCGCGCACCAGAAGGGCGATGGCCGGCGTCGGGATGATGCCGGCCAGAAGCGCCGTGCCGCCCATCGACATGATGCCGGCCGCCACGGACGACTCCAGCATATCGCCCGAAAGCCGCGTGTCCTTGCCGATGAGGATGGTGGTCCCCTGGAACGCCACGGCCGCCTGGCCAAGTTTGAACGCGAGGTCGCACGTGAGCTGCGTGTTGGCCACACCGCGAACCCCGTCGGTTCCGAAAAGTCGTGCCATGTTACTTTCCTCTCTCAACATGCTCTTCATACAAACGGACGCCGCCGTTGGGACGCTCGGCGTCTGTCATGCGGTTGTTGAGCTCCGCCGCGAACTCATCGAGATCAATGCCGTAGCGCTCAAGCACGACGAGCAGGTGGTACACCACGTCGGCCGCCTCATAGCGCAAATGGTCGATGGCTGCATCGTATTCGGGCGGCAGCTGTACGGCCAACTCGTCGGCCGCGCCGTCGGCTCCTGCCGCCGCAAGCGCCGCTGCCAAAGACGACGTTGCCCAGGCCTCCACGTCCTTGGCCGCAAGCGCCACCTCGCCCGCCTCCTCCATGACCTTCTTCAGCACCTCGTCGGGCGAACTCGTAAGCAAGCGATACGTGTAGCTTTCCTCTCCTGCTCCGCGCCGGCCCGCGATAGTGGCCGCAAGCGCCTCGAGCGTGGACCCGATCTGCAAAGCAGGCGCCTCCTCGCCCGAGGGTATATAGGTTTTATCGGACATGCTATCCCTTCCAAGTTGAACCCTGCCCAGCAAAAGCCGGCCTGACCGCCTCTCGCAGGTTGGGGGCCACGTCCTGCTGTCGCCGCATGGGATCCTTCGGTTTCGGCGGCTTGTGCCGCCTCCGACCAGGATTGCAGAAGACTCGCGAAGGGGCTCGCCGGACAGTGCCCACCAAGCGAGTTCCGCACGAGCCGAACAGCCCGGCGGGCTGTTCGCGCGAGCTCAGGACCGTCCGAGCGACTGGGCGTTGCCCGGCGAGCCCCGCTCCGAAGGCTCCCAACAGAGAGGGGCGCGCCTCAGCGCGCCCCCAGTTTCCGCTATTCCTCGATCTCGTCGTCTTCGGAGGCGTTGGCCGCTTCCTCGGACTCCTTCGTGGTCAGGCCGAAGCCGAGCGACCCCACCGAGCCCAGAAGCGCGTCGAGCTCTTCCAGGTTGCGCTGGTAAGAGCGGGGCGGCAGGGCCTCGCCCAGCATGTCCTCGCCCTCCGTGTTGAAGGTAGGGGGCTCGTCGCCGCCGATCAGGATGGTGTCGTCTGGGCTAAACACCATGTCGAGCAGCTGCGACATATCGTCGCTCGTGGCGGCCAAGTCGTCTTCAATCATGTACGAAAGATCATGCTCGGCCAGACCCTCCTTCAGCTCCTCGATGGCTTTCACGCCGATGCCCTCGATTCGCAGCAGATCCTCTTCGGTATGGCCCACGAGGTCGGCCACCGTCTCGATACCCGCCTCGCTGAACTTGTTGGCCCACCGCTGCGACACGCCCAAATCGTCGTAGATGTACAGGCGCGCATCCTCGTCGGACAGCTGCGGTCCGCGGCGTCCGAGCGAAAGCCCGCTGTAGTAGCTGCCATAGTTCGAACCCATGTTGAGGTAGCCGTCGTCGAGCGACCAATCCTGCGGCTGCGGCAGCAGGTCTTCGATCTCGCGAAGCGCCTCCGGGGCGAAGTCGGGCAGCGTCTCGCCCTGCACGCCCGCGACCGGACGACCCTTATAGGTGAGCCCCACCTCGTGGTAGCGCGCAAGCCCCGTACCAGCCGGGATGGGCTTGCCGATGATAACGTTCTCCTTGAGGCCGGCCAAATGGTCGATCTTGCCCTCGATAGCGGCGTCGGTGAGCACCTTCGTGGTCTCCTGGAACGAGGCGGCCGACAGGAACGAGTCCGTGGCCAGCGACGCCTTCGTGATACCCAACAGCAGCGGCTGGCCCACGGGCGGCTCCTTGCCCTCCGAGATAAGCTCGTTCGCCGCCTTGTCGAACTCGAAGCGGTTGACCTGACGGCCGGGCAAGTAGTCGGAATCGCCAGCGTCGAGCACGGCCACCTTGCGCAGCATCTGGCGCGCGATGACCTCGATGTGTTTGTCGTTGATGTCCACGCCCTGGCTCACATACACGCCCTGAACCTGGCTCACGATGTAGCGCAGCGTCGTGTTCGGATCGGTGAGGCGCAAGAGATCGTGCGGGTTCACCGAGCCCTTGGTGAGCTGCTGGCCCACCTTCACTTCGCAGCCGTCCACGACACCCGGCACCATCTGGGCACGGGCGCTCACCACGTACTCGCGGTAGTTGCCCTGCTGGTCGTGGATCGTGAGGGTCTTGGACTGCTTGTCGCCTGCGATCTGCAGCGTGCCGGAGATCTCCGCGAGGACGGCGAGGCCCTTGGGCTTGCGGGCTTCGAAGAGCTCCTGGACGCGGGGCAGACCGTGGGTGATGTCCTCGCCGGCGACGCCGCCGGTGTGGAACGTGCGCATGGTGAGCTGCGTGCCCGGCTCGCCGATGGACTGAGCGGCGATGATGCCCACCGCCGTGCCGATGTTAACCGGACGCGACGTGGCCAGATCCCAGCCGTAGCACTTCTGGCAGATGCCGTGGTCAGCGTGGCAGGTCATGACCGTGCGGATGACGACCTCGGTCACGCCGGCATCCTCCATGGCCTGAAGCTGGCTCATCGCAGTGATGTATTCGTCACCAGCCAACACGACATCGCCATTCGTGCCCACGGCGTCTTCGAGCAGGCAGCGCCCGATAAGGTTCTCGTCGAGGTCGCCCTTCTCGTTGTGCAGCGGGTAGGGCACGCCATCGGCGGTGCCGCAGTCGATCTCGCGGATGATGACGTCCTGGGCCACGTCCACCAGGCGGCGGGTCAAGTAGCCCGAGTCGGCGGTGCGCAGCGCGGTGTCGGCCAGACCCTTGCGGGCGCCGTGCGTGGAGATGAAGTACTCCAGCACCGACAGGCCCTCGCGGAAGTTCGCCTTGATGGGTCGGTCGATGATCTCCCCCTTCGGGTCGGACATCAGGCCGCGCATGCCGGCAAGCTGGCGGATCTGCTTGATGTTGCCTCGAGCGCCGGAGAACGCCATCATGTAGATGGGGTTGAACTTGTCGAAGTTCTCGGCCATAGCATCGCCAACTTCTTCGTTGGCGGCGTTCCAGATGTCGACGACCTGCTTATGGCGCTCGTCGGGGCTCATGAGGCCCATCTCGTAGTCCTCGTCGATGGCGGCGACTTTCGCATCAGCCTTCGCCAGGATCTCGGCCTTGTTCGGCGGCACGGTGGCATCGTACACCGACACGGTGACGCCGGCGCGCGTGGCGTAGTGGAAGCCCGCGTCCTTGAGGCCGTCGAGAATTGCCGGCACCCGGGAAAGCTCGTAACGGTTGCACACGTCCTCCACGAGACGGCTGATCTCCTTCTTGTTCATCTCGTAGTTGAGGTACGGGTAGTCCTCGGGCAGCACATTGTTGAACGTGATGCGGCCGATAGTCGTCTCGATGCGCTCGCCGGCCTTGTGCTCTTCGAACACGTTGTAGGCCGTAGCCACCTGCGTGTCCCTGGCAAGGCGCACCCAGATCTTGGCCTGCAGGTCGAGCTCGGCGCGGGCGTCGTAGGCGTTCATGGCGTCGTCGAAGTCGATGAACGCGCGGCCCTCCCCCTCGAAACCGTCGCGAGCGGCCGTGAGGTAGTACAGGCCGATAATCATGTCCTGGGTGGGCACGGTCAGCGGACGGCCGTGTGCCGGCGACTTGATGTTGTTGGCGGACAGCATGAGTACGCGGGCCTCGGCCTGCGCCTCGGCGCCCAGCGGCACGTGCACGGCCATCTGGTCGCCGTCGAAGTCTGCGTTGAAGGCGGTGCACACGAGCGGGTGCAGCTTGATGGCCTTGCCCTCGACGAGCACCGGCTCGAAGGCCTGGATGCCCAGACGGTGCAGCGTGGGGGCGCGGTTCAGCAGCACAGGGTGCTCGGTGATGACCTCTTCCAGCACGTCCCACACGTAGCTGGCGCCGCGGTCGACGGCGCGCTTGGCGGCTTTGATGTTGGCGGCGTACTCAAGCTCCACCAGGCGCTTCATGACGAAGGGCTTGAACAGCTCGAGCGCCATCTGCGACGGCAGGCCGCACTGGTGCAGCTTGAGCTGCGGGCCGACGACGATGACCGATCGGCCGGAGTAGTCGACGCGCTTGCCCAGCAGGTTCTGGCGGAAGCGGCCCTGCTTGCCCTTGAGCATGTCGGAGAGCGACTTCAGCGGACGGTTGCCCGGACCCGTGACGGGACGGCCGCGGCGGCCGTTGTCGAACAGGCTGTCGACAGCCTCCTGCAGCATGCGCTTCTCGTTGTTGACGATGATCTCGGGCGCGCCCAGGTCCAGCAGGCGCTTGAGGCGGTTGTTGCGGTTGATGACGCGACGGTACAGGTCATTGAGGTCCGACGTTGCGAAGCGGCCGCCGTCGAGCTGCACCATGGGGCGCAGGTCGGGCGGGATCACCGGGATGACGTCGAGGATCATATCCGTGGGCTTGTTCGTGGACTTCAGGAACGCGTCGACCACCTTGAGGCGCTTGATGGCCTTGGCGCGCTTCTGGCCTTTGCCGTTGGCGATGACGTCGCGCAGCTCGTCGGCCGTCGCGGCCAGGTCCATGGCGTCCAGCAGATCGCGCACGGACTCGGCGCCCATGCCGCCCGTGAAGTAGTCGCGGTAGTTCAGGCGCATCTCGCGGTACAGGGCCTCGTCGGGCACGAGCTGCTTCGGCTCGATCTTCATAAAGGCGTCGAACGCGTCCTGGCGCAGGGCCTTGCGCTCGTTGAACTCCTCGTAGATGTCGGCGATCTCTTCGTCGACCTCCTCGGGGCTCATGCGCTCGTCCTCGTCCACGTCGTCGACGAAGTCGTCGTCCTCGGGCACGTAGTCCGCGGACAGCTTACGCGTGGCCTCGATGAGGCGGTCACGCTCGGCGTCCAGCTCCTCAAGGTCGGCGGCCAGCTCGTCGCGCAGCTCATCGGCATCCTCCTCGCGGGCCTCCTTGTCCACCGACGTGATGATGGAACTCGCGAAGTACAGGACTTTCTCCAGCTCCTTCGGCGGGATGTCCAGCAGGTAGCCCAGGCGCGAAGGCGAGCCCTTGAAGTACCAGATGTGGCTGACCGGCGCGGCCAGTTCGATGTGGCCCATGCGCTCGCGGCGCACCTTGCTGCGCGTGACCTCCACGCCGCAGCGCTCGCACACGATGCCCTTGAAGCGCACGCGCTTGTACTTGCCGCAGGCGCACTCCCAGTCCTTCGTCGGGCCGAAGATTTTTTCGCAGAACAGGCCGTCCTTCTCGGGCTTGAGCGTGCGGTAGTTGATGGTCTCGGGCTTCTTCACCTCGCCGCGCGACCAGCCGCGCACGTCCTCGGCGTTGGCGAGGGAGATGCGCAGGGCGTCGAAATTAGTGACGTCGAATTCCGTCGTCATTTACAGCTCCTCCCCTTCTCCGATGAGGTCGTTCGTTTCGTTCGTGGTATCGCCCATCAATTCTCCCAGCTCGGCGGCGATGTTGTCGAGCGCGTTCGCCGCGTCGTCTTCTTCGGTCTTGCGCGCGTCGGCGGCGATGGCCTCGAAGAGCGCCCGGTCGGCGTCCTCCTGCCCGTCGATCTCGCGCGTCACGTCGATCGCCTGATGATCGTGGCCCTCGAGCTCCACATTCAGGCAGAGCGACTTCATTTCCTTCACCAGCACCTTGAAGGACTCGGGCACCTCGGCGGCCGGGATGTTCTCGCCCTTGACGATGGACTCGTAGGACTTGACGCGGCCGGCGGTGTCGTCGGACTTCACGGTGAGTATCTCCTGCAGCACGTTGGAGGCGCCGTAGGCGTAGAGCGCCCACACCTCCATCTCGCCGAAGCGCTGGCCGCCGAACTGCGCCTTGCCGCCCAGCGGCTGCTGGGTGATCAGGCTGTAAGGACCGGTCGAGCGCGCGTGGATCTTGTCGTCCACCATGTGGCCGAGCTTCAGGATGTAGCTCTGGCCGACCGTGATGGGCTCGCGGAACTTCTCGCCCGTGCGGCCGTCGTAGAGCCACGTTTTGCCGGTGCGGGACAGCTGCGGCACGAACTCGTCGCGCGCCTTCTCGCCATACTTGTAGTGGTTGTAATTGATAAGATTACGGTTCGCCTTCTCGATGGCGTCGGAGATCTCCTTTTCCGTGGCGCCGTCGAACACGGGCGTGGCCACATGCATGGGGCCTTCGACAACCTCTTCCGTCTCCTCCTCGTCGGACCATCCCCACTTCGCGGCCCAGCCCAGGTGGTTCTCCAAAAGCTGTCCCACGTTCATACGGGACGGAACGCCGAGCGGGTTCAGGATGACGTCGATAGGGGTGCCGTCGGCGAGGTAGGGCATGTCCTCCACCGGCAGCACGCGGGAGATGACGCCCTTGTTACCGTGGCGTCCGGACAGCTTGTCGCCCTGCTGCACCTTGCGCTTCTGAGCCACGTAGATGCGCACGAGCTCGTTAACGCCCGGGGCCAACTCGTCGCCGGCATCGCGGCTGAAGCGGCTCATGCCGATGACGCGGCCGCCGGAGCCGTGGGGCACCTTGAGCGACGTGTCGCGCACCTCGCGGGCCTTCTCGCCGAAGATGGCGCGCAGCAGGCGCTCCTCGGCCGTGAGCTCCGTCTCGCCCTTCGGCGTGACCTTGCCCACCAGCACGTCGCCCGGGAACACCTCGGCGCCCACGCGGATGATGCCGTCGGCGTCGAGGTCGGAGATCATGTCGTCGGAGATGTTGGGGATCTCGCGGGTGATCTCTTCGGGCCCCAGCTTCGTGTCGCGCGCATCCACCTCGTACTCGGAGATGTGGATGGACGTGAGCAGGTCCTCGGCAACCACGCGCTCGGACACGATGATGGCGTCCTCGTAGTTGAAGCCCTCCCACGGCATGTAGGCGACCATGAGGTTCTGGCCCAGCGCAAGCTCGCCGCCGTCGCAGCTGGGGCCGTCGGCAAGCACGTCTCCGGCCTGCACTTCGTCGCCTTTGCGAACGATAGGACGATGGTTGATGCAGCCCGACTGGTTCGAACGCTGGAACTTCGGGATAAGATACTCGTCGTATTCGCCGTCGTCGTTCAAGATGATGATGGTCTGGCCGTCCACGTAGTCCACGATGCCCGAGTTCTGGGCGACGAGGATCTCGCCGGAGTCGACCGCGATGCGATGCTCGATGCCGGTGCCCACAAGCGGCGCGTTCGGCCGCAGCAGCGGCACGGCCTGACGCTGCATGTTCGAGCCCATGAGGGCGCGGTTCGCATCGTCGTGCTCGAGGAACGGGATGAGCGAAGTCGCGACCGACGTCATCTGGCGCGGGGAGACGTCCATGTAGTCCACCTGCACGGGCGGCACCTCGTCGGGTTCTCCGAATGTGCCGGATGCGTCCTTCGTGCGGCACAGCACGCGCGCCGCCTTGTGGAACTCGCCGTTCTCGTCGAACGTGCCGAACTCGCGCGTTTCGAGGTTGAACAGGTCGTTGGCCTGCGCGATCGTGTAGTTCTCCTCCTCGTCAGCGGTGAGGTAGTCGATCTCGTCGGTCACCTTGCCGTCCACGACGCGGCGGTACGGCGTCTCGATGAAGCCGTAGGGGTTGATGCGGGCGTAGGTTGCCAGCGAGCCGATGAGGCCGATGTTCGGACCTTCAGGCGTCTCAATGGGGCACATGCGGCCGTAGTGGGACGTGTGGACGTCTCGCACCTCGAAGCCGGCGCGCTCGCGGGACAGGCCGCCGGGGCCCAGAGCTGACAGGCGGCGCTTGTGCGTGATGCCAGCGGCGGGGTTCGTCTGGTCCATGAACTGGGACAGCTGCGAGGAGCCGAAGAACTCCTTGATGGCCGCCACGATGGGGCGGATGTTCACGAGGCTCTGCGGCGTGATCTCGTCGGGCTCCTGCATACTCATGCGCTCGCGCACGACGCGCTCCATGCGGGACAGGCCGATGCGGAACTGGTTCTGGATGAGCTCGCCCACCGTGCGGATGCGACGGTTGCCGAAGTGGTCGATGTCGTCGGTCTGGACGCCCTCGTCGCCTTCGTGAAGCGCAACGATGTACTGCATCGTGCGCACGATGTCCTCGTCGGTGAGCGTGGACGCCTCGTAATCCGGGTCGAAGCCGAGCTTCTTGTTGATCTTGTAGCGGCCAACCTTCGCCAGGTCGTAGCGCTGCGGGTTGAAGAACAGGCCCTCGAGCAGCGTCCGGGCGGAGTCGATGGTGGGCGGCTCGCCGGGACGGAAGCGCTTGTACAGCTCGATGAGCGACTCTTCCTTCGTGGTGGCCGGATCGCGGTCGAGCGTGCGCAGCACCATCTCGGAGTTGCCAAGGAGCTCGATGATCTCCTCACGCGTCTCGGCCAGGCCGAGGGCGCGCACGAGCAGCGTTGCCGGCTGCTTGCGCTTGCGGTCGATGCGCACCGACAGGATGTCGCGCTTGTCGGTTTCGAACTCGAGCCATGCGCCACGGCTGGGGATGACCTTGGCGTTGTACAGGGTCTTGTCGGACGCCTTGTCACGCTCGGAGGCGAAGTAGACGCCCGGCGAGCGCACGAGCTGGGAGACGACGACACGCTCCGTGCCGTTGATGATGAACGTGCCGCGCGGAGTCATGAGCGGGAAGTCGCCCATGAAGACGTCCTGCTCCTTGATCTCGCCCGTCTCGCGGTTGATGAAGCGTATCTCGACGAAAAGCGGCGCCTGGTAGGAGACGTCCTTCTCCTTGCATTCGTCCACCGTGTACTTCGGCTCGCCGAACTCGTGCTTGCCGAACTCCACGCACATGTCCTTGGTGTTGTTCTCGATGGGGCTGATGTCTTGGAACGCTTGCGCTAAACCTTCGCCCTTGAAGAACTCGAAGCTGTCCGTCTGGATGGCGATCAGGTTGGGGACGTCCATGACGTCCGGAATCTTCGCGAACGAGCGTCGATCCCTGTAAAGCCTGGTCTGATCAGTCGTTTTTCCTTGAGCCACGAGGCTTTTCCTCCTTCATGTGCACCCGCAAAATTGCGAAAAAGTCGCAAGTTCCGAAAATACACGCGGAGCGGAGCCAAGTCAAGAAAAATTTTTACGAACTGTGGGGATTTGCTGTTGATTCTTGTGTTTAGCTGGGACGATGAGGCGGAAAATTTTTGGTTGCGGAGGGGGTTTCGGACCTGCGGGACGGCCGTCGCACGCGCCGAAGGGTCCGGCGCTCTGCAGTCCTGCTCGCACGGAACGCCCGCTGGGCGTTCCGGCTCGTGCGGAACTCGCGCCGGACCCTTCGGCGCGTGCGACGGCCTCATGCTTGATGGAAAACCCGCGAATCGCATGCGGGGCCGATGCGCCGCCTTCGGCGGCGGGGCTTCGCCCGTCCGTCCCGGGGGGGGGCGGCATCGCTGCGCTCGCCTTTTGCGGAGCCGTGCTAACAGATGCAGAACGCCGCGTACAGCGGCACGCTCTTGATGCCCCCTTCGCAACCGAAGTGCCGCCCTCGCGAGTGAGGGAGTAGTTTTCGCTCGGATGCGTATCCATGGTGTAGAACACGTAGTCGCCATTATCCTGATACTGCTTGATGCGATCGCAGATGGCGTCTTGAAGTCCGATGGCGCGTTCGTTTCTACCCAGCGAACCGTCGACGAAGTCAACCTGGTAGTCCACAACCACCAGCACGTTCTTCACTTGCACCTGCGCATCTTCGATGGCAATCATGCGCGGTTCGACGTACGGCGTCAGCTGGGGTTGCCCCACATAGCCGCCGGAAGCACCGTCGGTCGCATCGCCCTCGGCAGCACCCGCCGACTGGCAGCCTGCAAGCCCGGCGACGCCCACCGCCGCCGCAGCCAGCGCCGCGCCCCGCATGAACCCCCGCCGCGTCAAGCTCTCCTCAAGTTTCGGCATCTCGTACATCGCATCTCCTTCGTTTGAAAGCTTCCGGTTCGAAATCATCGTAGCCGGCCGGCTTTTCGCCGTGCTTTCCGGAACGTTAAAGATGCGCGTCGATTCGTTTACCGAAGCGTTTCGCGCATGACGACATGCGCGTCGGCCAAGCTAGATGGCAAGCCCTCACGTTTCAGGCCAGTCGATCGTTTCGTATTCGAGATCGTGGGGCCGGTAGATATCCGCGAACTCCTGCGGGGCGAGCGCGGGAACGGGAGATTTCGCGAAATCCCGTTTGTTGCGCGTCACAATGAAGTCGACGCCGTGGCGATAGGCGGCCCAGGCGATGAGGTCGTCCTCGAAATCTCCCTTGCCCTTTTCATGCGCCAGCCGACAGTCCGTCGCAGTCACGTCGAGCAGCTCGAACATGTCCATGATCTTGCCGAACGCCGCATGGGCCTCCCGCTTCGACATGATCTTGCGCGCCGAGAGCAAATATACAATGGAAGGGGCCATGGGCGTGGTGATGCATGCCCCGAATCCGCGATGAAGCGCGATGTCAACCGCCTGAAACGAGCTTTCGAAATCCTCGGACGAATCCCACAGGTCGATGATGACGTTCGTATCGAAGAGGACGTTCATACGCGCACTCCTGGGCGATGTTTCCGAAGCAGGTGCTCGCGATAGGCGTTCCGCGTGTCATCGAACGCATCGTTACCCTCGAAGCTGCGGCCGAGGCAAACGAACTCGCGCAGGGCGGCGCGCTTGGCCTCAGCCTCACCTCGATCACACGCGCGCACGCGCGCGAAGTCGGGAAGCTGTTGGGTTTCCCCCAGCTCGCGAAACAGGTCGCGAATGAGCTCGGAGGCGCTCACGCCCTCCCGCTCGAGAACCTGCATGCCCCGCTCCTTGAGATCTTCGGGCAAGCGCACGTTCAATGTTGCCACCGCCGCCATGGCGCACCTCCTTGGCTCCACTGCTTCCTATTCGACACTGTACCAGGTTGCATTACGTAATGCAACCTGGTAATAAGAGCCGCTGAAAAGGGAAGCGCGCCGCCCGCAACCGCAGGATGCGAGCTTTCAGCACATCGCCCCCAGGTAGGCGGCGGCGTCGCGGTAGAGGGGCTCGCGGGCCTCCTTGGCCACGCGCTTCGCGAAGCGGGGCAGCCAGACGCGGGCGTGCTCCTGGAGGAACTCGTCGTAGGCCGCCTCGGGCGAGCCGCCGGGCAGATCGGCGTCGGCGGGCGCGCCCTCGGGAGGCTCGGCGCCAGCGACGCGCAGGGCCAGGTGCTCAAGCAGCTCGCACTCGGCATCCACGCGGTCGAGCGGGTCGTTCGTGCCTTCCGGCCGACCGAGCCCGCATGCGCGCATGAAGCGCTCGACGTCCATGGAATGCGGGTTCACGAACAAAAGCGGCTGAACCCCGTCGTCGACCGCGCGCCACACGCCCTCATAGGGCGATACCGCAGGCTCGGGCGCGCCCACGAACAGGCGCGTAGCCTCGACGCGCAGGTCGTGCAGAAGCGCCTCGGCCGAGGAGCGGGACGCGTCCCCGCGCCCGGCGCATCCGCCGGGCCCCTCTCCCCAGCCCTCCGGCAGGCGGAGGCTCAGAGCAGCGGCCACCTCCTCCGCGGCCTCGGCCCATTCGCCGGACGAGACGGCCTGGGCCAGGACCTCGTCCGGATAGCGGAACGTAAGCGCGAGCAGCTCCCAGGCCGTCGCGCGTGCGCCCCAGATTGCTTCGTTTCCCATGTCAAGGCCCCTTTCAGCCACTTCGAGCTTCAATTCGCGGACGGCGCACCCGTCGGCGGTGCGCTCAATCACGTTGTACGACAACGCCGGCAGCACGGGAAGATCGCCGATCGCCCCCAAGCCGTCAGGATGGAAGAGGAGGCTTCCGTCCTGCTCGTCCCGTTCGTAGGGCACCCCCAAGGCGACGAAGCGCTCGCCGACGCGTGCCGCGTCCCCATCGAACACCTTCGCGGCCTTGTAGAAGAAGTCCTCGCCATCCAGCTCGAACAGCCTCTCGTCGAGCCGCACGACGGCATTCTGCCGATACACCTGCCCGCGGTTCTTGTTCTCCAGCGAACAGTAATGCACCCCGAGCGACAGCCCCTCGTCGAGCGCGAACTCCAGCAGCTCGAGGCACAGAAGCTCGCTTCCCGCGATGGGCAGGCCGCCGGGATAGCTGTAGTCGTAGGCCACGGGGAACGGCGGATTGCGCACCTCGAACCCGCGGGAGCCGAATGCCTCCCAATCGTGCATCGGGTAGCCGAACTCGAGCAGGTTGATGCCGAACGCGCCGATCTCGTCGAGCCGTGCGAGCAGCCGCCGCATCGCGTCGTCGGTGCCGGGAATGGCAGGCATCTCAACCATCACGTCGGGGACGAAGCGCTTCGCCAGCGCGAGCTTTCCCACGGCGCCGTCGATGATCTCGACGGCGGATTCGAGATCGCGCACGTCCAGCTTCACGCTCATGCGAAGCTCCCGCAAGCCGGCATCGCGCAGCTCGGAGAGCACCTCCTCGTCCAGGAAATCGCCCGCCGTGTAGAGGCGCACATGCGCGCCCGGATGCCGCGTGTGGACGTAGCGCACGAACTTCACGGCTTCCCGGCGATGCAGCAAAGGCTCGCCGCCCGTCAGCCCGACGTGGGTGACGCCGCCGCACTCCTCGGCGAAGGCGTCCACCTCGTCGCGCCAGCCTCCCGTCGACGAACACGCCTGGTCGTCGGACCGCTGGTTCTTGTTGAAGCAGAAGTAGCAGTCGCGGTTGCACTGCAAGGACAGCGCGAACGTCTTGCTGCCGAGGTCGTTCGAGCACGCTTCGCACGCCGATGAGAGCCTGCCGGCCACGATGCTCGCGCCGCCGTTGCGAAACGTCGCGCCCTTGTCGCGCAGGCGGCGCCGCGCCGCCCGGACGCTCTCCTCGTCGGCGTAGGCCGGGGGGAAGTCGACGCCCGTCGCCCGCAACCCGTCGAGGTACTCGCGCTCGATCGCGCCGTACTCCTCGAGCCATGCCCGAAGCGTCGGGCGCTCCTCCAGCAACCTAGCCGCGTTCATCGGCCTCCCCCGCCTCTCGCGCTGCGCGAACCGCGCTCGCCTTGCCCCCTCGAAGGAAATTGTACAGCCATTTCCAGTGCGCCACCACGTGGACCAGCAGCAGCGCGAGAAGCACCTTCGCGGAGATCGCATGGAGAGGATCCCAGAAGTAGTATCCGTCGGCATACAGCCCCAGAGCCGGCAGCACCGCTCCCGACACGAGGATCCCCGAAACCGCCGTCGTCATCAAAGCGGCCAGCGTCAGCGCATCGAGAACGAGATTGCCCGTCCGCGCGGGCGACGGGCGCCGAACGAGGCCTGCGAAGGTCTCGACGACCCAATCGACGTGCATCGCGCAATGGACTATGAATACGACGAACAGCCCGAGGCTCGCCCATTCGTGCAGGCCGATCCCCGTCCAGGCGGGGTTCGCCACCAGGGCATACACGGCGAGGGCGACCACGTCGACGACAAGGCGCTTCCCGTCCATCTACTTCACCTTCTTCACAAGCAGCACGAGGCCGACCACCAGCGCCACGGGCAAAAGCAGCCACACGTTCATGCTGGCTTCTGAGGGCTGATAGTAGCGCGTGGTCAGCGTGTCCCAGGCATGGCATTCCACGCTCGCGCACGCTGCCTCGGGACACGTCATCTCATGGACGCCGTCCGGCTCGGGCACGTCGTCGAACCCGTGGCACGACCCCGAAGCGCAGCCTGCCGCCGGACAGGGGGAGCCGGCCTCGATGGGCTTCGGCAGGCCCGCCGACGGATCGGCAACGACGCCCGCGAGGAGCACGCACGCGCCCACGACCAGGAACGCGAGGACCGTCACAAGGGTTTTCTTCATCATGGCCTTCCTTCGCCGAGTCTTCGGAAAGGACGCCGGAGGGAGGGATCGGCGCCCTTTCGAAGAGGAAGCGCGCTAGTTGGCGCCCTGAACCGACGAGAGCGGCAGGAACTTCAGGCCCACGAGCACGAGGAGCACGCCGAGCGACAGCACGCCGAGAGCGAGCCCGACCTCGGGAAGCGTGGGCGCGTAGACCATGCCCTCGTAGGCGCCGGCCAGACCGACGCCCCAATCGCTCGTCACGGTGAAGGGGGTGACGAACGTGGCATAGTCGAGCGAGGGAACCTGGAAGCCGCCCACGACCAGCTGCATGCGCTTGCAGAACACGCCCGCGACCGTCAGCAGGCCGGCTGCAACGAGCAGCGGGCTCGTGCGCAGCTTCGGCACGAAGCACACCACGGCGGCCAGCGCGCAGCCGACGATCTGGATCCAGAAGAACGGCGCCAGCTGTCCCGCGACCAGCATGCCGACGATGCCCGCGCCGGAACCCCCCGGGAACCCTTCGGTGACAAGGTCGCACGCGAAGAAGAACAGGTCCACGCACACGAACGCCCCCAGAAGCTTCGCCAGCCTCGCGACATGCTCCTCGCGGACATCCACGTAGCCCGTGCGGCGCAGCGCGATGGCCAGCACCAGCACGAGGGCCGCGCCGCTCGCCAATGCCGAGGACACGAACCACGGCGCCAGCAGCGCCGTGTTCCACAGGGCGCGGCTCGGCATGAGGCCGAAGATCCAGCCGTCGACCGCGCACACGACGAGCGCCCACAAAAGCACGACCGCCGACACGATGCGCAGCGCCTTCGCGCTGGCCTGCCGCTTCTCGGCACGCAGCAGCGTCCACAGGTACACGACGGACAGGATCAGGTACACCGAGAGCACGATGATGTCCCACATGAGCGGCGAGCTGAGGTTGGAATAAGCGAACAGCTCCCACAGGCGCAGGGGCTGGCCGAGGTCCACCACGACGAAGCCGATGGCGAGCACCGTGCTGCAGATGGGAACCCATGCGGCCATCTTCGCGATGCCGCCGAAGCTCTCGAAGCCGAACGCGCGAGGCGAAGCGGCCACCACCATGCTGCCTACCGAGAGCCCCACGAAGAACATGAACAGGGCGATGTTGATGCCCCAGGGGGCGAAGTCCCGCATGGCGGTGTCCATGAAGCCGCCCGCCAGCTGCATGCCCCACAGCACGAGGCCGACAATGGTGACCGCTGCAGCCGCCGCGATGCCTATCGTGAGCCCTCTGCCCCCGAATGTGGCAGCAGGAGCCTTGGCGGCCTTCGCCGCCGTAACGTTTTCAGACATGATGTTCTCCTTCTTCGCCTAGACGAGGTAGTACACGCAGGGGCCGGTGCCCTCGTCGGCCAGCAGCTGCTTGTACGGGCGGTCGCGGATGAGCTTGGACACCTCGGAATCGGGGTCGTCGAAGTCGCCCCAATGCCGCGCCAGCGTCCGGCACACGTCGGCGCAGGCAGGCCGCTCGCCCTTGGCGATGCGGTGCCAGCACATGGTGCACTTCTCCACCACGCCCTTCTGGTGCTTCGGCGCATCGGCGCTGCCCACCGGGAAGTCGAGGAAGTACTTCGGCTCCTCCCAGTTGAACGTGCGCACGCCCGAGTAGGGGCAGGCCGCCATGCACATGCGGCACCCGATGCACTTGTCGAAGTCCTGGCGCACGATGCCCGTGTCGGCGTCTTTGTACGTGGCTCCCACCGGGCACGCCTTCACACAGGCCGGGTTGTCGCAGTGCTGACAGCCCACGGTCATGAACGCCATATGCAGATTGTCGGGCCATTCGCCCGAGGGCGTCTGCTCCACCTCGCCGCCGTCGGTGTAGGCACGGCTCCACCAAACATCCTCGGGAAGATTGTTCTCCACCTTGCATGCCATCGAGCAGAAGTTGCATCCCACGCAGCGCGTCGTGTCGATGACGAATCCATACCGCGTCATTATTCAGCACCTCCGTCGTACAACTCGACTTCGCAAAGGATCTCGTTGTAACAGCTGTTCCCCGAAAACCCGTCCATGTCGATGCGCGTGAGATCCGTTAGATGCCCGGCTACGAAGTCGTCAGTCTGCCAACCGTGCGGAAGAAGAATGCAGTCGGGTCGTATGCCCTTGGTGACGACCGCCTTGCACACCACGAAGCCGCGATCGTTATACGCCTTGATCAAATCGCCTTGCTTGATGCCACGTGCAGCTGCTGCATCTTCGTGAATCTCGATCTTGGGCTCAGGCCGCAGCTCATCAAGCCAGGGAACCTCGAGAAGGATGGATTGTGCGTGGTATATCTCGTGGATGCTAAAGGCAAATAGCGGATATTTCTGAAATGCCGGATTGTTTACGCTCGTCTCGAGCGGCTCCTCCCAGTATGGCCGGCTTTCGATCTCGCGATCGACCTCAGGCTCGTTCAAGTCGACCGACCGCGGGTTCTCGATATAGAACGAGTTGCGGATCTTCGGGGTCGCAGCCGCCGCGGCATTCGATGCCGCCGCTTCCATCTGGTCGGCGAACTTGACGATAAAGCCCTTTTCCTTGTAGTCGTCGTAGGTGAAGCCGTTTGCCTTGTTGAAGGGGGTATCGAGCGCTTCGCGCAGGTACTCCTCATCGGTCTTGTCGTATAGGT
Source organism: Enteroscipio rubneri (assembly GCF_002899715.1). Taxonomy (GTDB): domain Bacteria; phylum Actinomycetota; class Coriobacteriia; order Coriobacteriales; family Eggerthellaceae; genus Enteroscipio; species Enteroscipio rubneri. The sequence continues at coordinate 448,588 of NZ_PPEK01000001.1, read as the reverse complement.
CGGGAAAGCCCATCTTGTCGGCGAGCATACGGAACACGTCCATGTCGGCCTTGCATTCTCCCGGCGGTTCGACGCCTTTCTCGAGCAGGGTGAAACCACCGGTAGCGTCTTCCTTCTCCCACATCATAGCGATGGGCAGCACGATATCGGCCCAACGCGCCGTGTCCGACATATAAGGATCGGCCACGACGAAGAGATCGAGCTTATCGATGGCCGCCTTGAGCTCGCGCGGCCCACAGTCGGCAGCCAGTGGATTCGCCTGGAAGCAATACACCACTTTGAGAAGAAGCTCCGTCGAACCCAGTTTTCCCTTTTCCATCACCTCATGAAGATACATGCCTGTCATATGCAGGGACTTCTTAGCACCATCAACTTGGATGAGCTTGCTTGTGTCGGTTGTTCCGCCTATGGCATCTCCGCCATCCTCGCCTTCGAGGAGATGCTGGCACACGATGAACGAACCAGGCTTATCGTAGTTTCCGGTCAGGCAGGCAAGGAGCATAAGGTCTTTGTAGTTGTGGCGCGAGTTATGCCGGTGGTCGAGGCCTTCCCACATATCGATGGTTGCGGGTTTTTCGGTTGCATACAGGCGCGCGACCTCCTCGATCTTCCACGCCGGGACGTCGCACACCTCGGCGGCCTTCTCGACTGTGTACTCCTTGATATTCTCGAGCACGTAATCGAGCACCGTGCGCACTTTGAGGCCGTTCGCTTCATAGGAGCCAAGCACGGCAGGGTGCGCAACCTTGTTGATGGAGCCAAACGTCATATTCTCCTCGTCGTACACCACCTCGGTGTCAAGGGTCGTCGACTTGCCCGTCTTAGGATCGACAGGGCCCTCTTCGGGGGCCATGCCCAGATCCGATAGCCGCAAGTACGTCCCGTCCTCTTTGCGCAGAATCGGGGCGACGGTGCTATCCCGAAGAAATTCCCAGTCCACCAGCTCGTGGTCGACAATCCAGTTGCACATGGCCAACGCCAAGAAGCCGTCAGTCGCCGGACGCACCGGCAGGTAGAGATCCGATTGCACCGCATTCAACCTGACCAAAGGATCGATAGTTACGATCTTGGATCCGTTCTCCTTCGCCTTGCGAAGAAAATTCTGATGGGAGCGAGATGCACCGGTAGGATTGGAACCCCAAATCATGATCGTCTGCGCTTTCACAAGTTCGCTCTGTGGCGCGAATTTGGCCAGCCCGGGAATGGAAGCCAACGCCCATTGCAACGTCTTATCAGCTGCGGGGGTCATTACCGTTGCTCCCGTTTTCTGGATGAACCGCTCGAGCGAGACGGACGAACCGGTGCGCGTACCCTCGGGAGTGCAGCTCGAGGTTGCAAAATTCAGGACGCTGCTCCCGCCGACATAACTGTGCCAAAACGCAACCGAAGAATCCCCATATTGCTCCTGGGATGATTTCATGGCATCGGCGATGGTGGTTATGGCTTCGTCCCACGAGATACGTTCCCACTGGCCTGCGCCGCGCTCTCCAACACGCTTCAAAGGGTAGAGATTGCGCTTCGGGCTGTAGAGGCGCTGCGGATTCGTCTGGCCCTTGACGCAGCCGGTTCTGAACGTTGGATGTTCAGGGTCGATGTCCGCAGGCTTGACCTGTACGAGCTTTCCCTCGCGCACGATGCCTTTCATGCGGCAGGTTGGACCGCCGCAGTTGCCTCCGCACGTGCTGTAGAACACCTGCTCCTCGGCTGCGTCGGCATCGGGCGTTTCAGCCAGCGCAGTGAGCGTTGGCGTCGTGCCCGCAACCGCCGCTGCGCCCGCGAGCGCGCCGGTCGTTTTCAGGAAGCCTCTGCGCGTGAGCCCCGTGCGCGGGCTCTTGGTTTCCGACATGTCTCCTCCTTCATTCCCGATACAAGAATGCCTTGGGCAATCCGAGCGAAGGCGACGGTTCCGCAAGCGGCCTTTCCCGTCGACAGCGCGGCGCAGAGCGCCGCTTGGTCGGGATTCCCCCTTATGTCAGAAATCGGCCGATTCCCTTCTCTGTCATAGTCTGCCATACGTCACTATGATTATCAAGTAAGAACTATGACAGAGTATGACAAGAGATTATTCTATTTTGGAGATAATATTGGTTAAACTGGGGATTCTATTTCTTTATCGCAAGCATTCACGTAAGACAGAAGCGATTATCGCCGGAGACAGAACGCCGCATACAGCGGCACGCTCTTGATTCCTCCTTCGAATCCGAAGTTCCTCGTGAACAAGCCCCCGTACGTGCCGAAAAATACAATGGACTACAATTTTTGGTTTCGAGCTCCACGTCGGGAAGGGCATCGCGACCTTTGCCGCCTCGACGGATCGGTGCGTCTTCGCGTCCTGAAGGCGTTGGACAAGATCGCAGCCAACCCGCGCCCGTCAAGCGGAAGCGAACCCGGCTACGGCAAGCCCCTCGGCAACAGCGGAGGAACCAATCTCACCGGCCTGTTCAAGGTGAAGCTCAAGCGCGACGGCGTGCGCATCGTCTACAAGCTCGAAGAGCGCGACGGCGTGATGCTGGTTATCGTCATCGGGATGCGAACCGACGATGAAGTGTACCGCGAAGCGGCGCGTCGCAAACGAGCGCACGGGATGTGATCAGTTACAATAATAGCAGGCAGGGCAGCGCTACTTCGCGCCGTGCGCGCTTGCTTGTTCCCCCGCTCCCGTCTCGGGCACGAAGCCCTCGCTGAAGGCGCTCGGCACCACGAGCGTGCCGCCCGACTGTTCCACGCTCTCGTAGGCCAAGTGCATGGTGCGCAGCTTCATGGCGTCCGCATCGCCGGCGTACACCTGCGCGGCATCCATGAGCATCTCGGAGATGTCCTTCTCGGCCTCGGCCAGCACCATGCGGGCGTTCTTCTTCCGCTCGGCAACGGCCTCTTGCGCCATGGCCTCCTGCAGCTCCTTCGGGATGACGATGTCGCGGATCTCAACATCGATAATCGTGATGCCCCAAGGGTTCAGCTTCTCCTCGATGGCCGCCTCCAGCTCCTCGTCGAGCTGATCGCGGCGCGTGGCCACCTCCACCGCCGTCGCTCGGCCGATGGCCTTGCGCATGGTCGTCTGTGCGATCCACGCCACGGCCGACGCGTAGTCCTCCACCTCCACGGCGGCGTTCTTCGCGTTCCATACCATCCAGAATAACACGGCGTCCACATTGATGGGCACGAGGTCGCTCGTGAGTGTCTCTTCGGCCCCAAAGTACGTGGTTGCCACGCGCTGGTCGATGCGTAGCGTGTAGAACTCGACGATCGGCCAAGTGAACACGATGCCCGGCCCTGCCACACGATTGAACTTGCCGAAGCGCAGCACAACGGCCTTCTCCCATTCGAGCACCACGTGCACCGAGGACGACGCCAGCCACCCCACGAGGGCCGCCGCGAGGAGCGCCGCCAGCCCGATGCCGCCGAAGGCCAGCTGCACCGCCGCCAGCACGAGGGCGAACGCGATCGCGAACACCACGACAGCGAACACCACGGCCCCGTTGCGCGATGCCCGGCGCCGGCCGGTGTCAAACCGGGCGTTGGCCGGAAACGACGCCGTCCGTCCTTCGCCGAAGGGCGCCGCCGCGCCCGCTGCCGCGTATCCCGCCTCCGACGCCCCGGCGCTTCCGTTCTTCTGGCGCTTCATCGCTCCTCCTCCGTCCTCGAAGCGGCGTCTCGGCCGCCCCCGTCCCGCTTGCGCCGCTCGGCTTGTATGCTGGCGGCGAACTGCTCTTCGATATTCTCAAGCGACATGCCTAGTTCGAAGCAGCGCTTGAGGTACTCCTGCGTCACGATCTCGGCCGTGGTCGCTATGCTCACGCCGGGCTTGCCGCTCACGTCCAGCACGAACGCGCCCTGGCGCCGCTTCGATTGGACGTAGCCGTCCTGCTCCAGGCTCATGTACACCTTGCTCACCGTGTTGTAGTTCACCTCGACGTCGGCGGCCAGGCCGCGCACCGTGGGCAGCTGATCGCCCGGCTTGTAGTACCCCGAGGTGATGAGGTAGATGAACCGGTTCTTCAGCTGCAGCCAGATGGGGATGCTGCTCTTCTCGTTGATCTCGAATAAGGCCACGTGTCCGCTCTCTCTAGTCCAATCGGAACGCCTGCGCGTTCGGCTCTTCAAGCGCAAGGTCGCGGTGCATGCCCGTCTCCACGACGGCGCTGCGCATGCTGAACCCGCCTACCAGCACGAGCGCCGCCGCCACGGCGAGCGCGGCCCGCACAACCTGCGCGTCGCGACGGCGCAGGAAGAGGGCCGCCTCCACCGCAAGCGGAATGACCAGCCCGCACAGCACGAACCCGCCCCACCACCAAGCCGCCAGATCGCCGCACGCCAGGCGCATGGCCGAAGCCGACTCGGCAGGATGCGCGCTCGCAAGCGCCAGGCCCGCGAAGAGCGCTGCGGCGGCGACCTCCAGCACGATGACGGCCGCGTCGATCCGCGCGAGCATGCGCGCCATGCGATCCACCCGCTCGTCCGGCTCCGCGAAGAATGCGGTGATCAGCAGGACGGCCGCACCGCACGAGAGCGACGACAGCGCGAACAGCACCGGGACGAGGGGCGAATGCCAGAACGCCACCCCGGCCGCATCCTGCAGCAGCAGGCCCGTGTACAGCATGACCACGATGCCCGCCAGCACCGTCAACGCTTCGACGGCGCGCACAACAGAGCGCGCGATGCTCGGCAGATACGCGAAACGCACCGCCGCCAAGAACGCCCCGAGAAGCGCCAAAGCCGCCAGTGCATAGGAACCGACCGTCAGATACGTTGCCGACGGACGCAGGAACAGCGCCTCCACCCGGTCGATGCGCCCCAGGTCGAACAGCAGGAACAGCGCGCCCAGCACGAGCGCGGCCAGACCTGCCAGCAGGCCGAACGAGATCGTGCGCTCCGCCGGCAAGGCTTCGTCCACCGAGGCGCGCGCCGACGCGCCGAAGGGCGTGCGCACCCAGGCGAGATCGAACAGCGAGGACATCGCCAAGGCGCCGGCTCCTACGCCGCCGAGGAACAGATATCCCACCACCAGCTCGCCGAACATGCCCTCTCCCCCTCGCCGCGCAGCCGTTACGCCCCAGACGCCGTGCACCGTTCCCGTCAGTATCCCACAAAACGCGGCCATTGCATATGACAACGTGTCATATGCAATAGAAGATCGGGGAAACCAGCTCCAACCTGAACGGGTCACGCTCAAGGCGCGCGAAGATGCGCGCCGGGAACCCGAGTGCAGGAAGGGCGAAGCGCCTCTGACGCGCATGGCGAGACGACTCATGCAGCGGCACGTTCGCGTCACCAGCCGCTAACAGCTGCGCAACGGAGGGCCGAGGAGCAGCTTGCGAGCCCCGGGCCCTATGCGAGACTCGATCGCACCTGCCTTCGCATCGGCTTCGGGCAACGGCGGGAACCGGATACGAGAGGAGCGCCGCGCCATGGCGAAGTGGCTGGATTTGAAGCACACGTACAACCTGAAGGGCAAGCTCCTGTTCTCGTGCCTGGGCATCGTGTGCATCGCGCTGGGCACGTCCATCTGCCGCGTGGGAGGGGTCGGCGTCGATCCGTTCACGGCCATGAACCTGGGGCTGAGCGCGCGCATCGGGATGGATTTCGGTACGTTCCAGCTCATCGTGAACCTGATCATCCTCGTAGCCGTGTTCAGGTTCGACAAATACCAGCTTGGATTGGGCACCATCATCAACATGGTGGCCGTCGGCTATCTGATCGAGTTCTTCACCTGGGCCTACCACCTGCTTCCCTGGCAACCCTCGGGGTTCGTGAGCGCAGGCGTATACCTCGTAGTCGGAACGCTTTTCTTCACGTTGGGCGTATCGTTGTACCTCAAGACGCGCATGGGCGTGGCGCCCATCGACGCCATCGCACCCGTCATCGTGGCGCGCACGCGCTTCATCTACACGCCCGTGCGCATGACGCAGGACATCACGGTGGCCGTCATCGCCATCATAGCCGGCGGGCCCATCGGCGTGTTCACCATCATCGCCGCGTTCTTCACGGGGCCGCTCATCACGATGTGGAACAAGGTGGCAACGCTGCGCCTATACCGGCGATTCAAGGTACTCGACAAGCAGGAGCTCGCGCAGGAGGCGTCATGACGGCGCAGAGGTCTGAGCAAGCGCTGTTCGCGGGAACGTACACGGACGGCAGGGCCGGCGGCATCTTCGAGCTCGCCTTCAACGAGGAGGCGGGCTCGCTGCGCATCGTGCGCGAGGCGGGGAAGGCGCCGAACCCCTCGTTCGTCGCACAGCGTGGACGGCATCTCTACGCCGCACACGAACTGGACGATCGGAGCTACCTTGCCGCCTATGCGATCGAAGGCGACGGATCGCTCGTCTGCCGCGGCGCGTGCTCTTCGCCGGCGGATGCCGGGACGTGCTTCGTCGCCGTCCACCCGGACGGGCGCTGCCTGTACGGTGCGAACTACCAGAGCGGATCGGTAGGCCTGTGCCTGCTCGCATCCGACGGGAATCCACGCGGAGGGCTGCCGTCCGTGCGCCATGCGGGCGGCGGGCCGAATCGCGAGCGGCAGAGCGCGCCGCACGTGCATTCCGCGAGCTTCGTCCCGGGAACGGACCTGCTCGCCGTCGTCGATCTGGGCTGCGACACCGTCACGCTCTACCGAGCGGGGACCGCGGGCGCGCTCGACATGCCCCCGGCCGAGGTCGTGAGGGTGCCCGGCGGTTCGGGGCCGCGCATGCTCGCGTTCCATCCGCGCCTTCCGGTGGCCGCCCTCGCGGACGAACTCGCGAACGACGTACTGCTGTTCCGGTTCGATCGGACTGGGCTGAACTGGGAGCGGATCGGTCGTCTGGAGCTGCCGACGGCGCGCGGCGACGCGTCGCGAAGCGGCCGCGCGGTTCTGGCGGCCCATCCTGCGTTCTCGCCAGACGGGAGCCGCCTGTACGTATCGGTGCGGGGCAGCGACCGGATCGCGCTGTTCGACATCGACGGGAGCGGGAGCGCATCGGCGCGGGCCGACTACCCATCGGGCGGGCGCGGGCCGCGCCACATCTCGCTTTCCCCCGCCGGCGATCGCTTGGCCGTGGCGAACCAGGACAGCGACGAGGTGGTCCTGTTCGCGCTCACTGCGAACGGCCGGCCGATCGAGGAGACGCGCATCGCCGTCCCTCGGCCCTCGTGCGTCGCATGGGAACGGTGATCCCCTGCACGTGCTCCCCGCGCGAGACGGGCGCGCAGCCGGAAACCGCGCGGATGCGGCATGCGCGCGGTCTGCGCCGTCGGGCGCCCCGGTGCGCACGTGCCGCGCCCGCCCGCACGCCGGGCCGCGCTGAGCCCCTAGCTCTTCTCGATCGTGAAATCGCCGCTCGCGATGAAGATGTCGAACGAGGCGGAACCGTCGCCTACGACGCCCCTGCCCGCGCCTTGCGACGATGGGAAATCGCTTCTGAATGACCCCGACGCCTTGTCGACGCGCGCCGTGAACCCGCTGTCTTCGGGCAGGGCCACGACGACCGATCCGCTGGCCACCTCGGTCACGAGATCCTGTGGGCACGCCCCCTCGCACGATACGCGTGCCTCCCCCGAAGCCGTCTTCAAGCGGACGCTTCGGCCGAACTCACCTGCTACGTTCATCCTTCCGCTCGCCACATCAACCGCAAGATCCTCGGCCCGCATGCCGCGCACATCCATCTCGCCCGAAGCCAGTTCCACGTCAAGCGTGCGGCAGCCGATGCCCTCCACCGAGAACGACCCCGACGCGCCCGAGAGCCGGACGGCGTCGAACCGCTCCGCCGCGCTCTTCGGTATGCGCACCTCGAGGTCCCGCCGCCCGAACAGCGCGCTGCACGAGAATCCCGAGCCCTGCTCCACATGCAGTGTGCCGCCCGAGACACCCCAGCGCATCTGCTGCCCGCGCGGTGCGCTGCCCACCAGCGTCTCCACCAGCTCGATGCGGCCGTTCGCATCGGCGTCGTCGACCACGACCACGCGCGCGTCGCCCGCCCCCCACCCGATGTCGAGGCTTTCCACCTCCTGAGCGTCGATGCTCGCACTCCCCTGCGCGGTCGCCGTTCCGAACCGTGCCCCGAACGCCGAGCAGCCGCTCCAGCCGCCAAGCCCCACAAGCCCGATCGCCAGCGCTCCGAGCACGATGATCAGCGCTATCTTCGTCGTCGATTCCCTTGTCAGCCTTGTCATGTCCGCCCCCGCCTTCCGTTAGCGCCGATCGGCCCGATAGTTCGGGTCGTTCTCGATGATGTGGGCGATCCAGTAGTACAGCGGAATGGTGAGGAACACGAGCCACGCTGGATGCCACACGCCGCACAGGAAGCCGAGCGCAAGGAATATGATGACGCACAGCACCGGATAGGGGAAGGTCGTCCACGGCCCGCGCTTTCGATGGCCGCCCGCGTCGTGCTCGGCGCCGGGCTGCTGCGCACGATACGGCTGCTGAGGCTGCGGTTGGACGGGCTGACCGGATGGCGGAGGTGGGCAGGCGGTCGCCGACATCTGCCCGGAGGACGTCGCCTGCTCGAGGGACTTCGTCTGCGCTTGCTCTGCCGTCGCACGCGCCTGGGCAGCAGCCACGGCAGCCTGGGCAGCCCGCACCGCCGCCTCGTTGGCGCGCACGGCCGCCTCTTGCGCCTGAATCTGCGCACCCCTCGTCGCTCCCGCTTCGACGGCATCTCGGTCGCGCTCCTCGAAGCGCACGTCGTCCTCGATGTCCTCCTCCACGCGCAGAAGCTCGTCCACGGTCACGCCGTAGAGCTTGGCAAGCGCCACAAGATTGCCCGTGTCGGGAGACGACTCGGCTCGCTCCCATTTCGAAATCGCCTGCCGCGACAGTCCCAACTGCGCTGCAAGCTCTTCTTGGCTATACCCCTTCTCGCGCCGCATCGTTGCGAGGCGCTGGGCGATCTCGACGTTCATGAACGATCCCTTTCTCGGTTTCTCTGTCATGCGTTCCTCTCTCCCCCAGGCTACGGTTGCATCGCCCGTTGCACCAGCATGTCCGGTATTCATTTTACGCAACCGACGGTTGCATCCACTTGCGAAGCATCGGATATCGTGTCGAATCGAAAACAGATGGGCCCGAAACCGGCGCATGCGGGCCCCTTCGAGAGCGATCGTGCGATACAATGGGCAAACCGCTCAAATAGAAGGGGGGGGGTATCGTGTATCGCAAAACGCTGCGTATCTGCCTGTTCGGCTGCGACGACCAAACCGCAGAAGCGATAGCGCGCATCAAGCCCCTCGACCGATTCGAGCACGAGGTGTTCCGTCGCGACGCGCTGGATGCCGCCGCATTCTGCTCCTGCTCCATCGCCGTTGTCGATGCACGCTCGCTTGCGCCCCATGAGGCGGAAAATGCCCCGCAGGCCTTCCGCCCAGCCGCAGATCTCAGCGCACTTCAAGAGCGGCGACGTGCCGAGCGTATGGATCGGTTCGGGACCGTCGCCGTCATCGCAGACGCCTCTGATGCGGCCGCGTGGACGTCCGAAGACTTCACCTTCATCGACGCACTATGGACAACCCCCCTCGACGAGGCCCGCTTGGCCTTTGAATTCGGACGCTTGCAGCAAGCCGCCGAAACCGCCGCGGATCTGAACCTCGCGCGCACCTACCTTGATACCGCCATCGACTCCATCCCCGATCTCGTGTGGTTCAAAGACGCCGCAGGATCGCATCTCAAGGTGAACGACGCCTTCTGCTCCGTCGTCGACAAGACGAAGCAGCAGGTCGAAGGTCGTGGCCACTACTACATTTGGGATATCAGCCCAGAAGAATACGCTACCGGAGAGTACGTGTGCCTGGAGTCGGAGGAAGAGACGATGCGCGCCGGGCGCACGTGCTTGTTCGACGAGCAGGTGAAAACGCCCCGGGGCATGCGCCAGTTCAAAACGTACAAGACCCCCCTTTTCGACGAGGATGGCACCGTCATGGGCACCGTGGGCATAGCCCACGACGTCACAGCTTTGGGCAACATCGCCAACGAGCTAGACATCGTGCTGAACGCCATCCCCTTTGCCGTGACCATCGAGGATGCCGACGGCATCGTCCTCAATGTGAACCGCGCCACCGAGGAGCAGTTCGGCATCCGCCCCGAACTCGTCGTGGGAAAACGCGTGGAATCCTGGCCGGTCGAACTGGTCGCGCGCGAGGATCCTTCCAACATCGCACGACCCGGCACGAGCGAATTCGCCGCGCGCATCGGCGGCAAGGTGCGCACATTCGTTTCTGCCGAATCGCCCATTGTGGACGTGTTCGGCAACAAGACCGGAAAGATGCGCATCGCGCGCGAGACCACCCTCGAGCGGAAACTGGAACGACGCGTGCTCGAAGCCGCTCGAACCGACTACATGACAGGCCTGTTCAATCGGCGCTTCTTCCATGAACAGTTCGCAGGGCGCGACATGGCGGGCATGCAGCGCACGCCGCTGGCGGTCGCGACGATCGACCTCGACGGGTTCAAAGAGGTTAACGACCGTTACGGTCACGACGCGGGAGATCGCACCCTGATGTTCGCAGCCGACTTGCTGAAAGATGCATTCGACGACGGCCAGGTCATTCGCTGGGGCGGCGACGAGTTCGCCGTGGTGCTGGCCGGGCCGGCAGCCGAGCATGCCCGCGAGCGGGTTGAGGAAGCGCTCGAACGGCTGCAGCTGGAATCCGCGCACAGCGAGATCACCGTCGCGCTTTCCGGCAGCGCGGGCATCGCGACGACGGATGACCCCCGCCTTCCCATTGACGAACTGGTCAAACGCAGCGACCGTGCGCTCTATCGCGCCAAACACAGCGGCAAAGCGCGCTGCTGCATGTACGGCGAGGACGATTAGGAGGTGTGTTGTGGCCGCAGAGAAGGTCGATCGTCGCGTGCGGTACACAAAGCGCGCACTCACCCAAGCGCTCGTTCGGCTCGTGCAGGAGCGTCCCGTCTCCAAGATCTCCGTCAAGGAGCTCTGCGAGCGAGCCGACGTGAACCGAAGCACCTTCTACGCCCACTTCCGCAACCCTCATGACCTGCTTCAGAGTATCGAGAACGATGCGCTTGCCGATCTGAAAGCGCATCTTCTGGCCGACGACAAGCCGCGTACGGCGAGCGTGGTCAAAGTGCTCGAGTACGCGCAAGACAACGCCGAGGTGTTCCTCATGCTCCTCGAGGAGAGCGACGGCGGATTCCAGCGGCAGATCATGGAGCTGGCGCACCTCGTCGACCTTCAGCCTTCGGATAGGCAGGGCGTGAGCACTCCCGACAGCTTGGAGTATATGTACCTGTTTGCCGTGTCGGGAGCGCTCGGCATGCTGTCGCACTGGCTGGAGAAAGGCACGCCGCAGTCGCCCGACGAGATGTCGGATCTGCTGCTGCGCATCATCCAGCACGGCATCGAAGAACGCGCCTAATACAATCCCGGCCGCCACGAACAATTCATGTCGATGAGGAAGCCTGCCGTCATACCAAGATTGGCATGGCGTAGAACAGCGCGTCACGACATCCTGCGTCAAATCAATGGTGGCTTACCAGCGGATGGAGAAGAACGCGGCACAAATATGGGCTTATGCAAAACTCATCTAACGTTAACTTCAGTTTTTCACAACTCCTGAAATTCTGACCTAGTGTTTTGCCGCCCACCCTCCTTTTCCTCTTGTCAATGAGCTTAGAAGAATTTGCATACCTTCGAATCTGTGCCACGAAATGACGCATCCGTTTTCGTGCCGCTCTGCATTGTCCAGCCAACCTCAGCTGGAAAGTAGATGCCGGAGCCTAAAGGGGCCCCAAATCGCCGCCGAACCAAGAAGACTATGCAAGCACACCCGACAGCGTCACTACACATCCAGCCTTACGGGTGCGGCTCAAGAAAATAGCGATATAGTGACCATATGAGTATACTTATAGGATATGAATCGGCACTCGACTACTGGCGCACCGTCGGACCAGAATTATTGCGCGACCACAAAGCATGACAAGAAGCGACGAGGCGAGCACAGCGCGTACTCGCAGCTCAAGAAAAGCCGCGCCTTCTCGGAGGGAACCGGCGCCCGGCTGGATGCTCGCTCCCCGTGCGAGCATTAGTGAAAGATAAAACGATTCTTACCATGCTCTTGTGCTTACCGTATAGCATAGGCGGCTACGGTTTACCGCATCCCATGTTCAACTACCGTGTCGACATACCGAACCGCTCACGAAGACTTGCCGACCGAACATACTGCTCATGCGATCTCTGCTGGCCATATGAGAATTTGGTCCTCGAATACGATAGCGCGCTGTATCACTCGGATCCGCAAACGACGTGAAAGCGATGCACGACGACGCAACACGCTCATCACGCTTGGGTTCACGGTCATGACCGTTTCCTCAGACCAACTTATGAACAGCGGCGCTTTCAACCGGCTTGCGCATCAGGTAGCGAAACGCCTGGGCAAACGATTGCGCTACAAAGACCCGCACTTCACGCATACGCATTGCGATCTGCGCGACGAGCTTTTCTCCGCCATCGGCATCCCTCGCGGAATGGAGGTAGAAGAAACGAGTGGAGCTGAATATGTCGCCAGATAAACGAGACGGATCGTGGAACCGATTCCCCCTCTTGATTATCCTTGAAAAAGCGCAATAAAGCGATCCCAGATCGAAAGCTCAGCCTCCGGCTCCTCTTCCGGCTCCGCCTCCGGCGCCTCGATGGGAGGCGTGGCCATGACGAATTGGACGGCGCTCACGTTCGGGTTCTCGCTCGATGCGAACGACACCGGATCGAATTCCGGGAAATCGTAGTCGGCCATCGCCTCCTCGATCTGCCGGCGCATGGTCTCAGGAAGGTCGATTGTGGCCTCGTTCAGCTCCGCCATGCCGCCGGCCACCTCGGAGGCTCCCCCCACAAGCCGGTCGGAGCCTCCGGCCAGCGATGAAGCACCCGACTGGAACTGCGCATACGCGCTCGAGAGTGTCGAAAGACCCGCTGCGTATCGGGCGAGGCCGTCGTGGAACGCGCCGTACTCGCCCGACAGCCGTTCGAGGCCGTCCGCCAGCTGAGCGAGCTGTTCGAACTGGGCCGGATCGAAGGAGCCTTCCATTTGGGAAGCGAGCGCGCGGAGGCGCGCGGCCTGCTGGGCCAGGGATCCCTCGACCGAAGCGTCGGCAGCCAGGGCACCCACCAGCTGCCCGGCGCCTGCGAACGCCGCACCATCGCCATAGGAAGCCTTGACAGCCTGCGCCGCGGCGTATGCCTCCGCGAGCTTGTCCACGGTGGCGACATCGGAGGCCGTCCCGCCAGACGAGGCGGCGCTTCGCAGGCTCGCAAGCTCGGCCTCGGTCACATCACCGGGGATGGCCGACACGGCCGAATCTAGCGCCGCGAGCGCCGCATCGTAGCCGCCCTTCAGACTGCTCGCGCTCACTTGCAGCGCGTCCAAGCCGTCGGCCAGCCCGCGTAGCACATCCGGCAGCATGCCCAGCTGGTCGAGCTGCGAGAAATCCGCATTGGAAAGACCGTTCGCAGCATCGGCCAGAGCATCCCCGATCGCACCCGAAGCCGTCACGATATCGGCCGACGACCCGTCGAGCGCCGTCAGCGCTGCGCCGATCTCGCCCGCGCCCGACGACAGGCCGCGAACGCCGCCCGAAAGCTCCTCGACGCCTGCCGCAAGCGATTCCGTGCCCTCCGACAGCCTGCTCACCGCATCCGAAAGGCCCTCCATATCCGACGCCATCCCCTCCGCGTCGGGCAGCTCCATTACCGAGGAGTACGGCAACGCGACGATCTGCACCCCGTCCATGGAGAAGCCGTCGACGTGCGCCGTCAATTCGAAGTCCCCGTCGTGGCCGGGAAGGACTGTGAACGCCACCGTCGTACTCTGGCCGGCGCGCGCGATCGTCGCGCCTTCAGCGGCCACGTCAAAGCACGACTCGTCCGGAAGCGTGAACGTGATCTGCAGCATGAAGCTGTCGTAGAATGCGGGGTCTGCCTCGTCGGCGCGCGCCGTGGACGCATGGATAGAAAGCTCGCCCGACGCACCGGCCAACTCTGCGGCCGGAACGGAGCGTCCGTCAAGCTCGTAGCTCAGCGAAACATTCCACGGAAGCGTCGTCTGGGCAGCGTTGCCCTGGTAGGCGAATGCGCCCTCCTCGGCTTCGAACGCCGTCCGTTCGCCCGTGCGCTCTAATTCGGCCTCAGCCGTCAGGTTCTGGACCGAGGAATAGTCCCCGTAGTCGACGATCATGCCGGGCGAGGATACGTCGAAGCGGTTGACGATATAGACCGCCTGCGGCGCGCCGTCCGTTGCCAGATTCGCGTACACCACCTCGGACTTCTCGAACGATGCAGCATATTCCGAGGCGTCACTCGCTTCCGAGACAGCATTCGCGTCGGAGGCGGCGTTCGCTCCCTCGGCGACGCCGTCGCGCGCGAGCGCGAACGCGCCAGGAATGCACGTGATCGAAAGAGCGGCGGTCAAACACGCGACGAGGGCGGTGCACGCAAAGCGACGATTCTTCATGAGGCATCTCCTTCACTCGAAGGCAGGGTAGGCGCCGCATCCGGCTTAAAGAAGCTCGCATGCCAGGTGGTGCGGCGGATGACGGGATCGAGGTAGATAAGCAACCCGGGCAGAAGGCACGTGACCAGAGCGAGCGACAATAAAGCCCCGCGTCCGAGCAGCAGCCCCAAGCTGGACACGGCCGAGATCGACGAAGAGAAGGCGAGCGCGAATCCCGCGGTGGCCAATATGCCGGCCGACACAAGCAGCGATGGGAACGTCTCGCCAAGCGCGCGCTTCACCGCCTCGCGTGCGGGCGCAACGCGGCGGTGGGAGAGATAATGCGTGGTCAGCAGAATACCGTAATCGATCGTGGCGCCCAGCTGCACCGTATTGATGACGAGGTATCCGATGAAGTTCACCTCGGTTCCCGTGAAATACGGGATAGCCAGATTGATCCAGATGCCGGCCTCGATGGCAAGCAGCAGCACGAAGGGCAGCGCAAGGGATTTGAATGTGATCATCACGACGAAGAAGATGGCCACGATGGCCACGAGGCTCACCACCACGTTGTCCACGGCCACGATGTTCTTCATATCGTAGAGGTTCGCGGATTGCCCTGCCGTGTAGAACTCGTCGTAGTGTTGGGCGGCAGCATGCTGGACAGCCTCGACGGTGCTGAAGGCCGTATCTCCCTCCACCTCGGTATCCACATAGGCGATGATGCGCGCGAAGTCCGTCGAATAGAACTGCTCGGTCACACTCGGATCGAGGAACCCTTCAGGCACGGCAGCGCCCACAACCGACACGTACGAGAGGACCGAGGTCACATGATCGAGTTGCGCAAGGTTGTCCGACAGAGCCGCTTCAGCCGCGACATCACCGCGTGGCACGAGCACGGCGATCGCGTTCTGCTTCCCGAAGACCTCGTTCACCGCCTGTACGTCGGCACCGGCGCGCAGGCTCGGATCGGGAACGCTGTTCTGATAGCTGAACACTGTGTGCGATTGTCCAAGGAACGCGGGTACGAGCAGTACGAGCACGACGAGCAAAGCCGGAATGCGCACTTTGCGCAGTCCGCGATCCACATTGCGAAACGACGGCAGCAAGGGCCGATGGGCCGTCTTGTCGATAATCCTGTAGAGCAGAAGCGTGAGCGCCGGCAGCAGGGCCATGACCGTGACGAAGCTGAGCACGATGCCCTTGACCAAGTTGATGCCCAGATCGGCGCCGATCTGGAACTGCATGAACGCGAGCGCTGCGAAGCCGAACAGCGTAGTGGTAGCGCTCGCCGCGATGGTGGGCATGGAAGCGCGCATGGCGCGCGCCATCGCCTCCGCGACATCGGAGGTGCGGCCCCTCTCGGCTGCGAACGCGTGCAGGAGGAAAATGGCGTAATCGAGCGACACTGCAAGCTGGAGGATGGGGCTCACCGAGAACGTGACGAAGGACACCTCGCCGAACGCGATATTCGTTCCCATGTTGATGAGGATGGATACGCCGATGGCTGCGATGAACAGGACCGGCTCGATCCACGACAACGTGGATAGCACCAGGAGCAGCACGATGACGGGCACGAGGATGGCCACGGCAACGAGCACCTGCTCGATCATGCTCGCGCGCATCTGCGCGGTATCGGCTGCATCGCCCGAAACGGCGTTGCCAGCGCCCTCCTCGTCGACGAGCGCGCGCAGTGCGGGAACGGCGTCGCTCTCGGCCCCCTCGGCAACCGTGACCTGGAATAGCGCATTGCCGTTCCGGTAGTAGGTTTCCACCGTGCTCGTATCGAGCATGGGGAGCGGCACGGCGACATCGGCCGCGTCATCGAGCCACAGGACGGATTCAACGCCCTCCATTGCGGCAATCTTGTCTTTCAGCGCGAGCGCGCGAGGCACGTCCACATCCCGCACGAGCACGTTCGCATTCGGCATGTCCTGCGCGAACTGCTCCTCCATGATGGCGACCGCTTTGGTAGACTGCGCGCTGGGAGGAAGGTAGTCCGCCATGTCGTAGTTGACCTTAACGAAGGGGATGAGAGCGGCGCAGCCTACCGCGGTGAGAAGAAAGAAGGCGACCACCGCTTTGCGCTTGGCTATGATGAAGTGGATGAATCGATCCATCGCCCGTTCGCACGCTCCGTCCAGCTCGGCCATGTCACACTGTGCGACTCTCACCTTCCGCATGATAACCAACACGGTGTTGTGGAACAACCGACAGTTCGGGACAAGCTGACCGTAACCCGACAGTTATTGCAGATGTGTCTGGAATTCACGAAACCGGCACGGGACCGCAACCCGCTCGTGGCCCGACCGGCTACGCCTCGTCGCGCAGCGCCTTCAGCTTGGCGAGCGTGTCCGCGTCGATGCGAGCGGCTACGGTGTTCTTCTCGGCCACCTTGGGCGTCTCGTCGAGACGCGCCTCCTCGTAGAGCATGGACACCTCGTGCGAGAACCCGTCCGCGCTCATGCGATCGACGCCGCCGCCGAACACGGTGTCCTGGACGGTGGCGTCGCTCGTGACGACGAGCGTCTCCACCTGGCGCTCACGTGCGTCGTGGGCGAGCTTCTCGATCACCTTGTCGGCCGACTGGCCGGACGGGCTGAACATGATGCGCACGCCGCCCACGCTCTCGGCCTCGCCGGTAGAGAATTCGTTGCGGCCGCCGTCGAACACAATGATGGCGCGCCAGTCGCGCCCCGCGTATCCGATCACGTCGTTGACGAGCGCCTCGCGGGCGGTATTGAACGAGTCGTCGGTGTAATCGGGTCCTGCTATGTCGCGATAGCGGCTGCCCGAGCGCAGCACGTTGTACCCGTCTACGATCAACAGCTTTTTTCGTTGCTTCGCCACGAGTTCAACCTACGAATTTTGCCGCAGCCACTCGTACATGCACGCCGTGGAGGCCTGGGCGACGTTGAGCGAGGCCACCTCGCCCTCCTGGGGCAGCTTCACCAGAAAGTCGCAGCTCTCCTTCACCACGCGGGACAGGCCTTCGGCCTCGTTGCCCATAACGAGCGCGATTTTACCTTTGAGGTTCGCCTGCCAGATGATGTCGTCGGCCTGCTCGCTCGCCCCGGCTATCCAAAAGCCGCGCTCCTTGAGGCGCGCCATGACCTGGATGAGGTTCGGCACGCGCGCGACCGGCATGTGCGCGATGGCGCCGGCAGAACTCTTGTACGTCGAAGCCTCCACGCGCGCGCTGCGCTTATTGGGAATGACCAGGCCGCAGGCGCCCACGGACTCGGCGCTGCGCGCGATGGCCCCCAGGTTGCCGGCGTCGGTGAGGTGATCGAGGATGACGACGAGCGCCCGACCGCCGTGCTCGTCGGCGTAGGATGCGGCCGCGCGCTCGATTTCGGTAATGTCCACATAGACGTAGGGCTTCGTCTCCGCCATAACGCCTTGGTGGCTACCGCGATCCGACACCTCGTCGAGCAGCTTGCGGGGCACGGTTTTTACCGGCACGTCGAAGCGCTTCGCCTTGCGCAGGATGTCCTCCACCAGGCTATCGCGCTTTGCATTGTCCGCCAGCAATACGCACTTGATGGGCACCTGCGTGCGCAGCGCTTCAATGATGGGGCGCTTGCCCTCTATGTAGTCTGCCATGTTGTCCTCGTGATTCGGCGGCCGCCGCACCGTGAGGGGGGGCGAGCCGGCAATGGTTTCGTCGTCGGGGTCATTATGGCAGATGCCGCGCTCGTCGGATGACGACGGCGCCCATCTTCAGCGATTCGCCATGCACGATGCGTGCGGTCAGGCCGGACGGCGAACGAGAACCGGACGAGAGCAATACTCGCACGATGTTCGCGATGTGCATGGGCCGCCCATGCGCATCGCGAACATCGCCGCAGTTGTGGAGTTTCGCGCACAAGCTGCGCCCTTTCGAGCGTTCTAGGCGACGCGGCCTCCGCCAACCTTCATACTGGATAACCGCTTCACGCGAAATTCTTTCTCGTTTCTCTTATGCGCGCCTATGACGCTTACGGATGGCAGAAAGCGGCTCGAGTCAAGCGCAAGCACGCCGCAGGAGCGGGTGCAACCACGAGGCATGCCGCAGAGGGCGGATGCCCGTCGAAGAGAAACGGAAACGAATATGACCGCATTCGCCGACCTCGGCTTGTCCAAAGACGCGCTTCTTGCCGTCGAGAAGCTGGGATACGACCAGCCCACCCCCGTGCAGGAGCAGTCCATCCCCCTGGTCTTGGAGGGCCGCGACCTCATCGCCGCCGCCAGCACCGGCACCGGCAAGACCGCTGCGTTCTTGCTGCCCACGCTGAGCACGCTGCCTCGCGTGCGCGGCCGCAACCGCGCTCCGCGCGTATTGGTGGTCAGCCCCACCCGCGAGCTTGCCCAGCAGATCGCCCGTACGGCCATGCAGATCTCCCGCAAGACCGGCCACTTTGTGACCACCGTGTTCGGCGGTACGCCCTACGGTCCGCAGATCAAGGAGATCCGCGGCGGCACCGATGTGCTCATCGCCACGCCCGGACGCTTGAACGACCTCATGGATCGCGGCGTTATCGATCTGGGCAGCGTGGAAACGCTCGTGCTGGACGAGGCCGACCGCATGCTTGACATGGGCTTTCTTCCCGATGTCACCACCATCGTAAACGCCACGCCGGAATGCCGCCAGACGCTGCTGTTCTCCGCCACCATCGACCGCTCCATCGAGAAGAACCTCGGTTCGCTGCTGCGCGACCCCGCCGTGGTGGAGATTGCGCACAAGGGCGAAACGGCCAAGACGGTCGAACAGTTCGTG
Organism: Enteroscipio rubneri; assembly: GCF_002899715.1. Classification (GTDB taxonomy): domain Bacteria; phylum Actinomycetota; class Coriobacteriia; order Coriobacteriales; family Eggerthellaceae; genus Enteroscipio; species Enteroscipio rubneri. The sequence continues at coordinate 429,411 of NZ_PPEK01000001.1, read as the reverse complement.
ATGCCCGTCTTGAACCACAAGAAGCCCGAGCTTCTGCAAGCCGTACTTGAAGAGAAGGGCTCGGAGCGTATCATTGTTTTCGCCCGCACCAAGTTCCGCACCGAGGAATGCGCAGAGACCTTGTGCCGTGCCGGCTACAAGGCCGAGTCCATCCACTCCGACAAGTCGCAGGGACAGCGCCGTCGTGCGCTCGAGAACTTCCGTCGCGGCAAGACGTCGGTGCTCGTGGCCACCGACGTGCTGGCGCGCGGCATCGACGTGCCGGAAGTCGACCACGTGATCAACTTCGATCTGCCCGACATGCCCGAGGACTACGTGCACCGCATCGGCCGTACGGGCCGTGCGGGCGAGCAGGGCTATGCCATTTCGTTCGTCACGCGCGAGTCGACGCGCACGCTCAAGGACATCGAGCGGCTCATCGGCAAGGACATACCATTCATGGATCTGGAGAACTACAAGCTGGACGCGTCGGTGCTGCAGAAGCCCAAAAAGGGTGGCAAGGGCGGCTACAAGGGCTCGAAGCCGAAGTACGGGAAGGGGCCGCGGAGCGACTCTGCGCGCGCCGGGCATACGGCTTCCGCCGGCAAGAGCACGGACAAGCGCTCGCAGGACAACCGACCCGGCCGCGGCAGCCGCGCCGAGGGACGTCGCTTCGAGAACGACAAGCGCGAGGGCGGTCGCAGCCGCAACGCTGAAAGCGCTAAGCTGCGCCTCGAGAGAAAGGGCGCCCAGCGCTCCAGCGCCCCCCGCAGCAAGAGCAACGGCGCGCAGCAGAAGAGCGTCGACGCCGGCAAGAAGACCGTTCGCCAAGGTGAGGGCTACGACTACAGCCGCTTTACCAAGTAAGCACAGGGCCGGCCGGTCCAACATGATCGAACAAACGACCCCGCACTTCACGAGGAGTGCGGGGTCGTTTACACTCCGCCGCATCGGAACTGCGACCGGGCTCGCTTTGCCGGGCCGGGCAGCTGCGAGGATCGCTCGAAGCCTACCCCGCTCAGAAAGCGATGCGCTCGGAATGGGAGTATACGTTGAACGAGCCGTTTTTGCCGAACCCGATGAGCGTAAGTCCGCCGCGCTCAGCGAGGGCTATGGAGAGGTCGGTCGGCGCGCCCGGTGACACGACGACCGGGCAGCCGAGCCGCACCGCTTTGACCACGATCTCCCGAGGAATGCGCCCGGAGAACAGCAGCACCTTATCCACCACATCCATCCGGTTAAGCAGGCACCATCCTGCCAATTTGTCAAAGGCGCTATGCCGCCCGATGTCCTCGAACCAGGCGATGATGCCGCGCTCGTCGGTGAGCACGGCGCTGTGGACGCCGCCCGTGCGCCGGAACAGCAGTGAGCGATCCTCCAACAGCTCGATGCGCCGGTTGACCTCAACAGGCGTTACCGTCATCGCCAATGCACGCCCTTGCCGTTCTGCAGGCTTCTCCGCTATGGCCCGATCGGGCGCGCCGAGCGAGCCTTGCGAGAGACGCACCGAAGCGACGCCAGCATCAATGTCAACCGCAACGCCGAGCACCTCTTCGGCGCCGTCGATCGTGCCGTCCGCGAACAGACCTCCCACCACCAGTTCCTTTATATCCCAAGGCGAGCACGTCGTCTCATGATGAAAAACGCCGTCCACCTGCACAGACAGGTAAGCTTCCTGAATAACGGCGTCGGAGCGGTCAATGAAACGACCGGTGCCTCCGTCGAACCTGCGAACCTGCATCTGCACGCATGCAGCCGCCTTCGAACCCGGCTCCACAACAGATGTGCACAGCATGGCGCGCCTCCTTCAACGAACGGGTTCGCTTCCCCACCGCAGAACGAGCAGCGAAGCACAATCTAGATGACGGCGGCCCGGGAGGCGGGCCGCCGTCGGGAGGGGGAAGTCTACTCGTTCACCTTGGCCGGCAGGTACCACACCGACGGGTTCGTACCCTCGTCAGGAAGCAGCTGAAAGCCATCTTCCGCTTCGGCCTGCTTGCGTAGCTCGTCCAAATCGCCGAACACGCGAGCCCCCGCCGGACAAGCAGCCACGCACGCTTGCGGCTCACCGTTGCCGGCATCAATACGCTCGACACAGAATGTGCACTTGTCGACAGTGCCCTGGGGCATCGAGGGGTACACCACCTGCTCGTACTCGTTGAGGTCGGATCCGAAGTAACCGTCCGCACTCTCGATGTAGTAGCGCGAGCCGTAGGGGCAGGCCGCGACGCAAGCCTTGCAGCCGATGCACTTCTCCTTATCGATGACCACAATGCCATCGTCGCGCTTGTACGTAGCGCCTTCCACCGCACACGCCTCGATGCACGGCGTGGTTTCGCAATGGTTGCAAAGCATGGGAACCGCCGTTTTGCGCACGTTGGGATACGTCCCCTCGAACTCGCGCTTCACATGCGAGCGCGTCACCGCAGGAGGAGTGCCGTGCGCCTCCTTGCACGCCACGGCGCATGCATGGCAGCCGATGCACTTCTTCAAGTTAATGAGCATTCCATAAGCCATAATTCACTCCCTCCTTACGCGATCTTCTCGATTTTGGCACGGATGAGCTGATCGAACGCAGAACAAACATGGTCAAGCCGCTCCGCCGTCGTTCCTGGAATCAAGCTCACGAGATTGACTCCCTTCCCTTGGGCGATAGTCATGGACTTGGACTTGCAATCCCAGGTGCCCACAACAGACGAGACGCACTCGGGGTGGATACCCTCGGTCACCACAAGCTTGCCCTCCACCTGATAGCCAGCTGTACTGGTGAGCCTCACCTCGTCGCCGCTCGCAAGGCCCTTGGCCGCAGCGGTGGCGGTATTCATCTCGATGCAGTAGGTGGCACCGTCGCCCTCGTTCACCTCATTGAGCCACGCGTTTTCGACGCTCCAGCTGTCGGTGTTCGAGGCGTTGGTGTAGTACACGGGAAAAACGTCGTAAGCTGGGTCGTCGGCATAGAAATCCACACCTGGCCTCCATTCAGGAAGCGGGATGTAGTCCTCCGTCTCCCAGGGAATGCCGAGTTCGGCAACCTTCGCCTCGACTTTATCCTTGGCCTCCAACATGAAGTCCCAGTAAAACGGTATACGGCCCGGAGTCTCCGAATCCCAAATATAGACCTCGTCAACAGCGCGGTCGCGGGTGTACACGCCGTGCTCGCGGAACCAATCGATGCCGTGTTCCTCATCAATGTAGGACTTGAAGATGCTGTCGATGAGCTTCTCGGGGTCGAGTTTCTGGTCCAAGGGCAGCGCATACTCCTCTTTCAGTCGATACATCCCGTTGAGCGTGCCGATGAACGCAGCATTGGACTCAGCACCGGCGCGATAGCACATCTCGCCGAAAATATCCATGTAACCAGGAGCGTCGTCTTTGGCTGGAACCACGGGCTGCCAGAATTCGATACCCCATGGCACATCAAGGCCGCCCGGCTGACGGTGGTTGAGCCACCATTGAGGCAGCACGTCATAACGCTCGAGATAGCACGCCTCCGGCAGCATGATGTCCGTGAACAGAGACATATCGTTGAGGTAGATATCGCAGCCAACGACGAAGTCCATCTTTTTGAAGACCTCGGCCTGTTCATCGGCGTTGCCCCACCATTTGATGGGGTTGCATGCGTACCAGAAGAGGTTCTTGATGGGCGTCGTGTGATAGCGATCGGGATCGCTCTGACAGACATGGACGAAATGGCCATCCTCGGACAAGGGCTGGAGCTCCATCAAGCCCATGGTCGTCGGCGTGTAATCGTTGTTGCGAATATGATCATAGAACGAAGACCGCGTTGCCGGATAGAAGCTCGTGCCCTCGATGAACCCATCTTCAGCCCAGATGCTCGGCGCGAACCCCGCCGTGGGGTTGCCCTCTTTCCAACCATGGTTGGCCGGCGCGTAGCCGAGGTGGCCGCCGACGGAGTTAGAGGATCCAACCAATACGTTAAGCATCAAGCAACTCCAGGTGCTTAAAATGGCATGTTTGTGACGGGAGATGCCGGAGAAGATATCGACGGCGGCGGGGCGGTGACGGAACGTCTTGCCATCGAGCTCGATCGTGTCGCCGCTTCTCGCAGCGTTGCCGAACTCCTCCGCTATCTGGCGCAGCGTTGCGGCGGGAACGGTGGTGATCTCCTCGGCCCATTCGGGCGTCATATCCTTGATATGCTCTTCGTACACGCTGAAGGCTGTGCGGCACGACACGCCGTCCACTTCGAAGTCCCCTTCGAGAACAGGCTTTTCACACTCGTCGTAAGGCTTTGCGGCGTTGGCCGCCTCATCCCAGAATAGCGCCTTGTTAGTATCCTTGGCGCGCAGGATGCGCTGAGTGGCAGGGTCGACCAATGCGGGAGCATTGGTGCGCTCGATTAGATAGTCGCGATCGATGAGGCCCTTTTCCACCAAGACGTTTGCCATGGCCAAGGCTGCAGCGGCATCCGAGCCGGGACGCACGGGAACCCATAGATCCGCCTTTTCGGCGCCGGCGCTCATGTGCGGATCGAAGCTTACCAAGCGCAGGCCCTCTTCCGAGCGCAGCTTGGCGAAGCGCTCTGCCGTCATATTGAAGCCGTGACGCGTCGCCGTCCCCGCCTGGGTGCCGAACTGGATCAGATAGCGGCAATACTGGTAGTCGGGCATGGCGTTTCCAGTCGCGGTAAACATGTTCTCGACCACATGGATGCCCGCCCCGCAAATATCCGAGAGGAACCCTTCGGAGGCCCCATAAGAGCATCCCATAGCCATGCCTCGCCAGGTGCTGCCGTTGAGGCTGGCGACCATTGAACTGCCGCCTATCGACTTCGGATCCGCTGCCGCAGCCTCTTTAAACTTTCCATCGATTTCGGTCCAGGCATCGTCCCAGCTGATCTCTTCCCAGCCCGGATCCTCGTCGAAGCCCTTCTTAGGATTGGTGCGCTTCATGGGCTTCGTGATTCGGTTGGGATCGTAGAGCGTCATGATGCCCGCAGCACCTTTGGCGCAGATATGCCCTCGACCGATGGGGCTATCGGGATTGCCCTTCAACTCCACCACCACGCCGTCGATCACATGAGCCAAGATGCTGCATGCATTGAAGCACATGTTGCAGACTGTGGGAATCCAGTCGCCCGCTTCTGGGTCGTAGGCGATCTGGCCTATGCCCGAAGCCTGCTCTTCCTCCTTCGATCCGCTGGGCGCGCATCCTGCAATGCTTCCAGCCAGGCCTGCGCCTATCGCGGCAGCTCCCGCCCCTGCCACGAAGCCTCTGCGTGTGATCGTTGTGCCGTCTGCGCTCATAGTGCTACCCCCTTTGCACTCGTCCGGCATCCGACGATATGCGGATGCCCCTCCGACACCGCACTAGTGTCTACTGTCAAGGTACACTATGGTAGTATAACAGTCAATCACTTCGATTGTTCTAACTTGAGCATGAAGAATGAGCACGCGATTCGCGCAAACCCTTGTTGCGTGGGAGGGAAACGATGTGCTCGGCCATTCGTCAGCCGGCGTGCGAAGCGCCACAGCCCGCGTGCTTGAACCGCGGCAATACATTACTTCAAAAAGCCCTCGATATTGTTAAACGCCTCGCCGAATGCACTCGGAGCTATCACAAGGCCGCCCTTCTCCTTCACGCTCTCGTAGATGAGATTCATCGTACGCAACTGCAGCGCCTTGTCGTTTCGATCATATACGGCCGCCGCATCCACGAACATCTCCGATATGTCCTTCTCTATTTCGGCCAACAGCAGACGAGCGTTGCGCTCGCGCTCAGCTTGAGCTTCTTTGGACAAGGCATCCTGCAAATCCTTCGGGATGGCAATATCGCGAATCTCCACGGACACCACGGTGATGCCCCATGATCGCGTCTTTTCGTCGAGTATCTCCTTGATCTCGTTGTCCAGCTGCTCGCGCCGTGTGGCTACCTCGGCCAGGTTGATGCGCCCAACGGCGTCGCGCAGCGCCGTTTGCGCGGCCCACCATACGGCGGATGCGTAATCCTCCACTTCCACGCAGGCGTCCTTGGGATTCCACACCAGCCAGAACAACACGGAGTCGATATCGAGCGGCACGAGGTCTGCCGTCAGCGCCTCCTCAGCCGAAAACGGCGTGGTGACCATGCGCTGATCCACATGCGAAGCCGCATGTTCGATAACCGGAATAACGAAGTAAGGCCCCGGGCCTGCGACACGGTGAAACCTGCCCAAGCGAAGGATGACGACGCGTTCCCACTGGGGCGCGATGCGGACGCTGAAGGCAACCAGGGCGCCGATAGCCAATGCGGCTATCACCAACCCCGAGGAGAGCACACTCCATCCTATCGCCAGCATGGTCCCAGCAACGATAAGAAACAGGGCCGCAGCGAACACGTACACGCTGTTGCGCGATGTCCTGCGCCCGGCCGACGCGGCTACGCTCTTGGGCGCGACCGCCTGATCGACCTGCTTCTGGCCCTCCCGCTTCGTTTTGCTGCGCACGGCAGCTCCCCTCGTCCTTCGACTGTCCTACGTCCGAGCATCGGCTCCCAGCAGCAGTATCTGCTCGCTCACCAGATCGTGAATGTCCTCCGACGTCATACCCCGAGCAAGCGCCTGCTGCACGAAGTCCGCCGCCAATGCCTCGACGTCCCCATCGACCGCTGAGAGCTCCACGCTCTTGAGATCCGACACGTATGTGCCACGTCCACGCTTCGTAAGTATGTACCCGTCACGCTCGAGGTCCTGATACACTTTGTTGATAGTGTTGTAATTCACGCCCAGGCGCACGGACAGTTCGCGTACCGAGGGCAGCCGCTCGCCACGCTCGTACTTCCCGGAGGCGATGAGGAACACGAGCCGCTTGCGGATCTGAATCCACAGGGGCACGCCGCTCTTCTCGTCCACCTGGAACGCTCCCATAGCGTCGGCCGCAACTTCTCTTTTTTCCAGTGATTGCTTTATCATAGTGATTGTCATAGTATCACATATCGCAATGACAGAAGTGCCTGAACACTACATCCAGTAGACGAGGGCGCTCATGTCTACGAGGCAGAGTCTCTGCGCGGCGAAAAGAAGGGCGAACCGAAGGCAGAGTCCGCCCACAAGAGTGCATGCCGCCCCCATCGCAAGCATCGGAGTCGAGGACGTACCTGCGACGATAATGTCCACCGAAAGCGGAACGACGAGTCCAGCGAGCACCACACCGAACCAGAAGAACAGCGAACATGAACCCGAAACGAGCTCGAAGACCGATCGGATCTGTGCGTCGCCCGCTTCCCAGGCGCATCCGATAAAAAGCGCGAGAACGATCGCTTCCACAGCCACCAGCGCGGCGTCGAGTTTGACCAAACTGCCTAGCCCGTCAGACACGTCATCGCGCGCCGAGCGGACGAATCCGATCGTGATAAGAACGGCGGCTCCCGTAGCCAGCGCCGAAGCGACGAAAAGCACGGGGATGAGCGGCGTGTTCAAAAACGGCACTGTCGGGTACAGAGACAGAAATATGCCAGCGTACACTATGACGAACGCCGAAAGCAGGGCGGAGATCACGCTGAGTGCAGCCTCGGCGGTTCTGATCACCTTGCCTCCGTCCACCGCACCAGCAAAAAGCGCCGCCACCGCCGTCAGGCAGAACAGCGCGATAGACCACGCACCAGCCGATAGCAGGCTGCCTGTGGGTGCAAGAAACACCTGGAAGGCCAACTGCGGCGACCCCAGATCGAGCATCAGGAACACCGCACTGATCGCCACGAGCACGGGACCGGCAAGCAGACCCGCATCGGTGATGGCGCTTGCCCGGCTCAGCCATGAGCCACTACGGAACCGAAGCAGAAGATCAACCGTCGCCCCGATAGCATAGGCGCCGCCGCCCGCCCCGGCCAGGAACAGGTACCAGGCAATGTAGGAACTCACCATACCGCGCACCCCCCAGTCGCACGCCCGATGCAGGCCATTGTACGCCATTCGAGCACCGCGCGCCCAACCTGCTATCCGGTAGGCCCTCGACCGCTTCCTTTATGCTCGGGTACAAAGGACCTCTGCTGCAAGCAAGTCCGCGAAATCGGGTCAGCGAAGCAGGGCCGCATGCTTTAGCCGACTAAAGCGCGATCGGACCCACTGCCAAAAAACAGGCCGGTTTGGCACAAATCGCCTGCGACAGTCCGAGACAGCAGCTGCCATCGAGAGAACTGACAGCTGTTTCCCCAGGTCACGAAAAAACTTAGCATCCAAAGCCCGCCGACGCTGGTGGAAACCGTGCCAAACCGGCCTGTTTTTTGGCAACGCACCCACAGAAAGGGAACTGGTGAGAGTTGTCTCGCATTGCACCAGGCACGCCATGGAGCGGAACGCAGTCGACCGCTACTTCGCCTCGACGTCGATGGGAGCGTCTTTCTCGGCCGCCTTCTCGCGCTTGCGGTCGCGCCACCAGCGCGAAAGGCTGTGCACGAGCCATTCAACCAGCGGAATGGTGAGGAACGCCACCCAAGCCGGGTGCGGGGCGTTCTCCACGAACGCCATCCAGCAGAACCAGGCCACCACCAGGATGGGATACGCTCCCGATACGAGCGGCGCAATGCGCTTGCGACCGATCGCATGGCCCACCATGTAGTACAACGGTATGGTGAGGAACAGGAAGAGCCCCATCGCCCATGCGCCGTTCAGGATGCCCAGCAAGAGATACACGACAATCACCACGAGCGGATACGGGAACTTCACCCATTCCTTCTCGAACGCACGCAGGTAATGCTTGCGCACGGGAATGGATGCGCCCACCTCGGGGCCGAACTTCGCTCTCGCCTCTTCGAGCGTGTCGAAACGCTCGCCGTTCACCGTGTAGCCGCACGGCTCGTTCCAGCGCTCCTCGTGGATATGGCCGTGACCGTAGCGCTCGTGCGCGTCGCGCCAGCTGTCGAAGCGCTCGCCGTTGACCACCACGCCGTCGCCGTCGATGACCACCTGGCTGCCCTCGTCGTCCTCGAGTGTGCACCGGCTGCCGGGCTTGCCATCCGCGTCGCCCTCGGCACCGTCCTCCTCGCGAGCGCCGTCTGCGCTCGCGCCGGCACCCTCCTTCACATGGATACCGTTCCACCCGACGTGGACCTCGTCGCCCTTCTTCGAATCCTTCACGTGCACGCCGTCGCGCCATGACACGTGCACGTAGTCGTCGCCATCGAGCACGTGGATGCCGCCCAAGCCGATGCGCACCTTCTGCGCTTTGCCGTCCATCGTGGCTGCATCCTCCGCACCGTCGGAAGCTTCCGGCACGGCGGCCGACGACGCGGGAGGGGACGTCGCGTTGCCCGAAGCGGGAGCTCCCGCTTCGGTCTCCCGGCCGGCAGCGCGGTCCGCGGCCTCGAACGCCATGTCGTCGCGCATCTCGTCGTCCACATACAACAGGTCGTCAAGCGACACTCCATACAGCTGCGCGAGCGCGATAAGATTGTCTGTGTCGGGAGACGATTCGGAGCGCTCCCACTTTGACACGGCTTGCCGCGACACTCCCAACCGTTCGGCCAGCGCCTCCTGGGATAGCCCTGCTTGCTTGCGGCGCGCCGATAGGCGCTGTGCGATCTCGACGTTCATGGTGCGAGCCCTTTCTCGTTCCGTTCATCATAGCCTACCCCAAAGACTACGGTTGCGAGAAACGAGCCGCGACCGCTTTCAGTTGGAATTTTCGGCAACTTTTGGTTGCGACGGATCGATCACAAGCATTTTCATATATCTGACCTGCTGTTATACCGAACTAAGCAGAACCGAGCTCGGATGCTATTTCCGTCGGTAGATATCCACAACCACCCATATGGACAGCACGGCGGCACCCAGATAGCCGAAGAACGCAAGGATAGGCACGCCAAGCAGGCGCGGCTCCATGGTCGACAACGAGAGCATGCTCGAGCCAATGAACAGACCGGCGATGATGATGCCCATTGTCAAACGGTTCATGATCATCCCGAGGCGCGACAACGGAGCGTCGGAACCGATCACTTCCATGTTCATTTTCAACTGACCGCGGGAGAGCATCTTGAGCGACTCGCCCGAATATTGGGCTGCCTCGAACGCGCCTTTCGATGACGAGCGCAGTGCAAGCGCAAGCTCCTCCATCGCCTCAACCAGCTTGTCCTGGGAGCTTTTCGAGTGACGGATATGCGCGTTGATGATGGACACGACATTTTCGTTGGGGATGAAGGGCGCGATGGTGCCCTCGAGGGTAACAATGCCGCGCGACACGCTCGTGATGGATGAAGGAAGCGTGACTTTGCTCGCACGCGTAAGCGTGAGCACATCGCTCAGAAACTGGCCGACATCAATGTCGGCGACGTCGCACGACCCGTAGTCTTTGAGCAGTAGATCCAGATCGGCTAAGAACCGCGGGTGGTCGATCGCACCGTTGTCGCGCGCGATAGCGAAAGACATAAGCGCGTCTTTGAGCTCTTTGGCGTTCTCCATGCCAACGGCCTGGATGATGTTTCCGAACCCCGCTCGGTCGCGAGGGGAGAGCCTGCCCATGATGCCGAGATCGATGTAGACGATCTTGCCGTTTCGGATCAGGAGATTCCCCGGGTGCGGGTCGGCATGGAAGAACCCGTGGTCGAGAATCTGGGTGGCGTAGTTGTCGAGGATCTTCGTGCCGATTTCCTCCAGATCGTAGCCGGCGGCGCGCAGACGATCGGCGGCGACGATAGGAATGCCATCGATGTACTCCATGACAAGCACGTACTCGCTGCACAGCTCCGGATAGACCTTGGGGCAGTCGATAAAGGCAACCTGTCCGTTGTTCTGGGCGAACTCCTGCAGGTTGGCCGCCTCGCGCGCGAAATCGGTCTCCTCGAGAAACGTCGCCCACAGCTCCTCCACCACATCGCGCATGTCGAGCATCTGCTCGTCCTTCATGTAGCGCGACGCGAGGCGCGCCACCATGCGCATGATGTCGATATCCTGCGCCATGGTCGCCTTGACGCCAGGGCGCTGTATCTTCACAGCCACTGTCTCGCCACTCGCGAGGCGCGCCTTGTGCACTTGCGCAAGCGAAGCGCTGCCAAGCGGCGTCGGATCGATGTACGAAAACAGCTCGTTGCGCGCATCGCCGTAAATGTCGTCGATGGCGGCCAGTATCTGGTCGAACGGAAGCGGATCGCATTCCATCTGAAGCTTCGCCAGCTCGTCGCAGTACGCCTTCGGCAGTATCTCGGAGCGCGTCGAAAGCGTCTGCCCGATCTTGACGAAGCTCGGGCCCAAGTCCTCCAGCATGGCGCGGAACTCCTCGGGCGTGAAGCCTTTGAGAAAGCGATGTTTCTGAAGGATGGAGTATATCTCCTTCAGCCGGCGCGTCCTCGTTCTGCGATTGAGGTGGAACCGATCCTCGGGATCGATATCCGCGCCGGAGCTGAAGAAGTATTTGAGCAGCGTGTTCTCCCCCATGAATGCCTGCTCTGCGTACGGCGCTAAACGCTATGCGCCAGTCGTCTGGGAATCGGCTGCGCTCGTCGGCGCTGCGGAGGAGCCATCGCCTTCGCCTGTGACCACGGGAGACGCATCGCCCACCTCGGCCTGCTCAGCCTGTTCTACATCCGTCTTCTTGGCAAGCTCGGCCGCCTTCGCCGCGAATTCGGCACGCTGCTCGGGCGTGAGCGTCGCCATGAACGCCTCGAGCGCGTTTTCGCGTGCCGTACCGAAGGCGTCCTCCGCCTTGTGCTTGAGCTCGCTATTGATCTCTTTTCCCTGATCGACCGTCAGCTCGCCTTTCGCAACGAGCTGATCCACCAGTTCCTTGGTCTTCTCGCCGGTAATGGCCATCGCTCCAATGCCGGCCAAGAAGATATTCTTGAAACCATCTCCGAAATTCGCCATGAGAGCCTCCTTTTGCCGAAGATAGCCGTCCGCGCTGCAGCCGGCCCTGGAACCATGATGCACTAAATCGGCGCAAAGGGCAATGCGCGCGGCATGATGTGGGCGAAAGAGAGACGACCCATGACCGGCTCGTCACAAAGCGCGGCAGCTCTTCCGTTTCAGAGCATTCGCAACCTGCGCTTCACCTGGCGCTGAAGCAGGAACTCGCGACTGCACGCGAAATGATGCCGATACTGGCTCGCGGCATGCCGACCGCTCTCCGCTACACGTTGCGGGTGGGGTGTTTTCCGACATCGGAGCGATAGAGCTCCCTGAGCAAACGGGCAACTTCGGAATCGTTCGATGCGGCTCGCGGAGAAGGCTGGGGCTCTTTCCTTGCTTGTGCCTTTTCTGGTATGCCGAGCTGTTCGAACATGGCGCTCGCTTCCTCGTCTGAGAGTCGACTGGAATCCAACACGGCGATCAACCTTCCGTTCAAGTGCGCTGAAGCGTGCGGATGCCATCATCCGCAGCAGCTGCGCGATTCTTGCTGGTGCTGCGTACGTAGTCCCTTACCGACCCTACTTTAAAAGACGAGCAGGCTGTTTCTCCTGAAGACCATGCAGCCGAGGCGTCATTTCCCGACGAACGGACACGAGCGTCGAAGCCCATCGATCGAGCGGCAGGAGCAGAGCGGCGAACGGAAACCACTCACGAGCACTTGAAGCCGTGCAGTAGGCTAGTGCACCAGCGCGGGGATTTCGGCGATATCCGCGCACATGAAGACGGGACGCTCGGCGTGCAATGCCGCAGGCGAGAACATGCCCCAAAGCGCTGCAGCCGTCGGACATCCCGCTCCGTTGCCCGCCTGCATATCAAAGGGACTGTCGCCCACGTAGAGGCACTCTTGCGGCGCACGCCCAAGGAGCTCGCAGCCATGCAGCACGGGACCGGGAGCGGGCTTGTACTCAGGCCAATCGTCTGGACTCACGACAAATTCGAAATACCCAGCCAAATCGAAGCGCTCAAGCGCCTGCATAGCGGCCTCGTGCCGCTTCGACGTGACCACCCCAAGCGGCACGCCCGCTTCTTTCAGGCGCCCGAGCGCAGGCGCGGTGCCGGGAAATATCTTGATGAGGTCATCGTGCACACGTGCGTTATGAGCGCGGTAGGACGCCATGAGCTCGTCATGCACAGCCTGGTCGGTGGTAAAATCCCACATCTGCACGACAAGGGGCTGACCTACCTTGCACATGAGCTCCTGATCGGGGATGACCTCATCCAGCACCGTCTTCGTCGCATGTCGGAACGAAGCCAAGATCAGATCGTAGGTGTCAACGAGCGTCCCATCCAAATCGAACAGGACAGCGTTGATGTCGCGCTGCACGAGGTTCTCTCCCCTTTCACCAGGTACCGGCTTGATGTCTTCCTATTCGAACAGCTGGCCGAACAGGCTCAGCTCGTTGCCCCAGGTTTTCGCGTTGCGCAGCGTGAAAGCGAGGCCGTCCCGCAGCGCGACGAGATCGATGTCGCGTCGAGCGCCGGTGCTGCGGCGCTTGATTTCCACCTTGCCCTCGGACAAGCTGCGCTTGCCGACGATCACCTGCAACGGCCAGCCGATCAGATCGGCGTCGGCGAACTTCACGCCCGCGCGCTCTTTGCGATCGTCGATGACCACTTCCAGACCCAGTTTCGACAGCTCCGCCGCCAGCTTCTCCGCAGCCGGATGCACGAAGTCGTCCCCTACGACGAGCGGCACGACGCACACGTGCGCCGGCGCGACGGGCAGCGGCCAGGAAATGCCGTTCTCGTCGTTGTGCTGTTCGACGATGGCAGCCATCGAACGCGAGATGCCCACACCGTAGCAGCCCATAAGGAACGGTCGCTCCTCGCCGTCCTCATCCATGAACGTGGCACCCATCGCGCGCGAGTACTTGTCGCCAAGTTGGAACACCTGCGAGACCTCGATACCACGAGCGCCTTCGAGCGGCAGCCCGCACTCCGGACAGCTGTCGCCCGGCTGGACGGTGCAGAGATCCGCCCACTCATCCACATCGAAATCCTCGCCCAGACGGGCGCCTACATAGTGGAATCCCTCCTCGTTGGCTCCGACCACCCACTTGGGAACCGCCTGCAAGCTGCGCGCAGCGATCACGCGAGCCTCCTGCGGCAGGCCCACGGGTCCCATCGAGCCCTTATGCAGCCCGAAGGCCTCCATGTCCTCATCCGTGAGCAGCTCGAAACCACCGGCTGCGCGAGCGGCTTTCAGCTCGTTGAGGTCGTGGTCGCCAGGAACGAACATGACGACGAGCTGGCCTTCGGCGTTCTTTCCGGACAGCGCTTTGACGGTGGACGACTCGGGAATGTCGAGGAATGCAGCCAGCTCGGCTATGGTGTGCACGTCAGGCGTGGCGATCTTCTCCATCTTCGACACATCGTAGACGGTCGGGCGCGCTAGGCAGTCGCCAGCCTCGGCATTGGCCGCATAGCCGCACGCGCAGTGCACAAGCTCCGCCTCGCCCGCTTCGGCGAGCGCCATGTACTCGCAGGTCACGCTGCCGCCAATCTGGCCCGAATCGGCTTCGACCGGACGGAAGTCAAGGCCCATGCGCTTGCAGATACGCTCGTAGGCGGCGCTCATGTCGTCGTAGGTCTTCTGGAGCGACTCCTGGTCGGCATGGAAGCTGTAGGCGTCCTTCATGATGAACTCGCGGCTGCGCAGAAGACCGAAGCGCGGGCGAATCTCGTCTCGGAACTTCACCTGAATCTGGTAGAGCGCAAGCGGCAGCTCCTTGTAAGAGCGCAGCTCGTTGCGCATCGTAGCGGTGAGCAGCTCCTCATGGGTGGGCCCGAGGCAGAATTCGTGGCCATGGCGATCGGCAAGGCGCATAAGCTCGGGCCCGTAGTCGTTCCAGCGACCCGACTCGTACCAAAGCTCCGCCGGCTGAAGCGCCGGCATCATGATCTCCTGCGCGCCGATGGCGTCCATCTCCTCGCGAACGATATTTTCCACCTTGGCGAGGACCCGTTTGCCGAGCGGCAGAAAGGTGTACACCCCCGACGCCGTCTTGCGGATCATGCCAGCGCGCAAAAGCAGACGGTGACTGGCAATCTCGGCATCGGCAGGATCCTCCTTGAGCGTGGGCACGTACAGCTCGCTCATGCGCATGATATTGGTCGCGTTCGTCATAGCCTTCCTATCTCCTCCATCAAAGCGTCCGCAATGGCGGTCTCCCCCACCTTGCGAACGACGGTTCCCTGCACAAACACCACGCCCGAACCCGCACCGCAAGCCACGCCTATATCGGCGTCGGCAGCCTCACCCGGGCCGTTAACCACACACCCCATCACCGCCACTTTGAGCGGCTTGTCGAGATGCGCGATGCGATCTTCCACCTCCCGGGCCAACCCGATGAGATCCACCTGGCAACGCCCGCACGTCGGACAGCTAACCAGTTCGGGGGCTCGTCGACGCAGGTCGAGCGACGCAAGCAGCGTCCAGCACGCGCGAATCTCCTGCACGGGATCGTCCGTGAGCGAGATGCGCAGCGTGTCGCCGATACCCTCCTCAAGCAGAATCCCAAGGCCGCAGGCGCTCTTGATGGCCCCCTGGAAGGCCGTGCCCGCCTCCGTGACGCCGATGTGCAAAGGCACGTGCGGCAGCTCCTCGGCGAGTAGGCGGTAGGTGCGCACCGTGGTCATGACGTCGTGCGCCTTCGCGCTCACGACAAGATCGCGGAAGCCTTCGTCCTCGCAGAAGCGCACGTAGTCGGCGGCCGACCGCGCCAGCTTCTGCGGTAGCGTCAGATCGTCGCGCGCGGCAAGCGCCCCATCGAGCGATCCGGCGTTCACGCCAATACGGATCGGAATGCCCGCCTCGCCCGCCGCATCGAGCACGGCGCGCGTCTTGTCGAGGCCTCCGATATTGCCGGGGTTAATACGCAGTTTCGCGGCCCCGCGGCGAGCAGCCTCCACGGCGATGTGCGCGTCGAAGTGGATATCGGCCACCACGGGCAAGGGCGACGCGGAACAGACCTGGGCGAAGACGTCGATATCACGCCGGTGCGGAATGGCCATGCGCACGATCTCGCAGCCTGCAGCGGCAAGCTCCTCAATCTGCGCGAGATTGGCAGCCGCATCGTCAGCGGGCGCATTGAGCATGGACTGCACGACAACAGGCGCGCCGCCTCCCAGCGGCACATCGCCCACCATGACCCGGCGAGTATGTTCGTTTGGCTTGCCCATTGCGGCTCCCCGTTCGGTTCGTCTGACATGCACTCGAAGCGCATGCCGGACTATTGTACCGCCGAAACGGCCCGCACCGAACTCTGTTCACGAAGTCTGCCCCAAAAACGTCCGAACGCGAGCTCGGGCAGAAGCGCGTCCGAACGGCGGCGCGGCGGAACGGCCCGCAGCGAACCTGCCGTCAGCTCGCCTAGAATGCAGCGGCTGCGGAATGCCGAAGCTTTACCAGTTGCCGAACACGAACCTTTGGATGTCCTGGTTGACCATGACGAGAAAGAAGCCGAGGAACAGCACCATGCCCGCCGCCGACAGATAGTTCAGCGCCCTCATGGACACCATCTTGCGCGACAGCTTCTGGAACACCTCGATGACGAAGCGCCCGCCGTCAAGCGGCGGGATGGGCAACAGATTCATGATGCCGAGCGACACCGAGATCATTGCTGTGAACAGTAGAAAGCTCTCGAAACCGAGCATGGCCGCATCCTTCGACATCACGGCGATGCCCACGATGGACGCTGAATTCGACACCGTCTCGGCCGCCGTGGCAGGATTGAACAGCCCCGCCACCGCCTGCACGACCATGCCAATGTACATGAAGCCCATCTCGACGGAACGCACAGGATCCAAAGCCATATGGGCAATCTCGCCCGTCTCCGGGTTCTGCACGTCGAAGCCAAGCACCGAGTACAGCACCACGAACACTAGGATGGCGAACAGAAGGTTCACGCCCACGCCCGCCACGAGAATGACCGAGCGCTTCCAGAACGGCAAGCTGCGGTACTGCTGCTTGTACTCGCTCTCGAACAGGGCATGCGGATCCGCTACGGAACGCGCCTGACCGAGCGCGTATGGTTCGGGCAAGGGCTCGCCCGCATCCTGCGCGGCCTTGATCTGCCTTCTGCTTGGCTGGAATGCTGGAGCCCGATACGTGTTGAACTGATCTTTCTTCGTGGGTCCTGTCGCGCTTCCCCACTCGACCAGCTCTTCGAGAGCCTCGTACGCCTCATCATCGGTGATGCCGCAGTCACGCGCTACGTCCTCCATATTCGCGGTGCCGCGTCGGTGCAGGGATGCGAGCGCCGCCTCGAGGTGCGGACTCATCTCGCCGGGCTCCATGCCGCACACCTTCGCATACCCGCCCAACAGAATGGGCGTCACGCCGAATTTGGTTCCCCACTTTGTGAAGCCGATGGACGGGCCGGGCAAACCGAGCATGAACTCGGTCACGCGCACGCCGAACGCACGCGACGCCAGGTAGTGGCCGCCCTCGTGGATGAACACGAGGAAGCCGAGCACCGCCGTAGCGCAGAGAATCATCAAAACGATATCCATATACTCGTATCCTTTCGAATGCGAGGAAAACATGTCCCGCACGCGTTCGCAGCGCGCATGGCGCCATTATACGGAAGGCCGTCAGGCGCGAACCGGCGTTCGGGAAAAACCTACAAGTGGGAGACGAAACCGCCACACTGAATCGTTGCGCCAAGGCCCCGCAGCCAAAGGGCGCGCTCCACAACGAAGGGCAGACGCGCCGACATACGCCCGGAGCCAACGCGCCTCAATGATCGGCAATCCAAGCGCGGGCGCATGAACGGGCCCAACCGTCGATCTGTTCAAGCTGGTCGAGGCTCTCCACGCGCTGAACGCCCTCGCGCTCATGCGCCTCCATGACGGCCTCCACGCATGCCGCGATACCCAGATAGCTGCCCTCTTCGGCAAGAAACGCCGCAACGGCAACCTCGTTTGCGGCGTTCATGACGCACGGCAGCGTCCCGCCTTCCGCACCCGCATGGCGTGCAAGCGCCAGACAGCGGAACGTATCCTCGTCCGGTGCAGCGAACTCGAGCGAACCGAGCGCACGGAAATCGAGGGGCGCAACCGGCGCGTCCCAACGCTCGGGGTAGCTGAGCGCATACTGGATGGGAATGCGCATATCGGTTGTGCCCAGGTGCGCTTTCACGCTGCCATCGGCGAACTCCACCATGGAGTGGATAGCGCTCTGCGGCTGCACGACCACAGTGATCTTGTCATAGGGCATGGCGAACAGATGGTGTGCCTCGATGACCTCGAGTCCCTTGTTCATCAACGTCGAGGAATCAATGGATATCTTCGCCCCCATGTTCCATGTCGGGTGTGCAAGCGCTTGGGCCGGCGTGATGTCCCGAAGATCGTCGCGTGTGCGCCCGCGGAACGGACCGCCGGAAGCGGTCACCCACAGGCGGCTCGCCTCCCGCGCATCTTCGCCGATCAGGCACTGGTAGATGGCCCCGTGCTCCGAATCAATAGGCATGAGGGCGCCGGCCGGGCCGGCATCGGGAGCAAAGCCAACCGCACGGCGCTGCGCATCGACCTGGGCGGCCAACGGCATGATGAGGTCGCCGCCCACCACGAGCGACTCCTTGTTCGCCAGCGCGAGCACCTTGCCCGCCGCGAGCGTCTCGTAGCTGGCACGGAGGCCGGCGGCGCCCACGAGCGCGTTCACCACGATGTCGGCCTCGGGGAGGCGCACGAGTCCGACCACCGCGTCGGCACCGAACCCGAGCGACCCCTCCCCGCCCGCGTTGCGACGCGCCACAGCCTGGGCCAGCGACGACGGCGCATCCGCAACCGGTGCCGCGCCGCTGCGCGCCTGCGCCAACAGGTCGTCGGCAATCGGCTCGCCCGCCAGGCGCGTATCGCCCACCGCGAGGTGGCGCACACCGAACGCCCGCGCCTGCGCCAACAGGTCGTCGGCCCGCGCGTTCACGGCGAGTCCCACCACCTTCAGCTTGTCGGAATGGCGGCGCGCCACGTCGAGCGTCTGCGTGCCGATGGAACCCGTGGAGCCCAACACAACGATGCGCCTCATGCGCGCCTCCTACATATACACACGTTCAACAAGTCGTCCTTACGTCGACGAGGACAGCCGCAGCAGCATCACATTCCGTCAGACCAGCGGAACCGGATACGGTATGCAGCCGAAGCCGAGCAGCAAGATGGCCGAGGTGACGGCCACCAAAAACAGCGAGTCGCAACGATCGAGCAGCCCGCCGTGACCCGGCATGATGGTGCCGGAGTCCTTGAAGCCCGAGTTGCGCTTGATGCGGCTTTCGGCCAAATCGCCGAGCACGCCCATAAGCCCGCTGATCAAACCGAACAGCAGCGCCTGCGGAATGGACATCGTCACGCCCGGGATGAGGGTCATCAGGCACCAGAACGCCGCCGACCCGACGAGCCCGGCGATGAAGCCCTCCCAGCTCTTCTTCGGACTCGTGCGCGGCGCCAGCTTATGCTTGCCGAACTTGCTGCCCACGAGATACGCGAACGAATCGTTCGCCCATACGCTGAAGAAGATGCCGAGCGCCAGCACCCCGCCCCACGGCTGGGGCAGCGCCGTGCGAACAACGACAAGGCCCGACAGCAGCATGCCGCAGTACGCGGCGCCGAAGAAGCTCACGCCCACGTCGGGGACGCGTGCCCGCATCCAGAACACGTACCACATGATGAGCGCCAGCAGCAGCGCGAGGCTCACGTACAGTGCGCCGTCCAGCCCTAAGAGGAACACGCTGAGCGGATACAGCATGGCCGCGATGATGCCGAGCATCTCGTTGGGCAGCTTCGCGTCGGACCGCAGCATGTAGTAGAACTCACCGGCCGTGATGCCGGCCGTAACCACGAGGAACGCCACCGTAGTCCAATCGCTGACAAGAATGCACAGCACCGACAGGGCAACGTACACGAAGCCCGTGCGAAAGCGCACCTGCAAGTCGGTGGCGTTCTTCAGCTTCTTAGGCGTTTTCTCGTAGGCGAAATCCTTGATGCGCCCCGTGCGCTTGGGATCATCGCCCGCAGCGGGATCCTCGACCGGCGCAGAGCGGGACCCTTCACCGCCGACCTGCGGCCTTCGCTTGGGATGACGTGAGGGCCGCTGAGCCACTTACTTCACCGCCCCGAACCGGCGGTCGCGCCCCTGGAACTCCAAGAGCGCTCGCAGGAGCTCGTAGCGGTCGAAGTCGGGCCACAGCACGTCGGTGCACACGAACTCGGAATAGGCGATCTGCCACAGCAGGAAGTTCGACACGCGCATCTCACCGCTCGTGCGGATGAGCAGGTCGGGGTCGGGAATGTCCGCGGTGTACAGGTGGCGGGCGAACGACTCCTCGGTCAGCTCCTCGGGCGCGCGGCCGGCACGCACCGCGGCATGGGCCTCGTCCATGAGCGAGCGCATGGCGTCCAGCATCTCCACGCGGCCGCCGTAGTTCACGGCCACCACGAGCGTCATGCCGTCGTTGTCCTTCGTCTTCTCCCATGCCTTCGCGAACGCGTCGCGCGTCTTCTTCGGCAGCTCGTCGGTGCGCCCGATGGTCATCACGCGCACGTGCTCCTCGTGCAGGCCGTCCACCTCGGCGAGCATCGTGGTGGCAAACAGGTTCATGAGGCCGATGACCTCGTCTTGGGGCCGCTTCCAGTTCTCGGACGAGAACGAGTAGATGGTCAGGTAGCGCACGCCCACGTCGGACGCGCACCGGATGGTCTCGCGCACCGCTTCAATGCCGGCCTTGTGGCCGAACAGGCGGTTCTTGCCGCGCTCTTTGGCCCAGCGACCGTTGCCATCCATGATGACGGCTACGTGCTCGGGCACCGCCGCAGGGTCGAGCCGCGTCGGATCAAGGCCGGCGGGAGGGTTCGGGAATATGTAGTCGAGCGGCTTGTTCAAGGAAGCACTGCTTTCAGGTCGCACGTCGAGCACCCAGGTTGATCTTGCAGTTGCAGGTCGGCGCAGTAAGTCAGCGAGAAGCGCCGCGGTGCCCCAGATCGCGGCGAAGGCGATGGCGAAGCGTACTTCGGTACGCGAGCTATCGCCTTCGCCGCGAGATGGGAAGCCCCGACGCTTCGCAGCGTCGAGCAATTCCGCGGGCCGGAGGCCCGCAGAACCCCTAGATCTCCATGACTTCGGCTTCCTTCTTCTTGAAAGCCTCGTCTATTTCGGCCACGTACTTGTCCGTGAGCTTCTGCACCTCGGACTGGGCACGACGCTCATCGTCCTCGGGAAGGCTGTCCTCTTTGACTGCGCGCTCGATGGCAGCATTAGCCTCCTGGCGCGCCTTGCGAACGGCGACGCGCGCCTCCTCGGCGTAGCCCTTGCACTGCTTTACTAGATCACGACGGCGTTCCTCGGTGAGCGTAGGGAACGGGAGACGAATGACGGATCCGTCGTTGGACGGCGTCACGCCCAAGTCGCTCGCAAGGATGGCCTGCTCGATTGCGCCGAGCACGCCCTTGTCCCACGGCTCGATGACCAGCATGTGCGCATCCGGCGTCTTGATGCCTGCCATCTGGTTCACTGGCGTGGGCACGCCGTAGTAATCCACTCTGATGCGATCGAGCACCATGGCGTTCGCACGTCCCGTGCGCACGGAAGAAAAGTTGTTGCCCAGCGAGTGGAGCGCGCCCTGCATGCGTTCTTCGGCCTGCAGCATAATATCGTCGATCATTCCGATTCCTTTCGCCCTAGACCCTGCCTTGCGCCCGCCCCGGGGACGCGAGCCGACGACCCTATTCTACCGTGGTTCCGACGTTTTCGCCCTTCAAAGCGCGTGAAATGTTGCCCTTCACGGTCAGATCGAACACGATCATAGGAACATTGTTGTCCATGCACAGCGATGTCGCAGTAGAGTCCATGACGTTAAGGCTCTTCGAAAGCACGTCCATGTAGCTGATGCGGTCGAACCGCTTGGCGTTCGGGTTCTTCTCGGGATCGCTGTCGTATACCCCGTCGACTTTCGTGGCCTTCATGAGCACGTCGACATCGAGTTCGCAGGCGCGCAGGGCGGCCGTCGTGTCGGTGGTGAAATAGGGGTTGCCGGTGCCGGCGGCCAGAATGACGACGCGCCCCTTCTCCATATGGCGGATAGCGCGACGCCGGATGTAGGGCTCGGACACTTCCTGCATGTTGATGGCACTCTGCACGCGGGAGAAGACGCCGTGGCGCTCGAAAGCGTCCTGAAGAGCCAGCGCATTCATAACAGTTGCCAGCATGCCGATGTAATCGGCCTGCGCACGATCCATGCCTTCGGCGCTTCCGGCCAGACCGCGGAAAATGTTGCCGCCGCCCACGACGACTGCCAGCTGCACGCCACCGCGCACGATCTCGGCAATCTGATCGGCCAGATCGTCGACCACCTTCGGATCGATGCCATAGCCCACATCACCCGCCAGCGCTTCTCCCGACAGCTTGAGCAGCACGCGCTTGTACCGGTAGTCTTCTGACATCCGACCAACCCCTTCGACGATCGCTTCGTTCTTGCGCCGATCATCTTACCCGAAAAATGGAAAAGGCGGCTCGCCCTCGGCCTCCCTTTTCGGTCATTCCACGCAATGACCAGACGCTGCGCTGCTCCATGCTCATGACGCCATCGATCGTGACGGATCCGAAGCGAACGAAGGCCCCGGACGCATGATCCAGGGCCTTCGCGTTGCGTGCTGAACCGATGCGGTCGCGCGCTTACGCCGCCTTATCGTTCGATGCTCCACCGCCGAACAGGCGCTCGAGCATCGACCCATTACCGCTGTTCTGCTGAGTGGAGGCGCTCTGCGCGCTCTCGTCGGAGCCGAGCGTGACCTCGACCTGCTTGGTCTCGCCGTTGCGGTTGACGTCGAGCGTCACCTTGTCGCCGGGGTTCTTGGAACGAACATCCAGCATGAGGTCGCTTGCGGATTCCACGTTCTGGCCGTCGAACTTCGTAATGATGTCGCCGACCTGGATGCCGGCCTGGGCTGCGCCGGAACCCTCGCTCACGGCTGCGACGTACGCGCCGCTGTCAGCGGCCAGGCCGTAGCGCTGGGCGTTCTGGGCGTTCACCGTGGACAGGGACACGCCGAGCTGCGCGTGGGTCGGTGTCTTGCCATCGATGATCTGCTGCGCGAGATTCACCGCGTAGTTCACCGGAATGGCGAAGCCGACGCCGGAGTAGTTGCCGGAGTAGGACGTGATCAGCGTGTTGATGCCGATGAGCTTGCCGTCTGCGTCGACGAGCGCACCGCCCGAGTTGCCGGGGTTGATGGCTGCGTCAGTCTGGATCATGTTCGGGTAGATAGTGGTCTCGCCGGAGCTCTGACCGTATTCGTCGGTGCCGGCATCCATGATCTGCGAGCGGCTCGTAGCCGACACGATGCCGGTGGCCACGGACTGCTCGAGGCCGAACGGGCTGCCGATGGTCATGACCCATTCTCCGATGACGAGGTCGTCGGAGTTGCCGATCTCGATGGCCTTGAGGCCGCTCGCATCCTTGGCCTTGATGACCGCGATGTCGGAGCTGGGATCGCTGCCTACAACCTCCGCGTCGTAGGTGTCGCCTTCGATAGTCACCTTGAAGGCGTCGCCGCCGGATATGACATGGTAGTTCGTGATGATGTAGCCGTCGTCGGTGAGCACGACGCCGCTGCCGAGCGACGATTGCGTAAGCGTGTCGGAGCCGGATCCGTTGCCTGCTCCGAAGCCGTACATGCCCGACATGCTGGACTGGTTCGCATACACGTCGATAGCGGCAACGGACGGCAGGGACTTGCTCGCCACCGCTTCGGCCAGCGTTTGATCGGCTTGAGCGTCTTTGGCGTCAATCGAACTCGACGTGGACGAGCCAAGCTGGGTGGATGATCCGCCCGAATCGTTGCCGCCGCCATTCGAGGCGCCTGACACAGACTGCCACACGGCGAAGCCGCCGAGACCGATCACGCACGCGAGCGCGGCGCCGCAGAACGCGAGCAGGAACGTGCGCAGCCCGTGCGATTTCTTCTGCACCGTGACGGCACCCGCCGGATGCGGCTGCTGATAGTACGGCTGCTGCCCGTACGTCTGTTGGTCCGGCTGCGTCGTATGCTGAGCATGCTCATCGCTCGGCGGGGGCACAGGACTGCCGCCGGGATTGGTTCCGTGCATATCGGTCATGTGGTTCACGCTCCTTGGAATCGTGGTGGTCTATGATCGGATCACTGCTCGAAATTGATGGCGCAACTGTATCACGGCGACTTTTGATCTGCTGGCCCTGTGCTCAATTGTCATCTTCGCGTCATGGAATTACACCGTTTGGTGTACGCGCATCCCTGCTCCGTACTCCCCGCGCACTCCGATCGCCTGCCGACCATGCCCGCACGTCGAAGCGCCGTCTGCTTTTACCGCGCGCTTTCACGTCGTCGGATCGTCGCAGCGCTATCATACTGCCGTTATCTCGTACGCAAGGAGCATGCCATGTCCGAACCTTCGACCCGCCCGCTCGGCGCAGCCCATCGCTTCCAAACGCTCTACGTGCGCGTACTCTTGCGCCTTCTTCCGCACTTGGTCAACCTGTTCAGACATGTGTCGCCGAGCATTCGGGCGGAGATCGGCTACGTAACCTCCGGCTGCACGTTCATGCTGGCCGTAAACGGCACGAATCTGGCGGCCTTCTGCGAACGAACCGCTCGCGGCACGTTCAGGCGCGTGCCGCCCGATATCGTAGCCTACGATGTGGAGCCGGGAGCGGGTTGACCACGTCGGGCGACGCCGTCACCATCGACTACGTCATCGCGTTCCGCTCCCTCGCGTATGCATTCGCGTGCTTCTCGGGCAACATGACGCTCAAAGATGCCCTCGCCCAGCGCGCGTTCTCCACGCGCGGCCCCAACGACATGGGCGTGGCCCTCACCTATCTGTTCACAGCGCTGCTGAAAATGTTCTTCGGCTGGCGCGCGGCGTACCGTCGCGGCGCCGTCGCCGCCCCGCGAAGCTGAGCCTTATCGAGAAAGGAACAACCCGGTGAACGCTTTCGAATTCTGCTGCCCCACCAAGATCGTCTGCGGAGCGCATGCGCTCGACAAGCTGCTCGACGAACTGGCGGACCGCGGCGTGGCACACCCGCTGGTCATGACGGACGCGGGCTTGGTGAAGCTGGACGTGGCCGCCAAGCTCACCGACGTGCTGGACGCGGCCGGCGTAGCCTACGAGGTGTTCGACCAGGTGCCGCCCGACTCGTCCATGGACGTGGTGAACGAGGTGGCGCGCCTCTACGCCGAGCGCGGCTGCGACGGGTTCGTGGCCATCGGCGGAGGCTCGGTCATCGACACCACGAAGGGCGCGGCCGCCTCGCTCGCCTGCGAGGGCGTGGACTTCGCCACGTTGCAGGGCTCGGAGATCCTGCACGCCGACCTGCCGCCGTTCATCGCCGTGCCAACTACCGCCGGCACCGGCAGCGAGGTAACGCTCGTGGCCGTGGTGGCCGACACGAAGAAGCATGCGAAGCTCTCGTTCACGTCCTACAAGCTGGTGCCGCACGCGGCCATCCTCGACCCGGCGCTCACGGCGTCGCTGCCGCCGAAGCTCACGGCCACCACCGGCATGGACGCGCTCACGCACGCCGTGGAGGCGTACACGTCCATCCAGAAGAACCCCGTGTCCGACGCGTTCGCGGTGAAGGCCATCGAGCTCATCGCGGCCAACCTGCCCACGGCCTGCCGCGACGGCGCGAACGTCGATGCGCGCACGAGCCTGGCACTCGGATCGCTCATGGCGGGGGCGGCGTTCAGCAACGCCATGGTGGGCATCGTGCACGCGCTCGGGCACTCGCTCGGCGGCCTCTGCCACATCCCGCACGGCCAGGCCATGATGATGCTCCTTCCCCACTGCGTGGCATTCAACGTGAAGCGCGGCATCCACAAAGGGCTCTACGGCGAGCTGCTGCCGCACCTCGCACCCGCCCGCGCGGCAGGCCTGAGTCCGGACGCATCTGACGAAGAGCGAGACCGCGCGTTCAGCGAGCACCTGTTCTCGCTGAACGACCTGTACCACGAGCGCTACGGCGTGCCGCTTACGCTGTCCGAGCTGGGCGTTGCGCGCGATCAGCTGCCCGCCGTGGCCAAGCAGGCCCGCTATGACGGCGCCGCGCTGTACAACGTAACCGAGATCACCCTGGAAGACGCCCTGGAAATACTGGATGCGGCGTTCGGCGCGTCTGCTCGGTAGCGCATGCGGACTGATAGAAAGGCGAGATCATGACCACCTCCTCCACCTTTGAAAGCGTCGCCGACGTCGAAGCCCAGGCGCAGCGCATGCGAGATTTCTTCGCGACGGGCGCCACGATGCAGATCGACTACCGCCGTCAGGCCCTCGTGAAGCTGAAGGCCTACCTCAAAGCGAACGAGCAGCGCGCGCTCGACGCACTCGCCGAAGATCTGGGAAAGTCGTCGTTCGAAGGCTACGCCACCGAACTCGGCCTCGTATACGAGGAGATCAATACGTGCCTGAAGCATCTCGGTCGATGGGCGCGCCCCCGTCGCGTACGCACGCCCATCGTGCATTTTTGCTCCACGTCGAAGGTCTACCCCAGCCCGCTCGGCGTGGCCCTCGTGCTCTCGCCGTGGAACTACCCCGTTCAGCTTGCGCTCGTGCCGATGGTGGATGCCATCGCCGCCGGCAACTGCGTCGCGCTCAAACCCTCGCGCACATCCGTTGCCACGAGCGGGTTCCTGCTGGAGATGGTAGCCAGCCTGTTTCCCCCCGAATACGTTTTCGGATTCCCCGGTTCGAGCGATATGAACGATTGGCTGCTCGACGTTCGCTGGGACAAGCTGTTCTTCACCGGCAGCCCGCGCGTCGGCCACGCCGTGATGCAGGCCGGCGCACGGTTCCTCACGCGCGTCACGCTGGAGTTGGGCGGGAAGAGCCCCTGCATCGTGGACGAGACCGCCAACGTGAAGCGCGCGGCGCAGCGCGTGGCCTGGGGCAAGGGCATCAACTCAGGGCAGACGTGCGTGGCTCCCGACTACTTCCTCGTGCATGAGAACGTCGTGGACGACTTCGTGTCGCAGCTCGACGCGTGCTTCCATCAGTACTACGGGCAGGACATCCTGGCGTGCGAGCAGTGGCCGCACATGATCTCGCAGCGCCACTTCGAGCGCGTTATGGGGCTCATCGAGAACCGTAACCCGGACGCGACAGTGGCGTTCGGCGGCCACGGCGACCCCGAGACGCTGCGCATCGAGCCCACGTGCCTGCGGGGCGTGACGCTCGACGATCCCGTCATGGGCGAGGAAATCTTCGGACCCGTGCTGCCCGTGCTCACGTACCGCTCGCTTGACCAGGCCTTCGACATCGTGCGCACCTTCGAGAAGCCGCTCGCCTGCTACGTGTTCTCCGACGACAAGCAGGTGCAGCACCGTGTGCTCACCCGTCTGCCCTTCGGCGGCGCCACGGTGAACGACGTGGTGATCCACCTGGCGAACAACCACATGGGCTTCGGCGGCGTGGGCAACTCCGGTATGGGCGCCTACCATGGCAAAGCGGGATTCGACTGCTTCACGCACTACAAATCGACGCTCAAGAAAGGCACCTGGCTGGAGCTGCCCATCCGCAACCCGCCCTTCGACGATACGAAGATGAGGCTGCTGAAGATGCTGATGAAATAGGAGGTAGGCACCCCGTCGGCACTACGGGTTCGGGATCCTCGAAGACTAGCTGATCGGGGGGCGACGCACCCCCCCCCGATCAGCCGCACGCTACCTCTTCTCCACCGGAACCTGGATCTCGGTGAGCCACTGGGACTCGTCGGCGCAGTTCCAGATGCCGTCGATGTAGCTCTCGCGGGCGAGGTCGGACGCACGGTAGCCGTTCTGCTCGATCCAGTTCATCGCGAACGCGTAGGCGCGCGGCAGATCGGCGTAGGGGCCGCGGTGCATCACGGACGCGACGGTGACGGCCGGCGCCTCCTCGAACACGATGCCGTCCGACTCCACGCCGTACTCCTCCACGGCCTCGCTGTACTTGATGGTGATGTCGCGCTCCTTGTACTCGCCGTCGAGGTAGGTGATGAAGCAGTATTCGGGCGTGGCGCATTTGAGGTTCGGGTTCGCCGCCTTCACGGCGCGGCCGAGGGCGGGGATCACCTCGAAGTACGCGGAGAAGTCGGGCACGGTCATGGTTTTGGAGAACACAATGCAGCTGGGCAGATCCTTGATGGTGGCTTGGTGGTTCATGGAAAACCCCTTTCCTTCGTCTGAGAGCATGAATGCGATGCGCGCGAGGCGTTCCTGGCGCGCGGTGAGTTCCCGTTCGACGAGCTCACGGCGCCGTGAGAGGATGGGACGCGGGTCGGCGCCGTCCTCGATGGCGGCTACCTCGTCCACCGATAGGCCCGCCTGCCGCAGCGCTTGGATGCGGTGCAGGTCGACGAGCTGGGACGTGGTGTACAGGCGGTAGCCCGTCGCGCCGTCCACGGCGGCGGGACGCAAAAGCCCGATGTGGTCGTAGTGGTGCAGCGTCTTGACGGTGGTCTTGCCCATCTTCGAGAACTCTCCTATGTAGAACATGGTTCTCACCTCCTTCTCATCGCATTCAACAGCCTCCTGCACGGGGAGGGTCAAGAGGGTTTCTCTGAAAAAATACGCGAACGTGAGTTTCGCTTGACAGCGCATGAGCGGGCACCGCCCGAACAGCAGCGGATCTCGCACGCGCATGCGACGATGCAAGCATTCGCCCGAGAAAGGTTTAAAACGCTTCCAAGCCTCTACCCCACATGCATCTCGCGCAGGGCGGCGATCTCCTCGGCAAAGCCGGACAGTTCGGGGTTGGGGGTTTCCAGGTAGAACGGCAAATCCCGCAACTTCGGGTGGTTCGTGACGGCGGCGAGCGCAGCCAGGCCTATCTCTCCCTCGCCGATGCGCGCGTGGCGGTCCTTATGCGAGCCGCGGGCGTTCTGGGAATCGTTGAGGTGGATGGCGCGCAGGCGTTCGAGGCCGATGACGCGGTCGAACTCCTCCACCACGCCGTCCAGGTCGCCTGCGATGTCGTAGCCCGCATCCCACACATGGCACGTGTCGAGGCACACGCCCACGTGGTCGGCCAGGTCAACCTGCGCGATGATGGCCACCAGCTCCTCGAACGTGCCTCCGATCTCGCTGCCCTTCCCCGCCATCGTCTCGAGCAGCAGCGTAGTGGTCTGGTGCGGCAGAAGCGACTGGTTGAGCGCGTCGGCGATCTTCGCGATGGCCGCTTCGTGCGTTTGGCCCGTGGCGCTGCCCGGATGCATGTTGTACAGCTGGTGCGGCGTCTCCTCCATGCGGCCGAGATCCTCGGCCAGCACCATGAGCGCGAAATCGCGCGTCTGCTGCTTGTCGGACGCGGGGTTCAGCGTGTAGGGCGCGTGCGCCAGGATGCGCGTGATGCCGTGCTCGGGCGCGTAGGCCGCATAGGCCGCCACGTCCTTCGGGTCGATGGCCTTCGCCCGCCCACCGCGCGGGTTGCGCGTGAAGAACTGGAACGTGTTGGCATCGATGGACACGGCCGTCTTCGCCATATGGAGGTAGCCCTTGGCGCTCGAAAGATGGCATCCGATGGTGAACATAGCCGCATCCTTTCCGGTGGTTTAATCGTGACACTTATAGTAGCATATGGAGCGGCGCGCTCAGGCCGAGGCGCGGGCCTTCTGGAACTTCTCTATGGCCTCGCCGTACTCCTTGAGCGTCGCGTCGGGCGCCTCCAGGTAGAACGGCACGTCGCGCAGTTTAGGATGGTTCGCGAGCGCCGCCAGGGCGTCGAAGCCGATCTCGCCCGCGCCGATAGGCGCATGGCGATCCTTGTGCGAACCGCGCGCGTCCACGCTGTCGTTGAGATGGACCGCCCCCAGCTTGTCGAGGCCGATCACGCGGTCGAACTCCTCCACCACGCCGTCGAGGTCGTCCACGATGTCGTAGCCAGCGCCCCACACCCGGCAGGCGTCGAAGAGCACGCCCGTGTGGTCGTCGAACTTAACCTGGTCGAGGATACGCGCCAGCTGCTCGAACGTGCTGCCCACCTGCGTGCCCTCGCCCGCCATGGTCTGCACGAGCACGGGCGTCTCCTGCGACGGCGTGATCACGTCGTTGAGCGCTGCGGCAACCCTTGCCAGTGCTTCGTCCACCGGCCTGCCGAGCGCGCTGCCAGGTTGCAGCGTGTACATCGCTTGCGGCGTCTCGGCCATGCGCGCGAGGTCTTCGGCCAGCACCATCATCGTGAAATCGTGCTCGCGCTGGTCGGCGCTGGCGGGGTTCGCCGTGTAGGGCGCATATCCCAGGATGACCTCGATGCCGTGTTCGGGCGCATAGTCCTCGAACGTGGCGATATCCTGCGGGTCGAGCGCCTTCTGCGCACCGCCGCGCGGGTTGCGCGTGAAGAACTGGAACGTGTTGGCCCCGATGGACACGGCGGCCTTGGCCATGCCAAGGTATCCGTCCTTGTCCGAGAGATGGCATCCGATGGTGAGCATGGCAGCGTCCTTTCCGATGGGGAGCATTGCCGTCCATGCTAGCCGTGCGCCCGCAGCCTGGGCGACGCGGAAGGCGCGCCGCCGCGCATCTGTCAGCAGCCCGTTGCGCCCCCGTGCAACCAGCCGGGCGACTGTAGCAGGCTATATGAGGAAAGGGGATTTCGGAGGCAGGCAGCGGCCAGGGCGGGCGCGCGTCTACGCCTCAGCGGCATCGTAGGCGTCGAGCGCGGCTCCAAGCGCCTCGATGGCGGTCATGCCGACGGCGGGCAGGCCCACGAGCACCGCGCTGCGCACCTCCTCGCGCGTGGCGCCCAGCTTCTTGAGCGAGGTCACGTGGAACCCGAGACCGCCCGTCATGCCGAGCGCGGAGAGCACGGCCAGGTAGGCCAGCTCCTGCGTCTTCTGGTCGAGCGCGCTCGACTTCGCCACCTGCATGACCATGCCGCCGTACGCCTTGCCGAGCTCCGGCTCCTCGTTCACGAACAGCTCGAATCCCTTCGCCATCGTAAGCCTCCTTCGCCGTTGGGCGCCGCGTGCGCCATGTGCCCGCTGGCTTGCCCTTGGAGCTTCCAGTATAGCCTCCAAGTCCGCGAGAAGAGGGCCGGCAATCCACCGGCCGACGAACCGTTACGATCCGGGCAGGGAAGGCAGCGCAATTGGAGGGCATCCGCCGACAAGCGACGATCCCGGCAAAAGGCTTCCACCGCGGACGCAGGCACACCCTTCTTGCAGCAGCATCGTCCCCACCACGGGGGCCGCAATGAGCGCGAGCGCGGCAGCGCGTCAGGCGTGGACGACTTCCGATATGGATCCAGCCTCCGCTTCCAGGACGCGCTTGAGTATCGGCGCAAGCGCATCGGGCAGCGCAGGGGCCAGGGCTTTCGCGATCTCCTCGACCGATACGCGCATACCCGTTTCGGCCCGATACGCCATGAGCCCGAGGATGCCGCTCGCCACGCATTCAAGCACGATGCGGGCGTCGCCTGCGAGCGCAGTTTCGGCGCCCACACCGAGTTCGGCCGCCCACAGCTCCATGACAGCCCCCTTCACCCGTCGGGCAACCAGCAAGGACGACGCATTCGTCAACAGCAGGCACAATCGGTTGATTATAGGCTGGAACGCGCGCAGAGCGAGGGTGACCTCATGGTCGTGGCCCGCCGGCGTCTGCCCGCCCGTGAAGTACCTCAGGAAAAACGATGGCAGCTGCTTGGGCAGGTTCCGGTCGATCACCGCGTCGGGCATCTTGTACATATCGTCGTATTAGTAGTAGAAGGTCCATCGACAACTACGACCATCCTATGTTCGAAGACGGCATCCAGCTCCGAGACATGGTGTACCTCCGCAAGGACGCCTGACCGCCGTTACAGCACGATCCCCAGCGTTACGGCGCAGGCGACCAGCGCGATCGCGACCGCCATCACGGCCACGTCGTAACCCGCAAACGGGTACTCCTTGTAGCCGCTCGCCACTCCGCGCAAGTTGAAGCCGCGCACCTCCGCGGCGATGGCGGCGCTGTTGGTCTTGCGGACCGACGACACGAGCAGCGGCACGCACAGCGGCACCATCAGGCGCACCTTCCGCACGATGCCGCCCGCGTCGAACTCCACGCCGCGCGCGGTCTGCGCCTCCATGATGCCCTTCATGTCGTTCATGAACAGGGGGATGAAATGGATCGTGGACGTGAACGTGAACGCGTACTTGTACGGCACGTGCAGCACCTTCACCACGGCGTTCGTGATGTCGTTCATCTTCGTGACGTAGAACACGAGGAACAGCGGGATGGCTGCGGCCACGAGGCGCACCACCGTGGTGAGAGCCGCCAACAGGCTGCCCGTGCCGATGTAGCCCCACGGCAGCTCCACCAGCACCGCCCCGCTCGACGTCGTGAGGATTTGGACGACGGCAAGGATCAGCGAGAACGCGAACACCGCCTTCGCGAGGCCGATGGCGGGCCTCATCATGCCGCATGTCGCGGCCAGCGCAAACCCAACCGCCAGCAGCACAGCCAAGAACACGAGGTTGCTCGAGCAGAAGCACGCGACGGCGAACAACGCGGCCGCCGCCAGCTTGGCCACGGGGTTCATGCGATGCAGCAGGCTGGTGCCGGGCACGTATTCGAGAAACGAGCTCATGCGCACACGCTCCTTTCGACATCCTGGGTTGTTCGAGCCTCTTCGGCGACGGCGGCCAGCATCTCGTCCACCGTGTTGGCGCGGGCGACGGCCGTCTCGGCGAGCTGTGGCATATCGCGCGCCAGCTCAAACGACAGGTCCACGATCTGCGGCGGAACGAGCGAGGCGCGCTCGAGCGTGTCGCGGTTGCGCAGCACGTCGAAGGTGGGGGCGTCGTCCACCACCGTGCCGTCGCTCATCACGATGCAGCGTGTCGCGTAGTCGGCCACCACCTCCATGTCGTGGCAGACCATGATCACCGTTGTGCCCCGCTCGTGGATACGCCGGACGATGTCCATCACCTTCGCGCATTCGCGGTAGTCGAGCCCGGTGGTGGGCTCGTCGAGCACCACCACCGGCGGCGCGAGCACCACGATGGAAGCCAGCGCCAGCAGCTGGCGCGCGCCGCGGTTCAGCAGGAACGGGTCGTCGTCGGCATCGAAGCCGAACTCCTCGATGATGGCGTCCACGCGCTCATCGGCCTCGGGACCCGCCTGTCCGAGCGCCTTGAACCCGAACAGCAGCTCCTCGCGCACCGTGTTGCAGCAGATCTGGCTGTCGGGATTCTGGAACAGGAAGCCCACGCGCCGCGCGAGCTCGCTCGTGCGCAGCTCGGTCGTGGGAACGCCGTCGATGAGCACCTGGCCGGCATCGGGCTTCAGCAAGCCGTTCACCAGGCGCATCGTAGTGGACTTTCCCGCGCCGTTCGTGCCCACGAACGCGACGAACTCGCCGTCGCGGATCGTGAAGCTGACGCCCTTCAAGATGGGCAGCGTTGCCTCGTAGGACGCGTGCACGTCGTCGAACTCGATCATGCGAGCACCTCTTTCAATGCCTCGCGCGCTTCGCGCACGTTGCGGACGGACGCGCCGCCGTACAGGCCCTCGGCGCGCAGACGGTTCATGAGCGTGGTCGAGCGCGGGCAGTTGACGCCGATCCGCTTGAGCTCGTCCGAATGCTCCAGCACCTTCGCGGGCTCGTCGGCGAAGCGGATGCGCCCCTCGTCGACGATGACCAACAGGTCGGCGTACTGGGACAAGAGCGCGATCTTCTGCTCCACCACCACGACGGTGGTGCCGTGCTCGCGCGCATAGCGCGCCAGCAGGTCGAACACCGCTTGCGAGCTGGCCGGATCGAGCTCGGCGGTGGGCTCGTCCAGCACGAGCACTCGCGGGTTGAGCGCCAGGATGGACGCGATGGCCACCTTCTGCTTCTGCCCGCCGGACAGCGACGAGATCACGCGATCGCGCAAATCGGAGATGCCCATGTCGGCCAGCGCCCGGCTCACGCGGCCCTCGATCTCATCGCGCGGCACGCCGAAGTTCTCGAGGCCGTAGAGCACCTCGTCCTCCACGATCGACGTGACGAACTGGCTGTCGACGTCTTGGCACACGCTGCCCACCACCTGCGACACGTCGGTGAGCACAACATCGCAGGTGTCGAGCCCGTCGATGACGACGGAGCCGTAGAAGTCGCCCGGATAGCAATGCGGGATGATGCCGTTCAGCGCGTAGGTCAGGGTCGATTTGCCCGAGCCGGCGGCCCCGGTGATGCCGACGAACGCGCCGTCCGGGATGGTGAGGTCGATGCCGCTCACCACCGGCTGATCGCTTTCGCGGTATTTGAATGAGAAGTTCGAGATTTCGATCATGTTGGGTCTTCCTCGTCGGTTCCTACCTGATGCTTTTCTTTCCTGTCGGCTCATCGCTTCTTCCCGTCGCCCACGTGCTCCCATTGTCACCGCAGCTCCCGTTGACCCGCTGCCCCCGTTGACCCGCGGCTCCCGCCCCCGCTCGCGCAGAGGGCTCTTTTGGCAGAGAATGCGGGGTATGTGACTTCGGGCGGGAGTCAACCAGCGCATTGCGGAATCGTCTTGTCATAATCCCAGGTCACTGGAATTGAAATGCCACGAGCGCCCTTCGTCCGCCGTCGGAATTTCACATACCTCCAATTCTCTGCCAAATACGAAGGGAAGCACGCTCGATTCCTGCACACACCCGCAGCGTCAGGCGGTTCCGGCGGCCTCCTTGCCGCCGGAGCACGATGCGCTAGCGCTTGAGAACCTTCTTCAGCGGCATGGCCAGAACCTGCACGAGGATGCAGTTGAATGTGGCCGTGCCGAAGACGATGGCCGCGTACGTCGCCAATGCCACCATGACGTCGCCGCCTGTGGACACGACGTTGATGTAGACGGACAGCAGCGCGAAGGTTCCGCCCGACACCACCGTGGAGATGAACGTGTTGACGAGCGGGTTGAGGTCGAACTTGCCGCCGATGCGCATCGGCACCTTGATGAGCAGGCCGCAGGCGAGCGCACCGAGAACCTCGGAGGGAATGTTCAAAAGCGGTGTGGCGTTGAGCAGGGGAATCTGGCAGATAAGCCCCGCCAACAGACCGATGATCAGCGCTTGGCCCAGCTTCGGCTTCGTCAGGATGATGGCCAGGCAGTACATGGCGATGATGAAGTTCGGCTTCATGCCCATCGACGAGAGCAGCGAGCCCACCGTCAGCTTGAGCACCGCCCCGGCCGCAAGCAGCACGGCGATGAGAATGAGATCCTGCGTGGAAAGCCCCGCCTTCTTGGGCGCCGCTGCCACGTCGCGTTTGCGCGGGGCGGCCGCCTCGCCCGTCGTCGCCGCTGCCGTTTGCGTTGCAACCTCGCGCTTGATCTGCTGTTCCATGTTCCTCAATCCTTTCTTGGCGGAGTTCCCGCCGGTCATTGCCCCTCCCGGGGCGTCTGGTTTGCCGGCACGAACTTCGCGGATGAGGAACCTTCTCGCTTCGCCTTCAAGGTATGCGCGGCTTTCGCCGCCGTTTTGCGCCGCAATAAAAAACACCTGTCCTTTGAGATAAAGGACAGGTGTTGTAACCTGCGGTGCCACCTTTATTGGCTCTGCGATGCAGAACCCTCTCACGAACATGCCAACACATGTTCTGCCCTTAACGCAGGCTCACGGTCCAGATACTCGGTCGGCTCGGCCCCGTGCGCGCCATGCCTTCCTTTCCCCTTTCCCTCGGCGAACCATTTACCATCCAGCTTACTGCGGGAATCCCAGCT
This sequence comes from Enteroscipio rubneri, assembly GCF_002899715.1. Lineage (GTDB taxonomy): Bacteria > Actinomycetota > Coriobacteriia > Coriobacteriales > Eggerthellaceae > Enteroscipio > Enteroscipio rubneri. The sequence continues at coordinate 393,933 of NZ_PPEK01000001.1, read as the reverse complement.
GCGCCCGCTCTCTGTGAGTGCTCATGATGGCTTGACTTTCGCCTCATCGGTTTCAGCTATTAAGTTGTGGCGCATACTTTAGCATACCGGAGCGGGAAGCTGTCAAGAAGTTTTTTGCATTGGCCCTCCTACGACGCACCGGGACTTCTTGCTCGGCGCAGCGCTCGTTACAAGAAAGCCCGCTTCAAAGTCACAAAAATCGCCGCTGTGAAGCATCCGCATACTCGAAAGGCGGCATTCAGTAGCTCGGTGCAGGTAAAACCCCAGATCGCTCGTGACGCATGCTCGAATATTTGTACGCGATTGCTCCCTCAAGCACTCAAAACACTTCAAAGCGGCGATTTTCGTGACAATCGACGCCCAAATCGCGTATCGGGAGGCAACGTGCCGCTCAAGGCGGAGCGCAGAGCGCCAGCCAACGCGATGCCCGCTCTTCGCGTTTGTTAGTCACGCTTACGGTTATGAGTAGCGAAAACGCAGGCGAAGCCGAGCACGGCCATTGCCAGGAGAGCGCAGTCGCGATGCCCAAGGAGCCGCCGGAATCGGCTAGCGTCGCGGGACGCCTGCCGGCTGAGAATCCGAACCGGAACCGTCGTTTCGATACGCCGAGCGAGCATGGCGAAACGCAGGAGGTTTCCGCGCGAAGGGCGTCTTAGCCCGAAGCGGCATCCCCCGCAGAAAGGTACGTGACGATAAGACTGCGAGTTTCGGCCGCCGAGGGCTCTGCATCGCCGCACACGTGCAGCATGGAGCGCGTGCGCGCCAGACCGATGGCCGTGGATGACGCCACGAGCGCTTCCTCCTCGACCGGCTGGCCGACCAGCATGCGACGCTCGGGATGCGCGACGAGATACCTTTGCAGCGCGGCGGCGATGGAGTGCTGGACAGCCAGCAGGTCGCGCTGCCCTTGGAAGAACAGCTGGGGCATAGAACGAAGGGCCTCGCGGCGTAGATTGACGATGCTCTCGTCCACGCCCGACGCGAAGCTCGTGCCAACTACGCCTACGAGCACGTCGAGGTAGCACGCTTCGTCGTGCTCCTCGAGGATCTCGGCCAGGCGCCCGTCGTCAGGAAACGAATCCATGCGGCCCATGACGGCAGCCGCTTTTGACGAGAAGTAGTTGAAGAACGTCTTCTTGGAAATCTCAGCGCGGGCGCAGATGTCCTCCACCGTCACGCCGTCGAAGCCCCGTTCGATGACCAGTTCCAGCGCAGCCCGCTCCACTGCGAGCCGCGCCTTGAGCTTTTTGCGATACCGAAGACCTTCCGCCGAAGGCTGTGCCTGTTCCACGTTGCGCGCACCTTCCATCGCTGCCGATGTGCCGTTTCCGTGCAGGGTACCACAGCTTTTTCCTGCAGGACTTTTCATCTACCGAATATATATTTATACTGAGTGTAAATCGATTCATCCGCACGAAAACGGACGTCTTTGAAGTCGGGTTTGCGTCAAGCTCCCTTCGAAGGCGTTTTTGTTCGCAGCACTTTTGGAAGGAACCTGCATATGGGTTTATCGCGCAAGCAGATCGTCACGTTGGCAGTGCTCGTGTTCGGCACGTTCGTTACCGTCTTGAACCAGACCGTCGTCGCTCCTGTCATCCCTTCGGTCATGGCCGAGATGAACGTCGACGCCGCCACGGCTCAATGGCTGACCACGGGTTTCACCCTGGTGAACGCCATCATGATCCCCATCACGGCGTTCCTCACCGACCGGTTCACCACGCGACGGCTGTTCCTCGTGTCCATGGGCGTGTTCACTGTGGGCAGCGCGCTGGCAGGCTGGGGGCCCAATTTCGCCGTGCTGCTGATAGGCCGCCTCGTGCAGGCTGCGGGCGCGGGGATTCTCATGCCGCTCGTCATGACTGTGCTCATGTGGACGTTCCCGGTGGACAAGCGGGGAACGGCCATGGGGCTGTTCGGCATCGTCATCGCTTTCGGTCCCGCTATCGGTCCCACGGCGGCTGGTATCATCATCGATCGCGCCACCTGGCACGACATGTTCTACATCATCACCGCGCTCTCGATCATCGTTGTAGTCGTGGCCGTTTTCGTGCTCAAGCGCGGCGGCGAGACAAACAAGGACGTCACGCTCGACGTGCCCTCCGTCATTCTCTCCACCCTTGGCTTCGGCGGACTACTGTATGGCCTTTCGACCATCGGCTCGTACGGCCTGAGCATCGATGCGGCCGTCGGCACGGTTGTGGGCGTGGTTGCCCTCGTGCTGTTCTTCCGCCGTCAGCTGAAGATGGAGCATCCCATGCTCGAGGTGCGCGTGCTTGCGAACCGCAAATTCCTCGTTTCCACCATCATCGGCATGCTCGTGCAGGGAGCGCTCCTGGCGGCCGGTATCCTCGTGCCCATTTACCTGCAGTCGCTGTTGGGTTACACAGCCACCATATCGGGTCTCGTGCTACTGCCCGGCGCCATCATCATGGGCGTCATGGGTCCCATTGCCGGCCGTCTGTTCGACCGGCACGGGCCCCGTACCCTCAGCCTCATCGGCATGAGCGTGCTCACCATCACCACGTTCGCGTTCGCGTTTCTGGGTCCTGAAACCGGGCTCATCACCATCACGCTGCTCTATACGGTGCGCCTGTTCTCGCTTTCGCTGGTGAACATGCCCATCACCACCTGGGGCATGAACGCGCTCGACAACGAGCTGGTGAACCACGGCACGTCGGTGAACAACACGTTCCGCCAGGTAGCGGGCTCGCTTGGCACGGCTATCCTCGTGTCAGCCTCCACCATCGCCACGAACATGAGCACATCGGCGGGAACGGACGGCACGCTGGCAAGCATATTCGGCATCGATGTTGCGTTCGGACTCGCAGGCATGCTCTGCCTCATCGGCCTTATCATGGTGATTGCGCTCGTGAAGGATCGCCCCGGAGAGTCCGCGCTCAAGGACAAGGATAATTCGCGTCGAACGGTGCTCGAATCCATCATGAAGCGCGACGTGTACACCCTTCCGGCGCACGCAACCGTGGCCGAGGCTATGAAACTTCTGGTGGACAAGCACATCAGCGCCGCTCCGCTGGTGAACGCAGCTGGAGAAGCCGTGGGATTCGTCTCCGACGGCGACATCTTGCGCTACCTGTCGAAGCGCTCGCAGATGCTCATGGACCCCGTGGTCATGATCATGCAGACGGTGGACGCCGATGCGGATAACAAGGACTTCGCCCGCAAGCTGGACAACCTCATGCAGATGGACGTTCGTTCCATCGCCACGAAAGGCGTCATCGGCGTGGATGTGCACGCCGATCTGCCCGAAGTGTGTCGCGTACTGGGCGACAACCATCTGAAGAAAGTCGCCGTGCTGGACGAAGGGCATATCGTGGGCGTGATCAACCGCTCCGACATCACCCTCTACTCCATGGAGCAGTACCTGGCCGAGCGCGGCGAGGAGGCGCTTGCGCAGGATGGGGGCCCCGACGGACCCTCGAAGCTCGAGCGGGCCGAGCATGCGGCGGATCTTCCCGACGACGAAGCCGTGGCGTCTTCGATCTAGCTCCCGAGGGTCCGTACCTTTGGGAGTCTTCCGAGGGGGTTCCAGCCTCGCCTGCCCTCGGGTGTTTTTGCGCGCTCTCAAGCCTCTCACGTTCTTTCCCAGCTTAAGCCCATTCCGCCTTCATTTGAGAAGGCTGACGGAGGCGTTTTGCGAAAGCGGCAGCCGAATGACTGCCGCTTTCGCATTCTCTTCGTCCTATTTCGTAGACGGCGGAAGCGACTCCCTCCCCCATGCTAGCATTTCGGGATTGATTTCCCGAAAGGAGCCCCTATGAGGAAGCGCCTGCTCTCATCGGTTGCAGCACTGGTTCTTGCTTGCTCGCTCGTTCCGAGCGTCGCGCTCGCCGGCGAAGGAGACGAAACGACCATCCCGGTCACGATCGAAATCGGCGCCGGCGGCGCGCCGGCGGGCACATCGGGCGACGGGTGGACGTACGAGAACGACGTGCTCGTGCTCGAGGCGGGATACGCGTTCACGTTCGCAGGAGGCACATTCGACGCTTCCGGCGAGGATCGCGTCTGGAACAGCGGCATCATCGAAGACGGCACGTTCAACGACCGGGTGAAGAACGAGGGCAGCATCCAACGCGGCGAGTTCAACGGAACCGTGCAAAACGTGCCGAGCGACGTTGGCGCCGGCATCATTGCAGGCGGCACGTTCTCCTCCACCAGCACCGTTGCGAACAACGACGAGGACACCACCGACGACGACGGCACCATATCTGGTGGCACGTTCGCCGGCCCCGTGGCCAACGGCGACCCCGACCCCGACTGGAATGCGGCCGCCATCACCGGCGGCACGTTCGCAGGCGCCGTGACGAACTACGACGCCATCGGAGGCGGGGCGTTCTCCTCCATCGTGAGCAACAAAGAAGGCGGCACTGTCTCGAGCGGCATGCTCCTTGGCGACGTGACCAATCGGGGCGTCGTCGAGGGTGGCTTCTTCGCACGTCCCATCATCATCGGCGAAGGGGGGACGGTGAGCTCGTGCACCTTCCCGGTGAACGCGAGCCTGGCCGGGCTCTCCCTTGCGGGAACCGGTGCCGAGCAGCCGGTCGCAACGTACGAGAAGGACGGCGAGGAGAGCAACTGCCTCACGCTCACGGCCGACACCGGCTATACGCTGCCCAGCTCGGTGAGCGTGCGCCTGGGAAGCGCAGACGGCCGAGGGACTACACCTACAATGCGACCACCGGCGTCGTAGCCGTCAAGAAGGGCGCAGCCGCCAGTCCGCTATTCCTCGCTGCGAGCGGCGTTCCCGTAATCGCACCTGCATCCGAACCGACGCCCCCGACGCCCGACTCCCAGCCTTCTTCGTCAAGCGCCACGCTTCTCGCTGCAACAGGCGACAGCGTGCTGCCGACCGTCGTCGCCGACATCGTGCTCTTGGCTGCCGGGACACTCGCAGCAAGCGCAATAGCCTGTCGAAAGCGCCGCGCATCTCGACGGTGAGCGCTGCGCGGCAGCTCTTCGGCCACCGCGCAGAATCCTTCTGCATGATAGTGCTCGAGTACCATGCGCAGATAGGGTGCATATCGCCGCTTACGATGCCAGCGACCACCCGGCGGTTTCGGTTTGCAGCTCCACCATGCGACGGTACAAGCCGCCTTCGCGTGCCATGAGCTCGTCCGGCGAGCCTTCCTCCGCCACACGGCCCTCCTTCAGCACCACGACCTTGTCGGCGTTCGCTACGGTGCGCATGCGGTGCGCGATCACGAGCACGGTCTTGCCCGCCAGAAGCCGCGAGAGCGCCGTCTGCACCTGCGTCTCGTTCTCAACGTCGAGCGAGGCCGTGGCCTCATCCAACAGCACGATAGGCGCGTCCTTCAAGATGGCGCGGGCGATGGAGATGCGCTGGCGCTCGCCGCCCGAAAGACGGCTTCCGTTCTCGCCGATGGGGGTGTCGTAGCCCTGCGGCATGCGCAGCACGAACTCATCGCAGTTCGCGGCGCGAGCAGCGGCGAGAACCTCCTCGTCGGAAGCGCCGGCCCGGCCGAGCCGGATGTTGCCCATCACCGTATCGTCGAACAGCACCACGTCCTGGAACACCTCGGCGTAGTCTGCCAAGAGCGCCTCCGGCTCCACGCCAGCCACATCCACGCCTCCCACGCGCACCTGTCCCGCATCGGCATCCCAGAAGCGAGCAGCCAGCTTGGCCACGGTGGACTTACCTCCGCCGCTGGGTCCCACCAATGCCGTCACTTCGCCTTCGCGGGCGGTGAATGTCACGTCGCTCAGCACGCGCTCGCCCTCGCCGTAGGAGAACGACACGCCTTCGAAGGATAGGTCGTGACCCGCCGGCTTGAACTCGGTCGCACCTGCCTGCACAGGCTCGTCCTCGATAGCCTGCAGCCGAGCGATGTTCAGGCGCAAGTCCAGCAACTCGATGATGGTCTGCAGGATGACGTTCACCGGATCGTACACGCGCGTGACCGCCAGCAGGAAGCAGAAGAACACCATGAAGTCCACCTGCCCGTCCGCAATGAGCAGCGCGCCCGCCAACACCGTGGTGCCGATGCCGAGCCGCAGAAGCGCCTGGGCCGACGACGCGCTCACGCCGGCAGTCAGCTCCGCCCTGATCTTCGCATGCTCGAAGGCGTCTACCCGCTCTCCCACACGCCCGAGAAACGCCGGGACCTGGTTCGTGGCGCGGATCTCGCGGGCGCATTCCAGGTACTCCTGGATGCCGTCGGCAAGCTCGAGGTTCGCCTCGTTGCGGGCGCGTCCCGCCGCTTGCTGAAGACGCGTGGTGGACAGCAGCACCGCCACTGCCACCGGGATAGGCCACAGCGCCGCCAGCGCCAGACGCCAGTCGAATGCGAGCAGGCAAACGGCTACTACCGCCGTCGAAATGGCCGCACCGAACAGCTGCGGCATGACATGAGAGAACATGCGCTCGTGGTCGGCACAGTCCTTCATGACCGCGCTCGTGAGATCGGACAGATCACGCTGCCCGAAGAACGACAGCGGCAGCTGCCGCAGTTTCTCGGCCAGCCCGATGCGCTTGCGGGCGCTTTCGTTGTACACCACGTTGTAGGTGCTGTCGTACTCGAGATTCTGCGTGAGCAGCATGATGGCGAGCACCGCAACGATGGCCAGCAGGTACACTCCGAGCTCCGGCAACGGTTGCGACGGGTCGGTCAAGTGGGACACGAACGCGCCCGTAACCGTGAACAGCACGCCGATGGGCGCCATGAGCACGACGTTAGCCAACGCCGAGGCCCCCACGCCGCGCTTGAAATCGCGCGCGCCCTGTTCAGTCAGTGCGAACTTATCACGCAGCATGGGTACCGCTCCTTTCGATCCTCCACGTTACCGACGTGCGGTAATCGTTCCACATCTTCGCATACAGGCCGCCGGCCGCAACCAGCTCGTCGTGCCGGCCGCGCTCGACCACCCGGCCCCCGTCCAACACGCATATGACGTCTGCGCCCGTGACGGTGGATAGCCGGTGCGCGATCATGAGCACCGTCTTGCCCTCGCAGAGCCTCGCCAAGGCGCGTTGGATGAGCGCCTCGTTCTCCGGGTCGGCGAACGCCGTGGCCTCGTCGAGCACAACGATGGGGGCGTCCTTCAGGATGGCGCGGGCGAGCGCGATACGCTGGCACTCACCGCCCGAGAGGTACACGCCCTTCGCGCCTACCTGCGTGTCCAAACCGTCGGGGAACTTCGCCATGATGTCATCGCACTGCGCGGCGTGGGCTGCGGCCTCCACCTGTGCGCGCGTGGCGCCCGGACGCGCAGCGCGGATGTTCTCCAAAAGCGACGCCTTGAACAGGCGGTCGTTTTGGAACACGAAGGCCACCTGCGCCATGAGCTCGGAGGCGGGGATGTCGCGCACGTCCACCCCGCCTACGCTCACGCTGCCCGAATCCACGTCCCAGAAGCGGGGCACGAGGCTGGCGGCCGTCGTCTTGCCTCCACCCGAGGGTCCCACGAGCGCTACCGTGGAGCCGGCGGGCACCTCCAAGCTCATGTCCACCAGCGCGTCTCCCGAAGCGCCAGGGTACGCGAAGCCCACATGCTCGAAGGAGATCGAGCCATCGCGCGGATGCCCGGCCTGCACCGCCGACGGCTCCGCCAGCGGCCTTGTCGCGAGTATCTCGTCGATGCGGCGCACGGAGTCCTGCGCCATCATCACGGCCTCGCTCGCATACATCATCTTCGTCATCATGGTGGTAGTTATGGCCGAAAACACCGCATAGAACAGGAAGTCCGTCAGAAACGCTGCGAAATCGCCCGCGGCATGCGCCAGGAGGATGCCCGCAGGCACGAGCACGGCGAACGTGCCGTTGATGGCAACGAGCTGAACGACCTGAGGGCGCTGGCACGACTTCGAGTACTGGTAGGCCATGTCGCGGTAGCTCATGATAGCTTCGGAGAACGCGCGGAACGAATGTACTGTCTGCTGGAATACCTTCACCACGGGGATACCGCGCACGTATTCCACGGCCGCCTTGTTCATGCGGTTGAGCGCATCTTGGTAGAGCATCATGAACGGCATGCCATCGTTTTTCGTCCGACGCCCCATCATCCACCACATCATGAGCGCCGAGATGGCAATGGGAACGAGGCACACAAGTCCCATGATCCAGTCGAACGCGAACATGACCGCCACGAACGCCACCGGGGTGACGAGCGATCCCACGAAGTCGGGCAGCTTGTGCGCAAGCATGTCCTCGGTCTGGCCGGCGCAGCCGTCCACCACGCGCCGCAGATGCCCCGAGGCGTGGGAGTCGAAGTAGCCGAGCGGCACGCGTCCCAGGTGGCCGAGCGCCTGCTTGCGCATGTTCGCCGCCGTGCGGAACGCCGCCAGGTGGGTGCACATGAGCGCCGCGAAGTACACCAACAGGCCCGTTGCCGAGAACGCGAACGCAAGCCAGCCCCAAAAGGCGAGCCCCTCCGCAGCACTCCAGTTGGGAGCCACGGCCACGAGGTCGCGCAGCACGAACCACACGCACACCAGGGGCATGACCACGAAGACGCCGTTTACGCCCGCGAGCACGCACCCTAGGACCGCGAGCTTCTTGCGCGGGCCCGCGAATCCGAGCAGTCGTCCGACGGCCTCTTTGGGGTCAGGCGGCGCCACGGGCATCGCCCCGTCAGTCGCCGGCGCGCGTCCGCTCCCTGCCCCCGCCGCGGCGGGGGCTCCCGCCGGCGGAGTCGTCCCACCGGAGCTGGCGGTCCCATGTAGCGCGCCAGCTGCCGTTGCTGCTTCTGTCATGATGCTTCCTTCCTCTCTTCGAACGCAGCCTGCCGAGGCCGCGTCGGCTCACCTCGATGCGCCTAGGCACCCATCCGCGCGAAATGCTTCTTGAACACGCGCTCTCCTAAAAGACCGCCGACGATAGGACCCACCACGGCTGCTGCAAGCGCCACCAGGGCGAGCGGGCCGTACATGAAGTCGACGAGCTGCTGGCCGTACTCGGCCGTCATACCCGAGGCCACAACCATGTCCACGTACGCCTGGCCCGTGAGGTAGATAAGCGAGACATGCCCCGCCCAGAAGCACACGACGAAGGCGACGAACGCCGCCACACGGCGAAAGGCAGTGCGCTTGCCCGGCGCGCCCAACACGAGCTCGGCCACCACACCGCCGAGGGCGATGCCCAGAGGGCCTGTCCAGAACATGCCCATAACCAGGCCGAGAATCGCCACCAGCAGACACATGAGCGCCACCGCGCCGCGTTTTGGAACACGGGCCAGCACATACGTCCACACGATGCCGGCCGGAACAGCGCCCACCCCATGAGTGAACCAAGACGTGGTGGCACTGAGGGAACACACTATCGAGAAGGCCATGAACACCGCGAACAGAAGCACGCCGAATACGGCGAGCACCACGTAGTCGCGACCGGTAAGCCGGGTGACGCGGGCGAGCGTGCGCCCTTTCGTTGCTGTCGATTCCATACAAGAACTCCTTTCATCGGAAGTATTGCCGAAGTACGCGAGTTCATCACCCGTCGAAGCCGAGCATGCGGCGCACGGCGGGCAAGTTCGCTCGCGCAAGCGGCTCCTGGACGCTCACACGGCCATCCGCCACCACGGCCACCTCGTCACATGCGGCGACGATGAACTCGTAGTCGTGCGTGATCACCGTCACGCACGTGCCGCCGTCGCGCACGCGCGCAAGCTCTCTGGCGACGGCCTGCATGTTGGCGAAATCGAGCCCGCTCGTGGGTTCGTCTAGCACCAGAACGCGGGCCCCCTGCAGCACGCCAGCCGCAATGGCCAGTCGCTGGCGCTCGCCGCCCGAGAGCGACAGCGGATGCCGCTCGGCCAGATGCGCCAGGCCAAAACGGTCGAGTGCCTCACTGGCTGCCATCCGTGCCGCCTTGCCGCGGCCGAGGCGGCGAGCCGCGGCCGCTTCCAGCTCGCATGCGGCCGTATGGGCGAACAGCTGGTAGCCCGGTTCTTGCATCACCAGGAACGCCCGGCCGGCCCGTCTGCGATATGGCACCGATCGACCCCCGAACGCCACCTGTCCCGCGCGCTCGCGATGCAACCCGGCCAAGCAGCGCGCAAGCGTCGACTTCCCCGCGCCGTTGCCTCCCACCAAAGCCGCAATACGCCGAGGCGCGAACACGCCGGCGGCCCCGCGCAGCACATCGCCGCCGCGACGATAGCCCGCACGAAGGTCGCTGAACGAGAGCGCTGCAGCGGAGGCGGCGCCCGGAGCAGGCATGGGAGCGGAGGGATCCTGCTTGGCCGTCGGCACGTCTTCGGCGCAGGCATCCTCGATGCACCAGGCCCGCAGGCCCATCCGGTGAAGCTCGCGCATGGACAGGCGCTCGAATTCCGCAGCCACCCAGTCGTGGGCGATGCGCCCGTTCTCCATATGCACCACCCGATCGGCTATCCCCCGCAGCCACCACAGCCGGTGCTCGGAAACGATCACCGTACGCCCCAGCTCTTTCAGACGCCGAACGAGATGCGCAAGGGTGCGCATGGACGCCACATCAAGTGCGGCCGTGGGCTCGTCAAGAGCGAACACCTCCGGACCCAACGCATGCACCGACGCAAGGGCCACCATCTGGCGCTGTCCTCCAGAAAGCTTCCGGATGTCACGGTCGAGCAGATGGGAGATGTCCAGGTCGGCCGCGGCGCCACGAACGCGGAGGTGAATCTCATCGTGCGGCAGGCCCGCGTTCTCGCACCCGAAGGCGATCTCGGAGGTGGTGTCCAGGTTGAAGAACTGGCTGCGCGGATTCTGGAACACGGAGCCCACGCACAGCGAGAGCCCCTCGATGCCCAAGTCGGCCGCATCCTGCCCCAGCACGCGTACCGTACCGGAAAGCTCCCCGTCGTAGGCTTGGGGCGCCAGCCCGTTCACCAGGCGCATGAGCGTGGTCTTTCCGCAGCCAGAACAACCCGTCACCGCCACGCACTGCCCTCGCGCAACAGACAGGTTCACACCCTTCAACACCGGCTCGAACAGGTTTCCTTCCGCATCGGCATAGGAGAACGCCACTCCATGGAATTCCACGGCCACGCCATCGCGCAGCTTCTGCGACGCCGTCATGTCAGCACCCCCGCGCCCAGCGCCACAGACACGCCCGCAAGCGCGACGAAGTACGCAAGCAGCAGCGCATCGGCCGCACCGATATGCAGCTCGTAATAGCTCGTGCGCCGATTCGGCGCGTCGATGCCGCGCACGGCCGCCGCATTCGCCAGCTCATCGGCCACGATACCCACACGTCCCACCACTGGCACCAGCAGGTTCTCGACCACCTGCACAGGATGCCGCAAAACACGTGCCGGCGAGAGCGCGATACCGCGCACCTTCATGGCATCAAGTACCGCGCCGAACTCCTGGCCGAGCGTGGGAGCGAAGCGCAGCATCACGCACAGCGCCGCCGACACCCGCTTCGGCAGGCCGAGGCGCTGCAGGCTGTAGGCGAGCTCCCCGGTACGCGTGGTGCCCACCATGTTCGCAGCCATCATGAAGGCGCACAGCATGCGGCGCAGCATCGCCAACGAGGCGCCCACGGCCATGAGCACCACGCCCGAGTGCGCGCACAGCCAACAGAGGGCGAACAGCACCGCCCAGGCCGCAGTCCAGCGCAGGGCCGAGGAGGGCCGCCCGCTCCAGATTCCGGCGAGCACACACCCGCCCATCGCTGCCAACTCAACCGCCACCGATGCGGAAGCGAACGTGGACAGGCCGATCAACAGAATGCAAACCAATGAGACACGGGGATCAATCCGGTGCGCGGCCGGTACTGCCGCAGCCCTGCCGCAGGCCCGCTCCGGCGCTTTCGCGGCGTAGGCATCCCCGCCACCCGCATGCAACGACCTCGTTGCGCCCGCAGCTTTCAAAGTGGCGGCGCAGGCAAATGACGGTGCTGCGTTCGCGCCATGGGCAGACGGTTCCCCCGAGGCCCTGTTTGTAGTATTATTGTTATCCATGGTTAACTATGCTAGCGTCCATCGGGGAAGCGGGAAGGAGGAAGGCGCCTATGCGCAATCCCGCCGAAAACTTCAAGAATCGCGCCGAAACGGCCCGCGGGGCCGGCGGGGCCATCGACACGCTGTTCGAGCCGCAGGTACGGCAACTCGGCGGCGTGCTGGTCGACGCGGCCGCACACGAGCGGCAAGGACTCCTGTGGCTGATTGATCCGGCGATCGGCAAGGGCTTCTTCTGGTACTTTCCCATCGGCAACCGCCTAGCGGTGGGCGCGTTCGACTTTACGCTTCGCAAGGAGGGCGAATTCTTCTGCGACGCGGCCGATTGCTTCTACTTCGGCTCCTACAACCAGGGGATGCTCCCCTACTTGGGTATCGAGCCGACGCTGCCCGACCGCACCGTGGTAGGGCACGCCTGGAAGCATGCTCCCTACCATCAACGGGTGCAGGGTGGTGTGAGGTTGGGAGAGACGTTCGTCATGCTCTTGCCCGAGGCGCTGCGCGACGTCAGCCTGCGGCTGCACTGCGATCCCGTGGTGCTGAGCGCGGCTATCACCGCACTCGACGGCACGTCCTGCCCCGCCAGGCTGCCCTCCCTGCTCGACGACATGCGGCAAGCCCGACCGAGCGCCGTCGTGGCGGAGGCGTTTTACGAGAGCAAAGTAGTGGAAGCGTGCGCGCTCATCGTGGACTGGCGGCTTGCATGCGGCCGCGCGCCCATCGCGCTCTCGGCAGACGATGTCGCCGCAGTGGCGGTTGCCCAGCATCTCATCCAACAAGACCTCGCGCGCCCCGTCACCACCGAGGAGCTCTGCCGCGCGACTTGCGTGGGAACGAGCAAGCTCATCGAGTTGTTCAGGTTATCCTGCGGCATGACGCCGCAGGAGTATGCGCGCGATGTGCGCATACATCACGCCTGCGAGCTGCTCGAGACCACCGACCTGTCTCTGGCCGAAATCGCCGCTCGCGTGGGTTATTCCCGTCAGAGCAGCTTCTCCGAAGCGTTTCGTGCCCGATGTGGCCTCCCGCCCCGAGAGTGGCGTGCGAGCGCTCGAGCCCTCCGTCGGTGAGATTTCTGCAGGCTCTCTCCTTGCATTTTATACTATCAGTGATAGTATTTCCCTTGCCTACGAAAACCGAAGGGACCCAGAAAAATGGCCAGCCACTCGATCGAGATCATGATCCTGGGCGCGCTCATCGAACGGCCGATGAGCGCGTACGAGATGGACAAGACGTTGGAAGAACGCAACGTCCGCCGCTGGATACGCATCAGCTCGCCGTCGGTGTATCGCAACGTCATCCGCCTGTGCGAAGAAGGCTACGCCGACGGCACCGTCGTCAAGGAGGGCGAGATGCCCGAGAAGACGGTGTACACCATCACGGACAAGGGGCGCGAGCGCTTCGCCGAGCTCATGGACGAGGCCGCCGCGCTGCCCGCGCGCGTGGACTTCGGCTTCCTGCCCGTCTTGGCGAACATCAGCCTCGTAGACCAGAAGACCGGCCGCGCCCTCATCGACGAGCTCATCGAGACGCACCGAAGCACGGCAGAGCGCGTGGACGCGCTCATACCCGCATACGAACGCCTCGAGGCGCGAGCGACTATGGAGCTGTGTGCTGACACGTACCGCTTGGTCGCGAAGCACCTCGAGCAGTTCGAGAAGGATCTGTACGGCGAGGCTTGACATGCAAAACGCGAACGAATGTTTCACGTGAAACATATACGGCACACTCTTCTGCGACATATTTGACCGTTTGTTGCACCTGCGAATCCCTTATCGATCCAACAGTCTTTTTCGCAGGCGCAACAAGAGGGACGGAGGGCCTGTGAGAGCTGGGGGACGAGCGAGATTCGGACGAAAAAGGAGATCGAACCGAAGAGGTCGGATCGGAAAACCCAGTTGAGGGAAATCGAGCGACAGGGAGAAGGAGGAAGGGATGGCAAACGGAACGCAGGCAGAATGCCGATGATGCGCGGCGCAAGCAGGGCGCTGAATCTGCAATGAGCATAAAACCGGGTCGACCGGTTTCTTTTTTAAGCATTAACTATCATTGATAGTAGTATTGTAGATAGGAGAAATCATGGACGTGCAAGACCTGAGGGAACAGGCGCTCGGCGCGGGAGCGCGCGCATCGGCCGCAACCGCGCGCAAGAGGGCGCTCGAGGGCGCGGCGACCGGTGCAGCGCGACGCAACGGGCGGGCGCAGGCGGAGAGCAAGCCCTTCCCTACCGCCGCCGTGCTGGGAGGACTGGCGCTGAGCCTGTTCATGGCAGCGCTCGATGCCACCATCGTGAGCACTGCCATGCCGAAGATCGCCGCCGGCCTGGGCAGCTTCGACCACTATACTTGGCCGTTCACCTCGTACCTGCTCACCTGCACGCTGGCGACGCTCTTGTGCGGCGCATGCGCGACGCGCTTCGGCCACAAGTGGGTGTTCGCCTGCGGCATCAGCGTGTTCGCCGTCGCATCGGCCGGTTGCGCGCTTTCGAACAGCCTCGACGTGCTCACGGCATGGCGCGCCGTACAGGGCGTGGGAGGCGGGCTCGTGGAGGCCGGCATGTTCATCGCTATGGCCGAGCTGTTCGAGCCGCGCGTGCGCGGGAAGTACATGGGCATCCTCTCATCCATGTACGGCCTGGCCTCCATCGCAGGGCCGCTGGCAGGCGGGCTGATCGCCGACACGGTTGGCTGGCACTGGATATTCCTCGTCAACCTGCCATTGAGCATCGTGGCGCTCGTGCTGGTGGTGCGGTTCCTTCCCGGGAAGCAAGCCCATGCGGAGCGGTCGTTCGACCTGCCCGGCGCCGTGTGCGCAGCCGCCGCCATCGTGCCGCTCACGCTTGCGTTCAGCTTGACCGGCAGCGCCCTCTCCTGGTTCTCCGGACCGTTCTTCGGGCTCCTCGCGACGGCCGTCGTCATGATCGCGGTGCTCGTGCTGGTCGAACGACGCCGCGATCACGCCATCGTACCGGTTCGGCTCTTCCGCCGCACGCAAGTGAACGGGGCGGTGGCGATGGGGTTCTGCTCGCAGTTCGCCCTACTGGTCGGCGTGATGTTCGTGCCGCGGTTCGTGCAGGAAGGGCTCGGGCTCTCGTCGACCGCCTCGGCGCTGGCCACCATCCCCATGACGCTGGCGCTCGTGGTGGGCAGCACGTTGGCGGGGCGGGTGTTCGGCAGGAACGGGAGAATGCGCGCTATCAGCCGTATCGGGTTCCTCGTGCTGGGCATCGGAGCGCTGCTGCTGTGCCTCGTGGGCCCTGCAACCGGCATGGTGCAGCTCGCGTGCTCGTCGGCGGTGCTGGGATTCGGCATCGGCGTGAACATGCCCATGACCAACATCGCCGCCCAAACCGCCGTGGAGCCGCGCGACATGGGCAAGGTCACCTCCCTCGCGCTGTTCTTCCGCGGGCTGGGCGGCACCGTGGGATCGGCGGCATGCGGCGCGGTTGCCGGCGCATCGTATCCGAGCGCGGCGCTGCCCGTATTCGCGCTTTGCGTCGGCGCGGGCATCGCCGGGCTCGTGCTGTCGGGCACGCTTCCGCGGCTCATCGAGCGTCGCAGGTAGAGGGCGAGGCGACGGGCACGCGTTAGTCGGCGGCCCGCTCGAGCAGCTCGCGCGCATGGGCGAGCGACGTCTCCGTGGCGTCGCCCGACAGCATGCGCGCGATCTCGGCGGGTCGCTCGGCGCTGTCCAGCTGGCGCAGATCGGTCTCGGGCATGGCGCCCTCGTCCCCCGCCGCCTTCTGCACCACGTAGTGAGCCTGGCCGCGGACGGCCACCTGCGCGAGGTGCGTGACGACGATCACCTGGTGCGTGCGCGCAAGGTCGGCGAGCACGTCGGCCAAGGCCACGGCGGTCGAGCCGCCCACGCCGGCGTCCACCTCGTCGAACACGAGCGTGTCCACCTCGTCCGCCTCGCCGAGCACCACCTTCACCGCCAGCATGACGCGGCTGACCTCGCCTCCCGACGCGATGCGCGCGAGCGGGCGCGCCTGCATCCCGGCACCCGGGCGGAACAGGAACTCCACCGCTTGCGGCCCCACCTTCGTCCACTGGCCGCGCTCGAGCGGCGCGAGGTCGCACACGAGCTGCGCGCCGCCCATTTCCAGGCGGTCCATCTGCGCGCACACGGCCTCGGCGAACCGCGGCGCGGCCTCGGCGCGCGCCTCGGACAGCGCTGCCGCCGCCTGCGCAAGCGCCTCCTCGGCGCGATCGAGCCCCTGCTGCGCCGCGCGTTCGCGCTCGGCGGCGTCGTCCACGAGCGACACGAGGTCGGCTGCCTCGGCGCGACGCGCGAGCACGTCCTCCATGCGCGGGCCGTACATGCGCAAAAGCCCCTGCAGCGAGGCCATGCGCTCCTGCTGCTGAGCCAATACCTCGGGATCGAACTCCACGCCCTCGCGGTAGTCGCGCGTCTCGCGCGCCATGTCCTCCAAAACGTAGCCCGCCTCACGCAGCGCGTCGGCGAACTCGCCGAGCCTCGCATCGAAGCGAGCTGCACCGTCGAGCGCCGAGATGGCGCTGCCCAGCGCGTCGATGGCCCCTTGCTCGCCCGCAAGCGCCTCGTGCGCCGTATTCGCGGACACGGCCAGCGTCTCGGCGTGCTCGACGCGCGCGAGCTCCTCGAGCAGCTCGTCGTATTCGCCTTCGCGCGGATCCACCGCGTCGATGCGCTGCAGCACGAAGCGCGCCTCGTCGAGCTTGGCCGACGAGGCCTCGCCCGCCTCGCGCACGCGCGCCAGCTCGGCCGCAGCCGCGTTCGCCGTCGCGAACGCTTCCTCGTACGCAGCGTGCGCCTGCGCCACCGCTTCGCCCGCCCAAGCGTCGAGCATGCGCACATGCTGGGAGGTCTTCATGAGCTGCTGGTGCTCGTGCTGGCCGCACAGGTCGATGGTGGGAGCCACGGCGCGGGCAAGTTCGCCGACGCTGGCCATGCGGCCGTCGATGGATACGCGCGAGCGGCCGTCCGCCGTCACGCGGCGGGTGGCCACGAGTTCGCGGAGGTCATCGAAGTCGCCCGCAGCCAGGGCAGCATCGGCTTCGGTGCCGTCGGCGGAGGCGATGCCGTAGAACCGCCCCGACACGGCGAGGGACTCTTCGCCGTCGCGGACGGCGTCCTTGTCGGCGCGCGCGCCCATGAGCAGCTTCAACGCCGAGAGCAGCGCCGTCTTGCCGGCGCCCGTCTCGCCCGTGAGCACGGTCAGCCCGCGCGCCGGCACGAGCGTCGCCTCGCGGATCAACGCGAGGTTCTCAACCTGGATCTCATCGATCATCGCGCACCTCTTCACACCTTCGATCGTTCTGGAACCATCAAGTATACCAGCGCCGAAGAGTCGCTCTGAAGCAGAATCCCCCGGTCCGCAAACCCATCGCGATTCCCACGCCGCTTCCATGCAGCTCTCGCGTGGACCGCACGCAGCCCTCGCATTGATCTCACGCGGTTCACGCGCCGCCCTCGCACGGTGCTCAAGCGGTTCTCGCGCTGCTGTCGAAGGAGAGCGGCCACCCTACAGGGCGAAGCGATCCTTCACGCTCGCCGGCTTGGTCTGGGCGCGGTGCTGCTCCATGAGGTAGAGCACGCAGTCGGTGCGGTTGCAGGCGCGCAAAAGCTCGATCTGCCGGTCGAACGTGCGCTCGTCGACGAAACCGTCCCGCACAAGCGCCTCCACCATCGCCCGGTCGCCCTCCTGCGCCACGCGCTCCTGAGCCTCACGCTCGTGATCTCGCAGATACGCCACGAGCGCCGTGCGCGTCGCGTCCTCCAAGCGGTACGGCACGGTCAGCCGATGCAGCACCGCGCCCAGCTTGTCCGGCAGGTTCTTTCCCGAGCGCAACTGCTCGTCGTAGCGGCCGTAGTCGAACGGCACGCCGTCCGCCGCGTCCGTCAGAAAGCACGTGAGCAGCTGGTCGGCCGATACGTGCACGATCGTCCCCGTGTGCTCGAGGCGGCACACCGCGTACTCGAAGCTGCCCTCGCCGATGGAGCGCACGCTGGCCGGAACGGACACGGGCCCCTCGAGGATGCGCGAGCAGAAGCAGTGCGCGCCGATGACCTCGAGGCCCTCGGGAAGCGCGAGCCGCTTCGCGTTGCGGCATGCGTTGTCGCGCTCGACGACGCGCACGGTGTCGGCCACCACGAGCGATGCGGGAGCGTACGGCAGCGCGCGCACGCCCACGCGCACGAGCGGCCGGCCCTCCACCGCGCGCGGCAGCACGAGCACGTCTTCCGGCGCGACCGAATGCGCGGCCGAATGCGCCACCTGCCCCGGCGACGGCGCCTGCTCCACCGCGCTCTGCCCGCGCAGGGTCGCCGCGCGCACGGCTGCCGCCGCTGCGAACCGCTTCGACACCGAGGTGGGCGCGGGCGGCCCGGCCACCAGCACCGCCCCCGCGCCGTCGAAGTCGTACCAGCACCCGTCGAGCTCCACCGCCTGCAGACCCGCCAGCCGCACGCCGCGCGCCGCGAGCGGGCGGTGCGCCGGCGCCTCGGGCGGGCACAGCCACACGGCATCGTCCCAGCCCTTCGCGTCCACGCGCGCGAGCGTCGCCGGGCACGACACTACCGAAGGGGGCTCGCATCCGGCGGCGAACGCCGCCGCGCCGATGCACTCCACGCCCTTCGGCAATTCAATGCGCTCGTCGTACGGCGAGGCCAGGAACAAGAGCGTCGCCCCGCCATCGGCGAACAGGTTGCCGTCGCGCGAGCTGAACCGCTCGTTGCGCACGTCGACGGAATACTCGCGCCGCTTGAGGCGCGGCGACACGCCAGCGAGGTCGCACGGCTGCTCGCCCAGAATGCGCACGCCCGCGCCCACGTGTATATGCTGCACCGACAGCGCCAGAAACGCGTTCGCGCCGATGCGCTCCACCGTATCGGGAATCGCGAGCAAACGCACCCCCACACCCTGCACAAAACGACGAGCGAACGCCTCGGCCGCGATGCGCACCACCGGCACGCCGCCGAGGTACGCGGGAAGGTTCACCACGAGGCACTCGCTGCGCCCGACGGCCGACGCGAAACGCCGCAGGTCTACCGCGACGATGGCGTAACCGTCCTCGTCGCGACGCACGCGCAGCGCCCCGCGCAGGTCGACGGCCTCCAGCCGCGCGTCCTGCGCACGAGCCGCGTCCCCTCGCCGCTCCCGCTCGGTGGCCTGGGCGAGCAGCGCTTCGCGCTCCTCATCCGAAAGCCCCATGCCCAACGATCCCACCACCAGCAGGTCGCCGTCAGCACCCTTCTCACCGCCCTGCGCCGCCCACGCCCGGTACGGCGGCAGCTGCGGAGACCACACCTCGCCATCGATCGCGCGCGCTGCGTCCACCACGTCGACCTCGGAGGGCGCCAACGCCAGCTCATTTTCGTGCACTTGCACAATTAGTTCGTCGATAGGGGTTTCTATATCGTAGAACACCAGATCATCCGTAGGCATAGTTTCGTGCTACCTCCCAAAACTTATCGCTACGCTGCGTGTTTACCGCCCGCTTTTCCCATGCTACACTGCGCGTGGCAGCGATGGCAAGCGTTAAGCCGACGCGCGCCGCGCGCACATGCAACGAGCATGCCGCTCGCCGCAGCATGCAACGCCGTCGAAGGAGGCCCCATGGCGTCCGATGCCGCAGGTCCGCTTGCCCGCCAAGCCCTCGACCTCGCGAAAAACGCACTGCTCGTGAACCTGCGCTTCATGAACGCCGCGTTCGCGCGCCTGCATCCCTTCCCCGTCGCGGGCTCCACGCTCGCCACCGACGGCGCACACCTCCGCTACGATCCCGCCTCGCTCGCACGCCTTTACGCTGCCGAGCCGACCGAGCTCACCCGCGCCTACCTTCACATCGTGCTGCACAACGTGTTCCTCCACCTCTATCCCGGGCCGCATGTCGACGCGGCGCGCTGGGACGCGGCCTGCGACATCGTCGCGGAGCGCACCATCGCCGAGCTCGACCTGCCCGCCACCCGCACCGCGCGCGCCACGCGGCAGCAGGCCGCGCTCGCCCGCATCGACGCGGCATTGCCGTTGGCCACCGCCGAGACGGTGTACCGCTATTTGCAGGACGAGGGCCTGGACGCCTCCGAGCTGGCCGAGCTGCGCGCTCCCTTCTACGTGGACGACCACGATCCCTGGTACCGCCTGATGGCCGCCGAGGGCGAGGGCGACGTCTCCGAGGAGGGCCGGCGCGCCGAGGAGCAGGAGGACGGCTCGTCCACGGCGCCCGCGTCCGGGCCCGCCGAGAGCGGCACCGATGCCGAGCTGCCGCCGGACGCCGCCAGCGCCAAGCGCAGCCACGCCTCGCACCGCGGCATGGACCCGGACGACATAACGCAGAAGGAAGCGCCCGAGAACGCCAAGCCCTCCGTGGGCGAGCGGTTCGCCGACACCGTAAACCTCGACCGCTCGCGCGAACAATGGAAGAACGCCGCGCTCGAGATGGGCGTGCAGCTGGACGCCTACGCCAAGCTCTGGGGCGTCAAAGGCGCGAACCTCGCCATGAACCTGCGCGCCGTCACGCGCGAGAAGCAGGACTACCGCGAATTCCTGCGCAAGTTCGCCCGCATGGGCGAGCAGATCCGCGTGAACGACGACGAGTTCGACTACGTCTACTACTGTTACGGCTTGGAGCGCTACGGAAACCTGCCGCTCATCGAGCCGCTCGAGTACGTGGAGGAGAAGCGCATCCGCGACTTCGTCATCGCCATCGACACGTCGGCCTCAACGAAGGACGGCCTCGTGCGCCACTTCATCGAGAAGACGTATGCCATCCTCGAGCAGGAAACGAGCTTCTTCGCCGACATGAACGTGCTCATCATGCAGTGCGACGCCGCCATCACGGACGTCGCCCGCATCGCGAACCTGCGTGATCTGGACGACTACCTGGACGATCTCGAGATCAAGGGGCTGGGAGGCACCGACTTCCGCCCCGTGTTCGCCTACGTCGACGACGCCGTGGAGCGCGGCGACCTCACGAACCTGGGCGGCCTCATCTACTTCACCGACGGCCAGGGCACCTACCCGACCCGCAAGCCCGACTACGATACCGCGTTCGTCTTCGTCGACGACGCATCCGCCGCCGCCAGCCCGCACGTTCCCGCGTGGGCCATGAAGGTGGAGCTCGGCGAAACCGTCATCCTGAACGACTGAGGAACATGTCCCAAATGGGGACTGTCCCCATTTGGGACATTTTGGAAAGGAAGCACCGCATGGACATCCAGCAAGCCAAGCAGCAGATCAAAAACGCGATGGTCGCCTACTTCTCGAAGGACGAGTTCGGCACCTACCGCCTCCCCACCGAGCGACAGCGCCCCGTGTTCCTGCTGGGCGCGCCCGGCATCGGCAAGACGGCCATCATGGAGCAGATCGCGCAGGACCTCGACGTGGGGTTCGTGTCGTACTCGATGACGCACCACACGCGCCAAAGCGCGCTCGGCCTGCCCTTCATCGCGAAGAAGACCTACGACGGCGTGGAGTACGACGTGTCCGAGTACACGATGAGCGAGATCATCGCCGCCGTGTACGATTCCATGGAGGCCACCGGCAAGCGCGAGGGCATCCTGTTCCTCGACGAGATCAACTGCGTGTCGGAAACGCTGACGCCTGCGATGCTGCAGTTCTTGCAGTACAAGATCTTCGGACGCCATCGCGTGCCGGACGGCTGGATCGTGGTGACGGCCGGTAACCCGCCCGAGTACAACCGCACGGCGCACGATTTCGACATCGCCACATGGGACCGCCTCAAGCGCATCGACGTGGAGCCCGACTTCGCCGCCTGGCGCGACTTCGCCGTGGAGACGGGCGTGCATCCCGCCGTGCTCACCTACCTCGACATCGAGCGCGACCACTTCTACCGCGTGGAGACCACCGTGGACGGCAAGTCGTTCGTCACCGCGCGCGGCTGGGACGACCTGTCGGCCATGATGAAGCTGTACGAGGAACGGGGCATCCCCGTCGACGAGCTGCTGATCGGCCAATACGTGCAGAATGCTGAAATCGCGAAGCGCTTCAGCGTGTACTACGACCTGTTCACGAAGTACCGAGCGGACTACCAGATCGACCGCATCCTGGCCGGCGAAGCCGAGCCGGGCGTGCTCGACCGCGCCCGCGAGGCCGCCTTCGACGAGCGCGTCTCGCTCATGGGCCTCATCACCGACGCCCTCGGCAGCCGCCTGCGCGACACCGTGCTGGAGGAGCGCGCCGTAGAGTTCATGCATGGCAGGCTTGCCGCGCTGCGCGATGCGCTCGAAGGCGACGACGTGAACGTGCTGCCCCTGCTGCGCGAGGAAGCCGCCTCGCTGCAAGCGCGGCTGGCCACCGAGCGCAAGGCGGGGCTGCTGTCGGACGAGAAGTACGTGGCGTACGAGCGCACGCTCGCGCTGGTCGATCGCGCGCTGCGCTGCGACGCGGCGGGCGGCGGCGTGCCGTTCTCGCGCGTCAAGGAGCTGTTCGCCGAGCAGGTCGACGCGCTCGACGCGCGCATCGCAGACACCTCGAGCGCGCTCGACAGCGCTTTCCGGTTCGTCGAGGACGCGTTCGGCAGCGGCCAGGAGATGCTGCTGCTCGTCACCGACCTGTCCGTCAACCGCTACGGCATGTCCTTCATCAACGACCACGGCTGCGAGCGCTACTTCGCCCACAACGAGGACCTGCTGTTCTACGAGCGCGGCTCCGATCTGATCGACCGCATCAACCGTTTGGATTTGACGGAAGACGAGTAGCCTGCGTCCGCGCCCCGCCGCCGCGAACGGCGGAGGGACGCGGACCTTTTACGCGCAGTAGGCTCGGATGGCGTCGCGGAGGAATTCGGCGGCGCCGGGAGCGACAACTTCGTAGTAGGCCCTGAAGCGGTCGTCGGCCACGTACATTTCAGCGATACCCCGGTGCGCGGCCTTGGAGTACGTGCCGTCTTTCCAGAAGGCGCACAGCCACTGGCGGTGCAGGTCGGCCGCACGGAGCGCATCCTCGCCCGCCGGATCACCCGCCTCTATCGCCGCCTGCAGCGCATCCTTGACGCCCTGCTCCAGCTCCTGCGTTCGACGGTACTGCTCGACGCTCATGCCCATGAGCTTCGCGTTGCTCGCGTCGGCGGCGTCGTCGCCCCAACGCTCGCGCACCTCTTCGCCGTACCGGCGCTCGTTCTCGTCGACGAGGCCCTGCTTGAAAGCCTCGAATTTTTCCTGGTCTTCCATACTGGTGGAACCTTCCATACAGGCGAGCGTTTTCTCCACGCTCGCAATCAATCCGTCGAGGCGCTCCTTGCGCGCATGCAGCTCGCGCAGATGGCCGGCCAGCGCATCGCGCGCGTCGAACGCAGGGTCGTCCAGCAGTCGCCCGATGTCGGCCAGCGGCATATCGCATTCGCGATACAGCAGCACCTGCTGCAGCCGGTCAACCTCGGCGGGCCCGTAGCGACGGTATCCGTTCGCCGCGCGCTGCGCGCGCACCAGCCCCAGCTCGTCATAGTGGTGCAACGTGCGCACCGTGCACCCCGACAACGCGGCCAGTTCGTGCACCGTGTAGCCGTGTTCCGCCTGCTCGCGTTCCATGAGCTGCCTCCTTCCTTCGATCGCGATCATATTCGCACCTTACACCCTTCCGTTACGTGAGGGTCAAGCGCTCGGAAAAAGATTTTTGCGTGCGGGTGGAATTCGCTACAATGCTCGTACCGTTGAATGAAGGAGGGCGGAGTGCAAAGCGTAGGTACCGGCGCATCGAACGTGCTTGCCGAATTCGGCCCCGAGCTGGCGGCCGTCCTTCGCACTGCACAGAATAACGAAAAGTACGCCCAATCCGTTCGCAAAGCCTGGGCGGACAATCCCGAGGCGGCCGAATATCTGCTCGCCCATACGAACATCATGTTCTTCGAAAAAGACCAAGCACCCCGAAAAGGCCCTGGCAGCGACAAGGATCGATACAACCTGTGCGTGTACGTCGATGACTCACTCGCAAATTCCGAGTTGAACGCGCGCCGGGAGTTGCTGGTTTTGATGCTCGCCCAGGAAGGCATCCATTTTCAAAGTCTGGTCATCCGCTTCGCAACCAAGGATGCCAAAGAACGCCATCTCTTTCCAGAACTCGTTGAAAAGCTGCACTCGCATGCACGAAGCAACCGGAAGGAGATGCCTGCGCAGCGTGAGGCGACCAGTGACGAGGACATCGCTGCGCTTGCCAACAGGATCGACGATCCTCGCATCTCCGAGCGATTCAAAACCGCCATGACGGTGACCTCGGGCGATCCGTCGTCGCAGCCCGACCCTTCGAACAGCTGGATCGGGCGAGAGGGCACGGATTACCAGATCAAAGACGAGTCCAGACTGTTGGAAATTCTCAAGCGCGCGTTCTGCCAGGCGTTCGAGGATTACGAGCAGGCATGGGCCGTACTCGAACGAGTGGAAGGAGCCTCGCTCGACGAGATCTCGTTCAGCAAAACCGCCCGCAGCGGGACGGCCCGCTATCGCTGCCATCTCTATTCGAGCGATCCGAAAGAGCTACGCGAAATCGTAACGGCATACGGAGGAACCATCGCCTCCCGCGCCAGAACGCTTGGACTGACTTTGTCGGGAATCAGCGTCCACGAAAGCCTCGAACCGATCAGAGGCATGCATGCATTCCCGAAGAGCGGCCACCCGCTGCCGATGCGCGCCTACAAGCTTGCACAGATCGAACGCCTGCTCTAGCCGCAGGGAGAAGGCGCTCCGGCTCTCGTCGGCCATCGCCTTTCTCACAAAACGGACGCCAATCGGCGGAGCGGCAGAACGAGCGAACCGCGGCGCTGCGCGCGTCTTTTCGGACGCTACCTCCCCATCCGCAGCTTGAGCGCATCTTTCGGGCATGCATCAGCGCAGGCGGCGCACTGGATGCATTCGGCGTCGCCGATCGTCCCCGCTTGCAGCAGACACTCCACCGGCAAGCTCATCGGACAGGCAAGTTCGCACTTCCCGCAGCCGACACAACGATCCGGTTCGGTCTCGATTCTCAGCTGAGGCAGATGCAGCGCTGCACCCAGCTTCTCTCCCAAAACCATGAACGGCGCCATCCAGCAGATGCAATGACACATGGCTCGTCGTCCCAGAAACAAATTGGGCACGAAAAAGAGCGTCACGATGCCAAAATAGATAGGCAGACCGAGCGGGCTGTTCATCGACACGCCGCCCGGTATGCCGGCCAACGGGTCGACCATCGTGAACCCGCCCGCTATCCAGGCGCACGCGACGATAGAGCATACCCATGGGACCCAGATGACATACTTGATGCACGTACGCCACCCGAGGTTCGCCCGCTTGCTCACCGCATCGGCCTCAAATTCTTGCAGCGCGCCCGCCGCACACGCCCAGCCGCACCATGCCCGGCGCACGACCAAAGCCAGCAGAAATTGGATCGTGAACACGAGTGCGCTCGCCACCACGACGCCTTCGAGCGCCCCTTCGATGATGAGAACCGGCGAGAAATAGAAAATGGTTATCGGGAACAGCAGAAACGATACGAGCAACGCGAGGCGCCGCACGCGCTGACGTTTTCTGCCCCTCTCGCGACGCTCGCGCACCGTCTCCCGCGTCGTTGCTTCCTCGCGCCTCATGCGGAATACCCGTTCCGG
This sequence comes from Enteroscipio rubneri, assembly GCF_002899715.1. Classification (GTDB taxonomy): domain Bacteria; phylum Actinomycetota; class Coriobacteriia; order Coriobacteriales; family Eggerthellaceae; genus Enteroscipio; species Enteroscipio rubneri. The sequence continues at coordinate 368,443 of NZ_PPEK01000001.1, read as the reverse complement.
ACCATCAGATGGTTCGCCCTGGGCTTCTTTTTCGAAGCCGGCACTTGTTCTTCGGCCATCGTCCTCACCTCACCGACGCAAGCAGGCCATGAAACGCCTCGTCCATGCGCTCGCACAGCTCGTCATCGTCGAATTCGGCCCCTGTGGCCAGCATGGCAGCCATGCCATGCACATACACGATCATGTGCAGGTACAATTTCCGTGCCTCTTCGGGCGAAAGGCCGCCCAACTCTTCGACGCATCGTTGCACACCGTCGACAGCCACACTTTCGTATACGTCTTCGAAGCCCGCCGCCCCCATATGCGGCGACAGGTACAGGAAATGAAACAGCAACCGCTCCTCGCGCGCAAGTCGCAGATGCGAAAGGCCATGCGACTCGAAAGGGTTGCGCCCATCGCCCGCGTGCTCGCGATGAAACGTCTGTGCCCATGCGCGGGCGTGTTCGTAAAGCCGGCGCATGAGTTCGCCCATGTTGCCGAACAGGCTGTAGATGGGTTGTACCGAGCATCCCGCCCGCTGCGCCACCGCCCGCGCGCTCAGCGCTGCTTCGCCCTGCTCGCGTACGATGCCGAGCGCCGCGTCGAGCACCGCCTCCTTGGCAACCCGCTGCTCCCGCATACCGGCCCTCCCCTGTATAACACTCGTTATATTACAAGCGCACTATACAACGAGCAGATTGCCGAGACAAGCAGAGAGAGCCTTCGATGGGCGGAAGCGAACCTGCTTCTACGAAAGCGATAGGCACGCGCACGCGCCATCGCGACCGGCGCCTTATGTAAGTTTGTTCGCGTCCATGAACTCCTTGAGTTCGCGCTTGCGGGTGGAATCGAGCTCCTTCTTCGGAATACCTTGCACCGCTCCTTCGAGGCCATACAGCAGATGCAGGCATGCGCCAGGATCGATGGTCTGCACCTTCAGCCAGGCCCGTTCGGCACCGAGCGCCAGCAGATCCTCGGACGTTTCGATTCCCACCCGGACAAGCTGTTCGGCCGCGTAAGGGCCGATGTTAGGAAGATCGGTTAAGTTCGCCATGAAAGCCTCCTCAGGCCGTCTCCTCGACACGGGCCCGCAAGCAGGCGAGATCGTGGTCGTCGGGATGTTCGAGCGCTGCATCGAAATTCTCGATGAGCTGGCGCATACGCGGTTCCTGCGCGGGGTTGGTCTCTGCCTGCTGCTTGTAGCGTTCGCGAACGCTCGCCGGCATGCGGCCTTGGCACATGAACGTACCGATGATCCGCGCCGATTCGGGCACGTGCATGGCCACGCGGGCAACCACAGCTGCGAAGTACGTCGCATCGGCACCGAAGCCGCACGTGCCGAACAAGAAAACCTCCTTGCCGTCCAACGAGGACAACAGTTCGGCCGTGTCGTCGGTGCAGTCGCCGCGGTTCGTCCAGAAGCCGACATACACACGCTCGGCCGCAGCGACCGCTTCGACATCCGCTTCGCCGATGCGCCCGAACGCAAGCCTCCCTTTATCGGGCAACGCAGCGGCCACGGCGCGCGCAAGCGCTTCGGTATTGCCGGTTCTGCTGTCATACACGATGGCGTAGGTCATACATCGCTCCTCTCGGGTTGCTTCTGCTTCGTTATACGCCCCGCCCCGCTCGCTGTAAACCCCGGTATACTGGTGCACGATCGATCACACGGAGAAGGGAGTCTTCCATGCGGGCGGTGGTGCAGCGCGTAACGAGCGCGCAGGTGGACATCGACGGAGAGACCGTCGGCAGCATCGGGCGGGGAATCGTCATCCTCCTCGGCATCGGCCATGAGGATACTGAAGATCAGGCCGAACGCCTCTGGAGCAAAATCGGAAGACTGCGCATCTTCGAAGATGAAAGCGGCAAGACGAACCTATCGCTTGCAGACGTGGGAGGCGAGGTGCTCGTCGTCTCGCAGTTCACCCTATTCGCCAGCTGCAAGCGGGGAAACCGTCCTTCGTTCACCAACGCGGGCTCGCCCGACGACGCCAAGCTCCTTTACGAGTGGTTTGTCGAGCGCGCACGCCGCGATGCGCGCCACGTGGAAACAGGTCGCTTCGGCGCGTATATGGATGTGTCCCTGGTAAACGACGGCCCGTTCACACTGTGGCTCGACACCGTCGAACTGTAGGTTCGACAGTGTCGAGCGCTAGAGAAGCATCCGCTCCCACTCGACCTCTTTGAAGCCCACGAGCACGAAGTCCTCCCCCACCACAATCGGGCGCTTGACCAACATCCCGTTCTCCGCGAGCAACGCACAGGCCTCTTCGTCGCGCATCCCCGCATCGAGAAGTGCCTTTACGTTGCGTTCACGGTAGAGCACGCCGCTCGTATTGAAGAAACGGCGCACGGGAAGACCGCTCTTTTGGTGCCACGCCATCAGCTCCTCGGCAGTCGGGTTGTCCTCAACGATATGGCGACTCACGTACGCCACGTCGTGCGCATCGAGCCACATATTCGCCTTCTTGCACGTGGAGCACTTTGGATACTCCAAGAACAGCACGTCGTTCACGACAGCCTCCTTTCCCACGAACTCATACTAGCAAATCTCCAGAGCGGTCGTTTCTTTCGTAGAGCCGCGAATTGTAAAACCGCAGCACCGATATCGCCGCAAAAAAACATCCGGATTTCCCTTGACACAATGCTTATCGTGATTATAGTGTGCATATCGGGTATATACACCATGCACGGTAAAAGTGCATGGCCACCCGAATCAGAGGGGATGAGGAACGTGCTCGGCCCCTCTCGGTGCGAAGCGGGACGCCGCGACGTACCACCCGAGCACCGCGGGACGCCGCGATGCTCGCACACCGCGCCAACGCTGCAGGGACCGCACGGCGGGCACGTTCGACGCGAGCGGCGCCAGCAAGCAGCGATGGGTAGACCGAACAGGAGCACCGTTGGACATCATCATCTCGAACGCAAGCGATAAGCCCATCTACGAGCAGATAACCGCCCAGATGAAGAACCTCATCCTCAGCGGAACGCTCGCGGAGGGCGCCCAGCTTCCCTCGATGCGCGCGCTGGCGAACGACCTGCGCATCAGCGTCATCACCACGAAGCGTGCTTACGCCGACCTCGAGGCCCAAGGGTTCATCGAGACGGTGCAGGGCAAGGGAAGCTTCGTCGCCGGCGGCAACATGGAGCTTCTGCGCGAAGAGCGTCTGAAGCACATCGAGGAGCTGATGGCGCGCGCGCTGGACGAGGCCCGCAGCGCGGGCGTCGCGCCGAGCGAGCTTCACGACATGCTCGACCTCCTCATGGAGGACTGATCGGACATTCCGACCCGCCATGCCGGATATCCAGACCGTTCGACCACGGAAGAAAGTGACGACTGATGAGCGATCTTTTGCGCATACAGAATTTGGAAAAGCACTACGACGGCTTCGATCTCGAAGACGTGAACCTGAGCGTGCCGGCCGGCAGCGTCGTCGGTTTCATCGGCTCCAACGGCGCCGGCAAGACCACCACTATCAAAGCCGTCCTCGGCCTCATCGAGCCCGATGCCGGCACTGTCTCGCTATTCGGCGAGGAGACCGTCGGCGCCCCTCAGAAGCGCCTCGCAGAGCTGAAACAACGCATCGGCGTGGTATTCGACACGTGTTCGTTTCCCGAAGAGCTTACCGTGAAGACCGTGGGCAAACTCATGGCCCAGTGCTATGAGAATTGGAATCCCGGTTCGTTTCGCTCGTTCGCCAGAACATTCCAACTACCCGAGGACAAGGCGGTGAAGGATCTATCCCGCGGCATGGGCATGAAGCTTTCGCTGGCGTGCGCGCTGGCTCACGATCCTGACCTGCTCATCCTCGACGAGGCCACTGCCGGCCTCGACCCCATGGCCCGCGAAGAAGCACTGGATACACTGCGCATGTTCATGAACGAGGATGGGCGCGGCATTCTCATGTCCAGCCACATCACAAGCGATCTGGAGAAGATCGCCGACTACATCGTATGCATCGACGAGGGCAACATCGTGTTCTCGGTGGAAAAGGACGCTATCACCGACGTAGCAGGAGTGGCGCAGTGCCGCGCGGCCGAGTTCGACGCCATCGTCGACAGCGGCTTTTTCACACGAGGCACTCTGCATTTCGAACGCAGTGCCTACGGCACGGCCGTGCTCGTGCCCGATCGTCAAGCGTTCGCTGCACGCTTCCCGCAGGTGGCGATCGAGCGCAGCGAAATCGACACCTACATGTCGCTCATGCTGAAGGGAGAAACCCGATGAAAACCATGCTCATGTTCGACTTGCTCACCGGCAAGAAATACCTGCTTTCCCAGCTTGTCACCGGAATGATCGTAGCCGTACTCATCGGCACCTTCATGGGAAACGTGTATACTGCGCTCGTGCTGCTCACGGTGCTGATACCGTTCACGCTCGTGTTTACGATCATCAGTCTCGACGAGCGCAACAATTGGCAGTCGCTGCGCCTCACGCTGCCTTTGTCCCGCACCGACATCGTGCTCGGCCGCTACGCCAGCGCGCTTCTGTTCACCATCTGCGGCCTGGTGCTGGGGTTTGTGGCTGTCGGCATCGTGTTCGCCCTCTCGCTCGTGCTGCCCGAGGTCGTATCGTTCGAGGATATGATGGGCGACTTCGGCTGGCAGCCGCTCGTACTCGTATCCGTAGGCGGACTCGGCATGATGCTGATCATGCTGTCCATCATCCTGCCCATGACAACACGTTTCGGGATGACGAAAGCCGTGCGCTACGTTCCTCTGCTCTTCCTGCTGTTCATACCCCTGGGATACGTGGCCGACCTCACCGGCTTCGCATCGCAGCAATTCGTACTGGATTTCGTGAACTGGGTGAAATCGCCTGAAGGCTCGCTCCAGCTGACGGCGCTCGTCGCTGTGGCGACCTGTGCCATCTACGCAGTATCGGGCGCGATCTCGCTCAAGCTCTACGAGCATCGGGAGTTCTAAGGGTGCGTCTGCCCGCCGCGCTCCTTTTCCGCACCAGCTTTTGCCCTGTGCCGCCCGTGCTTCCGCCAGCGCGCCCGCTGTTTCCGGCCGAGCCTGCTGAAATTCCGACCGGATTCTCCTTCGCTTTTGCCCGGACATATGCGCGGGTGTTTCTTGCAGAATTGTAAGTTGCGGACAAGCGGCAGGTAAGGTTGCCTTAAGACACGTTTGCCATACTGGACAGCAGAGCAAACGCTTCGAGAAAGGCAATGCTATGGCACGCGCGACGACATCGCATCAAGGAGGCACGGCAAGGTTCATCGGAAGCTCGCGCCCCGCCCGCGTCATGCGGGCGGCTCCCGTCCGGCAGCGCCACCTCGATCCGGCGCGTGCGCTCAAACGCCTCTTGGCATTCGTGCTCGTCGGCCTGCTCCTCGTGTTGCTCGTGTTCGTAGCGCGCGGCTTCCTTTTGTACCACGATGCGCTCGCCGAGACGAGCCTCGAAGACATGGCCGCCGCCATCGAGGGAAGCGAGCTGTTCACACCGATCGGCGAACTGCCCGATCTGTACGTACAAGCCGTCGTATCCGTGGAAGATCATCGCTTCTACGCGCATCCCGGCATCGACCCTATAGCCTGCCTCCGCGCGCTCGTCCACGATATCCAGGCCGGATCGATCGTCGAAGGCGGCAGCACCATCACGCAGCAGCTTGCGAAAAACCAGTACTTCACCCAAGAACAAACCGTCGATCGGAAGATCGCCGAAATGTTCATGGCGTTGAGCATCGAGCAGCATTTCTCGAAGCGCGAAATCCTCGAGCTGTACGTGAACTCCATCTACTTCGGTGACGGCCTGTACGGCGTGGGTGCGGCGAGCGTCGGATACTTCGGAGAAGATGCGGCCGCACTCGACGCCTGTGAGTCCACGATGCTCGCCGGCATCCCGAACGCGCCGTCGGCCTATGCGCCGACGGCAGATGCAGACCTTGCTCGCGAACGGCAGCAGCAGGTTCTCGACAGGCTCGTGGCCTGCGATTATCTGGATGTCGCCGAAGCTCGTCGCATCGGCGGAACGTGCAGCGTATGAGGGATGGAGCCGCTCGAACGCCTGCCCCTATCCCGCAAGCAACACCAGCTGTATCTTTGAACACATCTGCACCGTCTCAAGCGGCGCGATGGTGATGTGGCCCAGGCGATACCGCTCATCACAAAGCCTGTGAGGGTTAAGCAAACAGCCTGTGAGGACTCGATCTTGCTAAATGTCGAAAGTTTTACGTTTTGTCGCCCGTTTGGTGTCGACTGATACTATTCTGTACGCATGGCCTTTCAAGAGAAGCTCCTGAACGCATACAACAAGGTACGCACGAGGGGGGGGGACGACCCCGCTCGCAAGAAACGCGTATACTGGGCGTGTTATACGCTCAGCTTTATTGTTGTCGCCTTCATCGTCCTTTTCGTGTACCCCTCAAACGGGCGATCCATCGTCTGGAGCGTCGACGGACTTGAGCAGTACTATCCGTATTTCGTCTACGAAGGGCAATGGCTGCGAGAGATATTCTCGAACCTGCTTTCCGGGCAGGGCTGGCAGGTGCCGCTCTGGTCCTACACGCTAGGCTACGGAAGCGACATCCTGGCAACGCTCGATGTCATCTTCGACCCGTTAAACCTGCTTTCAGGGCTCTGTCCCGAGCAATACTCTGAGTACCTCTTCCAGTTCCTCGTGGTGTTCAGGCTCTACCTCGCAGGAGCTGCGTTTTCGCTCTTCGCTTTCAGGTTCGGCACCGGACGCTTCCCCACCCTCCTTGCGGCCCTACTGTACGCGCTCTGCGGTACGGCACTTGCCGTGACGTTCTGGCCGGCGGGCGCTTGGCCGATGGTGCTATTCCCCTTGCTGTTGCTGGGCGTTGAGAAGATCTTGGCAGGCGAGCGGCCCTTCGTGTTCATCCTCAGCGCGGCTGCGCTGTTTATCATCTCGTATTATTTTTCGTATATGGCCTGCCTGTTCCTTGTCCCCTACTGCGCGGCGCGCGTGATCGTCGTGAAGGGGCGCATGGGCATCGGATGCTTTGCGCTGTGGGCGCTTCGGTTTATGGCTTTCTTATGCGTCGGCATCCTCATTGCAGGAATATCACTCGGACCTGCGCTCGTCGGCCTCTTCGGTAACGAGCGCTTTGTCGAGGGCGGCGTCACGGTGCCTGCACTGTATTCTCCGGATTTCTACTTTTCGACTATCGCGGGTTTTATGAGCACGACGGGCGTGGGAAGCGACTGCTACATTGGATTTGGCGGTTTGGCGTTCCTTGCCTGCGTACTGTTGTTCACGCAGCGCAAACAACACCGGTTGCTGAAATGGTGCTTCGTAGCTCTGGTTGTCGTACTGTTTCTGCCGGTGTGCGGAAGCGTGCTCAATGGCTTCAACTACGCAACAAACCGCTGGGTTTGGGCGTTTGCGCTGCTCGTCTGTTTTATCGTGGCCAAAATGCTTCCGAACTTGCTTGCGGTCGGTTCTCGCGAGGCGAAAGCGCTCGTGGTTGCATCGCTTGTCTTCGGCATATTCACCATCCTCGTGCCGCAAGCCCGGACGGAGCAGACCGTTGCCGCGTGCGTCGTACTGACGGCAACCTTGATGGTCGTCATCCAAAAGGGCTTGTCCGAGCAAACGCGCCAGATGGGCATCGTCGCGTGTCTCGTAGCCGGCCTGGCCTGCAACGCATTCTACTTGGTGTCTCCCGAAGAGGGCGGCATCGGGAAGTCCTCGACGCCTTTGGGAACTATGTACCAAAGATTGACTTCGCAATCGCCCAACATCCTGGTGGCCAACCTGGATGATCAGGGGACGTGGCGCTACGACGCAGATCCTTCGACGCTGGCGCGGCTGCGTAATGACAGCGCGGTTCTCGGTTTGTCCGGCATCGATTTCTACAACAGCTTCTACAATAGCTACATCGATGCATACCATACTGAACTGGGAGTTTCCGAAACTAATATCAATTTCTCCTACCGGGACACCGGAGCGCGGGCCATCTTGGACACGCTGGCGGGCGTAAAATACTTCCTCGTTCCCGCAGGAGTGCAGCCGCCTTATAGCTACGGCAACGACGAGCCCGTGGCAACCGGCAAGATCGTCGACAAAAACTACGAGGTGTACGAAGCGGAGCATGCCCTGCCGCTCGCCTTCGTCTATGACGCGCAGGTGCCCCGCTCGGTCTATGACGGACTCTCCCCCGCGCAGCGTCAGGAAAGCCTGCTTCAAGGCGTCGTGCTCGAAGACTCGACGCTTCCCGAAGCACAGCTCAATCTCGAATCGCGCGAACTCGAAACATCCTATACGCCCGGCTCGGGCGTCACGGTGGAGGATGGCGCCATTCGCGTGACATCACCGGGTGCAACGTTGCAGCTCACGTTCGAGGGACTCGCCGACAGCGAGACCTACCTGTATGCCGACGGCCTCAGCTACGAACCCGTCTCGCCTTTGGATTCAGTCAGCGCAGAAACATTTGCGGCCATGACCTGGCACCAGAAAGCAAAGCTGTACAAGCAAAACCTCGAGTGGACTGCGCCAACCGACTATTTCATCAAACTCGCATCCGACAAGGGAACCGCAACCCGCCAAATCATCAACTCCGTAGAAACGTGGCATATGTACGGCGGGAAAGATGAGTGGCTTGTGAATATGGGGTACTCAGACGAAGCGCAAAGCTCCATCACCCTGACATTCAACCAGGCGGGAATCTACCGGTTCGACACGTTGGGCGCCGTCTGCCAGCCCATGGCATCGCTCGACGACCACGTTTCAGAGCTCGAGACCACCCCCGTTGAGAACCTGCGGTTCGGCACGAACGAGATCACCTGCTCGGTAGATGCAGCCAAAGAAGAGGCGCTGTTTTTGAGCGTCCCCTTTTCTTCGGGGTGGAGTGCAACCGTCGACGGCCAGCCAGCCGAGCTCAAACGAGCGAACACCGGGTTCATGGCGCTTGAGCTTCAACCGGGACAGCACGAGGTGAAGCTGACGTTCATGACGCCCGGCCTGGAAGCGGGAGCTTTGGCTACGGGCGCAGGCGTGATAGCGCTCGGAGCTGTCGTCATCGGCTATCAGGTGCTCCGTCGCACAAGACAGCACCCCGACGCGAAGGCATCCATATGATCAGTTTCAACATACCCCCCTGTATCGACACCGCATTCGACTATCTGCGACAATGCGTCGACGAGCACAAGATATGCGGTGACGGCACCTTCACCCATTGCTGCAGCGCGTGGATGGAGCATCGATTCGGCGCGCAGAAAGTGCTGCTCACCACCAGCGGCACCGCCGCTCTTGAGATGGCGGCACGCCTCTGCAACCTGCACGAGGGCGATGAGGTCATCCTGCCCAGCTTCACGTTCTCATCCACGGCAGATGCCGTCATCATGGCCGGTGCGACCCCGGTGTTTGTCGATATCCGCCCCGACACGATGAACATCGACGAGACGAAAATTGAAGCCGCCATCACCCCCTCCACGCGCGCCTTGTTCGTCGTGCATTACGCGGGGGTCGCCTGCAACATGGATGTCATCATGGACATAGCGGCTCGCCACGATCTCTACGTGGTCGAAGATGCCGCCCAGGGCGTGATGAGCTCGTATAAGGGGCGCGCGTTGGGAACCATCGGCCACTTCGGCTGCTTCTCCTTCCATGAAACCAAGAACTATTCCATGGGCGAAGGCGGCGCGCTGCTCATCCGCGACGAACGCTTCAACGAAGCCGCTGAGATTCTGCGCGAGAAGGGCACGAATCGCTCGAAGTTCTTTCGCGGGCAGATCGATAAGTATACGTGGGTCGATTACGGAAGCAGCTATCTGCCGGCCGACCTGAACGCCGCCTACCTGTGGGCGCAACTGGAGCAGGCCGATGCCATCAACGACAACCGGCTCGCAACCTGGAACGCCTATTGGGAGGCGTTTGCCCCGCTCGCCCAGGCAGAGCGGGTTGAACTGCCCGTCGTGCCAGACGACTGCGTCCATAACGCCCATCTCTTCTTTCTCAAGTGCGCCAACCTGGCCGAGCGAACGGAGCTGATAGCGCACCTGCGAGCATGTGGCGTGCAGGCGGTGTTTCACTACGTCCCTTTGCATTCTGCGCCCGCCGGCTTGAAGTTCGGCCGCTTCTCCGGCATTGATCGGTTCACCACACGCGAAAGCGAGCGGCTCGTGCGCCTGCCGCTATACTACGGTCTGGAAGAAGCAGATCGTGCGCGTGTGATCGCCGCCATCAGAAGCTTTTACGCCGACCGAGGACGGTGCGACTGACGCCATGGCTGACTCCTTGGTTTCCTGCGTTATACCCTGTTACTGCTCTTCGGCAACCATCAGTGCGGTTATCGAAGAAATCGAGCGGGCGGCTGCGCTGCGCACCGACTATGATCTCGAAATCATACTCGTGAACGACGGCTCGCCCGATGACGGCGCCACAGCACGCGCCATCGCTACCCTGGCAGAGCAATCAGCGCGCATCGTGGCCATCAATCTGGCGCGAAACTTCGGCCAGCACGCCGCCATCATGGCAGGATTCGCCCAGGTGCATGGCGACATCGTGGTATGCCTCGACGATGACGGCCAGACGCCCGCTGACGAGATGTTCAAGCTTGTGGACAAGGTGGCCGAGGGATACGACATCGTGTACGCCAGCTACAGCGGCCACAAGCAGCACAACATCTTCCGCAACATGGGCAGCAAATTCAACTACTGGTGCAATCATGTCCTCATGGGCATCCCGCGCGATCTGGAGCAGACGAGCTATTTCGCCTGCAAGCGCTTCGTCGTGGATAGCGCGCTGCGCTACGAGAACCCGTATCCCTACATTGAGGGGCTGCTGTTCCAGGCGGTACAGTCATACTGCAACGTCCCGATCGTCCACCGTGCGCGCGAGGTGGGAGCATCGGGATACAGCCTGCACAAACTCGTGAGTCTGTGGGCAAATGGATTCACGGCGTTCTCCGTCGTGCCTCTGCGCATCGCCACCATCGCAGGCCTCCTGTTCGCCGTCGTTGGCTTTGTACTGACGGTGGTGCTGATCGTACAGAGACTGCTCGATCCCTCCACCAACGAGGGCTGGACCTCGCTCATGGCGGGACTTTTGGTCATAGGAGGCCTCATCATGTTGCTGTTGGGCGTGCTCGGAGAGTACGTCGGCCGTATCTACCTGAGCCTGAACAAGATCCCGCAGTATGTGGTGCGCGATGTTCACGATCGCCGCCCCGCAACCCATCGCGAAGGCGAGGAATAGTCGCGAGATGGCGCAACCGGGACGCATAAAGATGCTGCTGGGCCTCCACGTGTTGCTCGGCATTTACGCATTGAGCGATGTGTGCAGCAAGTATGCAGCCGGCGCTGGATTCCCCGATTTTACGTTCTTTCTGTTCTACGGCCTGATGCTCATGTTTCTGGGCATCTATGCGCTGGGATGGCAGCAGATCATCAAACGCATGTCCCTTTCCAGCGCCTTCGCCAACCGCGCCATCACCATCGTCTGGGGCATTTTTTGGGGAGCGGTGTTGTTCGGAGAAGCGGTAACGCCGGGCAAGCTTGTCGGCGCCGCCGTCATCATGGTCGGCATCGTACTGTTTGCGCGTGCCGATGCATCCAACGACGAAAACGACCAGCCGGGTATAACCGATGCTCCTTCGCTCCCGCATGCTGAAGAGCATGGCGAGGGCGATGGATCACGCGAGAAGTCCGGTGATGCCGCATGAGCCAGACCGAGCTTTTCTATGCTGGCATCATGCTCGTCAGCGTCTTCGTGGCATCGGTCAGCCAGGTGATGCTGAAGAAGTCCGCCGAGCGCCCACGGGAGAGCCGCATACAAGAGTATCTCAATCCGCTCGTCATTGCAGCCTACATCCTCTTCGTCGGCTGCACGCTTGTCACGGTCATTGCCTACCGGGGCATCCCGCTCTCGTTGGGACCGGTGCTTGAGGCCACCAGCTATGTATACGTGACCGCCTTCGGCGTGTGGATATTCAAAGAAAAGCTCGATCGCCGTAAGCTGGTTGCACTCGCACTTATCCTCGGCGGCATTTTCATTTATGCGTTTTTCGGATAGGAGACGAAACAATGACGGGCAAGCTTGCGATCATCGGCGCCTCGGACTTCCAGAATCCGCTTATTTTAAAAGCCCAGGAGAAGGGATTGGAAACTCATGTATTCGCTTGGGAAGCAGGCGATGTAGGCGAGCGCACGGCCGACGTATTCCACCCCATCAGCATCGTGGAGCATGAGGCCATTCTGGACGCATGCCGAAGCATCGGCGTCGACGGCATCTGCACCATCGGCTCCGATTTAGGCAGCATCGCCGTCAACTACGTTGCCTGCGCGCTCGGCCTCCCCGGCAATTCGATGGAATGCACCCGCGTCTCCACCAATAAATACCTCATGCGCGAACGCTTCGATGCGTGCGGCGTGCCGAGCCCTCGGCATGTGGTCGTGCATCGCGGTGAGACGCCCGATCTCTCCGCGATGGAATTTCCCCTTATGGTGAAGGCAACCGACCGCAGCGGCAGCCGCGGCATCAACCGTATCGATAGCATAGCCGAGCTGGATTGGGCGCTCGACGAAGCGTTTGAAGCAGGGTTCAACGGCACGGCCCTTGTCGAAGAGTACATGGAGGGCCGGGAGTTCTGCGTCGAGCACTTCAGCTGGCGGGGCGAACATCATTTCATGGCGCTGACCGAGAAGTGGACGACGGGGCACCCTCGCTTTATCGAGAGCGGACACCTGCAACCGGGACGGGTGAGCCCAGAGGTCTTAGACGAAATCAAGCGGGTGTGCTCGGCCGCGCTCGATGCCATGGGCATGACGCAGGGGGCGTCGTGCCCCGAGGTCATGGTCATGCCTGATGGCACCGTGAAGATGGTGGAAGTGGGAACACGCATGGCCGGTGATTATATGGGAAGCCATGCCGTACCGCTGTCCACCGGCATCGATTATGTCGGCGCCGTCGTGGATGCCGCACTCGGCATCGAACCCAACCTGAAGCCGGTCACGAAACCGCACCTGCATGCCATCATCAAGTTCGTCATCGACGAGCAGGATGCCGACATCGTGCGCGCTGTGCAGCGCGAACATCCCGAATGGGTAGCGCTTGCAACCGAGATCGGTCCCTTTGACCATGCGTGCACCGACTCTTCCACGCGATTCGGATGCCTGGTGTTGGGAACGGATGGAACCGAGGATCTGGAAGCCCTCCGACTGGGTGTGCAGTAGTAAAGCTCAACGCGATCGAGCGACATGCGGCTCTTTGTATTTGATGGAGGGGCGGCACGGTCCGAGCACGAGGCTGCGTTTTTGATAGCATGGGTTTTATGAAGTCCCGTTACCGCACGAATACCCGCTGCCCAACCCGCCCGTTGCGCAGAGCCTCGGGACGTCCCGCCCCCGTCCCACGACATCACACCGAGGCTACGCGACGAGTGTGGCGCCTGCCGGCTTTTGCGCCCTTTGCCCTTGCGGGCCTCATGCTGCTCGCCCTTATCGTTTTCCTGTCCACCTGTATGCATACCCCATCCGACCAGCCGAACGACGGGCCCTATGTAAGTCCCTACGACTGGAACGGCTTGACAGCCAACGGCGACCGGCTTGCCTATTACGAAGGGGGTGCGTTGTGCTCCGATCTTGGCGTGGACGTGTCGGATCATCAGGGTGACATCGATTGGCAGGCCGTCGCACGCGACGGCATCGATTTTGCCATCGTCCGTCTTGGCAACCGTGGCTACACCGAAGGCGCCCTGTACGCCGATGAACAGGCCGCCGCCAATTTGGACGGTGCCGCAGCCGCCGGCCTCGAAACGGGCGCATACTTCTTCTCGCAGGCCACAACGGAAGACGAAGCGCGCGAGGAAGCCGAGTTTGCGCTTGCGCTGCTTGACGGACGCTCGCTCCGCCTGCCCGTCGTTTTCGATCACGAGCCGGTGCCGGACGCAGCGGGACGAGCAAACCGCATAATGGGCGATGAGCTGACGGCGTGCGCTCGCGCATTCTGCGAGCGCATCGAGCAGGCGGGCTATGCAACCATGATCTACGGGAACAAGCAGGACATTGCACGCTTCGGCAGCAACGCGTTCGGCAATCGTCCGGTCTGGTTCGCCGAATACGACGTCGCCGTCCCCACGGGACAATTCGACTTTGACCTGTGGCAATACACGAACGGCGGCTCGGTGGCGGGTATTCTCACAGCCGTCGATCTCAACATTCGGTTCCTGGCTGGCTGAATTCGCCCTCCAAGCAGCCCCGTGCCCCGAGCACCCGTTCGCACCGAGGCATCGCAACGCACGGCGTGCCACATCGTGGAACACCGGTTCCGCATCGTGGCTCCACGCCGTTGTATCCGCCCCTGCGCCTTTCTATACTCCCTGATAACGCAAGCAAAAGAAGCGCTGCGAATCGTGAGGAAAGGGGCAATCATGGAAAACGCAAAGACGCAGGGACTGTCGCGCAGGAACTTCCTCGGAACAGCGGCCGCCGGTCTCGGTGCGCTTGCAGTCAGAGGGTTGGCCGGATGCGCACCGCAGGCAGCAGGCGGCGACAGCGCACGCAGCGGAGCATCCGCTGCCAACGTCAGCTGGGACGACGAATACGACGTCATCGTGTGCGGCGTGAGCCAGAAATGCTTTCGGCTGTCGCCGCATGGCATCCAATGAGCACGCCTCGCTCGCCCAAGAAGACAACACGAACTGACCTGCGGAATATCAAAGGTGACTGAGCATAGACGGGCGCCGGTTCTGGCCGTTTTTTCTGCACGGCAGCAGACGGCGCGCGAAGAGACGGGGGCCGGGCGTATGGACAGCGGGACAGCCGGGCGTATGGACAGAAATGGTAGGAAGAACGCGATTCTGTAATGCGAAACATGCGAAACGACGATGGTAAAGCGTGTTGCCGGTATATTCTTCGCCTGCAAAGCAAAAACAACTGTTCGCGCGTGAAGCACTCCAAATCGCACGTGAAACAGGTTACAGGATTGCGTCTTTTCTGCCATCTTCGCCCAATTTCGGCGGCAGCACACGCAACAACCGATCAAGCGAAGCGAGTCCCCCAGCCCCGCACGCCCCAAGGACTTCCTGCACGGCTTCCGCAACCCCGAGCCCCCTGAGGCGGAAAGGCCCGGCGCGATCCCGGGAGCAAAGCGACGGTCGCGCCGGGCCTTTCCGCCTCAGGGGAGTTCGCAGGTTGGGAGCTATTGATCCCGAAGCTGCACTTTTTACAGCGCTTCGTCAGGAAGCGCAAGGAGTACCGAACTCGCAGCACGCAGCAGCGGTTCGCTGCTGCTCTGCGCAACCGCCGCCGCAAAACGCTTGGCAAACACGATAAACCGTTCCTGGTAGAACGTCTCATACGAACCGGCGGGCACAATATCGGCATCCTTGTTGACAACGCCTGCGCAGTCCAGACACAGGTATTCGAGAAACTCGAGCTCTGATCCAATATGATCAAGCGGCTCGTTCGTCTGCTCAGGACGGTCCACGCCGCAGGCCTTCATGAAGCGCTCGACTGCCATGGACTCCTTATTCACGAACAGCACCGGCGTGACACCCACCTCTTCCGCATACCATATGCCCGCATAGGGGGACACGATTGCATGCGGCGCGCCCACGAACAACCGCGTGTATTCCACGCGCAGCGCATGAAACAGCTCTTCGACATCGGCCCCTTGATAGGCGGCCAGCGTCGCGCGCACATCGGACACAAGGCCCTCGTCAAGTCCGACCGCAGCCATCGCCTCGCACAGCACGTCGGCATACGCGCCGGTTGTAAGCACTTCAACCGTTTCTCTCTGATAGTAGAGATAAGCAAGCGAAAGCGTCTCGAACAGCTCCGCTTTATCAATCCAATGCTCTTGCATCATTGCGTAGCCTCCTTGGAAGTGCTGATCATGGCCGATGCCGCGCCGTACTCCGGCAGTCCGACCCGTCGGTCAAGTATGAAGCGTCTCGTTCTCAGTACCAGATATGCTGCAAAGATCACTACGTAAAACCCGAATCCGACAAGCAGATCGGTGGCCCCCGCCCTCAGGGGAACCAGCATATACCCAAGCAGGTGTACGAAAACGAGCAGGAAGAAGGGGTAAACGAGCCGCTGGATGCGCTTCCACGTTCGGGCGTCCATGCGAACGGACAGCGCCTTAATCGATGTCACGGCAAGCACGCCAAGCAGGAAGAGCAGCACAACAGCCAAAGCAAGCGACATCTGCACGCTCGGCTTGAGGGAGAATACCGCGCCCGCCATGGCGAGGTAATTCGCCAGATAGGGAACGGCGTGGGCCAGCATGAGGATGGCGCCGATAATGGACAGCTCTCCCCTCACGGGTCCCAGCGCCCGGCGCACAACCGATTTGCGATCAAAGACACCGACGAACATGACGAGAGCCAGCATCGAGAACCCCGGATGCCCCTTCTGAATAGCATAGGCAAGTGCACGCACCATGCCGCCCGGACTGGGGTTGAACGTGAAGTACATGCCGACGGCGGCCACGAGCGCCGCAAGGACATAGAACAGGACGGGGCGCTGTTTCACCGCACCCCTGAACACCACGGCGAAGACGACAACAAGGGTCGCCGAAACGATCTGGCTCATCGCGGATCACCTCTTATCAGGGGGCCGACCTGCACGGGAGGGTATCGCAGGTCGGCCCGGGGACAAACGCATGGCAGATGCATGCGCGGTCACGCTGTTACACGAGCAGGTACACGCTCGGCCCGGTGCCCGCGTCCAGCTGAAGCTGTTCGCACTCGCGGGAGGCAATCAGCTTCGAAAGGTCGGAGTCCGGATCATCCAAATCGCCGAACGTGCGTGCGCGGGCCGGGCACACTTCCACGCAGAAGGGCTGCTCGCCGTTCACCACGCGGTGATGGCAGAAGGTGCACTTCTCCACCGTGCCGGCGATATGCCCAGGCGCGCCCTCTCCGCCGAGAGCGAAATCGGTGTAATAGACCGGCTCGTCTTCCTGCAAGGTGCGCACCCCGTAGGGGCAGGCTTCAATGCACAGGTTGCAGCCGATGCACTTATCCAAATCCTGCATGACGATGCCGGTTTCCGCATCCCGATAGGTCGCCTCGGAAGGGCACACGCTCACGCAGGCTGGATTGATGCAGTGCTGGCAGGACAGGGTATAGGCGCTCATCTTGAGTTCGGGATAGGTACCCGACGGCGAATCCGGATTCTCTCCGCCTTCGTTGACCACGCGGTTCCACCACATGTTCTCGGGAAGGTTGTTCTCAACCTTGCAGCCGACGCAGCAGGTGTTGCAGGCGATGCAACGCTTCTTATCGATCGCCATTCCGTAATGGGTCATGGTTATTCAGCTCCTTCCCATGCGCGAATGTCGCAGAGCTCGTCCATGTAGCTTTGGTTCACCGCCACCGGGTCGTGCGACGAGGACGAAAGCTCGGACCAACCGCCTGCAAGGTGCTGATGGACCTGCCAGCTCTTCGGATATACGAGGGTGCCGGGCCGTACGGCCTCATTGAGCACCGCCATGGCCACCGCGTGGCCTCGATCGTTGTAGCATTCGACATGGTCGCCCGTCTTGATGCCCTTGGCGGCGGCATCGGCGGGGTTGATCTTCACCGTGGGCTCAGGGTCGAGTTCGCGAAGGATTCTGTTGTTGAACCACTGCCCGTGCACACGGAATCGCGGGCGCTCGGACAGCAGGACGAAGGGATACTTCTCGTGGAGAGGATTCTCGGGCCATGCCTCGGTCGGCGGGAAGAACCGCGGCAGGTGCTCGCGATTGACGTCGATCTGCTGGCCGTAGTAATCCATCGGAGTCGGCGCTTCGACGTAGAACTCCATTCGGCCGGACGGCGTCAGGAACTTCTTGTCCGTCCACCGCACAAGCGGATCGGGCGCCCACCGGATAGCCTTCTTCTCCTTCAACGCGTCGTAGCTGATGCCCAACGCCGCTGCAGCCTCCGTGTCCACGTATTTCTGCAGCCATTCGGAATCGCTCTCGGGGAACAGGTCGGCCATGCCCATCTTCTCTGCAAGCATGCGCATGATCTCCGTATCCGGCTTTGCTTCGAACGGAGGATCGATAGCCTTGTCGCAATGGACGACGTGGTTGTTGTTGCCGCTGCCCACGATATCCTCGTACTCGAAGAACTGGGCGCAAGGCAGCACCATATCCGAATAGCGAGCCGTATCGGTAAGCATGGAGTCGACGGTAACGATGAATTCGAACTTGTCAAACATCTTCTTTTTCGCATTGCTGTCGACGAACGTGCACAGCGGATTGCCCTGGTAAACCCAAAGCGCCTTGATGACGATGTCTTCGCCCATGTACGTGCCCGTCTCCATAACCTCGGGCATGATCAGGTTGGATATTGTCGGCGACGTTACCGGAGTCGCCGGAGCGCTCAGCGTTGCATCGAACCCGGTGAAACCGTTGATATCCGCGCATCCATAGATTTTGCCGGGCTCGCACATCTGTCCCGTAATGGCCGCAAGGGCAGCCCCTGCATGATGAGGATGGACGCCGTTGTCGTATGCCTGCGGTCCCCAACCGACGCGATGCGTGACCGGTCCATCGGCTGCAAGGTGCGCGAGTTCGACAATGGTGGCAGCTGGAACTTCGGTGATGCCCTCTGCCACGTCTGGCGGATATTGAGAAGCTTCTGCCTTCAACAGGCTGTACGCAGTATGGCACGCAACGCCCTCGACGGTGAATTCGCCTTCTATCTCAGGGGCGGCGCATTCGGCGGACGATGCGGACGCACCGGCCACGCCATCCCATACGACGGCCGGATCGATCTTGGTCGGCTCTCCGGTGAGTAGATTGACGGGCCCCTCCGCAGGTTGAACGCCCACATCGCTCATACGCAAGAACATGCCCGTATCGTCGCGGACGAGGAACGGGGCAACGGTGTATTTCTGCATGAACTCGCGATCTATGAGATCTTCCTCTATGACCACTTGCATCATCGAAAGGATGAGCGCCGCATCCGCCCCCGGCCTGATGGGAACGAACTTTTGCGCTTTCGCAGCCATATGTGTAAAGATCGGATCGACGACGATGACGTTCGAGCCCGCCTCGATAGCATCAGCCACGAAATGCCATTCATGGATTTGCGCATCGGTGATATTGTTACCCCAGATAAAGATGTTTTTCGCGTTCTTCAGGTCGCGCGGATCGTTGCCCATCCACGTTCCCGCCCATCCCACGACGCGGTTCAAACCGATGGCATTGCTCAAGTCAAGGCTCGGCGCCATGGTGGAAGCATTGATGGAGCTGAAGAACTTGCTCGTGAAACCGCCGTTGATCGAACCATAATTCCCACTCACCGCGCATTTCATGACGGCTTGGTCGCCAAACTCTTCGCGATAGCTCGTGAACTTCTCGGCAATCTCGGCTATCGCGTCTTCCCAGCTGATGCGCTCCCATTCGTTCGCACCGCGTTCCCCGACGCGTTTGAGCGGATACTGCACGCGATCGGGGTCGTAGATGTTGGTCACATGTGAAAGACCGCGCAGGCAAATACGGTTGAATTCCGGGTTCGGATACGGCGCGGCCGACGTTTTTACGACTTTGCCTTCTCGAACATGAACCTTGAGCTGGCACCCGTGGAAACAGTTCGGCTTGCACACGCCGTTGAACACCTGTTCCTCCGCTTGCGAAGATGAGCCTTCTCCCGAAAGAGAATCGCCCGAAGAGCAGCCGATAGCGGTTCCAAGCCATGTCCCGCCCGCTACGGCGATGCTCGCCTTGAGGAAATTGCGCCGCGTCAGATTCGCGGTCGATGCTGCGACTGCAGACATTGCTTCCCCCTCCTTTTTCTTCATGTGCGCAATGCGCACCTGAGAAGAAGGCATATCCCCCATGATGGCAGAAGCCTTCCCCGTTCTCGTCTTGAAGGATTGGCCAATCCGCTTTTCATATGAAAACATGTTTTCATATGAAAAGTCAAGCTCCACCGATGGGTCCGATTATTCTATTTTGAGATAGAAATGCGCGCGACGACGGACCGCCGAAACGCGTAGCACCCGCGCGCCCTCAGCATGGACGCACCGGCCTCAGCGACGCCGATTACCATGTCGGCTATTCGCCCGCGATGCCCTTGCCCACCTGTTCGCCGAAGGAATCGCCCCACGAGCTGGGAACGACGACCGCGCCCCTGCCCTCTTTGACCCCCTCGTAAAGCAGGTGCATCTGCCGCAGCTGCATAGCCTTGTCGTCCTGATCGTACGCCGAGGCGATGCCGCCCATCATCTCGGAGATATCCTGCTCCGCCTCCATGAGCACCACGCGAGCCTTGCGCTTCTGCTCGGCCTGGGCCTCCATGGACATGACATCTTGCAGCTCCTTGGGCATAAGGATATCGCGGATCTCCACGGAAAGCACCGTGACGCCCCACGGGGCGACCTTGTCTTCCAGCAAGCGCTTCAACTCGCGGTCAAGCTGCTCGCGACGCGACGTGACCTCGGCCACGTTCGCGCGGCCGATGGCATCGCGCAGGATGGTCTGAGACGACTGAAGCACCAACAGCTCGTAATCGTCGACCACGGTGCAGGCCTTCTCGGTATCGTGCACCATCCAAAACAGCACGGCATCGACGTCAAGCGGGACAAGATCGGCCGTCAGCGTTTCTTCGGCTCCGAACGCAGTTGACCGAATGCGCTGGTCAACGCGCATAGTGCAATAGTCAACCAGCGGTACCGTAAAGAAGATGCCCGGGCCTTTGACGCACTTGAACCGACCGAGGCGCATGACCACGACACGCTCCCACTGCTGGGCGACATGCGTGCACGAAACCAGCAGCAGCGCGACAACCGAAGCGACGGCGACAGCCACGAAGCCAACGCTGCCCGCAAGCAGGAAGAAGGCAAGGCAGACGAGTCCGAACGCAATGAAGAACAGCGCCATCTGGAAGAAGTAGATGCCATTGCGCGAGGCGCGTTGCAGCGCCACGTCCTGTCGCCCGCTCGGAGACGCCTCGAAATGCGATGCCGCACTGCTGATGCGACGCTCTTTCTTGCTCGATCCCATAGGTCAGCTCCTTGTCGGCGGCGTCTTGTCGGACACCTGGCTTTTCTCGGTCTTGCGAATCTGCTTTCGCATGGCGGCCGCCACATCCTGGAGGGAAAGTCCCAGATCCATACACGCGGCTATGCACTCGTCGAGCACTTGTTCGACCGCCTGCGCATGCTCCTGGCTCATATCGGAATCAAAGTCGTTGACGAAAGCGCCGCGCCCGCGGATGGAGGTGATGTACCCGTCGTTCGCAAGGTTGACGTACACCTTGTTCACCGTGTTGTAATTGATGGACAGCTCGGAAGCCATGGCGTGCACCGTGGGAAGCTGATCGCCCGGCTTGTAGTAACCGGAGTTGATGAGGTGGACGAGGCGGTTGCGCAGCTGTATCCACAGCGGCACACCGCTTTCGTTGTCCATCTCGAAGGGGAACATGTCACTCCTTGCTTCTTGCCGTTTCGCCACAGTATAACCTTGCTCGAACAATCAAGCTGCGAAGACGATGCAGATTCTCAAACACAGCCCCCCGATGAGAACGAGCACGGCGGGAATGCACGGGTGGACATCCAGCCCCACCTTCCAGCGCGAAGCAAGCTCCATCGCAAGCGGCACCACGAGTCCCATCGCCACGAGCCCCGTCCAGAAAAGCGCCGCAAGGTCCCCCGTCACCAACGTCTCAACCGCTTCAGGAGCGCTCTGCTGGGAGGATGCGATGAAGACGGTGAGCACGATCAATTCGACCCCGATGAGCACCCCGTCAACTAACAGCACGGTACGCGCAGCGTTCCAAAACGGTGCGAGCAGCCGAAACGCCATCATCGCCAGCACAACCAAAGCGATGCCGCACGAAAGCGACGAAAGAACAAACAGAACGACGATCAGCGGCGACTGCCAGAAGACCGCATGTGGAATGATGCCGAGCAGAAGACCGGTGTACGACATAACCACACAAGCCGCAACGATCGCAAGCGCTGAGACGATGCGACAGAGCATGATGTTCGGTCTGAAATGCGAAAGCCATATGATCGCGAGGGCGGCATTCAATGCGATGCAGAGGCCGAGCCCATAGGCGCCGATGGAAACGACCGATACGTTCGGATTGAAGATGAGGCCAAGAATCGCGTCGGGACGAGCCATATCGAACACGAGACACAGCGCCGCGACTATGCAGATTGCCAAAGAGACGCAGTACCCGAGGCCGTAAAGACGCGCATACGATCCCCACGGCTGCAGGCGGCCCGACCCGTCGAGATCGAGATCTCGCGACGGCGAGAAGAAGCTTACAGCCGACAGGACGAAGAGCATGCCCGCGCCGGCGCCGCCCAGGAAAAGGTACGCGATGATGAGCGAGCTCGACACTTCCCCTCCTTTGTCCGAAGTGAGATTGTAACCCCTTATCGTGCGACGGCGCAAACCGGGGCGCATGAACCCACTCCCTTGACAGCGTTCGCACGCATGGTACACTGATCGCCGTTTCGCCGTCTTCCAAGGAGCTCTGTCTCGATGTTTCATGCATTTCTGTAACCGGTGACGTCTGCGCGCATGCCTGCCCATGCGCAACGTCTCGTTGCGCCCGAATTGCCAACGAGAATGGCTGGCAGAGCAGCCGCCGCAACCTCACACTGAAATGCATGCCGCGCCCGATCGACGCGGCCGCCTTCCCCATCGAAACACAAGGAGTTCTCCATGACCGAATCTCCCACGCTCATGAGTGCCGCCGGGCGCCCGCTGCCGAAGCGCTGGCTGACCGTGATCGCCGTCATCTGGGGCGGCCAAGCCGTCTCCATGGTGACCAGCTACGCCGCCGGATACGCCGCGGTGTGGTACATCACCGAGTCCACCGGAAGCGCGCTGGCGCTTGCCGTCGCCACCATCTGCGCCTACCTGCCGCAGGGACTGCTGTCGCCCTTCGGCGGCGTCATCGCCGACAAGTACAACCGCAAAACCGTCATGATCGCGGCCGACCTGGGAATAGGACTGGTGTCACTTGCGCTGGGCATCGTCATCCTCATGGGGCACGTGACCTTCGGCCTCATCCTGATCATGGTCATCGTGCGCAGCGTGGGGCAGTCGTTCCACGGGCCGGCCATGATGGCCGCCATGCCCCTGCTCGTGCCCGAGAAGCACCTGCTGCGCATCAACACGATGGACCAGCTGCTCATGTCCATCGCAAGCATCGGCGCGCCGGCGTTCGGCATCTTCCTGTACACCACCCTGGGATTCCATTCGGTCATGTTCCTGGACTTCTTCGGCGCGCTGGTGGCCGTGGCGGGCCTTGCGCTGGCGAAGATCCCCACCGTGCACGACGCGGCCACCGACAACCAGCACGTGCTCGCCAACATGCTCGACGGCTGGCGAGCGCTCGCCGCCACCCGCGGCCTGGTGGTGCTCATCGTGGGCATCACCATCGGACTCATGGCGTTCGCGCCGTTGAGCGCCGTGTTCCCGCTCATGACCTACGACCATTTCAACGGCGACGGGTACATGGCGTCGCTCGTGGAGGCGACCTTCGGCATCGGCATGATCATCGGCTCGGTCATCCTCATGGCCTGGGGCGGCGGCAGGCGCCTGGCCGGACTCATGGCCGTGGCGGCGCTGATCGTGGGCGCGACCACGTCCGTCTGCGGGCTGCTCACGCCGCAGATGTTCCCCGCGTTCGCGGTGCTGTGCGCCGTCATGGCCATGGCGTGCGCCTGGTTCAACGGCCCGCTCATCACGCTGGTGCAGAAGAACGTGCCGCCCGAGAAAACGGGGCGCGCGCTGGGCTTCACCACGGCGGCCATCGGCTTGGCGTCGCCGGTGGGCGTCGCGCTGGGCGGCGTCCTGGCCGAGGGCATCGGCATCGCGCCCTTCTTCGTGGTGGACGGCCTGGTGTGCATTGTGCTGGGCGCGGTGATATACCTGCCGAAGAGCGTGCGCGCGCTCGATTGCGACAAGGCGGCCACCGTGCGCGACGGCGCCGACGAAACCGCCGCGGGCTGACGCCGACCGCGTGCGAAGGGAAGGAGGCATCGTGGACAACGAACGACCCTCCGCCATGAACCTGCTGGTCGAGGTCCATGCGGGGTTGGAGCGGCAGGGGCCCGGCAGCACCGAGACGACGCTCAAGGCGCTGGGCTTTATCGACGGCATCGAGCGCATATCGAAGGTTGCGGACCTGGGATGCGGGACCGGCCCCCAGACGATGGTCCTGGCGAGCCGGCTGGCCGCGACCGTCGTCGGACTGGATATGTTCCCCGCGTTCATCGACGTGCTGACCGCGAGCGCCCGGGCGCGCGGCGTCGCGGACCGCGTGAAGGGGGTCGTCGGCCTGATGGACGACCTGCCGTTCGACCGGGAGTCGCTCGACCTCATCTGGTCGGAAGGCGCCATAGACAGCATTGGCTTCAAGAGGGGGCTTGCGCATTGGCACGGCTTCCTCAAGCGCGGCGGCTACGTTGCGGCCACCTGCCCCTCGTGGCTCACGGACGAGCGGCCCGCCGTCATCGAGCGCTTCTGGCTGGACGCCGGCAGCAGGCTGGACCCCGTCGAGCGCAACATCGAGGCCATGCAGCAATGCGGCTACGCGTTCGTCGCCTCATTCGCGCTGTCGGAGGCTTGCTGGACAGACAACTACTTCGCCCCGCGAGAGGCCGCCCTCGAGGGGCTGCTGAAGAAGTACCCCGGCGACGGGGCGGTGGAGGCCTTCGTCGCGGAAAACCGGCGCGAGGTGGACCTGTACGCGCGCTACCGGCGGCACTACGGGTACGTCTTCTATATTGGCAGGAAGATCTGACAACGGCTTCGCGGAAGGCGGCAGTGCTCGATGCCGCCTTCCGCCTACACGCGCAGCTTCACCATCTGGTCGCAACCACCCTGGACATGATCAGCCTACGGCACGTTCAACACGGACGCGTTCGCAGCGAGCAGCTGGTCCGCGCGCTCGCGCGGCAGCGACCCTTCCTCGACAAGCCGCTCTATCAACGCGCCATACGAGTCGCCCGGCGTCTCGCCCCTGCGGTCAAGCGCCGCAGGGTCGGCCCCCGCCGCGAGCAACACACGTATCGCCCGCTCTTGCTCGGCGCAGGCCGCTTCCACGCTATCGGGTTCCCAAAATCGTATGTCGCTTCCCTCGCATACCAAATGGAGCGCCGTAGAGCCGTCCGCATCGAGCAAGCTGGAAACGTTCGGATCAGCCCCTGCATCGAGCAGCAGCGCCAACATACGGGACGAGCTGGAACCCTCGCCGGCCGCGCGGATAAGGGTGTACTCAGCGTTGTACGGTTCTCCGTCCATGGAGAACAGCTGCAGCGGCTCGTTCAGATCGATCGACTTCTCGGCCGCCTCGGCCTCGCGCAGCACAATCTCAGCGCACTCGACATCACCGTACTCGACCGCACAGGTCAAAAGCGCTTCGAGCGACTCGGCGCCCGTCTCATCGAATGCGAGGGCATGCGCTTCGAAGCACGCTTCCAACCCCGCCGGGTCATGGCGGGTTATGGCTTGGGAGAATTCATAATATTGATCCCCCTCCACGTCGGCGGCGAGCGGAATCACCCAGACGACCGCAAACCATACGAGCACGGGAATGCTCAGCGCATACAACACAAGGGGGATGGCAATGAGTCCCTTGAGCTTCTTTCCCTGTTCACGACGTGTTTTCGTACGGCACGCGAACACGATGCCCACGATGGTAGCCGCCACGAACATCGCCAGCGCAACAAACACGACGCCCAAGATGACAATCGCAAGCGTCCCCATCACCGACAGCATGACCAGCACCGATATGCCACCCATCGCGACCTCTCTTCGACCCCGTGCCTGCAGAAGCGTCTGCCAGCATTCTATCCCAAGCGCGAGGGTCGCCTCCCCTGAACAGGCGAGTGCCTGAAAAGAAGCGCGACGGTTACGCCGCAAGAAGCTCTCGCACGTCTGCGAGCGAGGCCTCGACAAGTTCGAGATATCCTCTCCAAAACGCCGTCTTGCCCTTCTGCGCCGCTTGCGCCACAAACGCGCCAAACCAAGGCAGGACCGAGGAATCGAGGAATGACGTCAAGGCGTCCGCAGCGCGCTCGTCGCCTTCGGCGATGCGACGGGCCATACGTCCGACGAATTCGAGCTCGATGCCGAAGTAGTCGTGCCGGTTACCCACCTTCCCGCTCGTACCGAAGCCCGCCATCACGTAGTGCTTATTGACAGCGCACATCTCCGCGATGCCCACGCCGTCGCTCGACAGCCATGCGCCAGCATAGGGCGGCTTCGGTCCCGTCTGACGGTTCATCCCGCGAAACAGCAGCGTCCAATCGACTGCCAGCTCCCGTGCCACTTGGCTCATCGGTACGTTCGCACATTCGTCCGCGTACTGTCGCATCGCCTCGCAGCCGCTTGTCCCCCCATCATCGGGAACCGCACGCACGGCTGCCAATAGTTCGGTGATCGACGCCTCGTCAGGAGTCGTATTGGCCGTTTGGGCCAGAAAGTCGAACGTCGTCGAAACCCCCTCCCATAAGGCTCGATTCTGTGTCATTTCCTCCGTCTTTGTCATCGCTTCTCCTTGCGAATTCGAATACAGCCGGCTTAACGCAATCGTATGACAGCTCATGGATGTCAATCAGTCAGCACGTGCGGGCCGGCGGCCAAGCAGAACCCACCCGTCGGCCCGCATCGACCTCAGGCTACTCACCCGCCGCTCCATCGCTCATGGATTTGTCGGCGGTCTTGTATAAGGCGTTTTTGATGAACAGGAATAAAAACACCCCAATGCCGATCGCGCCCGCCGTGATGGCAACTTCCACAGGCGTGGGAACATAGCTGAACTGCTGCGTGGCCTGCAGGGGTCCGATATGGTGCATCTGCACCCAGATCTCCGTTTCTCCTGCGCACAGAAGCCAGAGCTTCTCCGCTGCCAGGCCCACGACGCCGCACAAGGCCGCCAGCACAACGCGATTCGTCTTAACCAGGAGCGCAAAAGGCACAACAATGCCAATGACAAGCTGGAAATAGAAGTACGGGGCGAACGGGCCGGCAACCACCGACTGCATGGTACTGCGGGCCAAGTCCGTGCCAGCAACCAGGCTCGTGCCCACTTCAGCGAACGTCACCAGCGCGCTCGTCACCAAAGCGACCATGAACACCTTCTTGTGCTCAGGGGCGATCACGGCCAGAAGCGCGCTGCCGCCAAGAAACGCGCCGACCAGGAAAGACACGACCGACATGGGCGAAGCCCACAGATGATGCGACGTATTGTTTGCCAGCAGGATACCCTCGACCACGATGAGACCAACGCCAAGCACGGCGGCAATCGTACCCACGGCCTTCGTGGACATGCTGGCTCGCGCCATGATGAGGTACACGACGGCCGCAACCATCGTCAGCGTGAGAAACCAGAAATCAAGCACGGTAAACGACGTGAAGTTGAACGATCCTATGAGGTACAGAAACTGCGCGGGATTGCCCAGATCCATGATGATCAGCACCCCGCCCGTCGCCATGGCGGCGAGGGAGAACGCAATGCCCTGCGTGCGTTGCGTGTCATTCATGAAGCCGAGATACTCTGACAGCCCGCACAGCATGAGAAGACCGGCTCCGGCTGCGATGATCGCGAAGAACACCGCAATCGCAAGGCCCCAGATGATTGTATTGTCAAGCCCGGTCACCCGCATGCCCTGCATCAGTTGGCATACCCAGGCTCCGATGCCGACGACAGCCAGTACGGCGGCGGCGATCAGCACCGTCTTTTCTTTTTTCGATGTGTTGGCTAGCATGTCTTTCCCCCTATTTTGGCAGATAGTAGACGGACGGGTTGGTCCGTTCGTCAGGACGTGGCTGGTAAGCACCCTCTTTGACAAGCGCCTGCATTTCCTCGCTGTCCAAGTCGCCGAATATACGCGCGCCTGTGGGGCAGACGCGCGCGCACGCTGGGATGTCGCCTTCGTCAATCTTGTCGGCACACAGGATGCATTTGCTTACGGTGCCCTTGACGTGCTTATACGCCGTCGCGTCCTCATAGGCGTTGTTTCCCCGCTCCGGAAAGTAGCCTGTGCGGTCGCCGAAATCGAACGTGCGCGCCTCGTAGGGGCAGGCGGCCATGCAATAGCGGCAGCCGATGCACTTGTCCTTGTCAACCAGCACGATGCCGTCGTCCCGCTTGTAGCTTGCTCCCGTCGGGCATACATGCACGCACGTGGGATTCTCGCAATGATTGCACAGCGTGGGCATGATCTTCTTATATGCGTGCGGATAGGACCCTTCCTCGCTCACGCCCACCTTGCACCAGAACACTCCGGGAAGCGTGGCGTTCTTCTGTTTGCAGGCGATAGTGCAGGCGTTGCATCCGATGCAGCGCCCCAAGTCGATAATCATTCCGTAGCGCATAGCCTATTCCGCCTTCCGAATCTTCACGCGAGCAGCGATGGATATCGAGCCGCTTTCGGGGAAGTATTTGCCGTCGTCTGCCGACAAGAGCTGGTTGTACGTGGTGCCACGCCGAGCCGTGGGGTTCATGAAAGGTGCCACATGCCCGCCCTGCGCGGGAAAGCCGAGCGAGTTGCGCTGCATGAGGCCGGTCACCTTCAACACGCCTTCGGTCGAGCCACCGTGCTGCGATTCAACGATGACGCGGTCGCCGTCCCGCAGGCCCCGCTCTTCGGCAGCCGCCGGATTGATCTGGATGCGCAGATCGTCGAACTCGAGGTTCTCCACCACCTCGCGCAGCCATGGATTCTCGTCCTGGCCGCCCAGACCTAAAATGCGCGGGCTGATTTTCCAGTTCACCGCGAACAGATCGAACTCGTCCGAAGGATCGGTCAGGAAGTTGTCGTGCCACTCGGGCAGCGGCGTGTACTCGGCGTACACTTCTCCCATCCGGCCCTCCCACCCGGGTTGCTCCACGCCCCACTTCTCGCAGTTCGCCTTGAGGTGTCTCCCCACCATGAAGTCACGCCAGTTGTATACGGGCACGCGACCAACAGATTGGGCCACGTAGTCGTAGCATTCCTCGATGGGCACCTTATAGGTGTAAAAGCCGTGCTCACGGAACCAATCGATACCTTTCCCGTTGCCGGCGATGCTCTGCAGGTAGTTCTCGATGATCTCGGCATAGGTGTATTCTTTTGCAGGGTCGAGCGCGAACTCCGTCCCGACCAATTTGAAGAACCCACTGGTCATAGCGTTAAGCTTCGGACCATATCCCAGGTAATACGCCATCTCCATGATGATGTCCTCGTACTGGCAGGTGTCGTAAACATGCTCGACGGGCGACTCCTTGTAGTTCACGCCTGCCAGCGCGATGGTGTCGCGGCCCACGGTCATGGTTTCGTCGACCGGGCGGATCTGCTGACGCTCGAGGCTCGAGTGTTCGGGCAGTACGACATCGCAAAACATGGACGTCTCGTCCATGTTGTAGCCGACCGTCCAGGTGAAAGGAACCTTCTGGAATGCCGCCACACACAAGTCCCGGCTGGAATCGGCCATGAACGGGTTCGCCCCGATGGGGAACATGACGTCGATGTCGTAGTCCACGAAGTACTTCTGGGGGTCGACGATGGCGCCCATCGTCGTGGTCAGGATAGGGAACTTCGCCAGGGCGGAGAACTGCTTGCCCGTCAGGTCTTTGAAGGGAATGGAGAATCCGGCATCGTAGGCGGGAAGGAATGTTTCCGCCATGAGGACATCGTGGATCACGCCGTCCTCCACAACGAACTTCGGCCCATCCGCATGAATGACGGACCCTGGAACCCCGATTGCCCCCACCAGGGCGTTCACGAGGTCGGCGACGTAATAGGTGCGCATGCCCTGCATGGTGTTGGCGGCGCCGCGACCGGTCGCAATGCACACGGGCCGATAGGGAAGCTCCACGCCGTCGATGACGATGATGGATCCGATGCGCGCTTCCTCGGCGAACTCCGCTGTTATGCGACGGATGGTTTCAGCGGCGATGCCGGTCTTTTCGGCTGCCCACTCGGGCGTGGCATCCTTCACGCTGGCCTTGATTTTCTCGAATGCGGGTTCGACCGGTTGACCGTTGACGGTGTAGGAGCCGGTGAGCGCAAGCTCGCCCAACGTCTCGTCGTCATAGGTCTTGGCTCCGCCCGCCGAGACATCCCACACAAGCGGTTTTCCCGTACCGGCATCCCGCGCGTAGTCCAGATCGTCCTGGATCAGGTACGGGGCGTTCGTGCGATCGCGCAGATATACCGCATCATAGACGTCCAGCTCGTGCAAAAGCACGTTGGCCATGGACATGACGAATGCCATGTCGCCGCCGGGCGTGATGGGCAGCCATTCGCCATGGGACGCCTCCACGTTGGAGTGCGGATCCACCACAACGGTCTTCATGCCGCGCTTCCACGCATCGGCCATGGCGCGCGCAGGTCCACTCGCAAACGCCGCCTGGGCGCCCATGTTGCGGCCCAGCGTGATGAGGTAGTTGCAATACCCTACGTCAATGCGGTCAACGAACGTATTGTTAAACAGCTGCGGGGCATGGTGCACCTCGCACAAAGGACCAGCGCTCATCGCATAGTTCGGCGTTCCGAAAATGCCCGTGAACAGCTTGGTGAACGGACCTTCGTGCAGCGTATCGCCAAACCCGTACATGAACATAAGCCTTCGAGGGTCGGTGTCACGCACGGCCGCCATTTTCTCGAAGATGATGCCCTTGGCCTCGTCCCAGGATATTTCCTGCCAACCCGGATCCACATCAAGCCCCTTTTCTGGGTTCGTACGCTTCACCGGCGCCTTGAACCGGTACGGGTTGTACAGGTTCATCAGCTGGGCCGCGCCGCGCGGGCACATAGTGCCCTTGTTCGACGGGTGATCCTTGTTGCCGCGAACCTCCACGGCAACGCCGTCGATAACCTTCACCTCAAGCCCGCAGTTAGTCCAAATGCACGTGCCGCAGAACGATGTGACCCACGTTCCTCCCTCCTTGCCTCCCCCTTCGGATTCGGTGAGCGCTTCGGCTTTTCCCGGTGCGACATGGGCTCCGATGGCAAGCGCCGCAGCGAGCGCCGCGCCGCCCTTCAGGAACGTTCGCCGGGTGGTTGCTGGAACAACCTTCGCTGCATCCATACATCCTCCTTGTACGTCTCTCGCTTCATGCGCGCACCTCTGCACGCACTTTGCAGTGTGGAGCCATACGGGAGTCCTGGCCATAAACAGCTTATTCGAGCGTCGTAAAGCACAGCTTGACGCACGGGCGACGCCGCAGACAGACGGCAGAATCCAGCGTTTTGCCGTGCTGTGCTGAAACCTAGAGTTACTTTTGATACTGGGGGTAGCGATCGACGAAGAACCGCTTGATGGCGGCGATGAGGTCGAGGCTTTTGGCGGGCAGGTCCTCAGGATAGACGGCGACTATCCTGAGCAGCATCGGGTCTGAAATGGGAATGGAGATGGTTTCGTCCGAGGGAGGAAGGAGGCCGACCGACACCGCCACGGCGTCTTTGCGCACCTGGAGCATCGCACCGGTCGAACCCTTCAAAACGATGTGAGGCTCTCCGAATTCCCGTACCAGCTCCATGATGACCGACTCCATCACTGGCTCGTTGAAGCAAACCAGAGGCAGCGTCGATAGCTCTTGTTTCGTCAGATAGCGCTTGCCCGCAAGCGGCGATGAGCGATGGATCTTCGCGACGATAGGCATCTCAAGAAAGCAATCAGTGCAGAAGCCGACGAGATCGGCCAGCTCTCCCTCCCGGAAATCCGGGACGTTTGCGAGAGCCACGCAGTTGCCCCCCTCCATAAGGCTCGGGCACCGGGCGGGCACGTCGTCCAAATTCTTCTCGGACACCGAAAAGTCGACGGAGGAAAACGCGTGTTCGAGCTCATCCATTAAGGGTGCAAGCGCATCGCCTAAGATGATCAGCGGGGGCAGGTAGAGCGAGAACGCCTCTTTCCCCAGCTCCGTTCGAACGTCTGCCAGTTGGGCAACGTTGAGGTTGAACGTGTCAACCCGCGCGCACAGATCGATCGCCAACTCACGCAGCGCCGAACCCTTATCGTTGAGCACGAGCCCGTTCTTCGAACGCTCGAAGAACGTCATGCCGCATTCCTTCTCGAGAGCGGTTATCGCCTGACTCAGTCCCTGCGGCGAAATGAACAGATTGCTCGCTGACCTCGTAAGTGATTGCGTTTGGGCCACATCGATGAAATAGCGCAGCTGCTCGATTCTCATACTCGAATCGCCTCCCCTGCGATCGTGCAAGTTTGATGATTCTACCACGCGAGGCCGATTGAGCCCCTATGACCTTCGGCTGCTCCCGTAGGCAGCGTTCTTGCGGTTGCCGAAGGCGCTGCCCTTGCGGGCGCCCTTCTTCAGATCTTTCAGCACGTCCTCCTCGCTTGAACCCTCCACACTCGCGCGCAGCTTCACCACTTGGTCGCGCAGGCGGGCCGCCTCCTCGTAGTCCATGCTCTGGGACGCCGAGGCCATCTCGTCCTCCATGGAGGCTATGATGCGCAGCACCTCCTCGCGCGAGAGCGCGGCCAGCTCGGCGTTCACCTGCTCGGCCGTGGTGTTGCCCACCTCGTCGGTCACGTAGTCCATGATGTCGTTGATGGCCTTGCGGATGGTCTGCGGCTCTATGCCGTGGTCCTCGTTGTACTGCATCTGTATGGAGCGGCGGCGCTTCGTCTCGTCGATGGCAAGCGCCATGGAGTCGGTCATCTTGTCGGCGTACATGATGACCTGGCCCGACACGTTGCGGGCGGCGCGGCCGATGGTCTGGATGAGCGAGCGGTGGTTGCGCAGGAACCCCTCCTTGTCGGCATCGAGGATGGCCACGAGCGAGACCTCGGGCAAATCCAGGCCCTCGCGCAGCAGGTTGATGCCCACGAGCACGTCGAACTTGCCCTGGCGCAGCTCGCGCAGGATCTCCACGCGTTCGAGCGTGGCGATGTCCGAGTGCATGTAACGCGCCTTCACGCCCTGGTCAAGCAAGTGGTCGGTCAAATCCTCCGCCATCTTCTTCGTGAGGGTGGTAATGAGCACGCGCTCGTCGCGGGCGGCACGGTCCTTGGACTCGTCGATGATGTCGTCGATCTGGGAGGCGCTCCCGCGCACGATGATCTCGGGGTCCAGCAGGCCGGTCGGGCGGATGATCTGCTCCACCTGCTGCTGCGACACCTTCTGCTCGTAGTCGCCCGGCGTGGCCGACACGTACACGAACTGCGGAATGCGCTCTTCGAACTCGTCGAAGCGCAAAGGGCGGTTGTCCAGGCAGCTGGGCAGGCGGAACCCGTGCTCGGCCAGCGTGATCTTGCGCGAGCGGTCGCCCTCGTGCATGCCGCGGATCTGCGGCACCGTCACGTGGCTCTCGTCGATGATGCAGAGGAAGTCCTTCGGGAAGTAGTCGATGAGCGTGTAGGGCGGCTCGCCCGGCGAGCGCCCGTCGATGTGGCGCGAGTAGTTCTCGATGCCGGAGCAGAAGCCCATCGTCTCCATCATCTCCAGATCGTAGTTCGTGCGCATCTCCAAACGCTGCGCCTCGAGCAGCTTGCCCTCCTCCTTGAACTGCTGCAGGCGCTCGCGCAGCTCGTCGCGGATGGTGCCGAGCGCGCGGTCCATCTTCGGGCGCGTGGCCACGTAGTGCGACGCGGGCCAGATGGGCAGCGCCTCGAACTCGTTCACCACCTCGCCCGTGACGTTGTCCACTTCCGCAATGCGCTCTATCTCGTCGCCCCAGAACTCGATGCGCAACGGGTTGTCCGCATAGGGCGGGAACACGTCCAGGTTGTCGCCGCGCACGCGGAACGTGCCGCGCTTCAGCTCGTAGTCGTTGCGGTCGTACTGGATGTCGATGAGCTCGTGGATGACGTCGTCGCGGTCCATCTCCTTCTGCTTGTCCACGAACACCGCCATGCCGGCATAGTCCATGGGCGAGCCGATGCCGTAGATGCACGACACCGAGGCCACCACGATGCAGTCGCGCCGCGAGAGCAGGGCCGACGTGGCCGCATGGCGCAGCTTCTCCACTTCCTCGTTGATGGAGGCGTCCTTCTCGATGAACGTGTCGGACGAGGGCACGTAGGCCTCGGGCTGGTAGTAGTCGTAATACGACACGAAGTACACCACGGAGTTGTTCGGGAAGAACTCCTTCAGCTCGCTGGCCAGCTGGGCCGCGAGCGTCTTGTTCGGCGCCATGACCAGCGTGGGCTTCTGCACGGCCTCGATGGTCTTGGCCATGGTGAACGTCTTGCCCGAGCCCGTCACGCCCAGGAGCGTCTGGTAGCGCAGGCCGTCCTCGACCCCGCGGGCCAGCTTCTCGATGGCCTGCGGCTGGTCGCCCGACGGCTCGTAGGGCGACACCACCTTGAGAGGCGTCGTTGCCAGCCGCACCTCCGGCAGCTTGCCCTCCATTTCAAGACCATCGATGTTAGAGAGATGCGCCATGCTGCTCCTTCCCGCATAGGTAAGGGAACCAGTGTAGCACAGCCGACCTGACATGAACATATGTTCGTGATAAAACCGTAAGGAGCGGGAAGCTTCCGCGACAAGCCTGCACCGGTCCCATCGCTGATCCAACGTGAGTTGTCGCTCGCCCGACGTGCGCTCCATCTTAAATCGATATCGATTCTCCACCCTGTTCGAGGCGTACCGGCATGCCGTGGTATACTCGATCGCCGTCGGCGGCGGACAGACAAAAAGGAACCGGCATGAGCACAATCAAGAAGCACCTCCCCGGCGTGGTCGTATGCCTGGCCATAGCCCTGCCGTGCTGGTTCGCCGGGCAAGCGCTTCCCCTCATCGGCGGGCCCGTGTTCGCCATCGTGGCCGGCATGGCTCTGGCCGTGTTCTGGAAGCAGCCTACGCGCGGATCCGTGCAGCACGGCATCGCGTTCACCGGAAAGAAGGTGCTGCAGGCCGCCGTCGTGTTGCTAGGCTTCGGTCTGAACCTTGCTCAGATTGCCCAGGTGGGCATGATGTCGCTTCCCATCATCGGCGCCACGGTCGCCACGGCGCTCATCGTTGCGTTCGCGCTCCATTCAGTGCTGCACATGCCGTCGGAAACGTCGACGCTCATCGGCGTGGGATCGTCCATCTGCGGAGGCTCAGCCATCGCGGCCACCGCGCCGGTCATCAAGGCCGACGACAAAGACGTCGCTCAGGCCATTTCTGTCATCTTCCTGTTCAACGTGCTGGCAGCGCTCATCTTCCCCTCACTCGGAGGTGCGCTCGGTATGTCGAACGAAGGCTTCGGCCTGTTCGCCGGCACCGCGGTAAACGACACTTCTTCGGTCACAGCCGCTGCCGCCGCGTGGGACGGCATGCATCCGGGATCGAATGCGCTCGATCAGGCCACCATTGTGAAGCTCACGCGCACGCTCGCCATCATCCCCATCACGCTCGTACTCGGTATCTGGGTGGCACGACGCGAGCGTCGCGATCCAGCCGCACTCGAGGCGCAGCAGCACAATGTGGTCATGCCCTCGGGCAAACTTGGCGGGTTTAGTTTGCGCCGTGCGCTGCCAGCATTCATCGTGCTGTTCCTACTCGCATCCGTCATCACGACGCTCGCTGCAGCTGCCGGCGTCGACATGATGCTGTTCGAGCCGCTCAAGACGCTGTCGAAATTCTTCATAGTCATGGCCATGGCGGCCATCGGTCTGAACACCGATATTGTGCATCTGGTGAAAACCGGCGGCAAGCCCATCTTTATGGGGCTTTGCTGCTGGATCGCCATAGCCGCCGTCAGCCTGGGGATGCAGCACGTCCTCGGGCTGTGGTAGCCGGAACATCGAATATCGCCCGAGAAAACGAAGCCCGATTGCCGGGCTTCGTTCGCTTTACAGATCCTTCGAGTACTCGCTCCACCAGGCTAGCACCTTGTTGCGCATCTCCTCGGGGGTGCCGTCGTTGTTGAATACCACGTCGGCTGCCTCAATGCGCTCGGCATCGGTGATCTGGCGGGCAATACGGCGACGCACGTCGTCCTCGTCCCAGCCGCTCTTGACCGCGCGCTCAATGCGCATGTCGAGCGGAGCAAGCACCGCGATAACCACGTCAGCATCGTAGGCGATCGATGTCTGGCGGTTCTTGAACACGGAGTATTCGACAACCACGGCCTTGTGGCCCTCGTTCTCCAGATCCTTCAGACGGTCGGTGAACGACTCCTCAATACGGGGCATGGTGAGGCGATTGAGCTTGCGTGTATCTGCCGGGCTGACGAAGGCCTTGCGAGCAAGAGCGCCGCGATCGATCTCACCGTCGGAACCGATGATATCCTCCCCGAACGCTTCCACCAAGTCGCTTTTAACCGTATCCCACAGAAGGATATCGTGGCCGACCTTGTCGAGGTCGATGAAAGGCAGGCCCTGGTCTACCAGCGTCTTGCGCGCCGTCGACTTGCCCGCGCCCATACCGCCGATGATGAACAGCTTCCTCATGCTTGCTCTACCTCCTCGATCATGCCGCCTCCGAGCACCGTGTCACCCTCGTAGAGGACCGCATACTGCCCCGGCGCCGTTGTTGGCTGCGGGCTTCTCAGCGCGATGCGCGCGCCGCACGAACCTTCCGGTTTAATGATACACGGAACCGCTCGGCTGCGGTACCGCAGTTTCACGAACGCTGCGCGCGGCTCAGGAGGACGACTAACGGCTTGCCACTGCAGCCCGCGCACGCGTACTGCGCCGATCTGCGCATCTTCGGCAAAACCGACCACAAGCTCTCCCGTTTCGACATGCTTGCCCACCACATAGTACGGCTCCTCCGCCGCCACGCCGATGCCTTTGCGTTGCCCGACCGTATAATTCGCAAGTCCCCCGTGTCGGCCAAGCTCCCGCCCCGTACGATCCACGATAGCGCCCGGCGCATCCACGACGCCTCGCTCGCGGAGAAAATCCCGATAGTCGCCCTCAACGAAGCACACATCCTGGCTCTCGGGCTTCTCGGCCACTGGTAGATCCAGATCAGCCGCCGTCAAGCGCACGTCCACCTTCGTCGTGCCGCCGAGCGGCAACACGAGGCGCGCAAGCTGATCCTGCGAGAGCAGAGCGAGCATGTAGCTTTGGTCCTTGCGTATGTCGAGCGCCGTCTTCACAGCGAAGCGGCCACTCGCCCGCATGCGCACAATGCGCGCGTAATGCCCCGTAGCCACGCGATCGCATCCGCACGCATCGCCCGCTTCCAGGAGAGCGGGCACCTTGCACAGCGCGTTGCAGCCCACGCAAGGACTCGGCGTGAGGCCTTCAACGTAGGCCGAGACGAACGGGCAGATCACGACGCGCTCAAACATCTCGACGCAATCGCGCTCTATATGCTCGATGCCCAGGTGCGCGCAGACCGCTGCCGCATCAGCCGCTGCCTGCGCGTTCGCCGCGTCGTCTCGGAACCGGCACGTGACGCCGATCACCTCGTATCCGGCACGAAGCAGCAGCGCAGCCGAAACCGCACTGTCGACGCCCCCGCTCATGCCGAGCGCGATACGCCCGACGCTGCGCCTTTGAGACACCCGATTCCTCCTCCTGGAGAAAACGGGGCCGACGCTTACGCATCGGCCCCGCCAATCGAACAATCTAAACTAAGCAGATGCGTGCTATTCCGCTGCGGCCTCCTCGGCAGGAACTTCCTTCTTCTCGGCCTTCTTCTTGGCCGGACGCTCCTCAGCCTGGATGGTCTCGTCGACCTCGATCTCGTAGCCCAGCTCAGCCGCGGCGGCCTTCATGGACAGGGAGATGCGACGACGATCCGGGTTGATCTCCATGACCTTCACCTTCACCTCGTCGCCGGCCTTGACGACCTGGGCCGGGGTGTCGATGTGGCGCATGGCCATCTCGGAAATGTGCACGAGGCCCTCGATGGACTGGCCGAGCTCGATGAACGCGCCGAACGGCACAATCTTCGTCACCTTGCCGTCGACGATGGTGCCCACCGGGTAGCTCTCGACGAGCTTGATCCACGGATCCTCCGTCGTCTGCTTGAGGCCGAGCGAGATGCGCTCGCGCTGCAAGTCGACGTCCAAGACCTCGACCTCCACCTCGTCGCCCACCTTGACGACCTCGGAGGGATGATTGACATGGTTCCACGACAGCTCGGAGATATGCACCAGGCCGTCGATGCCGCCGAGGTCGACGAACGCGCCGAAGTCGACGATCGAGGAAACGGTTCCCTTGAGGCGCATGCCCTTGGAAAGCTTCGCGAGGATCTCGGCGCGCTCGTTCTTGCGGCCTTCCTCGAGCAGCACGCGACGGGACAGCACGACGTTGTTGCGGTTGCGGTCCATCTCGATGACGCGAGCTTCGATCTCGGTGCCCAAGTACATGTCGAGGTCCTTGACGCGACGGAGGTCGACCAGCGACGCCGGCAGGAAGCCGCGCAGACCGATGTCGAGGATGAGGCCGCCCTTGACGACTTCGATAACCTCGCCCGTGACCACTTCGCCGGCCTTGAACTTCTCTTCGACGCGAATCCAAGCACGCTCGTACTCGGCACGCTTCTTGGACAGGATTAGACGACCGTCCTTGTCCTCCTTCTGGAGCACGAGAGCTTCAATCTCGTCGCCCAGGTTCACGATGTCGGACGGATCAGCGTCCTTGCGGATGGACAGCTCGCGGGAGGGGATGACGCCCTCGCTCTTGAAGCCGATGTCCACGAGCACCTCGTCGTGCTCGATCTTGACGACCGTGCCGTCGACGAGATCGCCCTCGTCGAAATCGGTCAGCGTACCGTCGATCATCTCGTTCATTTGAGCGTCGGAGATGTCTTCGAAGTCGATGACGGACGTGTTTTTGATGTCGGTCAAAACGGACCCCTTTCAATTCCTACCAATCGGGGACCCTTCGTCATGATTACTTGCTACTTCACCATGTTCGCTTGTGCAAGAAACTTGCCCGTGCAGCGGCGTAACAAACATGTCTCGGGGGCCTACATTACAATGCGCTTACAGCTTGTGCGTTATAAGCCATAGTAGTATAGCACAGAGGTACCAGAGCTCCGCACTCTTTTTAACGAACCCTCACGATAATTCCGACCGTGCGTCATCGCATGATCGGCCGAATGCTCGGTGTTCGAATTCGTCCGGCGGCACCGGCCGAGAGAACAGGAAACCCTGGATCATGTCGCATCCCTCTTCGGCGAGAAAGCGACGCTGCGCCTCGGTCTCCACGCCCTCGGCAACCGTCTTCATGCCAAGGCGCTTCGCCAGCTCAATGACGACGGCGATGATGTCGGTTGCGCGCGCATCACCCGCCTCCGACGCGTCGAAGAACACCCGGTCGAGCTTGAGCACGTCCACCTCAAGGTTCTTCAGCACGTTGAGCGACGAGTACCCGCTGCCGAAATCGTCCATGGAACAGGTGTATCCCGCTTGATGGATGCGATCAATAACGCCGGACAGCATCTGTGGGTCCTCGAACACGAGCGTCTCGGTGAGCTCGAACTCGATGAGCGCAGCAGGAACGCCATGGGCGATGCGGATGGCTTCGAACCGATCGAGAAAGCGCGGATCGCGCAGATGCATGCGCGACAGGTTCACCGACACGGGAATCGGTCGCATGCCGGCATCGGCCCACGCGCGCTGCAACCCGCACACCTGTTCGAACACGTGCAGATCGAGGTCAACGACGAATCCGTTGCGCTCGAAGAGCGGAATGAAGTCGTTTGGCGGTACAAGGCCCTTCGAAGGATCCTGCCATCGCACGAGTGCCTCGGCGCCCACCACCTTGCCGCTGCGCAGATCGAGCTTCGGCTGAAGGTGCACGACGAACTCGCCCGCCCCGAGCGCTTCGCGCATACGATTCTCGATATCCTTCTCGTTCGCAAGGCGCACGCGGTCCTCGTTGCTGTACAGACGACACGAGCACAGGCGTCCCGCGCGCCGCGCGCCGGCTTTCTTGCGCGCCACGTTCGCGCGATCGCGAATGCGGATCATCGGCAGCGCAGGATCGTCCACCACGTACACGCCTGCGGTGGCGGTCAGCAGGTAGGTGTTCACGCCGTCGAACACGAGCGCGCGATTCGCCTCGGCGATCATCTCCTCGAGTCGCGCTTCGAGGCGCTGGGAAGCGTTCGTCTTGAGCAGCAGGTTGAACAGATCGGCGGAAATGCGCCCGACGAACTCGCCCGCGTCGAGCTGCCCCGCGATGCTGTCGTACAGCACCTTGAGCACCGCATCGCCCTGCTCAAGCCCGAATTGATCGTTGATCACCTTGAACTTGTCGACATCGAGGGAGACGAACGCGTACGCGCCCTCAGATGCACTTTTCAGCACGGAGGTCGCATCCGACTCGAAGCTCACGCGATTCCGCCCGCCGGTCACTGGATCCACGTATGCGAGCTCCCGCAGCTGGGCCATCGCCCGTTCCGTCAAGTGCCGCTGCTCGACAATCTCCGTCATGTCGAGATACAGCACGAGGTACACCGGATCGCCTTCGATGCGGTTGACGCATTCGGCGTAAATCTTGAATGCGGCGCGATTCCCTTGAACGCTCAACGCCTCCGCATCGAACGATACGGGCTCGCCGTTGCGCATACGCTCGTATTGAGCGCCAATTACCGCGTCGTTGATCTGGAGATTCTCTTGCAGCAGCGAGTTTGACGAAACGTCGCCGATCGGGCCGAAGAAATCGACGAATCGCTTGTTGCCGTACAGCAGCATGAGCCCGTCTCGCGCCACGCGATAACGCGCCACGAACCCGGGAATGTTGTCATAGGTTATGGAGCGCTCGCGTTCCATCTGCACCACGTCGTCAACGTTCACAAACGTGGCGTAGATGACCGGCGCGCCGTCGATAATCTCGTTCGTGAACATGCCTACCACGCGAATCCACGTGTACACGCCTCCTTTGCAGGGCATGTGCATGAGAAGCTCGTAACCCGGTTCCCCCGCCTCGTACGCTTCCACGACCGCCTTGCTCAAGGCGGTGTACTCGTCGGGCTCGCTCGCGAAATACGCGGCGCAGCAGTTGTCGAACAGGTCCTCGTACTCCTCACGCGTGTACCCGGTCATGGCGTAGTAGTAGTCGTTCGCCCACACCACCTCGAACCGCTCGGTGAACAGATGCTTGCTCACCGAGACATGCAGCGCGCTCATCAACATGTTGTACTCGCGCAACAACGCGCTCTCCCGCGCGCGCACGATATCGTCCTCAAGCGCTTCGCGCCCCAACCGATCCGCGTCTTCGTAAGGCAGCGCGTTCGCCAGCGC
Organism: Enteroscipio rubneri; assembly: GCF_002899715.1. GTDB lineage: Bacteria > Actinomycetota > Coriobacteriia > Coriobacteriales > Eggerthellaceae > Enteroscipio > Enteroscipio rubneri. The sequence continues at coordinate 327,442 of NZ_PPEK01000001.1, read as the reverse complement.
TCGTTCGGCATGGAACGAGCGCTTCTTCTCGTACATATCCTGATCGGCTGCGGTCAACAACGCCTCCACACTGCTGCAGTCCGGCGACCATCTCGCACCCACCGAGACGAAGAGGCCCGCTTCGCCTTCCTCGACCTTCAGTGTCTGCTCGAGGCGGTCCACCATAGCGACGAACACATCCTCCTCGACATCGACAGCGAGCGCCACGAACTCGTCGCCCCCAATGCGGTACAGGTCGGCTCCGCCAAGCGCCGCCCTCATCTTCGCCGCGCAAATGCGCAAGGCCTCGTCTCCGCGCCCGTGACCGTAGCGGTCGTTCACCAGTTTGAGGTCGTTGACATCCATGAACACAACACCGAGCGAGCCTTCGCGCGCGCCGAGGAAAGCGATATCGCTCATATAGCGGTTGCGGTTGTACAGTCCGGTCAGCGCATCGTGAAAGCTCAGCAGGGTGAGCTTCTTCTCGTTCTCGATGCGGTGCACCGTGCTCATGTAGAAGTAGCAGAGCGTTTGCAGCGAAGATCGGGTGTTCTTGATGAGGCTTTTCTGCGGGTTCTCGATCACAAGAAACCCCGAGACCCCGCTCAACCGCCCCAACGCAACGGCCGCCACCGCATCGATACCGTGGTCTTTCAGGAACGCGTACTCGACGGGCTGAGCTTCACGGAGCTCTTCGATATCGTCGATCACCACGCATTCGCCTCGCGAGAAGAAGCGCTCCCATCTGCGAAGCGTAGCTTCCTTGATGGTTTCGAGGTTGCGCAAGCGAGAAGGCCCTCCGATCGCACACCACTCGCGCACGCCGAAAATGCGGTCGCCCCGCACGCCGAACATGTGCGCACGATCGGCACGCAGAAAAGCCCCCAACCGGCGCAACATGCCGTCCGTCGCGCTGGCAAGTTCGTGCGCCGCATTCAGATCGCGAGCACACTGCAGCACCATGCTCTCGGCATCGAGCGCAATGCGGAAATCGGCCTGCCCGTTCGAGCTTGCCGTCATGTCGAACGCGACTTCGAGCCGCGCCGTGCGACCCTGCCAATCGATGAGTCGATCTTTCAGCAGGTAGCGATGGTTCGTCAGCGGGTTGATACGCTCCCACGTGTAGTTCTCCTCGTGCCGGAGCCGGGTGTTCGTGCAGAAACAACACGGAGTGTTGGATCCCTGCAGCACTGCGTGGCATGTGCGCCCCGCGATATCCTCCACGCCGAACAGGCGACGCCCGGAGTCGTTGAGGTACAGCAGCTCGTGAGTCTCAATATCGGCAACGTATACGATCTCGGATATATCATCCATGTATTCGAACACGCGGTACCTCGCCATCTCAATCGACTCATTCGGCGAACGCCGCTTTCGTCTATAGTAGCTTTTTCTTTCAGCGTTTGCTACCGCGGTTCCTCGGTATCGAAACGGGTTGAACCCCTAGTTCTCAGCGCTTTTCTTACAGCGTGCGCATACGCCTTCGAAGATGATCTCGTGGTGCTCGATGGTGAAGCCGTGAGCGTCGGAAACATGCGACGCGATGTCGTGTTGGTAGGGCATATCGATGTCGTACACGCCGCCGCACACGCGGCACTTCGCATGGTAATGCGGCTTGTTGTGGAAATCGTAGCGATCGGCGCCGTTGGGCACTTCGACACGAAGCACCTCGCCCCTCTGCGCTAGCACCCCGAGGTTGCGGTACACCGTCGCACGCGATATGTTCGGATGGCGCTCGCGCACGACGTCGTATACGTCGGCCGACGTTGGATGGTTGTGCAATGATCGCACTGCCTCCAGAACGAGCGTCCGCTGTATGGTGTTGCGCGTCGCCGCGCGGTCCTGCTTCGCCGTGGTCGCCATGTCGCATCCTATCCTGACACTAACTGTACTGCAAACCAAATAGTATTGTATATCATTAGCGTCAGACACGAAACACCCCCTGCAACCAAGTCCTGCGCGCCGCGGAATCCACACATCCTTCCGCTTGTCCGATCGCACAGCAAACCGTCTTCACGCGATCGGCTACCGCAGAACCCCTCTTGCGCGAGGGACAGAGCCGTGCGTGCGAGACCTCGTCAACCGAACCTCGCACGCAGCAGCTCTGACGACTCTGCATGGCGGTTTCCGCCAAGACCATTCTACACCGCAGCTTCCCCCGTCTCGCCGGTACGGATGCGGATGACCTCGTCCACCGGGAAGACAAATATCTTTCCGTCCCCCACCTCGCCGGTGCGCGCCGTGGCGCGGATGAGGTCGACGAGCGGGCCCGCCTCCGCGTCGTCCACCACGAGCTCGAACTTCACCTTGGGAATCGTGTTCAACATGACCTCGGTGCCGCGGTAGTATTCCTTCCACCCGTGTTGCTTGCCGCAGCCCTGCACCTGTGAGATGGTCATGCCCGACACCTGCGCAGCGAACAGCGCCTCCTTGAGCGGCTCAAGCTTCTCGGGCCGCACGATGGCCGTGATCTTCTTCATAACAGTGCTCCTTCCGTTAGTCGAGGTGCCGCCCGGGCGACACCTCGACAGCAATCGTCGTCAGTCGAGGCCCACGTAGGCTGGGTAGGCGCTCTCGCCGTGGGTGGCCACGTCGAGGCCCTGCGCTTCCTCGGCCTCGCTCACGCGCAAGCTGCCCCTGAAGCACGCCTTGATGATGAAGCCCAGCACCACGTCGAGCACGCCCACGAACACGACCGTCACGAGGATGCCGAGCACCTGCGCACCTAACAGCGTGGGATCGCCCGTGTAGAACAGGCCGCCGAAGTCGGTCCACGAGAGCTCGGGCACGCAGAACAGGCCGGTGAGGACGCCTCCTGTGACGCCGCCGACCGCATGGATGCCGAACGCGTCGAGCGCGTCGTCGTAGCCGAGCTTCCGCTTGAGGAACGACACGGCGACGTAGCACACGGGCGACACGATGAGGCCCATGACCACCGCGGCCCACGGCTCCACGAAGCCCGCCGCCGGCGTGATGACCACAAGACCCGCCACCAGCCCCGTCGCCGCGCCCACGAGCGTGGGCTTGCCCGCACGCACGCGCTCGATGAGCATCCACGACACGAGCGCCGCGCCCGACGCCACCACGGTGTTCACCAGCGCAAGCGCCGCTACACCGTCGGGAGCGAACTCGGAGCCCGCGTTGAAGCCGAACCAACCGAACCACAAAAGCGTGGCGCCCAACGCGACGAACGGCACGTTGTGGGGACGGTAGCTCACCAGGCCGAACCCGCGCCGCTTGCCGGCGATCAGGCAAAGGATGAGACCCGTGAGGCCGGACGAGATGTGCACCACGTCGCCGCCCGCGAAGTCGAGCGCCCCGATGGTGTCGCCCACGAGGCTGCCCTCGCCGCCCCACACCATGTGCGCGAGCGGCGGGTACACCACCACGGTCCACACGGCCACGAACGCGCACACCGCGCCGAACTTCACGCGACCGGCCACCGCGCCCGTGATGATGGCCGTGGTGATCATGCAGAACGCCAACTGAAACACCACGTCGGCCATCGTGGGATACGCGTCGTGACTCAGCGCTTCGGGCGCCTCGCTCGTGATGTTGGCCACGAGCCCTTGCAGGCCGATCTGATCGAAGCCCCCGAAGAACGGAATCGAGCCATCGCCACCGTACGCGAACGACCAGCCGCACACCGTCCACGTGATGCCGACGATGCCGAGCACCGCAAACGACATGACCATCGTGTTCACGACGTTCTTGCGGCGGCCCAAGCCCCCGTAAAAGAACGCCAGACCCGGCGTCATCAGCAGGACAAGCATCGCGCAAACGATCATGAAGCCCGTCGATCCTGTGTCGAACATACTGCATCTACCTCCTTCGATACGATTTCTTCCTGTGCTCGCAACCGATGATCGCACCCTTCCAACGGACGATCCGCGTGATCGACCAGTGTTTACGCGCTTGGAAAGGACTTTTAACATGCGGGAAACATCCGCCTTACCAGCAGAAAACCCGCGAGGTGAATGTGAAGGCGTCTCTTCTCGAAACGATCATCGATGTGCGGTACAGTATCGAACGATCCCCCGCACGAAAGGACTACCGTATGACCATTGAGTTCATTCCTGTAAAGACGTCCGAGGACCGCACCGCGCTGGCAGCGCTCGCCAGCGAAATCTGGCATGAATACTGGCCCGCTCTTATCGGCGAGGCGCAGACCGACTACATGGTGGAGCAGTTCCAGAGCCTTTCGGCTATCGAGCGCGATATAGCCGAGCACGCCTACGAGTACTGGTTTTTGCGCGCAGCAGACGACGACCGCATCGTGGGGTACACGGGCGGACATGTCGAGTCTGCGACTAACCGCTTCTTCATCTCAAAAATCTACCTGCGCGCCGAGGAGCGCGGACGCGGATTCGCCGGTCAGACCATCCGCTTCTATGAGGACCTGTGCCGCACCCGCGGCCTCACGGCCATGTACCTGACCGTGAACAAGCACAACGATCTGGCCATCCGAGCCTATCTGGCCAAGGGTTTCGAAACCATCGACTCGGTGGAGACCGACATTGGACAGGGCTTCGTCATGGACGACTACATCATGGAAAAGCGGGCGAACGAGGTCTGATCGGCACGCCTCCTAGAAGAACATCAGGAACAGGTGCGTGAACGCAAACGCCAGCAGGCCGCAGCCGGGAAACGTGAGCACCCAGGTGCCCACCATGCGGCCGGCAAGGCCCCATTTCACGTTGCGCAGGCTCTTCTCGGCGCCCACGCCCATGATGGCGGTGGTCTTGGTATGCGTGGTGGACACCGGCAGGCCCGTGAACGTGGCCAGGCCGATGCAGAAGCAGGCGGACAGGCAGGCGGCGAAGCCCTGGTACTGCTCCATCTTCACCATGTTCATGCCCACGGACTTAATGATCTTCTTGCCGCCCACGGCGGTGCCCAGCGCCATGACGGCCGACACCATGATGATGAGCCAGAACGGGAACGACACGTCACCGCCCGACTGGCCGCTCATGGCTAGCATGATGCCCAGCATGCACAGCGAGAGGAACTTCTGGCCGTCCTGCGCGCCGTGCAGCACGGCCACGCCGGCGCCCGACACGATCTGCGCCCACTTGAAGAACGAGTTCGCCTTGGAGCGCTCGGCGCCCCGGCACGCCTTCTTTATGAGGCGTGTGAACAGCCATCCGGTGCCGAACCCAAGCACCGTAGAAATGACCAGGCCATATACCACCTTCATCCACTCGCCACCATTCACGCCGCCCAGGCCCCCCTGCAGGGCGATGGCCGCGCCGGTGATGCCAGCAATGAGCGAATGGCTCTGCGACGTGGGTATGCCGAAGTACCATGCCGCCACGCCCCATACGATGATGGCCACCATGGCTGCCGCCAACGCGACGAGGGCGGCGTGGTTGTCGCCGCCGAAGTCAACCATTTTGAAGATGGTGGCGGCAACGGCCGACGAGACCATGGTGATGCCGGCAAGGCCGACGAAGTTGCACACGGCCGCCATGGCGATGGCGGGCGTGGGCTTCATGGCCTTCGTGCCCACGACGGTGGCGATGGCGTTGGGCGCGTCGGTCGCCCCGTTCACCACGGTGGCGCCCAGCGTGAGCACGATGATGAGCGCGAGGATCGGATCGCCCGATAACGCGGCGGCGACCGTTCCGAGATCGTAGTTCATGCAGGAGCCCTTTCGTCGCAGGAAGATGTCGGCCGATCGCGACCGCGTACATTCCCGCCCCTCGCAGACATGACGGAGCAAACGCGTCTATGATACGCGGACTCTGTCAGAACCAGGCAACGGCAAGATCAAGTTTTGGTAAAGTGAGCCGCTCAGAATGGATTGGACGAAGCGAGGCGACGCTCCACGGAAGCAGCGATGCCTTCAGCATCGAGGCCCAAGTCACACAGAAGATCATCCGACTTGCCTTGGGGAACGAAGCGGTCGGGAATGCCGAGCGTCAACGCGGGGGCTGAAAGTCCCTGACGCGCCAGCTCTCCGAGCACGCCTTCGCCCACGCCGCCTTCGATGACGCCGCCTTCGACCGTGACGAGTAGCTTCGTCTGCGCAGCACGCGCAATCTCGTGAGCATCGAGAGGCTTGGCCCACCGCATGTCCACGACACGCGCCTCGATGCCGCGTTCGGCTAGAAGCTCCGCCGCGCCGAGCGCCCGGGGCACCATCCGCCCGAACGCGAGAATAGCCGCATCGTCTCCTTCGCGCATGACGCGGGCCTTGCCCTCCTCCAGCACGCGCGGCTGCTCAGGGAGCGGAACACCTTCGGCCGCTCCGCGCGGGTAGCGGATGGCGAAGGGTCCTCCGAGCGCGAGTGCCGTGTGCAGCGCGTGCACGAGCTCGGCCTCGTCGGACGGCGCGAGCACGCGCATGTTCGGCACCATCCGCGTGTACACGAGATCGTACATGCCGTGGTGCGTCGGACCGTCCTCCCCCACGACGCCCGCACGATCGATGGCGAACACCACATCGAGATCGGCCAGCGCATTGTTGATGGCCATCTGGTCGATGGCGCGCTGCAGAAACGTCGAATAGATGGCCACAACCGGCTTTCTGCCACCGATAGCCAACCCCGAGGCCATACCCACTGCATGTTCCTCGGCAATGCCGGCGTCGACGAAACGGTCGGGGAACTCTTCGGCAAAGGGACTCAGGCCCGTGCCGTCCTTCATGGCAGCCGTGATGGCGACGATGCGCTCGTCGCGACGCGCCTCTTCCACGAGAGCCCGGCCGAACACGCTCGTGTACGAAGGCGCGCTGCACGGCTTCTTTTTCACTTCGCCTGTCGCAATGTCGAACGGCGCGATGCCGTGGAACTTCTCGGGGTTGCGAACCGCCGGCTCGTAGCCTGCGCCCTTGCGCGTGACCACGTGCATGAGCACCGGCCCATCCGTCTCGAGCACGGCGGCCAACGTCTCCCGCAGCGCTTTGATGTCGTGGCCGTCGATGGGGGCGGTGCACAGGATGCCCAGCTGCTCGAAAATCATCGAGCGCGGAATGATGAACTGTTTCATCGATTCCTTCACGTTGCGCCCGAAATTCGCGAGCGCGTTGCCCACGGCGCCGCTGCTCTCGAGCGCCTCCTGCAAGGAGTCGCGCGTCTGACGGTACTGCGTGGACGCCCGCATGTACCCAAGATGCTTCATGAGCGCGCCCACATTGCGCGATATGGACATCTCATTGTCGTTGAGGATGACGACGAGCGGCGTCTGCGCCTGGCCTATGTGGTTGAGCGCCTCGAAAGCCATCCCGCCCGACAGCGCCGCATCGCCGATGATGGCTACAACCCGCTGGTCGTCTCCGGTTAAGTCGCGCGCCTTAGCAAGGCCGAGGGCCACCGAGAGGGAGTCCGACGCATGACCAGACGGATGCACGTCGTAGGGGCTTTCCCCCGGCTTGGGGAAACCCGACAGCCCGCCGTAGGTGCGCAGCGTCCTGAACTCGTCCAGGCGACCCGTGACGAGCTTGTGAGCGTAGGCCTGGTGGCCCACATCGAACACGAGCTTATCATGCGGGCAATCGAGCACTGCATGGGCGGCCAGAATGATCTCCACAGCGCCGAGAGACGAGGCCACATGCCCGCCCGTCTGGGAGGTCGCCGTGACGATCTCCTCCCGAATCTCCTGCGCGAGGATGGAGAGCTCCTCATCGTCGAGCAGTTTGAGATCGGCCGGCGAGGACACGATGTCCAGAATACGAGAATCGTTCATGAGACGTCCTTTACAGGGCTACGCCGAAGCCGGCGTGCCCGTCTGGTATCCGGCGTCAAGCGCCGGCTCGGCCGCTGCCCCGTCGGCCGCTCCCTCGGCATCGTCGAACTGAGCGGAACCGGTCTTTCGACCGGAGTCGCATGCATCAACGCCAAGGGCTTCCGCATCGTCTGCGATCTCTTCATCGGCGTCCTGCAGCTCGATCCGCTCCTCCAGCAAATCGCCCGCGCGCAGGCCGAGCCCGACCGCCTCTTCGTAGAGGGCGAGGGCCTCGTCAAGCGACAACGAATCATCGCTCACCGCATCGACGATCTCGTCGAGCCGGCTTTTCACAGCCTCGAACGTGTCGTACGAATCAGACGCCACGCGCTTCGCCTCCTTCTTCGGAGTCGGAAGCAGCCGCGGCGTCCTCCAAACGCTTCGCGATGCGCCCCAGCACGCCGTTCACGAACCGCGGAGACTCATCTTCGCCGCCGAAATCCTTCGCCAGCTCGACCGCTTCGTTAATGGACACGGACACAGGCACGTCGTCGACATACATCATCTCGTAGGCAGCCAAGCGGAGAATGGATCGATCGACGATGGGCATGCGAACGAGCGACCAATTCTCGGATGTGACGACCAGCTGGTCGTCGATAGCGCATCGATGCGCTTCGATACCGCGCACGAGCGTAAGGGCGTAGTCGGGTAGCGGGCCGTCCTCGGCAAGACGGCCTTCGCCGGACTCGGCGATGGCCGTAGGCGAGGCCTCGGTGATCTCGCTCGTGTATAGAACCTGGAGCGCGGCGCGCCGAGCGCGCGTGCGCTCGTGTCGTTTAGCTGTCATATGCGTCTTTCCGGCCGTCGCCTAGCGGGCGAACTGCATGCCGTCGATGTACACGTCAACAGAGCCGACCTGCGCGCCCACCTGGCTGGAAACCGCATCGGCAACAGCCTGGCGCAGCTTGGCGGCAATGTCGGGCAGCGCGTAGCCATAGTACACATCGACGCGGATGGCCACATGCAGCTTGTCTTCGTCGTCCACCGTGATGTCGATGCCCTGCGTGGACGGCTTGGCAGCGAACACCGAGCGCAAACCGCCTGCCGCCGAGGAACCGACCGAGGCGACGCCTTCCACCTCGCCCACGGCGATGGATACGATCGTTTCGACGACGCCAGGCGCAAGCGCCATACCATCGACGTTCAAATCTGTCATAGCACATCTCCCATCTGGGTTTCAATGAAATCGGTTGTGGCCTCGCCTGCGCAGAACACCGCATTGTCGAGTACGCGGCGATGGAACGAGATGGTGGTGGCGATGCCCTCGATCACGAACTCGTCGAGCGCGCGTCGGCCGCGCGCGAGCGCCTCGTCGCGATCCTGGCCGTACACCACGAGCTTCGCCACCAGAGAATCGTAGTAGGGCGAGATGCGCGAACCCGTGCGCACATAGCTTTCCACGCGTACGCCGGGTCCCGCCGGAGTCTCGAACTTCGTGATAGTGCCGGGGCACGGGCGGAACCCGTGCGCGGGGTCCTCCGCATTGATGCGGAACTCCATCGCGTGGCCGAAGGGCGTGAACGGAGCGCGATCCGCGCAGCTCATGGGCTCGCCGGCGGCGATGCGCAGCTGCTCCTTGATGATGTCGGTACCGGTGATCTGCTCAGTCACCGGGTGCTCCACCTGCACGCGCGTGTTCATCTCCATGAAGTAGAAGTGCCCGCGCTCATCGAGGAGGAACTCGATGGTGCCGGCATTGCGGTAGTCCACCGCGCGGACGGCCTTGATGGCGGCCACGCCCATAGCACGGCGCAACTCCTCGTCGAGGGCCGGGGACGGCGCTTCCTCGATAAGCTTCTGATGACGGCGTTGCACGGAGCAGTCGCGCTCGCAGAGCGCGATGCTGTTGCCAAAGTCGTCAGCGAGCACCTGCACCTCCACATGACGCGGGCGCAGCACAAGTTTCTCCAGGTATACGCCGTCGTTGCCAAATGCAGCGCCCGCCTCGGTGCGCGCTGCTTGGTATTGCGACTCGAGGTCGGTCGGGTCGTGCACCTCGCGCATGCCCTTGCCGCCGCCACCCGCCGTGGCCTTGATGAGCACCGGATAGCCCACCGTGTCGGCGAACGCCTTGGCTTCGGACGCCGTATCGATGCAGCCGTCGGAACCGGGCACCGTCGGCACACCGCAAGCCTTCATGGTCTCTCGGGCCATACTCTTGTCGCCCATGCGCTCGATGCAGTCGGGGCTAGGCCCGATGAACACGAGGTCGTTGTCGGCGCAGGCGCGTGCGAACGCGGCGTTCTCCGCGAGGAAGCCGTAACCGGGATGGACGGCTTCCGCGCCGGTGGTCTTTGCCGCCGCGATGATATTGGACATGACAAGGTAGCTCTGGTTTGCCTGAGCGGGCCCAATGCACACCGCCTCGTCCGCATAGCGCACGGGATAGGTGTCGGCATCCTCAGTCGAGTAGACCGCAACCGTCTTCACGCCCAACTCCTTGGCCGCGCGCATGACGCGCAGCGCCACCTCGCCTCGGTTGGCAACCAGGATCTTGCTAAACATTATGCCGTCTCCGGCGCCGGGGCGGGTGCACCATGAGGCTCGATGTAGAACAGCACCGTGCCGAACTCAACGGGCGAAGCATCCTCGAGGCATACCTCGCGCACCGTACCCATCTCCTCGGCGGCTATCTCGTTCATGAGCTTCATGGCTTCCACGATACACAGCGTCTGGTTGGCGGCCACTTCGTCGCCCACCTGCACGAACGGCGGCTCGCCGGGTCCGGGGGACGTATAGAACGTACCCACCATGGGCGCGGTAACGGCATACCAGTTGGCCGGACGATCGGGTTCGTCGGCTGCAGGGGCCGAAGCCGGTGCGGCAGGCGCGGGCGCAATGGCGGCAACGGGGGCGGCCGCGGCGACAGCGTCCGACGACAGCGTGCCCGGCATGCGCACGGCGATGCGCGTGCCCTCCTCCTCGACTACGATCTCGCCGACGCCGCTCTCCTCGGCGACGCGAACCAGCTCGCGAATCTGATTGATGTCCACGTAATCGTCCTCCTTGGTATGGCTCGACTCCTGCTCCATGAGGAAGTCGACCTTCTCCGATGTGCGGTGCTTGCTCAGGTACGTGCGCGCCTCGTTCGGGAACAGGGCGTACATGAGCACGTCCTCCTCGCTCTTCGCGAGGTCGCCGATCTCGTCCTCCACCTGGGAGTACGTAGTGGTTACGAGCGAGCCGGGGGCCACGTCGGGCGGCAGCATCTCGGAGTTGCCCACCACCTTGGCTACGATGTCCTTGTCCATGCGGCCCGGCGCCTTGCCGTAGTAGCCGCAGATGTAGTCCTTCATCTCCTTGGACACGACGCTCCAGCGCTTGCCGGTGAGCACGTTGAACACGGCCTGGGTACCCACGATCTGCGACATGGGCGTGACGAGCGGCGGGTAGCCCACCTCGGCACGCACCTTCGGGATCTCCTGCATGACCTCGGGCAGGCGGTCGCCGGCGTTCTGTATCTCCAGCTGGGACACCAGGTTCGACATCATGCCGCCAGGCACCTGATGCGAGTACACCTTCATGTGCGTGAGCGAGGACACGCCGCGCTTGTAGTGGCCGCGCTTGCGCACCTCTTCCCAGTACTCGGCGATCTCGAACAGCAAGTCGAGGTCGAGCCCCGTGTCGTAGCGGCTCTCCTGGAGGGCGGCTACGATCATCTCCACCGCGGGGTGCGAGTTGCCGAAGGCGAGCGGCGCGTGGGCCGTGTCCGCGATGGCGGCACCGGCCTCGGCAGCCTTGATGATGTTGGCGGGCGCCATGCCGCCCACGTAGTGGCAGTGGATGTGCAGCGGCAGGCCGATCTCGGCGTTGAACGCCTTCACCATGCGCTCGGTGCGGTAGGGCGTCAGCATGCCGGCCATATCCTTGATGGCAATGGAGTCGGCGCCCAGGTCCTTCATCTTCTGGCCGTATTCCAAGTAGCTGTCCAGCGTGTGGACCGGAGACATGGTGTAGGAGATGGCGCCTTCGAAGTGGCCTCCGCATTCCTTGATGGCCTCGGCGTTGTCCACGACGTTGCGGATGTCGTTGAGGGCGTCGAACACCCGGAAAACGTGCACGCCGTTGCGCTTGGCCGCCTTGATGAAACGGTTGCAGATCTCGCGCGAATAGTGTTTGTACCCTACCAGGTTCTGCCCGCGGGACAGCATGGCGAGCGGCGTGTTCGGCGTCTGTGCTTTGATGGAGCGCAGGCGCTCCCAAGGATTCTCGTCGAGAAAGCGCAGGCAGGTGTCGAACGTTGCGCCGCCCCATGCCTCGATGGCCCAGTACCCAACGCGGTCCATTTTCGGCAGGATCGGCAGCATGTCGCCTATCTGCATGCGCGTGGCCCACAGGCTTTGCTGGCCGTCGCGGATGGTGGTATCCATGATCTGAAGCCTCGGCATGAACTCACACCCCCTTCGGTTTACAAGTAGTCAAAGATCGAAACACGAATTATAGATGAACGAGGGCGATGGTTGATCGATCCGAGCGAATTTCACCGACAAGCAACATATGGGAGCAGGTGGACGGAGGTCGGAGGACGAAAAGCGCCAGAACATACGAACGGCAGGCAGAACCTCGTTTCGGACGGACGCGGAACCTTGGCCGGAGCAAATCAACCTGTACGGCTCTACAATGAGAGCGATTTAGCTGCCACGAAGGAGGATGCCCATGCGCCGTCTCAACCCCGACCATGTCGAGCGCGTGATCGAGCTTGTCAACCAATCGCCGTACTTCGCGCTGATCAACACGAGGCTCGTCGAGATGCGCGAGGGCTACAGCCGAGCGGTGGCCGATCTCGACCGCAAGCACCAAAACGCATTCGGCGGCGTTCATGGGGGTGCCTATGCGTCATTCGTGGACTGCGCCGCCTACTGGGCGCTGTACTGCGAGCTCGAGGAAGACGCCGGGTTCATCACGCTCGACCTCACCATCAACAACCTGCGCGCCTCGTCCGGCGAGGGCGTAGTCACCATCGAAGGCGGCGTGGTCAAACGCGGCGGATCCATCTGCCTGACCGAAGCGGAAGCGCGCGACGAGCGGGGACGGCTGCTCGTGCACTGCCTGTCGAAGCAGTATCTCAGCCCCACGCTTCAGCCTATTTCCATGGCCGTGCGCGAGATGGGCTTCGATCCTCTCCCTCCGAAGTTCCTGGACGACTGAGCTTGGCAAGATGCCGCAGGGCGGCGGTTCGCGTCGATCCGCATCGTCGGGAGCCTCACATTGGGAATCGACCGTGACGGCGGAACATTCTTAGGCACGATAGGACAGCATGGCACGCGGGATAGCCATGGTCGTCCATTGAAAAGCGTCGGTTTGTATCCGCTCGGTTACAGCATTGCGTATCCGCGCCGTTACGCTATACAGCATGGGCGCGGAGAGCAAAATGGAACGCATGGCGCACGAGGATCCGCTCGTGCAGAAGCTTGCGCGAAAGCTGGGCGAAAACGTCCGCGCCCTGCGCAAGAGCCAGAACCTGACCCAAGAGCGCCTCGGCTACATGATCGGTACGAAGCATGCGCGCATCAGCGACATCGAACGGGGGCTGGTGGTGGCGCGGCTCTCAGACATCGTCAAGCTCGCCGATGCGTTCAACGTCAGGCTCGAGGACATCATCGACCTCAGCGCCTTCGATCCATCCGACTATCAAATCGCCAACCCCATCGACCACGCTCGACTTTAACGCCAACGTGCGAGGTTCAAGCAAGCGCCGTCGCGTTCGGCGCGAGCCTTCCGAGTATCCTGGCGGTCAGGCCTGTCCGAACGCATCGCCTGCGAACAAAAAAGACGCTGCGCCCCCGGCGGGACGCAGCGTCTTCGCACAGTATTCGATAGCGGCCCGAGCTACACGCGCTTGATGAAGCGGCCGTCGCGCGTATCGATCTGCAACACGTCGCCGGGCTCCACGAACATGGGAACCTGCACGGTCGCGCCGGTCTCCAGCGTTGCGGGCTTGGAGCCGCCCTGCACCGTATCGCCCTTGAAGCCGGGATCGGTCTCGGTCACTTCGAGCTCCACGAACATCTGAGGCTCGATGCTGATCAGTTCGTCGCCGGCGTACAGCAGGCTGGCCTCGTCGTTCTCCTTGAGCCACTTCGCGGCATCGCCCACGGTGTCGGCCGGAATGGCCATCTGCTCGAAGGTGTCGTTGTCCATGAAGTTGAAGTCGACGCCGTCGTTGTAGAGGTACTGCAACTTCTTCGTCTCCAAGCGCACGGAGTCGAACTTCGTGCCCGCGTTGAAGGTGTAGTCCACAACGCGGCCCGAGCGGATATCGCGCAGCTTCGTTCTGACGAACGCGCCGCCCTTGCCAGGCTTGACGTGCTGGAACTCGACGATCGTGCAGAGCTTGCCATTGTACTCGATGCACATGCCGTTCTTGAAATCGGCGGTGGAGATAGCCATGCTGGAAATTCCTTTCGTTCACGGGCCCTCTGCGTACTGCACGGTCCCGATCGGCGTTCAAACTGTTTCATTATACTCATCGAACGCATCCCTGAAAACAAGCCAAAGCGCTCACAGAAAAAAACCAGGGAGCGACGCGCTTGCGCTCTCCTGCATCGGCGAGGATGTTTCCCTAAAGGATCACCATGTCGTGAGTCGATTGCGTGAACACCTTGAATCCATCCTCGATGAGCACGCCGAAATCCTCCAGGCGCATGCCGAACGCGCCCGACAGATAGACGCCCGGCTCCACCGTGACCACGTTGCCGACGGCAAGCGCGCATTCGTTGCGAGGCGAGAGCGACGGCTCCTCGTGGACGTCCATGCCCACGCCGTGTCCCAGCCCGTGGCCCATCGCGCCCCCAAAACCGTGATCGGCGAGCACCTGCTCGGCCAGCTCGTGCATGGCCCTTCCGGTCACACCGGGCCTAAGCGCAGCTTCCACCTGCTCGTTCGCCGCTCGGATGGCCTCGTAGGCGGCGCGCATGCGCGCATCGGGCATACCCATGAACACCGTGCGCGTCATATCGGAGCAGTAGCCGAACGCACGGGCGCCGAAGTCGAGCACGACACATTGTCCCGCCTCGAGCCTCGTCTCGCCGGGGATGGCGTGAGGGCTGGCGCCGTTGGCGCCAGCGGCCACGATGGACGGGAATGCAAGACCCTCCGCACCATGGCGAAGCATGAAATCCTCAAGCTCGATCTGCACCGCACGCTCGGTCATGCCGGGACGCATGAATCCGACGATATGGGAATACGCTGCATCGGTAATGACTTGGGCGGCCTTCATGCGCGCGAGCTCGGAGGGCGATTTGACAGCGCGCAGCCCCAGCACGAGGCCCGTCGTCTCCGCAAGCCGGAAGGGCCGCGGCGCTTCCTCGGCCGCCCGCTCCAGCGCGCGGTAATCTCTGAGCGTCATCGTGTCCTCGATGCCCAGCACGACTTCCCCGCCGCAAACTGCCGGATCAGCCACACCTTCGGCTCCCCCTTCGCCCGCAACCGCCAGCCTCGCGCGACCGATCGGCGCGCCGACGGCGAACGCCGCAAAAGAGACGCGCGAATCGTCAACCGCCACCGGGCCGTCCACCGCCGCAGAGCGCGCCGCTTCGCTGTAGCGCGAATCGGTGTGGAGCAGCGCCTCATCGGGAGTGACGAGCAGCGCATGCGCTTCCTCATCGTCGAACACGTCGTCGAAGGCGGTCAAGTACGCGATGTTCGATGTGCCGCGCACGAGGAACGCATCCATGCCTTCCTCGGCGCACGCCGCGCGAACGTTCTCGATTCGATGCGAGGCCGCACCGAACTCGCTGATTTCCAGCCCGTCCAGATCCTGTTCGTCCATGGGCTCGTCTACTCCTTCGATCGTCTCCATGCATCAAGGTGCTCGAGAAGGATTTCGTCATCGACGTCCGAAACCTCCCATGAACCCACGTCGCGCGGCAGCACGAAGCGAATGCGTCCGCCGCGCGCCTTCTTGTCCCGCTTCATTGCATCCAGCATGTCCGCCGGTTCGGCCAACCAATCGAGCACTGGCAGCCCGAGCGCGTCGAGCAGATCGTCCTGCGCCCGCACAAAGTCAAGGGACGCTCCGACGAGCGCCGCAGCCAAGCGTGCCGCAAACCTCATGCCCTCCGCCACGGCTGCCCCATGCGAGAACGTGCCATAACCTGCCAGGGCCTCCACGGCATGGCCGAGCGTGTGGCCGTAGTTCAAGCACTCGCGCACCCCGTTGCTTTCGGCCTTGTCGGCGGCGACGACATCGGCCTTGAATACCACCGAACGCGCGATGGCCTCGGCCGTCACGTCTTCATCTCGTGCAGCAAGCCTCTCTGCGGCTTCGGCAAGCCAGAAGAAGAACTCGTCGGAGTCGATGACGGCAGACTTGGCTATCTCGGCGCAGCCGCAGGTCCATTCGCGATCGGGCAGCGTAGCCAGCGTCGCCGTGTCGGCGCAGACATAGGCTGGCTGCTTGAACGCGCCGACGAGATTCTTGCCCGCCGCCAGATTCACGCCGGTCTTCCCGCCGACAGAGGAGTCCACCATAGAGAGCAACGTGGTGGGAACCTGCACCACGGGCACGCCGCGCATGTAGGCGGCAGCGGCGAATCCAGCCAGATCACCCACAACGCCGCCGCCGAGAGCCGCCACGGCGCAGTCCCGCCCGAGGCCGATGCCGGCCATGGCTTCCCAGATCTCGCCAATCACGTCGAGGGACTTCGAACGTTCCCCCGGCGGGACCGCTATGTCGCTCACACGGAATCCCGCCTGCGCGAGCGAATCCTTCGCGTCGGCGCGGTAGAGCCGGGCCACCTCCTCGTCCGTCACCACAAGCACGCGCTCCACGTTTTCAAACGCGCTCATTGCGCGCAGATGGGAACCGAGACGCGCGAGCACACCCGACCCGATGCGCACGTCATAGGGCGCCTCACCCGGAATGTCGACGATCACCTTCGTTGGCACAGAACACCCTCTCGCTCAAGCGCGCGGCGCACTTCGCGTGCGACCGTCGGAATGTTCTTGCCCACCGTATCGACCATAACGTCGGCCACGTCCTCGTACATGGGCAGGCGCGCCTGGATGGTCTTGCGCGCCGTCGGCAGATCGCGGAAGTTCGGGCGCGTCGAGACGTCGCCGATGCGCTCGTAAGCCTGCTCAGCCGTCACCTGCAGATACACCACGAAGCCCTTGCTCTTGAGAATCTCGCGGTTCTCGGGGCGCAGTACGATGCCGCCACCGCACGATATGAGCATCGGGTCTTTTTCGGCGAACTCATCGAGTGCCGCAGTCTCCATCGCGCGAAAGCCGTCTTCGCCGATCTCGACGAACATCTGGTTGATGGGCTTGCCTTCGCGGCGCTCTATGAAGCCGTCGAGGTCGACCGATGCGACGCCGCAGCTGCGCGCGAGCCTGCGCGATACCGACGTCTTGCCGGCCACCATAAAGCCCACAAAGAATACCGGTCGGGCAAGCTCGTAGGTAGGCCGATCGGATTTCGGTATGAGCACTTCGTTCTCGGCCGCGGACGGCGAAGGCGCGGCAGCTTCCTCGACCGTGCGGCCCGACGCCTTGTCGGATTGTTCCATAGCTGGTCTCCTGTCGTCGTGTCAGCGCGCCATCGTTTTCAGGCGCTGGCGGTAGGCCTTCACCGCCGCTTTGATATCGGCCATGTTATCGCGCCCGAACTTCTGGAGATAGGCCTCGGCCAAGACGAACGCCACTTCGCTCTCGGCAACGACCGCGCAGGCGGGCACGGCGCAGACATCGCTGCGTTCCTTCGATGCCTTTTCCGCCTCAAGCGTATCGAGGTTCACCGTGCCGAGGGGGGCCATGAGCGTGGGGATGGGCTTCATGGCCGCCGTCACGATTAGCGGCATGCCCGTGGTCATGCCGCCTTCTAGGCCTCCGGCGTTATTGGACGAACGGACAAAACCTGCCTGCTCGTCGAGCACGATGGGATCATGCACCTGAGAACCGGGCCGCCGCGCGACCTCGAACCCAAGGCCGAACTCGACGCCCTTGACGGCGGGGATTGAGAACAGCGCTCCTCCCAAACGTGACGTCAGTCGATCGTCCGCCGTCGCATAGCCACCCACCCCGGGCAGCAGACCCGTCGCCACCACGCGGAACGTGCCGCCGAGACTCTCCCCGGCCTCTTTTGCGCGGTCGATAGCGGCCTTCATGGCCTCGGTGGCTTCCTCGTCGGGGCAGCGCACGTCGCTCATCTCAATGGCCAGCGGCTTATAGTCGGGGGCCGTCATAAAGGGATCCTCTTCCTCGAAACGCGCTTCTCCGATGGAGACGACGTACGAGAACACCTCGACGCCCAGATCTGCCAAAAATTCGCGTGCCACGCCCGCTGCAGCTACGCGGGCTGCGGTTTCGCGGGCACTTGCGCGCTCGAGGATGTTGCGACAGTCGTCGGTGTCGATCTTGAGCGCGCCCACGAGGTCGGCATGCCCCGGCCGCGGGGTCACCTCGCGCAAAAGGTCGGCGGGGGCGTCGCCGAAGGGCGCCATACGATCGGTCCAGTTCTGCCAGTCGCGGTTGCGCACAACGAGCGAAACCGGGGTGCCGAGCGTGCGTCCGAAGCGAACGCCGGAGGTCACCTCCACAGTATCGCGCTCGATGCGCTGGCGGCCGCCGCGGCCGTATCCCGCTTGCCGCCGCGCCAGATCGGCGTTGATCTGCGTGTCGGACAGCTTCAGCCCCGCAGGGACGCCGTCGACTATGGCCGTGAGGCACGGTCCATGGCTCTCGCCCGCTGTGATGTAGTGCATATCGTGCTGCTTTCTCGGGTTAGGTGATGCTGGCTATTGTACCTCACCGCTTTGGCGAGGTCGATGGGATTGCAGCCGGATGGCGGGGCTCATCGCGCCCGCTGCCCGATCGGCTAGCGCTCGTGCGCGAGGTCGCCTTCCGATGCAGGCTGCTGCGTCGCGTCCGCATGGGACGTGCAGCGGGGCGAAGATGCGCCGACGGGCCCCGACGGAAGCTCGGAGCCTTCGTCCTCGCGCATGGTCGTAGCGCCTTCCGGCTGGCGCTCGCCCATGATGGCGTGCTCGACGTTGCGCAGAAGCAGCGTGTGGGGCAAATCCTGTTCCACGAGCGGGGCCAGAAGATACGCCTTCATACCGAGCAGATGAGCACCCATCACGTCGGTCACCAACTGATCACCCACCACCACGGTCTCCGAGCGCTTCGCCTCGAGTTTTTTGAGCGCTATGAGAAACGCCGGCGGCAATGGCTTTACGGCCTTGGCTACGATGGGCAGAGAAAGGCGCCGCGCAAGGCGGTATACGCCTTCGTGCCAGTTGTTCGAAACGAGGCAGAACGCAATGCCGGCGTCGCGCGCTCGGGCAAGCCATGCCCCTACGTCGCGCGGCACTTCGTGCGTATCGCGGGTGAGGATGGTGTTGTCGACGTCGAGCAGCACGTATCGGTACCCCAGCGCCAACAGGTCGCGCTCGATGTCTATGCGCGAGATGCGCGCAAAGTAGCGGTCGGGTTCCAGGAATGGCATAGGCTCCTCAGGCGGCTCTCACTGCAGACGGCGTCATCATGAATGCGCAGCAACGGTGGCCAGATGGTCGTCGTAGGTCTTGTCGAAGAAGTAATCCGTGCCGCCACTTTCGTTAGGCCAGAACGAGAAGAAGTAGTAGTCTCCGAAATCCGGGACTGGAGCGCACACAGCCTGAAGGCACGAGAGGCTGGGCGAGCAGATGGGCGTGGGAGGAAGCCCGGGATTCTTGCGCGTGTTGTAGGGGCTGTCGGTATCCCAATCGTAATCGGAAGGATCTCCGCCTATCTCGTAGGCCGTCGTCGCATCGCTGCCAATCATGCCATAGGCAGGCTCGCCTTCGGTCGTCAAGCGGTTGTAGAACACAGCCGCTACCTTCTTGCGAATATCGTCCTCGCCGCTCGACTCCTTTTCCACGATGGAAGCCAGCTTCACGGCGTCGTACACGGAGAACCCGCGATCGGTCGCATACGCCCAATCGAGATTCGCAGTCTCGGCCTGGAACTGGCTCAGCATCATGCGGATGATCGAGTCTGCCGTGGCATCGTCATCGACCTCGTAAGTTTTCGGGAACAGGAAGCCTTCGAGGCTGTTCTGTCCCGCATCGGCCAGAAACGCAAAGTCCGCGGCATAGACGCTCGCATCGGAAGCGGCGGTCTGGAACGCCTCCGCCGTGATGCGGCCCCCGGTTGCTTCGGCAACGCTGGAAGCGATCTGGCCGAGCGTGAAACCTTCGGGGACGGTAAGCGTATGGCCGGCCGCAGGGCCGGCCTGCAAGGTGCGGATGATGTCGTCGAGGCTGGTGCCGCCCGAGAAGGTATAGGTACCCGGCTTAAGCCCGCCGTCAACTCCGAGCTCGTTCACGCGCTTCGTGAACTCAGCCGAAGTGGGAACGAGTCTCGCCTCGACAAGACGCTGGCCGATATCGCGCGCGCCTGCGCCTTCTTCCACCACCACCGTCGCCTCCTCGCCTTCTGCGAGAAGCTCCACCGAAGAAGACGAGCAGCTATTGAATAGGTAGAAGGCTCCGAAGCCCAAGCCACCGAGCACGACGATGGCCAGGATGACTGTGAATACGATGGGAGCTGCGCTGCGCTTGGGACGGATGTAGCTTGTATCGTACTTCCTGAACTGGCGCTCCCCGCGAGCATGCGCGGCACGTGCGGCATGGGTCGGCCGCCGCGAGTAGGTTACCTGCTTTCTGCGTGGAGGCATCGTCGAATCCTTCACCTTTCCCGCTCACGGCGCGCGTCGAGCCATGCCTGCAAAAACAAACTCGCCGCTATCATATCGATTTTGCCGCGCATGGCCTTCTCAGTCAGACCCTTTTCACGCAAACTCCGTTTAGCTTCCTGCGAGCTCAAGCGCTCATCAGCGAATTCGCATGGAATACCGCAGGCGTCGGAAATGGCCTTCGCCGCAGCTCGTATGCGTGCAGCCTGCGGCCCCTCCTCGCCCGCCAAGGTGATGGGCAGTCCGCAAAGCAAAAGCTCCGGCTCCCAATCCTCAAGCAGACGTTGAAACGGCTTCGCATGCGCGAGCACGTCAGCCGCGGGCAGAACCGACACCGGAGACGACACCCGCTCCCCAGGGTCGCTCACCGCAATCCCCACGCGCGTCTCGCCGATATCCAACGCCATGATTCGCATGATGAAAGCCTCCCCCGTAGAAAAAGGGCTTCTCCGATTCATGGAGAAGCCGTCGGCAAGGATCCCTCCCCCTGGTTGAAAGCGCCGCTCGCAGAGCCGGCGCAACCAGCGGCAGACGCGCCTCGGACCCGGGCGAAGGGGGTCCGAGGCGAGTTCCGCACGAGCCAAACAGCCCAGCGGGCTGTTTGTGCGAGCCAGGACTGTTTGAGCAGCGGACCCCCTTCGCCCGGGTCCAGCCGGCAACCCTACAGCAGCAGTTCGCGCGCAGCCTGAAGAGCGGCGTCGATGCCCGAGGCGTCCTTGCCGCCGGCCTGCGCCATGGCGGCCTTTCCGCCGCCGCCGCCCTTGATGTTCGGAGAGATCGCCTTGATGATGGCTCCGGCGTCGAAGCCCGCCTCCACCGCCTCCGGCGTGCCGGCAGCCAGCAGCGTGGGCTTGCCCTCCTTCTCGGTGGCCAGCACCGCGGCGCCCGGCTTGCCGAGGCGCGCGCGCAGCACGTCCCACGCGTTGCGCATCTGACCCGCGTCGGCCTCGGGCAGGCGTCCGAAGACCACCGGGTAGCCGGCCTTCGCGTCAATGGCGCTCTCCAGCAACGCGGTGATGCCGTCATCGGCGATGGTCTGGCGGTTGCGCTTCATCTTCGTCTGCAGCTCCTTGAGCTGCTTCACGTTCGCCTGGGTGCGCTCGCTCACGTCGAACAGCGGTACGCGCAGCTCCTCGGCCGCCTCCTTGAGCTCGGCTTCCACGCGGTTCATGTACGCCAGCGCGTCGAAGCTGGTCACCGCCTCCACGCGGCGCAGGTTCGCGCCGACGCTCGTCTCGGACGTGATCTTCACGAAGCCGATCTCGCTCGTGGCCGACACATGCGTGCCGCCGCACAGCTCCTGCGAGAATCCTTCGATGTCGAGCACGCGCACGAACTCGCCGTACTTCTCGCCGAACAGCGCCATGACGCCGGCTTCACGCGCCGACGCGAGCGACGTCTCGTAGGCGCGCACGGGATGGTTCTCCATGATCTTCTCGTTCGCCAGGCGCTCCACCTCGGCGATCTGCTCGGCCGTCATGGCCTCGAAGTGCGTGAAGTCGAAGCGCAGACGGTTGTCGGCAACGTAGCTGCCGGCCTGCTTCACGTGGTCACCCAGCACCTGGCGCAGCGCCCAATGCAGGATGTGCGTGGCCGTGTGGTTGCGGCGGATGCGCTCGCGGCGCGGCACGTCGATGGCGGCGTGCACGGTGTCGCCCACGCTCACGCGCCCGTTCTCCACCTGCACGGTATGGGCGATCAGGCCCTTCTCGGGTTCTTTCGTGTCCAGCACGCGCACGGCGGCGTCGTCCTTCGTCATGGCGCCCGTGTCGCCGATCTGGCCGCCCTTCTCGGCGTAGAACGGCGTGGTGTCCAGCACGATGCGGCCCTCGTCGCCGGCCTCCAGCGCGTCGACCTGCTGGCCGTCCTTCACAAGCGCCAGCACGCGCGCATCGGCGTCGTTCTTCGCGTAGCCGAGGAACTCGGTGGGGCCCACGGCCTCGAGGATCTCGTTCATCACGCCGCCGTACGTGGACCAGGCCGCCTCAGCGTCCTTCGTGTTGGCCGCGCGGGCGCGCTCGCGCTGCTCGTCCATGCAGCGGCCGAAGCCCTCCATGTCCACCTCGATGCCGCGCTCGTCGCACAGCTCGCGCGTGACTTCCACGGGAAAGCCGTACGTGTCGTGCAGCGTGAAGGCGCGGTCGCCCGGCAGCACGACGCCCTCGAGCTCGGCCAGCGCCTCGTCGAGGAAGGCGCGGCCCTGGCGCAGGTTAGCGCCGAAGCGCTCCTCCTCGGACAGGATGACGCGGCGCATGAGCTCGCGGTTCTCCACGATCTCGGGGTATACGTGGCCCATAAGGTTCACGATCTCGTCAACGTACTCGTTGAGGAACGGCTTGTCGAGGCCCAGCAGGTGGCCCTTCATCACGGCGCGGCGCAGCAGACGGCGCAGCACGTAGCCGCGGCCTTCGTTGGACGGCAGGATGCCGTCGGCGATCATGAACGCCACGGCGCGGCTGTGATCGGCCATGATGCGCAAGCTGAGATCGGTGGCCGGGTCGCTGCCGTACACGACGCCGCTCAGGCGCTCGCCCACCGCCACGAGGCTGCGCAGCACGTCGGTCTCATAGTTGGACTGGACGCCCTGCAGGATGGCGGCGATGCGCTCGAGGCCCATGCCGGTGTCGATGTTCTTCTTCGGCAGCGGCACGAACGAGCCGTCCTCCTGGCCGTCGTACTGGGTGAACACGAGGTTCCAGTACTCCAGGAAGCGGTCGCAGTCGCAGCCCGGCGCGCAGTCGGGGTTGCCGCAGCCGAAGCTCTCGCCCTGGTCGAAGTATATCTCCGAGCACGGGCCGCACGGGCCGGTGGGTCCGGCGCGCCAGAAGTTGTCCTCCTCGCCGAGACGCGAGATGTGGTCGTCGGGCACGCCGAGCTTCTTCCATATCTCGATGGTCTCGTCGTCGTCGAGGTACACGGTGAAGTACAGGCGCTCGGCCGGCAGGCCCAGCACTTCGGTGGAGAACTCGTACGCCCACGCGCACATCTCCTCCTTGAAGTACGCGCCGAAGCTGAAGTTGCCCAGCATCTCGAAGAAGCTCTGGTGCCGGCCCGTGGTGCCGATGATGTCGATGTCGTTCGTGCGCACACACTTCTGTACCGTCGTCGTGCCGATGTAGGGGGCATCGAGGTGCTTCTGCTGCAGGAAGTACGGCTTGAACTGCACCATGCCGGCGCTCGTGAGCAAAAGCGACGGATCGTCGGGGATGAGCGAGGACGAAGGCCAGCGCTTGCAGCCCTTCTCCTCGAAAAAGCTCAGGTACTTCTCGCGGATCTCCGCGCTGGTCATGTACTTCATAATCGTGTCTTTCTATCTCCTCGGGGGCCGCGCTGCACGGCCCGCTGCTCCACTATCGACAACGCGGACGCCCTCGGCATCCGCGCACCCCCACGCAGTTGCGACCGCCCGCAACCGCCGGCTGATCGGCCGGCAGGGCGATCAGCGCTTCTTGCGATGCCGCGCCCTGCGATCGGCCTCCGCCTTGCGCTCCTTGACTCGTTCGAACGCAGCCGATACGTCGGGATGAGGCGATGTCGCATCGGCTATGGGATCGGGCACGCCGCCGGAAGCGGGCGTCCCCTTGAAGAACACGCCATCGCCCGACACGAGCTGACGACCCGTACGCTTCTCGAAATAATACACGAAAACCGCCTTCGCCACGGCGACGGCGGGAATAGAGGCGAGCATGCCCACGAGCGAGCCAATGAATCCGCTCATTGCGCCGCCGATGGCGGAGCCGGCCATCAATGCAATGAGCGTGAGCGCCGGATGCACGTCGACAGAATTCGCCATGATCTTCGGCGACACGAACGTGTAGACAATCTGCTGGATGATGATCGTGCCCACGAGGGCGATGATGGCTATCCAGGGGCTCGCGAACACGCCAACCACCGCTGCGAGGGCGCCGCCGAGCCATGGGCCCACGATGGGGATGATGTTGAGCAGGCCGGCAATGCCTCCGAGTGCCGCCGAGTTGGGGATGCCGATGATGCCGAACAGCACGGCGCATCCGATGCCGATGACGGCGCACTGCAAAAGCGTGCCCTTGATGTAGCCTCCCATCACGCGCGTGAAGGTGACGTGGAGCATCTCCATATCTTCACGGCGCTTCGGACCGACGAGGCGCATGCATTCGCGGCCGAGCGCAGGCAGGTCCATGAGGATCCAAAATGCCACGACAAGCGCGAAGCCAATGGCAACGAAGCTGTTGAGAACGCCGGTGCCGAGCGCCACGACGCCGGCTGCACTCTCGCTCGCGAACGACGATGCCCACGTTCCGATGGCCGTCAGAGCGTCGTTGGTCCATTGTTGGACCGTATCGTTCTGGAGCACATCGGCGTATCGGTCGTACAGGGAGCCCGTCCAGCCCATAATTGTCTGCACGTAGCCGGGCACGCTCTCGATCAGGCTCGTGAACTGATCGCCGATGCCGAAAACCGGCGAGAACATGAGCAGGCCGATAAGGAGCAGCACCACGAACATGGCAAGATAGGCCACCGTCGTTCCCACAACGCGAGACACGCCGAGCTTCTCGAGCTTGTTGACAGGACCCCGCAAGCAGAAGACGATAATGGTGGCCCACAGCACGATGCCCACGGGCACGCTCAAAATGTTAACGAGGTAGATAAAAACGCCGGTGAGCAGAATGGCTCCGACGATCGTCCATACGGTCAGAAACCCGCGCCGTGCCTTTTCGGTTTTACCGGATTCGCGATTAGCCTCATCCACCGAGCTATGCCCCTTCGCGCTGCGCTTCGTTGTCGCGCGAATCGGGGGCGGACGCACTGCCCGCAGGCGCCGAAGGCTCGGAACCGTCGTAGGTGAAGTACTTCTGAGCGGCATCAGCATCAACGTTGGCCGCCGTCGTTACGGCATGGGCCATATGCGCCGCGGCTTCCGATGTTTTGTCCGCCGCCGCGCGCTTTGCCTCGGCTCGCTCCTCGCGCTCGACACGCTGCTCGGCGCGCTGCTCTCGCTGATCGGCCACGGCTTCCTGCGCCGCCTTCACCGAAGTCGAAACAGCTTCCTTGACCACCGTGGACACCGGCACCTCGGTGTTCTTCGACGCGGTTGCGGAACGGGGGGAATCGCAGGCGGGCGCAGAGGGGGATGCATGCTTGGGGCCGTTATCGGCGCTCACGGCAGGACGCGGCGCAGGCGCGACAGCGGAAGAACCCGCTTGCGCAGCCTCCTCCTCGGCCTTCGCCTGGCCGAGCGCAACCGACTCCTCGCTCGCACGGCGGGGCTTGAACGCGTTGCGCACCCTCGTCGATACGCTGCTCACCAGTTCGAGCGGCGCGTTGGTCACCGTGTCGACCGCTTCCACCGCCGACGAGACGGAATCGGTGATCTCGTTGACGTCCTCGAGTATCTGGTCGACGCGCATGATTTCGAGATTCGCCGCGTCAACGGTGAGCGACACGCGCTCGACGAGCGGATCCACCTTCGCAACCACCGGCTCGAGCGATGCGGTGATACGTTCCACGCTGGCGAGCGTCGGCTGCACCTGCTTCTGAAGATCATCGACCGTCTTGCGCGTCTTGCGCACCGTCATGACGAGCTCGATGACGAACCACACGAGAGCTGCGCCGACGATCACGTACACGATCGGCAGAGCGAGGCTGATGATTTCGTTGACATCCACGGCGTTTCCTCCTGTTTCGAGGGCATTACTATAGCACGATCACCTTGGATTCTATACACGCTGGCTCGTGTTTCCACCCTGCTTCCATAGGAGTAGGAAAGCGGTTACCTTTCCTGCGACGTGGGGTTTTCACCATCCTCCGAAGCCGTTGCTGAAGATGCGCGATCGCGCGCAAACGAGTCGGCACGATAGGCCTCCCAACCGCGATCGCTCGAGCGGTAGAAGCAGCCGCGCTCCAAGCCGTCGGGCAGGTAGCGCTGCTCCACCCAGCCGCTGGGATAGCTGTGGGGGTAGCGGTACGCACCGTAGTTCTCCGATCCGGGGCGATGCCGATCGCGCAGGTGGTCGGGAACGGCGCGGGCGGGTCCGTTGCGCACCTCGGCCAGCGCGGCGTCTATGCCGGCTTCCGCCGCGTTGCTCTTGGGCGCAAGCGCCAGGTAGACGGCAGCCTGTGCCAGGTTGATGCGGCATTCGGGATAGCCGATGACCTCGGCCGATTTGAAGGCGGCTTCGGCCACGAGCAGCGCCTGCGGATCGGCGTTGCCGATATCCTCCGACGCAGCGATGAACATGCGGCGCGCGATGAACTTCGGATCCTCTCCCCCGTCGATCATGCGGGCGAGCCAGTACAGCGCGGCATCGGGATCGCTACCGCGCATGGACTTGATAAACGCCGAGATGACGTCGTAGTGCATGTCCTTGTTCTTGTCGTACGGCAGCACGCGATGCGGCGTGGCGGCGCGCACGTCCTCTTCGGAGATGCGCGTGGGCTTCTGCGGCGTGCCGGGATCGACCATGCCCGCGGCTAGCTCGAGCGTGGTGAGGGCCGTGCGGCCATCGCCGCCCGCGAGCAGCACGATGGCGTCACGCGCCCCGTCGTCCAGCCCGTAGCGCCCGCCAAGGCCCCGCTCGTCGGAAAGCGCGCGGCCAACGAGCTCCCCGATCTCGCCATCGGACAGGCCGTGCAGCTCGACCACGCGGGAGCGGCTGATGAGGGCCGAGTTCACCTCGAAGAAAGGGTTTTCCGTAGTGGCGCCCACGAGTACGACCACGCGATCCTCCACCGCGTGCAAGAGCGTATCCTGCTGGCTGCGATTGAAGCGATGTATCTCGTCGACGAACAGGATGGTGCGCAAGCCGAACGCGGTCAGGCGCTTCTCGGCCGCGTCGATCTCGCGCCGCAGATCCGACACGGTACCGCCGATGGCGGACACCTCCACGAACGTGGCCCGAGTCGTCTCGGCGATCACGTGGGCGAGCGAGGTCTTGCCCGTGCCTGCCGGGCCGAACAGGATGACCGAGCTCAGCCGATCCTGCTCGATAGCGGTACGCAACCAGCTTCCAGGGCCTACGGCCTCGGCCTGGCCGACGACCTCCTCGAGCGAGCGCGGCCGCATGCGCACCGCAAGAGGCGCAACCTCCGATTTGCGCTCGTTTTCCATATCGGTGAATAATGAGTCCATGAAAGCCATAGTATCATGCGAACGCCTGTTTGCATAGCATCATTCACAGCACCTGCACCTTTGTGCGTGCAGGTGCTTACGTCGAGCATTCGGGCAAAGACGATCAGCGCCTCGGCATCGCGCTCATGCCAGCACGTCGTGGAACGCGTCCATGATGAGGCGAGCGCGCGCCACGTCCACTTGCCCCGGAGCCGAGGATGCCTCGAGCGCGCAGAACGTCAGGGCCGAGCCGAACAACTCGCCGGAAAGGCGCGATATGCTGCCCTGCGTTCCCATGGCCATTGTGAGAAGAGGCTTGTCCGTGTGGACGCGCGCCACTTCCTCGGTTGCGGCCAACAGCCGCAGGGTATCGGCTGCCGTGCGCGCCATGACGGCGATCTTGGGAATGTCGGCTCCCAGGTCGGCTATGTGGGTGAGCAGCGATACCATCCAGTCGGTCTGGGGAGTGCCTGCGAAGTTGTGGTACGAGACGACCGTTGCAACACCGTGCGCATGCGCGTGTGCGATCAGGTCGGATACCGCGGCATCGCCAATCCATGTTTCGATGTCCACCATATCGATGCAGCCCGTTTCGATGAGCGCTTCGTTGAGCGCCACGTATGCGTCTACGGGCAGATCCATTTGCCCGCCCTGGTCGACCGAGCGAAACGTGAACAGCAGGGGGTTGTGCGGCAGACAATCCGCCACCAGGCACGCATCCTCGATCATGTTTGGTATGTCGTGGACGTTGCGGCAGAAATCCCCGCGCCATTCGAAGCAATCGACGCCAGCCTGCCTGCCGCGCTTTGCCGTGGCGCATGCGTCTGCAGCTTCGGCGTGCATGAGCGAGATGATGATTTTGGGCCTTCCCTGCCCGATCGGCATGCCTTTGATGACGAGCGGTTCCATATGCATCCTCCCTCGCGTGGCTCCGGTTTCCTATCATAGCAGATGGAAGGATGGAGACGCGATTGTGTAAACCGCGCAACAACTTAGATGTCAAGACTTTATTTTGACAGCACGACCCATATACTCAAAGGAGGTCCTGCCCTCGAAGCCATACTTTGCGATGGACCGATGCTATGACATGAGGGAGCTCAAGATAGCGCGTGAAATGGAGATTCGCATCCGTTGATGCGAAAGCCAGGAAGCGGGCTGCGAGCACCCACCTTTTGAGGTGGGTTCATCCTTCTGGCCGGGGGCGGGGCTTTTCGTGAAAGCGGCCATGGGCCGCTTTCACGCTTTCAGCGCCCTTAAACGATGTCCGAACTCATCACGTGTGACACGTATGGCATTCGTACACCTCGTTGTGATGACAAGAGAGGCAGGTCGCCTTCGACGCTTGGTAGACGGCATCGGCCTCGATCGAGCCTTCACCATGCATCTTGTGGCAGGAAGCGCATCGCACGCCCTTCGCATGATCTTCGTGGATGGGAAGATCATGCGGATTCACCACCGTGCCTTTCGTGTCGGTCAATACGGTCTCGCCCGCGGTCGCCTCCGCAAGCACCGTCTGATCATGGCAGCCGGAAGCCAGGCACGACTCGTCGGCGACATCGGTCTTCTTCAATTTGGACGCGGGATCCTTCTCTTCGTAGCCCTCATGAGCCTTGGCCAGGCCCTGCTCGTCATCATGGCACGATAGGCAGGAGGAGCTCGCATGGACGGCATGCAGGCTCGTCGCATCGGCGGGCGCGGCTGCCTCCCGCGTATGGCAGCTTTCGCAGTCGGACGTAACGCTCCAGGAAATCTGAAGGGTATCGTCGCCGCCCTCGTTTCCGCCGCCCTGCGACAGCGAAGATTCTCGAGGCGCGCATCCTGTCGCGAACATGACGGCAAGCGCTGCGACAGCCGCAATCATGCCCGCCACGATGCGGGTCCGTACAATTCGGTTTCTCATCGTGTCGTTTCACGCCCTTTCGAGGGGGAGGGGGCGCCGCCGTCCGCCTTCGCGGGCGGCGGCGCGGGGAGGTTTTACGCCTCGAGGGGCGTCTCGGCGGCTGCATTTCGCCCGGCGATACGCCCGAAGTTGAAGCATTCGGCCAAGTTGGCACCGAAGATGCAGTACACCTGCGCGGCGGTATGCCCGAGCGTACCCGCTTCGTACAGGCGCGGGATAACCTCTCCGTGCGTGTCGAGGATCTGGACCTTCGCGTTCTTCACCGGACCGCCCTTCGTCGTGTTCATGCAGGGCATAAGCCGCAGCGCATAGTACGGCGGCGTGTCGAGCGGCACGAGGTTCGGCACGTCGTTCGCCACGGCCGGACGGCCGAACTGGGAGTCGATGCCAGCTGCGCAATCGGCGTTGTATACGTCGACGGTGGCCTGCAAGTCGGCCGGGTCCATGTGGTACCCCTCGTCCTTGCTGTTCTCGTTCATCTTCTGGACGATCTCCTCGATGGTGTCGCCCTTGAGGATCCAGCCCTTCTCGAGCTCCGCCTGATTGTCCTCGCTCCAGGGTTCGACCCCGCCCAACTCCTTGTCGATAAGGCCACATCCGGCGTTCTGATTGTTATCGTACAGCGGCGCGGCATCGAATTGCTTTTGGTCGATGAGCAGATAGAACGGGATGTCTCGATAGGAGGAGTCGTAGCCGAGCGGCAACGATCCGGGGATGTCGTCGAACAGCGAGAAGCGGTTCACACTTCGGTGCGCGAGCGGCGTGCCGATGTTCGAAGGATTCTCGCACATGAAGCGCTTGCCGGTGCGGTTGATCCACATGAAGCTTCCCGTCGCGCACGTAGCCCCGTTCAACCCGAAGCGGCCCGTGATGGCGCCCGGCTCCGTGAACGTAACGCCGTACGCATCGAGCATGTTCATATGCCACATATCGGCGCCGATCTCCTGCCCCATCCTGATGCCGTCGCCGGTGTTGAACATCCACCCTTCGCGCGCGAGCGGAGAGGGCACCAGGTAGTTGCCGATCATCTGATCGTTGCACTCGAAGCCGCCCGTGCACATGATGACGGCCTTCTTCGCACGAACCGCGATTTCGGAACCGTCGGAATGCCGCGCGCGGACGCCGACGACTTCCTTCGTCTCAGGGTCCTGCACCAGCTGGTACGCCTGCGAGTCGAACAGGATTTCGATGCCGTTGTCCTGCATGTAGGCCGTAGCCCAGTCGAACACCGCCGTGCCGCTGTTGACCCCGTCCTCGTCGGTGAATCCGACCGCACCGAACGCGTCGGAGCCGGGCCAGTTTTTGTAGTCGGAACCCAGCACGCTGCTGACGTCGGTATAGGTGAGCCCATGGTCGTCGAGCCAGTCGACGAGCGTCGCCCCCTCCTGCACGTACGCTTCAAACACTTCGTCGGGTGTGAGGCCCTTCACCTGATGATGCAGGTATTCGAGCGCGCCGTCGGGATCGAGCACGATGGAGGAATAGCCGGTCGAGATGCGCGTCGTGCCGCCGCCCTCCTTCGGGGCCTTTTCCAGAATGAGCACCTCGGCCCCTTCTTCGTGGGCGGCAGCGGCAGAAACCGCCCCCGCTCCCCCGAAGCCGAGCACGAGCACCTCGGTCTCGCGATCCCATGCAATCGAAGACGCGCTTTGCGCACCGGCCCCCGATCCCGAGCTCGCGCATCCGGCAAGCCCCACGGCGGCCACGGCCGTGGCCGCGACGCCTGTTCCCTTCAAGAAGTCCCTCCGGGATAGTCCCTCGCTTGAATTCGGCATCCCAATTCCTCCGTTCGTCGACGGTGGCCGCGCATTCTGTGCGACAGAGCGCCCTCGGGCCACCTTCCCCTGCAAGGGACCCAGCGTCCCTCCCTTCGATTGTAAGAAGCAAGCTCGAACGGGGGCAAATTATGAAGCATGATGGGACCCATCACGCTTATCTTTCAAGGAAAAACCCTGAACGACGTTTCTACCAGGGTTTTTGCTTATCAGTGAAGCATCCGCTCACAAGATGCAGGAGGCGTACATACGCATATGCAGCTCATTCGCCCGAGCCTTCACGGACGGGGACGCATCGGAAAACAGCTCTGCCGTGATATTCTCGAGCTCGGACGTGACAAGGGCGGCCACGACCCTGCCCTTGCCGGTGAGCGATACGCAGCGGCATCGACGATCGAGGCCGACTTCGACCACCGTGTATCCCGCATCCGCAAGTCGTGTGACGATGGGCGACACGGTGCTCCGGTCAAGCACGAGCTCGTCAGCGATGGCGGCGCACGATAGGGATCCGAGCCGATGTTCAAGCAGAGCCAGACAGCGGTATTCGGAGAAAGTCAGCCCGGCGAAACGCGCGGTGCGCGACTCCCACTGGCGCAACAGACCGGCGACGCACATGAGATAGGACGGCGTGAGCACGGGATGGCAACGGTGGTTGATCTCGACAGAATCGATGCCCAGCTTCGAAGCGACGCTCGCGAATTCGTGCATGGTCTCGTCGATATCGCGGCGCGCATGGTTCTTCCACACGGTGACGCACAGGCGCGCATAGATCGCTTCGAACCCGCTCTCGACGATGCGCGCGCCCCTTGGCGTCTCCGCGACTTCGAGAGCACGGCGGTCGTTCGCGCAGCGGCGCTTTTCAAGGTAGCCCTGCTTCGTCGCCTTCGCTGCCGCAACCGTAACCGTATTGGCGTTGGCAAGCGCATCGCGCGGGAACGCCGAAAGCGCCATACGGCCTCCGTGCGATCGCACCGAAGCAAGGAGGCAGAATGCAAGGTACGTCACGCCGAAGGCGCTTCTCAGCGCACGGCCGATCTCGCGGTGCAGAAGGTCGGCCACGGTCGCCCATTGCTGCGTGAACAGCACTTCGTCGTTCAACCTCAACTCCTCCCTTCAGCGCCTCTTCGTTCCTCGTTCGCATGCACTCGTTAGGCCCGCATTGCTGTTTGTGTCCTATAGGGCACAGATTATAGCGGATACAATCGTACTCTTTCCCTATGACTCAAGAAACCCGAAAAAGCATCGGCCAGCGCATTCGGTCATTGCGCGAGCAGCGCAACCTCACACAGGAGCAACTCGCGCTCATGACGGGCGTGGGACGATCCTACCTTGCCAAAGTCGAAGTCGGAACGCGCAATCCCACGGTGGATTTTCTCGAAAAGATAGCAATAAGCTTGGATACGACGCTGGGCAACTTGTTCGAAAATCTTTGAACCATCGGCTTTCCAACCGAAAGCCGATGAACGCGCAGTCCGTATGGCAGTAGCGCTCCTTAGCTCGCAGCAGGAAAACGCAGGATGAACGTGGTGCCCTGGCCCTCTTCGCCCTCCACTGCAATGGTGCCGCCATGATATATGACAGCATGCTTGACAATGGCCAGGCCCAGGCCCGTACCGCCCGTCTCCTTCGAGCGGCTCTTATCCACGCGGAAGAACCGCTCGAATACCTTGTCGCGCAGATCGGGCGAGATGCCGGGGCCCGTATCGCTCACGCGGACGACCGCCTCGTCTCCTTCGGGCTCCACGCGCATGACCACGCTCCCGCCCTCGTGGTTGTAGCGTACGCCGTTCTCGATGAGGTTGTACAGCATCTCCTCGGCCAGGGTGCGGCTCCCCGCTATGCAGGCGGGCGCGCCTTCCACCCGCACCTCCACACCCTGGTCGGACGCGAAGCTGGAAAGTCGGCCCGCCACACGCTCGGCGACGGAGAGAAGCTCGATGGCCGGCGCGCCCTCGTCGTCGAACGCCGACTCGTCAAGCTTCGACAACGTGAGCACGTCGTTGATGAGCGAACGCATGGTCTGCGCCTCGTCATAGATGAGCGCGGCGAACTTCTGCCGATCGGCGGGCTGCACCATATCGTTCTTCATGAGTTCGGCATAGCCGGATATCACCTGCAGGGGCGTCTTCATTTCGTGGCTTACGTTGCTCGAAAAGTCTCGGCGCATGTTCTCAGCCTCGGCCAGCTCGCGATTCTGCGCTTTCAGCTGCCGCTGCTGCTCGTCGATGCGAATGAGCAGCGGATCCATTTCCTCGTAGATCTCGTTGTCCAGCGGATTGGCGAAATCGAGCGCATCGATAGGCTTCATGATGCGATTGGTGAGCACCTTCGAGAGGACGAACACGAGCACAACGGCCACGAGGAGCGCCACGAGCACGGGCACGAGCATATCGCCGAGGAACGACAACAGCGAGTGGCGCGTTTCGGACAGGCGCACGATGCCGCCGTCGTCAAGCTTCACGGCTGCGTATACCGTATCGGTGCCAAGCGTATCGGAATAACGCAGAGTCACAGCCTCGCCCTCCTCGGCGGCCTCCTGCACCTCGGGACGGTCGGCGTGATTGTCCATGGTGCCGGTATCGGCCGCGCTGTCGAACAGCACCGTGCCGTCAGGAGCGATGAGCGTATAGCGTGTCAAACCGCTGAACTGGGATTTGAGCGCGGGTGCGTTCTCGGCCGAAGGTGTGGCGTTCAGGTAGCGTGCGGCGTCCTGGGCGCTCGCAGCCAGCTCCGCCTCGGCATCGCGCTCGTAGGACACATAGTATATGGTGGTCATCGCCACGGCCAGTAGCACGATGATGCCGAGCGTGAACACGAGCACGCTCGAGAATATCTTGCCGGCGAGACTTTTCACCCGGAAGTGCGTCGGGCTCATGGCCGCATCCTCCGACCGCAGTGCGAATGCCGTGCGCCGCCTCTTGTCGTCTGCGCTCTCATGCTGGCTGCTTCATGCAATAACCCACGCCGCGCACGGTGCGGATGCAAGAATCGGCGCCTTCGCATGCATTCGCAAGCTTCTGGCGCAGCGTTTGGATGTGGACATCCACCGTGCGCGTCTCGCCCACATAGGTCATGCCCCATACCTCTTCAAGTAGCTGGCGCCGCGAAAGCACATGCCCTTGGTTCTGCATGAGCGTACGCAGCAGATCGAACTCTTTGAGCGTCAATGCCACCGGACAGCCTCCCGCCTCGACGGTGTGCGCCGATGTCACAAGCGCGATGGGCCCGCATGAGAGTTCGTCGTCGGGCGCAAGGGCAGGCGCGGACGCGCGGCGCAGGAGCGCATTCACGCGACTGACCAACTCCATCATGCCAAAAGGCTTGGCCAGATAGTCGTCGGCACCGGCGTCGAGACCGCTTACGGTATCGAACTCGGTTCCCTTCGCGGTAAGCATCATGACGGGCAGATGTTTCGTGGCCGGGTCCTCGCGCAGCAGGTGCAGGATCTCGAGACCGTCGATTTCGGGAAGCATAATGTCGAGCAGCACAAGCTCGGGCAGGCGCTTCTTGCAAGCGTCCAAGAACCCGCTGGCCGCAGGAAAGCCCTGCGCCTCGAACCCGGCCTGACGCAATGCGTACACTGTCAGATCGCGAATGTTCGTGTCGTCTTCCACATAGTAGATCATGCTTGGCTCCGCTGTTCTCCGAGCGGCACACGGTTGGCGCTGCGACCGGCCAGGGCGCCCGATCTTACTCCTCGCACTGCCCTCGCGTACGGAAATGCGTCGGCAGCACGGCGGGGCATCCTCGGGCGCCAACTTCCGACGCCAACCCCGGACGGCCTGGCTCCTCTCGCCGGTCGATCATCAACCAATGCCACTCGGTTTCATACTGCACATCGTTTCGGATCATTGTAAAGCAGCCGCCGCAGACGTAGGGCAACGCGCCGATCAAATTTGCGTAAAGTGCGCGATGACTGTTGCCGGAAAGACCCATCGGACGAGGGAAGAACCGCAGGCCTCGCGGAAAAGGTCCTTTCGACGACCTGGCTCGTGCAACAGCGCGCACAAGCGCACTTCCGCTGCACGACAAGCGCACTTCCGCTGCACGGGTTCGCGCGGCCAGCTCGCAGTATCCTATCCGAATCTTCCGGCGACGTAGTCCGCGGTGCGCGGATCGGCGGGGCTCGTGAAGATATCGTCGGTGTCGCCGGCCTCCACCATCTCGCCCAGCAGGAAGAACGCGGTCTTGTCGGACACGCGCAGCGCCTGCAGCATGTTGTGCGTCACCATGATCACCGTGTACTTGCTCTTGAGCTCGCCCACGAGATCCTCGATCTTCGCGGTGGAGATGGGGTCGAGCGCACTCGTGGACTCGTCCATGAGCAGCACCTCGGGGCGCACGGCCAATGCGCGAGCGATGCACAGGCGCTGCTGCTGGCCACCGGACAGGCCCAGCGCGTTCTTCTTGAGACGGTCCTTCAGCTCGTCCCAGATGGCGGCGTCGCGCAGGCTCTGCTCCACGATGACGTCGAGGTCGGCGCGGTTCTTGATGCCGTGCGTGCGCGGGCCGAATGCCACGTTGTCGTACACGCTCATCGGGAAGGGATTGGGCTGCTGGAACACCATGCCCACCCGACGGCGCAGGCTGTTCGCGTCGAGTGAGCGGTAGGCGTCCTCGCCGTCGAGCGTGATCTCCCCTTCGACGCGGCAGCCCGCCACGAGGTCGTTCATGCGGTTGAGGCTTTTCAGCAGCGTGGACTTGCCGCAGCCCGACGGGCCGATGAGCGCCGTCACCTGGTTTTGAGGAAACTCCAGGTTGATACCCTTCAACGCGTGGAAGTCCTGGTAGAACAGGTCGAGGTTGCGCACGCCCATCTTCACAGGCGCATCGGCGGGAGCCTGCCGGCCGCTGCGCTCGACCGTGCGCACGCGAGCCTGCGGCAGGTAGGTGTGCGCGGTCGCGGGGACTGCGGCGCGCGTCGTGGTCTTCTCTACGGTAGCGTTAGTCATCTTGGTTTCCTTTGCTCATCTTCTTCGCGGCAAACGTGGCCAGGAGGTTCAGCAGCACCACCATGACCAGCAGCACCACCGCCGTTGCGTACGTTTCGTTCACATGCAGGCCTTCGCTGGCCAGCACGT
The DNA here is from genome assembly GCF_002899715.1 of Enteroscipio rubneri. Lineage (GTDB taxonomy): Bacteria > Actinomycetota > Coriobacteriia > Coriobacteriales > Eggerthellaceae > Enteroscipio > Enteroscipio rubneri. Next base: position 291,219 of record NZ_PPEK01000001.1, on the reverse strand, counting down.
ACATGTGCACGGCCAGGGTGCGCGTCGAGTCGAACAGCGCCATGCCGCCCTGCTCGAGGAAGTTCGGGATCTGGGCGATGGAGCCCGCCGTGAAAATGAGGGCTGCCACCTCGCCCACGCAGCGGCCGAGCGCCAGGATGACGCCGCCCAGGATGCCGGGAACCGCCGAGGGCAGCACGCAGCGGAACACCGTGCGCAAACGGCCCGCGCCCAAGCCGAAACCGCCTTCGCGGTAGGCGTCGGGCACGGCGATGAGCGCTTCCTCGGTGGTGCGCATGACCACGGGCAGCACCATGATGGCCAGCGTGCACGCGCCCGCCATGAGCGACAGGTTCCAGTGCAGCGCCGTCACGAAGAACAGCATGCCGAACAGGCCGTAGATGATGGAGGGGATGCCCTGCAGCGTCTCGGTGGTGGTGCGCACGATCTGGACGAAACGGCTGCCGCGCGGTGCGTATTCAACCAGGTAGATGGCAGATCCCACGCCGACGGGCACCGCGAGGGCCAGCGAGAGCGCCGCCATGAGCAGCGTGTTGACGAGCGCCGGCATGAGCGAGACGTTGTCGGAGGTGTACTCCCAGGCGAACAGGCTCGGCGTGAGGTACGGCACGCCGTTGACCAGGATGTATCCCACAATAAACAGGAGCACCGCCGTGGTGATCAGCGCGCCCAGGTACACGAGCGATCGCAGCAGCGCCGACACGACGCGGCGCGTTTTGCGCTGGCGCGTTTCCGCAACGGCGAACAGGGCATCGATGCGGTCGTCGGAATCGGTAGGAGCCGCGGGGGCGGAACCGGCCTCGTAGGCTATGGTGAGCTTCGGACTCATTACTTCATCTCACCTCGCTTCTTGATGACGTTGAACAGCATGGTGATAAGCAGGATGAACACGAACAGCACCACGCCGGTGGCCACGAGGGCGCCGCGATGCAGGTCGGCCGCGTAGCCCATTTCCAGCACGATGTTCGCCGTCATGGTGCGCACGCCGTTGAAGATGCTCTCGGGGATGAGGGGCTGGTTGCCGGCCACCATGATGACGGCCATCGTCTCGCCGATGGCGCGGCCCACGCCCAGCACCACGCCGGCCATGATGCCGGAGGTGGCGGCGGGCACGATGACGCGGAACACCGAGCGCTCGTGGTCGGCTCCCAGCGCCAGCGCACCTTCGTAGTACTTCTTCGGCACAGCATCGAGCGCGCTCTGCGCCACGGTGATGATGGTGGGCAGGATCATGATGCCCAGCAGCACGGCTGCCGCCAGCAGCGACAGGCCGTTGCCCGGCATGTTCGCGCGGATGAACGGCACGATGAGCACGAGGCCGAAGAAGCCGTACACGACCGACGGGATGCCGGCCAACAGCTCGACGCCGGGCTTGAGCACGGCTGCGATCTTTCCGCTGGCGAATCGCGAGAGGAAGATAGCGCACAGAAGGCCCGTGGGCACGCCCACGACGATGGCGCCGCCCGTCACGTAGATGCTGCCGATGATCATGGGGAAGATGCCGTAGATGTCGTTGGCCGGCCGCCACGTGGTGCCGAAGAGGAACTCCGGCAGGCCGATCTGCGCGATGGCCGGCACGCCGTTGGCGAACAGGAAGACGCAGATGAGGGCGACCGCAATGATCGAAATCCCCGCGGCTCCCACGAACAGCGCCTTCGCGATGCCTTCCTTGATATGCGGGTGGGACATGAAAACTCCTTGGTTTGGCAAAGTCAGCGAGAGGCGCCGAAGAGGCCCCGAATCGCCCCGTTTCGCGCAGCGAAAAGGGGCGAGGCGGAGTGTATCGGCACCTCGCAGCGTCGAGCGCTTCCGGCGGCTGCTACGCAGACGGAACGATATCTTCCCAGGTGGTCAGTTCGCCGGTGTAGATGCCCTTCACTTGGTCGGACGTCAGGTTGTCCAGCGACGCGCCCGGGTTCACGATGACGGCGATGCCGTCCTGCGCAATGACCGTAGCCTTTACGCTGCTCTCGGAGTCCTTGAGCTCGCGAGAAACCATGCCGATGTCGCAGGTTCCCTCGGCGGCCATGTTCACGCCGGTGGTCGAGTCGGACTGGTTGACCTCGATGGTGACGTCGGGGTTGAGGGCCTGGTACGCCTCGGACAGCTTCTCCATGACCGGGGTCACCGACGAAGAACCGGCGATGACGATCTTGCCGGACTTGCCGGAAGCCGTGTAGGAGCCCGCGTTGTCAGCCACGGAGATGCAGCCGTTGTCCTCAACCACCTTCTGACCCTCGGCGCTCATGATGAAGTCGATGAAGTCCTGGGCCACGTCGGACACGCCGTCCTTCGTCACGATGTTGAACGGACGTGCCACCTTGTACTCGCCGCTCTTCACGTTCTCGGCCGTCGCCTCGGCGCCGTCGATGCTGAGCGCCTTCACCGTGTCGTTCAGCGAGCCGAGCGAGATGTAGCCGATGCCGTTCTCGTCGCCGGACACCGACGTCATCATGACCGACGTGGAATTCGTGATGGCCGCAGACGGGGTGGTCATATCCACCTTCTCGCCGCTCGCGTCCTTCTCCTCGATGCCGAACAGCTCGATGAACGCGCCGCGGGTGCCGGAGCCGTCTTCGCGCGAGTACACCGAGATTTGGCCCGAGGGAGCAGCAGCTGTTCCGCCCGACTCTCCGCCGCGCTCGTCGGCGGATCCCTCGTTCCCGCCGCCTGCGCAGCCCATGAGACCGAACACACCGAGCGCAAGCACGGCTCCCATCGCGATCATCGTCAAACGCTTCTTCATGCTCTTCCTTCCTCGCAGCCCCTCAGGGCGCTCCCATACATTCGACGCGCCCCTTCGAGCGGAAGGAGCACTGGAGAACATGATGGGCACCAAGCATCAAAGCGCCGTCGCAAGCCGGTCAAATTCGGGTAAAGTCTGCGAGATCGCCGAGTCGGCCTGATTTCAAGCGACGCGACTTGAAGCGGATGCGCTCCGCTCGCATTGCCGTCGACGCAAAGCGCTTCGCCCAAGAACCTGCGACCCCGCCATAACGGGCGACGCCCCCTCGGTCGAGGGGGCGTCGATTGGTTCGCCGGAGTGCCTAACGAGGCCACTGTCGCGTTCAGATCGGTTGAGCCGCCAAAAGCTCGGAGAGCTCCTCTTTGCCCTTGAAAGGCACGGCGCGCCTCGTCTTCACGTCCACGACCTCACCCTCCCACTTCTCGGCGTCGTCTTTGTCGAGCTTGTCCGTGCGCACGATGCGCTCGAACCTTACCGGACCTTGCGGTCTGACTTCAGCGGGCCCCTCGCTGGATGCAACATCTCCGTCGACGGCTTCAGGGCCGGCGGCCCCCACGGGTTCTCCCGTTGCACCGAGCGCATCGGATGACGGATCCTTGCGGTCGAACGTATACTTCAAGCCGGCAAGCGTATACTCGAGCGCGTCCGCGAGGGTGGTTCCCTCCTCGAACGCACCAAGGTTGACGAACCCAGCCTCGCTGTTGAACAGCACATCTGGCGCGAGATAGGTCGTGCGCACGCGGCGTCGGCGTTTGCTCTCAGCAGCATGGATGCCCACAGCCAGCGCCACGACCATCGCCCACCACGCCACGGCGAGCACCAAGTCGAGCGGCTCGTCGACGAAGTTAAAGCCCAAGTAGTACCACAGCCACAGGAAAAAGCCCGCAGCGACAGCCAGAACGGCCAGAATAGTCCAGTTGCTCTTCCTCATGCTAGGCCTCCTTGCCTTCAGCCGCGATCGGGGCCTGCGTCGGCTCGTTGGCCGGATCGTCTGCGACGCCAAGCACGTCGTCCTCGAAATCTTCGAGCTTACGCGTGAAGTTGATGCGCCGTACGAGCACGCCAACTCCGTAGATCACCGTGACAATGATGCCCAGGATCAGGTAGTAATGCACCCAACACTGCACCGTATCGAAACCTGCAAGCGGATTCTCGTTGTCGTCGATCGTCTCTTCCTGCGGGCCTGCGAGCGGTGTGACGGCGTCCTCGAGAGCCTCGACAACGGGTGTGATAATTGGAGCGAGCGGACCGTCGGGAACGGTGCCTATCGGCGTCGGAGGAGCTGTCGGCGTGCCGGGCGTCGGCGTGACCGGCGTAGGAGGAACTGCCGGGGCAGCCGTGATGGTGAACGTGCCGGGAACGACCGTTACCGCGTAGTTCGGATTGTCGGTGAAGGAGGCCGTGAGCACGTCGACATAGGTTCCGGGAGCCTCGTCGCCGTTCGAGCGGGCATAGGCAACCTGCCCGAGGTCTCCCTCGTCAACGAGGCCCGTCACCGTACCGGTGAACGTCGGATCAGCCGCGCCAGCCACCTTAGCCGCATCGGCCACGACGATCGTGGCAGCCGCCGCCATCACGGTCAGATCGCCGGGAACCACGTTGACGGTCCTGTAGTTGGCTGTCACATCCTCGCCCGCGGCGTTGCGGATAACGTAGCTCGCGAGGCTTGAGACGCTCGAGCCGGCATCGGTTTGCGAACCGCTGTACACCACCTCTGCGTAATCGCCATCGGCCAAACCGAATGGCGTGAAGCCCGTCGGCACCAACGGCGTGCCATCGTAGACCTTCGTGCCTCCGCCTACCACGAGAGAAACGGCATCGGCGGAAACGATGGCGAAGGAACCCGGGGCGACTTTGACCACGTAGTTCGGATCGCCCGAGATTGCGTTCTCGACGGCTATCGCGTACGTGCCGACCGACTCGCCCGCGACGCGCGTCACATTATACGAACCGGAGAAGGAGTCGCCCCCAACCAGGCCCGTCACCGATGCCGTCAACGTAGGATCAACCTGCCCGTACTTCTTGCTCGCATCGTTGGCCGAGATGAGCAGCGTCGCAGGCGCCACCGACAGCGAGCCGTCCACCACCGTCAACGTCACGTTGTAGTTCTTCGACCGCACCTCGAAACTGTCGGGTACGAGGCCCATGGGGTAGGTTCCGGCATCAACGCCCTCGGCGCGGGCGAGCACGCCGTCCCGCAGCGCGACTTCGGCCTTGCCGTCGGCGCCGTCGACAACGTAGCCTTCGGCGAGGTGGCTCGCGCCGTCATAGGCGGCTGCAGCCTGGTTGCCCGTCACCGTGACAGCCAACGGGACTTTCTCCACTTCGAGCGTGCCGAAGGTGCTCTTCACAATATAGTTTGCAGCCTTCGTACCCTCGTTAAAACGATAGGTGAAGGTGTTGGGCGTCGTGCCCGCATCGATCAGCGACGCGAAGTCGGAATACGTGGCGCCCTCGCCGGCAGCGAAATCGACGTCCCCGACGACGCGCTCGGCGAGCAGCGCGGTCCCATCGTACGACTTGACCGCGTCGGCGCTGGTCAGCGTCACCGCGCGCTTGTTGATGGTGACACTGGCGGTGCCGTACGCCGTCTCGTAGTTCGGGTGGGTCGCCTGGAACTCTACCGTTCGCGGACCGTCCGTCCAATCGAGGAACGTCGGCGAATCCTCCAGGTTGTACTCGCCCGTAACCGGATCGCGGTAGCGGATCGTCGCACCCTCCACCGAGGCCTCGGCCTTCACGCCGTAGCGGTTTCCGTCATAGACTTTTTCCACGTCGCTGGCCGAAACGGACATCTTCCCCGCTGGCTCGATGCGCAAAAAGCCGTCCACCACCGTCAACGTCACGTTGTAGTTCTTCGACCGCACCTCGAAACTGTCGGGCGCGAGGCCCATGGGATAGGTTCCGGCATCAACGCCCTCGGCATGAGCGGCCGCGCCGTCCTTGAGCGTGATTTCGGCTTTGCCTTCAATGAGGGGCTCGGCAGTGAAGTCGTCAACCGTGAACGTTTCGCCGGTGTAGGTTTTAACGGCGGAATTGCCCACGATCCTCACGCTGAGCGGAGCCGGCGTAACCTCGATCTGTCCGTCGATCCTCCTTATGTTCAGCCTGTCGGTCACATCGACGCCGGAAGCATTGCGGATGACCAATTTGTCGGCGGTCGCCGCGACAGGACTGGCCGTGACGTCGGTGGCCGAAGCGCTCGAAGCGGCAGTCTCTTTCCAGTAGCCTGCGGGCAAATCGGAAACCGTGACGTCGGCGCCATGAGGTTCGCCGTTGTAGGTGAAGATGCCGCCGACGGTGGTGACGACGATCGGCTTGTCGTACTCGGTCACCATCAGCGTGCCGATATCCGCTTCAACCTTATAGTTGGATTCCTTGGCGCTGCCGCTCCAGTCGATATCGTACGTGTTCTGCGTGCCTGTGGGCGCATTGACCTCGGTGGCCGTGCCGGTGGTGGTGAAAGCGGCGGTTTCACCGTTCACCAAGCCGGTCATCGTGCCGGAAGCCGTGAGAGGGGCACCGTCATAGGTCTTGGAGGCAGAGAACGTCGTCACCTTGAGAGTAGCAGGCTTGATTGTCAACGTGCCCTTGACGTACTTGACCACATAGCGGTCAGTCACGTCTTTTCCGGTCCTGTCCTCGAAAATTCTTATTTTGTCTTGGTTGTAGAACTCCACCGGATAGTCGCCTACATCCACTTCTGTCGTGCGCGCATCGACATTGGCGACGTTCACTCCTTCGTCGCCTTCGAACACCGTATTGCTCGCGGTTTTTTCGGTTCCATCGTAAACGAACTCGTCTGATTTCGAGATGATCACGAGCTCCTTCTTGGCAGCGAAATGGGCAGTGAACGTGGTGGACTCGAACGCCCCGTCATGCTTCGCGAAACGCTCGACAGCGGCACGGTCGAGCTCAGGCTCCCATGAAACGATCTCGGAAGAATCGCCCACGCTCCAACCTGCGAAGTAATAGCCAAGATCAGCATCCGTCTTCGGATCAGGCTGGGCATTCGAGCCTTTGGCCTCACCGCTGACCGCTCGCAGCGTCTCGCTTTCTCGCGACACGCTGCCGCCCTCGGTGGCTCGATAGGCAATCAAAGCCGTGTTCTCCTTGAAGTACACCTTGAGCACGAGCGAACCGTCGCCTTCGATGGCGCCCTCGAGCTTATTAGGAGCGGACTCGTCGAAGGTATATCCGGTCTTGGCGTAGTCGGCTGCGCTCACGGAAACTTTGGCATCGGTCGTGCCGACGCCCTGCTGGACATCAGGCTGACCATAGCTGCCGTCAACCTCGTAGTACACCTCGACTGCATACGGGGTATCGTCGTCAAGAGCCCACTGGGCGTACAGGACGTTCGCACTCCCTTCGAGGTCGACTCTCACAGCAGAGCCGCCGGCAAACGAGTCCCCCGTGCCGTTCGGCTCGGTGTTCCAGCCTGCGAAATGAACGCCGGGCCGAGGAGCCTCGAAGCCGAGCTCTTCCGCCGTTTTGAGCGTTACCTCGTCGTTGTTGGCAATAGAAGCGATGGTGGCGGTATCGCCCTTTCCGCCGTTGACATCGTAAGTCAGCGACGTGCGAGGAGCCGGCTGTCCCCATTGCGCATACAGCGTGATGTCCGATCCGCCAAGCTGCACCAAGTCGCCAGGGTAGTGCCTCACGCCGCTGCCATCGGCATGAATGCTCCATCCGAGGAACGCTTGACCGGCAGGCGGCGTCAGCTCGCTCTTCGCAACTTCGGCAAAGCTGCCCTGCGCATACTTGAGCTCGTCCGTCGGCACCGCGCCGACACCGCCGTTCGCATCGTAGCGCACCGAGCGGCTCTCGTTGTTAATGTAGTAAGGATAGAGCTCGATAGCGCCAAAGGCCCGGGATGAGAAGCTGAAGGGCAGATACGTGTAATCCCCGTCAGAGCCAGAGCGCGTCATCCACCCGATCCATTTGTAGCCCTCGGGAACGTCGGCGATCGAAGACGGTTCCTCAACCACCGATTCCCCATAATCAACATCGCTGGTAACGGCTTTTGCAGAGCCTTCCATGTTTTTGTAGAAGGTAACTTGGTAGGTCGGAAGCTTCCACTTCGCGTACAGAACCAGGTTCTGCGCCGGCATGGTAGCATCGTCGAAGTCGTACTTCGTCTCCTCCGAGTACATCGGCGACGTGTACCAGCCCTCGAACTTCGAGCCTTCCGGCATGCCGGCATCGGCAGCGCTCGGCTCCGCGCCCTCGCCTTCGATAGACCAACCGTATTTGATGGGTTTGCTCTGGCTTACCGAGCTACCGTTGTTGAACGTGATGGTGTACGATTTCCTTTGGAAGTACTGGCGGGCGACGTACTTCTGCCCATACTTGCCCCCCGGCTGGAAAAATCCGTATTCAAACGCAAGATCGGCCCCAACCCATTCGAATCCGTTGAGGGCGTTCGCGTAGTTGGACGGCTGCGCATGAACGCCATCCGCTTTGAACAAAATGGTGTTTTGAACCTCGAATATGGAAGGAACATCCTCTTCCCAAGCGTATCGATAGCCATCGTGGTAGCGAGAGTCATTAGGATTGGTTTTTAATATGGGCTTGGTATTGCCGACCTTCTCAACTTTGATCTCCAGATAATGCAGCTTGAAGCCATTCCGGACGTAGTAGAAAACCTTGTTTTGGGTCATCGTCTGGAAAGGAGCGATAACGGGATTGCCGTTCGTTCCAATATTCGCCAGCTTCTCAACCCAAACGCGATCTCCGTACTTAGCCTTAATCTCGTTCGATGCGCTACCCCACAACTTGGAGATATCAGCTCCGTAATTCGCCTTGATAGGGTAAGAGTCCGTATAGTCTGCCTTGGTGCCGACGACTTCCTTTTCCGTGCAACGCAGATCGATGGTGTATTCGGCGCGATTGAGGTATACGTTGGCAATCGCAGAGCCATCGCCCTTGACCGTCACCGCCGTATCGCTCGAAGCGTCAACTTCGTCGAGAATATGCTTCTGCGCAATTGCGAAGGTCCCAACAGCCTCCTTGATCTCCGTGGCAGTGGGAAGCGCGACGGACTCGTCCGTCTTGCCCTTGTAGTCGAGGGTGGTCACATAGTCGTACTGCACCGCATCAACCGTCGAATCGGCTCCCTCCAGCCACACGACGACGCGATAACCCGCTTCAGCCGGCTCCCACTTCGCATAGAGCGCTGTATCCCGTTGAAGCACGCCGCCGAATGAATAGGCTTCCCCTTCGCACGAATCGTTGTCGTACCAACCCGCAAAAACGTAACCCGCGCGAGTCGGCTCGGCAGGTTCGGTTGAAGTGCCCGCCACACCTACGAATTCCGGCTCCGTATACGACCCGCCCCTGGCATCGAAGGTCAACCATGTGCCTTTTTCAACCTTGGGATAAAGCGTGACGTTCGCATCTTTCAACTCGACGGAATCGACCTTGTGCGAGAGATCCGCATCGGCGTACCACCCCGTCACGCTTTCATCAGGACCAAGGGGAAGCGTGACGTCAACCGGCACCACGTCTCCGGAAGCCCCCGACTTGGTAGCAAAAACGCGTTCTCCCGATTCGTCCATAAAGTGCACGTAGAACGTTTCGGAAGCCTTTGCGTACAGGTTGTACGTAGCCGTTTCGCCAACCGTCTGCTCGCCGAAATCTTCGAATCTATCTGCCCATTCGGTACCGTTCTTTGCATACCAGCCGTGGAAGCTCTCGCCATCGGCAACGGAGGGAGGCTCGGGCTCGTACAGGGTGTCACCGGTCCTCACGATCTGTCGATCAACCAGCGTCGTGCCATCTGTGCCGTAGAAGTTGTAGGTGGCGAGTCGCGGCGACCCCTCGGCCGTCACGACATAGATGGAGAAGTGACTCACGTCGAAGCTTTGCGCGGCGGCATCGGCTTGGCGGGCCGAAACGAAGTCGACGCTCGAGCCGTCGTTGGCCACATGGTACACGCCCATGGTCTCGCCCTCGATGCCGGCATTGAAGAAGCAGACGTTCACGGCGGCATCCGGCTGAATGACGTTGCCCGTCGGACCGAGGAGCGTCACGTCGATGGCACGCGCGTCCTCAAGCGCCTTGCCCCGATCCTCGACCGTAGCCTCGACGGCATCAATCACGGCCGGACTGGTGATCTGGATCGCCTGCACCGTGGTTCCCTCGGGCAGCGCTCCTTCGGGAGCGGTCACTTTCACAAGCACGTCGCCCGCTTGAGCGTAGCCCTCGAACGCAGGGCGGCTCGCGTCGGCTTCGATGCCGGCGGCGTCATCGTGTTCGGAAGGCGCTTCGCCTTCGCTTTCGGCAGCTTCTTCGCTCTCGATCTTCGTGTCGGAGGTTATCGGCTCCGCAGCGGTGTCCTCGGGGGCGTCGAGTTCGGCTTCGACCGCCCTGCCCTCCACCTTGAGGGTGAGGTTGCTGGTCACCTGGTCGGCGGGAACCTTGTACTCGCCGGTCTGCTCGTCGGCGGCCAGCTCGGTTTCCACGCCGCTCACGACGGCCATCACAGCGCCCACCTCATAGCCCGTATCGGCGCCGGCTTTGAACGCCAGCTCCTTGCTCAGGGGGAAATTGAACGACTTCGTGGGCAGCATGATGTCCTGACCAGCGTACGTGATGTACGCATGCGCGAAGTCCAGGCTCACCACGGCCACGCCGGGTTCGGCGGTGGGAAGGTCGGCTGCAGGCTCGGACGTCGGCGGGACGGCCGTCTCGTTCTGCGCGGGAGGCTCGGAAGCCGTCGGCGCCTCAGCCGGGGCGGCCGCCTCGGACTCGGCCGCGGGGGCGGATTCGGGTGCCGGAGCTTCGGCGGACTCGCTCGACGAATTATCGACCTGAGCCTCAGAAGCCTCGGACGCCGCGCCGGTCTCAGCCGCATCGGCGGAGGAAGAAAGGTTGATGAAGGAGAATGCCATCACCAAGGACATGAAGACGGCCAGCGCCTTGCCCTCGAACGTGTTCCTCGCATCGCACAGTTTCTCCAGCATGCTCATACGTATCACCGAATCCTCAAAACGCTACTTCCGGGGCATCCTGTCACCCTTGCAGTCGCTACCATTAGACTGGCTCATACGTTTTCTGACATGCCGTTCTGCATCCTTGATGTGGTAGGCTCGACCATGCGAAAAAGCACGGTAAAGCTCATAGGGAATTTTACCACAAATACGCTAACATATCGAATGCCCGAAGCTCCTCGAGCATCCATTGGCAACGTTATTTCCATAATTGCTGCCCAAAAGCACGCAATTATGGAGATCAGGTCGACGAAACTCGCCTCCTCCACCCGTATGTCGAAGGGTGATTTACCGCTCACCCCCCTGTCGAATACCGCTCACGGGCGACGAGCGACCGTTCGCATCGCCGCACTCACCTTCGCAAGAGACAGCGCCGGGACGTTTGTGGACGTATGGAACGCGTGAAGGACCCGGTTTCGGACACGCTATAATGAACACATTCCAGGGTCCTGCCTGTCGCGCTGGGCCCTGCCGAACCCGAACACGAAGGATCGTCCGTGAAACGTCCCGGCGCATGCAGGATCCGCCCGGCGACGGCGTTGCGCCGCGCCTCTGCAGCCGCGCTCGCGTTTCTGCTCGCTGCCACGCTGTCCCCGCTGGCGGGATGCGACGGCTTCGATGGCGGCACGGTCTCGGGCAGCTCCGGCCCCGGCACGACCGCCGGCGAAACGGCGGAAGGCTCCACGAGCGGGCCCGCCTTCGAACGCCCCGAGCTCGCCGTTGCGCAGTTCGATGCCGATGCGGCAACGTCTAGCCACGACAGTCTGATCGATGTCTCGCATGCTTCGCAGGGCTACGTGGCTGCGTCCGCCCAGAATGCAAGCCGCCTCAAATTCCTTGTGGAAAAGGACGGCATGAAGTACCACTACGACCTTCCCGGCGACGGGACGCCGGTGGTGGCCCCTCTCAATCTGGGTGACGGCGCCTACGAGGTGCAGGTCATGCAGAACACAGAGGGAGACCGCTATGCATCCATCAACGCCATAGCCGTCGACGTGGCGCTCGACACCGAGTTCGAACCCTTCCTGCGCCCCAACGTATTCTGCGACTACGATGCGAACAGCGCCTGCGTGGCAAAGGCGAACGAGCTCGCCTCCGGCGCCCAGAACGAAGGCGACGTGCTGCGCGCCGTTTACACGTGGATCGCCGATAACGTGCGCTACGACACCGAGAAAGCCGAGCACCTGGCCGACGCGACGGGCTATGTGCCGGATCCGGACGCTACGCTGGCCGAGGGCACGGGCATCTGCTTCGACTACGTAAGCTTGGGCGCGGCCATGCTGCGCAGCCAGGGCATACCCACGAAGATCGTAACCGGATATGTTTCCCCAGATAATATTTACCATGCCTGGAATTTGGTATATCTTGATGGAAGCTGGAGGAGCGTACAGGTAAGCGTGGAGGCCGGCTCCTGGACGCGCATCGACCTGACATTCGCCGCTGCGGGGGGATCGGAGCGCTACGTGGGCGATGCAACAGAGTACACCGACCGGTTCATCTACTAGAAGCCGACGTGCACGGACGAACGACGACGATCGTACGCGCTTTGAGGACAAGGAGCGAATATGGCCACATCCGTGCTCGAGAGCAGCGCCGTGAGCGCGTTTTGCGAAAGCGTCGCCATCATGCTGGCCGCTGGCATCCAAACCGACGAGGCTGTAAGCCTGTTGGGCGACGACATGGAGGACGGCGCGTTTAAGCGCACATGCGATGCCGTGTACGCGCGGCTTGCCGGAGGCGAACCGCTCGCGGCCGCCCTGGAACGAACGGGCGCCTTCCCCCGCCATGCGGTGGACATGGTGCGGGCGGGCGAGGTATCGGGGCGCCTGGAGCCCACGCTGCGCACGCTGGCCATGTACTACGACGAAGAAGCACGCCTATTCGCAAAGATGCGCTCGAGCGTCGTCTATCCTGCCGCGCTCTTGTGCGTGATGTCGGTGATCCTCGCGTTCACGGTAGCCGTTATCCTGCCCGTGTTCGTAAACGTGTACGAAAGCCTGTCGGGCGAGCTTGCCACCGGATCGTTCGCCACGGTAGGCGCGGCCATCGGCATCGGCTGGGCGGCGCTTGCCGTCACGCTCGTATGCACGGCCGCGGTGCTCGTCATGGCGGCGGCCATGCGCAGCGAAGGCGGGCGGCGCGGTTTCATGCGACTGGCCGAGAAGCTGCCGTTCACGCGCAGCACCATGCGCCAGCTTGCCCTGAGTCGCTTCACCTCGGCGCTCGCCATCTACGTGGCCTCCGGCGTCGATACCGACACGGCCATGAAGGAGGCCGTGGCATTGGTCGACCACCGCTCTCTCAAAAGCCAGCTCGAAGAGGCTCGCGCGACGATGCTCGACGTGTCTGCGCCCAAGAGCTTGACCCAGGCCGTGTCGGCCAGCGGCGTGTTCGAACCCGTATACGCGCGCATGCTCACCATCGGTGCACGCTCCGGCAGCGTTGAAAGCGTGCTGGGACGCCTGTCGCTCACGTTCTTCGACGACGCCGTCGTCAAGATGGATCGCCTCGTGGACGGCGTAGAGCCCGCGCTTGCAGCGTTCCTCACCATTGCCGTGGGCGCCACGCTCGTGTCGGTCATGCTGCCGCTCATCGGCATCATGGGATCGATCGGCTAGGGAGGCGCATGTATCGCGAGCAGACGACATCGCAGCTGAAACGACGGCGCGGCAGGAGGATGGTCGCGCTCGTGTTGGCGCTCGCGCTTATCGCGGGCGGCTGGCTCACAGCGGGAGCTGTCGAGGCGAACCTGCGCGAGCAGGGCGCCGTCTCGGTACGCAACGCCATCCTCAACAGCGCGAAGCAATGCTGCGCCATCGAAGGCTCGTACCCCGCTTCGCTCGAACATCTGGAAAGCGACTACGGGCTGCGGGTGAACCGCGACGATTACGTGATCACCTACGAGGTGTTCGCCGAGAATATCCTGCCAAGCGTGGTGGTGGTGCCACGATGAGGGGCGGACAACCCGATGAACTGGACGAGGATGCGGTTATGGATGCTCTGACGAGCAGACGGATCGCGCGGCGCGCCGAAAGCGAGCACGGTTTCGGACGCCTATTCACCGCGCTTCTGTTCGCACTGTTCTTGATCGCGCTACTCATTGCCCTTTCGGCTGGCACGAATCTCTACCGCACGCTCGGCGATGTGCGCGACCAGGCCGATACGTCCCGCATAGCTACCGGGCTCATTGCGAACAGCGTGCGCGCCGCCGACGCGGTCGACGCCATCGGCACGGGTCAGGGGCCCGAAGGGCGCTCGCTCGTGCTGACAGAACGCCTGGACGGCGGCACGTTCGAGACGCGCATCTACTCGTACGAGGGCGCCATCGTGGAGGAGTACGCGCCCGCCGATGCAGCGTACACGCCGGAGAAGGCCGCACGTATCGTTGATTCCGTGCGCTTCTCGTTCTCCTACGAGAACGGGCTGCTCACCGTGTACACCGATGACGGCACGGTGCAGGTGGCGTTGCGCAGCGTGAGAGGAGGCGCTTAGCATGGCGGAGAGACGTGCGAACACCCTGCTCGCAGCGCGGCGCAGCGAGGACGCCGCCTGGCACGGCACCGCGTTCATCGTAGAGGCGCTTCTGCTGCTCGCCTTCCTGGCGTTCTCCCTCGCGGTGTTCATGCAGCTGTTCGGCTCGGCGCACGCGCGCAGCGTGGAGGAGCGCCAGCTGACGCAAGCCGTGCTCCTGGCGTCGAACGAAGCCGAACGGTTCGCCGCCGACCCCCAAGCCGGATACGGCGCTGCGCTGTACGATGCCGAGGGAAACGCGGTGGCAACCGGCGGCAGCGAGCAAGCGGATACGTTCGTCGTGGAACGGGAGACGGCCTCCGAACAGATGCCGGGGGGCACGCTGTACCGCGCGAGCATCATCGTGTCCTGCGACGGCGAGGCCATCTACGAGCTGGAGACGGCGCGCTACCTGAGCGACGGAGGCCGAGGAGGCGATGGCGCATGACCGCGCGCGGACGAGGATCGGTGCGCATCGGGCCCATCAGCCTGTTCACGCTCGTCATCATCGTATGCCTGGCCGTCATGGCCGTGCTCTCGGTGACGACGGCGCAGGCCACGTTTGCAGCCGCCGAGAAACAGGGGGCATTCACGGCTGATACGTACGCCAACGAACGCGCCGCCCAGGAGTTCACGGCCGAGGTGGACGCCGCACTCGCCCCCGTTCGCGCGGCGGGAGGCGGCCTGGACGAGGCGATCTCGGCGGTCGAGCGCGCGCTGCCAGAAGGCGGCGTCATCGACGGGACGAAGATCAAGGCAGAGTTCGCCTCGGACAACGGGCGCTCCCTCGCCATCGAATTGGAGATTCTCGACGATGCGACATACCGCGTGACCTCGTGGAAAACGACTACGAACTGGACGGAGAACGGCGCAGGCGAGACGCTGTGGTCGGGCACTGCGCAGACACGATAGGAGCAACGAAGATGAAACTTGAAGAACTGCTGCAGGAGATGGTCGATGCGAAGGCGTCCGACGTCTTCATCATCGCCGGGCTCCCCCTGGCGTACGAGGTGGGCGGTCGTCAGATCCGGCTGGAATCGGCGCCGTTCACGCCCGCCGATACCGAAATGTTCGTGCGCGCCATCTACGAGGTATCCGACCGCAGCATGGAGCGCTTCATTGCGAACGGCAACCATGACGACGATTTCTCGTTCGCCCTGCCCGGCATCGGCCGCTTCCGCGCGAACGTGTTCCGCCAGCGCGGCTCGTACGGTGCGGTCATCCGCGTGATCCCCTTTGGGCTGCCGAATCCGGCCGAGTTCAACATCCCTGACGAAGTGCTCCGGCTCGCCCAGTTCAAGAAGGGCCTCGTGTTGGTCACGGGTCCGGCAGGCTCGGGCAAATCCACGACGCTCGCCTGCATCATCGATCGCTTGAACCACCAGCGCACGGGCCATATTATCACCATGGAGGATCCGATCGAGTACATCCACAAGCATGGCAGCTGCATCGTGACGCAGCGCGAGGTGCCCACAGACATCGCCACCTACGGCGAAGCGCTGCGCTCGGCCATGCGCGAGAGCCCCGATGTGGTCCTGCTGGGCGAGATGCGCGACTACGATACCATCGGCACGGCCGTTACCGCCGCCGAGATGGCGCAACTGCTGTTCTCGACGCTGCACACGACGGGCGCCGCCGGAACCGTCGACCGCATCATCGACGCATTCCCCGCTTCGCAACAGCGCCAGATTCGCATCCAGCTCTCCATGGTGCTGCAGGCCATTGTGAGCCAGCAGCTGGTTCCTTCCCGCGACGGAGGCGTGGTGCCTGCCTTCGAAATCATGTTCGCGAACACGGCCATCCGCAACCTCATCCGGGAGGAGAAGACGCACCAGATCGACAGCGTCATCGCCTCCGGAAGCGCCGAGGGCATGCGCACGATGGACCAGAGTCTGTTCGAGCTCGTGAAGAGCGGCCGCGTAGCCAAGAACATGGCGATGCAGTACGCCATCCACCAGGAAGCGCTTGAGAAGCGCTTTGCAGCCGCAGGCCTGTAAGAATCCCGACGGCCACATGCCGCCGAAAGGCGGCGGGCCGTCGGAGCCTAATACACGTTGTGGACAACCTCGGCAAAGCCGAGCAGGTTCGTCACGGCGAACGGCTGATGGCCGTCCAGCACGACGGTGCCGTCGTACGTGCCGAACACCTGGTGCTGATCGGTGCGAACCAGTTTGTAGTCCATCCAATCGGACCGATCGAGGAGCGGCCTGAACGCGAGGTCGAGACGGCCCTCGTCGTCGGTTATGCGCCAGGGCTGCATAAGGTCGTAACGATCGCCCAGCTTCTTCGCATGCGCCGCGCCCGGCTTTTCGGGAATGCCGAAGCTCACGCGGTGCAGCTTGTGCGCAATACCGTCCACGAACGCCATGTTCTCCGAGGCTGCCGTCGTGTCACCGAAGCCGTAGCCCAGGTTGAGCCCGAAGCGCCGCGAGCCGCGCCCGGACTCGTCTCGCGGACCCTGCCAGCCTTGAGCGGCGGCCCAGTACCACGTGTTGTCGCGCGTCCACACGCCGCGCCCCCAGTCGAGCAGGCCGAACGAGTTCTGCGGATTGAACCCGTGCACCAGCACGCCTTTCTTGAAGCTCCCGCGAGCACGCATGGCGACGATCTTCTGGTTGTAGTAGAACGCGCTCTGATCCTCGCTCCACGGCGTCGCGATGACGAGGGAATCCCGCGGTTCGTCTTCGAGCACAGCCTCGAACGAGAGGTCGTCCTTGCCGTCGAAGCGCGCAACATGAGCTTTGAGGCTGCGGCGCCCCTGGGAAGCCTCGAAGCGAAACGAGGCGCGGCCGTTTTGGAACGACGACACGCCCGAATCCGAACTTGCGGGAAGACCGAACCGGCCGAGCGGCAGCGGCGTGACGACGCTGACCGTATGCGAGACGCCCTGCACCAGATCCATGATCGAAGCCGACACGAGGCCGACGTAGCCCAGGTCCGACAAAGTGAGCGCCACCGCGTACTCGTCGTCGTTCACCAGATAGTAGTCCCACTCTTTGATGCGATGGCGGGGCGCTTTGATGCGCGTGCGATCGTAGGAGCGCAGCAGCGACGTCGCCCATCCCCGCACCGCAAGCGCCCCGTCCAACCGATGCAGCGGTCCCGCTTCGACGATCCGCGTCTCGTTCGGCGACGCTGTAGCCGGGTTCGAGTCGGGACGCTCGGCAGTCGACGGTGCGGCGAGCGTATCCGCTGCCTGCGGTTCCGGGCCGAAACCGTGCAGTTCGGAACCACCGTTGGAGGCGTGTGCAGGCTTCGGCTCCTTTGAGGGGGCCTTCCCGGTTCCGGGCTCGATCAGCCGCTTCTCATGTTCGGGTGCCGACGTGCTCACGACTGCTCTCCTTCGTCTTTGCGCAGCGCTCGGGCCATGCGCCTCCGAAAGACCGAGGTCGCCTTCTGGCTCTGGGGAGCCTTGGGATCTGGCTTCGGCTTGGGCTTCGGCTTGGGCTTCGCTTGGCTGGAGCTATCGGCGGCGTCCTTGGCTTTCTGCTCGTCTCGCCGAGCCTCGTCCAAAACCTTCTCCGCCCTGTCCGGAGCATTCGACCTGGTCAGTGGTGCTACGGCGCGCAAAACGGCATCGGCCGCGCGCGATCCTGTGCGGCTATCGGCCATGCGAAAGACAATCGTTCCCTGGAAACCTCCATCGAGAATCTGGGAAAACGCCAGCGTCGGCTGCTTCGTCAACTTGCCCACCGCTCCCGCAGCCTCGGCGGCCGCATGTTCGATAGCCTTCGCGACCTCGTCGAGCTGCTCGCCCCCGGTCACCACGACAATAGGAACGCTCACCTGGTTCACCGGGGGAAGATGGACAAGGGCGGTCTTGTTGATGATGGAGTTGGGAATGACGACTTCCTCCCCCTTGCTGTTCCTGATGGTGGTATGGCGCCACGTGATATCCTTCACCACGCCGGACGACGACCCCACCTCTATGTTGTCGCCGGGTTTGATGATGCGCATGAGGCTAACCTGCAAGCCGCCGATCAAGTTGGAGATGGTGTCCTGGAACCCAAGCGAGATGGCGATGCCGCCTATGCCGAGTGCGGTGATTGCGGCGCTCACGTTCACATCGAAGCAGGTGGACAGCATGATGCACACGCCCAAGATCCACACGGACGCGCGGGCTATATTCACGAAGATGGAGCTTGACGGAAGGTTTTTCTCTTCGTTGAAATGCAGTAGCCGGCGCATGAAGCGCCGAACGAGCCGGGCGCAAACCGCCGTGACGACCAAGATGATCACGGCGGTGATGGCCGTCGTGATCCAGTCGCTGTGTACGAATGTCTCGATATTCTGCTCAAGTTGGCTCATACGGTTATCGTATCACGAATAGGCGCGAGAGAACTCAACAGGCTTGTTACCGACGAGGCCTGTCGAACGCGGTCGCGCCGCTGCGGGCATCGCTTCGCCGCGATCGGAGCACCAGGCCCTGCTCGCTTTACCAGGAAGGCGGTTTCTGCGGCAGGACCGTTCGAGACTCCCAAAGCACGATGCGGTCAGCACGGCGCGTGGCGGGAACATCGATCAAACGCTGGTTGGACGAACCGCGCCATGCAAGGTCGAACGCGTGGCGCGCCTGCACGAAGGGGCCGTCCACAAGCACGTCGGTGGCATCCAGCAAGCCGGCGGCGCCGGCAGGATCGACATGAGGCAGCATCGCCGCGATGTCGGCCGCAGATTGCGGGGCATGGCTCGCATCTGGCGCCCCGGGCTCGGACTGCGACGAACGCGCCGCCAACTGCTCATAGACGTAACCCGAGTACGTCCATACGCTCAAGCCGATCGCTTGGCAGCGGCGGGCGAGCTCGGCACACGCAGCCGCCTGTTCGAACGGTTCTCCGCCCGAGATAGTCACGCCCTGAGCGAGCTTGTTCGCCGCGATGTCGGCCGCTACGTCCTCAATCGTGCGCACCGTGCCGCCCGCGCATGGCTGGCTGTTGGGGTTGTGGCACCCGGGGCACGCATGCGAGCAGCCTTGCACGAACACGGCGTAGCGCAGCCCCGGCCCGTCGACGATGGAGTCCGGGGCCGTGCCGTAGAGGCGTATGGTGGTCGGTGTGGTCATGGGCAGCCTCGCATGCGCCCAAAAGGCGCATAATAATCGAACGGGTCGGCGTAGTGAGTCGGCGAGGGCGGCCGTGGCGCCCGAGATCGCGGGGAGAGCGAGGGCGAAGCGCACAACGGGTACGCGAGCCCTCGTCATCGCCGCGGGATCGGGTGCTGCGGCCGGCCGCAGCGTCGTCAGGTTCCGGTGGCCGGGAGGCCGACGAAACCGAAAGCTTAGTGCGTCTGCTGATCAGCCGACGCGATGAAATGCTTCACGCGGTCGGCCTCTTCGGCGCGCTTGGCGTCGTTGAAGCGGTCGAGGGTGCCCACCAGATACCCGGTGATGCGGCGGATGCGCTCGAAGGCCACGCCGTGCTCTTCCTCCGTGCGGCCGCACTTGGGGCACACATCGCCGATGATGCCGTTGTAGCCGCACACCGGGTCGCGATCCACCGGGTGATTCACCGAGCCGTAGCCGATGCCGCTCTCCTTCATGTGGCGGATAACGGCTTCGAACGCTTCAAGGTTCTCGGTCGGGTCGCCATCGAGCTCGACATAGGAGATATGGCCTGCGTTCGTGAGCGCATGGTACGGCGCCTCGATCTCGATCTTGTCGAACGCGTTGATATCGTAGTACACCGGCACATGGAAGCCGTTCGTGTAGTAGTCGCGGTCGGTCACGCCAGGGATAGAACCGTAGCGCGCACGGTCCATGCGCACGAAGCGGCCCGACAGGCCTTCGGCCGGCGTCGCGATCAGACCGTAGTTCATGCCGCGCTCGGCCGACAGGCGATCAAGATAGCCGCGCATATGCCCGATGATCTCAAGCCCCAGGTTCTGTGATGCCTTGGACTCCCCGTGATGCTGGCCGGTCAGCGCCACGAGCGTCTCCGCCAGACCGATGAATCCAAGCGAGAGCGTACCGTGCTTGAGCACTTCGCGCTGCTCGTCATTGGGAGCCAGCTGTTCCGAGTCGATCCACACGCCCTGGCCCATGAGGAAGGGGGCGTTGTACACCTTCTTACGCGCCTGTATCTCGAAGCGCTCGTCGAGCTGCCCCACCGTGAGCGCGAGCTTTGCGTCCAGCAGGTCGAAGAACAGGTCGAGGTCTCCCTTCGAGCGAATGGCCAGCCGCGGCAGATTGATGGATGTGAAGCTCAAGTTGCCGCGACCGGGCGTGACCTCGCGGTCAGGATCGTACACGTTGCCCATGACGCGCGTGCGGCAGCCCATGTAGGCGATCTCGGTCTCGGGCGTGCCCTTGTAGTACTGCACGTTAAACGGCGCGTCCAGAAAACTGAAATTGGGGAACAGGCGCTTCGCCGAGCAGTGCATGGCCAGCTTAAACAGGTCGTAGTTCGGATCCTCGGGATTGTAGTTCACGCCCTCCTTCACGCGGAAGATCTGCACGGGGAAGATGGGCGTTTCGCCGGAACCGAGGCCCTCCTCGGTGGCCAGCAGCATGTTCTTCACCACCATGCGGCCCTCGGGGCTCGTGTCCATGCCGTAGTTCACCGAGCTGAACGGCGTCTGCGCGCCAGCCCGAGAATGCATGGTGTTCAGATTGTGCACGAGCGCCTCCATGGACTGGAACGTCGTGCGGTCCGTATCGACGAAGGCGCATTTTACGGCATAGGCCAGCGACTTGTCGGCAATATCCCCCGGAATGCCGGCATCCGCCAACTCGGCGCGAAGATTCGCTTCGAAACCTTCGTCCAATTCGAGGCTCGCCCACGCGCCCGTGGCGTTCTCGACGCGCTCGAGCGTATCCTGGGCGAACGCGCGCGAATCATCGAGATCTGCGAGCAGGTCGAGCGCCTCGGCCAGATGTTTCTTGAACAGGCGACGGTACGTCTTGCGCACTCCCTCGGCCAGGCCGTAGTCGAAATCGCAGATAGATTGACCGCCGTGCTGGTCATTCTGGTTGCTCTGGATGGCGATGCACGCAAGCGCCGCGTAGCTGGCGATGTCGTTGGGTTCGCGCAGGACGCCGTGGCCCGTGGAGAAGCCGCCCTTGAACAGCTTGCGCAGCTCGATCTGGCAGCACGTGGTGGTGAGCGTATAGAAGTCCATGTCGTGGATGTGGATGTCGCCCTCGCGGTGGGCGCGGGCGAACTTCGGGTCGATGACGCACATCTCGTAGAACTGCTTGGCCGACTCGGAGCCGTACTTGAGCATGGTGCCCATGGCGGTGTCGGCGTCGATGTTGGCGTTCTCGCGCTTCATATCGGAGTCCGACGCCTTAGAGAACGTGATGTCCTTGAGCGTTTGGATGAGACGGCTGTTCACATCGCGGGCGCGGCTGCGCTCGGCGCGGTAGAGGATGTAGGCTTTGGCCGTCTGCACGAAGCCGGACTCGATGAGTGTTTCCTCCACCAGATCCTGCACGCCCTCGACCGTCGGGATGCCCTCGATGGCGCCGTCGTCGAGTTTCTGCACAACCTGCTGCGCAATGCCTTCAGCCGCGGCCCGATCCTGCATGGCGCCACACGCCTGGAACGCCTTTTCGACCGCCTCGGCGATTTTCTCCTGGTTGAATTCTGCTGTGCGGCCGTCGCGCTTGATGATGGTCGTGACCATGCGCCGTTCCTTCCTCGTGTGTGCTGGACGCTGTTCTTCGGTATGGCTTCGGTTTGTCTTTTATTGGCGTGAACAGTGGATTCACTCTCGTTATACCCAGATTTTCCACCGGCAGTACGCTGCATTTCCACAATATGTTGTGGTGTTCACCGCTCATAGCGTGAAGATATAGTACGCAGCAGAAAAAAAGAACGCAAGGGTTGAAATCGCGCCACACTTCGGTTTATTCGAGAAACGCCGCGCGCTTCATCGATACTCCACATGCCCGACAACGCGATGTTGGCGCGACGTCACGCTCGCGTTACGCGACCGCGCAGACCACGCAACCGCCTATTCTACCGTGCCGTAAACCTGGCCCCAGGCGTGACCGCCGATGGACGAATTCAGTTGATCGCACAACCGCTGGCGCGTGTAGGAACCGGGGGGCAGCAGCTTGACGATCTCCATCAAATCGTCGGGCATATCGCTGGCCTCGGCAGCCAGCACGACGTCCAGTCGGCGAACAGCCTTGACGTCAGCATCGGCGAACAGGGAGTCGACAACGCCCTGCATGGCTCCGTACTGGGGACTGCGCGTCGTGTTCGTATGCGAGGGGGCCATAGGCTATTCCCCGTCGCAGCGGATGACGTCCAGGCCTTCGCTCGCAATCGCCAGAGCACCAGCGTAGGCCGGCGTCGCCGCACCGGACGCCCGCAGAAACTGGACGCCCTCCGCGCGCAGCCGAACGCTCGCATCGACGAGGACGTCGGGGCAATAATAGGGATTCGCAGGGACAGGACGACCTTGTCTCGGGTCGTCCTTCGCCACGATCAGCTGGGCGAGCACGGGCAGTTCGCCCGCCTGGCAGGCTCTACGGGCAAGAAGGGCCGCCTGCTCAAGAGGCGCAGGGGTTGCGAAGCCGGCCACACTTGCGCCGCAATCGAGCATGACGTCGAGCGCATCCTCGAACGAATGGCGTCCGTCGGCCAGCCGCCCGTCCGCATCGACGTCGACCGAGGCGAACACGGGAACATCGCTCGCCTGGCGTATGCCCATCAGGGCGCATTTCAGATCGATCGGATTTCCGAACCCGTTGAGGAAGATCGCGTCGAGCTCCCGATCGGCGCAGAGCCGCGCAATGTGCGCGTACTGGCCGCGATGCTCGTTCAGGGAGTGCTTGCTGGAAGCATCGAGCGGCAGGCCGCATGGTCCGACCTCGACGAGAACGTGCTGCGGGGACGCCTGGCGCGCCGCAGCCAGAGCAGCATCCAGAAGCTCGGCAGAGCGATCCTCCATGCCCTGATGCGCAAGGCGCGCTTTTGTCATGCCTGACGTATTCGTCACCACGCACTGCACGCCCGCGAGCACGCTCAGGCGCAGCGCATCGCGTATGGTCTCGGGCTCGACGAGGCTCGCGAACTCCAAACCCTGCTCGAGGTCGAAGCCCTGCCGACGCAGAACCGGCTCGATGGGTGGGGACAGCACGAGCATATCCTTGTGGAAGCGCAGCGCGATATCGGGCATATCCAATCCTTTCCTCGGCTGACATCATACCAAAAGAACGAAGCAGCGCGCGCCCTTTCGACAAGAGCCCGCGAACCAAGCTCGGCATGGGTTCGAGAACCGCAATCGCGCTGCGCACCATCTCCAAGGCGGGGCTCATGCGCCGGCGGCGATTCCGCTCTCGCTCACCGACGGTTCGGCCCCGTTACACAAGACGCACATGGGGCGATCATAGGTTTTCCAACGTGAACTTCTATACTACAGCATGCAGTCGAACGACTCCCCCTCCCTTCGATTGCCTGCTGTACAAGCAGAAGCGACGCTTCGGCGTCGCACCCCCTCCTTGTGGCCCGGCGGAGTTCCCCTCTCCCCGGGCCGTTCTTTTATCTCCGCATATGCGATTCCGCATCCCCGCTGCGAGCTTGCGGGCGAACGCGCGCCTAAGCTTCTCGGCCGTTCCGCCGCGCAGCGGAACTGCCGGGTGTACTATGAGCGAATGACAGAGCAGCGTTGAGGAGGGTTTATGACGAACATACAGGAAGCCGTCTCCCGGCTGCCGCTGCCGGCGGTTCCGGCCACGCTCGGCCTGCTCGTGCTGAGCGGATATTACGACTCGCTCGGCTTCCCGCTCGTGCACGCAGTCGCCGCACTGGCTGCGGCCGTCGTCGCGTTGGCATACTGCCTGAAAATCGCGTTCCATCTGAAAAGCGTCGTGGCGGCCGAGTACGCAAACCCCATGCTCGCCGCGCTCTACCCCACCCTCCCTATGCTCGTTATGGTGCTGTGCGCCTACGGGGCGAGCATAGCACCCGGCGCCTGGACGGCGTTCAAGATCGTGTTCTTCGCGATGCTGGCGCTCCTGTTCGCCCATGTGGCGGTGTTCTTCGTGCGCTTCTTCGTGAAGCGCTTCGAATGGAAGACGTTCATGCCCAGCTGGTACGTCACCACGAACGGCGTCATGGTATCCACGGTTGCAGGGATGGCGTTCATGCCCGAACCGCTTGCAGCCGGAATCGTGGTCTGGGGCATCGGCATCTATCTGGCGGTGACGCCGTTCATGCTGTGGCGCATGAGACGCTGCGAAGTCGCTGAAGCTGCAATGCATTCGCAGGCCATCATGCTCGGGCCGTGCAGTATGTGCCTGGTCTCGTACGTGAACGCGTTCACAGAACCGTGTCTGCCGATCGTGGCAGCGCTGTTCGCCTGCGTCGCCGCATCGCTCGTGTACGTCGTGGCCAAGCTGCCGAAGTTTTTCTCAGTCGCGTTTCATCCGGGGTATGCGGGCATGACGTTCCCCATGGCCGTGGGGCTGCTGGCGACCGACCGGTTCGCGTCCGCTTTCGCCGCCGCCGGATACTCGGGCGCAGCCTGGGCGGCGCAGCAGCTCGCCGGCGTGCAGCTGCTGCTGGCAACCGCCATCATCTCCGTCGTCGTAGCGCGTTTCCTGGGTTTGCTTTGGGCGAGCGTCAAGCGGAACCGCGCAAGCGGCCGGCTTGCCCCCGAGCAGACGGCGGCACTTGGGGCGCTGCGCGCGTATCTGCGCAGAGGCGCACGCGATCTGGAGAATGCAGCGGCGGCAGAGGCGCATGTGCCCATAGCCGCAGGCATCGCGTGCGACGCGCCATGCGACGACGAACAGGCGCACGCAGGCGCTTCGTAGCCGCCGCCCTCATTCGGGCTGGAATCGCCGACCAACCATCGGATCGAGCGGGCGGTTTGAGCCGTTCGGCTTCCGAACCGTTGCATTATCGCAAATATGCATGCTACCGTGTACGCATGCGTGACAAAACGACATCAGGATTCTCTTCCAGGCGGGACATGCGAACCCCACATGCGAATATGCGCCGCCCGCGTCGGGTGCGCGGCGAGCTCCCACGTGTCTCGATGCGGCCGATGGGCGCCGCACCGGTATACATCGGTTCGCACCAGACGGCCTCCTTTTGGTCGCGCATACCTCGGCCCCTCGCGCTTGCTGCCGTCGGCGCGCTCGTCGTCGTATTGGGTGTCTTCGTCGTCCCAGGAGTCTTGCTCTCGGCAGAAAGCGCCGCGGCAGACCAAAGCGGCTTGGTCGGCCCGCTTTTCTCGAGCGAAGAGGAGGATGCGCAAAGCGAGCCCGCTTCGACTGCCGAATACGCGCCCTCTATCGAGAGCCTCGACGCCATTGCAGATCCCGGCACGAACATAACAGGATTCTCCCTTGCAGCCGAAGGCACGGGTCATACCCCTTCGCTTGAGCCCGGCCAGCATATCTCTCTCGAAGCGGCGCTCCTTCCCTTCTCCTACAATGAGCGCACCGTCGGGTTCTGCTTCTTCGATCTGCAAACAGGCAGCGGCTACGCGTACAATATCGATGCCGAACTGTACGGCGCCTCGTCGTTCAAGGGACCGTTCTTCATCTACGCATGCCAGGAGGTTCTCGAACCGGGAAACCGATCCATCTCCTCCATCGACCAGCTTGCCGCCGACACCATCACCTGGTCCGACAATACGTCGTATTATCGGCTCCGCCGGGCATGCGACGGATACGGCTCGGTCAGCCTCGAGCATTGGCTTTCGAACCTGAACGTCGATCCGAGCCTTGCCAACGACACCGCGTTTCCCCATTACACGCCGCGCGACTCGCTCAAACTCTGGATGAACGCGTACCAGTACCTCGAGTCAGGCGATCCTGAGATCGTGGAGTGGGCGCAGCAGCTCCTGGGCAGCACGGAGCGCTCCATGATTAGGGATGCCGTCGCGCCGAAGGAAGACGGGGCTGAAATTGCAATCTCGATCGACGAAAGCTCGCAGGGAGCAGAGCGCGTGCTCTCCGCAGCCGATAGCGCCTACGAAGCTTACAGCATCGCCATCGAAGAGCCGAGCGAGCCTATAACGGTGTATGACAAGGCCGGCTGGATCAGCGGAGAGGATACGAACGCCACCATCGATGCCGGCATCATCGTCGAGGGCGATCGGGCCTATCTGATGACCATCATGACCGACGTTCCCGAGAGCGAGACAAACGACGCCTTCGTGTCCGGCATCGCCAAGGCGCTGTGGAACGCCCGCGGTACGCTGGGCGCCTGAATGCCCGAATGCGCAAAGCCGCCACGCGCTCAACCCGTCCTGAAACGACGCCTCTTTTTTGAAAAGCACTGGCGCTTCGAAGGTTTGATGCCGCTCGCTTCTTTTGCCGATCCCGTCCTGGCTCCTTCCCGTTCACCGTGGATGTCGCGTTCAATCGACGGTGCCGATTGTTTCTATTTGCCCAATCGATCAGCGGCTTTGCAGTGATACCGGAATTTACCTATTTGTTACTTTCAAGCCCCGCAATTCACAAAACATGCATGGCTTGCACATATCATCTGCAATGTCAAGCTTTATACTGGCTACAGCAAACGAAAGAATCCCCTCCTTTCAGTTTGTTTCTGCTTACCCCTTAAAGCAGAAGCGGTGTTACGACACCGCACATCCCCTCCTTGTGGCCCGGTGGAGCTCCCCTCTCCCCGGGCCGATCTCATTTTCGGCGACGAATTCGCTCCCAGCCGGCAACTCGCCCTCCGCAGCTCGAACCGCGCACCGGACGCATGCTAGAATCTGGCTTCAAACGCCGATTCCGATGACAGGAGGCTCTATGAACATCGTCGTCCTCGAAGGATACGTGAACAATCCCGGCGACCTGAGCTGGGACGCGCTGAAGCGCTACGGGAACGTCACCGTGTACGATCGCACGCCGCGCGAAAAGCTTGCCGCTCGCGTGGTCGATGCCGACGTCGCCGTGTCGAGCAAGATCGCCTGGGACGCCGAAGCGCTCGCATGGGCGCCCCACCTCAAGATGATTGCGCTCACGTCCACCGGTTTCAACGTGGTCGACCTTGACGCGGCGCGTGAGCGAGGCATCGTGGTGTCCAACGTGCCCGCCTACTCCACTCCCGATGTGGCGCAGATGACATTTGCGCTCTTGCTGGAGCTGTGCCTGCACGTAGGCAAGCATTCCAGCCTCGTCATGGACGGCGCCTGGACGCGTGCGAAAGACTTCTCGTTCTGGGACACGCCGCTTGTGGAGCTGGCGGGCAGGACGTTCGGCATCGTCGGAATGGGCAGTATTGGACAAGCCGTATGTCGCATCGCGCGCGCGTTCGGCATGCCAGTGGTGTTCGAGAACCGCTCGCCCAAGCCTCAGCTGGAAGGCGACGACGTGCGCCAAGTGGACCTCGGTGAATTGCTGGCCGTGGCGGATGTGGTGTCGCTGCACGTACCCGCCACGCCCGATACAAAAGGCATGATGAACGCCGCGACGCTCGCGCGCATGAAGGACGGCGCCTTCCTGCTCAATACCGCACGCGGCACCCTCGTGGACGAGCAGGCGGTCGTGGACGCGCTGCGCTCGGGCAAGCTGGCCGGCTTCGGCGCCGACGTGGTGTCGGCGGAACCCATGCGCCCCGACAACCCGCTTCTGCAGGCGAAGGGCATGAACATCGTGATCACGCCCCATATCGCCTGGGCCACCCACGAGGCACGGGAGCGCCTGCTGGCCACCGTCGCCGCAAACGTGGGAGCCTTCGTCGAAGGAAAGCCGCAGAACGTGGTCGACTGAACCGCCGAGCGGCGCCGCGCCCCGTGCGCCGCATCGGATACGGCGCTCCGCAGATGCGCCCTCGAACGGGCGAGCCCGTTTCGAGGGCGCATCTTCTCGCGCCGCGAATTGTCTCAAATCGTAGCCTTGCGTCGCGCGGCGCGGAGCTTCGCCGTCCGGCCGGCGAAGCCTCAGTCGGCAGGAATGCTCTTCTTGGAAACGAGCGCGAGCGATCCGAATACAGCCACGAGAATCGCGCCCGCGATGCCGATGACAAACACATTCGAGAAACCGGCAGCGTCGACGACGAAGCCCCATACGCTTGCCGCAAACGCCCCTGCGAACGAGCCTACCATCGAAATGCGCGAATAGATGGTAGAGTACTCGCGCGTGCCGAAGATGGTGCGAACCACAAGCGGAGCGAGCACGGTTGCGCTTGCGTAGAATACGCCGAACACGAATCCGCCGGCCAGCATCGCCGGCACCGACCCCGGGACGAGCCACATGATCGCGAGGCCGATCACACCGCAGCCCGTGGACACGAACAGCCCGGCAAACACGCCGGCTTTGTCGTTGATGATGCCCAGCGCCACTTTGCCGATAGCCTGACCGAGCATGGCAGCCGACGCGAGCGTAGCCGAAATGGCAACGACGTCCGGGAACTGCGTAAGCGACGCCGCATACGAAGGAAGATACTGATAGAAGTTGATAGCAAGATTAATCAGACCCGCAAAGATGGCCACAAGAAAGAACGCCGCCGTCTTCATGGCCACCGATGCCGTCACGCCGAAGAGCGCGGCAGGCGCTGCGGAGCCGTCAGCGGCCTCTTCTGCTCCAACCGGATCGAGTCCCATATCGCTCGGATAGCTGCGCACGCAAAACAACGTGAACGGCAATGCCAGAACCAGGGCGATGACGCCGAATACCAAGTAGCCCATGCGCCAGCCATCGGGACCGCTCGCTATGAGGGCGCCTCCCACCAAGTTGAACACCACGCCGCCGATGCCGGTGAACGCCATGCACAGCCCGATAAAAAAGCCCACATTCTTCCTGAACCATCGATTGACGAGCGTCGGCACGGCGAGAATAAGCAGCACGGCAAGCCCGACTCCCATGAACGCCCCGGCAATGTAGAACTGCCACACCTGGTTGAAGAACGACATGCAGATAAGCGGCACGCCGATAAGGATTACCGCGGCCGAAAGCACCACGCGCAAATCCTTGCTTTCCATGAGCTTTCCTAAAAACGGCAGAGAGAACGTCGTCGAAAGCAGCATGATGGTGAGGTACAGCGCGAACACGCCCCTCCCCACACCCAGCGCCTCGCTAACCGGCGTGAAGTATATGCCCGCGCAGCTGAGCGCCAGAGCGCACGGCGCGAAACAGCCGACGATGCCGGTCGCCACGACCAGGTAAGGAAAAAAGCTCTTCTTCCCCTGAGTACCCATTCCAACCTCCTCTATACGATTGATGCGATCCCCTCGGCGCGCTTGGACGAAGGCGCAGAAGCCTCGCAGGCATCATGACTGCTCCGATGGCGTTTCCTTCTGCGCTTTCTTCCAGATCCTGAGTGCTTTCGGAACGCGCTTGCCGAAGGCCATGATCGCCGATCTGCTCTCCTTGATGACCGGCCAACCCTCCGCCACATCCTCAGGAGCCACCACCACGTCCATACGCATACTGCCCAAAGCCTTGCAATCCATAATCAGCTTTCCGTCCTCGAACCTCATGCTGTACACTTCGACGACCGGGCTTCCATCCTCTGTACGTGCCGTGATCGAAGGCTTCTTCTTCGGTTTTCCAGCCATGATCCAGATCCTCCTCAGGCGAGGCTCGCGCCGGGGGCGCCACAGAGGCGCCCCCGGCGGTGCGAGCCTATTTCACAATGTCGCGGAAATCGATGCCGTAATCTTCGAGCACCTTCTGAACGCCCGCGCGCGCACCGGCCGCGATGCCGCCGCCGGGATGGCTCGAGCTGCCCAGGAAGTACAGGTTCTCGATATCGCCATGGTACTGGTGTCCCTTGCCCACGATGGGACGCATATCGTACATCTGGCTGGGCTGCATGCCGATCTGGCCGATGTCGCCATGGAGGAACGCGGGGTTCCATTCCGTGTACTCAAGCGGCGTCTTGCCCCACTTTGCGATGATGTCGTCGTCGGTAATGTTGGTGGTCATGCTCTTGAAGAAATCCCACACCTGCTTCTTCAGCTCGTCGCCCTTCGTCTCCCAGTTGCGCCAATCGCCGTCGAGGTTCCACGGCGCATAGCTGTACACGTTCACCACACTGTGGCCTTCGGGGCAACGCGTCGGATCGGTGAGCGACGGGATAGTGATGAGGGGCAGCCTCGGGCTGAAGCAGCCGAGCGTGTACTTGCTGAACGTCTCGAGGTACTCGGCCTCCCAGGGGGCGGCTTCGATGCAGAACGTCCCGTACACCTCGGGGCCCGTCTTGAACTCCGGCACCTTACTCAGCGCGAAGGCCTGGTTGAGGGCCATGAAGTCGTTGTGCTTGAGGATCTTCACGTAGTGGGCGTCCTCGGCCGGGGCATCGTCGCCCAGCATGTCGAAGACGGACTTGATATTGATTGTGCTGACGATTGCGTTCTCGGCAATGTACTCGTCGCCGTTCTTGGTGCGAACGCTCTTGACTTCGCCGCCCGCCACTTTGATCTCGTCGACCCACGCATTCTCGAACAAGTCGGCCCCGTTGTCTTCGCAGCAGGCCTTGAGCGCGTTCACGAAGTTGATGCATCCTCCCTTGGGGAACGGTGCTCCGGGGTTTGAGGGATCGTGCAGAGCGGACGTGAAGTACAGCAGCGTAGCCGTGCCGATGGCGCGAGGATCGATCATCATCTCGGTGCACCACCGGGTGAACGTGACGCGCGCCTGCTCGCTTTCAAACCATTCCTCCACGATCTGCTGCGCGGAAGAATTGAGCACACGCTGGAACTCCCGCCCTTCGGGGCTCATGCTCATAACATTCATCATGGCGCCGTACTTCGGCGGCGGCGCTTGAGATCCGACGCCTGCGACGGCGAGCATGTTGCCCATGTACTGGCTGAACTTGCGATACGTCTCGGCGTCCTTTTCCGAGAACTTCGCAATGTTCTGGCACGATTGATCGAGATCCTTCGTCATGATCAGGTTCGTGTCATCGGGGAAGATGGAGCAGAACAGCGAATCGAGATAACAGTATTCCAAACCGTATTTGGAGAACAGCCCCAGCTCGTCACCGCGGACGATGGGAGTCTTCGAGATCATATTGTGCACCATGCCGCCCGTATCGGCGATGTAACCCGGCGCGATTTCTTCAGAGCGCGTGCCGCCGCCAAACTCGGCGTTCGCCTCCAAGCAGCACACTTTGAAACCCGCCTTCGCCAGATACGCAGTGGTCAGCAGGCCGTTATGACCGCCTCCGAGCACGACGAAATCGTACGTTCCTCCAGCCATGTCTCCTCCTCTGATCTAGATTGGACCTTGTTCCTCGAGGTAGCTGAAGTGTATGAATTTGTGCGGATGCATAAGAATAACCACATCGCGGGAACTGGGTTCAAGCTGAAGAAATCCATGACCAGAACCGAGATTATGGGTGGTACCGCAGGTATCAAGACCCACAATCAGGAAACTGGGTTGATAAAAAACGAATTGTTTTTTGTGCACCATTTTATAATGGGCGTACTAACCAATCCCGAAATCCGAACTGAACTCGATGCCCTTCGCAAGGAGTGATAGCATGAGTGTCAAAGGTACCCGAAGGCAGGAATTCGCCGACACGTTCATGCACCTGGTCACGGAAACGCCGTGCAATCATCGTGTGAGCGTCGTCGACATCACGAACGCCATCGGATGCGAGCGTAAGACGTTCTACTATTATTTCGAGAACGTCGACAACCTTGTCATCTGGATATTCCGTTCTGCGTTCAAGAAGATAATCGAAACGCAATTCGCCGAATATCCGCAGGTGAAACCTCATCCTGAACTGCAAGATCCCTACGATGACTGGCCGTTTTACGTGCGGATAGAAACGGAGGACCGGTTTCTTGCGCAGGGCCCGTACTTCAAGGCGATCACGTATCACTGGGTGGACAATCGGGTGTACTACGCGAACATGTTCCGAACCGACGCGAATTCGTATAACAATCTGTTCGAGTACCTGGTGAACCTATATGTTCCCACCATAAAGGACGACATTCTTTTTATGCTGGGGAACAGGCCCACCCCCCCCCGGACGTCCTCAATTTCCTTGCGGAGTACCATGTGATGGGTATTTTCGGAAGGCTTCAGTGGCACTTCGGCCACACGCGAAAGGACATCATGCAAGAGGCGCTCAATCCATACTGGAATTACGCGCACACCTGCATCAAGCACACGATCGACGGCCTGGGATCAGAACGGGACGCCCTCTAAATTCGGTACGAGGGCGTCCCGCGGCATCGGGCTTATCGCCGCTCGGCAGCGCGACGGAACAGAACGTTGTTCGTTTCGAGCCAGCTTTCCACCGTGCCCGTGTCGAAGCCGTCGGACGGGTCGATGACCAGCGCGTACATCTCCTCCTCGCGCAGTACGGCGTCAAGCGCGTCGGTCAGCTGGATCTCGCCGCCCACGCCGGGCTCCACGTCGGCCAGGAGCTCCATCACGCGCGGCGAGAGCAGGTAGCGGCCGAACACGGCCAAGTTCGACGGCGCGTCCTCGAGCGCCGGCTTCTCCACGAGCGCGTCGACTTTCCATACGTCCGGCTCGCCCTCCACAGCTGCGCCCGCGATGACGCCGAAGCGGCTCACCTGGTCGTCGGGCACCGGCATGACCGCAATCACGCTGGCGCCGCCGTGCGCGTCGGACACCTCCTGCATGCGCGGCAGCATCTTGTTGTCGGGCACCAGCACGTCGCCCAACAGCACGTAGAACGGCTCGTCGCCCGTCTTCTCGGCCGCGCAGCGCACGGCGTGGCCCAACCCCAGCGCCTCGTCCTGGTACACGTAGCTCACGTTGTAGTTGCCCACCCGCTCCACGAGGTCGGCGTACGCGTCCTTGCCGCGGGCGCGCAGCAGCTCCACCAGCTCCGAATTCGGCGAGAAGTGCTCCTCGATGGCCTTCTTCTCGCGGCTGTTGATAATGACCACCTCGTCGGCAGCCGACGCGAGGCCCTCCTCCACCACGTACTGGATGGCCG
Source organism: Enteroscipio rubneri (assembly GCF_002899715.1). GTDB lineage: Bacteria > Actinomycetota > Coriobacteriia > Coriobacteriales > Eggerthellaceae > Enteroscipio > Enteroscipio rubneri. Next base: position 258,139 of record NZ_PPEK01000001.1, on the reverse strand, counting down.
GGCGGTCGACGACGAGCAGCATCTCTTTGGGCTGCGCTTTCGTGGCGGGCAGGAAGCGCGTGCCGAGACCGGCAGCGGGAATGAGAGCCTTCATGGGCGATAACCTTTCTCTAAGCTGAGCGGACAGACGACATCTGAGTCGTCGCAGCACATTGTTCCACACGAACCAAGCGCTCGTGCTCGCAGTCAATACACGCGAAACACCGCGCAAACAGTGCTCCGACTTCGTTCGATGCGCTATTGTAGCACGCGCAGACTGACGGTCGCCGTCCCGCTAATCCGCACGCCTCTCAGCAACAGCCTCTTCCAATACCGCCATCTGCGCCTCGGCTTTTTTGTACCCCACCATGATGATGAGCACGTACACGAGCAAAGCAACCCACATGAGCACGTATGCTCCGATGATGAAGGGCATTGACGGGACGATGGTGCTGTATATCTCGGTGAGAATCGGATTCATGGTTTGATCTCCTTCTATCTCGTAGGTCGAACGTATGCGTCAGCAGGTTTCCCGCAGCGCTCCGAGATGCCATGATGTGCGGCCGAGCATGCTTTGTAGGCGATGCCAAGCGCACAGGCGGCAAGGCGACGCGCTGTGGGAAACCGCAGCGTCGAACCGCCCCTCCGTTCAGCACACGAAACGCCGTACTGCAGAGAGCGGCGGGACGCTCAGTCTTCCAGCTGCTCCTTCAGCACCTCAACGCGCTCGGTCAGCCGGACCTGCCGGAAACGCAGGCGGTACAGCGCAAACCCAATCATCGCGATGCCCGCAAGGCAGAACATGAGCGTGATGCCCATATCTCCCGACATGCCGCCCTCGCGCACGACCACCGGGTGGATACTCGACGGGATGAGGCGCGTCACCATGAAGCAGATCGGCACGTCGATGAGTGCGATGATGCTGAGCACCGCGCCGAATGTCGCACGACGCTCCGGCTCGTCGATGGCGTTGCGCAGAATGAAGTACGCGATGATGATGAGCATGAGGATGAGGTACGTGGTCAAACGCGGATCCCACGTCCACCACACGCCCCACTCGAAACGCGTCCACAGATCGCCCGTGATCATCGTGCATGCCACGAAAAGAAGTGCGATCTCCATCGCGATCTTCGAGCACGTGTCGAAACGGCGGTTCCGAGTCATAAGGAACCGCACCGCGTAATAACCTGCGAATCCGAGCGCCACGAACGACGTGATGGCCACCGGCATATGGAAGTAGAATATCTTCTGCGACAGTAGCACCACGTTGGTGACCATCTGGCCCCCGATCATCTCGGCGCCGTTCACCCCAGCGCCATTGACGGGCGAGGCCCACAAGAACGCCAGCAGAAAGCCGATCGTCGACAGCACGATACCCACGACGAGCACCGCCGGCGCGATCCGGTCGGGCCACTGGCCCGCCTCCGGCAGCTTGGGCGTCTTTTTCGTTACCTCGGTCATACGGCTCCTCTCCTAAGCGCTTATCACAAAATCGTACAGTACCCACGAGGCGAGGATCATGATCACATCGTAGCCTCCCGCGAGCGCCAGCGACGTCAACAGCACGTCCGCGTATCCCTCCGCTCCGACGATTGCCGCGCTGGTGGCCGACACGCACGCGTACAGTAGCGGGAACACGAGAGGGATGAACAGCACCGCCAGCATCACGTCCTTGCCACGCGTGTTCACGGTGATGGTGGATAAAAGCGTGCCGATTCCTGCCACCCCGACGGTGCCCACGACAAGCGGCACTGCGAGCAGCCAGAAACTTTCCGAGGGCGTGGTCGTGGTTAAAAAGAAGAAGTAGAACAGCGGCACGGCGATCACTTCCACCGCCAGCAAAAACAGGAGGTTCGACGTCGATTTTGCCAGGAACACCACCGAGCGATCCATCGGCACGAGCAGAATGCCCTCGAGGCATCCCTGCTCCTTCTCGTGAGCGAACGAGCGATTGAGGCCTAGAAGCGATGTGAACACGATAAGCGCCCACAAAAGGCCGCCGCTCATCTGCAGGATATCGAGCGTGCTCGAGGTCTGCGCGAGTGCAGCCCCGTACACGACGAGCACGAGCAGCGCATAGATACCCATGGAGGTAAGCATCTCTTTCGTGCGGAACTCCTGCTCCAGGTCCTTGCGCAACAGCGTCTTGTACTGCTGAAACGTTGAGGGCCTCTTGATGGCCACCCCTCCTGCCGTTCGGATGGCAGCCTCCTTCCGCGCCGCCATACTAGGCCACCCCCATACCGACTGTCGCGCGGTAGAGCCCCGCGAAATCATCGAAGTCGAATGCTTCCTTCTTGTCGAACGCGACCACCTTGCCCTTCGCCAGCACGAGCGCGTGCGTGCACATGGCAAAGCCCTTCTGCAGGTCGTGGCTCACCATGACGAACGTGCGGCCATCGCGCTGCTGCTCGATGAGCTCGTCGAAGATCTCGACCGCATGCGGGTCGAGCCCCGAATACGGCTCGTCCAGGAACACCACGTCCGGGTCGTGGATGAGCGCGCGGGCGATGGAGAGACGCTGCGTCATGCCGCGCGAGAACGTGCGAACCGCGTCGAGGCGGCGGTGCTTGAGCTCCACCGCCTCCAAGAGCTCCATGACGCGCTCCTCTGGATCGACCACCCCGTACAGGCGCGCGTAGATCATGAGGTTCTGCTCCGCCGTGAGGTCCGGGTAGAGCATCGAATTGTGCGAAATGAGCCCGATGTGTTCGCGCGCCCTGTCAGGCTCCTCCTTCAGGTCGACGCCCATGAGCGCGGCCTCGCCCGACGTGGCGCGCGACAGCGTGGATAGCACGCGCAGCAGGGTTGTCTTTCCTGCGCCGTTTGGCCCAAAGATAGACAAGAATGCGCCCTGCGGAACCTCGATGGACACCTTGTCCACCGCCTTGCGGTTCCCGAACACCTTCGAAAGGTTCTTCGTCCTGATCGCGGCCTCCACGCTGCCCACGTTAGCCCTTCTTCTCCTCGTCGGCCGGGGCATCGACGATGCGCGCAGCCTCCGCGACCACGACCTTCTCCTCCACCATAACCTTCTCGCCGTCGCTCACCGCAACAGCCTCGTAGGCGGCGGCCACCACGACGCCATCCTGCCGGCCCGCGTTCGGCGCAGGCGCATCCCCATGCCCGGCGACGTTCTTGCCGCCGTCCTGGCTCTCGTCGCCTACACGCTTACGACGAGCGCCGCGACGGCCGAACGTGGCCACCACGATGCCCGCCATGAGCAGAGCAAAGCCGATCCATACGAGCGAGATGAGCGGATTCACCCGCACGTCCATCGAGAAGTCACCCGCGTCGTTGACACCCCGATACACCACGAACAGGTCTTCCAAGGGGAACGAGATCACGCTCGCCACGAGCTTCTGCTGCTGCGTCGACTGCACCAGCTGGACGGTGGGATTCACCGAACCCACGTATTCGCCGTCTTTGTAGACGTCGAAGAACACGGTGTAGTCGATGTCGTCGCCATTATCCTGCTGCTCGATCGAGTTGCCGGTATAGGAGAGCGTGTAATCCTTGATGACAAAGTCCTCGGACGCGGTGTCCGTCTCGCTATCGTAGCCCACGTACCCCGTGACCTCGGTCACGTACATCGACGAACCGATAAGGCCGACAAGGATGATGGCCATGCTGAAGTGCGCCAGAAAACCCCCGAACGTCGACGCGCGATTTATCAGCATGCCGAAGGCGGCGGACACGATGCCGCCCCCCTTGCTCGCACGGTACGCGCGGATGCCCCGGCCCAGCATGAACAGCGAATTGAAGAACAGCGCGCTGGCCACGAGAAAGCCCACGACTGCCAAGCCGTTGTAATACCATGCCGGACCCTGTTCCAAGAGGCCCTCGGCCTCCGTTCCACCGGCAGCCACGATGGCCTCGTAGCCGGGCAGCAGATACGTGAAGAAATATACCATGAGCACGACAAACAGCACGAGGGCGCAGGCGCCCGGAACGCGAGCGCGCTTCCAGAACTGTGCGCCATCGGTCTTGCCCCATGAAAGCAGCGGGCAAACCGCCAAGATGGCAAGGTAGAGCACACCGAGGGGCCGCGCGATGGCGTTGTACGTACCGGCCGACACGGTCTGGCCGCTGAACAGCACGAAAGGAATCTCGGGCAGCGCCGACGAGATGGTGAGGTACGCCAACAAGAAGGCGAACACCACCATGATGACGTTGTTGAAGTAGTACGCAGCGTCCTTCGACGCCATGCTGTCGACGTCGTCGCCCCCGGCGGTTCCCGGACCGAAGCTCTTCCAGCGCGCGATCAAACCGACGATGCCCGCCGCGATCGGCACGACGATGAGAACCCCGAACAGCGCCACCGACACCGGATCGCCCTCGAACGCATGCACCGACTGCACAAGCCCCGAACGCGAGATGAACGTGCCCACGATGACGAACGCGAAGGTCAGGCACGCGCACATCACGCTCCAACGCTTGAATGCGCCGCGCTGGCGGTACACGGTGAAGCTATGAATGAGCGCCACGCCCACGAGCCATGAGAGCAAACTCGCGTTCTCGACGGGATCCCAGCCCCAGTACCCCCCCCAGCCGAGCACAACATAGGCCCAGACCGCGCCCAGACCGATGCCGACGCCCAAGAAGAACCATGCGAACAGTGCGTAGCGCTGCGAGCGCACGACCCATTCCTTCGACGGATCGTTCACGATAAGCGCCGCGATGGCATAGGCGAACGGGATGGTGAGGCCGGCATAGCCCACGAACAGCGTAGGGGGATGGATGGCCATGGCCCAGTGTTCCAACAGCGTGTTCATGCCGTACATCGACGCCGCGGCCGTCAGCGTTCCGTCTGAGGTGAAGTAGCTGGCAGGCGTCACCGTGAACGGCATGTTGTTCTCCGAGAACAACATGACTCCCACGAAGGCGGCCAGAACAAGCTGAGCGACAAGCAGCGCCATGGAGTCCAGCTTGGCCGTGCGCTTGAGGTTGCGCACCGCAACCAGCGAGTTGAACGCGGCAATGAGCCACGCCCAGAACAGGAGTGACCCTTGGCGCCCAGCCCACAATCCCGACAGCTTGTACAGCCAAGCCATATCGCCTGAAGCATCGCTATGCTGGTTGAGCACGTACTCGATGGTCATATCGCCCGTCATGAAGCAGTACACCAAGACGCCGCAGCATACCGTGAGACCCGCGAACGACAGCAACGACGCCACGTGTCCACCCCAGGTGAGCGTGTCCCCGGTGTCGCTGCGCCCCGCACGTGACACGAGCGCGCCGGCCACGAGGCACACCACGGACACGACCACGCCCGCAAACGCGACGAGCAGTCCGATCAAACCGAATGTTGACATGCGCTATCCTTCCGAGGCGGCGCGCCGCCCATCGACATATCTATCGAGCCCCAAGCGGCCCTACCCCTCCAGCGCCACGTCCGTCGCAGAGAACCTTCCCTGTTCGTCCAGCGAGCCGGTCAGGACGAGCGCAGAGCCGTCGGCTATCTCCTCGGAGAGTGCGCCGTCGAACAGCACGGCCAACTCGCTACCGGGATTCTCGGCATCGACAAGCGCGAACCGGTCTCCTCCGCCGGCCGCCGTCAGCGTGCCGTCCTTCACGACGCCCGCCACCTTCACGGTTGTACCGACGATGTCGCCGCCGTACCCCAGCAGCTGATCGATCGTGAGTGCGCTCGTCGCGTTCTCGTATTTGGACGGGCACTTCGTGACGAGCTCGGTGCAGTTGAGCACGCCGTCTTGACCCAGTTTGCCCGTGCAGATGGCGGTCACATCGTTGCCGAACGTCGCCGAGACCCCGCCTTCGTAACGAACCTGAAGGTGCTGGGCGGCATCGCCGTTCGCGTCGTAGATATCGAAGGTTAGCGTGTTGTCCTCGGTCTTGTACGAGTTCTCAACCACGTTGCCGGATACCTGGATCTTCTGGTCGGCGTAGTTTCCGGTCGTCAGGTCGGAGATGGCCACCGGCTTTGCCGAACCGGAACCGCCAACAACGGCCAAGACAACGACGAGCACCATGATGATGACGCCCGTCACCACGACCATGCGACGCTTCGTCTTCGTGTTCACGTTCGCCTCCTCAATTGTTTCTCTCTCGCGATCATTCTCACGTACCTCAAAGTTCCGAAGAGCGCAATGGCCTCAAAATCAGATATTCACCACGCATATTCGTCTCGGTGCCATCTTGTCCAAGCGAATCATCCATTCCGCTCTTCGGACCTTTGATAAAGGAGCCCGTCCAAGCGCTCTACGCTTGAGGCGGGCTCCCTCGTGCTATTCAGTTCCGCGCTTGCAAGCAAGCACACTGGCTAGGCTGCTACGCTGCCAGTTTGTTGGCTTCCTGAACCGTCAGCCAGCCTTCGGGCACTTCGGATTCGCTGTGGCACTGCGTGCAGTACATCACGGAAGCGCGGTGCGCCTTGTGGCAGTTGCTGCACGTGATCTCGCCGTGCTGGGCGACGTGCGGGTTGTACTCACCCATGTCGCTCGTGGCTTCGATCAGGTCGTCGCGCGTCAGGTTGTGGCAGGCCTCGTTCAAACAGAATTCGTCCGAGTCTTCCAGCCCACGCGCCTCGACGAGCTCGTCGAGATCGCGCTCCTCAAGCGGGTTGATGTAGTTGCCGGTGACCCAGTTCATGCCTTCGGTCAACTGCTCGCCGATCGTGGGAACGTGACAGCCCATGCACGTGGTGCCGGCGCCGCCCTCTTCCTTGGAAACGCGGTGCACGGCGGCCATCATGCCGCTGGCGTTCTCAACCTCGTTGCCCCACTTGTCCGTGGCCGGCTGACCCGGCTCCGCCTCGTAGGTGGGCAGATACGGATCCATCGGCGTGTGGCAAATGGCGTTGCAGAAACTCGGCTGCTCATGCCAAACATAGAAGCCGGCACCGGCTGCAATCAAAACAACCACAACGACGCCCACGACGATCGGCCACTTTTTCTTCCCCTTCTTTTTGGGAGCAGCCTCACTGGTCGTAGGTTCATCGGAAGCAGTTGCCTCGGCGTCGGCTTCCACTTTGGTTTCCTCTTCGCTCATGCTCTCTAACCTCCTTTCAAACATCTCGTCTTGAAAATCTTCGGCTTTTATTTCGCGCCGGTACCGAATTCGGCCCCATGCGGAAACACAAGCACTGTACCACATGCATACTAGCGCTGGGGGAACAAAAAACCTATCACCCATTTGGGGGGAATTAGCCCGGTTTCGCCCCCTTTTTCGTGTGAACAGAGCCCAAAACGGCTCGCAGGAGGCGTGCGGCCGTTGCGCTGCTCAGTTTTTGGCATTCGTGCACGAACCTGAGCACCGTCAAGCACGTCGTTTACACGTTCGCCGTAACCGCTCAGTGTTCGGGAGCGCTTGTCCTTCTGCTCGCAGGATACGCAACTGCATTCGCCGCAAACGCTCCAGAATCTCCTATGTTGCGAACGCGATGCCCTCCCGGCTCATCTGCAAACGATCACAATTGATTCAACAACAAAAAGATAGTATGTCCTTCGTTTTGATTACCGAAAACGTGACAGACGCTTTTCCGCTCCAACAAAGTCCCTCGACACAATAATTAGAGTCATACCCTCGTAGCTATCTTTCCAGATTACATCCCGAAGGTTGGCCTCGGTTTCTTCTTAGGATTATGGGGCATTGGAATCTTCGGGCGATATTTTGCTTCATTTTCGCTAAACCAAGACCCGATTACCTTCTCTCCAAAGTGTCCAAACGGGGGATTTCCCACATCGTGCAGTAAACAAGCGGCCATCAACGAGTAGCGTAACGAGGTGACGGCCTGCTCGGCATAAATGCAGGAACCAATGCTCTTTCCAACACCCGCTTCGCGGTCACGACGAGCTTTTCCTGCGTTATTTGGGTTCGAGACATTGCGAGACAGGATTTCTTTAAGAATGCTGCTTGCAGTCGTTGCAACCTCGAATGAATGAGATAATCGGGTGCAAACGTGGTGCTCTTGGTCAAGAGGGAAAACTTGGGTTTTGTCCTTCAGGCTTCAATGCTTGATACGACGCGTCTGTAGTCTTCAAGTGATCCGTTCCCAGTCTTATTTGATGATTCGTAGGCCTCTGGAACAAGCTGCTTATTCTCTTCTCCGTTCGGTTCGGGCATTGCTCTTATTGGCAGAATATGCCACCAAGAGGAACAGAATTTTTCCATCATACTCAGCCTCTTCACTGTAGGAATTAAAAATTACATTACCTTGCGACTTAGTATATTTCAAAGATCGCAGCATTCGCTCCTCTTCTTCCCATATGGAGACATAAACGATCTCTTAAGGACTGGCCTGTACTGCTATTCCTGGGAAGCAAGGCAGCATGCATAAAGTTCTATAAAGCCAACCTCTCAGGCGATCAGGAAGTTGTCATTCTGTCGGATATGAAATATCGAGCAGGAGATTGGTGAGGCTAGCCCAAAGGATACCCCGTGTAGAAACACAGAGAGGCTCTAGAAAAGGCGGCGGGCTTCACCCGCTGCAGGATGACCCTAGGTTCATCAACTCGTTTGCACCAGTATGTAAAACAGCTTGCACTAGCAGGCCCTTCATATGCAAATCGGACCGAAAGCGATAGCTTTCGGTCCGATTTAGTTTCCGTGGTGGAGATGATGGGATTCGAACCCACGACCCCCACGTTGCGAACGTGATGCTCTCCCAAAAGGTTCGTATACCATCACAATTACTTTAGTAACTAAATGGTGGTGTGTCCTTTGCTTTCGAATCCGCGCGCTTTCGCGGACAAGAAGAAACTCCGCCGCACTTGATAGTGGCATGACTATTGGGCATACTTCTTTTATCGGCATTCGAATGAGGCGATCTTGGAAAGCGATAGCGCCGAAATCAGCGGTGGAGCGAAGATGGCGAGCGGCACTGTTTTTGCTTCTTCTGGTTCTATTGATGTTAGAGCCTTATCCACGTCGCGAGAAACCAGCAGGTCATGCTCGATGGCTGACTTTTCTCTACGACGTAGAAACCAAGTTTTCAACCAGACGGTAAAGCGCAATGAAAGCTGTTTCCCCGATAGGTTCAGTTTTTAGCTTTCCTCTGAAGAGCACGAGCGTTTGAGTTCGATGGCTTTCTTTGTCCGACTAACCATTTCTAATTGCATCCAGTCGCTTTCTGTCAAGTAGCATCATCTGAATCAGTCTCCTAACAGCATCATCCAGTAAACAGCAAGCAAATTGGATGATCCAGTTTTTTCGACTATATTCCGTATAGTCAAACCAAAATCTTCCATCCATAAGCGTCGAAGCAAATTTTTCAATTATTTTTTCAAAAGCGAGAAAATCTCCATGAGCTATCTTGTTTCTTATCTTGCGAAGCAGGATTGCGCACTCTTCCCTTTCCTTTTTGGAATAGCTATCGCTAATAAATCTAGGTAACTTTGAGTCAAGTTCACTTTCCTTATTTTTCTCTAGAAATAATTGGCATAGAGAAAATGCTTTCAGTAAATGATACTCATTGTATTCATTATCTTGATGGATTGATTTCATAAGATAGTCAAGCAATAGATAGTCATTTGTATTGTGCAAGAAATCATCGAATAACTCACCCCATTTTTTTAAGCTTGCAATACACAGAGTTGTTTCGTAGCTACTCCAAAACATGCGGTGGGGGTACACTTCATCATGGTTTGATGAGTAAATCCATTGTGGTGTTGGCGCTGGAATAAACTCGTTTCTCTCTCTAGCCACGAAGTTGATAAAGTCAACAACTTTCTCGGCATAATCCCCTTCGCAAAACCTGCCATCAAAACAGTTCGTTGTCCAGTCAAACATCGGCATATCCGTGTCACTATAATCGAAGTATATGCAAATCATGCGATCTACGATACTTTGAATACATGTATTCTCGTCAATTTCCCCTGCCAAGTCTTGTTGAGGAAAATACTGTTCATATATACGGCGCAGTCTGTTTTGCTGCTCTACGCCGAGTTTTCGCGCGACTATTTCTGAATGCCGCAGACTTGCTTGCAATTCCGAACAAAGACCTTCATTCCAATTATTATGTTCATCGTTAGGAAGATTCGAAATATATAGTTTTAGTTTTTCCGAGATGCAGACTGGAGAAATATCTCCTTGTATATTCAGTACAATCATTGTCACGCCACCAGTTTTTTATCTATTAGAGGAAGCTTAATTCTAGCAGCCACAGCATGATTATAGGCCTATACCGGGTCGAGAATTACCTATACTTCCCAAGCGATTATCTTACTTATAGAATTCTTAAAATTCGACTCATTTGATTATTCAATTAAAAAATGGTCGATGACCTGTGATGATAATCGAAATTGGACACACTTTTCGGTGGACATGAGGGGATTCAAGCCCTCGACTCCCACGTTGCGGACGTGATGCTGTCCCAAAGGTACGTACACCATCACAATTATTTTAGTAACTAAAGTGCCGATGTGTCCTTCGCTTGTTATGCGAGACAAAACTTTCTTCGGCCGCCTGCAAACAAACATCTTTGAACTCAAAAACAGTGCGAATGAATCATGAATGAATCATAATAGTCAGATCAACATGATCCTTGCGAATCACAGTTCTATTGTTTCCAAAAAGATGCGCAAGACCGTCTACAAGGAGGCTTCCATGCCATTTATATCTATCCAGTCAGAATCATTTGCATATACAACCCCGCAAGAGATGTATCAAGACAATAAAATGAAGAGGATAAAAGGCCTTCTCGACTATCAATCGCGCATGATCGAACAGTACATGGGCGCAGAAGCATCTCGTTCAATTGCATTTGAATTGCCAACCGGAAGCGGAAAAACGCTAATCGGTATGCTCATTGGAGAATTTCGCAGGAGAAAAAACCAAGAGAGAGTTCTTTATCTTACTCCAACAAATCAATTGGCAAAACAAGTAGTCGATCAGGCAAATAATCAATATGGGTTGAACGCTACTGCATTTTGCGGGCCTCAGTGGAATTACAGCAGTCAAGATAAGAGCAAATTCCTTGCGTCGGAATCAGTGGGTGTTACCACATATAGCTCCTTTTTCGCTTCATACAGCTTTTTCGATGATGTAGACATTTTGATAATGGACGACGTTCATTCCAGCGAAGAGCCCATTCTTTCAAATTGGTCGATAGATATCCGCGAAGGAGAAATCGCATTTGATGTAATGCGAAGCATTTTGCAAGAATACCTAGATGAAACGAGCCTACATTATTTAACATCGAATTCTGGAGGGCACGCTGAAATAAGATGGTGCGATCTCCTTCCTGTGGCACTTGCATATGATATTTTGCCAATAATTCAAAAAGAACTGGATACGTGTTTGAGCAAAAACGACACTAGTTCTAGTAATTACTATTCTTTTCAAAGACTTAAAGCAAATCTTCACGCCTGCAATATATATCTGAGTAATCGAAGGATTGAAATAAGGCCGTGGATAGCGCCGACCGAAACATTCAAACCTTTCAGAAAAACCAAACAGCGTATCATGATGTCGGCCACCCTTGGCGCAAATGGAGAACTTGAAAGAATTACTGGTATCAAGAACATCAAACGACTTCCCGTTGTCGGCGACTGGGACAAAAAGGGATTGGGAAGAAGATTTGTATTACTCCCTGATCTCGCGCTTAGCAGCAAAGATCACGACAATATCCTGCTTGACCTGCATTCCGTATCAAAACGTAGCGTCGTATTAACTCCAACTGACAAAGAGGCTGGACGGGTAGCTGATCTCTTCCGCTCGAATATGCCTAATACTTCCATCTTTACCGCAAGCGATATAGTTGATTCAAAAAACTCTTTTACCTCAAACAGCGATGCCGTAATCACTCTCGCTAATCGCTTCGACGGTATAGACTTCCCTGACGATGAATGCAGGATGCTGTTTATCGTCGATTTTCCAAAAGTCGTCAATTTGCAAGAAAACTTCTTAGTTTCATGCATGAATGCCTCAATTCTCTACGAAGAACGAATTCGCACCCGCATTATCCAAGCTTTAGGAAGATGTACGAGAAATGGAAGCGATTTTTCAGCTGTATGTATCATGGGAACTTCAATTCTTAAGGACTTAACAAGCGAGGCACGAAGAGCGTCACTCAATCCAGAACTTCGTGCGGAACTTGAATACGGCGTTAGGAATTCTAAAGAATATTCGTCTATTGCCGAGATGTCATCTGACTTAGCTGCGTTCCTCAATAGAGACAAATCGTGGGAAATAGCAGAAGACGGAATTGTGACCTTAAGAGACTCCTGCAAAGAAAAAGAAGATGCAGCCACCAACCAAATAAAAGATATTATGCTTCACGCAGCGACAAATGAAGTGGATTACTTATACGCATTATGGAAAGGCGATTTTGAATCAGCTTTCAATATTGCCTCGAAGATTGCGGATGCACTTAACGCCCCTTCTCTTGCAGGATATCGATGCTACTGGAACGTCTGTGCGGGCAACATGGCTTCCATACTGGCGAAGCAAGGGGTCGACGGATACCAAAGTTCAGGTATCGATCGATACAAAAAGGCAGCTCAAAACAATAGCAATCTCCGTTGGCTTCCGCTTTTGCCACATCGAGTATTTGGCGATCAAAGTGCTGATATATCGGAAGATTTTTTCTGTGACACTATTGAAGCCATAGAAGAAATCATGACAAGCTGTTCTTCAATCACTAAATACGCTCAACTAATAGAGGGAATAAAACTGAAGCTAGCCTCTATTGATGGAAAAGATTTTGAAGCCGGGCACGAGAAGCTTGGCACTGTTCTAGGCTTCACATCAAAAAACTCTAGCGAAAATGGCGCTCCAGACCCGTATTGGATCATCAATCCCAAGCTATGCCTTGTTGCCGAAGATAAAATCTACTCAGAGAACACCGGTGGGAATGTTGAAAAATCAATTCCTCTTGATGATGTTCGACAAGCCATTCCTCATGCCGACTGGATTCGCAAAAACGAAAATGAATTGCTTCCGGAGGCAGAAATAGTAACTGTTTTTATTTCTAACTCGAAGCTTCTAGAAGCAAGTGCGAGCCATGCAACAGGTGGACTTTTCTACCTTAATAGAGAAAGTTTTAAAAAATGGGCCATTAAGGCACTCGATTGCCTCGTCGACGCTTATCCTAATTTCATCGAAAAGGGTGATGCGATATGGAGGCAAAACTTGCATCAAGCTATGACTACTGAAGGGGTTCTTCCAATAGATTATGTCAACATGATTCGCTCTAGCCCCTTATCTGCCCTAGTTAAAACCAACTAAAGTCCAGTATTAGACGAAAACGAGCCCTCATCTCATGATGAGGGCTCGTATAAATTTCCGTGGTGGAGATGATGGGATTCGAACCCACGACCCCCACGTTGCGAACGTGATGCTCTCCCAGCTGAGCTACATCCCCACGGGTTATATGCGCCTTCGCGCGAGGACTTATTTTGCCGGTATTGGTTCCGATTGTCAAATGATGGTTCAAAATGTCCATAGAATGATCGTCGAGCTATGGTTGCGACTAATCTCGATCAACCAGCAATAGCTTCACGCTTCGACTTTTAAGCGGAATCAGCTAAGACGCGCGGCCGTCTTTGCAATCGCCTTACTCCGTATCATCCCCCATGACAACATCATCTTCTTCGGGATCAAGCACGAATTCCAGAATATCGCCTGGCTGGCACTCAAGAACCTTGCAAATCATATACAGCGTTGAAAAACGAATCGCCCTGATTTTGCCCGTTTTGATACGAGACAGATTGACATTCGTGATGCCAACTTTATCAGCAAGCTCGTTGAGCGACATTTTTCGATCGGCCATAACCTGATCGAGTCGTAAAACAATAGGCATTTCCAATACCTACAGCGTGTCGTCTGTGAATTCTTGCAGAAGAGCTCCGTATCTGAAAACAAATGAAAGAACATATAACAAAGCTGCACCTAACACTGAGGCTAAGTTTATCGAAGGAGTATTACTTCCAGCAGACGAATCATAATAATTGACGATCACATTCTCCGTCTGAGCAACCGGAAGCACGCCGATTGAAAAAACCATTTCGACAACAGCTCCCAAGATGAGAATTATTGCAGCCCATTTGAACCTGCGCACTTGGGTATTAGTGAACGGAGTGCGATCCTTTGCAATGTCTTCAAAAACTCCATGCATGATTACAAGAAGGATGATAGTCGCCAATGCATAGAGAATGAGCGGCGTTGTCGAGATTACTGCCCGAATAGGATCTACTTGCTCATTTGCAACGATGACAAATATTGAGAACAAAAATAAAATCGAGAATAGCAAAATGGCCACTTTAAGTACATGACTTAACACTCTGCTGACCTTTTTCATCTTTATCAAAGAAGCTTCAACTTCGCTCAATTCTTTAATAAGCATAGAGCATCTCTCCTAATAGTAAGTATTTCTAATGATACCCTATGCTTTGATTATGTTTCACACATAAAAATAAGACGGCTTGCGAACGATCTAATCCACAAGCCGTCTCAACCGCAAGACAAGTATTTAGTATCCGAAACGTACGCAGAAAACTCCCGGGGCGCCCACTTCCATGCACCCGCCGCGCGGTTCGATGTCGCTATAGAACAGCATACTTTCACCTCCTTCGAGAATTCAACGAGGCCTTCATTGCTTCCCCCAGGTTGTCGTAAAACTCCTGGATCATCGCGCAGTAGGAGTCTTTTGACTCCACGTTGCCCGATGCGAACAGCGAGCGAGCTCGACAGCCTCCCCCGCAAATTCGTACATACCTGCAATCGGAGCAATCCTCAAACAAGGACGCATCGAGTTCCCGAAAACGACGCACAACGTCTCCCTGCATCGCCTCCTCAATTGCATCCGAGAACGCGTTGCCCATCGCATATTCCCCACGATGGAGCATATGACACGGATAGATGGTGCCATCGGCGCCGATACTGAGCGATTCGCATCCCGCGCCGCAGCGTCGTTTCACCGTCAAATTCAATCCGACAGGGGCATCCATCGCCAGGATGGGCTTGCCGTCGTCTAACGTAAGCATGCTTCTTCCAAGCCGACGCAGCGCTTCGTCGTCGGGCAACAGACCTCCGAGCACTTCATCGTTGGGCTCGCACGTCAACAGGCTAAAGTTGAGCGTGACCCCGAGGTCCTTCGACAGACGCACATAGTCTTTAAGCTCGTCAATGTTCTTCGCATGCACAGTGGGTATGATGTGCGCTTGTATGCCGGCAGCCTGCACGGCTCGCACGGAGGCCACCAACTCGTCGAAGCGTTGCTCTTCACGAATATAGGCCGGCGCCGAGGCCGAGCATCCATCGAACGACACCGACACGCAATCGACGTTCGGCGCGAGGCGCTGCAACGTCGCTTCGGACATACAGGTGCCGTTCGATAGCACCGTGACCGAGTCGATGCTGCGCACTCGCTTCGCATGCTCGACGATCTCGGGGAGATCCTCCCGCAAAAACGGCTCTCCGCCAGACACGACAAGCCGCATAACACCAGCAGAGGCCAGTTCGTCGACGGCATGCTTGATGGAAGAGAGCGGCGCGTCAGAAAGCGTGTTGCGCTGGTCGTCGAGTGAGTAGCACCCGGCGCAATGAAGATTGCAGCGCTGCGTCACATGCAGATATGCCGACAGCACGCGTCGATCCTTTTTCGCCGTCTCAAAGAATCCGCCTTTGATCAGATGCTCAAGCAGAGCCGGATCAACTGCGGCTATGTCTTCCTCGGGCACATCCTCCTTTTGGAGACGCTCGCAGACGGCTGCGCCCTCGCCCGTGAGGCCAATCGCATAGCCAGTGTCGAGGGAACCGACCATGGGTATGTCGGCGAAGTCGAACAGAACAACTTCATCAACAAATTGCATCGATGCTCCTTGCACGGTGCAGACGACGCTCTTTTCGCATAAGCAAGACGAGCGTATCTAGAGGGACAGGACAAGAGCTACCAATCACAAAAACCAATTGTACTTGAGCCTTGCGCTCAGTGCTAGACCGCACATGGTGTAATCATATGATTACAAATTGACGTTTTAATTGCTCACCTGGGAATTCTTCACGTAATTTAATGGGTCGTCTCATTTTCCAATTTATTGTTATATGATAAATTAAGAGATAAAGGATTCAAGAGACTGCCGCAGAGAAGGCGCCGCGCGATACATGCACGATTTGGGGCTTGCGAATGAGACACCCTATGGAAGGGACGGACGACATGAACATGAACATATCCACAGACAGCGAAATCAACGTGCGCCTTATCGATCTTTCTCGCATCGTCAGTTCGATGTTGGAAACTGCCGAAACGCCAAGCGATATCGCCTTCCTGCGCGACGAAATGCTTCATACGGTGGCCGAAAGCGCCGAGGCTGCTCGTCAGCGGATCATGCGATCACCAAGTTCGAACTAGCCCGCGGTAAAGCTCGCATCGGCCCCACCTGAAAAGCTTGGTACGTCCGTCAGCCCTTTGCACCGCTCCGTGGCCTATACTATCGCCATGAGAACCACTGAAGCATACGATGCCGTCCCGTTGGAAGGCGTGCACGAAACACACGGGCCCGATGCTAACGGCATGACGACACATACATTCTATGCGTTCAATACCGTGATTACGCTGCAGGCCGCAGGAGATGCCGATGCGCTCGAAGCCGCCTTTGATGATGCGCGCAAGGCATGCAGAACTTTCGAGCGCTTGTTCTCGCGCACGCTCCCCCATTCAGACATCTCACGGCTCAACTGCGCAGGCGGTAAGCCGGTTCCCATCTCCTCTGATACGGCGAAGCTCATTCGAGCGGCCTTGTGCTACTGCGAGGACAGCCAGGGGCGGTTCGATGTGACGATGGGCTCCGTCGTACGCTTGTGGGATTTCAATCGGAGGATAGTCCCCGAGCAGAGCCGTATCGACAAAGCACTCGCGCACGTCGATTGGAAGGCTGTGCACGTGTCGGAAGAGCAGCCGGAGGACTCGAGCGACGAACCAAGGGGCGTGCGCGCGAGACGCACCTGGGCGCAGCTGGACGACCCTGATGCCGCCGTGGATCTGGGAGGCATCGCAAAAGGATGGATTGCAGACCGATTGACGGAAATCGTCTGCGGCTACGGCATCGAATCGTTCATCGTCAACCTGGGCGGCAACGTCGTCGCCCATGGGAGAAAACCGGACGGAAGCCCGTGGCGCATCGGCCTCCAAGATCCGCGCTCAGAACATCGCATTGTCGGCGCTGTAGACGCAGTCAACGCATCGGCTGTGACGAGCGGCGTATACGAGCGGTGCTTCGAGCGCGACGGCATCCGCTATCACCATATTCTCGACCCAGACACCGGTTGGCCGGCCGAAACGGATGCTGCAGGCGTTACCGTCATCGCACAGCGATCCATCGATGCCGAAGGTTATTCCACGACCCTGCTTGCGCTGGGCATCGAGCGCGGCTCGGCATTCGCGCGCAGCCATCCAGCCATCCAACGCGCGTACTTCGTCGATCACCAGGGAAGCGTGCATCCATCCTGACTCGGGAGAGCGACTGGCCAACCACACCTTCTTCGATATCCAACAACAAGACGGGCGCCGCTCATTGCGGCGCCCGTCTTCGTTCGAGTAGCCTAGTCGAGCTAGGAGAGCATCTTCTCCTCTTCGAACTCCTCGATCAGGGAGCTACGATCCGTCAAAGGCGTTTCGGCATCCTGAGAGCCATCGGGAATGAACGGCTCGAACAACGGCTCGCCGTTCTGAGAAAGCTCAACCATACCAGTGAGCACATCGACGTATTGATAGGACTGACGGGCCGTACGGCCGCGCTTGCGGTCGACCTCCATAATGAACAACTGCGGATGCACCTGCATGAGCACGCCTTCGCTCTCGACGATCTTCGACCGTCCCATATTGGCGCGCACTTTCAGGCGTTGACCGACGAAATCATGTAACGTATCATGAATGGAGTCGACGATTTTGGCCTGCTTCGCTAAATCCATGCTCTCTCTTCCTTGCGTGTGTCCTCGGGTACAGTAATAACGAGGTATCATTTTATCACCTGTGTCAATGCTCTACAGAATCTGCACGGATTGTTCTTCATTTGGTAACATTAGTCAGTCTGCAGGCAAGATCCGCATCGGATCGGCAACGCCTCTCAGCACCTGCGACCAACCAGCGCCGTCAGATGCCTATGCGGAGGCGCTCCGCTCACCGCGCACAGCCTGCCTGCACTTCATCAGAGCTTTCCCCAGCCGGATAAACTCCGCCACATCGAGCGTTTCTCCTCGTCGCCTTGGATCAAGTTCGGCCAACTCGAACAGGCGCGGAAGCGTCTCGGCTACCGGGGCGTCCTGGGCGCCGCGCCCGGCAAAATACGTCTTGCACGAGTTCGCCAACGTCTTGCGGCGACTCGCGAACGCGGCATCGGCCATGGTGCACGTGGCCTCAAGCGTCGAACCGTCCACCGGATTGCCGGCGTCGTCGACGAGGGGTCGCCGGTTCAGCCTCAGCACGGCGCTCTCAACGCGCGGTGGTGGAAAGAAGTTGCCCGGCCCCACAGCGAAGCGTCCGTCTGGCTCGGCGAACAAACGCAGCTTCACGGTATAGGCTCCGTAGTTCTTCGAGCCCGGGCATGCCGCCATGCGGTCGGCAACCTCCTTCTGCACCATTACGGTAGCGCTTTCCAAAGAGGCGAACCGCTCGAAATAGTCGAGCACGACGGTGGCCGCAACGGCATACGGCAGGTTGGACACGAGCTTCGTGGGCAGAGGTTGGTCGCCGGGCAGATGCCCCGCAAACTGCGCGGATGCTCCGCGGATATCGTCAGCTTTCAGATCGAGCGCGTCTTTCTGCACGAGAGCGAACCGATCCGCCCACGGAGCGAGCGTCTCCTCGAGCACAGCGGGAAGATCGGGGTCGCGCTCTACGGACACGACGCGCCCCGCATGCTTGAGAAGCGCGATGCTCAACGTACCAATGCCGGGGCCCACTTCCAGCACGAAATCGTCGGGAGCGAGGTCGGCCAATGTGACGATCTTCTGCAGGATGGCATCGTTGATGAGGAAGTTCTGGCCGAGCGAGTACTTGGTCGACAGGCCGTGCGCTTCCAGAACGGCGCGTGTCTGCGAGACGCTTGCAAGCGGCGAAAGCCTAGCCACGACGCGAACCGTTCTTTTTCGGGCGGCTCGACTTGGAGCCCCCGCCTTGCGCAGATCGTGTCTGTTTGGAACCGCCGCCTTGCGCAGATCGAGCTTGGTTGCGACCGCCGCCTTGCGCGGATCTGTTCTTCTTGGTTGCCGGCTGGCCTGATCCGTGAGGATGGCCCGATCCGCCGGAGGCTTTCTTTGAGCCGCCGTCCGGCGTGAACGGTTCCGTTTCAGCAACGTGCAGGACAGGCCGTTCGCTTTTCACCTTGCATTCAGCCTGCGGCACGGAGCGCGGAGCATCGTTGGCAGGTCCGGGTGCCGACGATGCAGTATCCCCAGGCAGCGGGGGAAGCGGATGCTCGATGGCGTCGGCCGTGATCTCGCCGTCCGCATTGATTCTGCCAACCCAGTCAAGCACGCGTTCCAACCTGAAGCCTGCGCACGACAATGCTGAGCGCACCACGCCCACAAGGGGGTCGAAACCGTGCGGGTCTCCCCCCTCGCCCACCACATGAAGGATGGCCGGACGCTTGGAAAGCCGACGCGCGTCGGTCCAAAAGTACGGCTGCAAGCGATCGAGCAACGCCTTGAGCTGCGCCGGAGCACCGGCGAAATAGACAGGTGACACGACGATCAGCTCGTCGGCGGCATCGATAAGCGGATAGATCTCGGCCATGTCATCGTCGATGATACAGCGGATCGGGTCGCAGTCGTCGGCACCATCGCCCGCAGGCGCGCCCTCGATGGTCCTACCCCGTCGCTCTTCCAGTTCGCGACAGGCGTCGCAGCCTTCGCACGGGGCAATGGAAAGCGTCGAAACGGGAGCGAGCGCCGCCTCGTCGTCGGGACACTCGGCGATGCATGCCTCGAACAGGAGGTCGGCTAAAGCGGCACTGCGACCGTTCGGGCGCGGCGATCCGACAATGATCAGACGATTCATAAACGTGCCTCCTTCTGCCAGTCGGTAGCCGAACGATCCAGCAAGCCGCGTGCGTTCTGCATGAGCTGCTCGAGGAACGCCGCACGCTCTTCGCCCGGCTCGCATCCACGCACCTCGGCCAGCCGTTCGGCCGTAAAGACGACGTGCGCCGGGCCGCACGACGTACCACGCATGGGCTCCGGCGCCATATAGGGCGCATCCGTCTCGGTGAGCAGACGGTTCGCCGGCACCCGAGCAGCCGCCTCACGCGTACCTTCGCTCGCCTTGAACGTAAGTGCGCCGCCGAACGCCACGTAGCACCCCTCCGCTATCCACGGCTCAAGCGCGGGCCAATCCAGATTGAAGCAATGCAGCAGCGTGCCCGCTTCGGGAAAACCCTCGTCGCGCATGATGGCGAGGGCCTCGTCGTGCGCTTCGCGCAGATGCAGCGCAACCGGCAGACCGCACTCCTTCGCAAGGCGCAGCTGCCGTCGGAACGCAGCACGTTGATCGTCGCGCGGCGAGAAGTCGTAGTGGTAGTCCAGACCGATCTCACCGAGCGCCGCCACGCGCGGATCCGCCAACAGGCGCCGCAGCTCAGCCTCAAGCCCGTCATCATAATAGCGCGCATTGTGCGGATGGCACCCCACGGCGATCCTGACCCGCGGCACGCGCGGGAACGGATCGCCTCAAGTCCAGCCGACGAAGCGCTTCGCAGCGGCCGCCGATTCGAACTTCCACGAGTTCAGACGATCGAACGTCGTCGATCCATCCTCTAATACATCGACGATAGTGCACACGAATTCCACGCCGTGCACCGTGCAGCGCGCAAGCGCGAGAGCCGGATCGGGCAGCAGCTGCAAATGCGCATGCGTATCGGCAACCGGCCCCTCGAGCTTCGGCGCATCCACCACCCGGTACTTCCCGTGTTTGCGCTTCTGTCGAAAGAGCGCGTCGTCGAACACGGGCTCTTGTCGCTCGTCGACCACAGGCACCTACTCCATATCCAAATCGATTGCATCTGCGTCGAGACGCGGGAACAACGGGTCGCCCGTCTCCACCGCGTTGCCAGCGGGCAGCTGGCCCCAGGCGGTCGCCGCCTCGATGTCGGTCACGGCGGTGACGTCGCCCAGGCTCAGGCGGCGGAAGACCTCGGCCGACGTGTTCGGCATGAACGGCGCCAGGTACAGCGCGATGATGCGGATGGCCTCCAGCGCGTTGTAGATGACGGCCGCCAGCTGGTCGGCAGTCTCCTCGCTCTTCGCCAGGTTCCACGGCGCCGACTCCTCCACGTACAGGTTCACGCGGCCCGCAAGCTTCTGCACCGCGACGGCGGCGGCCGTGAAGTCGACGTCGCCGAGGGCGCGGTCGTACTCGGCGTACAGGTCGTCCGATATCTCGCGCAGCGGGTTGGCCTCCACCAGCCCGGCGGCGGATGCCGGCACCTCCGGCACCTGCCCGTCGAAGTACTTCTTCGTCATGTTGAACACGCGGCTGCAGAGGTTGCCCCAGGTGTTCGCCAGATCGGCGTTGTACACCTGCACCATGCGCTCCAGGGAGATAGAGCCGTCGGCGCCGAACTGCACGTCGCTCATGAAGTAGTAGCGGTACGCGTCCACGCCGAACACACGGCAGAGATCGGCCGGCATGAGCGCGTTACCCTTTGACTTCGACATTTTCTCGCCCTTGGTAAGCAGAAAGCCGTGGCCGAACACCGTGTGGGTGATGGGTAGCCCGGCCGCCATGAGCATGGCCGGCCAGATGACGCAGTGGAAGCGCGTGATGTCCTTGCCCACGAAGTGGTACTGCATGGGCCAGCGCTCGTCGAACTCGCCGGCGCGCTCGCCTTCATCGCCGTAGCCGATGCCGGTGAGGTAGGCCAGCAGCGCGTCGGCCCACACGTAGGCCACATGCCCCTCGTCGAACGGCAGCGGCACGCCCCAGTCGAACGTGGAGCGGCTGATGGAGAGATCCTTCAGGCCGCTCTTCACGAACGAGACGATCTCGTTCTTGCGCGTCTCGGGACGGATGAAGTCGGGGTTCTCCTCGTAGAACGCCAGCAGCTTGTCGCCGAACTCGGACAGCTTGAAGAACCAGTTCTCCTCGCCGCCCGCCTTCTGAACGGGGCGCTTGCAGTCGGGGCACACGAGCTGCCCCTCCTCGTTCTTCTCCAAGTCGCTCTCGGCGTAGTACGTCTCCTCGTGCACGCAGTACCAGCCCTCGTAGCTGCCTTTGTAGCACCAGCCCTTGTCGTAGAGGTCCTGCCAGAACTTCTTCACGCTTTTCGCGTGGCGCGGCTCGGTGGTGCGCACGAAGTCAGTATAGGTGATGCCCAGCATGTCCCACGCCTCGCGGAACGCGGGCTCCATGGAGTCGCACCAGTCCTGCGGGGTCATGCCCTTGGCGGCGGCCGTGTCGGCCACCTTCTGGCCGTGCTCGTCCATGCCCGTGACGAACGCGACGTCGTAGCCGTTCATGCGCTGGTAGCGCGCCACGGTGTCGGCGGCGATGGTGGTGTACGCCGTGCCGAGGTGCGGGGCCGCGTTGACGTAGTAGATGGGGGTGGTGAACGAGTAGGTTCCCTTTGACATGGTGCTTTCCTTTGTTCTCGGGGCGATCGGGGCGAATGGTGCTCCAGCCGCCGCATGGACCAGCGCAATAACCTGCCTATTCTAGCACGAGGGCCCGTGCGAAGAACCTCATCTCCTCCGAACCACCGCACCTTGACCAGGCACAGCGCGACAATGCAACTATTTCGCGTGACAGGTGTTGCTTCGCAATGCCTTGTCTTCTTCCTGGTCTTCTAAACGTTACAACACACATACTTGGCGAAACGGAGGAATGGGAGGCATCGAACCGAACCTTATATCAACCTTACATACGGCTTATGTTTTACTTGCATTGAGCAGATGGCGAGCTTCGGTGGAAGTTCCACCCCGTATACTGGGTGGAACGAACTTGCGAGCACCGAAGGAGGCCCGATGCATACGAATCCTGTTCGGCGGTGTTTGTCGGTGCTCGGATCCTTGCTCGCATGTTTTCTGATCATGTCGCTGATCATGGTGCAAGTGCGCTACCTTGGATACGAATCGGGCCTTATCGGCATGCCGCGCGCCGAGGCTGTCGGAATGAACTCCGCCCCTGCCTCCTCGCGCAGCACCATCACCGCCGAATACTGCAGCGAAGTGGTTTCGGCAAGCGATCCCACCAACCCCGCAGGCCGCACCTCCACGCAGCTGACGTTCGACGACGCTTGGTTCTATCGCGATTCACGCGTATACCAGCATGATCTTGCCACCGCGTGCGCTGTGCTGTCGGCGGTATGCAATTCCGAATCCCAGTACTACAGCGGCGTCCCCCGCTCCGTTCCCTACGCAGAGCAGACGCTCGGACTGCTCGGATTCGAAAACGTGCGCACCGAGTCGTATGCGCTGCGCAGCAGCATTCCCGACGAAGTGAGCTCGCTTCTGCTGGGATCGAGCGACGTCGCAGCCTACGCGCTGGCCAGCAAGCACCTTGCCTCGGACGGCGACGGGCAACCCATCACGCTCGTCTTCGTAGGCATCCGCGGCACGTATGGCGCCGAATGGCTCAGCAACTTCAACGTTCTCGGCCAAAGCGCTCAAAGTCCCGACCATCGCGGGTTCAAGGCAGCCGAGGAAGAAGTTGCGCAAGCCGTGCGCTCCTATGTGCAGGAATCGGGCCTCGATCCGGCGCATACGCGCATCCTCATCACCGGGCATAGCCGCGGCGGCGCTATCGCGAACCTGCTGGCCGCCGACCTCGACGATCCAGACGAAGGCGAACCGACGCTAGCCCCCTCGACGGGCATCTTCGCGTACACGTTCGCTGCGCCGTGCGTCACGCGCGCCGACAACCGGCACGACGCGGCTTTCGGCAACATCTTCAACGTGGCGAACGAAGCGGATATCGTCACTCAGCTACCGCTGGCTTCCTGGGGATACGATCGCTACGGCACCACTATCGAGCTGCCGCATACCGCCAGCGCGGGCTTCGACGGCTTTTACGCCGCCGCGCAGGTCGCCTACCGGCAAAACACCGGCTTCGCGTTGAGCAACGATCCCGGCGCGCTCGCCGCTTTGCATTCGTTCGGATCGAATGCCTCGGACCACGTGCCCAGGGCCGAAGACCTGACGAGCCCGATCGGTGTGCTCGGCGTCGCCCAGTCGCTCGTCGGCCTCGACCTGTCCTCCGCACTCGGAGCGCACTATCCCGACACCTATATCGCCTGGATGCAAGCACTCGATAGCGACCTGCCGGCTGCGTAAGGCCGTTCTGCGCCAGAGCTTGACGATGCAGCGATCGCGTCGCTCGCATGCACGCAGTTCCGCAGGCATCCTGAACGGCATACCGCAGTTCAGGATACCAAGCTCAACCTACGGCATGCCCGTTTTCGTTCAGGTTGTTTGGCGGACGTGCAGGTTGCCAGGCGACGAAGCGACCACGAAACAAAAGGCCGCGCATGCCTCTGGTATCATGGACGCCATGCATTCTCGAAACGACACCTTCCAACCGCGCAGACGGTGGCCGCGACGGCTCGCATGGGCCCTCGTGACTGTCGCCGTCATCCTGTTCGCAGGCGTAGCCGCGTTCGCCATATACGCAAGCGACTACTACCGAGACGCCGACACGACGCACAAAAACCTGGTCTCCTCCGCAGCGCTTCCCGTCGCGCAAGGCGACGGATACCTCGCGTTCGGCGACCCAAACGCCGCGACGGGCATTGTGCTTTATCCGGGTGCAAAGGTGGAGTACAGCGCGTACGCCCCGCTCATGCGGTTTGTGGCCGAGCATGGCTATCTGGCCGTAGCGGTGGAAATGCCGTTCAACTTCGCGTTCTTCGACATCGACGCCGCCGACCGCGTACGCGCGGCGTACCCCCAGGTGGATACATGGTGGATAGGCGGCCATTCGCTCGGAGGATCGATGGCGGCACAATACGCGGCCGACCATGCGGACGACGTCGCCATCGAAGGCCTTGTGCTGCTGGGCGCGTACACGGCAAGCGACCTCTCGGATGCAGATTTGGGCGCCGTCACCGTCTACGGCTCCAACGATCTGATTCTCGACCGCGACAAGCTCGCGGAGGGCGCCACGAAGCTGCCCGAAGGCGCCAAGACAGTCGTCATCGAGGGTGGGAACCACGCAGGGTTCGGCGATTACGGGCCGCAAAAGGGCGATGGGGAAGCGACTCTTCCCCCCGACGATCAGCAAAAACAGACCGCAGACGTACTCGCAGCCTCCATCGAAGACCGGGAGTCGCACGCAAAAGCTTCTTCTGCGGCCGCGTAAGCAGGCGGACTACCGCAGTTTCGCGCGGCGCCCGCGCCAATCGGGCATGAACGCGTCCATGAGCGCCTTGAAGCGCGGGCCGTGACCGCGTTCCAGCAGGTGGCACAGCTCGTGCACCACAACGTATTCGAGACATTCGGGCGGGTAGAGTGCGAGGCGCACATTGATGCAGATGCGCCCAGTCGCCGGCTGGCAGCTCCCCCAGCGACTCGTCATATTGCGGTAGGCAAGCTTGCCCGCCTTCACGCCCATGATGGGCTCCCATGCCTCCACGAGCACGGGCACGCGTGCTTCGACTACCGCACGCCATGAGGCCACCTCCTCGGGCGTCGCCTGAGCAGCCAGAGCAGCCGGCGACGTAGCCGCCTGCGCGAGCTTCGCGTCGATCCACGAGCGCTTCTCGCGCACGAACCGCTCCACGTCCGCTGTGCGCATGTAGGCCGGTGCCGACACCTCCACCAAGCCGCCGCCGCGAGGGACGCGCAGGTTGAGATTCTTGACGCGCTTGCGCGAGAGGCGCACGGTCAGACCGTCCACCTCAAACTCGACCGGTTGCATCGCCCGTCGCGCGCTCATGCCGACGCCTTCCATCCTCGTGCCAGCCGTGCGACGAACAGCGCCGTCATGAACAGCGATGCTGCCGACCGCATCACGCCCGACCACCTCACGCCTCGAGCGCGATGTCGTACGCCGCGTTGCGCGCGATGCCGAACTCGTCGGCGATCGCGCGGGCTATCTCTTTGTTGCGCAGCCCGGAGGCCTTGAGCTCGGCAGCTCGCGCGGCGGCGGCTTGTTGCGCGTCCTCGGCGGCGGTTGCGTCCTCGGCGGCGTTCGGTCCGTCCACTACAATGACGATCTCGCCCTTCACGCCACGCCCGCCCTCGGCCGCCCGGGAGGCGAACTCGTCGCGGACGGCGGCCACCGGGCCGCGCACCACTTCCTCGTGCAACTTCGTGAGCTCGCGGCATACGGCCACCTCGCGTTGCGGCAGCGCAGTAGCCAGCGCGCCGAGTGCGGCGGCAAGGCGGTTCGGACTTTCGTAGAACACGAGCGCCGCGTCGAGCGCGCGCAGGCTATCCAGCAGAGAGACGCGTTCGGCATCCTTGCGCGGGAAGAAGCCGCCGAAGTAGAAGCGGGGATTGTCGCAACCGCTTGCCACATAGGCTGTGGCCGCCGCCGTGGGCCCCGGCAGCACCTCCACGGCCACGCCCGCCTCGCGAGCCGCGCGCACGAGGCGCAGCCCCGGGTCCGACACGCCCGGCATGCCCGCGTCCGAGCAGTACGCGATCGTCTCCCCGGCGGCGACGCGCTCTACAAGCGACGCCGCGCGGTCGCCGATGAGCGCCTCGTCCAAACGTTCGAGCCGCTTCTCGATACCGAAAGCCGCCAATAAACGACCCGTCACCCGCGTGTCCTCGGCACACACGGCATCGGCCGCACGCAGCGCCTGGAGCGCGCGCTCGGTCATGTCGCCCAGATTGCCGAGCGGCGTGGGGCATATGACCAGCTTGCCGAATCCCATGTGCTCCCTCTTCCGTTTAGCTGCGTCGTTTTCCGTTGCCTGCCATTGTCGGCCATGACGCCCGAGAAGGCAAACGACGCAGCTGGCCTTGGAGCGGTTCATCTCGGTCACGGATTCCTCGATCCCGCATCCACGCGAAGGAGAAAACTCCCCTTCACTCCCCCTGAACGACCGTCCCTCGGGCCCTTTCCCCGAACCGGGCGGCACCGTGGAGGAACAGTAGCCGCTCGTCAACCGTTCCTTTGCCGCGAACGCGCTCTTGCGGTCGTCTTGGGCAGACTCGCCGCTCGCGCCGTCGCGCTAGACTCCGGCGATGCAAAGCCGGTCGAGGTTGTCGTAGGGTTTGGGAGGGGTCGAGGGGTTCGCCCGCAACGTCTGCGAGCAATTCTTCCCCCGCGCGTCGCGGACATGAACCCCCAGTACCGTTTTTATGCGCCACCGATCTTGCAACTTTTGGCCGTTTTTGACGGAAATTCGCCGCCTTTCAGGGTTTCTTCGGCACACAATATCCGGTACTGCGAGCCGATCTGGGGAAACACCGAAACCTCAACCGATGGTATCGCCAGGGATCGATCCAAAGGCTCCCGTTTGCGCGAATTTCCGCCAAAAACGGCCACAAACCGGAAATGTCTTGGCTTTGACGCCCCGATACCTGCGAGCTTATTCGGACAAACGCCCAATGCGAAGCTTCCGGATGTAAAAAAGCCGCCGCATCGGAATCGATGCGGCGGACGAGGCTTCCCGTTTGCATGCGCAACGTTACAGCAGCTCCTCCACCGCCGACGCGACGGCGTCGGGAATGCTGGTCGTGGGCTCGAAGCGGCGGACGACGTTGCCGTCGCGATCGACGAGAAACTTCGTGAAGTTCCACTTGATGTCGGGCTTACTCGCATAATCGGGATCGGCCCCCGCTAGCAGATCCTCGAGCACTTGCGTCAGATCGTGGCTCTCGTCGAAGCCCTCGAACCCCTTCTGCTGCTGCAGGTAGGCGAACAGCGGGTCGGCGCCTTCGCCGTTGACCTCGATTTTCGCGAACTGGGGAAACGTCACGCCGAAGCGGGACGTGCAGAACGCCGCGATCTCCTCGTCCGTGCCCGGCGCTTGGTGGCCGAACTGGTCGCACGGGAAATCGAGGACGTCGAACCCGCGATCGTGAAACGCACGGTACAGCTCCTCGAGTTGAGCATACGTGGGCGTGAAGCCGCACTCGGTGGCGGTATTCACCATGAGCAGCACGCGGCCACGGTAGTCGGCGAGCGAGACGTCCTCGCCCTGCTGGTCCTTGACGGTGAAATCGTAGATGCTGGAAGCCATGGGTCCTTCTTTCAAGAGGAGTCGTTCGTTGTTGATGATCCCATGATACCGCAATATGATACTTAATAGATAACATTTTGCGGAACGGTCGCATACGTTTTGCGAACGAGCTGCTCGGGTGCTTTTCTCCGCAACGCGCTGAGACCGTTTCATCGAATGCACGGCTCCGTCGGCTAGCTGCGGCGCTTTTCTACCTCCAGCGCACCGCAGCTTCCTCCTTCGGAGCGGTGCGGCGGTAGCGCACGGCAGGGTGGCCGATGACCAGGGCCGTGACCACCTTCTCGCCGCGCAGCAGCCCCAGCTCGCGACGCAGCGTGCGCGACATGGCCGCGGCCGTTGCGAAGTAGCCGCTGTATAGCACGCCCAGACCGCACGCCTGCGCCATAAGCTCCATGTTGGATGCCGCCAGGGCGCCGTCGATGTCGCTGCGCGCGATCACGACGATGGCTGCAGGCGCGCCTTTGAAGAAGAACCGGTCGTCGAAGCTCGTGCGGCGCGCCATCGAGTTCGCGAGTTTCACGAGGGGGAATACGCGCCTGAACAGACGAACCGCCCACGCTTCGAACCGCGCGATGTCGTCGCGCAGCACCACGTACGACACGTCTTGCGCGTTCTTGGCGGTGGGCGTCAAGCGTCCCGCCTCGATGATGCGCTCGATAACCTCATTCGCCACAGGCTCGTCGGTGAACCGGCGTATGCTGCGGCGCGCCCCGACAGCCTCGAGCAGCTGCTCCGCATCGAGCGTAGGCGGCGCGCCCGCAGTCAACTCGCGCGGCCCCTCCTTGAAGCCGCTCAGGGACACGGCCCCCTTCGGGCAGATTGCGACGCAGTGCCCGCAGAGGATGCAATCCCGGGCGATCACGCGCGCCCTCCCATCCTCGACCGCAAGGGCTGCTGCGGGGCAATCCCCCTCGCACAGGCCGCACCCGATGCACCGCGCCGCGTCGATCATCACATCGTGCTCATACCTCATGCGAGCTCCTCCGTCCACAGATCGTGGCGATGGCGATCGTGCGTCTTCGGCCCGTACTCGATGGCGCCGGTCGGACACCCAGCGATGCAGGCCATGCAATGCGTGCACGAGCCGTGCCACGCGAGTTTGCCGTCGGCCAGCGCGATATTGCCAAGCGGACAGCGCTCGACGCATCGACCGCACGCGATGCACGCATCCGAGGCGGCGAACTTCGCATCGTGCACGAGCGCCGGGTAGAACGCGACGTTCACCGGCCCGCTGCGGAACCGATCGCGCAAATCCACAGGGCGATCAGGAAACGGCTTGCCTTCGCCGACGAGGGCAGCCAGCTCGGCCACGCGCGGCTCGGCGCGCTCGACGATGGCGCGACACGCCTCGGCATCGGGTGTGTCGTAGAGCGCCAGGTAGTTCTCGGGCATGACGACCGGAGCGAGCCCGCGGAAGCGCAGCCCGACGCTCGAGCACAGCTTGCGCGCGTACGCCGCGGCATTCCCGCAGCTCCCCGCGCACGTGAGCACAAAATACGCATCGCGACTGCCCTCGAAGCGCGCGCTGCGGATCCACCGATCGACCACGCGGGGCATGCGCCACGCATACGTCGGCACGACGAACACGAGCGGCTGTTCCGAACTGCACGCCTCCGCCGCCCCTTCCTTCATAGAGCGGTTGATGGAGACGACG
Organism: Enteroscipio rubneri; assembly: GCF_002899715.1. Classification (GTDB taxonomy): domain Bacteria; phylum Actinomycetota; class Coriobacteriia; order Coriobacteriales; family Eggerthellaceae; genus Enteroscipio; species Enteroscipio rubneri. The sequence continues at coordinate 228,421 of NZ_PPEK01000001.1, read as the reverse complement.
TCGTCGCCGAGCGCTTCGGCCAACCGCAGCGCCGCCCATTGGCTGTTTCCGGTGCCGCTGAAATACAAGATCATGGACGTCTCCCGTTACAATGGTATCATCTGATGTGATACATTTTGTATCAGGTATGCCGATGCGTCAATCCGCGCACCGGAGACAAAACGAGGTGATCTGTCTCATGGACAAGAGAAGGCAGGAAAACCAGCGAGTGAGAGACCAGCTGCTGGCCGCATTGATCGAATTCGCCGGACGCAAGGACTGGTCGAAGGTGACCGTCACCGAGCTGGTCGAGCAAGCGGGCGTCGCCCGTGCATCGTTCTACCGCAACTTCTCATCGGTCGAGGAAGTGGTCGAGTACGGCATCGAGCAGGTGACACAGCGCTACCACGAGGATATGCCCGACGGAGACTTCGACAGCCGCGCGCGCCTCGAGTTCGAGTTCCGCTTCTACCAGGAGCACGCCGATCTCGTGTTGGCGTTCCACCACGCGAAGGCGGGTACGTCGCTGCTCGACCTCATCACCGATTGCGAGATCGAGGCCCGAGGCGACATGCCGGCGAGCTCGCTTTCGCGCTACGAGCTGTACTTCAGCGCCGGCGCGTTCTACAACGTACTGCTCTGCTGGCTCGAAGCCGGCATGCCCGAGCCCCCCGACGTCATGGCTGAGGCGTTCGCCCGCATGGCGAACGGCGAGAAGCTCTAACCGAGATCCGTTTCAGCGTCTCGGCCTCCTCGCATCGGAGGTTCTTGGCGCGCAAGCGCTCCCTACGCTCGCTTCGTCTCGATCTCCAGCTCGCCGGCTTTCTCTTGGACAGCGTGGGGTCGCCCAGCGTTCACGAACCGATCGCGCGTCTTCTTCGCCTCGGCCTCCTTGTCGGCCAGGTTCGCCTTCGCCACCGAGATCATCAGCTTGATGCGGTTGAGCTGGTTCACCTCGGACGCGCCGGGGTCGTAGTCCACCGCCACGATGTTGCTGTCGGGGTAGCGGCGGCGCAGCTCCTTGATGACGGCCTTGCCCACCACGTGGTTCGGCAAGCACGCGAACGGCTGGGTGCACACCACGTTCGGCGCGCCGGTGCGGATGAGCTCCACCATCTCGGCCGTCAGCAGCCATCCCTCGCCCATCGAGTTGCACAGCGACAGGATCTCGCTGGCGTACGCGGCCAGCTCGTAGATGTCGGCAGGCGGCTCGAAGCGACTCGAAGCCTCGAGCGCCTTCGTGACGGGAGCGCGCAGCTTCGCGATGGCCCACAGGCCGATGCGCGAACCCACCGCGCCCTTCGCCGAGCGCCCGAGCGGATCCTTCTGGAAGATGCCGCCCGCGATGCCGAACAGGAAGAACTCGGCCAAACCCGGAACCACGGCCTCGCAGCCCTCGCGCTCGATGACGTCGACGATCTGGTTGTTCGCCGTCGGGTGGAACTTCACGAGGATCTCGCCCACCACGCCCACGCGCGGCTTCGTGCCCTCGCCGGCCAGCGGCAGCGTGTCGAAGTCCTCCACGATGCGGCGCACCGTGTCCTTGAACTCGCGGCGCTTGAGCCCTCGGCGCAGCTGCGCCTTGCACGTTGCCATCCAGTGGTCGAACAGGCGGTTCGCGCTGCCCGCCTCCACCTCGTAGGGACGCGTGCGGTACAGCGCCATCATGAGCAGGTCGCCGTAGAAGATGGCGTAGGCCGCCTGCAGCAGCATGGCGGGCGTCACCTTGAAGCCCGGGTTCTCCTCGCCGAGGTCCTTGAACGACAGGGCGATCACGGGTATGTGCGGCAGGCCCACGGCCGCCAGCGCCTTGCGGATGAGCGAGATGTAGTTCGTGGCGCGGCAGCCGCCGCCCGTCTGCGTGATGATGACGGCCAGCTTGTCGGTGTCGTAGCGACCCGACATGACCGCCTCCATGATCTGGCCGGTGACCAGGATGGACGGGTAGCAGATGTCGTTGTTCACGTACTTGAGGCCCGCGTCGACCGCGCCGTGGTCCACCGACGGCAGCAGCTCAAAGTTGTAGCCGTTGCGCTTGAAGATGTCCACGAGCAGGTCGAAGTGGATGGGCGCCATCTGCGGGCAGAGGATCGTGTAGCCTTCGTCCTTCATCTCCTGCGTGAACACCGCGCGCGGGAACTCGGTGGTGGCGCCTTCGCGCTGGCGGAAGCGCTCGGCAACCTCGGGCGCGGCCTTCTGGGTGAACGTCTCGGGGGTGGCGCCGGTCAGCTTCGCCGCAATGGCAGCTTCCGTCTGGCCCGTCTTCGCGTCGATGGCCGCTTCGGGCGTGAACTCGAACGTGTCGGGGTCGAAGCTGACGGCGGGGCAGCCGCGCGGCATGCGCTCGGCGTCGGCCTTCTCGTCGGCCTGGTCCTTGAGCGCCGCCAGCAGCGAGCGCACGCGGATGCGCGCCGCGCCCAGGTTCGACACCTCGTCGATCTTGAGCACGGTGTACACCTTGCCGGCCGCCTCGAGGATCTCCTGCACCTGGTCGGTGGTCAGCGCATCGAGGCCGCAGCCGAAGCTGTTGAGCTGGATGAGGTCGAGGTCGGCTCGCTCGGTGGCCACCTTCGCCGCCGCGTACAGGCGGGTGTGGTACATCCACTGGTCCACGAGGCGGATGGGGCGCTCGAGCGTGCCGAGGTGCGCGATGGAGTCCTCGGTGAGCACGGCCAAGCCGAAGCTGGTCAAGAGTTCGGGGATGGCGTGGTTGATCTCCGGGTCGTTATGGTAGGGGCGGCCCGCCAGCACGATGCCGTGCGTGCCCGTGGCCTCCATCCAAGCGAGCGTCTCCTCGCCCTTCGCGCGGATGTCGCGCTTGAAGGCCTCGTCCTCGGCCCATGCGGCTTCCACGGCAGCGTCCACCTCGACCTGCGTGGGAGCTGCGGCCGAGCCCATGAGCTCGGGGTGCGCCTCGACCAGCTCCACGAACAGGCGCTTCTTGAGGTGCTCCTTCTGGTCGTAGGGCAGCCACGGGGTGAGCAGCTTCACGTCGGACGTGCGCAGCTCGTCGATGTTGAGGCGCAGCGCCTCGGGGTAGCTGGCCACGATGGGGCAGTTGAAGTGGTTGCCCGCACCCTCGTCCTCCTGGCGCTCCCACTTGCTGCACGGGAACCAGATGAAGTCGGGGGCCTTGTCCAGCAGATTCATGATGTGACCGTGGCTGAGCTTCGCCGGATAGCACACCGATTCGGACGGCATGGACTCGATGCCCGCCTCGTAGGTCTTCTTCGTGGACGGGTCGGACAGCACCACGCGCCAGCCGAGCTTCGTGAAGAACGTGAACCAGAACGGGTAGTTCTCGTACTGGTTGAGCGCGCGCGGGATGCCCACGCTGCCGCGCGGGGCGTTCTCGGGCGCGAGGGGCTCGTAGTCGAACAGGCGGCTGCTCTTGTATTCGTAGAGGTTCGGCACGTTCTTGCTCTCGTCGAGCGTGCCCGCGCCCTTCTCGCAACGGTTGCCCGTGATGAAGCGGCGATGCTTGCCCGTGGTCTCGTCCACGCCGAAGTCGTTGACGGTGAGCAGGCAGTGGTTCGAGCACGCCTTGCAGCGCACGGTCTTGTGCGTGGGCGACAGCTCCGCCAGCTGCTCGAGCGTGAGCAGGGTCGAGCACACGGCGACGGGCGCGGCCAGCTCGTCGTTCTCGGAGCTCCACGCCGCTCCCGCCTCGGCCTTGCGCGCCTCGAGCGCCACGGCGGAGTGATAGCGGTCGCGCGCGAGCAGCGCGGCGCCGAACGCGCCCATGTTGCCGGCGATGTCGGGGCGCACGGCCTGGACCTCGGACAGCTGCTCGAACGCGCGCAGCACGGCGTCGTTCAGGAACGTGCCGCCCTGCACGATGACCTTCGTGCCCACGTCGTGCGGGTCGCGAATCTTGATGACCTTGAACAGCGCGTTCTTGATGACGGAGATGGCAAGGCCCGCGGCGATGTCGCCTACGGTGGCGCCTTCCTTCTGCGCCTGCTTCACGCGGCTGTTCATGAACACGGTGCAGCGGCTGCCCAAGTCGACGGGGCGCTCGGCGCGCACGGCGGTATCCGCGAACTCGGCCACGTCCAGGTTGAGGCCCGTGGCGAAGCTCTCGATGAAGCTGCCGCAACCCGAACTGCACGCCTCGTTGAGCATGATGTGGTCGATGACGCCGTCCTTGACGCGCAGGCACTTCATGTCCTGGCCGCCGATGTCGAGGATGAACTCGACGCCCGGCAGCATCTCCTGCGCGCCGCGCAGATGCGCCACCGTCTCGATCTCGCCGGAGTCCACGCGCAGCGCCTCCAGCAGCAGGTGCTCGCCGTAGCCCGTCACCGTGGCGTGGCCGATGCGCACGAGCGGCTCGCCCGTGTCGGCGTCCACCGGCATCTCGTTGTACAGGTTGGAAAGCGCCGTGCGGGCGCAGCCCAGCACGTCGCCCTTGTTGCTGGCGTAGTGCGACCACAGAAGCGCGCCGTCCTCGCCGATGAGCGCGGCCTTGAACGTGGTGGAGCCGGCGTCGATGCCGAGGTAGGCCGTGCCCTCGTAGTCCATGAGGTTGCCGCGACGCACGCATTCGCCGTCATGGCGGCTCTTGAACTGGGCGTACTCGTCCTCGCTGGCGAACAGCGGGGGCAGGCGCACCACTTCGGAGCCCTGGATGTCGCCGAGGTTCTTCAGGCGATCGAGCACGTCGTCCAAAAGCTCGGCCTTCACCGTCTCGCTGGCCGCGCCCGCGATGGCGCAGCCGCCGGCCACGAACAGATGGGCGTTGTCGGGAACGATGATATGCTCGTCGTCCAGATTGAGTGTTTCATAGAAGCGCTTGCGCAGCTCGGGAAGGTATTGCAGCGGGCCACCGAGGAACGCCACGTGGCCGCGGATGGGGCGGCCGCACGCCAGGCCGCTGATGGTCTGCGTGACCACGGACTGGAAGATGGATGCGGCGATGTCCTCCTTGCGCGCACCTTCGTTGATGAGGGGTTGCACGTCGGTCTTGGCGAACACGCCGCAGCGGCTGGCGATGGGGTAGATGGTCTGCGCATCCTGCGCGAGCACGTTCAGGCCGCCCGCATCGGTGTTCAACAGGGCGGCCATCTGGTCAATGAACGCGCCGGTACCGCCGGCGCACGTGCCGTTCATGCGCTGCTCGATGCCCTGGTCGAAGTAGATGATCTTCGCATCCTCGCCGCCCAGCTCGATGGCCACGTCGGTGGCGGGGATGAACGTTTCCACCGCCGTCTTGCTGGCGATGACCTCCTGCACGAACTCGATGCCCAGCCACTGCGCAAGCAGCAGGCCGCCCGAGCCCGTGATGGCGATGGTCATGCGCTTGTCGCCGAAGTCGGCTGCAGCCTCCGAGAGCACTTCCACGATGGTGGCGCGCACGTCGGCGTGGTGGCGACGATACACCGAGAATTTCACCTCGTTGGCCTCGTCGAGGATAGCCAGCTTGACCGTGGTGGAACCCACGTCGATGCCTATATGCAGGGGATTCTCAGGCACGTTCGCCATGACGTTCTCCTTCGCGTTCTGTTCTTTGTCGTTGGTCGTTTCCATTGCCTTCTCCCCTGCTTACAGTTTGATCGATTCGCCCGGCTTGATGAAGAACAGCCGCATGGCGATCAACGCCATCTCCTCCGAACTCTCCTGCATGCCCGTCTCGATCCACCGCTCGATCACGCCCAGGTACGCCGAAGCGAAGAACGCCACGTAGTAGCCGACGAACGGCGAGGGATCGTTGCGGTAACGCTCGTGCAGGATGGACTGTACCAGGTTCGTGCAGATGGAGTCGCGCAAGCGCGGCCCGAAGCGCACGTCGCCGCCGGGGCCGAGCACCGCGTGCAGGAAGTCGCCTTGCTCGCGCAGGTACTCGAACAGCTCCACGAGGAACGGCAGCGGCTTCTTGCGCGCCCGGTACGTCATAAGGCTGTGCACGGTGAGTTCCGCCATCTGACCTTGAAAACGCTCAAGATCGGCCATGATCTCGTCTTCGAGCGCAGCCAACAGCGATTCCTTGTCGCTGAAATGATTGTAGAACGTGCCGCGGTTGAGGTCGGCGCGAGCGCACAGGTCGTTCACGCTGAAGCCTTCGAAGCCTCGCTCCTCCATGAGCTTGATCAGCGCGTCACGCAGAGCGCGCTTCGAGCGGGTGATACGACGATCTTCGCAGATCGACGCGACAGCGTTCTGTTGCGCGACGACGGTCGCCATGCAGCCTCTTTCCTGTCGGCCACCGCCGATGCGCTGGCCCCTTTTGAACATTCCGATCAATATTGAACACATTGTTCATTAGTGGCAGTGTACCAGGCAATAGGCGTATCGGCAACTCGCAGAATGGCCTGCGGGGACACCTTGTCGCCATCGAACGGAAAAACGTCGAAAACCGCAGAACCGCGTGCGCATCCCGCATGCGATTTGCTATGCTGGTGGACTACGACCAGCGTCGAGAGGGAGACACACCGCCATGCAGATTACACCGGCAGAGATCGCCGAAACGCTTGCGATGGTGAGCAAGCAGCACCTTGACATCCGGACCATCACGCTCGGGCTGAACCTGCGAGGTTGCACGGACACCGACGTCAACACCATGGCGCGCAAAGTGTACGATCGCATGGCGACCGCCGCAGAGAAGCTTGTCCCCACGGCCGAGCAGCTTGAGCGCGAGTTCGGCATCCCTATCGTGAACAAGCGCATCTCCGTCACGCCCATCGCCGAAATTTGCGCGGCCACGCCCGACGCGGATCTCGCACGCATCGCCGTTGCCATGGACAAGGCCGGCAAAGAAGTGGGCGTCGACTTCGTGGGCGGTTATTCTGCGCTCGTGCAGAAGGGCGCGTCGGCGGCCGACCTCAAGCTCATGGAGTCCATTCCCAACGCGTTGTCCGCCACCGAGCGCGTATGCTCGAGCGTGAATGTAGGATCCACGCGCGCAGGCATCAATATGGACGCCGCCTTCAAGATGGCGGGTATCGTGAAAAAGACGGCCGAGGCCACGGCCGATCGTCAATGCATCGGTGCGGGCAAGCTCGTAGTGTTCTGCAACGCCGTGGAAGACAACCCCTTCATGGCCGGTGCATTCCACGGCTCGGGCGAGGCTGACGCAGTCGTGAACGTGGGCGTGTCGGGCCCCGGCGTGGTGCGAGCCGTGCTGGCCGACCTGCCGAAAGACGCCGACATCACGTCGGTTGCCGAGGCTATCAAGGCCACCGCGTTCAAAATTACCCGCGCCGGCGAGCTCATGGCCCGCGAGGCGTCCAGGCGCCTCGGCGTGCAGCAGGGCATCCTCGACCTATCGCTGGCGCCCACCCCGGCCGAGGGCGACTCGGTGGCCGAGATCATCGAGGCCATCGGCGTGGGACAGTGCGGCGGCCCCGGCACCACGGCCGCGCTCGCCATGCTCAACGACGCGGTGAAGAAGGGCGGCGTCATGGCATCATCGTCCGTCGGCGGCCTGTCCGGCGCGTTCATTCCCGTGTCCGAGGACGCCGGCATGATCCGCGCGGCCGAGGACGGCGCTCTCTCGCTGGAGAAGCTCGAGGCTATGACCTGCGTGTGCTCGGTGGGCCTCGACATGATCGCCGTGCCCGGCGACACGAGCGTGGAAACCATCTTCGGCATTATCACCGACGAATGCGCCATCGGCATGATCAACAACAAGACCACCGCCGTGCGCATCATCCCCGCCATCGGCAAGCAGGTGGGCGACAAGCTGGACTTCGGCGGCCTTCTGGGCTACGCGCCCGTCATGCCCGTGAACGGCCATGCCGGCACGGTGTTCGCCCATCGCGGCGGCCGTATGCCGGCCCCCATCAACTCGCTGAAGAACTAGAAGGCGCGCCATCCGGCCAACGCGCAGCGGGGCTTTCGGCTCCTTCGTACACGGCGCGCACGAGGTACTCCACGTTGCCCTCGGGCCCGGTGATGGGCGACTCCGCCACGCCGGTCGGCTCGAAGCCCGCGGCCTCGAGCGCCATGCGCACCTCCTCGACCGTGCGGGCGCGCACGGCTTCGTCGCGGACCACTCCGTGCTCCGTTTCGTCGGGACGCGACTCGAACTGCGGCTTCACCAGACCGATGAACACGCTGCCCACACGCGATAGCCGCGCAAACACGGGCGCGAGCGCCGCGAGGCCGATGAAGCTCAGATCGGCCACGAGCACGTCAAACGGCGCGCCGAGCTCGACCGGGTCTGCTAGCTTGATGTTCGTGCGCTCGAACACCGCCACGCGCGCGTCTTGGCGCAGTTTCCAGGCAAGCTGCCCGTAGTTCACGTCGACGCATGCAACGCTCGCCGCGCCTGCCTGCAAGAGGCAATCGGTGAAGCCGCCGGTGGAGGATCCGATGTCGATGCAGCGTAGACCTTGCACGTCCTGCGCGAAAGCGTCGAGCGCTCCCTGTAGCTTGCGCCCTCCGCGCGAGACGAAGCGCCGACGGTTCTTCACCTCCACATCGGCGTCTGGAGCCACGCGCACCGCCGCACTTGTTGCGTACACACCGTCCACCTTCACCTCGTGCGCAAGCACCGCGCGAAGCGCCTCCTCCTCATCGGCGAAATAGCCGCGCTCCACGAGCAACGTGTCAAGTCTGATTTTCTTCATGACCTCAGTATAGCAATGTTGGCCGCTCGCTGTTTCGAGCAATGCAGGCGTCAGAACGCCAGGCAGAAGACGAGGTCCCCATCGTCTCAACGGTCGCAAACCCGCCTCCATCGATGCAGCAGCGCAGGCGCACCCCAACCGCCTTAACACGTTTTTAAGGGGATGCGACCGCTTCTTACACCGTATTTATCGCCTCGTATCTAAGATCGACGACGACGAGAAAGGATGGTCCGATGGATGCTGTCGATTGTATTGCAACGATTCTTGCCGTGCTTATCTGCATCGCGACGGCGCTCTTCATGTTCGTGCTGTTGTTCGTTGACGTCACGGAAAACGGCTGGCACATCACATGCCCGTGGTAGCCAGTCCGCCCCGATCGCGCTCATTCCGCGTTCTCGTCCAGCAGCCGATAGAACTCCTCGGGAGGCACGGGACGCGAGAACACGAAGCCCTGCACCATGTCGCACGCCGTCGTGCGCAGGAACGCCAGCTGCTTCGGCGTTTCCACGCCCTCCATGACCGTGTCCATGCGCAGCTCCTTGGCCATGGTGATGACCGTGCGCACCACCGTTTCCTCCGTGCCGGGAAGTGATCCCTCCAGCAGGAAGTCGCGATCGAGCTTCAGCACGTCGGCAGGCAGGTCCTTCAGCACGTTAAGCGACGACTGGCCCGAGCCAAAGTCGTCGATAGCGCAGCGGAACCCGGCACGGCGCATGCCCTCCATGATGTCGAACATGCCGTGCAGGTCCTCGATGACGATGCTCTCCGTCAGCTCCAGCTCGCATAGCCCGTCGGGGATGCCGTGCTCGTCCTTGATGCGCACGTACGTGGACAGGAAGTCGGGGCGGTGCAGGTGCAGGCGGGACACGTTCACCGAGATCGGCACCACGGGCAGCCCGGCGTCCAAGCGTGCGCGCAGGTTGCGGCATACGCTCTCGAACACGAACTCGTCGAGCCGCAGGATGAACCCGTTCTGCTCGAACAGCGGGATGAACTCGTCGGGCCCCACGATGCCTTCGTCGGGACGGCTCCAGCGCACGAGCGCCTCTCCGCCCAGCACGCGCGTACCCGTCACGTCGTACTTCGGCTGCACGAGGTGGAAGAACTCGCCCTGCTCCAGCGCGCCCTCCATCGTGCGCTCCAGGTCGGCCCGGCGCAGCAGCGCGTCGCGCATGGGCTTGCTGTAGGCGCACGGGGTGGCGCCTTGCTTGCGTGCCTCCGTCTGGGCGATCCGCGCACGGTCCATGAGTTCGGTGACGTCGCGTGCATCGGGCGCGTCCTCCGAACAGCACAGGCCGACATGCAGGGCAAGCGGCTTGCCGTTGCCCATGATGGTGCGCGCCCGCTCAGCTATGCGCTTGCATGCGTTCAGCGCGTCCTCGCGGCGCGCGTACGGCAGCAGCAACAGGAAATAGTCTGCAGATAGGCGCGCCGCGATGCCGTCCTTCCCCGCTTCGTCGCGCAGGATGGCGGCGAATTCCCGCAGTACCTCGTCGCCGCGCAGGTAGCCGTCCACATCGTTGATGAGCTTGAAGTTGTCGATGTCGATGCACACCGCGGCCACGCCGCCCGCCGCGCCTCCGCCGGCGCCATCGGCCTTCGTGCGCTCCGCCAGCCGCGCATCGCCCTCCAGCGCAAACTTGTCTGCGCTGAACAACCCCGTGAGACCGTCGTAGAACGCCATATGCTCGATCTCCTTGCGATGCGCGCGGCTGCCACGCCAGTACACCGCCAGCACGACGCCCAACCCCGCGATGATGACCAGGCACAGAAGCAGCGTAGCGTTGATGATGGCGTTGGCCTGTTCCATGATCACGTCGTTCGGGATGATGGACACCACGTCCCAGCCGTCCGTGCCCTCCAGCGGCGAATAGCAGAACACGTACTCCTCTCCCCGGTACGAGAACAGCGCCACGCCGCGTGCGTTCTGCTTGAGCGCGGTGCGGAACGATTCCACATCCGCCTGATCGTTGCCCTCGAAGCCCACGATGTCGTAGATGTTGGCGAACGTGCGATTGCTATCGCGATGCTGCGATCGCATGACCACATCGCCTTCGTCGTTGACCACGTATGAGAAGCCGCTGTCGTTATAGAACGACAGCGAGAACCGCTCCTCCACATCGCCGAGTGGACGGGCCTTGCGCACGATGCCCGGCGTGCCGTCGGAGAACGTGAAGCGCTCGTACACCCCGATCATGTTGCCGCCCGTGCGCTCGTCCAAAAACGGCTCCAGCACGCCCCGATCGTCGGCCGCGGCGGTCGAGGCCATCTGCTCGTCGGTAAGCCTCGCCGCGTTGGCGTTGTCCGTGCGGTGCACCGTGCCCGTATCCAAGTCGACGCAGACGTACACCGTTCCGTCGTCGTCCATGCCGAACAGCGCCAGCTTCTCGATCAGACGGGCCTCGTCATCGTGACGCTGCACGGACAATTCGGCGGCGAACAGGTCGAGCGTGTCCAGATCCTTCTCGAAGTACGTGTCCAGCGCATGCTGGCCCTGCGCCGTCACTTCCAGCACGTCCGTCACGGACTTCTCCCACAGCGAGTCCTGCACAAAGCGCGAGAACAGCGCCGAACCGGCGATCACGGCCACGGACACCAGCGCCACGAGGATCGAGATGAGCGTCTTCCGCGACTTCATCAGGACGCATCCTCCCCCTCGGCCAACAGGTCGCGCAGCTGGTTCTCAGCTTGGTCAGCCGTCGCTCCCCCGAGCAGCGACACCACGCTTTCGCGCAGCGCGCCCCAGACGGGCAGCAGGATGTTGTCGTCCGCGCCCACGACCGCGCCCGCGGCGAACGCCCCGGACAACGGCAGCAGCGAGGCGTCGTCGGGGGCGGCGTTGCCCTCCAGCGGGCTGAACGAGCACTGGCTGTTCGCGAAGCGCTCGATGGCGGATGGCTGGGTGAGGAAGGCCGCGAACTCCTTGGCCTCTTCGAGATGGGCGCTGTTCGCGTTCACGCTCACCCGTGTGTCGACGTTGACCACGAGCACGGGCCGGTCTTCGAGGACCGGATAGGGATGCACCTCGTACGCCAGGTCCGGCGCCATATCGTGCACGCGCACCGAGGCCCAAGCGCCCGTGAGCATGAACGGGTAGCGGCCGGTGGCGAACTGGTCCAGGTCGTCGGAGGTCTTCTCCGTTTCCAGGGCCGTGCCCGCGTCCACGTAGCCGCGCTCCACGATCCGCTCCACCAGCTCCAAACCGGGGCGCAGCTGCGCGGCCAGCGCATCGGGATCGGCGCTCAGGGCGGCGACACGCTCACGCACGTTGTCGGCGGCGTACACCTCCGCCATGCCCCGTGCGATGGCGAGCGTCTTGAGCGAGATGTCGTTGTTCGCCACGAGCGGCGTGACGCCGTCGGCGAGGAACGCATCGCAGGCGCGCTCGAACTCCGCCAGCGTGCGCGGCGCCTCGATGCCATGCGCGGCCAGCAGGTCGGTGTTGCAGTACAGGCCGAACGCCGAGACGGACGTCGGCACGTACAGGATGGCTCCCTCGGCCTCCATCTGGTCCAAGGCAAGCTTGCTGAACGCGGGGATGGAGGGCAGGTCGGCCAGGTCGGCCAGGTAGCCCTTCTTCTCGAACGACAGCGCCGTATCGTGGTCGATCATGAACACGTCGTCGCCAGTGCCGGAATCCAGGCGCTTCACGAGCGCCTCGTAGTACGGCCGGCTCTTGATGCCCTCGTAGGATACGGACACGTTCGGATGGCAGTCCATGTAATCGCGCAGGATGTCCTCAATGGTCATGACGTTGATCGACTCGTACTTGAATCCGAAGAACGTGAGCCGGGTGTCGACCTCCACGTCGTCCGCCGCATCAACGACGATGTTCTTGCTGGTGGAGCAACCGGGAAGCGCGAAGGGGGCGAAGACTGTCGCCAGGCCGATCGCCGAGATAGCCAGGAAGCGGCGGCGCGTGAGCGGCGAGGCGGACCCGGCCGCAGCGGGCACTTCCGCACGAAGAGAGGCCCCCTGCGAGGCCAAGATCCCCTGGTCGTTGCTTGGTATATGCGCCAAATCCCCATCTTTCGCCATCCGGCATCTCCTTGACATGGTAGCGCAAAATAGCCCGCCGCGCACGCAGAACACGACTGCGCACGCGCGACAGCCGGGTCGGTTCGAGTCAAAGTTGAACGTCGCCAGCCTCGCGCGGAGCGACGATGCGGCCGAAGCGGAACCGAGCCGCACGGTGGGCCGATCCCGCTTGCAGGACGAGGGGCAAGCAGCCTTACGGCAGCAGCAGCTGGGCGATCTGCACGGCGTTGAGCGCGGCGCCCTTGCGGATCTGGTCGGCCACCACCCACATAGCCAGGCCGTGCTCCACCGTGTCGTCGCGGCGCAGGCGCCCGACGTAGGTATCGTCGGTGCCGGCCAAAAGGCCCGGCATGGGATAGGCGCTGGATGCCGGGTCGTCCATGACCGTGATGCCGTCGGTCGCCGCGAAAGCAGCGCGCGCGGCCTCCACGCTCACATCGCCGGCGAACTCCACGTTCACCGACTCCGCATGGCAGCGCAGCACGGGCACGCGCACACAGGTGGCGGCCACCTTGATGCCCTGATCGCCCATGATCTTCTTCGTCTCCACGACCATCTTCCACTCTTCCTTGGTGGAATCGTCGTCTAGGAACACGTCGATGTGCGGGATGCAGTTGAACGCGATGCGATGCTGGAACACCTCCACCGCCAGCTCGTCTTCCGGCGTGCCGTCGAGGAACGCCTTCGTCTGCTCGTACAGCTCGGCCATAGCCGGCGCGCCGCCGCCGCTGGCCGCCTGGTAGGTGGACACCACCACACGCGTGATGGGCGACAGGTCGTAGAGCGGCTTCAGCGCCACCACCATCTGGATGGTGGAGCAGTTCGGGTTCGCGATGACGCCGTTGTGCCAGGCAACGTCGCCCGGGTTCACCTCGGGCACCACCAGCGGCACGTCCTCGTCCATGCGGAACGCGCTGGAGTTGTCGATCATCACGGCACCTGCATCCACCACAGCCTGGCGCATCTGCTTCGACAGGCCGGCTCCGCAGGAGAACAGCGCGATGTCCACGCCCGCGAACGACTCCGGCGTCATTTCCTGCACCACAAGCTCGCCCGCCGGCACCTGGCCGCAGCCCGCGAAGGGCAGCCTCTTGCCCGCCGAGCGCGCCGACGCCAGTGCCCGCACCTCGCTCGCCGGGAAGTCCACGTCGTGCAGCACCTGCAGGAACTCAGCGCCCACTGCGCCCGTCGCACCCGCTATCGCCACCACCGGATTCGCCGGCATCTTCTTTGTCCAAGTCATAGCAGTTCTCCCTTTCCCCAGGTTGTTTCCAGGTTGGCGTAGTCAGTCAGCGAGAGGAGTCGGGGCGCCGAATTCGTGGGATCGCGGAGGCGAAGCGTACTTCGGTACGCGAGCCGCCGGGATCGCGCGAAGGCGGCGCGCGCCGGTCCTTCGCAGCGTCGAGCCGTTCCGCCGTTCGGCAGAACGGCGGAACGTCAACGTCCCTTGTTCATCTTCGCCGCGATCTCCTCGGCGGAGAGTTGCGTCTCCTCGAACACGCTGTCGCTATCCAGGTCGAACGCCGTATGCAGGCAGCGTACGGCCGCCGCGGCCTGCGCACCGTCCACCACCACCGACAGGCGGATGGGCGAGGTGGAGATGGCCAGGATGTTGATATGGTTTTCGCCGAGCGTCGAGAATGCGCGCGCCGCCACACCGGGCGACGACTTCATGCCCGTTCCCACGAGGCTCACCTTTGCAATGTCCTCGTCCACGTCGTAATCGCGCGCTTTAATGTCGGGCAGGATGCGCTCCACCGTTTCACGCGCTCGCTTCATGTCGGCACCGGGGCAGGTAAAGCTGATGTCCGTGATGCCGGCTTCCGAAATGTTCTGGATGATCATGTCGACGCTCACGGCGTTGCCCGCCAATGCCGAGAACACCTTCGCGGCCACGCCGGTCATGTCGGGCACGCCGCGGATGGTGAACTTCACCTCGGATGTGTCATGGGCGATGCCAGTGATGACGGCTTCCTCCATCATGTCGGTTTCCTCCTTGATATAGGTGCCTTCGGCATCCGAGAACGCCGAGCGCGAATGGATGACCACGTTGAACTTGCGCGCGAACTCCACAGCGCGCATCTGCAACACGCCCGCGCCCGAGCTGGAGAGCTCCAGCATGTCGTCATACCTGATGACATCGAGCTTCTTGGCACGTGGGCACACGCGCGGATCGGCTGTGTACACGCCGTCCACGTCGGAGTAGATCTCGCAGACGTCCGCCCCGATCCCCCAAGCAACCGCGACGGCCGTCGTATCCGATCCGCCGCGCCCGAGCGTGGTGATATCGCCGTTGGCGTCGATCCCCTGGAAGCCTGCGACAACCGCGATCATGCCCCTGTTAACGGCTTCCATGATACGCTCGTTGTGCACCTTCACGATTTTAGCTTTGGCGTGCATGCCGTCCGTCTCGATGCCGGCCTGGCGACCTGTAAAACTCATGGCCTTGTAGCCGCGCGCTTCGATGGCCATAGCCAGAAGCGTCATGGACACCTGCTCGCCGGTGGACAGCAGACGGTCCATCTCACGCGCCGGCGGGTTGTCGTTGAGCGCGCTTGCCAGCCCGACCAACTCATCGGTCGTCTTGCCCATAGCGGACACTACGGCGACGACATCATGGCCTGCCTGCTTGCGCGCGATGAGCCGCTTCGCAACCATCTGGATGCGCTCGGGCGAGGCGACGGACGTGCCTCCGAATTTGCATACGATTAGCGACATGGCTATCTTTCTTTTAACAGTGAACCCAATCGAGCGTTCACTATACCAAACAACCTGCAAGCCAATCGACTAAATGCCCCCGAGCAGGCGTTTATTCACAGCGAATGTGCATAGCGCGCCCGCGGCCGCGGGCGCGCAGGATGTGAAGGCTTCACCGGTCCGCGCGCTCGGCGTCTGCCTCCTGCAACCCCACTAAGCTGAGCAGTTCGTTTCGCGAATGGACATCGGTCTTCCGGTAGATGTGCTTGACGTGGACCCGGATGGTGCTCACCTCGATGCATAGCTCCTCCGCTATGCGGCTCGGCTTCTTCTTCTGCAGAAGGCACAGGAGTATCTGCTCTTCACGTGGCGTGAGTCCGCACTCCTGCGCAACCTCGTGGCATCGGATGCCCAGGTGCGTCTTGCTCAGTATGAGGTCGATGTCCTTGGACAGGGGGTTCTTTAGCACGACGCCCCAGGGGGAGTCGATCTGCTTTTCCGAAAAGAAGAACAGCGTGGTCAGCCCGATGAGGATGACGACGATAGCTGATGAAACGACCTGGGAGATCGTCGGGTCGAGAGGCGCCTGCCAGAGCAGCTGGCTCGTCATCGTGCCCGCGAGACCGAACAGCAGCCGCACGAAGCGCTCGATGGCGAAAAGCCACAAGGCGCATATGCCGTAGCGGTAGGACAGGTTGCCCAAGATGCACATGATCAGCGTGACGAACACAAGGCGCATATGCCGTAGCGGTAGGACAGGTTGCCCAAGATGCACATGATCAGCGTGACGAACAGAGTGTATCCGCCAGAAGCCAGCATGCCGGGCAGCACGTCGCCGAACGGCAGCAGGCCGCCCAGCGGCACGAGGGCCAGCAAGGTCGCGGGAAGCGCGAGCTTCCAGAGCAGGGACAGATCGAGATCGTCGCCCTTCGTCATCACCAGCCCGTAAACGACCAGCGCCGCCGCTACCACGCCGGGGTTCGAATCCACGCCGATCGTCTCGATGGTGAGGGGAAGCGTCATACCCAGCGCGAACGCGTAGAGTGCGACCACCAGCGCCGGCTTGAAGGGAAACGAGAACCTGCGCGAAGGAACCGGCGGACGATCCTCCTCGGGCAGGCTCGCGAAGGAGCGCCACAGGCACAGCATGGATGCGGCGGGTAAGAGCGCGTTGCACGTCCAGAGCCACTCAAATGCCAGACCCCTCATAAGCAGCACGCAAAAGAAGCTCAAGATGAGACTCATCGAATAGTACAAGGCGATTTTCAATGCGTTGAAGCAGCTGAAGAACTCGGCCCACAGCATGAGGGCGAACGCCACCCCCACCCCGCCCGTGAAGACGGCCGGCAGTGACAGGAAGGGCGCCGTGGAAGGGAGCAGGTGCGTGCAGAGGCTCAGGCAGTTGCTGGCCAGATGAAGCAGCACCGTGACGAGCAGCACGTGGCGGCGGCTCGATAGCGGAGCGATGCGGTTCGCCCCCAGTGCGAACGCCGCCAAGGCCACCGCGGTAGCGCCGTCGAACCAAAGCGACAGCGAGCCCGTTTGGAACGGGAAGGAGGCCTGCGGGCTCAAATACGGAACCTCGGCCCATGCACGCGCGAAGGCGAAGCCGAGAAAGCAGAACGGAGCCGCCGGCAGCTTCTTCCAAACCTTCTCCCAATCAATGCGCACGACCATCCCCCTCGCCCCCGCATTCACCCGCACCGCCGAAACGCCCGGCTCCTCCGCATCGCCAGACGCGCTCTTCGTCAGCTGACGCAGAGACGTTGCGGCGCAACTCGCAGGCGTCCTTCCCCCGAAGCGTTCTTCGCTCCTCATTCTAGAGAACGCACACACGTTTACCAATGGCGAAACGCATCGCAAAGCAAAGATACCCCTGTCTAAACTGGTTTTGGGGTAGGAGCTTTTCGAAGATACCTCAGTATCGAGCGCTTTTGGGAGAGGAGGATGTTGCGTGTTTCACGTAGCCTTCTCCCATGCCGGCCGAATCACGCGCCGGCATGGCGGAATCGCATGTTGGAACAAGGATGGAGAGGGGAAGCACTATGGATATATCGCGACGCAGTTTCATCAAGGGCGCCGGATTGGCAGGTACGGCCGCCTTGGGCGCCGCCGCTTTGGCGGGCTGCGCTTCGACGTCGTCCACCCAGTCGGCCGACGCGGCTGGCTCATCGGAGGCCGGACGCTGGAGCTGGTCGACAGCGCCGGAACCCATTCCCGACGACAAGATATCCGACACGTACGAATGCGAGCTGTGTATCGTCGGAGCCGGCGTGGCGGGAAATCCCGCCGCCCTGTACGCGGCGAAACACGGATACGACGTCATCGTCCTGCAGAAAGAGTCTACGCCCCAGGTGAACGGCCAGGGCTGCGGGTCGTGGAACACGAAGTTCGGCACGGAGAACGGCCTTGTCTGGAACATCTCGAACGACATTCAGAACTTCGCCGCGATTTCCAACGGCAAGCCCAACCTGCGCCTCGTACGAAACATCATGGAGCGTTCAGGGGCCGCCATCGAATGGATTGTCTCCGAAGTGCCCGACCCTGCCCCCAGCTGGGACATCGTGGAAGACACCCATACAGGATGCCAGTGGATCCTCAACGACGATTACGCCACTCGCTACACCGGGTTCAAGACGCTCCACAACAATATCGCCGCGAAGGCCGCTGAGTACGGGGCGCGCTACCTCTACGAGACGCCAGCGGTCCAGCTGGTGACCGACGGAGAGAACAACGTCGTCGGGGTCATCGGACAGACGGGCAGCTCCTACGTCCGGGTGAACGCATCGAAGGGCGTTATCCTGTGCACGGGCGATATCTCCGACGACGAGGAGATGTTGGAGGCGTACTGCCCCGTCATGCTGGACGTTCCTACGAACCATGCCGTGGCCACGAACACCGGCGACGGATTGAAGATGGGCTTATGGGTAGGTGCCGACATGGACGATCCCCCTTCGGGCATGCAGATGTTCATTACGCCGAGCGCGCTGCCGCAAGGCACCGCTCCCTGCGTCAGCCTTCCCTACCTGCATGTGAACACCGAAGGCAAGCGCTTTTTCAACGAGAACGGCGGCGACCAGTACCAGGGCACGTCCATCGCCCTACAGCCCGACCATCGCGCCTACCAGATTATGGACAGCCACGTGGTGGAGCACGGCAGCTGCACACAGGAAGAGTTGGACGAGGGCTTGAAACTGGGCAACACCTACCAATCCGACACCATCGAGGGGCTGGCCGACGCAGTGGGCATTCCCGCCGACGAGCTCGTGCGCACGGTCAAGCGCTACAACGAACTGGTCGACGGCGGGGATGACCTCGACTTCGGCGTCGACCCCGAAGTGCTTGCGAACAACGGCATCAAGGACGCCCCGTTCTACCTCATGGAGTACCAAGCGTCCAAGTTCGTTGCAGCACCCGGCCTCACGTGCAACGAATACCTGCAGGTTCTTTCGAAGGATCGCCAGGTGATCAAGGGCCTGTACGCAGCGGGCAACGTGCAGGGATCCTTCTTCGGGTACGACTATCCCGTCAACGGGTTCGGCGGGTTCTCGCTCGGTCGCTCCATGACGGGCGGCGTTCTGGCGGTCATGAGCGCGACCGGCACATTCGACGACGAGATAGCTTAGAGAATTTCACCTCGGTCTCGGCCCTCCATCCCAGGCCGAGACCGTATAATCCTGCGCGCGCGACCGCGAGCCGCTATGCCTCGAGCGGGTTCGTGTGCTCCAGGAACACGAGCCCCAGCAGGAAGACGAACTCGCGGTCGGGCGCGTCCGGCATACCCAGCACCGCCTTCGCCTTGCGCAGGCGGTAGCGCACCGTGTTCGGGTGCTGATGAAGGATTTCCGCAGCGTGGCGCACGTCGCCGTAGGCGCGCGCGAGGGCCTCGGCCGTTGCCGCAAGCTCTGCGCCGTTCGCGGCATCGTGCTCCTCGAGCAGGGCCCGATGGTAGGCAGCTGTGCGGGCGAACAGGCGGCTGGTGGAGGCCACGGCCCGAAACGCGTCGTGGTGCAAGTCGGTCCAACATGCGACGTCGGCGTCCTCGGTGCGCGCGGTCTTGAGCGCGGCCAGCGCCTCCTGCACGGTCAAATCGCCGTCGAAGAGCGGCCCCTCCTCTCCCACGCCCACGTGCACAAGCCCTGTCCTCTGGATGCGCGCGATAAGATCGGCCTCGGAGGCAGCGCGCACCGAGGCGGGAGGCTGGACGTAGGAGACGAAGGCCAACAGCATGCTGTGGTAGCGGCAGGCGTACGCGGTATCCACGCTGGCCCAGTCGCGCTTGAATTCGGCGAGCACCCCGGCGAGCGCATCGAGGACCGCATACAGCGAGCATTCGTCACCCGAGCGCGGAGCAACGGCGAAGCATTGGAGGGTGGAGCCCATCGCCCCGGTCAGCCCATAGATGGCCGCGCGCGTGACCTGCTCGTCGTGGTCGGCCAGAAGCCCGGCCACCATGCGCCCCTTATCCGATTCCTCCTCGTCGCGGCGGATGAGGTCGAGGGCCTGGTAGGCAACCACCTCGTGGTAGTCGCCCTCATACAGATACAGCGGCACGCCGCGAGCCTCGCTGGCCGCGCGCACGGCAGCGCCGATGGCGGGATGGTAGACGGTCTTCACGGCCACGGCCGCCACGTTGCGCGCGATGAGGGCCAGAAGCGACGCCTCCATGAGATCGGGATCGTTGCGCGCGAAGCCGAGGTTCGACACGATGAACTCGCCCGGCAGGTAGTCGGCGTAGGCCTGCTCGTCGGGCGCGAGATCGAGGATGCCCACGTTGCGCACGCCGCGAGCGCCGGCGCCGGGGCACGGCGCCGCAAGCTCGATGCGCTTGAACGCCGGCAATGCGATGATGTCCGCTACCGTTATCACATGAGACCCCTTCGATGAAGACTGCTCCATGATATACCAGATGCGGCATCGATGCCGAAAGGGCGAGCCGACAGCGGCGCGCAGGTTGCGTCGGCGGCAGTGCGCAAGCGGGCGCCGACCGCCGGTGGCGAAGCGAACTGCACCGGCGCCGACCAGCAGCAAAGCGGGCCGCGCCGGCAAGGTGCCGGCACAGACGTTAGCGGATCTGGTAGATGAACTCCAGGTTGCCGCCTTCTACGAGCGTGCACAGGGCGTCGCTCGCGTGCGCCGGGCTGATGCCCAGATGCTCGAAGCGCTTCGTCAGCTTCAGGCAGTACGACAGATCGCCGGGTTCAAGCGACAGTAGGGCGGACGCAGCTTGCTCGTTCAGTTTCTCTACCATGGGATGCTCCTCTCACTCGTTTTCACTACCAAGAGGGTACAGCCAGCCGTGTGCGCCGCATTTGTAGAGGCGAAAGAATCGAGGCGATGCGTTTTGTCCGATCGTACAAAGCCGCTTCGGTTCCCTAACCTCCAAAGCTTTCAAAGATGCCTCCTCGAAGCAAGAAGTAAAGGCAGCAACGGCAGTAGCAGGATGCTTCCTCAGGAGCGTCCAGGTCAATGCTTGGCGCCCGAGAAAGGGGCAGCCTGGCTTTCCCAAGCTGCCCCTTTAAGTAGAGGTTAGAATCGATAGGAGCTTTTCGTGTCGATCTGATTAGTCGTCCCAGGTGTATGTCTCAAGTACGCCTAAGGCGGATTTGGCAGCCACCCGGCCAAAACACATCGCACGTCCGCAGCTGATGCTGCCGATAGAGATGGAGCAGTCGTATCCGAAGCACATCCCAACGATGTTGCCCGCAGCGTATAGCCCTTCTATTATGTTGTTGTCGTTATCGAGCACCCGAAGCTCTGGAATGCAAACCAGCCCTCTAAGTGTTGCGAGGATTGCTGGCTGACGCTTTATTGCGTAGAACGGAGCGTTCTTGACTGGTGTGAGCACCAAGAGCGCTGGGTCTTTTCCGTAGTCTTCGTCTTTTCCGTAGTCTTCGTCTTTTCCGTAGTCTTCGTCTTTTCCTTTTCCACCATGGTTTGGTAACGTCTGCATGTTGCAACGAATTCATCAACAGGCACGCCCATGAGTTCTGCAAGTTCTTCGAGGGTGTCAGCTTGCAGGATTGCGCCATTGTCAAGACCTGTCTGCCATGTCTCTTCAGAGCTGGCGTTAACCGCGCTGCGGCGATATCCGGTACCAACGATTTTTTCCCAATTGTCGCGCAACAAACCATCGATGATTTGAAACATTACCTGCTTCGGTTGTCTTGAAACGGTGAGGACGTTGTATTGATAGCTCAGGTTCTCGTCCATGAACCGTTCGCTCTTTGCGTTAACAGAAAGGTAGGGATTTCCAGAGAACGGCGCATCTCCTTCGGGCAGGAGCGTGGGATCGTAG
The DNA here is from genome assembly GCF_002899715.1 of Enteroscipio rubneri. Lineage (GTDB taxonomy): Bacteria > Actinomycetota > Coriobacteriia > Coriobacteriales > Eggerthellaceae > Enteroscipio > Enteroscipio rubneri. Next base: position 206,839 of record NZ_PPEK01000001.1, on the reverse strand, counting down.
TGAACCATCTGTCCATGAGGAGGACGTTCCATTTGGTGGGGCATGAGCCCATCCACTAGAAAAGCCGAATGGCGGATGACCCTTCAAACGCTGCCCCGCATGACCCAAAAGGCGCCCGTCCCAAAAGGCGCCTGTTTTTGGGACATGTACGCACCCCCATAAGCGCGGCTCGAAAGACGAATTCTGCAGAAAAAACGAGGTAAGGGAACCGATCTCTACGTAAATCCTCGATGGCAGGAGGCGCAGTCGCGCAAGCTCCCGCATAACCCCAGGTCATTAAAAACGCATCGGAGAGCTCGGAAGCTGATAGCACCTTCAGAGTTCCCATACCTCGTTTTTTTAACAGAAAACGAGAGTTCGCCCGCGCTCGACGAAGAATTCCAGGGTTTGACACTGCTGCTGAGCGCGATCGGGCGCGCTATCCCTTGTTCTCCGGCATCCGCCACAGCAGCACGAAGCCCAGCACAAACAGCACGGCTATGGACAGCACGCCCATGGACGAGTTGCCGGTGATCTGAGTGAACACGCTCACCAGAAACGTGCCCATGACGGCGGCGTACTTGCCGAAGATGTCGAAGAAACCGTAGTACTCGTTCGCGTGCTCCTTGGGGATGAGCTTGCCGAACTCGCTGCGCGACAGCGCCTGGATGCCGCCTTGGAACAGGCCCACACAGATGGCGAGGATCCAGAACTCCACGGCCTCGCGCAGGAAGAACGCCGCGAACAGCGTAATGCAGAAGTACGCGCCGATGGCCACCAGCAGCATGCGCTTCGTGCCGAACCTCGTGGACAGCCGCCCGTAGGCGATGGCCGACGGGAACGCCACGAACTGCGTCACCAGCAGCGCTAGCACGAGCTGCGTCGCGTCGATGCCCAGGTCGGTACCGTAGCTCGTGGACATCTTGATAATGGTGTGCACGCCGTCGATGTAGCAGAAGAACGCCAGCATGAAGTAGCGCAGCCGCTTGTCCTTGAAGATGCGCTTGAGCGTGCGCGCCAGGCCGCCGAACGTGTCGCGGATCAGATGCGCGGGGCGCTCTTTGAAATGCGTCTGGTGCACGTTCCTGATGAGCGGGATGCTGAACGCCACCCACCACACAGCCGTGATGAGGAATGCCACCTTCATCCCCACGTCCATGGGGATGCCGATGGTCGGCCCGCCCAGCACCACGGCCAGGCACGCTATGAACGGTACGCACGAGCCGATGTAACCCCACGCATAGCCTTGCGACGACACCTCGTCGTAGCGCTCGTCGCAGGTGGCGTCCACGAGGAACGCGTCGTAGAACACCATCGAGCCGTTCAGCATGATGGACGCGATCACGTACAGCACGAGGAACGCCATCGCCGCCGTGGGGATGCCAAGCGCTGCAAGCGCGATGGCACCGGTGCCCACCGTGCCGATGAAGAACTTCTTCTTGTTGCCCTTGAGGTCGGCGAGGCTGCCCAGGACGGGCATGAGCAGGGCCAGTACGAGCGAAGCCGCCGTTTCGGCGTAGCCCCAGGCCACCACGACCGACGAACCGGGCTCGGCGATCGAGGCGAAGTACACGGGAATGAGCGCCGTGGCCAACAGCACGAACGCCGAATTGCCCACATCGTAGAGAATCCAGCTTTTCTCCTGCTTCGTCAGCTTGCCCGCCATGGCCGCGCCTCTCGTCTTTCGCATTCGGACTTGCATCGCCGTTTTCGCGCCGAAACCCCACCGACGCGTCTTCTCTGCTGCCGCTCGTCCGAGCGCGCGCAAAGGCCCCTCGCGCAGGGTGCCGACCATCCCCGCTCGGCAGTATGTTGAAAGCAAACCGATGGTTAACAACTCACCGCACATTGTATATGATGAGGGCCGTTGATACTCGTTAATTTACGGTAAGGAACGGAGCGTCATCGCATGCCGGCAATCATCACCCACGACTCTTTTGGACGCGACGTCTACGACCGGCTTTTCAGCCTGATCGGCGGCTCGCGCGACGAAGCCGAAGCGTTCCTCTTGGGCAACCAAGGGCCCGATCCGCTCTTCTACGCCGTGCTCAGCCCGCGGCTGCGCGCGCATAACCGTCTGGGCAGCACCATGCACGACAAGCGTCCGAACGAATTGCTGGCCGCCTTTAAAAGCTCGTTGTCGGTGCTGGACAGCGTAGAACGGCCCATCGGCCGCGCGTATGCACTCGGATTCCTGTGCCATTACGTGCTGGACTCGACAGCGCACCCCTTCGTATTCTTCAACGAGTACGAGGCGTGCGACGCCGGCGAGCCGGGTTTGACCCGAGCAGACGGATCCGAGGTGCATGCCGTCATCGAAAGCGAACTCGACGAACTCGTCCTGTTCAAAAAGCGCGAGACCACCGTCGCTGCGTTCAACCCCGCGGAGGAGATTCTCAAGGCGAGTGATCTGGTGCTGCGAGTCGTGTCGAAGATGTACGTCTACGTCGCGGTCACCGTGTACGGCGAGGCGATACCCGCCGATCTGTTCGCAACGGCCGTGAAGGACTTCCGCATCGCCCAGCAGGCGTTCCACTCCCCTCGCGGCTTGAAGCGCGCCGCCATCGGCCGTATCGAGCGATTGGCGCGCCCGCACTCGTTCTTCCGCGCAATGAGCCATCGACCCGTAAAGTTGACGGAGAGCGTTTTCGACAACCATGAGCATCGCACGTGGGAAGATCCCTTCACGGGAAAGGCTCGCACGGAGGGATTCTGGGATCTCTACGACGAAGCGCTTAGGAAGGCTCCTCCGAGCATATCAGCATTCGACCAGGAAGGATTCGACGTCGAAGCGGCGCGCCGCATCACCGGCGACTTGAACTTCTCAGGACAGCCCGTCGTCGCCCTGCTCGTCTCGGTTGAGGACAGTGAAGCCGACGACATTCCTGAAAACGCCTAGACTCCATGCTCGAGGTTGTCCTTACCATCCCCTTCTGGCTCGAACTCGCCGCCGTGCTCACCGGCGGTCTGTCCGGCGCCATGAGCGCCGTGCGAGCCCGCTACGACATCTTCGGCGTGGTCTGCATCGCCATCATCACCGGTCTGGCAGGCGGCATCATGCGTGACCTGCTGCTGCAGAACTACGGTATCTACGCGTTCCAGCGCCCCACGCTCATCGTGGCAGCGGCCGCTGCGGGCGTCATCGTGTTCTTCTTCGGCAAGCTGGCCACCTATCTTGATCCCGTCGTCGACCTGCTCGACAACCTCTCGGTCGCGCTCTGGGCCGTCATCAGCGTGGGAAAGGCCCTGTCAGCCGGCCTCGACATCGTTCCAGCCGTCATCCTGGGTACCATCACCGCCGTCGGCGGCGGCATTCTGCGCGACATCTGTATGAATCGCGAGCCGGAGGCATTCCAAGCCGGTGCTCTGTATGGGTCGGCGGCGCTCATCGGCTCGATCGCGTACGCCCTCATGGCGCAGAACCACATCCTTGACCAGTATGCGGCGCTAACCTGCGCCGTGCTCGTGCTGGGACTGCGTTACGCGTCGCTGTTCTTCGGATGGAGAACCAGCCCGCCGCGCGATTACTCGGATGTGGTGACGAGCGCCGTCGCCAAGCCGGTAAAATCCGTAGCGCGGCGAGTGCGCCCGCCCAAAGGCAAGGTGGAACGCGATAAGGAGCGGCGGGGCTACGAAAAGCTCCGCGCGTTCTGGGCGCGCATGAACGGCGAGGTCGTCCCGAAACGGAATGCGAAAAGCGGGCGCGAGCTCGAAGTACCCGATGGGCGAACAGCTCCAAGCGATGCTTCCGTTGAGCATGCGGCAGATCCGAGCGACCGCATCATCGTCGACCGCGAGGAGCTGCGCCGCATCATGGGCAGCGCAGGCGAGAACGACCAGCCCCCCGATCCATTCGAACCCCGTCGCTGATCACCGGCGCAGGCGGCCTTCGCATTTCAACGTTGCTCCACGGGCGCATCGTTCATGCCGCCCTGTGCGCGAAGCCCCGTGCTGCTCCATCGTCACGCGCTCGGTCCAATCCCGCTATGCGTTCTTGAGCAGAATGCCGCGCATCGTGTCAGCCACATGCTCGCATGCATCGCAGCATTGCTCCATCCGACCGAAAATCTGAGACCACACAAGCAAGTTCTTGCCTTCTTCCCCGCTGTCTCCGTACAGAGCGCGATTTACCTCGCGAAACAGCCGATCGGCTTCCTCTTCGTAGGTGTTCACGTCGATGATGAGACGCTTGAACTCTTTCGACTTCTTGAAATTGCGGAACTCGCCCATGGCCCGATCGAGCGCCTTGCAGCTTTTCTTGACGAGTCGGGCGAACGCACGCGCTTCGGCGTGCATGGCTTGCACGTCGTACATGTAGAAGCACAGCACCACATCTTCGATCCGGTCGATCAGGTCATCGAGTTCGCGCGTCATGTCGATGATATCGTCGCGCTCGATCGGCGTCATGAAGTCGCGAGCCAGACGCTTGTATACCTGATGGCAGTACTCGTCGCTGCGGTTCTCAAGCTCGTGCGCGCGCTCCATGTGCTCGTGCACGCTTTCAGGCGAAGCGTAGTCGTCGATCACCTTGACCAGCAGGCCCGCTACGGTGACGGCGGCCCCTGATTGCTTTTGAAACAGGTTGAAATAGTCCGCCGCACCGTCCGTGCCATGCTTGCCGTTCTTCATGCCCTTGCCCATGAGCGCGCCCTTACACGTTCTTGAGCAGTATGGTGTTCATCGTGTCGGCAGCATGCTCGCACGCGTCGCAGCACTTCTCCATGCGCTCGAAAATCTGCGTCCAAACCAGCACGCGCATAGGGTTCTCGCGATCGACGGTGTGCAGCTTGCGAATCGCGTTCATGAAATGCTGGTCGGCCTCTTCCTCATAGGTATTCACATCGATGATGAGCTGCTTGAACTTCTTCGACTTCTTGAAATTGCGGAAGTCCTCCATAGCCGTGTCGAGCGCCATACAGCTCTTCTTAATGAGGCAGGCGAATTCGCGGGCATCGTTATGCATGAAGTGGACGTCGTACATGTAGAAGCGCTGCATGACGTCTTCGATAAAGTCGACAATGTTGTCGAGCGCATGCGCGAGGCCGATGATATCCTCACGATCGATGGGTGTGATGAAATCGGTGGCCACCGTCTTGAGGATTGCGTGGTTGATCTCGTCTCCCTCATGCTCGATTGTATGGGCCAGCTCCATGATGTTCCCAAGCGCCTCGGCTTCGGTGAATCCATCAATCGCCTCTATCAGCAGATCGGCCTCTCGAACCGCAACTTCCGTTTGCTTCTCGAACGCAGCGAAATAGTCGAACTTGTTCTTCTTGCCCATGGGGCCTCCTTACGAGAACATCAAGAACAGATGGGCGAACACGAACCCGAGCAAACCGCAGCCCGGGAACGTGAGCACCCACGTTTTTACCATATCGACGGCAATCCCCCACTTTACCGCGCTCTTGCGCTTGGCCGCCCCCACGCCCATGATGGCCGTCGTGTTCGTGTGCGTCGTGGACACCGGCAGCCCGGCGAACGTGGATAGCATGAGACAGAAAAATGTCGCGCAGCTGGCGGCGAAGCCTTGGAAGGGCTCGAGCTTCACCATGTCGAGGCCGACGCTCTTGATGATGCGCTCGCCTCCCACAGCCGTTCCGAGTCCCATATTGAAAGCGCAAAAAACCATAAGCCATAGAGGCAGCGCCATGTTTTCGGCGCCGTCCGTGCCCGATGCCAGCATGATGGCCAGCACGAAGATGCTCATGAACTTCTGTCCGTCCTGCGCCCCGTGCATAAAGGCGACGCCTGCGCCCGAGACGATCTGCGCCCAACGGAAGACGGACGCCGTCTTATGACGATCCATGTTGGCGCACAGCCGTCCGATGATCTTTGAATTGAACCACCCGAGGAAAAAGCCGAGAAGCGTGGACAGCAGAATGCCGTACACCACTTTGATCCACTCCTCGCCGTTGATGGCGCCGAAACCGCCCTGCAGCGCGATGGCCGCTCCGGTGAGCCCGGCAATAAGCGAATGGCTTTGCGAAGTGGGAATGCCGAACCACCAGGCAGCGACCCCCCATACGATGATGGCAACCATAGCCGCCATGAGCGCGATGAGCGATTGACGGGCGTCGCCCCCAAAGTCGACCATGTTGAAAATGGTGTGCGCAACGGCTGCCGTAAACAACGATATAACCAAAAGTCCAAGAAAATTGCAGATGGCAGCCATGACGATGGCATGCTTCGGCTTCATCGCGCGCGTCGAAACCACTGTGGCAATCGCATTGGGGGCATCGGTCGCCCCGTTGACAACGATGACGCCGATATTCAGCAGGGTCACCGCCACCAGCACCGGGTTGGAGGCGAGCTCGGCAACAAACGCAGCCCACTCGATGGTCATGAACGCCCTCTCGACAAAACGAAGCAACGATTCGGCACATCATCAGTTTAACGTAAAACCGCGGAACCGAAAGACTTTCACCACGCCTTTTTATGAAGGCGTGCCGAGGGGTCGGCGAAAGATGCACGGAGCCGTTTGATCATGGTAGATTATGGGGATCGTCATGAGGGACGGGTGCCTGCGAGGAGATCGACCGGGGAGGGGAGGCGGACATGAGGGCGAGAATCCAGCTGCCGTTGCAGACGGCCGATTTGATCGCGGGGTTTATGGCCTGGGTCATCCTGTCGTCGCTGCTGCCCGCCATCAAGCAGGATATCGCCATACCCGAAAACCAGCTCGCGCTGCTCACGGCCGTGCCCGTGGTGTTGGGAAGCGTGCTTCGGGTGCCGTTCGGCTACCTCGCGGACCTGCTGGGAGCCCGCGTCATGTTCACGGCAAGCTTCGTGCTACTGCTGGCCCCGGTCTGGCTCATCAGCTCTGCGACAACCTGGCAGGAATTGCTCGTCGGCGGCGTGTTCCTCGGTTTGGGCGGCGCGGTATTCTCCATAGGCGTAACCTCGCTGCCTGCTTACTACCCGCAAGAGCGCCATGGTTTTGTAAACGGCGTGTACGGATTCGGCAACGTGGGCACAGCCCTCACCACATGGCTCGCTCCCGTGGCGGCGGCCGCCTTCGGCTGGCGTGCGGCCGCGCAACTCTACCTCATACTGCTGGCCGCATTCGCCGTGCTGAACTTTGCACTGGGCGACCGCAGCGAACCACGTGCGAAGACGCCCATTATGAGCCAGTTGCGCGCCATCTGGCGCGATAGCCGTTTGTGGAAGTTTTCGCTGTTCTATTTCGTCACGTTCGGAGCGTTCGTGGCACTCACCGTGTACCTGCCGAATTTCCTCACGTCGCACTACGGCTTGGACGGCGTCACGGCAGGTATCGCCACCTCAGCATTCATTGTGACGGCCGCCGTTGTTCGCGTGCTGGGCGGATGGCTGGCCGACCGCTTCGACTGCCATCGATTGCTCGCCGGGACGTTCGCCGCGCACATCGCAGGCGCGGTCGTGCTGGCCGCGGCGCCGGGGCTGTCCCTGTACCTGGCGGGCATCTACCTCATCGGCGCCGCGTGCGGCATCGGCAACGGCGTGGTGTTCAAGCTCGTGCCAAGCGCTTTCGGCAAGCAGGCCGGCTTGGCCAACGGCATTGTGTCCATGTGGGGCGGTCTGGGCGGATTCTTCCCACCGCTCGTCCTCTCGGCATCCTTGGCCGCATTCGGCTCCTACGTGCCGGGATTCGCCGCCTTTGCCTTGTTCGCCGCTGCGTGTCTAGCTATCGCCGCATCGATGGGCAAGCGCTTGGCGCCGCAAGAGCCGCCGGCCAGAGGCCGGCGGTAACCTCCTAGGCGTAGAACGCGAAGACCCGCCGACGCTCGTCGCCTATCCTGGTGAGCGCCTCGTGCCCAGGAAGAACGACGGTCTCGTCAGGCAGTGCAGCCAAACGCTTGAGCGATTTCCGCATAGCCTTCATGTCTCCGCCATGGAAGTCGGTGCGTCCGATGGAGCCGCAGAACAGCGTATCGCCCGAAACGAGCACGGGCGCACCTGCTGGATCGGTACCGAACTGCGGATCGAGGAAGAGGCAGATGCCGCCCTCGGTGTGCCCCGGCGTGAGAATCACCTTCCACGGCATGTTCCCGATCTTGACGATATCGCCATCGCTTACCGTGTGGTCGACCGGGCACGGCTCGAAGCGCATGTCATCGTGCGGCAGCTTCGTCCGGCCCGAGATGACGGGCGCATCGATAGCGGAAGCGATGACGATGGCCCCGGTCTTGTCGCGCAGTTCCTTGGCGGCTCCCACGTGGTCGGAGTGGCGGTGCGTCAAAACGATGGCATCGAGTTTGCGATCGCCGAGCGCGTCGAGTATCTCGTCAGCCTTGCACGTGGGATCCACCACGAAGGTGGCCTCATCATCCGAGACGATGAACACGTTGTTTGCGATCATGCCGAGCACGAGATACTCGACCGGCACGCAGGTGCCCTTTACCTTGTGAATCCGAGCCATAGGAGGCTCCTTCCTTCTCGATCGACACTGTATGTCGTCGTCGCGCGGGACGCGTCCGCGACGACCCTTATTTCTTCTTGCCGCTGCCTGCTTTAGGCACCATGCGACGCGCATCGAACACGCCTTCAACATCGCGCAGCCGGTTCAATACGATATCGATGTGCGCGATGTCGGACACCTGGAACAAAAAGCGCATCTCAACCATACCGTCGCGATGCGATGTGGTGGAGCAAGCCAGCACGTTCGCGCCCATTTCCGAGAGGATGATGGTCACATCGCGCAGCAGATTCATGCGATCAAGCGCCTCGATGAGCACTTCCACCTTGAACGAGGTGTTCTTCGGCAGGTCGTGCTCCCACGACACGTCGATGATGCGCTCGGGCGTCTGCTTCAGATCCTGCGCGTTCGGACAATCGGCGCGATGCACCGACACTCCGCGACCTCGCGTCACGAAACCGAGTATCTCATCGCCCGGCACCGGGTTGCAGCACTTCGACAGGCGCACGAGCACGTCGTCGATGCCCTTCACCACCACGCCGTTGGACGTGTGCGCCTCGTGCTTTTTGGGCCGCTTCACGCTGGTGAGCATGGGGGGCAGCTTGCCTGTGGACATGGTGCCCGAACCCAGGCCCGGCGCTTCGTCGGCCTCGGTGCCGCGATCAACGAGTATCTTCAGCAGGCGGTTCGCCACGTGCTGGGCGCCTTCTTTGCCCGTGCCGATGTTGACGAGCATGTCATCGGCATCGCGAAAGCCCATGTGCTCGGCCACCGCCTTCATAGCGCGCATGGACTGCGCGTTCGAAATGCCAAGGCCGTGCTTGCGCATCTCGCGGGTCAGCTTATCGCGGCCAGCCTGCAGATCATCGCCGCGGCTGATCTTGCTGAAGTACGAGCGTATTTTGCTGCGCGCGCTGGGCGTCTTCACGATGTTCAGCCAGTCGCGCGAAGGACTTGCGCTTTTCTGTGTGAGGATCTCCACACGGTCGCCCAGCTGCAGCTCGTAGGTAAGCGGCACGATGGCCCCGTTCACCTTTGCGCCCACGCAGTGATTGCCCACCTCGGTGTGGATGGCATAGGCGAAATCGACGGGAGTCGACCCCGAGCGCAGGCTCATGGCCTCGCCCTTGGGCGTGAACACGTACACCTCGGTGGGAGCGAGGTCGACCTTGAGGTCTTTGAGAAACTCCCGCGAATCCTGCGTCTCGCTCTGCCAATCGATCATCTGGCGCAACCAGGCGAGCTGCTGGTCGAGCGCATCACCGCTCTTGCCGCCCTTCTCCTTATAGCGCCAATGCGCTGCCACGCCGTACTCGCTTTGACGATGCATGTCCTCTGTGCGAATCTGCACTTCAAGCGGCCGACCCGCCGGGCCGATGACCGTGGTGTGCAAGCTCTGGTACATGTTGAACTTCGGCATGGCGATGTAGTCTTTGAAGCGGCCGGGCATAGGGTGCCACAAGGTGTGCACCGCGCCGAGCGCCGAATAGCAGTCCTTGACCGACTTCACGATGATGCGCACCGCGATGAGATCGTATATCTCGGAAAAGCCCTTGCCCTTCTTCGTCATCTTCTGGTAGATGGAGTAAAGGTGCTTCGGGCGCCCCATGATTTGGGCCTGGATACCAACTTTCTCCATTTCATCTCGCAGGATCTCGATGATCTGATCGAGATAGCCTTCGCGCTCCGCACGGCTTTCGGTGACCATGCGCGAAACCTGTTTGAACTTGTTCGGTTCCAAGTAGAAGAACGACAGGTCCTCAAGTTCCCACTTGATGTTGTTGATCCCCAGACGGTGCGCGATGGGCGCGTATATCTCCAGGGTCTCGCGCGCCTTGAAGATACGGCGATCCTCGCGCAGTGCGCCCAGGGTGCGCATGTTATGCAACCGGTCGGCCAATTTGATGACGATAACGCGGATGTCCTTGCTCATGGCCACGAGCATCTTGCGAATGGTGGCGGCCTGCTCGTCGGAAAGGCTCTCCACCTCGATGCGCGTGATCTTCGTCACGCCCTCCACCAGCTGTGCGATTTCAGGGCTGAACTCCTGCTCCACCAGCTCGCGCGTGACCGTTGTATCCTCGACGGTGTCGTGCAGCAAAGCTGCGGACAACGTCTCCACATCCATGCGCAGATCGGCCAGGATAATGGCCACCTCCACGGGATGCGCGATAAATGGCTCGCCGCTTTTGCGGCACTGGCCGGCATGCGCCTCGCTCGCGAACGCGAACGCCTTGGCCAGCACGGCTTCGTCCTCCTCGGAGAGGTACGTCGACGTCAGGCGCTGCAGCTCGGCGAAACGCTCTTCGGGCGTCCTTGACGCCTGGCTTTCCTTCTTAGCGTCGGGAGCGAACGACTTCTCGGCCACGCGCGGCCTCCCAAGCAGGTTGTCCTCCACGGTCTGGCGGTGCGAGCCGGGTTCGAGCGGCGTGCCCAGCAGCTCTTCATGACCGTCTTTGCCCATCGTCAACCTCCTCTCTTCCATCCTGCGCGCCCGCGCACGCATGCGGTTTTGTTCGCTCCGCCGGTGAACGGCCGATTGGGCGTTCGACCTCGATGCGAACCCCGCTTAGGCTTCGCTTGGCAGGATCGGCCGGGAAACCCGTCTATGCAGGCTATCAGAATCGCTCTTCATCGCCCAGTCCCTGAAGGCGTGGAATATCGCACGCTCCCCTAAACCTTCACGGTAGCGTACGCTATCCGTCAATTCAACTTTGGCGTTCGTCTCCACCACGTGGATGGAACGAGCCAGGCCGCCTTCGCCGAACGCGGTGCGCGTCTCGATGAGTCCGAGCTCGCGGAACACCGCCACGCCGCACGCCGCCGAAGCCGGACTGACCGGAAAGGCATCGGTACTGGCGGCATCCGCCACATCGGCGTTGCTCATCGCGAAGAAGGCGGTCGAGCTGTCGCGCTGGATGGCGCGCAGCGCGCGGTACACCTGCGCGAGGCAGTCATGATCGGGGGTCATATCGCGCAGGATGCGCTCGTTGATGCCGGCATCGGCGCGGCCGAACAGCAGATGGATGACGGCGTCTTGCCCGTCGCGTCCGGCGCGGCCGCTCATCTGGTTGAACTCGATCTCGTTGAACGGCAGGTGATACAGCACGACGTGACGGATGTTCGGGATGTCCACCCCTTCGCCAAAGGCCGATGTCGCCACGAGCACCGACAGCGCATCCGTGCGGAACAGTTCTTCGATACGCTTGCGCTCCTCGCGAGAAAGGCCTGCGTTATAGAATCCGACGAGCGGTGCAAGCTGCGGCACCCGCTTGCGCAGAGCACGAGCGACGGCCACCGACTGCTCGCGCGAATTCACGTAGACCACCGTCTTGCCGCCCGATGCGACGAGGCTTGCCAGATAGGTTTCGCGGTTGCGTAGGTTGCGCTGGTCGTCCACCTGGAGGTTCGGGCGGTTCGAGGGGTCGTACACGCAAGCATCGATAGGCAGCTCGCGCTTGATGGCCGCAGCTACTTCGTCATCGGCCGTGGCCGTGAGAGCAAGCACCGTCGGCGACGGATCGCCCAGCCGAGCGATCGAGGAGCCGATGGCGGCGTAGGCAACGCGCTGCCCTGCCTTCGCCATACCCACATGATGGGCTTCATCGACCACGACGAAGCCCACGCGCCCCGTGCATGTGAACTCATCGGCATGCCATGCCAAAAACTCCGGCGTGGTAAGCGCGATGTCGTAGGTTCCGTCAGCCAATCCCTTGAATGCTTGACGGCGTTCGTCGGGCGTGCTCTCCCCGGTGAGAGCGACGACCCCTATACCGAAAGCGTCAAGCGCTTCGCGCAGATGGAATGCCTGGTCGGCAATGAGCGCACGCAGCGGATACACGAACAGGCTCGCCTCTTTACGAGCGAGGGCCCGCATGGCCGCATGCACGTGAAACGTGAGCGACTTGCCGCGCCCCGTTGCCATGACGCCCAGGACGGAACGGCCTTCGCGCAGATGCTCGAGGATGGCGCGCTGCGCCTCATGCAGGGGTTTTTCGCCGATGATGGCGCGCACGATCTCCTCCGCGAGGCTCTCGGGATCCTCCGAGGCGCGCTGCTCCCAGAGCGCGCGGTTCTTTTCGCGCTCGGCCTCGTAGGCTTCCACATCCTCGGGGCGCGGCGGCGTGGTGGCGCATAGCTCGGCGTCGCTTGTGGCGTACAAATCGGCGACAAAGCTGAGATTCTCGGGATTGAGGCACGCCTCAAGGGCCGCGCACGTGCGCGCCGGCGCGATCGATTGCAGCATAGCCTTGACCGAACGGCGTCCGCGCCACTCGTCGATCTGCACTTCGAACGCCGCGTTGACCACGCTGTCGGTATGCATGAGCGATTCGATATCCGAGCAGTGGAACATGATGCCCGCCACCGTCGTCCGCCCGTCTGCAAGCACGCACGAGAAGTGGTTCTTCTCCGCGCCCACTGCGCGGCAGTTGACAAGCGTCACGTCGCGTGCAAGGTACACCGGCACGAGGTGCTCCTGCCCGAACGGCGCAAGCGCATCAAGCATGGCCACGTTATCGAGCGTGAGCTCGTCGAGATCAACGCACGCATCGATCTCGACGAGCGGATGGAACGCGTCCTCAGGAAGCTTATCCATAGAAGCGATGAGGCGGCGCTCGAACTCGGGAAGGTTTTCGGCCGGCAAGGTGACGCCCACGGCCGCCTCGTGGCCGCCGAAGCGCGTGAGCAGATCCGACGCCTCTTCCACAGCCTTGAACAGATTCACCTGGCCGACGCTGCGACCGCTCCCGCGCGCCTCGTCGCCGTCAATGGTGAACAGGAGGGCCGGCACGCCGTACGTGTTCACCAGACGGCTCGCCACGATGCCCTTCACTCCTTCGTGCCAGCTCTCGCCCGACACGACGAGCGCCCGCTGACCATGATACACCTCAGCGGCTTGCGCCTTGGCGATCTCCGAAAGCTCGGCCTCGATGGCACGGCGTCTATCGTTCACCTCTTCAAGACGGGCAGCTAGCTGATTTGCCTCTTCGAAATTGTCGGTGAGCAGCAAATCGAGCGCGAGTTGCGCGTCTCCCATGCGTCCGGCAGCGTTCAACCGCGGGATGACGGAGAAGCTGAGGTTCGTGGCGCTGAGCGGTTTATCGGCCGCGCCCGCCGTGCCGAGCAGCGCCGCAATGCACGGGCGGGGCGCGCGGTTCATGCGCATGATGCCGTCCGCAACGAGCGCGCGATTCTCACCGCGCATAGGCATCAGGTCGGCCACCGTGCCAAGGGTGGCGAAGTCGGTGTAATCGCGCCATGCATGCGGTTGTCCGAACCGGCCCCCGAGCGCCTGCACAAGCTTGAGGGCAACGCCCACGCCGGCCAGGATGGCGCTCTCGCAGCCGCTGCCGCACTTCGGATCAGCCACGGGCACGTCCTCAGGCACGAGATCGGCCGGCTCGTGATGGTCGGTGATAGCCACGCCGATGCCGGCCTCCACAAGCGCCGCGGCTTCAGCCTTGCAGGCGATGCCGCAGTCCACCGTCACGACGAAACCGGGATCGAGCGTGCGCAGGCGCGCGATGGAAGCCTCCGTAATTCCGTAGCCTTCCTCGAAGCGCCGCGGGATGAACGGCGTCGCCTTCGCGCCGAACGCACGCAGGCCGCGCGTAAGCACGGTGGTGGCCGAAATGCCGTCCAGATCGAAGTCGCCGAATACGATGATATGCTCGTCGCGCCTCATAGCTGCCTCGAGCGCATCGGCAACCGCTCCCAAACCCGGAATCGAATAGGGGTCGAGCCAATCGCGGTCGAGCGAGGGGGCAAGGAAACGCCGCGCTGCTGCGGGATCGGCGAATCCGCGCGCGACAAGCGTCGCCGCCACGAACCGGGGAAGGCTGAGTTCGGTCTGAAGCCGCGCGACGGAAGCCGGATCGGCCGCTTTGATGTTGAACTGGGCTGACATGAACGCTCGTACCTCGCATGCGTGAATTCGAATAGTCTGTGCGCTATTGTCCCACAATCGCCGTACAGTGTCACCGCCAAAGGCCCAACGGCTCTTGCGTCGCGCTGCCGCCGTTTGCCAAACGGCTCGGCGTGCAGCGCTACATCTGATCGACGAGGACGAGCAGCTCCTGCTTCTTGTGGATGTCGAGCTTCCCGTAGATGCGCTTCGAGTGCGTGCGCATGGTGTTCTCGGATATGAACAGCATCTCGGCGATGGCCGGGCCCGAATAGCCGCGCACGATCAGCTCCATGACTTCGGCCTCGCGGCTGGACAGGCCGTACAGCTCGCTCAGGCGCCTGCAACGCTTCGACACGCGGTCGACCGGCTGCGGCGCGGCGGACGCATCGGAGGACGACTCTCCGGCATCGCGGGCGCGCACCGCCTGCGTCACGGCGATCTCGGCCGACGTCTCCTTCTGCGGCGCCTTCGGCGTGAGCATGAGGAACTCGAGGCGGTTCGTGTGGAGCTTGCCCACCTTGCGCCCCACCAGCGCGATGAGCAGCATCACGTACAGCGCCACGAGCGCCACAAACGACAGCTGCTCCACGCCGAGCACTGCCGCGCTGCCCGACGCGTAGCCCACCAGGTAGCCGCACATCTGCATGAAGTAGGTGATGGTGCCGTAGAATGCGAATACGAGCACCGGGTTGATGCCGCTGTCGCGCGAGATCTGACCGCAGTGCATCATCATGAGTACGCAGGCCAGCATGAAGCACGCGTACGTCACGCCGCTTCCCACCGTGGTGAACGCGGATCCCGCGAACGGCAGCACGATGAGGCAGGTCGCCGCGATGGGAAACAGCACACGGAACACGCTCATGAGGTCCACGTGGATAGTGTGCCGCCGCCACGTCGCGTAGAACACGGATACCACGGCCAGCAGCGCGAACATCGAGAAGATGTTGATGGTGCTGAGCAGTTCCTGGTGCGTAACCGCGATGAACCGAATGGCGCCCGAGCAGAACCCGAGCGCGCCCACCGACAGCGCAGGCAGGAAGCTCTCGCGCAGCGCGTTTCGGTACACCACCGCGTGCTCGCGCGGGACGTCGTCGAACATGGGCTGCTGCGCATCCGTCTCGCGCGCGGCGATCCACAGGCACAGCCCGGCCAGCGGCACGAGCACAAGCGGGATGAGGTAGGCGGTGAGCGCCGTGGGGATGAAGCACAGGAAGAAGTACAGCAGCGCCGAGAACCCGGTGCCCTTGATGAGCGCAAGGTTGCCCCGCACGCTGTCGAGCGAGGCGAACACGCGCTGCCAGCTCATGAGGTAGCCAGCCGACCCCACGCCGACGAGCACCGCCGCGCCCACCACCAGCACGAGCGCGAGCGATTCCAGGTACATGGCGCCCACCAGCATGAGAGGTCCGAACGCAAGGGGCGCCGAGAACGCCAGAACGTGCGCGCCGCGCGCAAGTCCGGGCCGCGCCCACGTGAGGGCCATGGCCGCGCAGAACGCCAGCCAGAACGCGGCGATCTGCACCGTGTAGAATACGATGGTGGTGAGCGACGTCTGGCAGAACGCGGGCAGGTAGGGGTAGATGCCGCCCCAGATGGACGTTGCATTGATGGACAGAAACGTCGCGTACCCGAAGCTTGGCACATCCGGTTTCAATGCTGATGGAGCACGCATCTGCGAGAGTCCCCCTCTGTATCACCGTAGCGTCATTTTACCAGACGCGTTGAAGGCAGCCTGCGGACCGGGGGACAAGGCAAAGCTTTTGAACTGGGAAAATAGAAATATCACAACATTCTGGTGACAACAGGTCACGCGACGAGCGCCTATAGTCCTACCGCAGACAAGAGGCCGCGCCACCGCACGAGCGGCCTTGCACGAAACGAGAATGGAGGGGTTGCATGCCTACAGATCGCACCACGCTGACCCGCCGCACGTTCGTCGCATCGACCGGAGCGCTGGGAGCGCTGGCCGCCTGCGGCACCGCGGCAAGCGCGCTGTACGCGCCGACGTCGCGAGCGTTCGGCGACGAGAGCGGCGATGGCGAAAGCATCGTATGGACGCACTGCCACGTCAACTGCGGAGGGGCCTGCGTGCTGCAGTGCCACGTGCAGGACGGCGAGTTGAAGTACGTGGAATCGGACAACACCGGCGACGCGTCGTTCGGTGCCGTGGAGGCGCGCGCCTGCCTGCGCGGACGCTCCATCCGCCCGTGGCTGGGCAGCGCCGACCGTCTGAACTATCCCATGAAGCGCGTCGAGGGAACGAAGCGTGGCGATGGCCAGTACGAGCGCATCAGCTGGGACGAGGCGCTCGACACCATCGCCAGCGAGTTCAAACGCATCACCGAGAAGTACGGCAACGAAAGCGTGTTCATCCAGGAATGTTCGGGCGTGGAGCAGAACATCATGATGAACAATCCGTTCTTCCGCCTGTTCAACCTGCTTGGCGGCGAGGTCACCCGCTACGGCAGCTACTCGAGCGCCGCCATCAGCTTCGGCGCCGTGCCGTACACCTACGGCACGTCGTGGGGCAACCGCTCGCTCAAGACCATCCAGGAAGGCGAGCTGGTGGTGCTGTTCGGCTTCGCACCCAACGACATGCGCATGGCCGGCGACGGACCGGGCTACGACTTGAACGTGGTACGCGAGACGAAGAACGCCCGCGTCATCGTCATCGACCCGCGCCGCAACGAGACGTGCACGAACCAGGGCGCCGAATGGATCCCCATCGTGCCGGGCACCGACGCGGCGCTCGTGGCGGGCATCGCGCACGAACTGATCTCGCAGGACCTCGTGGACCTCGACTTCCTGCACACGTACTGCGTGGGCTTCGACGAGGAGAGCATGCCCGAGGACGCGCGCGGCAAGCATCTGTCGTACCGCGACTACATCATGGGCACCGGCTACGATCAGGTGGAGAAGACGCCCGCATGGGCCGCTTCCATCACGAAGATTCCGGCCGAGCGCATCGTGAAGCTGGCGCACGAGATCGCCGAGTCCGACCCGTGCTACATCTGCCAGGGCCTCGGGCCGCAACGCCACACCAACGGCGACAACGCCGCACGCGCCATCATGGTGCTGCCGCAGCTGGTGGGCCAGGTAGGCAAGCCCGGAACCACGTCGGGCGGCACCATCGGCAACGACGACATCGGCCTGAGCTCGCTTCCCACGGGAGACAACCCCATCAAGACGAAGTTCCCGAACTTCCTGTGGCCCGAAGCCATCCGCGACGGCGCGAAGCTCACCGCCACGAACGCCGGCATCCTCAATGCCGACGGCCTCAAGGTGGGCATCAAGTTCCTCGTGAACTACGGCAACAACATGATGGCCAACCAGAACGCCGACATCGGCTTCACCACCGACATCCTGCGCGACGAGAGCCTGTGCGAGTTCATCCTGCAGTACGACGTTGCGTGGACCGCCTCGTGCAACTGGGCCGACATTGTGCTGCCCGACCTCGCCCCGCAGGAAACGTACAGCCTGACGGCCGCCGGCGAGAGCAACGACGTGGAGGGCATCCGCTTCGGCCAGCCCCTCTACGAGCCGAAGTTCGAACGCCGCGAAGTGTACGAGGTGTGCGGCGAGCTGGCGCGCCGCCTGGGCGTGTACGACGAGTACTCCGAGGGCGGCATGACGCGCGAGGACTGGTGCCGCAAGCTCTACGACGAACTGCGCGAGGACAAGCCCGAGCTGCCCACGTACGACGAGGGCGTGAAGATGGGCGCGTTCACCTACGACATCGAGCCCTCGACCGAAGTCGACGACTTCATCTTGGATCCCGTGGCGAACCCGCTTGAGACCGCCACCGGCAAGATCCAGATCTATTCCCCTGAGCTCGCCGAGCTCACCGAGACATGGAAGCTGCAGGACGGCGACGTGATCTCCCCCATCCCCGTGTACTACCCGGGCTTCGACGGGCCCGATGCCGTCACCGACGAGTTCCCGTTCCAGATCGTGGACTTCCACCACAAGGGCACGACGCACTCGACGTACGCCGCCAACGAGGTGCTGCACAGGCTCTCGCCGTTCCAGGCGTGGATCAATCCGATCGACGCCGAACGCCAGGGCATCGCCGACCTCGATCCCGTGCGCCTCGTAAGCGCGCAGGGCGAGATTCGCACCACGGCGAAGGTGACAAACCGCGTGATCCCCGGCGTCATCATGTACCCGCAGGGCGCATGGCACGATGCCGACATGCAGGGCGACCGCGTGGACCATGGCGGATGCAGCAACACGTTGACGAGTCGCCATTGCTGCCCCGTGTCCAAGGGCACCGGGCAGCACAGCGTGATCGGCACGATCGAGAAGGTGGAGGGGTAAACCATGGCGCAGTACGGATTCTACTTCGACGCGACGCGCTGCACGGGCTGCAAGACATGCGAGGCCGCGTGCCGCGATTATCACGATCTGCCGCTCGAGCTGTCGTACCGGCACGTGTACGAGCTGGAAGGCGGCTCGTGGAGCCAGGCGGCCGACGGCACCTGGACCACGGATTCCTACACCTACTACACCTCGTTCGCATGCAGCCATTGCACGAACCCGGCCTGCACGCACGTGTGCCCCACCGGCGCCATGCACAAGGACGACGACGGCATCGTGTCGGTCGATTCGCACCGGTGCATCGGCTGCGGCTACTGCGAGCTGGCTTGCCCCTACGGCAACCCGCACGTCGACCGCGACAAGGGCCACAGCGTGAAGTGCGACGGCTGCGCCGAGCGCGTGGCCGAGGGCAAGGCCCCGGCGTGCGTGGAGGCGTGCTCGATGCGCGCCCTGTCGTTCGGCCCGATGGACAGCCTGCCGAGCGGCGGCGTGCCGGCCGCCGTGGCGCCGCTGCCCGACCCCAGCGTGACCACGCCGAACTTCCTCATCAAAGCCTGCGCCTCGTCGCAGCCGTGCGGCTCCACGTCGTGCGTCGTCGCCAACGCCGCGGAGGTGAAGTAACATGGGATCCGGATTCGAGCACACCGCGCTGGCGGTGTTCACCACCTTAGGCCCGATGGGTGCCGGAGCGTTCATCGCGCTGACGTACGCGTTCATCGCCGGTCAGCCCGACGAGGCCGCCGCGAAGCGCCTCGATCGCTGGACGGCCCTCCCGCTCGCGGTGTTGGCCGTGGGCTTCCTCGGCGCGTTCATGCACCTCGCGAGCCCCCTCAACGCCTTCGGCGTGTTCTCGGGCGTGGGCGCCTCCCCGCTGTCGAACGAGATCCTCGTCGGCGTGGCGTTTGCCGTGCTGGCCGTGGTGTACTGGGTGCTGGCGCTGGCCGGCAAGCTGCCGTTCGCGCTGCGCAAGACGTTGCTCGTGGTGCTTGCGGCGCTGGCCGTGGTGTTCGCCGCCTTCTGCGGACTGGCGTACATGATGTACACTATCCCCACGTGGAACACGCCGCTGTCCATCGTGCAGATGGTGGGCTATATGCTGGCGGGCGGCACCGTGCTGGGCTTCTGCACCGTGGGCTTCGCCCAGGTGGGCCTGCCGAAAGGCGCGAGCACCGTGGCGCTCGCGCTGACGCTGGCCGGCGTGGCGGTGGGCA
The DNA here is from genome assembly GCF_002899715.1 of Enteroscipio rubneri. Classification (GTDB taxonomy): domain Bacteria; phylum Actinomycetota; class Coriobacteriia; order Coriobacteriales; family Eggerthellaceae; genus Enteroscipio; species Enteroscipio rubneri. Next base: position 187,029 of record NZ_PPEK01000001.1, on the reverse strand, counting down.
CGGTGGGCTTCGGCGTGCAGATCGCAGGGCTCGATGCCATCCGCAACATCTGGTCGTCGGCGGCCGAGCTCGTGCCGGCCATTTGGATGCTGCTGGGCGCGTTCGCGGTGTGCGGCCTCGTCGCCGCCGCGCTGACGTTCGTCGCAGCGAAAAAGGCGTTCGCGCCTGCGCTCCTGGTGGTGGCGTGCGTCGTCGTCGCCGCAGGCATCTTCGTGGCGCGCATCGGGTTCTACGGCTTATACATGGGCATCGCGCTGTAGACCTTCGCGCGGCTCAGCAATAGGCATGGGACCGCGACCGAACGGGCGAGCAGGTTCCCCCTGCCCGCCCGTTTTCTTTATACTGGGAGCGGCGAATCGCGTACGGAAAGGAAGCTGCCATCATGGAGACGGCGCTCACCGAGATCACGCTCGTGCTGTTCACGACCATCGCGCCGGCGGGCGTCGTCGGATACTTGATCATGGCCGCTTCCATCATGCGGTCCCGGGATGACGCGCGTGCGAACGCAATCGGGCGTTACCTGGTGGTTCCGCTCGTGCTGGCCATCACGGGCCTTATCGCATCGGCGACGCATCTGGGAACGCCCGCGAACGCGCTGTACGTGATCACGGGCATCGGCCGCTCTCCCCTGTCGAACGAGGTGGTTGCCGCTGTCGTATTCTTGGCGTTGGGCGGCATCTACTGGATCCTGTCGTTTCGCGACGACCTTCGACGCTCTTTCCGCATCGCATGGCTGTCGGCTACGGTGGCGGCGGGCTTGGCGTTCGTGGGATACATTGCAGCGGCGTATTCTGTGCCATCGGTTCCCACGTGGAACTTGCCCACCGCCCCGTTGACGCTGTGGCTGAACGCACTGTCGAGCGGGCCGTTCGTGGGACTGTTCGGGCTGCTCTTGGCACGTCAAGAGCCGAGCAAGAGCGTGGCCGTGGCGCTGGCGGCGCTGGCCGCGCTTGCCGCCGCGGGAAACGGCGTGGTGCTGGTAACGCAGTGGCAGGAGCTGCCCGGCATCGTGACCACCACCACGCGCGCCGTCGATCTTGTTCCTGCGATGCCGCTGGTCATCGGCGCGTACGTCGCGTTCGAGGCGGTTGCCGTCGCCTTGGGCGGCGCCGGTGCCCTCCTTCGCGGCATTGGAGCGAGCGACGACCCCTTCGCCGCTGCGCAACGCACGCGCGCGGTACGGCTGGCGCTGACGGCAACGAGCGCGGTGCTGGCGCTGGCCGCGTGCTTCGCCGTGCGCTTCACGTTCTACGCGCTGCACATGACGCTGGGCATATAGAGAGCGCCCTGCCGACGGCTTCGACAGGATTCCGACGAAAACACCGCCGTCTGTTCCAAACGTGGGACCGCCAAGCATATGCGCATGCGGTAGAATCGTCGAAACACGAGAAGGAGCGAGCATGAACGAGATCAAGTGCCCCCGATGCGGCGAGGCGTTCACCATCGACGAGGCCGGCTTCGCGGCCATCCTCAAGCAGGTGCGTGATGCCGAGTTCGATAAGGAAGTACGTCGCCATGAAGAGCTGCTGGCCGCCGACAAGCGGCAAGCCGTGCAGCTGGCCGTGTCCGAGGCGCTGGGCAAGGCGCACGACGACGCAGCCCAGAAGGAGGCGCGCATCGCCGAGCTGGAGGCGCGCCTCGTTGCCGAGGAGCGCGAGCGCGAGGCGCAGGAACGGCTGGCCCAGGTCGAGCGCGAGCGCGCGCTCGCCGATGCAGCCGCCGCCAAAGACGCGCGCATCGTGGAACTCGAACAGCGGCTTGCCGTGCAGGAAGGCGCGTTCGAAACGGAGAAGCTGCTGGCCGTCGAGCAGGCGCGCGCGGCGCTTGAGCGCGAGCGAGACGAGCTGGCCGCGCAGGTCAAGCTCAAGGAGGCCGAGAAGTGCCAGGCAACGAGCGCCCTCAGGGAGCAGCTGGCGATCGAACTCAAGGCCAAGGACGACATCATCGCCTACAAGGAGGGCGAGATCGAGCGCTACAAGGACATGAAAGCGCGCCTCTCCACCAAACTGGTGGGAGAATCGCTCGAGCAGCACTGCGAAGTCGAGTTCAACAAGCTGCGCGCCACCGCGTTCCCGCATGCGTACTTCGAGAAGGACAACGACGCCTCCGAAGGCAGCAAGGGCGACTTCATCTTTCGCGAGAGCGACGAGAACGGCAACGAGATCGTGTCCATCATGTTCGAGATGAAAAACGAGTCCGACGACTCGTCGCACCGCCACCGGAACGAGGACTTCTTCAAAAAGCTCGATGCCGACCGTACAAAGAAAGGATGCGAGTACGCCGTGCTGGTCACCTTGCTCGAGCCGGAGAGCGAGCTGTACAATCAGGGCATCGTGGACGTGTCGTACCGTTACGAGAAAATGTACGTCGTGCGTCCCCAGTTCTTCATCCCGATCATCTCTATCCTTCGCAACGCCGCGCTGAACTCGATGGCGTACAAGGCCGAGCTCGCCGTCGTGCGCAATCAGAACATCGATATCACGAATTTCGAGGAGTCCATGGAGACGTTCAAGGCGGGCTTCGCGCGCAACTTCGATCTGGCCAGCCGCAAGTTCCAAACGGCTGTAGACGAGATAGACAAGACCATCACGCACCTGCAGAAGACGAAAGAGGCGCTGCTGTCCTCCGAGAACAACCTGCGTCTGGCCAACAATAAGGCGCAGGACCTTACCATCAAGCGCCTGACCAGGAAGAACCCCACCATGAAAGCGGCGTTCGAAGCGCTGAGGCAAGGCGAGGATCCGGACGGCATGAGCACGGTGCGGCCCGCATGAGCACGGTCCTCGACGCCGAGCCCTCCGAAGGCATCGATCCCAAAACCGAGGCCGACCGCACCGATGAGCAGCACAAAGGGCTCAGCTGGCTGCTCATGGCGGGTCATTTGTGCACCGATCTCAATCAGGGGGCGCTCACGGCAGTGTTCCCCTTCTTGGTCGTCTCGAGTGGCTTCTCCTACACCGAAGTCGCGTTCCTCGTGTTCGCATCGAATGCGGTCTCGGCGGTCGTCCAGCCGCTGTTCGGCTGGCTGGGCGACCGCCACGCACGCCCCTGGCTCATGGCGCTCGGCATGTTCTTGGCAGGAGTCGGCCTTGCCGGAGTGGGCATCCTCGAAAGCTATCCGCTCATCATCGCATCCGCCATGCTGAGCGGCCTGGGCGTGGCCATGTTCCATCCTGAGGGAGGCCGTCTGGCAAACCTCGTGGCCGGCGAGCGGAAGGGCTCGGGCATGAGCATCTTCGCCGTGGGTGGCAATCTCGGCTTTGCGGTGGGACCGATGCTTGCAGTGGCCGGCATCGCCGCATTCGGACTGCCGGGCACGTTCGTGTTCCTGATCCCCGCAACGCTGTGCGCACTCGTGTTCCTGACGCAGAACCGCGTGTTCGCCGGATTCGGCCTGGTTGACAAACGAGCGGCGGACGGCCCTGGCCAGCGTGATCGATGGGGCTTGTTCGCACTCGTCATGGCCGTGCTCTCGTCCCGCTCCATCATCTACTACGCCCTCACCGCCTATGCGGCGCTGTTCATCGTCGCCGAACTGGGCCAAGCGGAGGCTGTCGGGTCGAGCATGATCACCGTGTTCGCCCTGTTCTCCGCCGTCGCCACGCTGCTCTCGGGACGTATCGCGGGGCGCGTGGGCGTGCTGCGTCTCATGCGGGGCACTTACCTCGTGCTTGCAGCTCTGCTCGTCTGCTTCGCCCTCTGCCGCATACTGCCGCTGTCGGTGCTTCTCCTCGCCCTCATCGGCCTTGCCCAAGCCGTATCCTACCCCTCGACCGTGGCGCTCGGCCAGAGCTTTGTGCCGCAGCATCTCGGAATGGCCTCGGGACTCTCGTTCGGCGTGGTCGTGTGCGTGGGTGGCATGGTTTCCCCCGTTCTGGGAGCTGTAGGCGACACCGTCGGGCTGACGGTCGCGCTGCTTGTCACCGCCGGACTCGCCCTGCTTGCAGCGGGCCTCAGCGCCCTCGTCGCACGCGTCGCCCCGCAGGCGAGCGTGCGGTGACGGTTCGCTCCGGCAACGCGCTGGCAACCGCGCCGCAACGAAATGGCACGCCAGGCGACGGTTCGGGTCAACCCCTTCCCCCGCTCTCAGCAAACGTCGATACTCTCTCCTAGACGGAGGGCGCCCGGCAAACCGGAAACCCTGAAACCGGGCTCCGGAATATCCGGGCGCCCTCTCGCAAAAGGAGCGGCATCATGTGGATTTCGGCACGCAACCGACTCGAAGGCACCATCACCACCATCGCTGAAGGAGGCGCGAACGGCATTGTGTCCATCGACCTCGGATTCGCAACCGTGAAGGCCGACATCCCCATGGAATCCGTCAACGAACTCATGCTCGAAGAAGGCAAGCGGGTGTTCGCCGTCATCAAGGCTACCGACATCATGATCGCCACCGGCTCTGAGCCCCTCGCAAACCTCTCGGCCCGCAACCAACTGCCCGGCGTCATCACGTATGTCAACAAGAGCCTTGTGAACGGCCATGTCTCGATGCAGCTTCCAAGCGGCGGCATGATGATGGCCTCCATCACGCGCGAGGCCATCGACGAACTCGGACTGGCCGAAGAGGATAACGCGATTGCCATCTTCAGCGAGACCGACGTGATGGTGGGCACGGAGGACTAGCGACCGCTCAACGAACCCCATGCGCCGGTTGCCGTGCCCTTTCGGCGGGAACGCACCCAGCCCTTCTCCGCCTCCGGCCACGGCGGTTCCCAACGAGGGCGGCTCAAAACGCAACGGAACCGGATCAAACGATCCGATTCCGTTGCGTTTTGAGCGTACAACGTTCTACGGAGACGACGACAAACAACGCCGCACACGGAACATGCTCACCGTGTAAACCATCGTGGCTCTCGGAAGCCCCGACGGTAAGAACCTACGCCGTCGCGCGCACCTTCAATGCACCGATCTTCTGGAAAACGGGGGCAGCGCCGCTCGTGATGTTCACCTCTCCCGATGGAGCAACTTCGAGCAGTGTCGGCGCCTGCATGATGCGGAAGCGCTGCGCGAGCTCCACGTTCTCCTCGGCCAGCAACTCCTCGAAGGAGATGCCAGCCGTCTTCATCTCCGCAGCGGCGAACTTGCAGTTCGGGCACGTGCGCGTGGCCACCAGATACAGCCCGGCAGGCAGCGTGCTCCCCTCAACAATCGAAGGATCGCCAGCAACCGAAGCTACGACCGAGGCCTCTGCGCTCGGCACCGTCACGTGGGTCCCCGCCTGACCGGCCTGCTCGGCGGCGGCCGTCACCTGCACGCCCGAGCGCGTCAGGTGCGAGTGGCTCAGGTCGTACTCCACGCGATCCGCGAACTCCTGGCTCTTGCCGTCGTTCCAGTTCTTCACCGGGCGGTAGTAGCCGGTGATGCGCGAGTACACCTCGGTTTCCTCGTGGCAGCACGGGCACTCGTACACCTCGCCGGCGATGTAGCCGTGGTTCTTGCACACGGAGTACGTGGGCGACATAGTGTAATACGGCAGCTTGTAGTTCTCGGCGATCTTGCGCACGAGCGTGGCCGTGCTCTGCCAGTCGGGCAGCTTCTCGCCCAAGAACGCATGGAAGACCGTCCCGGACGTGTAGAGCGTCTGCAACTCGTCCTGCACGTCGAGCGCGCTGAAGATGTCGTCGGTGTAGCCCACCGGCAGGTGCGACGAGTTCGTGTAATACGGCTTGCCCTGGTCGTTTGCCGAGATGATGTCCGGGAACTGCTCCTTGTCGTGCTTGGCGAAGCGGTACGTGGTGCTCTCGGCCGGCGTGGCCTCCAGGTTGTACAGGTCGCCGTATTCCTCCTGGTAGTCGGCCAGGCGCTCGCGCATGTGGTTCAGCACGTCCTTCGTGAACGCCTGCGCGGCCTCTTGCGTCATGTCGGCGCGCAGCCACTGCGCGTTCAGGCACGCCTCGTTCATGCCCACCAGCCCGATGGTGCTGAAGTGGTTCTCGAACGTGCCCAGATAGCGCTTCGTGTACGGGTACAGGCCCGCGTCGAGCAGCTTCGTGATAACCTGGCGCTTCGTGTGCAGCGAGCGCGCCGATACGTCCATGAGGTGGTCGAGGCGGCGATAGAAGTCGGCCTCGTCCACCGCCTGGTAGGCGATGCGCGGCATGTTGATGGTCACGACGCCGATGGAGCCCGTAGACTCGCCGCTGCCGAAGAACCCGCCGGACTTCTTGCGCAGCTCGCGCAGGTCGAGGCGCAGGCGGCAGCACATGGAGCGCACGTCTGAAGGCTCCATGTCGGAGTTGATGTAGTTCGAGAAGTAGGGCGTTCCGTACTTCGACGTCATCTCGAACAGCAGGCGGTTGTTCTCCGTGTCGCTCCAGTCGAAGTCGTTCGTGATGGAATAGGTGGGGATGGGATACTGGAAGCCGCGGCCATTCGCATCGCCCTCGATCATGATCTCGATGAACGCCTTGTTCACCATATCCATCTCGCGCTGGCAGTCGCCGTAAGTGAAGTCCATGTCCTTGCCGCCCACGATAGCCGGCTGGTCATGCAGGTCGGCCGGGCACACCCAGTCCAGCGTAATGTTGCTGAACGGAGCCTGCGTGCCCCAGCGGCTGGGTGTGTTCACGCCGAACACGAACGACTCAATGCACTGCTTCGTCTCCTCGTAGGTGAGATCGTCCACCTTCACGAACGGCGCGAGGTACGTGTCGAAGCTGCTGAAAGCCTGTGCGCCGGCCCATTCGTTCTGCATGATGCCCAGGAAGTTCACCATCTGGTTACACAGCGAGGACAGATGGCTGGCCGGCTTCGAGGTGATCTTGCCCGGCACGCCGCCCAGGCCCTCCTGGATGAGCTGCTTCAGCGACCAACCGGCGCAGTAGCCCGTTAGCATGGACAGGTCGTGCAGGTGGATGTCGGCATTACGGTGGGCCTTCGCCACCTCATCGTCGTAGATTTCCGAAAGCCAGTAGTTGGCCGTGATGGCACCGGAGTTTGAGAGTATCAGCCCGCCCACGGAGTACGTGACCGTGGAGTTCTCCTTCACGCGCCAGTCCTCCACCTTGACGTACTGGTCGACGAGGTCCTTGTAGTCGAGCAGCGTGGCGCCCGCGTTGCGTACCTTCTCGCGCTGCTTGCGATAGAGGATATACGCCTTCGCCACGTCGGCGTATCCGGCAGTGGAGAGCACCTCCTCCACGCTGTCCTGCACATCCTCGACGGTGATGACGCCATCCTTGATGCGGGGCTCGAAGTGCGCAGTGACGTTGAGGGCCAGAAGGTCAATGGTCGACGGATGGTACTGTTTCTCCAGCGCGTCGAACGCCTTGGCGATGGCGGCCGATATCTTGGCGATGTCGAATTCCGCAATCGTGCCGTCGCGCTTCTGAACCTCGTACATGCTTGCTCCTTTTTTCTTGCTGCTGCGTGTTCTTCAATCGGCCGATCGCATGCGGTAAGGCGCTCGCGGACGCCGATGAAGGCGGGCGATCAGTCGGGAATCGGTGCCTCACACCCTACCAGCGTCGTCATGCCTCGTCAATGTCTGTCACCCATATGTTGAAGATGGGAATTGCCGAACCAACTAGATATGGTATATTTTCCCATCAGGGGTTTTCCAGGGGGTTGAAGCGAGTCCTTCGAAAGGCGACCTGCGAGAATAGAACAGACCGCACGCGCGTCCCGGTTGCGGGACGCGAAAAACAACCACCTGCGACTATCCGTTTCTCGTGGAATTCGGTCGACGGGCAGATGCTCGGCGCGCGGCAGGTGGATGGGCACTCGAGTGCGGCCAGCGGATAAGCGTTCGCGCAGGGCTAGCGAAAGACGCTCGACGCGCGATGGAAGGTCGGCAGCCGACGGGAGGTTCGGCACGCTCCGAAGGTCGGTGCGCGATGGAGGGTTCGGCACGATCGGGCAAAGCAGCGCGACAACCCCGCTCGCCATTGCCCGCCCGCTTCCGGCGGACTATGATGGAGCCGGCGCAGCCTACGAATCGCGACCGACTGATGGGAGCCGCCCTGGATTACGCCCTCCGCTCCCGGCACGCCCTCGGTGCCCTCCGCCTGTTTGCCTCTCAACCAGGGAAAGGACTTGCTATGAACCATCTTTCCATGCGGCGTTCTGATCGTGCCATTCCTCGCGAGGATACGCTCGCTGTGCTCGATGCTGCCGCATTCGCCACCGTCGCAACCGTCGATGCGGACGGCATGCCCTACGGCGTGCCGCTGTCCTACGCACGACAAGGCGACATCTTGTATTTCCATGCCGCGAACGAAGGCGGCCTCAAAGCCGACTGCTTCCGCCGCGACGCGCGCGCTTGTGCGACGGCGGTCGTCGACGTCGAAGCGTTCTTCGAGAACGGCGACTTCTCTACAAGCTATCGCTCGGCCATCGCGTTCGGCCGCATGCGCCCGGTAGACGATCCTATCGAGTTCAAACATGCGCTCGTGAACCTCTGCATGAAGTATCTGCCTGCGCACAAGCATGCTATCGGAAAAGCGATGGAGATCGAAGGCCCGCATACGGCCGTGTGGGCGCTCGACATCGAAAAGCTCTCGGGCAAGGCGAACCCGTTTCCTGCGGGCGCGGACACAGCCGCACGTGCGAGCACGATCGAAAACGCGGGCGCGAACACGACGGGGGCGAGGTAGCTATGCGCGTCGCCGGCCTGCAGAAGCTCACGCTGCTCGACTTTCCCGGACGCACAGCGGCCACCGTGTTCACGCCGACCTGCAACTTCCGGTGCCCGTTCTGTCACAACGCCGACCTCGTGACCGGCTGCGACCAGGTGCACGATATGCTCGTCGAGGAGGTGCTCGGCTTTCTGCGCAAACGCCAAGGGCTGCTCGACGGCGTGTGCATAACGGGCGGCGAACCCCTCATGCAACCGGAACTCGCCGATTTCTGCGCAGAAGTGCGCAAGCTTGGTTACGCCGTGAAGCTGGACACCAACGGCAGCTTCCCCGACCGGTTGCGCGCGCTATTGGACGCGGGCCTCGTAGACTACGTAGCCATGGATGCGAAGAACGCACCCGCGCGCTATGCCGAGACGGCCGGCGTCGCAGGGCTCGACCTGGCCGACGTGCGCGCATCGGCAGACTTACTTATGGGCGGCGACGTGCCGTTCGAGTTCCGCACCACGGTCGTACGTGAACTGCACACGGCAGACGACCTGCACGCCCTCGCACGGTGGATCGAAGGCGCTCCGGCATGGTTTCTGCAAAGCTATCTCGATGCAGAAGGCGTGCTGGCCGGCCCTGGCCGTTTCCATGCTTGGAATCCTGACGAGCTGCGCGCGCTCCTGCCCGAGCTTCGGGCGTTCGTGCCGCGCGTTGCAGTACGAGGGGCGGACTGACGCGGACATTTACCGCGAAGCGAGCCCTGTTTTCGCGCTCCGCAATGCATGCCAAGCCTCCCGTACACCTCCACGACGCGGAGGAGAACTATCGGCCCTCAACTTTCGCATGAAGCAAGCCAAAGCGCGCGGAGGCAACCCCCAGCGGCCCCTATACTGGTTCGCGCCCGCATGCCAGCTGCGAAGGAGGGGTCGATGTACGGCCTGATAGCACAAGGGAAAGTACCGAGGACGCTCGCCGTGACGACACTGGCGCTGACCGCGCTCATCCTGCTCGCCGGGTGCGTTGCGTCAGCGGCGAATGAGGACTCCGAACCCGCAACCGAGTTCGACAACGTGGAGGACCCGCACCAGCCTCAGCCTCCCTCGACCGTTCCCGCACCGGCAGCGCCCAAGCCCGCGCTCACGCTCGACGAACGCGCTGCCGAGAAAGCGGCCGCGCTCACGCTCGAGCAGAAGGTCGCTCAGCTATTCGTGGTCACGCCCGAAGCCATAACCGAAGTGGGCACCGCCACGCAGGCGGGCGAGGCCACCAAGGAGGCGCTTGCCGCTTACCCGGTGGGCGGCCTCGTCTACTTCAAGAAGAACCTGCTCTCGGCCGATCAGACGCGCGAGATGATCGCGAACTCCCAGACCTATGCGCAAGATGCATGCGGGCTGCCGTTGCTCGTGGGCGTCGACGAAGAGGGCGGCACGGTGAGCCGCATCGGCGGAAACCCCGGTTTCGCCATCCCCAACGTGGGCAACATGGCCGACGTGGGCGCGACGAACGATCCGACGCAGGCTCAAGCGGTGGCCCAAACCATCGGCGGCTACCTGTGCGACCTGGGCTTCAACCTGAACTTCGCGCCCGATTCCGACATCTGCGGCAACCCGGCCACCGATGTCATGGCGCTTCGCTCGTTCGGAACCGACCCCGCGCTCGTGAGCGACATGGTGTCCGCGCAGGTAAAGGGCTTCGCGAACGCGGGCGTGCTCTGCTGCGCCAAGCACTTCCCCGGCATCGGCGGCATGACGGGCGACAGCCACGAGGGCGCCATCGTCACCCAGAATACGCTCGACGAGCTGCGCATAGGGGAGCTCGCGCCCTTCGAAGCAGCCATCGAGGCCGATGTGCCGATGGTCATGGTGGGCCACCTCACCGCCCCGAACGCGTTCGGCAACGACGTGCCCGCCTCGCTCAACCCCGCGGCCGTCACCGACCTCCTGCGCGGGGAGCTGGGCTTTCAAGGCCTCGTCATCACCGACTCGCTCTCCATGGGCGCAGTCGGCGACTTCTGCACGCCCGACCAGGCGGGGGTCATGGCGCTTCTGGCCGGCGCGGACCTCGTGCTCATGCCGGAGGACTTCGCCTCCGCCTATCGGGGAGTGCTCGACGCCGTGTGCGCGGGCACGCTCTCCGAGGACCGCATCGACCAGTCGGTCATGCGCATCGTGAAGGCGAAGCTCGCGCTGGACGAGAGCTGAGCTAGCGCATCCGTGCCTGCACGGACTCGACGGCCACCGGAAGCTCGACAGCCTCCGAAGGCTCGACGGCCACCGGAAGCGCTCCCGACTCAGAAACCTCAACGGCATCGACCGCCGTCCCTTCCGCCGTCAATCCACGCTTGAGCACGCGGTTCGTGAGCGCCGCGATGACGAGCGCGGCCGCGGCCGTGCCCAGCGCCACCGGCACCAGGTTGCCCCGAAGCGCGTCAAACAGCCCTCCGTACACCAGCTGCCCCACCGGCTGCGCGCAGTTCGCCAAGGACATGGCCAGCGCGATCACCTTCCCCACCAGGTGCGCGGGCGTTTCCAGCTGGATGAACGAGATGCCCTGGATGCTGAACATGGTAGCGCAGGCCATGCAGACGAACAGGCTTGCCACCAGCACCCCGTAGGCGACGAGCGGGTCCAACGGAGCGCCCAGCACCACGGCGATGGGCAGAAGCGCAACGGCCGCCACGAACAGGAACACGGGCGCTTGGCGCAAGGTCAGGCGCTTCGCCAGCACGCCTACCAGAATGCCGCCGGTCAGGCCGCCAAGCGCGAGCGCGCCTTCCGCGAAGCCCATGAACTGGTTCGGCAACCCGAGTATCTGCGTCACGGTGACCGGCGCGCCGATGATGATGAACGCCGACAGCGTCAGGTTGATGCCCGCCACCAGCAGGATGGTCTTGAGGATGACCGGCCGCTCGCCGCGCAGGAAGGCGAAGCTCTCGGCGATGTCGCCCGCCACCATGCGCAGGACGCCCTGGCTGCGCTCGGCGCGCTGGAAGGGGATGCGCACCACGCACACGATGAGCACGGCCGACACGGCGAAGGCCGCTCCCGCCACCGCCACCACCGGCTCGATGCCGAACAGCCCGAACACGAGCCCGCCTATCACGGGGCCCACCAAACCCGACAGCGCGCTGATCTGGCTCACGATGGCCGTGGCGCGCACGATGCCCTCGCGCGGCGCCACGAAGGGTACCGCCGCCTGCACCGTGGGCTGGTACACGCTCTGCGCGGCGTACAGCACGATGAGCGCGCAAATGCACATGCCCACGAGGTCGATCACGCCGTCGAGCGCGAGGAACGCCGCGCACGTGAGCGCGAGCAACGTGTCGAGCACGGCCATGATGCGCCGCTTGTTCACGCGGTCGGCTGCCACGCCCCCGATGGGCGTGAGCACGAGGTACGGCAGCCACGCCGCCGCGGAAACCGCCCCCATGAGCGCAGCTGATCCCGTCACGTTCAGCACGTAGAGCGGCAGCGCGAACCGCAGCACCGCATCGCCGAACAGCGAGGCGATCTGCACGATCACGATCGAGACGAACGACCGGTTCAAGAGCTTGTCCACAGGTTCTTTCTTTCTCTTTCATACCTACGGTTGGTATGTATCTTGGCTAAAAAAGATGCTGCGTCGAGGCAGCGATCCGACGATGACGAGGGACACGCGGCAGCGCACCACGGTGTGCAGCGGCGCGCAACGGCCGCGCGATAGGAAACTTCTCTATTCCGCACCTGCTTTTTCAGTACAAATGTTTCACATGAAACATCGAGGAGCGGACGAGATGCACCTGCGCTCGGGCGACGAGGCGCCACCGTAGCAGAGACGCACGACGCAACCGCAGCCGAAAAACAGAGCGCCGCAACCACCACGGCCGATCCAGCACTCAAACAATCATGCGCGCTCCCCCTTCTTCTGCAGATTACGCTCGTAGCCGTCGCGGAACTCCTCGAGCATGCCGGCGATGCGACCGGGCTGCACGTCGAGGCCCATGAGGTGCAGCAGCTCCACGTAGTAGTCCATGCGACGGCGCATCTGCTCGGCGTCGGTCATGCGGAACGCGGGGCTCACCCACAGGTTCGCCAGCATGAGGATGACCTCGGCCATCTCCTGCGGATATTCAGTTCGGATGGTGCCGTCGGCCATACCCTCGCGGATGATGGGCTCCACGAACTGCGGCGCAACCTCGTTGATGATCGATTGGTACTGCATGCCCAAAAAGCGGCTGTTGCGCACCGGGTCGGGCGCGATGGCCACCTCGGCGCTCAGGGGCAGCTGCGGGCCATCCATCGAGGCCTCGAACAGCGCCTGCATCTTCTCGAGGCCGGTCATGCGCGGATCGTCGCGGATCTGCACGAGCAGACGCATAAGCGGTTCGCTTTCGCGGTCGATAGCGGCGTTGAGGATGTCCTCCTTCGATTTGAAGTGGTGGTACACCGCCCCCTTCGTCACGTCGAGCTGGTCGACGATGTCTTGGATGGTGGTGTGCTCGTAACCCTTCTCCATGAACAGGCGCATAGCCGTGTCGAGAATGCGGTTCACCGTCTCCTCGGGATACTTGTTGCGAGCCATGGGCGCTCCTTCTCACGTTAATAGACCGCTGGTTGATAAAGCATCCGACTGCGCTCATGCCGCGTCAACCTGCGCGCTCGACTCGCGTGCCCGCCGCATGCGCGGCCCGTTCGCAACCTGCGCCTGGACCTGTCCTTCGTCTACGTGCTTTTGCCGCGCGTTCGACTCGCTCTCCTGCCTCTGGGCAAGATCGCGGACACTTTACGTACATACCAACGGTATGTATCTTACGCCATAACTCTAGCAGGAGCAAGCGCGACGTACCGGTTACGGTTATGTGCGATACTTGGATGACAGCATCGATCGAAGGAAAGCAGAAGCATGACGGGTAAGCAACGCAGCCGAAAGCGTCGTTGGGGAGCGAGGGCTTTGGCCATCGTGCTGCTCATGGCGGCCGGCGCTGCGGGCGGCTACCTCGCGGGGCGAACGATACATGCTGTCAGCGACTCGGGCGACCCGCTCGAAACCGTTGTTTGGCTCGTCGCAATCGTCGCGCTCATGGTCGTTGCCTACTTCGTGCAGATTATCGTGCACGAAGCGGGTCACCTCGTATTCGGGTTGGCAACCGGCTACCGATTCCGGTCGTTTCGAGTGGGCAGCTTCATGTTTGTCGAACAGGGCGACAGGTTGCGTCTCAAGCGGCTCTCGTTGCAGGGAACAGGCGGCCAGTGCCTCATGGGACCGCCCGATTTCGTGGACGGACGCATGCCCTACCGGCTCTACAACTTGGGCGGCGTGCTTGCGAACATGCTCGTCGCGCTGATCGCAGCCGCCTTCTTTTTCGTGCTGCAAACGGGGCTTGCGGCGACCTTTCTCGCGTTCGTCGCTCTTTTCGGCCTTGCGTTCGCGCTGGCGAACGGCCTGCCGCTCACCGTCGGCGGCGTGAACAACGACGGCAAGAACCTGCGCTCGGCCAGCGAGTCTCCGGAAGCGCTGCGGGCGTTCTGGACCATCCTCAAGGTGGGCGAGGCCCAGGCGGACGACCTGCGCGTGAAGGACATGCCCGCCGCCTGGTTCGCTGTGCCAGCCGATGCCGAGCGCCTACGCAACCCCCTCATCGCGTCTGTGGCGGTGCTGGCCTGCAACCGGCTTCTGGACGAAGGGCGCATCGCGGAGTCTGCAGACGCCATCCGCGACCTGCTAGGGCGCGAGACCGGCATGCTCGGCTTGTATTGCTCGCTGTTGAAGGTGGACCTCGCGTACTGCGAGCTCATGGGCGAGAACCGCGCAGAGGAAGTCGAGCGCGCCCTCGATGCCGACGCATGCAGGCTCATGAAAACCATGAAAAACTTTCCCTCCGTGTTGCGAACGCGCTATGCCCACGCACTTCTGGCCGACCACGACGAGAATGCCGCCCAGCGCATCCGCAGCGAGTTCAACCATACGGCGACACGCTACCCGTATCCAAGCGAGATCGAAGGCGAGCGGGAGCTGATGGACGCGGCTTTCACCCGTTTTCTGAAAGAAATGACCGTTGACAGCGGAACGGAGAAAGGAGCGCAGCGATGACTGCCGCGATCCCTGAGACGCCGAAGCGCGCCTTCCGTTCCGGAAGCGAGCAGCACGGCTGCGAATACATGAAAAGGACGCGGCACCGATTGCTGCGGCGCGCTATTCTCCCGGCAGTTTGCAGACGTGCACCCAAGTGCAAGGCGCGGCGTATCGCTCGAGTTCGTCAGGCGTCAGGCGAATAGCGCTGTTCGCGCTGCCGCAGGCGGGATACACCACGTCGAAGCGGCGCAGCGATTCATCCAGGAACACGTCGCATCCCTCGTTCACCGCGAAGGGGCACACGCCGCCGACGCCGTGGCCGATGAGTGGCTCAGCCTCGTCAGCGGAGAGCATTTTGGCCTTTGTGCCGAACTGCGCCTTGAATTTCTGATTGTGTATGCGAGCGTCTCCGGCGGCTACGACGAGCGCCACCCGATCGCCCACGTGAAACGAGAGCGTCTTGGCGATGCGCGCCGGCTCGCATCCCACGGCGGCAGCCGCAAGCTCCACCGTTGCGCTCGATACTTCGAATTCGAGCACCCGATCCCCGATGCCGCACTCTCGAAAATAAGTTTTCACCTTGTCGATCGCCATATCGCCCGCCCTTCCCGCATTTTTCGCCAGAACCCGTCAACCCCCTGAGGGCACGGCATACTGTTCGATATTGTACGACAGGCGTCCGCACCGCGCCCGCTTCTCCCGGTCTACGGCGCACAACGACGGTTGCCGCCAGATGCCGAAGTCCTCATACGGCGAAGGAGTTCGAAGGGGCTGCGATCGCGGCGTCAGCCAACGCAAGCTCCACGACCAGCACGTTTCCGTCCAGGCGCGCAGACAGGCGCATGCCCATGGCTGCGGCGAGGCTGGCGGACACGGCCAGGCCGAGGCCGCTCCCAACCTCGCTGCGGGCGGCGTCGGCCCGGTAGAAGCGCTCGAACAGGCGCTCGGGATCGAAGGCGGCAGGGTCGGGCACCTCGTTCGCGAACGCCACGCAGGCTCCGCGCTGCTCCACCGCAAGCGGCCCCGAACCATGGCGCAGCGCGTTGCCCACGAGGTTCTCGAAGATGCGCGCGAGGGCCTCAGCATCGGCATCCACGGAAAGCCCCTCGTCCTCGAAGTCCACGCGCGGCTCCCATCCGCGCCGCTCGAACGCGGGGAACTGCCCCACCAGCACATCGGCCAGCGCCGGCAGCACGGCCACGGGACGCAGGTCGAGCGCGAGGTCGGGGTCGTTCGCCTGCGCGTAGGCGAACAGCTGGTCGAGGAGCGCTCCCATGTCGTCGAGCCGCGCCTCGGCGGCGGCCAGCCGGCGGGCGCGCCCGGCGTCGTCGCCCTCGTCCTGCGCGAGGCGCAGGTACCCCTTCGCGCCCATGAGCGGCGTGCGGATGTCGTGCGAGAGGCTGGACAGGTCGCGCTGGAACTCCTGCTGGCGGCGCTGCCCCTCGAGCCGCTCCCGCTGCGCGGCGTCCAACTGGGCGTTCACCGCCTCGGCCAGCTCGGCGAACGCCCGCCCGGGCGCCTCCACCGTCATGCGCGCGTTGCTGCGCGCGTCGCGCCCGCGCAGGAAGCGCGCCATGCGGCGCAGCTCCCGGCGGAAGAGGAGCGCCGTCGCGCCCGCCCCGACGGCCAAGCACGCAAGCCCCACCAGCACATACGCCATCCGAACGCCCTCCTTGCCCTACACGTCCCTGCGCCGGCACGCCGTGAGCGACAGCGCCGCGCACACGGCTGCGATCGCTCCGAACACGATAAGCGCCTGCGCCGCCGCGGGAAGCCCGGCCACGGCGGACGCGCCCGCCTCGAACAGGCCCGTGCCTCCCGCCGCCAGCCGCTGCTGCACGGACAACGGCAGCCATTGCACTGCGTCGCCCACCAGCGGCATGGCCGGCGCGAGCACCGCGGCCGCCCCCAGCACCATCGATTCGAGGAAGCCCGTGGGCACGAGCGCCGCGAACACGACGCCGACCGTCTTGCTGCGCGTCGCCCACGCGATGAGCGCGCCGAGGAACGCGTACGCCGTCAGGACGAGCCACGACAGCACCGCCCAGCTCCCATACTCGCCCACCGTCTCCGTGCGCTCGTAGGAGAACCCGAGGACCGCGTACACCGCATCCGACAGGAGCATGCCCGCCAACAGGAAAACCCCGCACAAGACCGCGATCAGCACGAGCTTCTCCGCGAAGTACGCCCGACGGTCGCCGCGCCCCGCGAGCACGTTCTTCGCGAATCCCGTGTCGAAGTCGGACGAGGCCAGCAGCGCCGCCAGCACCGCGAGGATCAGCCCGAGGAATCCCACCATGAACGTGTTGCCGTAGGAGTAGGTGCGGCTGCCGATGACCTTCTCATTGAGCGCCTGCACCTCCTCGGCGTCGAGGTCGGCGCCGTTGGGCGTGGTGAGCGTGACGGTCGCGCCGCTCTGGCGCGCCTCCTCCTGCGCCTGCTCGCTCACCATCTGGGCGAACTCGGGCGTGGTGGCGAACCAGACGAGCCCGGCTGCCCCCACCACGACGAGCGCGAGGAAGGCCAGGCCCACCCACAGCATCTTGCCGTGCACGAGCCGGTAGACATCGGATTTCAACAGGTTAAACATGGCGCGCACCGCCTTCCTCGCCCGACGCGGCGCGCGCAGCCCCCTGCGCGCCGCCTTCCATGAGCTCCACGAAGTAGTCCTCGATATCCCGGCGCACCGGGCTCATCTCCAGCACCGTCTGGTCGGCGTCGTGGAGAAAGCGCGACACGGCCGTCGCGTCGTAGTCGCCCGCGACGGAGAGGGACCCATCGGGCAGTGCGCGCAGCGTTGCCTGGGGAAACGCCTCCTCCATCAACGCGAGCGCGCGGGCCGGGTCGGCCGTGCGCACGCGCAGGCTGTCGCCGCACTCGGCCTGCATCTGCTCGGCGGTCATCTCGCGCACCATGCGGCCTTCGGCGATGATGCCGAAGCGCGTAGCCACGCGGTCGAGCTGGTCCAGCACGTGCGAGCTGATGACCACGGTCACGCCGAGCGTCTGGTTCAGCCGCACGACGAGGTTTCGCATGGCGCGCGTGCCCTCGGGGTCCAGGCCGTTGAACGGCTCGTCGAGCAGCAGCAGGTCGGGCGAGCCCACGAGCGCGAGCGCCAGGCCCAGCCGCTGCTTCATGCCGAGCGAGAAGCCCTTCGCCTTCTTCCTGCCCACGCCCTCGAGGCCCACGAGCGCAAGCGCCTCGCGGCAGCGCGCCGACGCGTCGACCACGCCCAAGGCCAGGGCCTTCGCCATGAGGTTCTCGTAGGCCGTCAAGTTGGGAACGATGCCCGGCGCCTCGATGAGCGCGCCCACGCGCGACGTTCCCGCAGGCCGCGCGGCTTCGCCGCGAGCGTCGGCGCCGGCGCGCCCGCCGAACAGCTCGATCTCGCCCTCGGTGGGCGCTGCCAGCCCGCACACCATCTTCATGACGGTGGACTTCCCCGCCCCGTTCTTCCCGACGAACCCGTAGATGTCCCCCTGCGCCACATGCAGGTCGAGCCGGTCGACCGCGCGCTTGCCGCGGTAGGACTTCGTCAGCCCCCGCGTCTCAACGACGTTCATGAACGCCCCTTTCCCTTCGCCTTCTCAACATGCTTCCAGCTTACGGAACAGGGTTTCAGGAAGGATGAACCAACCTTTAAGAAAGCTTGAAGATGCGGGACGCTCCTTTCCGCGCAGGTCATGCGCCCTCGTCGACCGCCAGCTTGAACCCGAGGCCCCACACGGTGCGGAGGTAGCCGTCGGTGCCGGTGGGCTTGAGCTTGGCGCGGATGTTGGACACGTGCACGCTCACCGTGCTGTCCTCGGCGGCGTAGGGTTCGCCCCAGGCCAGCTCGAACAGCTCCTGCTTCGTGTACACCTTCTTCGGATGCAGCGCCAGAAGCTCCACGATGTTGAACTCGGTGCGCGTGAGGGGCACGTCCGCGCCGTCCACCGCGAGCGTGCGCGCGGCGCGGTCGACGGTCCATGCGCCCACGCGCAGCACGTCGCCGCCCGGCTGCGACGCGGGGACGCGGCCGCGGTGGCGCAGCTGCACCTCGATGCGCGCGAGCAGCTCGTCCAGGTCGAAGGGCTTGGCCAGGTAGTCGTCGGCGCCCAGCTTGAGGAGGTCCACCTTGTCGGTGGCGCTCGTGCGCGCCGAGGTCACGACGATGGGCGTATGGGCGTCGGCGGCGCGGACGAGGAGCACGATGTCCTCGCCGGGAAGGCCGGGCAGCATGAGGTCGCACACCACCACGTCGAACCGCTCGCCGCGCGCGTCCGCCGCCTCCAGCACGAGCCGCGCCTCCGTTCCCGAGAACGCCTGCGTGCACGCGTACCCCGCATGCCCCAGGTGGTCGGCCACGATGCCGCTGATGTGGGCGTCGTCCTCCACGAGGAGCACGGCAACCCCGGTCGTCGAGTCTCTCACGCTCGCCTCCCCTTCATTCGCTTTCGCGCCCCGGTTTTCACAGGCAGAATCCCATGTACAACGGCAAGTATGCACGATCGCCGTCGACTTTGAGTTGCTTGGGATGCAAAACGTACTGGGTCCCGACGCACTTGCCGAACTTCTCCTTGAATCGATCGAGCGATTTCGTGCCGTATTGTCGAGGCGACTTCACCTCCACAGGACAGACGCGAGGCTTCATGGCGGCATCGGCGTACGGGCGCACGATGAGGAAGTCGACCTCCATCCGCTCTTCGCCCTCCCTCTTTCCTGACTGCGAATAGAAGAACAGGCTATGCCCGTTCGCGTGGAGCATCTGGGCCACGACGTTCTCCGTGAGCATTCCCTCGTTCAACCCTATCTCGCCGCGAAGCACGGCGCGGTACACGCTTTCATCCGTATGCGCGTTGTCGGCGAAAGCAAGCGAGACGAGCAGTCCCGTGTCGGCCAGGTAGCACTTCAAAGAAGACTGCGTCATGTTGAGCGAGAGGCCCACGCCCGGATCCGAGCAGGCGAAGCAGATGTTGGCGATACGGGCGTCGGCCAACCAAAAGAAGGCCTCCTCGTAGCTTCTCATGCGTGCATTCTTGCTGATGGAGCTCAAGGTGAACTTCTTCTCATGCTTCGACAGCTGGCCGGGAATGCCGTCCAGCACCGAAACCACCTTGAATTCGTAGCCGCGGGCAAACCGCGCGACGTCGTTGCGATACAGGCTGAGGATCTGGCGCTTCGCCGTATCGACTGGCTCGAACTTGCGCTGCGCCACGTAGATGCTCACGGGACCGGGCATGCCGCCCACCAGGATATACTCCCTCAAAAGACCCATAGCGCGACGGTGCAGCCCGTTGGGCAAGGGCTTCAGTCCGTCGAACTGCCTGCGGATGAGGGTCGCCAGCTTCTCCTCGCCCATCCCCCAAAAGAATTCCTCGAAATCCAGCGGATTGAGCTCGAAGGATTCCTCCTCCGACGGAACCACAATGCCGTCCACGTTCTGCTTGATGGGCAGGAGTGATCCGGTTTCGATATAGTCGTAACGGCCGTCGGCCACCAAGTACTTGAGCAGGCCACGAGCAGTCGGGAACATCTGAACCTCATCGAAGACGATGAGCGTATCCCGTTCATGGAGGTCGACTCCGTAGTAGGTGGACAGGTAGAGAAACAGCGTGTCGAAATCGGTGCGGTAGTCTTCGAAGTATTGCTTCACCTCGGCGGGCGCTTGGAAGAAATCCACGATAAGGCAGGAAGCGTACTCGTTGCGCCCAAACTCCTCCACGAGCGTGCTTTTGCCCACACGGCGAGCCCCCTCGATAAGCAGCGCAGTCTTTCCATTGCGGTTTTTCTTCCATTCGAGAAGCCGGTCGTACGCCTTTCGCTTCAGCATGGCTCTACTCCTTGCACGATGCGCAAAACTTTACAACGCTTTCGCGACACGAAAGCCGGGAGACGCGCACCGATCAATCTTTACGGACAACTTTTCTCCCCGCTTCCGCGCTCATCTCCTTAAGCACGCTCCCGCCCCAGACGCACATGGCGTTCAGCACCGGAGTGAAGCTGCGGCCGCGCTCGGTGAGCGAGTACTCCGTCTTGGGCGGCACCTGATGGTACAGCTCGCGGTGGAGCATGCCGTCGGCTTCCAACTCGCGAAGCTGCTGGGTGAGCATCTTTGGCGTGGCCTGGGGCATGAGCCGCTGCAGCTCGCCGAAGCGCAGCACGCCGTGCTTGCTCAGGTGCCACAGGATGAGCACCTTATGCTTGCCTCCCACGATGTCGATGGTCGCTTCGACCGGGCAATGGTAGGCATCTGGGCAGGTTTTCATGGCAGCGCTCCTTTGCGGCGGGCCTTCGGCGGCAAACCCTTGCTTTCCTTTTCGGTAGTATATTCCAAAATAGTGCCTACTTGCTTGTCCGGTAGCGGCTTCTATCATGAAAGGAGAAACGAACCCGCACGAGAGAAGGAGCATCCCATGTCGTTCACCGACCTCGCCAAGAAGCGCTGCTCGATCCGCTCCTACGAAACCAAGCCTGTTGAGTCGGAGAAGATCGCCGCTATCGTGGAGGCAGCCCACGTCGCGCCGAGCGCCGCGAATCGCCAGCCCGTGCGCCTCATCCAGGTGGAAAGCGCGGAAGGACTCGCGAATCTCGGAAGGTACGCGAACCTTTACGGCGCGCCGCTCGCGTTCATCGTGTGCGCAGATGCCGAGCGCGCTTGGAAGCGCCCCGTCGACGGCATGGTCTCCACCGCCATCGACGCCTCCATCACCTGCGACCACATGATGATCGCGGCCACAGACCTGGGCCTCGGCAGCGTGTGGATCTGCGCGTTCGACCCCGTCGGCGTGCGCGAGGCGTTCAACCTGCCCGCCTCACTCGTGCCGGTGAACATACTGGCCGTGGGCCACGCCGCCGACGAATGGAAGAGCCCCGAACGTCACGCGGTCGAGCGCATCCCCGTGCAAGAGCTGGTGACGAAGGCGTAGGCTGCGCGCCATCCCCGTGCCCTGCACGTGCGCGAATTCCTGGTTGGATTGGCAATTTGGCGGTCATATGCACTCGTTATCGAACGCACTGGATAGCGCCATCAGGCGTTTCTTTCGGTGGGCCGGCCTCGCAGGCTTTCAGAAAGGCCGTTTCGGGTGCATATGCGTTCCGTTTTGCCACATCCCCCTATCTTTCCCGCAGCACACCGCGCGAGCGCGACCAGCGGCGCAGGTAGACGCCGCCGATGATTGCGGGGATCACGGGCGAGGCCGCCTGCGCCACGAAAATGCCCACGTAGCCGAAGTCAAGCGCGCCCGAGAGCAAAAACGCCAGGCCGAAACGCACGGCGAACGCGTCGATGAGCGAGTTCGCCAGCACGAGCCGCGGCGAGCCGGCCCCGAGAGCGAACGAGTCGAAGCTGTACATGGCCGCGTAGAACAGGCCGTTCACGCTGCACGTGATGCGCAGGTAGAGCACGGCGATGTCGAATGGCGCGCCCTGCGTGAGGCCGTAGAGCCCCACGATAGCCGGCGCGAGCAGCTGGATGAGCACCTGGATGCCCAGCGTGACGCCGATATTGAAGCGCGCTCCCAGCCGCGCGACGTCGCGGGCGCGCGCGAGCTCGCCGGCGCCGGCGCACTGCGCGGCCGCCGTGGTGATTGCCTGGCCGATGGCCCAGCAGGGCAGCCCCGCGATGGTGCTTATTTGCAGCCCCACGCCCGCCGCTGCGGCAACGTCCACGCCATAGCGGTTGAGCATGCCGGTGACCAGCGCGTACGACAGGTTCACCACCGCCATCTGCACGGCGGAGGGCACGCCGACCGAAAGCACCGCGCGCACGTCGGCAGCGAAGCCGCCCGCGAGAACGTTGCTCCCAAGCACGCGCCCCGCCGCAAAGCGCCGCCGCACCAGCGCGAGCGCGAGCAGCGCCGAGAGCCCCTGCGCCGCCACGGTGGCCACCGCCGCGCCCGGCACGCCCAGGCCGGCCGGGCCCACGAGCACCAGGTCGAGCGCCACGTTCACGAACGTCGCCGCACCCACCAGCAGAAGCGGCGTCCATGCGTCGCCCTGCGCCTTGAGGAACGCGGCTGCGGCGTTCATGAGGAACGGCCCGACCGCGCCGCAGCAGAGCACGGTCGTGTAGGCCACGGCTCCGTCGAGCGCCGCCGCGGGCACCGCGTTCGCCGTGAACGCCAGCCGCGCGAGCAGCGTGCCCGCCACAGCGATGCCGACGGACGCCAGCAGCGCCACCAGGAGCGTGGCCGCGTAGGCCCGTCGCTGCGCGCCCACGTCGCCCGCGCCCACCGCGCGCGCCACCACCACGCCGCCGCCGGCCGAAAGGCCGATGACGAACGCGTTCACCAAAAAGACGGCGTTCACCGCGTTGCTCATGGACACGAGCCCCACGTCGCCCACCACCTGGCCGACCACCGCCATGTCGACGGCCTGGTACACGTACTGCAAGACGTTCACCGCCATGAGCGGCAACGCGAAGGAAAGCAGCTGCCGGAACAGCGGCCCCTCGGAGAAGGAAATAGTCGATGCAGAAGAAGCCATAGGTTCACCTCTGAGGATCGGGATGCGGAAACGGAAGCCGCGCGAACCGCCCCGGGTCCGCGCATGAAAAAGCGCCGCGGACGAAGCCATCCGCGGCGCTCAAGGTTCCCGGCATCCCGGCATCGACGACAAGGCATGCCCTTAGGCGGCGCGCCTCCCGATGCCGATGACTATGTCCGTCCCTGCTCCGTGCGATGCTTCATCGGCGATCACGCACAGAGCGGCAGCCCTGCAAAGTATCATTGGTTCCCCCAACGAGATGGTTGCAACGCCGGCCAGCATACCGCGCCGCACCCGGCGCGTCAACCGCGCGAGCACTCCCCGTTGATGCAGTCGGCCGTGGTTAGATCGAAGGCGTACTCGTAGCTGATCAGCTGCCCGTTCTCGGTTCCGCGCCAACCGGGTTCGCCATGGGATCGCTCGCTCAGCTCGCTGCTTTTTTGAAAGGAGTTGACGAAGTCAGCGGTCTTCTGCAGAACGATCCTCTCCCTCTCCGAGAACCCGCCCAGGTCGGCTTCGCGCAAGGCGACGATCTTCTCGGCAGAGGTTTCCCCGATCTCATGCTCCTCGACTTCGAGCGACTCCCCGTCCACGAGCGCAGCCAAAAGCGCCTCATGCCCATGGACGATGGGACCGTTCGGAGCATGGGCATACCGCAAGCCGCTCATGGAACGGGAAGTTTCCGCGAACGCCGTGAAGTCGGCATAGAACATCGTCTTGAAGAACCGCAGCTTGAAGAAGTGCTTGCAACGAGATGCGAAGAACACCGCCATCTCGCGAGCGCGATCCACATCGAAAGCGCGAAAGCCGGTGAGCTCCGACGCATCTGCCGGGTTGAGCACGAGGGAGAAATCGCCTCGCACGACGGCATACTCGAAGCGAGACTCCCGACCTCGAGCGAGCTTCTCCCGCGCCCGTTGCTCGGCGCGTCCGCGCTGCGCCGCAGGTATCTCGGCTCCCTTCTCGACCAGAAGGTCGAGCATCGCATGAGGGTCGGATGCGGCGCGAATCGCCTGGTCGATCTGCCTGGTTTGCACGCCTCCGTTCTCGTACCTGCTCAGGGTCGCGCCGCCGAGCCCGAGCAGCTTCCCGAAAGAAGCCTGCGAAAGGCCGTAAGACTCGTAGGCATCTCGAATCTGGGAAGCGGAAAGAAGGCCCTGACCCTCCCGGTACGCCTCGTACGCGCGGCGCAGATTGGCGCTTTCGACCTGCTCGTCCCCGATGCGCCCTCCGCACTCGGGGCAGGTGAGCACCACCTGGTCGACATCGACCCAGGCATCGCGAACTTTCAGATGCTCGACCCTCGTCTCCCCGCACGCCGAAACCTCGCGCGCGCAGGTGGAGCAATAGGTTTCGAGAATCTCGTTCATGATCGACCCTCCTTTAGAGGATAGGAAAGCGGGTGCTCGCAAGGATGCATTGACACGCAGACGCAGCCCATGCCGTCGGCACGATAACCAAACGAGGTCTTAATGTACAACTCCAACTCCTCGCCTTCCAGCTCAACCGTTTTGCCGAACTTCCACACGTCCGAACGGCCAAGCTGCCTGTCGTCGCAACAGGGGCCATCAGAATAATCGTCGGCAACGAGGCTGGTCAAAATGTCCCGCACGTCTTCGATAAGCAAGCCGTAACGACGAAGAAAGTCGTAGTTCTTGTCAGGCCCCTGGGAGCGATGCGCCACTTCGAGCCAGTTGCCCGCATATGTTTTCATGAGCATAAGGTAACGGGCTACCTCTGCACGAGATGCTACCCTATGCACGATCAGCCTCCTCAAAGTGTTATCAAATGATAACACTTTGAGTGCGTTATTGACAGACATTTTCCTACCTGCTTTTCCAAAATCCGACCCCCGTCAACCAAGCACAGAAGACGAGGTACTTCCAAGCTAACAACTGTTTCGCCGAGCTTGTAAAGCTAACGATCGTTTGCTAAACTGCTTCCATTGGCTAACGTTCGTTAGCTTTACGAGAGAAAGAGAGCACCATGACGACGACGGCTCGGCAGGATCGAAGGCCGCATCCCCTCGCAAGGGTCTCGCGCGGGTTCGCGCTGTTCATGAACTGGTTCGACGGGATATGCTCCGTCGTGTGCGGAGGGTTCATGGCGCTGAGCGGGCTCGTCGCCATGCCCGTCAGCTGGAACGACGTCATGCCCATCGAGCTCCTAGGCGTCCTGCCCTTGCCCGAGCCGCTCATCGCCACGTGGTTCTGGCCGGGAGTGGCGCTCGCGCTGGTGAACGGCGCGCCGAACATCGTCGCGCTCACGTTGCGCTTCCGCAGGAGGCGGGCAGCATCCTACAGGTGGGGCATCGCGGCGGGCGTCCTGCTCATCGCCTGGACCGCGTTCGAGCTCGTCTTCATGCCGAACGGGATCTCCGCATTCTACCTGGCGCTCGGCGTGCTACAGACAGCCGCGAGCTGGCACGCGCTCCGCACCGGGGAGGACATCGCATGACGCCCCGCCGCAACACCAAGGAGGACATCCTGCAGGCGTCGCTACGCCTCTTCGCCCGCGCCGGGTTCGAATCGACCGGGATGCGCGAGATCGCAGCCGCCGTTGGCATCCAGCCGGCGTCGGTCTACAAGCACTTCGCCTGCAAACAGGCCATATTGGACGCACTCATCAGGCGCATGGACGAGCGTTACGAGCTGACAGCCGTCGCCATCGGGCTCCCGGAGGGCAGCGTCGACGAGCAGGTGCGCGACTACGCGGTTACCCCGTTCGCACGGATGGCGGACCTCGGCGAAGGGATGTTTCGCTACTGGACCGAGGACGAGTTCGCCACGT
The DNA here is from genome assembly GCF_002899715.1 of Enteroscipio rubneri. Taxonomy (GTDB): domain Bacteria; phylum Actinomycetota; class Coriobacteriia; order Coriobacteriales; family Eggerthellaceae; genus Enteroscipio; species Enteroscipio rubneri. The sequence continues at coordinate 161,158 of NZ_PPEK01000001.1, read as the reverse complement.
TGTTCCGGCAGATGCTCACCGTCGAGCAGTACCGCACGCCCGAGCTGGGCGCACTGTACCGCCGCTACTTCATCGAGGCGCCGCTCGCATGGCAGGAGACGCTGTTCGCATCCATGGTGGAATCGGGCGCGTTCCTGCGCGACGACCCGAAAATGCTAGCGCTGGAGTTCTTCGCGCCGCTCATGATGCTCATTCAAGCTGCCGACGGCGCGGGCGACGAGGCCGCCCGCGAGCGCCTGGTCGACCTCGCACGACAGCACGTGATCCGCTTCGGCGAGCGCCACGCATGTGCCGCAAGCGCAGAAGGACCCGAATAGGCGGCGAGCAATCGGTTCGGCAACGGAGGCGAGACGGTTGCCGGCGGAGGGCAGGACGGCTTCGCGTGCACGGCATACTGGAGGGCGCTGCCGTCCAGAAAGCTGATCGCCCATGCCGCTCGAAACCCTACTTCCCGTCCTCGCCGTCCTGGCCGTGTTCGCCGCCCTGCTGGGGGCGCTTTGGTTGATGAAGCGACGCGGTATCGGCTTCACGCCGCGCGTGTTCGCGGCGCTGGGGCTGGGCATCGCGCTGGGCGTGGGCATCCAGCTGGCGCTGGGCCGCGAGGGCGAGGCCGCCGCCGTGGCACTCGACTGGATGTCCGTCGTGGGCCAGGGCTACATCGCGCTGCTGAAGATGCTGGTGATACCGCTGGTGTTCGTGGCCATCGTGGGCGCGTTCACCCGCACGAAAATCTCGGAGAACCTGGGGCGCATCAGCGCCGTGGTGCTGGCCGTGCTGCTGGGCACCGTGGCCGTGGCCGCGCTCACCGGGTGGGCAGCAGTGGCGCTCTCCGGTCTGGCGGGCGCCAGCTTCACCGACGCGGGGGCGGACGCGGGCATGCAGGCGCTGCAAGCCGACCAGCAGCAGGTGGCGAATCTGTCGCTGCCGCAGATGATCCTGTCGTTCATCCCCGTGAACGTGTTCGCCGACTTGGCCGGAAGCCGCCCCACGTCCACCATCGCCGTCGTCATCTTCGCCGCCATCGTGGGCATAGCGTACCTGAAGCTGCGCGCCCGCGGGGAGGACACGGGCGAGGGCGCGGCCACGGGCGGCGAGGGCGGCGAAAGGGCCGCGTCCGTGAGCAGCGAGGCCGCCGCCAGTGGTGCCAGCGTCCCCACCACCCACGACGTCCCCGCCGCTCCCGCTAGCGCCGCCACCTCCGCGCGCACCCAGGCCGCGTTCTTCCGGCAGCTCATCGACAGCCTGTACGGCATCGTCATGCGCATCGTGTCCATGGTGCTCGCGCTCACGCCCTACGGCGTGCTGGCGCTCATCGCGCACGTCATGGCCACGAGCGACTATGCGGCCATCCTCGACCTGGGCAAGTTCGTGGCCGTGTCCTACGGGGCGCTCGCGTTCATGTTCCTGGTGCACTGCCTCATCCTGCTGGCGAACCGCGTGAGCCCTCTCTCCTACGCGCGCAAGGCGTTCCCCGTGCTCAGCTTCGCGTTCGTGGCGCGCTCGAGCGCGGGCGCCGTGCCGCTGAACATCGAGACGCAGACGCGCGCCCTTGGCGTGGACGAGGCCACGGCCAACTTCGCCGCCAGCTTCGGCATGTCCATCGGGCAGAACGGGTGCGCGGGCATCTACCCTGCCATGCTGGCCACCATCATCGCGCCCACGGTGGGCATCGACGTGTTCTCTCCCACGTTCGTCGCAGGGCTCGTGGCCGTGGTGGTGATCAGCTCGCTGGGCGTGGCGGGCGTGGGCGGCGGCGCGACGTTCGCCTCGCTTATCGTTCTGGGCACCATGGGGCTGCCCATCGAGATCGTGGGCCTTCTAGCCTCGGTGGAACCGCTCATCGACATGGGACGCACCGCGCTCAACGTGAGCGACTCCATGGTGGCAGGCGTCACCGCGTCGAACGCGGTGGGCGGCCTCGACCGCGCCATGCTGCGCGATCCCGAGGCACGCGTGAGCGGCGAGGGGCATACGGGACTCTAAGTGATTGCCCCTGCTTTCCGCCAGACTGCAGAATTTGGCAAAAATATCGAGGTAGGGTACGTGAAAATCGCCGTCGAAAAATCGGAACTGGGACTATGGCGGCGAAGGAACCAACGGTCTCTTCCAAATCGCCCGAATCTCTGCCCTAGGTCACATTTTCTGCCACATTCAACCGAACGAGACACGGCTTGCGACATCGGCAGTCCAACCTGGCAGCCTAGCCCAGCCCCTCCAGCACACGGCGCAGCTCGGCCTGCACGCCGTGGTCCACGTTCGTGCCGATGACCTTATCGGCTATCTGCTTTACGGCGTAGCGCGCGTTGCCCATGGCCACGCTCGTACCGGCCATGCGCAGTATCTCGTAGTCGTTCATGGAGTCGCCGAACGCCATCATCTCGTGGGCCCGGATGCCGTGGGCATCCAGCACCTGGCTCACGCCGGTGGCCTTGCTCACGCCGCGCTGCATGACGTCGATCCACTTGCGGCCGGACGGTGCGAACACGAAGTCGTCGTCCAGCTCGCGCGTGAGGATGTAGGCCATATCCATAACGTCCTCGTCGCAGTATACCGACGCCTTCAAGATGTTCACCTGGGGCGACGGCACCGCATACACGCGCACAGGGTTCGGCAGGTTCTTGTCCACCTCGCGCTCGAAGCGCGCCTCATCGTCCAGGAGGTAGCTGCGCGTCTCGTCGAACAGCGCCAGGTGCATGGTGTCAAACAGGTCCACCACGCGCGCCAGCCGCTTCACGGCCGCATGCGAGAATACCTCGAGGTCCACCAGCTCGCCCTCCACAATGACCTGCGCGCCGTTCGACGCCACGAAGTCCATGCAGTCCACGATGGGCTCGAACAGCTCGCACAGCGTGTCGAAGCGTCGCCCCGACGTGGCCGCGAACCGTATGCCCTCCTCTCGCAAGCGCAGGATGAGCTCGTACGTGCCGTCGGGCACGCACTCGTTCGCGTCGAGCATGGTGCCGTCCATATCGCTGGCGATGAGCTTGAGCATGGGAACCTCCTTCTGGGCGCGGGCGCGGGACGGCGGCAGGCCGCCGCCAGGGCGGGTTGTCTCCGGGGGTGGGCTGCCGTCGAAGCCGCGCCCGAAGCCCCGCCGCCGTCCGAGGCGCGCACCGCGTCACCTTCGCTTTCCCGGCCATTGTACGGCCCTCTTCTGCGCCACATCGTTTCTCCACCGAGACTTTGCAGGAATTTGAACAAGCCGACAACTGGGCGACCGCCCGCTACAGGGATCGCCTGCAGCCGAAGCGAGCGGCCGCATCTTGGGCGAGCAGCCGCATCTTGGGCTAACGGCCGCGTCCCTTTGCCGAGGCGAACGACCCCTTTCGCGCGTGTGGGACGTCAGACCCTCTCGAACCCCGCCAGCCCAAGTCCGCGGAAGGCGGCGTGCTGCTCGGCGAGGGCACGCACCTGGCGCTCATCGACGGCATCGTCCCACCAGTCCGCCTTCACCTCCAGGCCGACGCCCTTCTTCGTGCCGGTCCACGTACCCACCACCTGGCCGCAATACACGATGGCGCCCGGGTTGGCCACTGTGCGCCATATCCGGCGTTGCAGCGTCTTGTCCGGCTGCAGGACGGCGCGGTCGCGCTGGTCGAGGTAGGGGTCGTGCGCGGCCAGCAACAGCAGCTCGCGCTCGAGCGGCTGCGGCGCGAGCAGGCGCTCCCGGTCGGCGGACAGCACCTGCGTCTTCCTGCCCAGAAACGTCACCGGCTCCATCTCGTCGGCGGCCGCCTTCCACAGCCGCCGCGCCTGGGCGCCGGAGCATCCCAGCCACGCGGCCAGCCGGTCGGGAGTGGACGGCCCGTAGCAGTGGAGGAACTTCCGCACCAGCTTGCGGGCCGCGTCCGGGTCGGGCACCAGGGGACGGCCAAGCCAGGAGCGGTACGACGTGAACGTGGGGCTAGCCCCCTCGCGCGCGCCGAACACCACCAGGCCCTTGAAGGAGCAGGGCCGCAGCAGGAACGACACCGCCGCGCCGCCCACCGTCTGCTTGTCGGGGCTGCCGTACATCGACGGCTCGTTCCACAAGGAGCGCTTCCGCTCGGGCAGCAGCGGCTCTATCCATGCGGCCAGCGTTTGGTCGAGCGCCACCTTGCCGGCCACCGTCTGCCCATCCAGCTGCGGCATGACCTGCTCCAGCAAGGCCAGCAGCTCGTCGAACCCCACGCCCAGAAAGTCGAGCGCCAGCCCAATGCCCCGCGTGTAGATCCAGGGCTCGTCGCCCTCCGCCGCAAGCGCCGACAGGAACGCGGCGCTGTCAGCCGCCGGGAATACGACGGGCGCACCGCGAAAGCTCCATGCCTGCATGAGCGTCCGCTCCTCCAGCAGCAGGCGGTCGCGATCCGCCGCCCCGCACGCGGGCACGCGATTGAAGAGCGCGGCCTCCCACGCGCCCGGAGGCGAGTTCTGCATGCCGCAGGCGCTGATTGCTGCGATCACGTCGTCCTTGCCGTAGCACGCGTCCAGATGGTGCGCGTGCAATCGAAAATTCCGCACCTGCTCAGCACTTGTTTCTTCCATCGCAGCCGCTTCCTTGAGTGGTTATTGGAGCCCACCTTACCAAACGAAAGCCGCTCGCCGCAACGCGATGGCCCCGCAGCCCCCGCAGAAGTTCTCCGAAAACCAAAACACGACCCACACCCCGGGAAGCACTCATGAAATATTTGTGCCATAATAAGAATTTGGATCAAATAATGGAGAGGAGCGAACCATGCAGCACACCGGTTTTACTGGGAGCATCTTAAGAAAGCTGCCTGGAACGGCTTCCAAGGTGTGGCTCATTGCACTCGCGCTCCTGCTGTGCCTTCCCCTGGGAACCATGCCCGCGCGCGCCGATGCCGCAACCGACAACGGCGCTTTCGAGACGGACTCAGCTACTACGGCAAGCGAGAGCAACTCTTCCGAAAAGACCGCGAACAGGCAAAACACACCGTCTGTCGAGGATCCCGGAATAAGCTACCCCCCCCCGACGGCCTTGACACCGGCTCCAATTCGGTAATCAATCCTAAGGTCGCACAAGCGTTCGTGAGCAATCCCCTTTCCGCCCCCGGCCCGAAAGCGGGGTCGCGCGCAATGTCCCTCGACCTCGCCTGGGACGACACCACCAAGAACCTGCCCGGCACGACCGAATCGGATAGCGGCGCCACCTTGACGCGGTCGACGGGCTCGCCAAGCACCTTCGTGATGAAATACCGCCTGCACATCGCCCTCGATTCCGCCGCATACGATAAAGACGAGGTGGAGGTGCACCTCCCCATGGTGCTAGGCAACTATCGCGACGGAACCAGCGTGACGCTCCAGCCCACCAATATCGGCATCGGCCAGAACCCGGACGCAGCTACCCCCGATGTGCCCTTCTACTATCAGGTTGAAGGCAGCGACTGCGTCATCCGCAACGCTCGCGACCTCAATCAGGCGCTAAGCGTTTCCATCGAAGTAGCGTTCACGGTCGACCCCATCAAGATCGAGGACGGGAGCGCTGCTAACGTCACCGCCACCGGATCGTTCCCCGACGATGCCGGCACGACTCAAACCGTGAGCGCCCAACCGCTTACGTACATAACGGATACGCAAACGGTTCTGGATGACTTCTATTTCCCCGCCAATCAGACGAAGAGCGTCTTCGAATGGGGTTCAACGATGCCAGAGCCCACGGGCGGCTACACGCTTGATACGCTCCACTACCGTTATGTTATGTACACGACACTCGCATACGCACCCGATGCCGGTTACAACCAACCGTATTCGCTCAAGGTGCAGCTTGATTCCGTTGCAAGCGGTGGTACGTTAATCCATGCCTCTTCGTCGGGAATGACCTACGACCCAAGCAGCAAATCCCTGAGCTGCGACGTGACCGAGGACGAGACAAGGAATATATCGTACCTGAGCAAGTCGAAGAAGTACTACAAGTTCCTCGTCGCCTACCCTCGCAACGCAGGCGATCCCGACACGCTGTCCTATCCGGCAACGTTTACCTGCACGGTCACGCCAGCCGACGGTAAAGACCCAGCAACCTCAAAAACCGCTACCTCCACCTACACGTGGAAAGATTACCGTTTCGACTACATAAAGAACGGTGAGATGTTCGACCTTAGTAAAGGGGGAACAACCGGGCAGGCTGACGGATACGAAAAGGCGCTCTCCCTTCTGGATCAGGGCATAGATGCAGACAGCCTTCTATATACGGTGACCGGAAAAGGCAGATACTATCCCAAAACAGGGGACCCTCAGTATCCTGATACGGACGAGTCTAAGCGCATTGGCATGACGCTTGTCGACGATTTGATGTACCTGCATACGAGCGGCGCCGCCACCGGCGATATGGTTCGTCTCTCCCCCGACGACTGTAGCCTTAACAACGTTTCGGTAGCTCTCACCAATTATATAACCAACCGTTTGACAGGAAGCAAAACCTTTGTGAGCAATCTTGATGCCCAGTATCCGGGCATCAAGCTATCCGTATCGTACAAGACAAAGAGCGGGGGCGATGCATGGAGCGCTCCTACTGATTACTCGTTCAATCGCAAGAACTACGTCAACGACATCCCCATCCCGGAAGGAGCCTACGCCGTCAAGATAGATTTGCCGGCCGTCTTTCAAGACTCCATTGATGTAGAACTCAAGGTCAACTACTCACTGAAGCACGACTCACCAGCCTATACGAACCTGCGCAACCTGAACGATCCCGCACAGTCCGTCCTCGTCCTCAACAACTTCTGCGGACTGATACCCAGCGTATCAAGCGGTGCAGCCCTTGATACCTCTCTGACTGAAGCAAACTATGGCGGCGATTCCCAAAGTTTGGGGCTGCCGCAGTACGACTTTGCCACCTACGGGAAATACCTTCTCCGAGCAAATAAGATGTTCGACTTGAAATCACTCATCGGCGATGCCGTTTTTGGAAAATTCGCTACCGGCACTACCGACAGCATGAATGGGATTGCCTATACGGAATATCAGATGGATGCGGTCAGCGGCTACCGCTCCTCGTCCTCCCTCACCCAAGAGCAGTATGATCAGCTGGTGGAAAAGGGGTTGCCCTCGGCATCGCTCGACAACGTAGTGTTCTACGATCTGCTGCCGCGAGGTGCCTATCTGGCAACGGATTCTGCTCGCGCTCCCTCGGTTGGGCGGCTGCTTGACTACTCGGGCACCACAGCTCCGTGCGATGTGCAGGTATCCGTCATCGATAACTATCGGGGAACGGGCCGCCAAATGGTCAAGATCGAAGTCGATTCAGGACTCGCACCCGGAAAGAACGTTCAACAAAGTCTCAGGTGCTATCAAACGAAAGACTCCTACGTCGCCGTTTCGGGTAAGGTATCCGGCTTCACCGTCAAGTTGTGGATGGCTGTACCGTTCTCCGAAGCCGGACTGGTAAACGGCGCAAAGAACAACGCCGCCTTCCAGAAGGCTGAGGGCGCACTCGTCGGCGGTTACAGCGACCGATCTCGCGACGACATGCGCTGCCCCGATACCGGCGAGAACCCGGTGCTCGAAGATGTGCAGGACGCCCATGGTAACTCAGCGTTCTATAACCTTGCCGAAAAGCCCGCTGGCCCTGATGAAAACCTGCTCAACACGATGTATGCTGCCGACACCGTCACGCTTTCGCATTCAATATCATATGGCGATGGGCTCACCAACTTCGTCAAACCCGATACCTTTGTGGACGATGCCTTATTCTCCCAGAGCGCTTCCGTGCTCATTGGCCAGCCTTATATTTTCCGCATGAGTCTTATCAGCGGTTCCAAGCAAATTAGCAACGCTATTCTGTTCAACAACTTTGGAAAGGCAAGCGTCGACGGTAAACAATCCACCTGGACCGGAACGTTTGAAAGTATCGACCTAAGCAACGCCACCATCAGAGGTATTGCTCCTGTGGTCTATTACACCACCGAAGAGAACGCACCCTACTTCACCGCGGACGACACCAGAATGCGCGCCGTTCCTGCGGCATGGACCACGGTAAAACCTTCGAACCCCGCTGACATCAAGGGGCTTGCGGTAGATCTTTCACACGCAACCGATGGAAGCGAATATGCCATCCCCCTGCAACAGGCGATCGGAGTGTACGTGACCATGAGGGCGCCATCGACATTGCCCTCACCCGATGCCGAGGAATACAACCAGGCCGCGTACTACGCAAAGATAGACGGCGTCGCACATAACCCCAATGACTCGACGCTGAGCGCGCCTCCTGTTACGACACGCTTGATTGAACCGAAGCTCATCAAATCGAATGCGCCCGATTTCGACACCTGGGTCAAAGCGGGCGACACAATCACCTACACGCTTTCCTACACCAACGAAGCAACGGAAACTCATCCACTCGTGCTGGAAGACGCTGCACCCGCCGGAACAACGCTTGCGCCCGCCGGTGCAGGCGGTCTGGCTGGGAACCCGAATATCGAGGTGAACGGCGCGCCAGTAACAGATGCCGCCACCGTCGACACGGGGACCGGTTCTATCACCTGGAAAGCCAACGTTCCATCGGGCCAAACCGCCACGGCGACGTTCCAGGTGGTGGTGAAGGCCGATGCGAAAGGCCAGATAGAGAACCAAGGCGATGCAGCCGTGCGCGATGCAGCCACAAGCACCGACACCCCCTTTTCAAGCAACACGGTGCAAAACCGCATTCGCCCCGTGCTCAAGAAGGCCGTTACCGGCGGCACCCAAGGGACCGGCCAGCACGCCTATCCCGGCGATGTGCTCACCTACGAGCTGCGCTACACGAACGACACGTCACAGGATCAGAAGGTCAGCATCAGCGATGCCGCGCCGATGGGAACCACCCTAGCTAACAGCACAGGCAACCCTACCATCAACGTTGTGGGGACAGCAAGCACCGCTGGCAACACCGTGACGTGGGACATCCCCGTCCTTCAGCCGGGTAAAGAGGCTGTCGTTACGTTTCAGGTGGTCGTGAATGATGATGCAGTCGCTGGTAGCACGATTGCAAACACCGGCACGGTAGTCGTGGATGACGGCAGCGTGACTGTTGATTCCAACGAAGTTACCACCCCCGTTGACCCGAAGCCGGCCGTATCGAAGTCGGTGGCTGGGGGCACCGCAACCGCCGGACGGGCCTACCCGGGCGACGTGCTCACATACACGCTCGGCTACACCAACGAGTCCACGTCCGCTCAGAAGGTGGTCCTGCGCGATGCGGCCCCGACGGGCACGCATTTTGTCCCGGCCGAGGGCGGCGAGTTGAAGGGAGCGCCCACCGCAAAGCTTGACGGCGTCGAGGTGGCGGGCGCGGCATCGTTTGAGGGCGACGGCCTGGCATGGACGTTCGATTCCGTCGGAGCGGGCTCGATAGTCACGGCGACGTTCCAGGTGGTCGTGGACGATTCAGCAGCCGGAACCGACGTGACCAACGTCGGCGGCCTCTTCCTGAACGGCGGTACCGCCGAGGTCAAGACCAACGAGGTGACCACCCCGGTCGACCCGAAGCCGAAGCCCGATCCCGACCCGGATCCTCCAACCGAACCGGATCCCCCGGATGATCCGGCACCCCCCGACAACCCGAAGCCCAACCCCGAACCGGAGCCGACGCCGCCGACCGACGGCGGGCAAACCCCAGAACAGAACCCGGAGACCAAGCCGCTCGACACGACGAAGGCGACGCCGACAGCATCGCAGAGCGACCAGCCGCGCACCGGCGATCTACCGCCCTTCGTCTTCGCAGGACTGGCGGGCATAGCCGCCATCGCCGCGCCGACTGCCATCCTGGCGGCGCGCCGCAGCAAGCGGACGCAGCGCTAGTCAAACCGGTCATCACCGGGGGCGGGCAGAGCCCTTCCCCGGCGATGACCCTCCCGCGACGCCCCACGCCGCCGCAACAGTTTCTCATCTCCGTCGAAGCCTCGCAAAATACCAGGTCACAGCTTCCGCAACCTGAACGTGCGCAAAAAATCGCTAAACGCAACACCAGATTGGTGGAGCGCGCGCTCCTGCGCCTGCATCATACAAGCCGCCAAAGCATACAGGGGCTTCAATCGGACGCCCACACCGCTTTCGGGTATGATGCATTCACGGAATGAAAGGAACCTACCATGAGCTTCGCCGACAACCTCGTCTACCTGCGCCAGCATTACGGCGTGACGCAGGAGAGCCTTGCCGAGCAGTTGGGCGTGTCGCGCCAGACCGTCAGCAAATGGGAGGCCGGCACGAACTATCCCGAGATGGACAAGCTGCTGGCGCTCTGCGACCTGTTCCACACGAACCTCGACGACCTCATGCGCGGCAGCGTGCACGTGACGAAGGAGAACGACACCGAGCGCTACGACCGCCATATGAACCGCTTCGACCTATCGATAGCGCTCGGGGTGGCGTGCATTCTCATGGGCGTTGGCGTGCAGGTGCTCCTAGACGCCCTCGGATGGCCGAGCAACATCCAGACCGTCGCGTTCTTGTCGTTCGTGGTGGTGGGCGTGGTCGCCCTCATCGTGGGCAGCCTTAACCACGGCGAGTTCAAGCGCCGTAATCCCGCCATCGAGCCGCGCTACGCCGCCGATGTTCTCGAGCGGTTCAGCCGTCGCTTCCCCCTGCTCATCGCCGGCGGCGTGGGGCTCATCCTGCTCGACGTGATCATGCTCATCGGCCTCTCATCTGAGGACAGTTCACTCGATCTCGTGCGCGGCGTCCGTTTGGACGAACTGATCGTCGCGCCGTTCATGTTCGTCCTTGCCGTCGCCGTGGGCATCCTCATCTGGGCCGGCATGCAGAAGTCGAAGTACGAGCTGTCCGAGCTCACCTACATCGCCCACCGCCAGAACCTCGGCGCCGATCTGCCACCCACCGCCGTGGTGAAGTCACCCGAGCAGGTGCGCGCCGAACGCGTCATGGGCGTGATCTGCGGCTGTATCATGCTGCTCGCGCTGATCGTATTCCTTGTGTGGGGCTTCGTGCCGCTGTTCGATCAGGTGGGCGGCTGGGACGGTATCGACAAGCACGCCCTGAAGGACGCCATCCGCGCCGGTCAGGGCGGGTTCGCCATCAGCTGGATCGCGTTCGTGGTGGGCGGCATCCTCTGCGGCATCGTGTGGATGATCGGCAGTGTGCTGGGCAAGTCGCAGGACGACTGGATAGCCGAGGCGAAGCAGGAGGACGCCTGGCTGAAGTACGCGCAGAGCGATGCCAAGGAAGACCCCTGGGCGCGCGGTCCCGAGCAGCCGGAAAACTCCTCCGACCAGCCCACGTTGAAGTAGCGCAGCACTGAAGAGGCGCACGCCGTCCCAAGCGAGACGGCGTGCGATAGCCCACTCGCGGCGCTTGGGCGCTTTGCACGAACGGGCGCAGGCTCGGCGATCCGAGCGCCTTACTCTCCCAGCTTCTCGGCGGCTTCGAGCCACTCTTCCTCGAGGGCGTCCACTTGGGATTGCAAGTCGTTGATCTGCGCTTGGAAATCGCCAAGGGCAGTGAAGTCACTCGGATCGGCGGCGGCCATCTGGGCGCGCACGTCCTCTATCTTGCCGTTGAGCGTCTCCGTCTTGCGCTCGTTCGACTGCATGAGCTTGCGCAGCGTGCGAATCTCGCCGCCGGTGAGACGGGGCTCGGAGGCGGCTTCGACTTCGGAGTCACCCTGATCGGCGGCGCGCTGGGGGCTTTGGCCTGCGGCGCGGTCGGCCGCTCGAGAGGGAAGGGCGCCGGACGCGCGGCCGCTTTGGGTACCCTGGGAGGCACCGGCCGCGTGCTCCGTCAGCCGCAGGTACTCCTCCACGCCGCCGGGGAGGTGGCGCAGCTTGCCGTCCAGCAGGGCGAACTGGTGGTCGGTCACGCGTTCCATGAGGTAGCGGTCGTGCGTGACCAGCAGCAGCGTGCCCGGCCAGCCGTCCAGCAGGTCCTCCACCGAGGCCAGCATGTCGGTGTCCAGGTCGTTGCCTGGCTCGTCGAGGATGAGCACGTTCGGCTCGTCCAGCAGAATGAGCATGAGCGCCAGCCGGCGCTTCTGGCCGCCCGACAGATCGCTCACGGGCTCGTTCAGATCGGCGCGCGTGAAGCCCAGCTTCTCCAGCAGCTGGCCGGGCGTCATCTCCTTGCCATCCAGCATCGTGCGGCGGCTGTAGCGGCCCACCACCTGCCGCACGCGGTCGTCGCCGAAGCGCGCCAGGTCGTCCAAGTGCTGCGACAGCACGGCGAAGCGCACCGTTTTCCCTATCTTCACCAGGCCGGCGCTCGGCTTCTGCAAACCTTGGACCACCCGCAGAAGCGTTGTTTTGCCCGCACCGTTCTCGCCGACGATGCCGTAGCGGTCGCCGGGGCCGATGATCCAGTCCACGTCGTCCAGCACGGCGCGGCTGGAGCCCTCCCCGTCGTCGAAGCGTACGGTCACGTGCTCCAGGTCCACCACCTGCTTGCCCAGGCGCGCCATGGCCATGCGCTTGAGCTCCAGCTCGTTGCGCAGCGGCGGCACGTCGGCGATGAGCTCCTGGGCCAGGGCCACGTGGAACTTCGGCTTCGTCGCGCGCGCCCGCGCCCCGCGCGAGAGCCAGGCCAGCTCGCGGCGCAGGTCGTTCTGGCGCTTCTGTTCGGCCAGCGCCGCCAAACGGTCGCGCTCCACGCGCTGCATGATGTAGGCCGAGAAGCCGCCCTCGAACGGGTCGACCACGCGGTCGTGCACCTCCCACATGCGCGTGCACACCTCGTCGAGGAACCAGCGGTCGTGCGTCACCACCAGCAGTGCACCCTGCCCCGCGCGCCAACGCGTTTTCAGGTGTCCGGCCAGCCACGTGATGGCGCGCACGTCCAGGTGGTTCGTGGGTTCGTCGAGCGCCAGCACATCCCAGTCGCCGATGAGCAGCCGCACAAGGTCGACCCGGCGGCGCTGCCCACCGGACAGCGTGCCAACGCGTGCGTCCCACGGAATGTCGGAGGCCAGCCCCGCGATGATGTCGCGAATGCGCGCGTCGCCCGCCCACTGGTACTCCGGCAGGTCGCCCACCACGGCGCGCTCGACGGTGTCGTCGTCGGACAGCGCGTCGGCCTGGCCCAGCACCCCCACGTGCACCGTGCCGTTCTTCAGCACGCGCCCGTCGTCGGGATCCAACGTGCCGGCCAGCAAGTTCAGCAGCGTGGACTTCCCGTCGCCGTTGCGGCCCACGATGCCAATGCGGTCACCCTCCTCCACGCCCAGCGACACGCTGTCGAACACCGTCTTCGTGGGGAATTCCACCCGCACCTTCTCGCAACCCAGCAGAAACGCCATGTATCCATCCTTCGCATTCGCACGATCGCCTTTCATGATAGCCTACCGAAAGCGCAAGCGCGAACACAAGGACTGAGCGAAAGATGGGTTTCAGCTAGCAGGTTCTCCCGGGCGGACATCCCTCAGAACAGCACCATTACCGCCACAACGAACGCCACCGTTAGCACAAGCCCGCCGACGACGATGGCCCACACAGCTGGACGCGCGAAGTTGAGCGTCCAGCCCACGCCGAACCGCTCGGGCAGGAACAGGCTGGCGTCGTCGGGGTTGAAGTAGAACACGCCGAACTTCCAGTACCGATCGTCGTCCACGAGCAGTCGGTCGGACGTCTGCATGCGTTTGAACACGCGCGAACCGGCCTGGCCGTACACGACGCTCACTGCCATGCCGCCGATGCACAGCACGAGCGCGGCGATCATCACGAGCACGCCCGCCTGCCCCAAGTTGATCAGGTTCATGAACGACAGCGGCATGGCGATCATCGCCACCGCTATCACGAGGCCGCCCACCACGAGGTAGATGCTCTGCGCCCGGGCGAACAGGCCGTATGCGAGCGCCGATGTTGCCGGCGCGCCAGGCTCGGCCCACTTCTTCGAATGGGCGATGGTCCAGTGGGAGAATGCGAAACACAAGCCCATGAAGGCTTGGATGAGCACGGGCATCCACAGGATGATCGGGGTCTTCTCGGCGTAGCGGTTCACCGTGCCGTCGAAGTCCATGTGCATGGGGATCTGGTCGGGCATGTGCGCGTAGCCGATCGCGCCCACCGCGAATGTGATCAGCATGACGGGCAGGTACAGCAGGTTCCACTTCACCGAGACGGCGTGGGGCACGGGCTGTTCGCCCACCACCGCGACGGACTCCTGCGCATCGGCCTCCCAGCCGTGCTTGTTCTTGTACGCGGTCATCTTCGCCCGGTACGCCAGCATGAGCCCGTAGCCGCCCGCGGTCAGCCCGAGCGACCCGACGATCAGCACGCCCATCACGCCGTCCACGTTGCCCGCAGCCGCGCAGGCGAACCCCGCCAGGGTGAACGCAGCCGTAGCCGCGCCGACGACGACCGCGTAGCGGCGCTTGAGCGCCTTGACGTACGGGTCGTTCTGCTCGGACGTGGGAACGGTGACCGCGAACACCTCGCCGCGCCGCATGAGATAGGGGGTCGCGGCCATGAACGCGCCGATAATCGGAACGAGCAACGACGTGACCAGCATGATAGCCGTCAGATCGAATCCCTCCACTACCACGCACCTCCCCCGAGCACCGGCTCGCACGACACGGCGCCGTCGGCCCCCGCATCGTGCGCCTCGTTCGATGCGCGAGCGTCTGACACGTCCGACCGCGCGCCCGCCCCATAGGCGCGCGCGGCTTGGCGCTGCGCGCATTCCAGGAACTCACCCCAGCTGCCGCCGCGCGCGCGATGCGCCAGCGCCAACTCAAACAGGCCGTCCTCCATCTTCGCCAGCTCAATCTGCGCACGATCGGCCCGGTCGTCTTCGCACGGGTCGGCAATGTAGGCGCCCGAACGGCCGCGCATGAGCACGTATCCTTCGTCGCGCAACACAGCGTACGCCTTGTTCACCGTGTGCAGGTTGATTCCCAAGTCGCTGGCCAGCGCGCGCACGGAGGGCAATGCGGCTCCGGGCTCGAGCTCGCCGCGAGCGATGGCCGCGATGATCTGACCGCGCAATTGCAGATACAGCGGCTCTTCCGACTTCTGATCTATGCGGATGACCATGCAGACCCTCCTTCACCAGGATGTAAACGCACCGGCAACGCTTCATTGGTCACGCTCATGATACATCCTTTCCCTCGTCGAGCCGACGATCCTTACACCGAAAGCCCGCGCTTCACCGTGGCGCGATACAGCGCAAGCGAGCCCGCGCCCGCGACGAGGGCAATCAGCAACGACGCCGGCGCACCCAACAACGTCGCAGCTGCCATACCGACAAAGGCGAACCCCATGCCGGCGAACACCACGACGAACACGGGCATGCCGCGCTTGACCGGCTCGTACACGGTGGTCCAGTCATAGCGCGGACGACGTGCGTCGAGCGCGAGCCCCAGAAACGTCGCCAGCAGGCATGCCGCCAGCGGCACCGCGAACAACGCCACAATCGACAGCGCGTCGAGCGGCAACGACACGGCGATGAGCAGGGCGGACAGCACGAGAAACGGCACGCCGACAAGCAGGTTGACAGCCGCCTTCGCGCCAAGCACCGTGGAAGCGGGAACCGGCGCGGTCAGCATGAGCCAACGTGCCGAGCCTTCGAGCGACACCGATGCGGCCGTCGTGGACGAGATGCTGCAGAAGAACGCGAGCCCCCAGGGAGCAATCGCGCCCAAAAGAGGCGCAAGCTCGGGAGGCAGCAGGTCGAGCGACATTATGCCCGTCGCCGTGCCCACCGCGACGGCGACGGCCGCCACGAACACGAGCACGTAGCCGATGCAGGCGTTCATCAGGTAGATGGGCGTGGCCACCAGCAACCGGGCCTCCTTGATCACGAGGGCGCGCAGCGGCGTGCTCGATTTCGCGCTGGCGCCCTTATCGTCGAACGAGAAGGTCCCACGCGGGCGCGACGACATGAGCAGCGTGTTCACCGGCACGAACAGACGCACGACGAGCGTGAGCACCACGCCCGCCGCCACGAGGTTCACGACGGCGAAGGCGAGGAACTGCACGAGATCGCCCTCGACGATGCCCGCAGCAGCCCACATGGCAGGCGGGAACGCCGATGCCAGCTGGGTCGTCAGCTGAGTGCCCAACGCGGTCATAGCCGCCATATCGTCGGCCTGCGACGAGAACGCCAGCGAGCCGAACACGGCCGCCAACGTGGCCGCCAGGGTGAGCACAATCACCACGATGTTCGCGTGCTTGAAACGCGCCGACACCGCCGCGATCAGCACGGCCAGCACGATGGCCACCGCAAGCGGCAGCAGCGGCGCCAGCACCACGGATAGCGCCATGCAAACGACGCCCGTCGCAGTCACGCCTGCATGTGCTGCGTACACGGCGAAGGCCGGCACCATCGCCAACAGGCCGAACAGGAGGCTCATGGCGTACAGGGACGCGACGCGCGAAAGCACCACCGACGAGATGGGTACCGGCAGCGACATCACGAGGTCGTAGTCCTTGAAGCCGAACAGCACGCCGTTCGTTTTGAGGAACGCCGCCACCGCGCCGGCAACGGCGCCGACGAGCACCGCGACGAGTGGGATGGCCTCGGGCAGCCCCATCTGAACGAGCGCCTGCGCCACGCCCGACGAGTACATGGCGGCGAACAGCACCACGGCGATCACGACCAGCGCCGCGACGGCCAGCGTGCGCTTCGCTTTCGCCGGATCGGCGTGCAGCGTCTTGTTGATGCTGAACAATCCCAGCAGTTGGATTTTCAGCAGAAGCACGAAGGAACGCATGGCTATCGCCCCCCTACCGCGCGCCAACAGCGTCGGTAACGGAGGAGGGCGCAGCGCGGTCGATCATGTCTAGGAACACGTCTTCCAGGCTCTCGTCGCCGACGACCTCGGCCGTCGGGCCGCACGCGCGCAACGTGCCCTGCTTGATGATGGCCACTTTGTTGCACAACTTCTCCACCACCTCCAGCACATGGCTCGAGAAGAACACGGCCGACCCGCGACCGGCCAGCTCGCGCAGCATCTCCTTCACGTGGAAGGACGCCTCGGGATCGAGGCCGACGAACGGCTCGTCCAGCACGAGCAGCGTCGGCTCGTGCACGAGCGCGCCGATGAGCACGAGCTTCTGACGCATGCCGTGAGAGTACGAGGACACGAGATCGCCCAGCGCAGCAGTGAGGTTCAGCCGGTCCGCATGCTCGCGGATGCGGTGCTCGCGCACATCGATGGGCACCTCGAAGACGTCCGAGATGTAGTTAAGGTACTGGATGCCCGTGAGGAACTCGTAGATGTCGGGGTTGTCGGGCACGTAGGCCGTCATGCGCTTGCACGCGAGCGCGTCGGTCCTCACCGACTGGCCCGCGATGCGGATGTCGCCCTCGTCGAAGCCCGTTACGCTTACGATGGCGCGGATAAGCGTGGTTTTGCCGGCGCCGTTGTGGCCGATGAATCCGAAGATGTCACCCGGCATGACATCGAGCGTCACGTGGTCCACGGCGCGCTTCGCGCCGAACGTCTTGACCACGTGGTTGACTGAAAGCACCGGTGCCCTATGGTTGCTAGATGCGACGGCGCGGGTTATCGGAGTCGCATGGCTGCCGGGCACGACAGCGCAGGTTGCAGAAGCGGCCTTCTTCTCTTGCTCGTTCATACGAGATCCTTTCGCTATCCTTGAACCGTTCGCGGTCGTTGACCCCTCCGCGACTATTTGTTATATTTATGCTATAACAGATGGAACAAAGATGCAAGGGACGGAACGAACAAGTCGGGCCCGGATGCGCTGCACGGTTATAGTACTCGGCGAAGCCTCCGATTGACCCGTACCGATGTTTCACGTAAAACATCGGTACGCACGAACAAGGGTTTACGTAAAACGCATCTCGGTTGCGAAAGCGAGGAGGAACGATGAAGCGTACCACAGCCGCACAACGCGCGGCCGTGCGCTCCGAAAGCGAGGAGGAACAATGAAGCGCATCTTGATCTTTTTAGGAGTCACGTTTTTTCTGACGTGGGCGTACGAATTCGGAGTGGTATACCCGGTCTCGTCGGGAGCGCTCGTCGGCATCCCGCCGGTCGCGGCGCAGTTCGTCACCGGCGGGGCTATGGTCTTCCCCGCCATCGGCGTGCTGATCACGCGCCTCATCACGCGCGAGGGATTCAAAAATTGCGTCATCAAACCGCGCGGATTTAAGAAGTCGTTGCCATGGTTCCTCGTGGCATGGTTCGGCCCGCCGGCGCTGGCCGTCGTGGGCGCAGCCGTGTACTTCCTCGCATTCCCGCAGGACTTCGATCCCTCGATGTCGCTCATGCTGGGTACCGCGCAGCAACAGATGGAAGCTGCCGGAGCCGCGCAGATACCCGTTGATGCGCTGCGCTCGATGCTGCTCATGCAGCTGCCCTTCGCCGTGCTCTTGGCGCCCGCGCTCAACATCTTCACCACGTTCGGCGAGGAATGGGGCTGGCGAGGATACCTGGTGCCAAAGGTGTCCGCCAAGCTGCGCATCGTGCCGGCACTGCTGGTCACCGGCGTGATCTGGGGGCTTTGGCACGCGCCGCTGACGGTGATCGGGCACAACTACGGCGTGGACTATCCCGGTTGGCCGTTCGCAGGTATCGCCGCCATGTGTGCGTTCTGCATTGTGATGGGCATCTTCCTCACGTACGTCACCGTGCGCACAGGCAGCTGTCTGGCCGCCGCCATCGGGCACGGGGCCGTCAACGGCTTCCTGAACGCCGTCGTGCTCTTCTCGGCCACCGGCGGCAATCCCTTCGTAGGACCACTCTCCACCGGCATCGTCGGCGGCAGCGCTTTCATCGCAGTGGCAGCTCTGATGCTCTGGGACCTGCATCGTCGTGAGAAGGCCGGCACGCTGAACATGCCGCAAGCGGGCCTCCCCGACGGCATGACGAAGGCCGACCTCGCGCAGAACGCAGAACTTCGCCAGCAAACCAACTGAGCTGCGAAGCCGTGAAAGGCGCTGCTGCTCGAGCCGCGCTCCGCGCATCGCGTAGCGCGCCCACCGACGGCGAAGCGGAGACGACGGGTTCAGACAGAGCCGCGTTCCGCGCATAGCGTAGCGCGCCCACCTGTGGTTTTCCTCTTTAATTCGAGCGCTTTGAGGCTTTTTGGACAGCGGTGCCGCTGATCGAGCATCATACTGGCAAACATAGGCTTTACGGTTCCGTTCCCTTGACGCTCGTCCCGCATGCGGACGACAACGGCGCAGGTAAAGCCGCGGGCGCGCAGCAAGCGCGCAACGTCAGACGCATACGGTTCGGAGAACAGCGTGACCACATCGTTTCAAAACCTCGGCCTGACCGAGACGACTCTGCCCGCCATCGAAAAGCTGGGCTACACCGAGCCCACGCCAGTTCAGGAGCAGGCTATCCCGCTCGCCCTCGCCGGGCGCGACGTAGTGGCCGCTGCCAAGACGGGAACCGGCAAGACAGCGGCGTTTTCGCTCCCCATTATCGAGCGCATCGGCCGAGCCAAGCGGCCGGGCGCGCCCAAAGCCCTCATCGTCACTCCCACGCGCGAGCTTGCTCAGCAGATCGACGATGCGTGCGCCGCGCTCACGAAAAACTCGAAGCATCGGGTACTCACCATTGTGGGCGGCATGCCGTACAAGAATCAAATCGAGAAGCTCAAACGCGGAGTCGACATCCTCGTTGCGACGCCCGGCCGGCTTTTCGATCTCATGGAGCGGCGCGACGTGAAACTCGACGACGTCGAAATCCTCGTGCTCGACGAGGCCGATCGCATGCTCGACATGGGATTCTGGCCTACCATGAAAAAGATTGTTGCCGCTACGCCGAAAGAGCGCCAGACGCTGCTGTTCTCGGCCACCATCGACCGTGCGGTCATGCGCAGCGTGAGCTCCATCCTCAACGATCCCGCCTTTGTCGAGATCGCGCATCGCGGCGAAACTGCGGACACCATTGATCAATTCATCATGCCCATTACTCAAACGGGCAAGCCCGCCCTGCTGCGAGCGCTGCTCGAGGAAAAGGGCGCCCGTCGGGTCATCGTGTTCACCCGCACGAAAAGCCGCGCCGACATATGCACGCGGCAACTGCGCGAGGCGGGCTTCAAGGTAGAATCCATCCATTCCGACAAGACGCAGGCGAAGCGCCAGCAGGCGCTCGACCGGTTCACGAACGGCAAGCTGGAAGTGCTCGTGGCCACCGACGTGCTCGCGCGCGGCATCGACATCTCGCAGGTGGAGCGCGTGATCAACTACGATGTGCCGGAATCGCCCGAAGACTACGTCCACCGCATCGGTCGCACCGGTCGCGCCGGGGAAGCGGGTTTCGCCATCACGTTCGTCACGCCCGACGACAAGGCGTCGCTTCGCGATATCGAGAAGCTCATCGGCACCACGATCCCCCACCTGAAGATCGACAGCTACGACAACTCGCAAGCCGAAGATGCGCTCGAGAAGCGCTTCGTCGCAGCACCGAAGAACATGAGCGCCTCGGCGTTCTCCCGCTCCATCAAGTTCGGACGCGGGGGACGAGGCGGTCGAGGAGGCATGCGCCGCCGGTAACCAAGGGCACGCTCTCGGCAGTGCGCTCGTTCAGGCCAGCGCGCCCTCAACTTGGCGCAAGCTTCAGCCGAACGCCCGCTTGGTGCGCCGCTGCTCGACTCGCCCACGCCCCGCCATCGACGCTCGCTAGCGCACCTTCGCCACGATGAAACCGAATGTCGCCACGGCCATCAGCGCCGAGAAGCCGAACGCCAGCTGGTAGGCGAGCGCAGGATCAGCCGTGCCCGCCGCTGATGCGCCCGCCATCGTGATGATGAACACCATGACCGACGTGCCCAGCGAGGCGCATGCTTGGCGCGCTGCGATGCAGAACGACGAACCGTCCGACACGATAGGCCGCGGCAAGTCCGCAAGACACCATGACGTGAGTGGCCCCACCAGTCCCGACACCCCAATAGCGCGCACGGCTTGGCAGAGCGTCACCACATATAAGGGCGTGTCCGCTTCCAAAAACGACATGAGCACCGCCCCTGTCGCCAAAAACGCCCCCGAGACAAGCGCGACAGGACGCACGCCGATACGATCGGTCAGCACGCCAGCCAGCGGATTGAGCACGAGCGCCGCGACGGTGCCGGGAAGCAGCACGATACCCGCCTCGAGCGCCGTGCCGCCGCAGAGCCCTTCCACATACAGCGGCACCACAAGCGTGACACCCATGAAGGAGGCATTCAGGAGGTTCTGAGCGACGAAGCCGGCGCGATACTGCGCCGATTTGAATATGTTCATGCTGATGAGCGGATCGTCCACCCGATTTTGCCGACGCACGAACAACACGAGGAACAGCGTCCCCAATAGCATCGGCACCCAAATAAAGGGACTTGCAATGCCGAAACTGCTCGCATCTGAAAACGCTAGGAGCAGTCCGCCGAAGCCCAGCGTTGAAAGCGCGAGCGACACGACGTCGAGTCGGGCGGAGCGGTCAAGCGCAGCGGATGGCTTTATGGCACATGCCGATGCCGCGGCCAACACAGCCATGATGACGACCAGCAGAACGAAAAAGCTCCGCCAACCCCAAGCGAAACTCATCGCACCGCCAATGGTAGGGCCGATGTTGGGCGCAAAACCCATTGCGATACCAGCGATGCCCATGGCCGTAGCCTGACGTCCTGCGGGGAAGCGCGTCATGGCGATGGTCTGCATGAGCGGCATGAGCATGCCAGCGGAGACGGCCTGGCAGATGCGCCCGCCCAGCAGCACGCCGAAGTTCGGCGCGAACAGATCGGCCATCGCTCCTGCCAGAAAAAACCCGAGCGCGATGAACATGTGCTGGCGAACCGAGAAGCGCCGAGAAAGGTACGTGGCCACCGGCACCGTGACGCCGAGCACGAGCATATAGCTAGTCGTAAGCCACTGCCCCAGATCCACAGCCATGCCGAATTCGCCCATAATGTCGGAAAGCATGGCATTGACGGCCGTCTGGGACAGGTTTCCCGATGCCGACGCCAGCACAACGATGGCGAACAGCGCATACACCGCCCTGCGGTCGCTCTGTGCCGTTGTTTCCACGCGCGCCCCCTAGTTGAACACCTGCTGGGTTTTCTCTAACCCCGCGTCCACCAGTGAAAGCGCCGCCTGCGCACCACGATCAACCGCATAGGCAAAATCGTCGGAAGCATCCTTGCGCGGCCGCGACAGCACCCAGTCCACGACCGGCATCCGCCCTGGCGGGCGACCGATGCCCACGCGCACGCGTGCCCAATCTCGCGTTCCTAGCTTGTCGCAGATGGAGCGCAGGCCGTTGTGCCCCGCATGTCCTCCGCCGAACTTGACGCGCACGGTTCCCGGATCGATGTCGAGCTCGTCATGGATCACGATGAGTCGATCGGGCTCAACGCTATAGGCGTTCATGAGCTGTTTTACAGGCCCACCCGATGTATTCATAAAACTCTGTGGCTTCGCAAGCACGATGTCGTGATCACGCCAGACGCCTTTGGCCGTGAGCGACCCGCATTCCGTCTTCCAGTAGCGCGCACCCACTGCCTCGGCGATGACGTCCACCGCATCGAACCCGGCGTTATGCCGGGTGTGCTCGTATTCCTCGCCCGGATTTCCCAAACCTACGATCAAATACATAGTGCGCTACTCGAACAAACGTGCCACGGAACCGTTGGTATAGACATTGTTGATGGTCTGTGCGAACAGCGGGCCCACGGAGAGCACCTTTACCTTGCCCGTCTGGCGCTCGAGCGGCACGGGCACGGCGTTGGTCACCACCACCTCTTCGATGCACGAGTTCGCGATGCGGTCGTATGCCGGGCCGCTGAACAGGCCGTGCGTGGCGCAGGCGTACACCTCAGCGGCGCCTTTCGCCTTGAGCGTGTTAGCCGCCGCCACCAGCGAGCCGGCCGTGTCGATCATGTCGTCGTTGAGGATGCAGATCTTGTCGGTCACATCGCCGATAAGTGCCGTGATCTCGGCCTGGTTGTGCTTCGGGCGGTCCTTGTGCATGATGGCGATGTCGCAGTCGAGCATCGTCGAGAACTTCTTCGCGGCTTTCGCGCGACCTACGTCGGGAGACACCACGCACAGGCGCTCCTGCTCGAGCTGCTTGCTCTTGAAGTAGTCCACGAAGATGGGCATGGCCGTCATATGGTTCACCGGCAAATCGAAAAAACCTTGTATGGCGTCCTGGTGAAGGTCGATAGTGATCACGTTATCCACGCCGGCAGCCGCCAGAAGATCCGCCACGAGCTTGGCGGTAATCGGCTCGCGCGGGGCGGCCTTGCGGTCTTGACGCGCATAGCCATAGTGCGCAACGACCGCCGACACCGTACGGGCCGAGGCGCGCTTGGCCGCATCGGTCATGATGAGCAGCTCCATGAGCGCATCGTTTACGTCGTAGCCTGCGCCGCCGCACACCGACTGGATGAGGAACACGTCGGCGCCACGCACGCTCTCCTGATAGCGCGCGTATATCTCGCCGTTCGCGAACTTCTCGAGCTTGACATTGCCCAGCGCGACGTTGAGCTCCCGAGCGATCTCGTCGGCAAGTTCGGGATTCACCGAACCCGAGAATACCGCCATGCTCTTCTGCATCTCCGTCATGTGCATGCTCCTTCGTCCACCGCGGGCCGCCGCCGCGTCGACTGACTCCTCTTTCCAATGCGCCTATTGTATCCCCAGGCAGCGCGCTCGCGTAGAGGAAACCAGCGCTTTTACGCAGATTGACCGCAACGAGCGATAACCGACGCTCATTGTCGCCTTCCCTACGCTTGCTCCTGGCGTTCGCGCTTCTTGGCCGCCCAGCCTTCGATCGTGCGCTGCTCGGGGCGCGTGAGTCCCAGCGCATCGGCAGGCACGTCTTTCGTAATGCACGAACCCGCGCCGATGATACAGCCGGCGCCGATGTTTACCGGCGCAACCATCATGGTATCGCTTCCCACGAACGCGCCGTCGCCGATGGTGGTGGGCCACTTCTTCTTGCCGTCGTAGTTGCAGGTGATGGATCCCGCGCCGATGTTCACATCCTCGCCGATGGTCGTGTCGCCAATATAGCTGAGGTGCGGCACCTTCGACCCTTTGCCGACTGTCGACTTCTTGATCTCCACGTGCGTACCCGCCTTCGCCCCCTCGCATAGATGCGCCGCGGGGCGCAAGTAGGCCCGCGGCCCGCACGTGGCGCCATCGTCGATGCGCGCCTCGACGGCAACCGTCTCGTCAACCGTGCAGCCGCAACCCACCACGGTATCGGTCAGGCGCGAGTTCGGGCCGATCACGCTGTCCTCCCCCACGCGGGTTCTACCCATGAGAAACGTCTGCGGAAGCAGTTCGACATCCTGGCCGATGACCACGTCGGGACCGATCCACACCTGATCGGGATCGATCATGGTCACGCCCGCGGCCATGTGGGCGCGGTTGATACGCCGCTGCAGGTGTTTTCCGGCCTCAGCCAGCTGGATGCGCGAATTAACGCCAAGGCATTCGCTCGTGTCGTCGCAGGCGAGCGCCTGCACCGGCCGTCCGGCCGCGCGGCAGATCTCCAGCACGTCGGTGAGATAGAATTCGCCCTGGGCGTTGTCGTCGTCTACCTGCTGTAGCGCATCGAACAGCGCCCGTGCGTCGAAGCAGTAGAAGCCCGAGTTGCACTCCCGGATGGCCGCCTCCTCGGGCGATGCATCCTTCTGCTCGACGATACGCGCCACGGCACCGTCGCCGTCGCGCACGATACGCCCGTAACCGAACGGATCATCCAGCTCCATGGAGAGCACCACCGCAGCCGCTTGGGTGCGCTCGCGTTCCGCAATCAGCCGAGCGATGGTTTCGGCCGTGATGAGCGGGCAGTCGCCGGAAAGCACCACCAACGCGCCATCGAAGTCGCCAAGGGCTTCGGCGCACACCGCCACGGCGCCGGCCGTCCCGTTCTGCTCGTGCTGCACCACCGTTTGCGTATCGGCTTCCAGGAGCGGAACCACCTGCTCTCGGGCGTGGCCCACCACGGAAACCACCTGCTCGACGCCCGCCGCGCGCGCCGCGTCCACCACCCAGCGGACGAGCGGCTTGCCCAGCACCTCGTGAGCCACCTTCGGCTTCTTCGATTTCATGCGTGTTCCGGCCCCCGCGGCCAACACGATCGCTGCAGCTTCCACGGCGCTCCTCCTCTTCATCGATCCCTCTCGTCGATACTTTATCGCGGCATGTACCGCTCCGCAGGCGAGCAAGCATCCGACGTGCGGATTGACCGGCACCTCTTCTACCGCCGCTTCCCATCGTCGCCCGACATGCCCGTCGCATCGTCGGCTTCGCGTTCGAGCGCGTCTTTCAGAAGTTCCGGCCGCTCGCGTCGCAGCACCTCTTCGACGCTCGCAAGCGGCGGCTCACCCGCGTGTTCCCGAAATTCTTCCTGCGCCTTGTCGGCCAGATCGTCTCTGCCCTCTTCCCTCAAAACGCGGACTACCTCGTCGCGCACGGCCTCGCGCACGTCTCCAATGGAGCCGCCGCCCAAAAGACCGCTTTCGCCCAGGTCCACGACGATCTCGAACACCCCGCCGCGCTTCTTCGCGGCCTCGATCTCGCCGAGAACGGAAGGATCCTCGAGTTCGCGCAACAGCTCCTGCGTATCGCGCGCCGCCTCGCCGCCCGCCGTCTGGCGGGTCACATCATCGCTGCTGCCCGACAGGTAGGCCACACCCCGCTTCTGCGCAACTTTCGCCTGCGCCATGAGCAGCACGAATCCTAGCACACCCGCAAGCAGCGATGCCACCAAGATGCCCAGCTTGGCGGTGGAGACTAGCGCTTCGTCCGCAAACGCCAGATTCGCCACGAAGATGGACATCGTGAAGCCGACGCCACCCAATACCCCGGCGCCCAGCATGTGGAACCAGTTCACGTTCTCCGGCAGCGAGGCCACCTTCAGCTTCACCACGATAAAGCTCATCAGCATGATGCCCAGGGGCTTGCCTACCAGCAATCCCAGCAAGACGCCATAGAGCACAGGGCTGGCCAGCATGGCGCCCACATCGACGCCAGCGAAACTCACGTCGGCATTCGTCAGTGCAAACAGGGGCAGTATGCCGAAATACACCCACGGGTACAAACGGTGTTCGAGTCGTGTCGCGGGGGGCACCACCTGACGGGCGATGCGGCTGAGCGACCGAACGGTCTCGATGTATGCGCCCTGTGCGATGACGGGCGTCTCGGGCTCGTAGGTCTCGTGCGCCTCCCGCACCTTGGTGCCCGACCAATCGGTGAAGCTCTTCAAGTTCACGCGGGATCCCGACGGGATGACGAACGCCAGCAGCACGCCGGCGATGGTGGAATGCACGCCCGACATGAACACGCAGTACCACAGCACGAGTCCCACAGCCAGATACGGGATGAGGGAGTAGATATGGCTGCGATTCATGAGAACGAGCACCGCGAGCACGCCTGCTGCGCCAGCCAACCACAGAAGCGAGGGGCTGTGCCCGTAGAAAACCGCGATGACAAGGATGGCAATGATATCATCGGCCACGGCAAGCGTGCTGAGAAACACCCGAACGCCGCTGGGCACGCGGTTGCCGAGCAACGCCAGAATACCGAGGGCGAAGGCGATGTCGGTGGCCGTGGGTACGCCCCAGCCCTGCACCGACTCCGGGCTGGACGCGTTGAAAGCAAGGTAGAAGGCAATGGGCACCAGCACGCCGCCGATAGCCGCCATGATGGGCAGAATGGCCTGTCGGATGTTCGTCAGCTCGCCCACCGTGAGCTCGTACTTCACCTCGAGGCCGACCAGCAGGAAGAACACGGCCATGAAGATGTCGTTGATGACGTGCGCGAGCGACATGCCGGCGAACGCCTCGCCGAAGAAGAACCCCGCTTCGGTGTGCCAGAACTCCAGAAACGCCTCGTACGCACCGGAATTGGCCACGATAAGCGCGATAACGGCCGCCGCCAGCATTGCGCCGGCCGCCTTCGTCGAAGAGTGGGTGAACTGGATGAGCTTGCGATACCTCGCCTGATGGCCCTGCACTTCGGATATGAAGATGCGCGGAGAGCCGTCGTGATCCTTGTCCGTCATGTCGTCCTCGTCTGCGCGCAGCGGCCTTTCAGCCGCCCGATCGGAATACGGCCCGCCGAGGGGCGATGCGCGCGACGCCCCGGCGGCCACCCGTCCATTATCCTTCATGAGCGCGGCATGTTCGCCGGTTCGTTACGCGTTTTTAAATCGAATTCACAACGCGTTGTAAAATGCCCCGCCAAAATATCAGGAATTGCGCTATCCTGTTGTCATCAGCTTGACGGAAGGAGTCAGCTTGGAGCGCACGAAGAGCATTCGCTGCTTTCTCTGCACGACCAGGCATCGGCTTCATCACGAGCTGTTTTTTTATTCGCCACGAGGTAAGAGGTGATCGCTATGAGCGTTACCGTCACCGGACGCAAAATGCCTGTAACCGATGCACTGCGTCAGTATGCCGACGAGAAGATCGGCAATTCCATGAAAGTTATGGACATCGACCCGTTGGTGGCCGAAGTCGTGCTGTTCGTCGAGAAGAACCCCGCAAACCCCCGCCCCGCCTGCTGCGAAGTGACGCTGCGCACGAAGGGCCACATCATCCGCGTGGAAGAATGCGAAGAAGACATGTACGCGGCCATCGACGTAGCCGCTGCCAAGGTGCTGCGTCAGCTGCGCAAGTACAAGACCCGCGTGATCGACCGCAAGCTGCGCGCTGAAGGCGAGACCATCCGCGCACCCGAAACGGCTGCCAGCGGCGAGTTGGACGTAGACGGCCTTATGGACGAGTTGGCCGGCGAGGAGATCGTGCGCGAAAAGGTGATGGAGTTCGAGCCGCTGACCCGCGACGAGGCGCTCATCAAGATCGACTTGCTAGGCCATGACTTCTTCGCCTACACCGATCGCGACACCGGTATGGTAAACGTGCTGTATCGCCGCGACGATGGCGGCTACGGCCTGCTCAAGCAGAAGGAGGACTAGCATCGTGGCAACCATCGACACCGTGAAGAACATCCTCGAGGAGAATCTCGACATCGATCCCGCAACCGTCGAGGACGACTCCACCTTCGACTCGCTCGGCATCGATTCGCTCGACATGGTCGAACTCATATGCGACCTCGAAGAGGCCTG
The DNA here is from genome assembly GCF_002899715.1 of Enteroscipio rubneri. Taxonomy (GTDB): domain Bacteria; phylum Actinomycetota; class Coriobacteriia; order Coriobacteriales; family Eggerthellaceae; genus Enteroscipio; species Enteroscipio rubneri. Next base: position 133,203 of record NZ_PPEK01000001.1, on the reverse strand, counting down.
CGAAGTCGACTTCGGCGAGCCCGAGGGCCTGCAAACCGTCGGCGACCTCGTGAAGTACATCGACTCGCTGTAAAATTCGGCAGCGGCTGCCGCGACGGCCGATCGAGCCTCGCGCGCCGAACGTAGCAGATCGAAAAAGCGGACCCGCTTCGGCGGGTCCGCTTGCATCTTGAGGCAGTCGTTCCAGGCTAGCCGATTCCGCTGCTACGAGCGACGAGAACGTCGAACAGCCGCAGCGCCGACAGTGCAGGCGGCGATCAGGGTCACGCCTGCGGCGGCAAGCGCGAACACTGCGGTCGGATCGCTCGTCGCGAGCAGAGACCCTGCGGAATCCTTCCCGCCTGTGGCAGACGCGTTCGCTCCATCACCGAGCGGATCATCTGCGGAGTTTTGCCCACGAGATCCCGTCTGGCCGTCGACTCCGCCGGTTCCTCCCCCATCGGGCGAACCTCCTTGACCCTCGCCGCCGTTCGAGCCGTCGTCGCCGGAACCTCCACCGTTCCCACCCGGGTCGGTCGTACCGCCCGATCCTTCGACGGCGTACGCGAGCGAGTACGTGGAGAACGCGTCCGTCTCGATCGTGATTGTGGCAGGATCGTCGTCCTTGTCTTCAAGCACGGCTGTTTCCAACGTGCCATCGGGGTTTTCGTGAACGCGAACGACTGCGTACTTCGTAGGCGTTTGAGCATCCGCCGCCTCGTAGGGCGTCGCAATGGTCAATCGCAGAGGCGTGGAAAGCGTCGAGAGCGGCGTTTCGACGCCATCGACTTGCTTCGCCAGCGAAATGTCCAAATGCTGAACGAAGGTATACGAAGCAAGGCGAGCGATCTCAGCCAACAGGGACTGCTCATCGGAGGAGAGATCATGCGGTGCGACCTTGAGAGCAAACGTCACCGAGGAACCCCCGTCAAGAGCCGCCTGATCCTCCTCGGTCAGTAACGAAGACAGTGCGCCGTCCGGATCGGCCAGCGCGACTTCGGGCACCTCCCCCGCATCCGCCTCCGGGTCCACGACGATGCTGCCGCTTGCACGGCTGAAAAGCCATCGAGCGCTCTGCTCACGTTGCTCGAAGCCGATCTCGCGATCATCAAGGGCAAACCAGTCTGCATGGGCGTCGGGAGCAGGGCAGGTGACAAGCGCATCGCCGACGGCGAAGTTCGACGCGCGTATCATGGTGGGAACGCCGTTCCCCTTCGGTTGGAATGCGGGCACCACGAGCTCATGCGAGAGCTCGATGCGATCAACGCACGCCAAGAGAGCCGTCAGGCCCGCCCCCTCCTGAAAGCTCGCCCCGACCTGTGCGGTAGGAGCGAACGGGTCGTCGTCGACGGCCGACACAGCACCCCACAGGTTTTCAAGATTCAACCCGGAAAGCTGGACGTCCACCGCATCCTGCACGAGCGACGAGCTGCCGTCTTCAACAGTCTCTCCGGCCGCGAACAGGCTCAGCAGTCCAGCAACGTCCTGATTCCCATCGTTGAACATATATGCTGCGATGTTCGACAAGCGCACGGAGAGCGACTTCACTGTCGCCGAAGCGCCGCCCGAGGCGTCGCCCCCACCGTACAGGTTGCCAGCCATGCTTCCGCCTTCGATGGCAAGCGATGCCGAACCCGTCACATCGGCATGCGATCCCGCACCAGATGCGCTGCCGCCAACGTAGACGGCTTGGGCAACCCAGCTGCCCAGCTGCTTCTCGACCGGGCCCACCGAATCGTGAATCGAGATCGCGACAGAGCCCACGTCGGCGCTGCCCGCATTCGAAGCGCTGCCGCCGCCGATGGTGTAGCCGTACAGATTCGAGCACCCGTCGATGGTCACGTTCGCCGCACCTGCCACGTTCGCCGAGCCGCCGTCGGCGGTTCCTCCGCCGTACAGCATCATCATCTCTCCACCCGCCACCGTTGTGTCGACGGATGCGGCATCCGCCGTGGCTGCAGCTCCGTCGGCATAGCCTCCGCTGTACACCTCGCGCACATCGGGATCGGTCAATACGATCTCGATGGCGCCGAGCACGTCGGCATGGGCGGCGCCGGATCCCGAAGCGAAAGCCCATCCGCCGCCGCGCAGCACGTAAGTCGGACCGGATCCCTCCATCTGCACGCTACCCACCTGTGCGCTCGCCGAGTATGCAGAGCTCGTACGCGCATAGCCGCCACCATATACGGAGCTTCCCCCTTGATGATTGAAATTCTCGCACGAAATACGTACCGCGCCTGCGACGTTCGCCGAGGCGTCGCCCTTCGACGCTTCGGCAGAGCCTCCGCCATACACCTTGCTTTTCGTGCCGGTGCCAGCCAGATCGATGGAAACGCTCCCGCCGATATCGGCCGCACGCGAGCCGTCGGAGAAACCGCCCCCGTACACGGTGCCCGTCGATGCGTTTGCGACAGAGATGCGAGCATTGCCGGAAACGGCTCCGTTATACCCGCCGCCGAAAATGGATATATTCGATACCGCTTCGACTGAAATGCTCGTATTCCCGTCGATATCCACGCCGTTGCCGCCACCGTAGACCTTCGATCCTGAAGCAAGAGGGGTTTCGTCCAGCTTTACCGTACCCGCGCCATCGAAGATATATGCCTTCCCATCGGCATCCGGCTTTACGACGATCGGCACGCCGTTGGCGTATACCGTCGACCCCGAGCGTTCGATAGAGGCCGCAGACGAAAGCCCGTCGCCTTGCACGAGCGCGAGCACCGCCAAGATTCCCTCTTTGAGCGGTTTCTCGTCCGTAGTCTCCGCATCCTCGCCATCGGCTTCGCCCGCATCGCTCTCCGCCGAAGAAGAACCGCTCGGATCGGGCGCGAACTCCTCGTGCGGGGATTCTGCGTCCAGGTGCTCCTTCGGATCGACCGTCCCAGCAGCGCCTTCAGGCGCACCGTCGGACCCGCCATCCGCCACAGGATCGTCCGCTTCCGCACGGCCCGTTTCCGCATTCGCGCTCGCGGCCCACGACGACGAAGCGGGATCAGGCTTCGCGCTCTGGGCGAATGCCGGGGCGAAGCCGATGCCGCCCGTTGCCCAAACCAGGACGAGAGCCGTCCCGACGGCGACCAGTTTTCCTGCCATGTTCATACCGCTATACCTTTCAACAACGCGTTGAAACGCGTGTGGTGTTATTCCATTTTCAGCATAGCGCACTTTGCAATGAATATTCGATCAAGGTATGAAGCAGCCGAATCGTCAAATTGCGGGGCACGCGCCTCGAAGAAGAGCAAAGCGCGTGAGAAAACACCGCGCTCGATCCAGCGGCAACGCATACGGCAAAGCGCAGGATTTCCCGGACCCGGCAAGGGCGCTCGATCGGTCCTGTTCTTCCGTCGCCCTCTTCACCACGCGCTCATGCTCGATAAGGGCATGCCCTTGTACCCGTTTCGAGGACAAACGTCGGTATTGTCTCATGAACGAGAACGAATGCACCGGGCCGTCCTTTGCTCTGCGCCGCGCCGCCGCGAAGAATGGTGTCGACGGCGCGCGCACCCGCGCGCACGGCTCATCGGAGGGGAAGGAGCATCATGGATAGCGAGCGAAGCACTACCCGCACGGAAGGAACCGGCATATCGCGGCGCGCGTTTTTGGGCGGGAGCGCCGTCGCCTTCGGCACGATCATGCTTTCGGGGGCGCTCGGCACGGCGACAGGCTGCTCGACTGGAGGCGGCGCGGCAGGCGGCAGCGGCTCTTCGGGCGCGGAAAACGCATCTGCAACGGCGGCTTTCGAGCTCTACGACACCGAAATCCTCATCATCGGCGGCGGGCTTGCCGGATCGCACGCCGCCCTGCAGGCGCACAAGCAGGGCAAAGATGTGGCCGTCGTGGAGAAGGGACCCTTCCACTTCGGCGGCGCCTGCGGCTACAACTGGTGCAACTGGGTGAACTTCATCCAAACCGACACGCCCTGGGACCAGTCCGAGGACTTCGTCTTGAACGAACTCACGAACAAAAAGATCGCGAAAGCCACGCACGAGGCGTTCACCGTCGAGGAACGCAACCTGCTTCTGCGCTACGCGCAGGAGGGCAACAACCTGTTCGTGCGCGATGAGGACGGGACGTTTGCGCCCGGCCTCGATATGCCGGGCTATCCATTGTTCGGAACGTTCAACGGCTTTCCGCGCTACTTCACGGATTCGGTAGAGCGCACCGGCGCGCGCATCTTTGACCACACTATGATCACCGATGTGATCATAGAGGATGGGGCGTGCATCGGAGCCGTCGGATTGCACATCCCCACCGGCGTCGTACGCGTGTTCCGCGCGAAGGCCACAATATCCTGCACGGGAGCAAGCTCGTGGATATACGGCTGGAACACCGTCGCACCCACATCCATCAACTCGCCCGACAATACCGGCGACGTCGATGCCGCAGCCTACCGGCGCGGCGCGGCGCTGCAGGACTCGGAGTTCTTCCAGTTCGACCTCATCAGCATGTACCCCATGGGTCTTGCTGCCACGTTCGTGGGCGGCATCGGAGCCGACAATCTGTGCTGCGAGTATATCTGCGACGCCAACGACACCTATTTCTTCCGCGGCATGGACTACTCCACGCTTGACCGCATCACATTCACCCGCACCATTGCGAAGGCCATCCACGACGGGGGCGGATCGCCGAACGGAGGTGTATACGTCGATTTCTCGAACCCGGAAGCCTTCGCAGCCATGGGCGAAGTGTACCGCCGCAACGTCGAGCTGTGGCGGGAGGTCTTCGGCATCGACGTAGCCTCGACCAAACTGGAATGCGCCCTTGAAGCCTACGAGCACGGCGGAAATCCCCGTGTCGACGAGAACCTCATGGTCGAGGGCATGCCGGGTTTATTCTGCTCGCGAGGCGGAGGCGTGTACGGCGCCCAGGGCGGCTCGTCGGTGAACGTCGCTTATCGCGACGGCTCCTACGCGATGATGAAAGCCATCGAGTACGCCGAAGGCGAGGGGGCGAAACGCCCCGCATCCTTCGCATTCGATGCCATCGAGGAGGAGATCAACCGCCTGCACGAGCTGAGACTGCGCCAAGGCGGCGGTAAACGCCCGCAGGAAGTCACACGCATGATCCAAAAGGCGGCCTATCAAGCCTGCCAGCCCACGCGTGAAACCGAAGCGATGCAGCAGGCGGTCGATGAGCTTGCGCGCATCCGTTCTGAGGAACTGCCGAACATGACGCTCGGCGACGCCACGCTCACGTACAACACCGACTGGAAGGCGGCCATCGAAGCGTGCAACCTTCTCGACATCGCCGAAGCCAGCTCGCGTGCCGCGCTCATGCGCGAGGAAAGCCGCGGGCACAGCTATCGGCCCGAGTACCCCGAGGAGAATCCCGGGGCATGGACCTGCAATATCGTCGCCCGCAACGTTGACGGCGCCATGCAGCTGGAAACCGTGCCCGTCGTCGAGCTTGACTAGTCCGACGGATCGAGGCGTAAGGAGACATCATGAAAGTCACAGTACAGAAGTTCAACCCCTCGGTCGACGCGGAGCCATCGTTCTCCGAATACGATATCGAGCATTGGGAGCACATGACCCTGCTGGAGGCGCTCGTCCTCATCAACGATACCATCGAGCCCATCGCGTTCGACTACAGCTGCCGCGGGCGCGTCTGTGGGCGCTGCGCCATGACACTGAACGGCACGCCCTGTTTAGCCTGCGTCACCCTTGTGGACGAAGGCGGGAAGAACGAGGTCGGTCCCTTGACCGGATTCCCCGTCGTGCGCGATCTTATCGTCGACAAGACGAGGATCACCGACAAGGTGAGTAGAATCCTTGCACGTCAACGCGCCTTCGATCTTACGCTCGACGAGGTTAAGGCTCCGGTCGATCCCGACCTTTACAAGAAGCTCGAACCGCTCGAATACTGCGCGCGCTGCGGCGTATGCATGGCCGCCTGCCCGGTCGTCCAAATGAAGGGGACGAAGTCCTTCATCGGGCCGACTGGCATGATCGCCATCGCCAACCGCTTCTACGATCCCTACGATCAGGGCGACCGCGTGGTCGAAGCTGTGCAGAACGGCCTCTGGACCTGCACCGAATGCGGCATCTGCGACGAGGTCTGCAAAGCGCTCGAAATCGATCACCTTGCCACCTGGAAGGACCTACGCGCCGCCGCCGAGGCGGCCGGCTTGAAACCCGTCGACGCCTAGCGTCGCCGCCTGTTCCCGATACCGTCCGAAAGCGGCTGCCTCGAGGCATCGAGCTCGGGCGCCCCGCGACTGCGTTCGCGGGGCGCCCTGCGCGGCGGCGCGTGCAGCATCGGCGCACGCGGGCTATACTACTTGTAGGGGGGGTCCGCACGACGATGCGGAGGGAGGGGTTCATGGCACGGGAAGACTGGGAGCACAAGGGGCTTCTTGACAGCGAGGACGTGCAGATCAAACTGAGGATCATGCACGCGGTCGACCGCTCGCTCGACCATATCACCGTAGGCGAGCTCTGCGAGAGGGCCGGCATATCGCGACAGACGTTCTATCGGCATTTCGACAGCAAGTACAGCCTGCATTGGTGGTGGCCCATCCACGTCCACCAGTTCTACCTCATCGAAGTGGGCAGGACCATCGATTGGGAGACAGGCTATTTCCACCACATCCGGTTGCTCTCCCTGGAGAAAAGGTTCTTCGAGGCGGCCACCCAGTACACGCTCAACTCGCCTGCAGACCGTAACATCATGCCCCACTACCGCAAGCGCGTGCTCGTCGAGACGCTGCAGGACTACCGGAAGGCGGATATAGACGACGAGCTGATGTTCTGCATCGACACCTGGGTGAAGACGGAAACCGAGATCCTTACCGAATGGTACCGGCTCGGCACGGCACCGCCGCCGAAGGAGGCCGCTGCAAGGCTGGCCGTCGTCATTCCGCGTAGGCTCTACGATGCGCTCTCGATGGACTGATCGAATCGCCGAAGCGCCGCAGGTCAGTCTCGGTTCATAGCGGCGATCGCTCGCTTGGCTGCGCCGACGCTGTAAAGGCTCCCGAAAACGCACACGACACCGTCAGAACCGGCGAGTTCGCAGGCACGGCGCAGCGCGTCGTTCATATCCTGAGCGACCACAGGCTTCACGCACGCCGAACAACCGAGCAGATCCTGTCCGGCCCAGCGGATAGCCCTGGCCAAGCGATCGGCCGAAAGAGCGCGAGGGCTGTCGGGAGCTACCGCCACGAACGCGCTTCCGAGCGCGATCACGGCCTCCAGCATAGCCGGATAATCTTTGTCTTCGAGCACACCGATCACGAACACGGGTCTTGCGCCGGGAAACATGTCTTCCAACGACGAGGCCAATGCGTGCGCGCCTTGGGGGTTATGGCCGCCGTCAACGACGATCGTCGGTCGGTTGGGACCGCTATCGACCACTTCGAAGCGCCCGGGCCAGCGCGCCTGTGCGATCCCCGTGCGCAACGCCTCGTCGGAGATGCTCCATCCGCGCGTACGGAGCACCTCGATCGTCTCAATAGCAAGCGCGGCATTAGCCGGCTGATAGCCGCCCAACAAGTGCGTGCTCAAGTCGGCGAAGCGCTTGTAGGAGAACGGGCGGACGAGCGCGCCCTGCGTCGCGGCACCTGCAGACCTGGCAGAACCCACGCGAAGCTCCGAAAAGTCCGGCACCACAAGCGCATCGCCGCACGCTTCGGCGGCGCGCTCGATCACGGCCATCGCCTCGGGCTCCTGCGGCCATGAAACGACCGGAGCACCCGGCTTCACGATGCCCGCCTTCTCGGATGCAATGGCCGCAAGCGTGTTGCCCAGAAGCGCCGTATGGTCGCGCCCGATGCGCACGATAACCGACGCCTCCGGAGGCTCAATGACGTTCGTCGAGTCCAGCCGTCCACCCAACCCTACTTCAAGCACCACGATATCGCACGCCGCCTGCGCGAAGTGCACGAGCGCAACGGCCGTCATCAACTCGAATTCTGTAGGGTGATCGCCTGTCTCGGCCGCGAGAGCCTCGGCCTGCTCCTTGACGGCGCATGTCGCAGCGGTCAGCTCGTCGCGCGGAATATCGGCCCCGTCCACGCGGATGCGCTCTTCGAACCTTTCAATGAACGGGCTTGTGAACAAACCCGTCCGGTACCCCGCCATCTGCAGAACCGAGGCCAGGTAGGCGCAAACGGAACCCTTGCCGTTCGTGCCGGCAACGTGGACGAACCTCAGTCGATCCTGCGGCCGGTCAAGGCGCTCCAGCAGCACGCGGATGCGATCAAGCCCGAGGCGCGATTCCTGCCACCGGGGCTCATTGATATACGCAATCGGGTCGAACGACATGGGCGGCCTCCAAGCAGCGACGACGCGTCCCGACAGCCATTAAGCCGACGGGGCCAGATACTCGGCGATGCCCGCCGCTGCGCGCTTGCCGGCGCCCATGGCGAGAATAACCGTCGCCGCGCCGATCACGGCATCGCCCCCGGCGAATACGCCCGGTTTCGACGTGGCGCACGTACGTTCGTCGGCCACGATCAGGCTGCGCGTCGTCACGTCAAGCCCGGGCGTCGTGTTCGCGATGAGCGGATTCGTCTTCGATCCCGCAGCGATCACGAGCATGTCGATGTCGATGACGAACTCGCTGCCTTCGACAGGCTCGGGACGCCGCCGCCCGCTCGCATCCGGCTCGCCCAACTCCATACGCACGCACTCAACGCCCGACACCCATCCGTTCTCATCGCCAAGGATGCGCGTGGGATTCGTCAGCAGCTTGAACTCAATCCCCTCCTGCTCGGCATGGTGGATCTCCTCCGCACGGGCCGGCATCTCCTCGCGTCCGCGACGGTAGACCACGCACACGTCGGCGCCCAGACGCCTCGCCGTGCGTGCTGCGTCCATCGCCACGTTGCCGCCGCCCACCACGACGCACTTCTTTCCCGCGTACACGGGCGTATCATAGGCGGGGAACCGATAGGCTTTCATCAGGTTCACACGCGTGAGCAGCTCGCTCGCAACCGAAACGCCGTTCAGGCCCTCGCCCTCGATGTTCAGATAGCTGGGCAAGCCGGCGCCGGTGCCCACGAAGACAGCGTCGAATCCGCGCTCCTCCAAAAGCTCGTCTATATCGTAGAGTTTGCCCACGACGGAGTTCACCGCAAACGTGACGCCGAGATCCCCCAACTTGGACGTTTCGCGTGCCACAAGATCTTTCGGTAGGCGGAATTCGGGAATACCGTACGTCAATACGCCGCCCAGCTTGTGCAATGCTTCGAACATCGTGACGCTGCACCCGCGCTTGGCAAGCTCGCCTGCGCACGTCAGCGACGCTGGGCCCGATCCTACCACCGCAACGCTCTTGCCGGAAAGATCGACGTCAGGAAAGACGGCGTTCGCATCGTCCATCGCCGCATCGTCGGATGAGGACGCGCCTGCATCCGTCTGAAGGCTTGCATCGGCAGCGCCAGCAGCCCGTTGCTCGCGCAGCTCTTCAATGGCAATGGCAGCTTCTTCGGGATGCTCGAACGCCCAATCTGACGTGAAACGCTCCAAGCGCCCGATGCCCACCGGTTCGCCCTGCTTGCCGCGCGTGCACCTTTTCTCGCACTGCGACTCTTGAGGGCATACGCGCCCGCAGATGGCCGGCAGCGAGTTCGCGCTTTTCACGAGAGCGTAAGCGTGCGCAAAATTACCGAGCGCCACCTGCTCGATGAAACCGGGAATGGGAACGCCCACCGGGCAGCCTGCCATGCACGGCTTGCTGGGGCACTGGGTGCAGCGCCGCGCTTCGTTAACCGCCTCCTCGGCCGAGTAGCCGAGCGCGACCTCCTCGAACGTCTGCGCCCGCTCGACGGGGTCGAGTTCGGGCATGGGAGTCTTCTCCTTCTGTTTGTTCGGCTCGTAGCTCAAACGCGCCATGCTACGCCCCCTTCCGTTGCCCGGCGGCCACCTCAGACGCGGCCTTGCCGTCACAGGCGCGACCTTCGTCGATCGGCGCACCTGTCGCTGCCGCACGCGCTTCGTCCTCGAAGCTCCGATACATCACGCCGCGACGCAGGGCATCGTCGAAATCGACCAGATGGCCATCGAAGTCCGGGCCGTCCACGCAGGCGTGCAGATACTCGTCGCCCACCTTCACGCGACAGCCGCCGCACATGCCCGTGCCGTCGATCATGAGCGGATTCATGCTCACGAGCGTTCTGATGCCGTAGGGCCGCGTCGTAGCAGCTACGAACTTCATCATGACGACAGGTCCCACAGCCAGCACGAGATCGTAGTCCGCGCCCTCGTCGATGCGCTGCTGGAGCGCCTGGGTCACCAGTCCCTTGTTCCCGTTGGAACCGTCGTCGGTCATGACGATCTGCCGTGCAGAGCATGCCGCAATCTCATCCTCAAGTATGGAAAGGCTCGCCGTGCGGAAACCGGTGATCACGTCGACTTCGCAGCCGTGGTCGTACAGCCATTTGGCCTGCGGATATGCAATAGCAGTGCCCAGACCGCCTCCGATGACACACGCGCGGCGCACGCCTTCAAGCTCGGTCGGGTTGCCAAGCGGGCCCACGAAATCGTGCAGCGCTTCTCCCGGCTTCATCTGCGCGAGGCGCTTCGTCGTTGCGCCCACCGCCTGGAAGACGATCGTGACGGTGCCGGCATCGGGATCGCAATCGTTCATGGTGAGCGGGATGCGCTCGCCCCGCTCGTCTATGCGCAGCATGATGAACTGGCCCGGCTTGATCTTCCGCGCGATTTCGGGGGCGCGGACCACCATGCGCGTGACTTCCGCGTTGAGTTGCTCTGCCCGTTCGATGGGATACACGTTGCCTCATCCCTTCTCGCTCATCGCTCATAATAAAAAACAGCACCTGAAAAACGGTGCCGCACTCGGTAGCAAGTGTCGCGCATTATACCAACCGAACTTCAGCCGAAGTGTTTCCAATGTGTTTCGGACGGCCAAGGGCTGCAAACCAAGGCAGTACGGGGCAAAATCTCATGCAAGCGGTCCCGCGCACGTCGCAAGCGGTCGAACATCCAGCGCAAACGGCGTTCGGCCTCAGCAAACCGCCCCGCCCAACAAGTATGCGCTCGCACGCCATCAGCACAGCAAGACGAGCGCGACGGCAAGCCGCCCATCGGCCGGGCCGCATAAACCATGGCCGATCGACCCGAAACGATGACGGATCGGAGACCCATCCGCTTCAAAAGTAGGTTGAACTGCTTTGCCAGCTGCGACGATTCTACGACGTGAAGTACAATCCATACCCATGTTCAGCATCCAGCAGCTCACATATTTCGTCACCGTTTCGAAGCGAGGAAGCCTTTCGGCGGCAGCCAAGGAACTCGACGTCACTGTGCAGGCGGTCTCTCGCGGCCTCATCGAGTTCGAGCGGCAATTCCAGGAGGATCTCTTCGTGCGCCGATCGCACGGTGTCGAGCTCACCGCGTTCGGCTGCAAGCTGTACTACAAGGCGAAGGACGTGCTCGCTGGCGTTTCGGATCTCACGGCGTTTGCTTCCTCATCCGGCGACAAAGCGCAAGAGGAGCTCAGCCTCATGCTGTGCTCTCCGTCGTTCGCCACCAAGCATATCGTGAACAAGCACATCGTCTCGTTCGTTAAAAAATCGATCGACATCGAACCGCACGTGACCCTCGGCTCCCGCGACGCATGCATCAACGCGCTCTTCACGGGATCGATCGACGCGTTCATTACGCTTGGAACCACCGAGCTCCCGCTGCTCGATGTGCTACAGGTCGGCACCGTTTCTACCGGCGCCCTTCTGATGGAGTTCGCGGACCTCGCCAAGAAGAGCTCGGTGACCCTTGCCGATTTTGCCGACAGGCCTCTCTGCGTCTCTCCTCAATTCGACTTTTTCTTTCAAACGGTTCGCGACGAGCTGTCCGAACGCCATCCCGACGTCCGACTCGACATTTCCGAGCCCACGCTGCTCGATGTCTATCGGGTACTTGCGCGCGAGCGCGGCTGCTTCGTCGTGCCGGCCATTCCCGAATTCGGAGAGCTGTTCCCCGGCGCTGTCATCTGCCCGTTCGCGCCCGAAGACGCCGTCGACATTCCAATTTGCCTCGTGAGCAAGAAGGACGATAAGTCGCCCGCGTACGTGTCGCTGGAGCGCTCACTGGCGAAGATCATCCCGTCCATCAGGGGAATAGGCGACGAGCTGTTTCGATAGCCGGATGACGAAGCGCCAACGGATACCCGACAGATCCGCATCCGCGCAAACGCGCATGCTACCGTGATGCCGTCGGCTGCGCGCTCGCGCATGCCGCGTCCCCGCACCTCCGTCCGAAAGTGTGCGCCATGGCTCACAAGTACGTGCTCAAAGACCGCCTCGAAGCGGTTCCTGCCGACACCCCCGTCGCGGAAGGAACGCCCGTAGCAGAAGTGTTGACGTCCAAAGAATTCGTGGACCTGAGCTTTGGCACCCAGGATATGCAGCAATCGCTCCGAAACCTTGCTACCGTGGAAAACACCTACCTCGACGTTTTCCCCAGCTTCCTGATCGGATCGTTTGCCGTGCCGAACAAGAACCATGTGTTGGGAAGCCCCCTCTGTTTCGCATTCTACCTTGACAAAACGAACCTCATCTTCCTCGACGAGGAAGGCACCTCCGCGCGACTGCTCGATGCGATAGCATCAGGCGGCGTCATGAAGGAGCCGACTGTCGCGCACTGCCTTTTCGAATTCATGAAGCTGCTGATCAAGAACGATCTATCATACCTGGCGCAGATCGAGGACCGCATGGAAGACGTGGAGGAGGCCATTCTCGACCATAACACGGACGCCGAGAGCAAGAGCATGCTCGTGTTCCGACGCAAGCTGCTGCGCATCGACACGTACTACCAGCAGCTGGTGGACATGGCAAGCGGCATCGCGGAAAACGAGAACAAGCTGCTCACCCATGAGGAAAGCCGCTTGTTCCTCGTGCTCGTGCGTCAGGCAGAGCGGCTTTTGAAGCGCTCGCAGACGCTCAAGGAGTACAGTCTGCAGCTGCGCGAACTCTACCAGACGCAGATCGACATCAGACAGAACGACACCATGCAGTTCTTCACCGTCATCACAACACTGTTTGCACCGCTCACGCTTATCACCAGCTGGTTCGGCATGAACTTCGCGAACATGCCCGGTCTCGACTGGGAATGGGGCTATCCTGCCATCATCGTTGCATGCCTCGTTCTTGTGGCACTTGAACTGTTGTACTTCCGAAAGAAGAAATGGCTGTAAACGACACGGGAGCCTCGGCGAGATGGGACGGGGGGGACGGTTCTCTTGTCCGAACCCGAACCGATCGCACCCTGCTAACGAAAGAAACCTTTCGTTAGCGAGGCTCAGAATGCAGAAAGTAGCCTTCTACAGCAGCCGCGGCTGCTCGGGCTCGGGGGGTTCGCTCGGGTTCGGCTGCTCGGCGGCTGCGGCAACCTGCTCAACCTTCTCCACCGCCGCGTCGAGCGCTGCCTGCGCACGCTCCGCGTCACTCGCGCGTAGAAGCTCGCCGAGCGTGGCGAAGTCGTTCTCCAGGGCCTCGCGCTTGCTGCCGTCGTAGAGCGCGGCAGCCGGATGGAAGATGGGGAACACCTTGAACTTGCCCGCTCGCTGCACCGTGCCGTGCAGGCGCGTGATGCCGATCTCCGTCTTCAAAATGAACTTCGTAGAGAAGTTGCCCAGCGTGACGATGAACTCGGGGTCGATGGTGCGCGTCTGCTCGCGCAGGTACGGGGTGCACAGCTCGATCTCCTCGGGGCGCGGATCGCGATTCCCCGGCGGGCGGCACTTGAGCACGTTCGCGATGAACACGTCCTCGCGGCGCAGACCCGCGATGGCCAGCAGCTCGTTCAAGTACTTGCCGGCAGCGCCCACGAAAGGCTCGCCCTGCAGGTCCTCGTTCTTGCCGGGCGCCTCGCCGATGATCATGACGCGCGCCTCGGGGTTGCCGACGCCGAACACGGTCTGCGTGCGCCCGTCGGCGAGCGGACACGCACGGCAGGTCTCCACCTGCGCGCGAATATCCTCCAAGGGAATATGCGGCTTCGACATCCAAGGCCTCCTTTACACGTACACTTTGGTCATTCGCAGGCCGAACCCGCAAGCCACTTCGTAGTTGATCGTGCCCAGGGTGTTGGCCATGTCATCGAGGGTAATCACGGAATCGCCCCCGCGACCCACGAGCAGCACCTCATCGCCAATCTGCGGATCAAGGCGCCGGCGGTTGCCATATACTCGCAGATCGACCTCGAACATGCATTGATCCATGCAGATGTTGCCCACCTGGCGGCAGCGCTGGCCCTGCATGATGACGTCGGTTCGCCCGGACAGCCCGCGTCGAAGCCCGTCGGCGTAGCCCACGGGAACGGTGCACACCTTCACGCTGCCGGGGCTGCGGTAGTTCATCCCGTAACTCACGCCTTCGCTCATAGGCACCGTGCGCACGTCGGTGATACGAGCATGCACGCTCATGACAGGCTTGAGATCGATCATCGTACGAGTCGCCTGGGACGGATGCAGCCCGTACAAGCCTACGCCCAGTCGAACCATGTCGAAATGCACATCCGGATACCGGATGGCCGCCGCCGTGTTGGCCGCGTGCACGATGCCGGGATCCACGCCGGCTGCGCGCATGGCTGCAATCGCTTCGATGAAGCGCTTCGTCTGTATCTGGAAATCGAGCGTCTCGACCGAATCCGCCGTGGCGAAGTGGGTGAACGTGCCAACCAGATCAAGCGCGCGGTGGAAGCTCACCTGGCTCAGAAATTCGACGACCTCGTCGTGACGCACGCCGATGCGGTTCATGCCCGTATTCAAGGCCAAGTGATACGGCGCGCGCATCCCGTAGGCATCGGCCATCTCGCCGTAGCGGATGGCGAACTCGGGCGTGTAGACGCTCGGCATCACCTTGTACGCCAAAAGCAGCGGGATGGACGAGACGGGTGGCTCCGACAAGACGAGGACGGGCGCGTTCACCAAAGCCTCGCGCAGCTCGACAGCCTCGTCGACAGTAGCAACGCCCAGGTAATCCGCACCCGAGTTGAGAGCCGTCTTGGCGCAACGCACGGCGCCATGCCCATAGGCGTCGGCTTTGACGACGGCCATGAGGCGCACACCTGCGCCGACGCGCTGCTTGACAGCCTGTGCGTTGTGCCGCACCGCATTCAGGTCGATCTCGGTCCATGACCAGCGTCGATCGGTCGCGGGTATCATGCGCAACTTCTCGGGGTCGAACTGCATGCTCCCCGTGTCCGAACGCGCATGGTCGCGCGCATATTGAAACGCCCCCTGCGCGCCGCCTCCGAACGCGGCGGATGTCGCCTCGAAGGCGCTTTTGCCGGCCGCGGGCGGCTGTCCGCCCACATAGCGCGGCATGCCCATAGCCGAACTCGCGGGCACGAAGCCGTTGGGCTTGCGCCGCGAGAAGCCGGTAAATCCATTGGGAAGCTCTTCTGCCGTCATGTGCTTGTGCCTTTCGTATCCGAACGCGCTTCAGTATAGCACTCGGGGAAGCATGCGCAGATCCCACGTGCATCCGGTTTCGCACGCGCTCCGATGTCGCATGTCGTTTCGGTTTCGCATGCCGTTGTAGTTTCTCACGCGCTCCGGTTCCACGCTCGCTTATTTCGGTCTTTTTCATCTTCCGCTCCTCCTTGCGCCTCTCTGAGCTGCCTCGAATGGCCGCGCGCCCTGCACCGCCTTACGTTGCCGCGCATTCATTTCGCGTGGCTCAGAAGATTCTCGAACCTGAAACGCATCGGGGCAATCCTGCGTGGTAGGGTGTTTCGCCCTACTACCCCCTATGTGAGGATGCACGGCACCTGAGTGAGGCGCTTAAAACCAACCTCGCACCGAACAAAGGGTATTCTTGCGTCTTGTAACCGACTAAAACTTGCCGCGCTGCATCTTACGATCTTGGCTCGGCAGCTGAAAAGCCAAATTCTGTCAAGAAAACGAGGTATGGGAGGCCCGAAGCCGGCTTTTGGGCTTCTTGCGAGGGGCGTACGATTTTTTCGGCTGCATTTGCGCAGGTCGCGCGATGGAGTTGCGGATCCGAAGGCTTGCTAGCCCTCCCATACCTCGTTTTTCTCGCAGAATTCGCGAATTTTGCTGCCGAACCAAGATCGATAGATAGGCCGAAGGATGTCCGAGCGCAATGACCGAGGGGCGGAACCTTAGGAAGACATCCGGTGCCATGTCAATGGTGGTTTAGCAGTGGACGCAATCCATTCGGCATGTTTTTGCGCTTGTGCGAGCTGCTTAATGCAGCTAGCTTGCGCTTCGGCACTTCCGGCAATGCGTGATAAGGCACGACGCGGGCAAGATACACAGAATTGCAAGTTCCCCAAGGCGAACAGCTCGCAAATCTGGCGCAGTCGTATGAGCGCTGGCCGTTTGCTTCGGCCCTTCGTTTTCACCTGCCGAGTTTTTCCCGACCCCTAGATGAGGCACACTCTGAGGTCATACCTGCGAATCCGGCATTTGCGCCTAAGACAGCGTTTCCTATGAGGAACGTCCGACCATCACCCTGCACTCGACGAGTATGAGATGCGAGAGCTGCCCGCGCGCACAACCTACCCGTCCAGCTCGTGAAGCATGTCTAATAGCTCTTGGCGCTTGTGGATGTCGAGTTTCGTGTAGATGTGCTTGGCATGCGTGCGCACGGTGTTTTCGCTGATCACCAGTCGCTCTGCGATGGCGGCCATGCTGTTGCCGCGGGCGATGAGCTCCATAACCTCCGTCTCGCGGGAGGAGAGGCCGAATCGCTCCTGGAGCGCACGACACTGCTTCGACGTGCGGTCGCGGATGACGCCGGCATCCTCCGATGCCGACGGACGGTTGCGGCGCGCCTTCGGCAAGGGCCTCTCCGGGTCCGCCGCGCCGGTACCGCACCTGCCCTCCCGAACCCCACGCCTGCTTTCTGTCTCGGCGCCGCAACGCCTATCGCCCCCCGCGCTGCAACGCCCATCGGCTCCGACGCCGCGACGTGCGTCAGTCGTCCCTTCCCCGCGCTTTTCTGCGATGCGCCCGCCTCGCTCGCCTGCGTCCGTCAGCCACCGCGCCCTCGAGGCAGCCTCCTCGCCTGCATGCACGATAGCCGCTTCGCCTTCGCGCGCGAGCGGCAGAAACTCGATAGGATCGGCCGACACGGTGCCCTTCGACGCAAGCGGCTTGAACAACGTGCCGGACGCCGCAAGCAACGTGAGCCCCAGCACCCAGCTCGACACGACGGCCACGAAGAATAGCCACTCGCGTCCGCCCATCGAAACGAAATCGCTCACCCATCCGAGCAAAAACCCCATGCTTTGCATGATGTACGCAATTCCGCCGAAGAAGCCGTAGATGAACACGGGATTGATGCCACGGTCGCGCGACACCTGAGCGCATTGCATCATCATGAGCATCTGCACGAGCGAGAACACCATGTACATGAACGCCGCGAACAGGTTCAAGTATGCCCCACCCAAAAAAGGCAACAGCAGAAATCCTGTGATGACAAGCGGATACGTCACGCGGAATACCGAAGTCAGTCCAAATCTGAAGCTCATTCGGTACCACAGTACCAGCAACACCACGGCAGATACGAGCGAACCCACCATAGAAGCGCTGTTCACCACCGTGGCTATCTCTTCGTGCAGCAACGCGATACCACGGATGACGCCTCCCGCGAAAGCGAGCGATCCCACGCACAGAGCGCTGCGCCAGTAATCGGCGACAGCCTGGCGGTACACGCGCGGATGCTGGCGGGGAACGTCTTCGAACATGGGCTGGTCGGTGCGCATCTCGCGCACCGAGAGCGCAATGCACAGCCCGCACAAGGGCACGAACACGAGGGGAACGAGAAACGCCGTGAGCGCAATGGGGACAAGGTACAGCGAAAAGTAGACGAGCGGCGCAAGAGCCGTGCCCACGATCAGGCGCAGATTGCCCGGTTCCGGAGGCAGCGATGCGAAGTAACGCTGCCACAGCATGAACAGGCCTGCACAGCCGATGCCGAGCAGCACGCCGCCACCAGCCACAAGCAAAAGCGTTGCGGCCGTTACGTACATGGCGGCGATAAGGCATGCCGAACCCGAGAACACGAGCACCGCGCTCAGCGACACGAGCATCCTCCGCGCACCGTGGGGAAAACAGTATGCGCCCAACATACTTGCCACGAATGCCCCGCCGAAGGCGAGGGCTTGCGCAAGGAAGAACGTGAGCGTGACTTCCGCGGTCTGGAATTCAAGAGGCAAAAACGGGAAGATGCCTCCCCACGTGGAGGTGGCGTTCACCGTGAGGAAGCAAGCGTAGCCCCAACTCGACACATGCGCATGCCCCCATGCGCCTTCAGCCCGCCGCTCCATCGCCTCCTCCTTCACGTTCAACCCCGCGGCGCCATACCGGGCCGCGCATCGCCATACTACCTTATCCGACTGCTGCACTTTTCGGAAAACCGGTGACAATGCGATGCCACACTCAACCGACCTGGCCTTATTCTATTAAATCACATGTCAGGTGTGATTCCTGCCAACTTCGACTACGATATCGTTTGAAGGGCGAGAGGAACAACCGAATCGAAGGAGGGAACTATGCTCATGAACGAAACGACGCTTTCGCGCCGCACGTTCGTCAAAGGGTCGCTTGCGAGCCTTGCCGTAGCCGGCGCCGCCGGAACCGGCGCGCTGTACGGCTGCTCGCCCCAAAGCGAGGGAGGCGCAGGCGCAGGCGAAACCGCGACAACAGATCAGATCTCGTGGAGCCAGTGCAACGTCAACTGCGGCGGCAACTGCATTTTCCAATGGCATTCCCAGGACGGCAAAGTGTTGTACATGGAGTCCGACAACACAGGCGACGCCGACCTGCAGGCTCGCGCTTGCCTGCGCGGCCGCTCGATGCGCCGATGGCTAAACAGCCCCGACCGCCTGATGCACCCCATGAAGCGCGTAGGCAAGCGCGGAGAAGGCAAGTTTGAGCAGATCAGCTGGGATGAGGCCATCGACACCATCGCAAGCGAACTCAAACGCGTCATTGACACCTACGGCAACGACGCCATCTACGTGAACTACGCTACCGGCATGTACAGCTCCACCGGCAAGCAGCCCGGCCTGCGCCTGCTCAGCATGCTGGGCGGTTACATCAACCAGGGCTACGACTACTCCACCAACATGCTGCAGGCCATCATGCCGCATATGTACGGCAGCGCGGCGAACCTGGACGAAGACGGCAACCACGTCACGCTCAAAAAGCCCGCCACCGCGTTCAGCCCCTACGATGCCGTGAACGCGTCCTCGTTCTCCGAGGCCGAGCGCGCGTCCGATCTGGTCGTCATGTTCGGCAACAGCCCGGCCGAGACCCGCATGGGCGGCGCAAACGCCGTATGGGACTTCGCGAAGGTGCGCGAGGCCGTTGAAAGCCGCGGCGGCAGAGTCGTCAGCATCGACTACCGCCTGAACGAGACCGCATCAGGCCACCCGGACGAGTGGCTTCCCATCCGCCCCGGGACCGACGCGGCGCTGTGCTCGGCCATCGCGCACGAGTGGATCGCCAACGACCAGGTGGACAAGGAGTTCCTTGACAAGTACTGCGTGGGCTACGACGAGGACACCATGCCCGAGTCCGCCAAGGGCCAGAACAAGTCATACAAGGACTACATCATGGGCACCGGCTACGACATGGTCGAGAAGACGCCCGAATGGGCCGCCCCCATCACGCAGGTTCCCGCCGACACCATCCGCGCGCTTGCGGCCGAAATCGCGGCCGCCGAGGCTCCGTTCATTGTGCAGGGCTGGGGTCCGCAGCGTCACACCAACGGCGAGGACACCACGCGCGCCATTTGCATGCTGCCCATCCTTATCGGCAAGCTTGGCCTGCCCGGCACGAACACCGGCCAGCGCGAGGCCGAGCCGCCTACGTACCTGGTGGGAGGCATCCCGTTCTCCAACCCCATCACCAAGACCATCCCCGTCTACCAGTGGGTGAACGCGGTGGATCACGGCCACGAGATGACCGCCACCAACGCGGGTGTCATGGGCGCTGAAAAGCTGAACAACGACATCAAGTTCATCTGGAACTACGCCGGCAACTGCCTGACCAACCAGCATGGCGACATCAACTACACCCACGAGATCCTCGCCGACGAGAGCAAGTGCGAGTTCATCCTGGTGTGGGACACGGTGATGACCGACTCGGCCAAGTACGCCGACATCCTGCTGCCCGATGCCATGCGCTCCGAACAGCTAAACATGCAGACCCAGGGCTACTCTGAGTTCTACACCGCCGTCGTCGTGGGTGGCCCGGCTCAGGAGCCCCCTGCGGAGTGCCGCTCCAGCTACGACGTGTGCGCCGACATCGCCGACAAGTTCGGCATCAAGGACGACTTCACCGAGGGCCGCACGCATGACGAGTGGATTCAGTACCTCTACGAGCAGGGCGCCGAAGCCGATGGCAACATGCCCACGTGGGACGAGATAAAGGCGCAGGGCATGTACAAGCGCGCGCTCGAACCGGTCATCGGCCTCGAGGCATTCCGCACCGACCCAACCGCGAACCCACTGGCGACGCCTTCTGGCAAGATCGAAATCTACTCCGAAACGCTGGCCGAGATCGCGAACACATGGGAGCTTGCCGAGGACGAAGTCATCAACCCCATTCCGGTGTTCACGCCCGGCTTCCAGGGATATGGCAGCGTCAACGACGAGTATCCGCTGTACTGCACAGGCTTCCATCACAAGAGCCGCACGCACTCGTCTTTCGGCTTCATCCCCGAGCTCGAGCAGGTGGCGCGCCAGCAGCTTTGGATTAACCCTGCGGACGCAGAGCAACGTGGCATCGCCCAAGGCGACACCGTATCGGTGAAGAGCCCGGCTGGCGAAATCCGCATCGAGGCGAAGGTGACGCCGCGTATCGTTCCGGGCACCATCGCGATCCCCCAGGGAGCCTGGCACAAGGCCGACATGAACGGCGACCGGGTCGACGAGGGCGCATGCGTCAACACGCTCACGACCTACAAGCCCACACCCTACGCGAAGGGCAATGGACCTGCGCATTCCATGATCGCTCAAGTTGCCAAGGCTTAAAGAAAGGAGGACACCATGACCCAGTACGGATTCTACTTCGATAGCGCGCGCTGCACGGGCTGCCGCACCTGCGAAATGGCGTGCAAGGATTACAAGGACCTGCCCCAGACCATCGCGTTTCGCCGCGTGTACGACTACGAGGGCGGCACATGGACGGACGCCGGGGACGGCACGTACACGTCCGACACGTACGCCTACCATGTGTCGCTCGGCTGCAACCACTGCGCCATGCCGCAGTGCATGGCGAACTGCCCCTCCGGCGCCATTGAGAAGGACGCCGACACCGGCCTCGTCCACATCATCGACGAGAAATGCACCGGCGCGGGCATGTGCGTCGAGACCTGCCCCTACAACGTGCCCGTCCTCAACGAGGAGACGAAGCTCGGCATGAAGTGCGATGGCTGCGCCGACCGGGTTGCCGCAGGCCTGAGTCCCATCTGCGTGGAAGCCTGTCCGCTGCGCGCACTCGAGTTCGGCGATATCGAGGAGCTGCGCGCCGCACACGCCGATACCGTGGACGGCATCGCACCCATGCCCACAGGCGACGAGACCACGCCGTCCATCGCCATCAACGCCTGTCCGGCGGCGAAGGAACCCGGTGACACGACCGGCGCCATCGCCAACGAGAAAGAAGTGACCCTGGTCGCTGCCGGCGCCTAAAGCTTCGAATCGCGGTGTGGCGAGAGCAGCCTCGAAGCTCCCTCCATACCCGTTCTTCCGAGTGCCCGCGTCCTTGCGCGGGCACTCGGGTATACTGAGTTCGAACGAGACGAGAAATAGGTACCGCCCGCAACGAAAGCGAACCTGCGCATGCCCCGAGGATTCTTCTTCGACAATACGCGCTGCACGGGATGCAGAACCTGCATGCTCGCATGCAAGGATTACCGTGACCTTGATGCCGATCGGACATTTCGACGCGTCATCGACTACGAGGGCGGCTCATGCGAATTAGCGCCCGACAACACCGTAACCCAGGACGTCTTTGCCTACCACATCTCGCTGTCCTGCAACCACTGCAATCAACCCGCCTGCACAAAAGTGTGTCCGACGGGCGCCATGCACAAGGACGACCTAGGACTGGTCTGGCCCGATACAACCAAATGTATCGGATGCGGCTACTGCACCATGGCCTGCCCCTACCATGCCCCCCGCATCGACGAGGACCTCAAGCGCAGTTCCAAATGCGACGGGTGCCGCGAGCGCGTCGCTCGAGGTCTGACTCCCATCTGCGTCGAAGCATGCCCACTGCGTGCGCTCGATTTCGGAACGCCTTACGAACTGTCCGAACGCCACCCTGGAACCGTGCGCTCCATCGTGCCCATGCCCGACGAGAGCGCAACGAGCCCGAACCTGCTCATTTTGCCCTCAGCTGCAGCCGAGTGTGCTGCCGAAAAGGGCGGATCTATCGTGAACCGTGCGGAGGCAGGACTATGACAAGCGGTTTCGACGGGCTTTCGCTTGCCGTGTTCACCTCGCTCGCACCGGCCGGCGTCGTGGCGTTCCTTTCGCTCGCCATCGCGCGCCTGGGAGCGCACGACCATGCGGCAGCCGTCCGTATCGATCGCATGATCTCCTTGCCGTTCGCAGTCGTACTCGTCGGATTCATCGCGTCGGCGACGCACCTCGGCACGCCGGCGAACGCGCTGCACGTGTTCTCGGGGGTGGGCCGCTCACCGCTCTCCAACGAGGTGCTGGCCGCAGTCGTATTCCTGCTTCTTGTTGGATCGTATTGGATGATGGCCTTCAAGGAACGGTTTCCCGATGCAGTTGCAAAGCCGTGGCTCGTGCTGGCCTGCCTTGCGGGAATCGCGCTGATCGTGGGGACATCACTTGCCTACGACGTGACCACCGTGCCCACGTGGAGTACGCCGTACACACCCGCGAACCTCGCGCTTTCGGCGCTCTTGGCGGGACCGGTGCTCGGAGCGCTGTTCCTGCAGATCGCCCGCGTCCGAGCGCGATGGCTCGAGTGCGCTCTCGTCGTCGTGGCTGCAGCTGCTCTTGTCGCAGGTACGATCGTGCTCGCCCTGCACCAGGCAAGCCTCGCCTCGGTGGCGAACTACGAGTTCACCGCCACCGCTCTCGCGCCACGTTATCCCATGGCCATCGTCGCGCACTTCGCGCTCGGACTCGCCGGGATAGCCGCCGCCGGCTTATCGCTGCGCCGCGTGCAACCGGCCCGGTCGACACTCGCGCTGCGCATCGCGGCGAGCGCGCTCGTTCTGGCCGCCGTGTTCGTCACGCGCCTCGTCTTCTACAACCTGCACATGACGGTGGGATTCTAGGAATCGCAGTCCGCACAAGCGATCCGCCCCATCTTATCCGGGCGACCCGTCTGACACATTTATTTGCGTCTGTGCAGACTGTTCGATGAAGTTAACTTGCGAATATAGGTGCATCTGGCGAAACCTGAACAGGCATTATGCTTGTATCGTACGCGAAATCGCAAGGTACCCTCGGAAAACAGAACGCACAGACATAAAAGTGTGCAGAACGAGGCCGGAACGGCAACGATCAGTGACCTTCGCCGGCCATCATGCGAGCGGCATGCGGGAGCGCATCCACGATACCGCCCCAGTTCTCGCGGGCAGCTTTCTCGCTGCCGGGCAGGTTGACGACCAAATGCCGGCCGCGCTGCATGCACAACGCGCGCGAGAGCATGGCGTACGGCGTGATGGCCAGCGAGTGCGCGCGCATGGCCTCGGCGATGCCGGGCACATTGCGGTCGCACGCGTCCATCGTGGCCTCGGGCGTCACATCCCGCAGCGAAAGGCCGCTGCCCCCGCAGGTCAGCACGATGTCGGCGTCCACCTCGTCGCAGGCGTGCACAATGGCGGCGGCAATAGCGGCACGCTCGTCCTTCACCACCACGTGGCTTGCACATTCCCAACCGTGCTGACTGATGAGCGCCTCCAGCGCAGCACCGGCGGTATCCCGCTTCAGGTCGCGCGTGTCCGAGCAGGTGACAAGCGCAAAGCGGAGGGGGTTTTCGGACATCGATCCTTCCCTTCTACAGCACGATTTCTTCGGGCACGTCCAGCAGCACGCATTCGACGAGCGAACCCGCCGTGCAGCCTTCCAACCCTTCGGGCATGATGGCCATGCAATTGCTCCGCTGGATGACGCCGAACAGGCCCGAGCTTTGGTTCTGCGCCGGCTCCACCTCGTAGGCGCCCTCGGCGTTGCGGTAGAGCGTCGATCGCATAAAGATGCGGCGCGGATCCTTCTTTTTGACATCGCGGGTCAGCCTGGCCCGTACGTGCGGACGCTCGAAATGCGTATAGCCCTGCATTTTGCGCAGCGCCGGACGGATGATCATTTCGAACCCCACGTAGGCGGCCGCCGGATTACCGGGCAGGCCGAACACGGGAATGTCGTTCACGATGCCGAAGGTCTGCGCCTTGCCGGGCCGCATGTTCACCGTTGTCATGAGCAATGCGCCCAGCTCTTCCACCACAGGTTTAATGAAGTCGAAGTCGCCATTCGACGCGCCGCCGCTTGTGACGACGAAGTCGAAGTTGGCGACGGCGTGCAGCACCGCCGCAGCCAACGCCTCATGCGTGTCCTCGACGATAGGCAGTATGACGGGCAGCGCCCCGGCCGCCTTTGCGCATGCGGCCAGCGCGTAGCTGTTGGAATTGCGAATCTTGCCGCCCGCGGGCACCCGGTCGGGATCGACCAGCTCCGAGCCGATGGAAATGATGGCAACGCGCGGCCGTAAATAGGTTGGCATTTCAACGACGCCGCACCCCGCAAGAAAACCGACGCCCGCCGTACCCACCACCTCGCCGGCCTTCACGATGACCTCGCCGGCCTTGGCCTCTTCGCCCGCCTCGCGAACGTTGGAGCGCACCTTCGTGGGAGCGGTAAACGCCACGCGGCTGCCCGGCATGCCGTCTCCGGAGACCACGTCCACAATTTCGTATTTCACCACGGCGTCAGCCGCGTCGGGCAACGGCGCGCCCGTCATGATGCGCACGCATTGACCGGACGCCAGAGGACCTTCGTACGTATCCCCCGCGGCGATCTCGGCGATGACGTCAAGCTCAATGGGGGTTTCGGCGCTTGCAGCAGCAAGGTCGCCTGCCCGCACCGCGAAACCGTCCATAGCCGAATGGGCAAAGGGCGCGATGTCGATATCACTGGCAAGCGGGACCGCAGCAACGCGCCCAACGGCATCGAGAACGGGAACTGTTTCAACTGGCAGGGGCTCGACGTGTGCAAGCACGAGCGCGCGCGCTTCTTCGAGTGAGATCATTTCTGGCATGGCGATCCTCCCATGAAAGCACGGACCCGCACCGCCTTGAACGCCCGTCAAGCGGCCACCGCCCGCACCTGCTGTCCGATGCCGCTATTATAGCGCTTCGAGAATATTACCAACCCGGCGCATTCGTCCTTCCACCGGTCGAACATGATCGTTTTCCCACGTTCGCCCTCAGATGTGAGAAGCTTTCCGCTACAATCTTCTTACCAACGAGCAGTTGCACAACGTAAGTCCAGTTGCGCGGCCGCTTGCCTTTCTTCGCCTACCGCCGCGCGCCGGAGCAAGGAAAGGATCTTTTCTTCATGGTTCAATCGAACAGTATGTCCATGCTTGCCGTGCTGTACGGCAGTGCATTTGTAGCCGCATTCAACGAAAACATCGTCAATGTCGCCCTCGTCAGCATCATGGGCGAGTTCTCCATCGGTGCCGAAATGGCGCAGTGGCTGGTCACTGGATATATGATCGTCACCGCCATCGTCGTCACGGCAACCGCCTTCCTCTCGAAGCGCCTGCGCCTCCGCTCGCTGTTTTTTGGCGCTGCGGGGTTTCTGATCGTCGGATCACTCGCCTGCATGATTGCGCCCGTATTTCCCGTGCTGCTTGTCGCCCGTCTCGTGCAGGCCATCGGCACGGGGATTTTCATCCCGGCCATGATGAGCACCGTGCTGGCCGTCGCGCCACGCAAGCGGCTGGGAACCTACCTGTCCATCGGAAGCTGCATGATCACCTTCGGCCCGGCTTTCGCCCCCGTCGTGTCGGGCCTCATGGTGACGGCATTCGGATGGCGCAGCGTCTTTCTTCCCTCCGCCGTCATCGTGGTGTTGCTGGTGGTGTGCGGTGCGCTGCTGATTCGAAACATAGCTGAACCCGAGCAGGTCAAGCTCGACCTGATGTCGGTCGCGCTTTCGGCCCTCGGCCTGTTCGCACTCGTAAACGGCCTGTCCGTCGTCACCACGGCCCTGCCGGTTGCCTTGATCGCGATGGCCCTTGGTCTGGCGGGCATTGCCGGCTTCGTTTTTCGCCAGCGGCGTCTGACCCATCCGCTGCTCGACCTGAGCCCTCTGCGAAACCCTCGTTTTTCCCTCGCCTGCGTCCTCGTGGTCGTAGCCATGATGACCACGTTCTCTATGAGCGTGCTTCTGCCGCTGTACTTTGAGGGATCGCTCGGCATGACAGCATTCGCCTCGGGCGCCCTGCTGCTCGTGCCCATTCTCGTGAATGCAGGCACGGCGCTTGCAGGCGGTCGCACCATGGATCGGCGCGGCGCATGGCCGCTGCTCCCGGTGGGCTTCGCCCTCATCGCAGTCGGGCAGCTTGCCATCTGCCTCATCGCACCGAGTTTGTCGTGGGCTGCCGTGCTGGTCGGATCGATCGCCGTATACGCGGGCGTCGGGCTGATCTTCTCTCCGTCGCAAACTGCGGGGCTTCAAACGCTCGAACCTGAGCAGAACTCGCACGGCGTGGCCATCATCAACACCTTCATCCAGGTGGCAGCCTGCATCGGACCTTCGCTCTTTATCGGCATCCTCTCGACGACATCCGCCGGCGCAGCCGCCTCGGGCGCCGATGCCTCTTCCGCGCAGGCGTACGGCTTTTCATCGGCTGTCGCCACAGCTGCGGCCGTGGCCTTCGCGGGCCTGCTCGTCTCGTTCTTCTACGCGCAGAGCATGCGCGCCAAGGCGCCGCAGACGGCCACCGCCCCCACGCCGCTGCCTACAAAACCTGACGTGGGAACGATCATGAAACACGATGCCTTCACCGTGCCCAGCACGGCGACCGTGCACGAAGCCATGCACCTTCTTCTCGAGCACAAAACAAGCGGGCTGCCCGTCGTGGACGTGCGCAATAACGTGGTGGGGTTCATCTCGGACGGCGATATTATGAAGACGCTGGCCGTGCAGAAGCCCTCGGGCTACGACCTGGCGTATGGATTGGCGGTTTACCGCGACGACGATGAATTCAACGAACGGCTGAGCGAGGTCATGAAGCTGAACGTCATGGAGCTTGCAACTCCCACCGTCGTTGCGATCGATGCCAATGCGTCCATTGAAGACGTCTGCCGTATCCTCGGCGCCAAGCGCATCAAGAAAGCGCCCGTCGTAGAAGAAGGCGTACTGGTTGGCACGGTGAGCAGAACCGACGTGACGCGCCACCTCATGGGATCGTTCGTGGAGCGGCAGGAAGCGTAAAAGACTGCAACATCGTGCTCATTCGCCTGTCTTTTCAAGCAGCGCGATCAGCTCCTGGCGCGAATGCACATTGGTTTTCGCATAGATGCGATCGGTGTGGGTTTTCACGGTGCTATACGCCACGCACAGAGCATCAGCGATGGATTGGAGGCTTCGACCGCGCGCGAGCAGCGCGAGCACTTCGGTCTCCCGCGCAGACAGACCGTGCACGCGTGAAACCTCCGCGCAGCGCTCTTTGAGCATGGCGTCGAACACTTCGGACAAATCCATTTGGGCGGCTTCGGCAAGGGTTACCTTCTCGGGCGCCACAGCGGCGCCCGACGTTTCGTCGGGCCGTTCAAGGGACAGCGCGACGCCAATGCCGGGAGATGCAACGCTCTCCATAACGATGAACAGGTACACGATGAGCACCGACACGCCTACGAACAGCATGGACGAGCTGGAACCGAAGTTGAATCCGACGAACGTTCCTATGAGCAAACCCACGTTCATGCCCGATTTTCCGATACCGAATACAAATGCGTTGGGGGCTCCCACGTTTGACGCCATGTCGGTCAGCGACGCCCATACGTACATCTCGAATAGAATGTACCCTGACATGATGGCCACAGCGGCGAGCGCCTCCTGACCCGCGGCCAGAAACGGCAGCAGCAGCAAACCAGCCGCCATAAGCGGTACGACCAGCTTGTAGGCGAGGTCGATCTTCGTTCTCCCGAACAGGACGATACTGGCAACAGCAACGGCGATCATTACCACGGCAACACCCGCGAACATCGCCTCCCCGATGCCGCCCGTCGATGCGAAGGGCAGCGCCGACGTGTGCCCACGCATGAAACCCGGCGCCAGGCAATACACAGCCGTAAAGACGGCAAAGCGAACGGGGAGCGCGCTGCGCCATGAGCGACCGGGCCGATGCGCGCCATGGCGCGCCGCATCCTCCCCCTGCGACGGTTCGGGCGCCGTCCCAGCCTCTCGCGCCGTCTCATCCTCGTGGGCGGCCTCAGCCTCATCATCAGTCCGGACCATTCGCTGTGTCTGATACAGCATTGCAACGGATATCAGGGGCAGCAGCATCGTGGCGATAACGGCTGCGATGCCCGGCAGCATATTGATGAGCAGGTAATAGAACACGCCCATCACCATCGCGGCCGGTATAGTCCGCCGCTTCGCCAACGTCGGCGGTATGCTGCGGTACGCCTCCGCCCACAAGAGCAGCAGCCCGGCGGTACCCACCCCCGACGCGACCGAAGCGATATAGACGAGCATGTCAGACGAGGAACACCCGAGTGCCAGGCCCAGCGTGCCAGCAGCGGTAAACACCACCAGGATCGCTCCGAGTGCGCGGATCCTCCCAAGTGGTGCGAAGCGCAGCGAGAGGCAGCCAAACGCGACCATCGCGCATCCGTTCGTCAAAACGTTGATGAGCCAGGCGCTCAGGCTCAGCGCTTCGCCAGCGTCTCCCCATAACACCGTCGAGAAGAATGCGACATGCACCCAGCCCCAGCATGCCCCGAACCCCAAGCAATGGAGCACCAGCCACTCGGCCGAATACGGACTGCTCTTTGGTACGGATGCCGCATCCAAGCGATCGATCCGCCTGCAATCACCCGCTTTCGCATCGCTTGCATATTGTGCCGTTTTCCCTGCTCGACCAAGCACGATCGCACCCCATCCCCTGCAATAGCCGACACGCATTTCCCTTTTTCGCCCGAAAATCCACCGCGGAAGCGGATGGCTCGAACGCCTGCGTACGCCTATCGTATGCCCTGAGGCGCTTGAGGCTCGCGAACAAAAATCAAAAACGCAAGAAAGAGCGTCTTGGTGAACACAGGTCGGTACAAGGAGGGACATCATGAGGGAAACGAACGTCACGCGACGCAGGTTCTTGCAGGGAGCGGGCATGACCGCCGCTTCAATTGCTGCTGTGAGCATGCTGGGCGGATGCAGCGCCAAGGGCAATACGGAGGCGGATACTGCGGCGCAGAACCAGGTTGCAACGTATGAGCCAAGCGAAACCATGGATGTGGACATCGTAGTCGTGGGATCGGGTTCGTCGGGAGTGGCCGCCGCCGTTCAAGCCGCCGAGCTGGGAGCGAAGACGCTGCTTTTGGAGAAGAGCACGCAGACGGGCGGCAATGGGCGACTGACCGAGGGCATGTTTGCCATCAACTCGCAGATGCAGAAGCAGCTGGGCGTGGGCGACGGCGTGACCTTTACCGATATCATCGCAGCCGAGCAGGAGTTCTTCAACTATCGCATCAACAACCTGCTGTGGAAGGACATGGTGGATGCTTCCGGCGACAACATAGACTGGATGGCGTCGCACGGCGTGAAGTTCTCCGGCGTGGTGGACGACTACCACGGCTTAGGCAAGTTCGACTGCTTCCACTGGTTCGTGGACGGTCGCGGCAGCAACTACATCGATCCGATGCTGGAAAGCGCGCAGAATCTGGGCGCCACCGTCATGACCGAGACGCCCGCGCTCGACCTCGTCATCGAGGACGGTGCTGTTCGCGGCCTCTACGCCGAGAAGGAGGACGGCAGCATCCTGCAGGTGAACGCCAAAGCGGTCATCCTCACCTCCGGCGGCTACGCCCAGAACGCGGAGACCATGGCCGAACGCGGCTGGAACCTCACCTACTCCCACAACAACGGCGTGGAGGGCCACGACGGCGACGGCTTGCGCATGGCCGTCTCTGCCGGTGCGCACGACGTCTCGCGCGAGCGCTGCTTCTTGCGCGAGGCCTACTCCTACGGCATCGACTTCTTCGCCGACATGAGCCAGACCATCCACCGCGGCGGGCCGGTGCTGTGGGTCAACCAGGATGCCGAACGCTACACAAACGAGGGATGCGGCTCCTTCGTGCCGCAATGCGTCGGCAATGCCGTACACACGCAAGCCACGTCATATCTGGTAATGAGCAAAGACGTCATCGACGAGTTTGTCGCTCGCACCGGCTACGAAGGGCTGCAGGCCGATATGGACGAAGCCGTCGAGCAGTGCCCTGGTGAAAACGTGTACCGGGCCGACAGCATCAAAGAACTGGCCGAGCTGCAGGGCCTCGATGCCGCCGCGCTCGAAGAAACCGTCGAACGCTACAACGAGCTGTGCGGCAAGGCGGTCGACGAGGACTTCAACAAGACGGCTGAAGACCTTGTCGCGCTCAAGACCGCCCCGTTTTACATCTTTCGCCAGGATATGGCGTTCTGGACGTCCATCGGCGGCGTCGACACGAACCGCAAGATGGAAGTGATCACGGCTAAAGGAGAGCCCGTTCCCGGCCTATACGCAGCCGGTACCGACGGCTGCAACCTGTATCGCGAGACGTACACCATGAGCGTGCCCGCCTCGTGCAACGCCAACAACTGTAATTCCGGCCGCACCGCCGCCCGCAGCGCCTACGAAACCTGCGTGCAGTAAGGGCATACCGAGCCGCCTCGCCCTGCACTGCTTTCCCGAGCCCTCGCAAGCTTCGCGCTTGCGAGGGCTTCCCCTGCATGGTAGCGGGACGAGGAGCCCGTACCCGATCGAACCTGGCACCGTTGAAGAGCCTGAGTCGTCCCCTCCCGCCCGCCGAGACGCCGGCTACGGCTCGCACGAATGTCGAACCGCTGGATCGGGGCTGGTTAGCGCTTGATGTTGTAGAACGCGCCCGCACCGGCGTATTCGCCGGCAGCGTCAAGCTCTTCTTCGATGCGCAGCAGCTGGTTATACTTCGCCACGCGATCGCTGCGGCAGGGCGCGCCCGTCTTGATCTGGCCCGTGTTACACGCCACGGACAGGTCGGCGATGGTGGTGTCCTCGGTCTCGCCGGAACGGTGGCTCATGACGCAGGCGTACCCGGCCTGCTTCGCCATCTCGATGGCCTCGAGCGTCTCGGTGAGGCTGCCGATCTGGTTCACCTTGATGAGGATGGCGTTCGCGCAGCCCATCTCGATGCCCTTGGCCAGACGCTGGGAATTCGTGACGAACAGGTCGTCGCCCACCAGCTGCACGCGGTCGCCGATGCGCTCGGTGAGCGCCTTCCAGCCGTCCCAATCCTCTTCGGCCATGCCGTCCTCGATGGAGATGATGGGGTACTTGCCGACAAGCGCCTCCCAATAATCCACCATCTCGGCGCTCGTGAGCTCGCGACCTTCCCCGGCCAGCACGTACTTCTGCTTCTCGGCGTCGTAGAACTCGGTGGAAGCCGGGTCCATGGCGAACATGATGTCGCTGCCGGGTGCGTATCCGGCAGCCTCGCAGGCCTTCACGATGTACTCGAGGGGCTCCTCGTTCGTGGTGAAGTTTGGGGCGAAGCCGCCCTCGTCGCCCACGCCGCCGCCGAGGCCCGCGTCGTGCAGCACCTTCTTCAACGTGTGGTAGATCTCGGCGCACCAGCGCAGCGCCTCGGCGAACGTGGGGGCACCCACCGGCATGATCATGAACTCCTGGAAGTCCACGTTGTTGTCGGCATGCACGCCGCCGTTCAGGATGTTCATCATAGGCGTGGGCAGCAGGTGCGCATTCACACCGCCCACGTATTTGTACAGAGGAAGCTCGGCGGATTCGGCCGACGCCTTCGCGCATGCCAGCGAGACGCCCAAGATGGCGTTCGCGCCGAGCGCCCCCTTGTTGTCGGTTCCGTCCAGTGCCAGCATGATGTCGTCCACTGCACGCTGATCGTCAGCTTCGAGGCCGATGAGCGCGTCGGCAATCTCCTCGTTCACGTGAGCCACCGCATCAAGCGTGCCCTTACCCAAATAGCGGCCCTTATCGCAGTCGCGCAGCTCCACCGCTTCGAACGCGCCGGTCGAAGCGCCCGAAGGGACAGCTGCACGCCCGAACGACCCGTCTTCGAGCACGACTTCCACTTCAACGGTCGGGTTGCCGCGCGAGTCCAAAACCTCGCGGCCGAACACATCGATGATGACGCTCATGCATGCCTCCTTGTGATTTCAAGCAATCCGCCTCGCCGGACCGTTCCGGCGAAGTCTGACCCTATCGGCAATCATAGCACGTCGGAAGCGCAATCCCCCGCTTTGCGAGCGTTTCCCACAACACCGGCGATAAACGGTTGATCGTTGAGAGGAGTTGGGAAAGCTGAGAGATCTTGGCAGGAGTCGACAAGAGCCGAGGGAAGCTGGCAGGCGCTGGAGGGGCGACCTGCACAGCGGCCTCACGTGCCGAGCAGTCGCTCTGAATCATCGGGGGCGAGGCTTTCCCGCTCTCGTACGACATAATCGATGAGCTCCTGCTGGGAGTGCACGTCGAACTTGCGGTACACGGCACGCACGTGGGTTTTCACGGTATCGGGCGACACCATGAGCTCCTCGCAGATCGCACGCCGCGCCTTGCCCCGCACAAGCAGCACCATCACCTCGCTCTCGCGCTGCGTCAGACCATGCTCTATCGCGGAGAAGCGAGCTACGCCGGCAAGCTCGCCCATCTCCGGCCCTCCCTCCCCCGGCTGCACCGTCCCCCATCCATACTTCAAGTTGCTGCCGCTCGAAAGGAATAACGCCGCCGCAAGCAGAAAGCAGGCAACGAAGCTCCCAAGCACGAGCGCTTGGCCGAGCACCCGACCATCCAGCAGCAGAGCGGCAAGCAGCCCTCCGGCAACCACCCCGAAGAACAGCGCCGCGCCCGGGCAGCTGGCTATCCAGGTGGCCGGCAGGCCCATGTTCTTCATCAGGCACGCGCCCAAGCTCCACAACACGAGATCGAGATAGCAGAAGCCGGCCATGAGCACCATGACGCCGATCGTCTGGAACGCCGGAGCGGCGGCAAGCAGCACGAACCCTGCCGCCGCAAAAGGAAACGCCACCTTGTAGATGAGGCGATTGAAGTCCATGCGCAGAAACACGAGCGTGGCGAGCAGCAACGTCGCCGCCGCAAGCTGGCCGGCCAGTATCTCAACCGAGCCGAACACTATGCCCCCGCCGTAGAGGAACAGGCCCATGTACAGCATGCCGGCTGCGACGCCCTGCACGCCTGATGTGGCGACGAATGTAGCGGGAAACGGCAGCGGCACGTCCTTGCCATGCGCGAAGTACCGGCTGCGAGGAAACCCGCGAACCACATGGCGCAAAAGAGCTTGGGATGCGAACGGCAGGGCGAGCGCGAGCCCGTAGAGCGCCACGGGCGCCTGACCGGAGTCGCCCGCAGACGAGCAGAACACGAAGACCGCAATGGCCACCGCTGTTCCTATCATGCCCTGGTACAGTGTTTGCTGCGTGCCTATCCAACCGAATACCCGATCGATTTCCACGCGAAACAGCGCCGCTCCGATCCCAACGAGCACACTCATAGCAACGTAAAGCGCCATGTCGGCGCCCAGGGGCAGCGACCTATCAAGCGCCCAGACCAAGTGGAGCGCCGAGCCCAAGGTCATGACGGACGCGAGGGCCATGAGCCAGGAAGCTCCCTCGGGCACTTTCCTCGTACGCTTGAACCACAGCGCGATGATCAGGCTGGCCACAGCCATCACAGCCAACGGCCCCATCCATGCTGGCAGCCCCGCCCCCTCCGCGCCAAGGCCCGGCTCCTGCTGCACGGCCACGGCCGGGCCGGAGCAGCAGGCGACCATCCACACTGTGTAGCACGCCATCGTCAAGGCGATGCGTCCGCGTCCCGCGCCAGACTGCACGATACCCGCTACCACGCTACGACGCTCGTTCGGAGCGTTGAAAAGCGTGCGAACCTGATCGTTCGGCATGACCTCCCCTTCTCTCCTTTCGCATAGCATACCGCTCAACGTCTCACCCTGTAGGGTGAAAACAGGGAAAACGCCGTTTTCCCTGCCGCGGGGGGACGAAACGCATCGACGCGTCATGCTAGGGTGCCCCCATCGACCGGCGCGGAGGGCGTCGGTCGAGCGGCAAGTCCGAAGGACATGCCGCGAACACCGCAAGGGAGGAAGGGATTCGCAATGAAAGACAACGGCATTCTGAACATGGACCGGCGCAGCTTTTTGAAGGGTGCGCTCGCCACCGGTGCCGCAGGTGCGGTCGCCGTCACGGGCGTGGGCGCGCTTTCCGGCTGCGCTGCGCAGCCTCAGTCCGGCTCGGCAGGGTCGTCGGGTTCCGACAGCAAGGGCGGCGGCGCGTACGATTTCGAGGTCGCACCCGACCCCATTCCTGAAAGCGACATTACCGAAACCGTGGACGCCGACATCGTGGTCATCGGTGCCGGATTCTCGGGCCTGTGCTGCGCGCTCTCGGCGGCCGAGAACGGCGCGAATGTCGTCATGATCGAGCGCATGGACCACGTCATCGGTCGCGGCGGCTCCATCTACGCCATGAACTCGAAGCTGACGAAGGAGAAGGGCTACGCGTGCTCCGTCGAAGAAGTGGCCCAGCGCTACAAGCGCATGATGGGCTACCACTCCTACCGCGTGGACGGTCGCAAGTGGATGCTGCACTTCAACCGCTCGGGCGAGGCCATGGACTGGCTCATCGACCGCATGACCACGGCCAGTTCCGTGGGCGGCGACGACCTCACCCCCGTCATGGAGCATTGGTACGAGGACCCCGAGAACATCAACGGCGAGTTCCCCGGCACGCACGAGTTCCTCGACGGTCCCAACGGCAAGGGCCCCGACGACAACCCGCAGCAGGACGTGTGCGCGAACATGGCGCTGTACTGCGAGAAAGCCGGCGTCGACATCCGCTACTCCACCGAAGCGAAGCAGCTCGCGAAGGACGGCGACAAGGTGGTGGGCGTCATAGCGAAGAGCGGCGACGGCTACGTTCGCGTCAACGGCAAGAACGGCGTGGTTATCGCAACGGGCGACTTCGGCCAAGACAAGGACATGCTGGAAAAGTTCATCCCCTGGGCGGCGCATCAGACCGAGTTCGGCGGCATCTGGGACGGCTCGGGCCACAAGATGGCGTACTGGGCTGGCGCCGCGGTCGACAAGAGCGAGACGCCCGCGCCCATGATCTTCTGCTTCCAGTGGCGCTCCATCACGCGCCAGGTGCGCGCGTTCCAGGGCCTCATGGTGAACGAGGACGGCCGCCGCTACGACAACGAGGACAACGTCATCTCGCACGGCGGCCTGGCGCTCATGCACCAGAAAGGCAACCACGCGTTCGCCATCTGGGACGACGACTACGCGAACGAGCCGCAGTGGCAGAACCACCGCTACGTGGACGGCCCGAAGGTGTTCGACACGCCCGACGACGTGCGCGCCTACTGGCAGACCGTGGTGGACGGCCCCGGCACCATCAACATGAACGGCTCGGGCGACATCCCGGTGAAGATGATCAAGGCCGACACCGTGGAGGAGCTGGTGGAGAAGCTGGGCCTGCCGAAGGATGAGACGCTCAAGACCGTCGAGGCGTATAACGGCTACTGCGACGCGGGCGTCGACGAGGAATTCGGCAAGCGCAAAGAGCTGCTGCTGCCCATCAAGAAGGGCCCGTTCTACGGCATCGAGTGCACGCCGTGGTTCCTGTCCACCACCGGCGGCATCCGCTGCAACGACAACCTGCAGGTCATGAACGCCGACGACGAGGTCATCGAGGGCCTGTACTGCCTGGGCTCCACGGTGGGCGACATGTACAACAACTGCTACTCCACGCACTTCCCTGGTCACAACCTGGGCGGCACGTGCCTCACCTTCGGCTACGTGACCGGCCGTAAGCTGGCCGGCGCCGAGTAAGCGCCATCCTCTGCCGCCGCGGGCGCATACCCGCGGCGGTACCGCCTACCGAGCCCGGACGCCCCCTCCCCTTCGCGTCCGGGCTCTTGACATGCTCCGGCCGTCGATCGTCCAAGACGAAGCCGCGAAGCGGCGCGCCATCTGCATTCCCAAAGAGTAGTCCTCGGATGTTAGACTCGAATGAGGGGCGCCAGGCCGCATTCGAGATCGGCGCATTACAGAAGCGCGGCCAGCGCAGCGCAAACAGCCAAGCCGCCTGCAAGGACGGCAACCGAGCGCGGCGCGAACCGCCGATCCGCGAGCGATGTGCGCGCCACCTCAGGCGCACCGTAGCAGCGGGCATCCATGGCCGTGGCAAGCGCATCGGCGCGGCGAAACAGTCCGACGAACAGCGGGATGAGCACGGTTTGCCACGCGCGCAAACGTTCCCAAAGCGGGCCGTCGTCGAAGGCGGCGCCGCGCGCTTGTTGGGCATCATGCACTCGACCGAATTCTTCAGCCGTCACCGGGATAAACCGAAGTGCGAGCGAGAACACGGTCGCGATATCGTCGACAGGCAGGCGCAACCGCCGCAGCGGACGAAGAAAATCGCCGAGCGCCGCCGTCAGTTCAGTGGAGGTAGTGGTGTACGTCACCACGAGGCTGGCCACCACGAGCAGCACGATGCGCAGCGCAAAGAAGCATCCGCGCGCGAACCCGGCGGGCACGAAGCCGAACGAGCCGACGAGCGCGATAGGCGGCAGATCAGACAGCACCCCGGCGGATACGTTTCCCAAACCCGCAGGTGCACCGCTCGCAGTCGCCTGGGAGACGTCGAATGCGAACCCGTTGAAGAGTATGGTAAACCCCACGATGACGTACACGGGAACGAGCAGCGCGAAGTACCGTCGCAGCGGGATGCGAGAGACAGCGGCCACGACGAAGAACAGCAGCGCGCATGCCGCGAGCCCGGTCCATGTGCGCACGAAAAACAGCGTGATCGAGTACGCCGCAAGCAACACGATTTTTACGCGCGCATCGCACACATGGACAGGGGACGACCCGGAGATGTAGGAGCTGACGTTGATCCGCATATTGAAAAGTATGCCACAACTGCGAGCTTCCGTCGAAGCATGGGAATCGGACCGCCAAAGAGGCCCGCAGCTCGGCTGCGGGCCTCGGGGTGCCGGACGCGCTCGTTGCCAAGCGCGCCCGACGGCGACGGCGAAGGCGGCGACTGCGGTTCGCCGTCGTCGTCTGCGGACGAGCGTGCTGGCTAGCGGCCTTCGCGCATGTTCTCCACGCCCTGCTTCACGTTGTCCTTGGCATCTACAGCGGCCTCTTTGACCGCCTCACCCGCTTTGCCGAGCGACTCCTTGACGGAGTCGAGGAAGCCCTCGCCCTTCTCGTCCTTGCGCTGCTCGTGCTGCTGAGCGCGCATTGCCGCAGCAGGATCTCCGGTCTTCTGGGCGATGTCGTGTTCGCGCTTGGCGGCTTCGTCTTCAGCCTTGCGCTCGTTCACGCCCGCCTTCGCCTCATGGAAGGCATCCTTTACGTTGTTTTTGACATCGTGCGCCATGTCCTTCGCACCGTTCTTCATGTCGACGGATGCGTCGCCGGTCTTGTATGCTCGATCAACCATGGTCGTGCTCCTTTCGCCTGCGTATCACCACTGAAGCTTGCATTCTAGCCAAGCGGCGCGGCGCGTCGGATGCCGTGGGGTAACGGCGACCATACGGTTGCATGGAGACGGAAGTCGTGCGCCCGTGCGGGACGCACGGGCGCACGGATCCGCAGACGGCACGACGAACAACAGCGGTCGGCCGCCCCTGCACAACGCGCACGGGCGGCCGGTACCGACAATGGGGATGAAGCTCTTAGCTATCGCTTTCGATGCCTTCTTCGACATCGTCTTCGATGCTGGCGGTGATGCTCTCCGCCTTGTCGAAGTCGAACGCGGTGCCAGCCGCCTCGACCGAGCGTTTCTCGTCGCCTTCATCGTCGAAGTCCTCGACGGAGGCCTCGGCCTCCTGCTTGACCTCTTCCTCGATATGGCGGAGATCGTCGGCTGCCATGCGGGCCTGCTCGGCCTCGGCCGTCGAGTCGTCGAGCAAAGTTTCTTCCTCCAAAATATCGATATCCATCGATCGCTCCTTTCCTTCCGAGCGGCACGGGCCGCGCCCGCGCGTCTTGTCCGCATCATTCTACGCACGGCGCAGGGCGGACACGACCACCGGGGAGCTACGGTGCCGCAACGGCTGAACGACGCAAGAGGGAACAGCGGCGCGATGCGCTTGGGGTGCACTCGAAACTCCCATGCGTTACGCGTGCGCATGCCGAGCGTACCGCGCGCAGATGGAGCTGCATCGAAAACGATGCAGCTCCAGGTCGATGGCACGTTCGCTGTTCTTTTTCTGGCAGGTAGCCGACGATCGTCCTAACGCACTTCTTGTCCGGTGGCAACCTTCCCCGCAACACGGCCGTGCGTGATCGCCATGCCCACGGAATTGCCCGCTATCGGGGTTACGTACCCCGTGCCGAAGCGTCCGCCGAGGCAGTTCCCCGCCGCCCAGAGTCCTGGAATCTTCTTCCCGTCGCCGTCCAAGACCTGCAGATGGCCGTCGGTGAGCAGACCGGCGAAGCACACGAGGCCTATGCCGCTCCAGCGCTCGTTCTCGAAGAAGGAGCCGATGTAGGGAGGCTCGTCGATGGGAGACATGAACTTGTCATCTTTGTCGAAATCCGCATCGTGTCCCTGCTTGCAGAGCTCGTTGTAGCGTTCGACCGAAGCTGCCGCCTCCTTTGCCGCTTCGTCGGAAAATCCCATGAAACCGCACAGCTCCTCGATGGTATCTGCCTTGTACACGATATGCGGCTGGCGCTCGCACTCGACGCTGTCGCGGCATCTGCCTCCGTTAGGGTCTCCCACCGGCACGTTGTCGACGTCTTCCTTAAGCTCCGTTATGTACTCTTGCCTGCCGGCATTGGGGGCGCCGAGCTCGATGCCACCCCTCTTCAAGACATCGAACCACTTGCTGTCGGAAATGGTGCAGATCGGGCCGAGCGGCTGCCTGAGGCTGTTCGCCCAGGCATTGGTGACGGCGGCCTCGTTCATGAAGCGCTTCCCCTCACTATTGAGCCACAGATAGGGAACCGTGCCCCAAGGAGCGCCCGTCCAGTGGTAGTTGAGGATGGGCCTCGGAAGCGGCTCGATCTGGCCGCCAACCCAGCAGGCCATCTTATGGCCGTCGCCCTCGCAGAAGCTCTCGGCGCGGATGTCCTCCGGCCCCTTGCCCGCGCGCGCCGCGAACTCCGATATCTCGGCGAGCAGCGCCCAGGCCATATCGACGTTGCCGCCGAAGTCGCCCGCACAGAGGATGACGCCCTTCGACGCGTTGTAGCGCGTGTACGTTCCGTCCGCGTTCTCGGCGTACACCCCGACAACGGCGCCGGAATCGTCGGTGATGAGGCGGCGCGCACGCTGCTCGTAATGCCACTCGGCGCCCAGCTCCTGGCTCTTCAGGATGGAGAACTGCTGGATCTCGTCAAGGCGAGAGTAGTCGTTCGACTCGATGCCGGACTCATCGCCGATGACATGGCTGATCTCCCCTACCACGGAAGCTGTGGATGCCCACGTTTTAAACCCGCCCTGCATGACCGGGTATTCCACCGGCCCGTCCAGAACTCCTGCAGCCTGCGGAACGTACATCGAGCTGGGATCGATAGGGCTGACGTTCGGATCCGAGCGCTTGACCGGTTTGATCCGATCGTCCGGCCAGTTGACCAGACTGATCATATGGTCGAACGTCTCGCCCGAGTTGTAGACGAAGCGCTTGATAATCTCGGCGTTGTTCCTGCCCGCACACCTCATCATGAACTCGTTGACGATCTCGCCCTCGTCGTAGGGGCCGAAGCCCTGATCGATGAGCCACTGCGAATTGACGTGGCCCACGTCCCTGCCCTTGACCTTCCGGAACTTCTCAGACGAGGATTCGAGCACGTGAACCTTCGCCCCGCCCTCCGTTGCAGCCAAGGCGGCTTGGATTCCTGCGTTTCCTCCGCCGCAGACGACGATGTCTCCGTCGAAAGTCTCGGCGACATCGGCTTCGTCGATCTCGGGAGGCGCGCCCAACCAGTCTATGCCCGTTTGATAATAGTCGTTCGGATTACCCGAGGCGCCGCCCGTCGAAACGGCGTCGCTCGAATCCGCCTCGCCCGGCTTCGTCGATGAAGGAGTGCAACCCGGCAAAACGGCAGCGCCCGTAGCCAACCCGGCGCTTACGGCGAGACCAGCCCCTAAAACGGCTCCGCCTTTCAACAGGTCCCTTCTTGAAACGTCCATCTTTACCCCTTTCCCCGTTTTCGATGCAGCAATTCCATCGGGCTCCCCATTTATCCATCGTTCTATATATATAGAACTTCCCGATTGCTGCATCATAGACTCTCAATATTCCCCTGTCAACATGCTTTTACAATATCAAGAGCAGCGCTTGCCCTATGTAGTCTGCGCCCATGCCTACATGAAGGAAAAGAAAACGAAGGGCGCAATCGCCTACCACCGTAAGCATGGTGCCAATCGCAAGGATCCTCCACCCTGCTCTTCCCCTCAGGAACAGGCTCAATACCGATAAGATGAGCGGCGCGACGAGACCCCCCGCGATCACAAGCCCCCAGAACGGCAAAGAGCAGCTGCCGGACAGGAGCAACTCGGCCGAAACCTGAGCGGCGAATTGCTGGGAGGGCTGCGCGCCCGATCCGCCTTGCAGCATATTCGCCAAGTAGAAGAACAGCAGCGCGCTCTCGACGGCCACCACGCCGATAACGATGCCCGCGAAAAGCCGGCGCCGTGTGCGTGAAACCTTTCGAGCGCTACCTGTGAGAACCGCAAGCGAGGCAACAACGTTCAAGCCTGCTCCCAGCGCACTTGCAACGAACAGACACGGCAGAAGCCAGGAATTCCAGAAGGGAATGCCCGGGGCTGCCTTGAGCAGCATCCCCGTATACAACGCCATGAAAAACGCGAGGACGAGGCCGACCAGCGAAAAAACTGTTCGCAGCCTTTTGCGCAAACCAGGATGCTCTTCCCACACTCCGGAAAGCAATTCCGATGTGTTCCTCGTCGTAAGGAACGCGGTGACAGAAAAAACGACCAGAGCCGCAAGCGCCGCCCACGCGCCCAACGCCATCCATGAGGCAAGGTGGCTGAAGCTCTGCCACATGAGCAACGCCCTGCCGGGATGAACGACCTCGGAGAGTAGCGAAAGCAGCCCCGCCGCGATGCACGCGACGGCTATCCAGTAAGAAGCCGCAAGCGCCCGTCGATGCCGCTTGCGGCGCACGAATCCCAGCAAGGTTGCGGCGATGAACGTTCCCGCGCCCAGCCCCCCGAGAAAGAGGTAGAGCGCGACCTGCCATCCCCATGCCGTTTGCAGTTCGATCATGTGCGATCCTTGCCGGTTTCAGCCATCAGACGCCTTCATGAAAGGTCAAGTCAGATAGAACGAAGGCTCGGTAGGCGATTCGAGCAGCCCAACCTTCCCCACCGCCTCTTCTGCCCGCCGATGCAGGTCTTCGAGTTTTCCATACTGCAGCGCTTTCGCCGGACAAGCCTGTACACAGTATGGATCCTTACCGGGTTTTATACCGGCACCGAGGCAGCAGTCGCACTTGTCCATGCCGAGCGACGTGTAATGCGGCACCCCGAAAGGGCAAGACGCATGGCAGTACTTGCACCCGATGCACCGGCTCTGATCTACCTCCACAATTCCGTCTGCGCGCTTGGTTATGGCTCCAGCAGGGCAGGCGGCAACGCAGGCGGGCTGTGCGCAATGCATGCACGAAACCGAGACGAACCTCGACTCCCCTCGATCAAAAACGTACGAGATAATCCTTCTGCGCGCTTCGCAGTCATCGGGCGTGCTGTTTGCCTCGCGGCAGGCCGCCACACACGAAGCGCATCCGGCACAGACCCTTGAATCCATCCAGAAACCGTATTGGGCAAGCCCCTTCTTGGGAGCCTCGGAGGAAGCGGCCGAGCCGGAGGGAACGCAGGAGGAAAGCGCTGCTGTTGACGCCGCTGCGACGCACGCCGCCAATGCGGAACGCCGCGTGACCGAACGCGCCGGCTTCATACGATCCACTCCCACTCCTCCAATCGAGTGTCGTACATGCGCTTCTTGTAAAGATCCTTCGATTTCGCTCAGGATGGCAGCCGGGGGCGGCTGTTGATTGTTCGCAAGCAATAGAATACTATATCATCAACAGGCAAAAGAGAGGGTTGTCCATGAACCCGTTCGACTCCTTTTCGATCGACAAGAAGAGCGATATCCCAATCTGGGTGCAGCTGAAGCAACGCCTCGCATATCTCATCGCATCGGGCACGTACAAACCGGGCGATCAGCTTCCGACCGTACGAGAGCTGGCCGTTCAGCTGGACATCAACTACCACACCGTGAACAAGGTCTATCACGAGCTGGAAGGCAGCGGGCTTATCGAAGTGCAGGCCGGTCGGGGATCCCATGTCGCCGACCTCGACGATTCGCGCTTTATCGCATTCGAGGGCGAGCCGCATATGATAACGTCCGAATACGTCTCCAAGCTTCTCCAGCTGGGCATGACCGCCGAAGAGGTCGTGCGAATCGTGGCGGATTGCCTGGGCGTCTGCATTACGATCGACTCGAATTCAAAGAACGCTCCTATGGGGGAAAGGGCGCAGCGTGTCGGGTAAGAAGAGGAAGAACGCAAAGCGAAAGAGCAGATTGCCCGTCGCCGTGCGCTCCAAGAAACCCCTTTCTTCCCGTATGGGCGTTTGGCTTTTCGAGATTTTCACGTTCATCGTCTCCGCTCTTCCCTTAGGCCTCGTGTTGTATAACGGCTGGCACTTCGGGTTGGTGCTCATCGCCCTCGCTTATCTGGTTACCGCCTTATTGACGGTGCACGTCACGCAACAATGGGAGAAAGTAGTCGTGCTGCGCCTGGGACGCTTCAATCGAGTGAAAGGACCGGGCATCTTCTTCACCATCCCTTTCCTTGAATCGGCCGCACTGCGCGTTGACCAGCGTATCATCGTAACGCCGTTCTCTGCGGAAGAGGCGCTTACCGCCGATCTCGTGCCAACCGATATCGATGCCGTTCTTTTCTGGATGGTAGTGAACCCTCAAAAGGCATGGTGCGAAGTGGACAACTACCCCAACGCCGTTTCATGGTCGGCGCAAACGGCGTTGCGCGATGCCATTGGCAGAATCAACCTTGCCGATATTTCGACGCGACGTTCGCAGCTCGATTCCGAACTGCGGGAAACGCTGAGCGCGAAAACGAGTGATTGGGGCATCTCGATCCTATCCGTCGAAATCCGCAACATCCTCATTCCCGAGAATCTGCAGGATGCGATGTCGCGGGAGGCGCAGGCTCAACAGGAAAGCAATGCGCGCGTGATCCTCGCGGAGATCGAAAACCAAATCGCAGAGCTGTACGTGGAGGCGGCAGAGCTCTATCGCCAGGATGAGATCGCGCTCCAGATACGTATGGCAAGCATGGTGAACGAAAGCGTGAAAGAGGGCGGCGGCAACAATCTCATCGTGGTTCCCAGTTCCTTCAGCGAGGGATTTAATGCCGGAACCATGAAGGACCTCAAGGATCTCTTCGCGAAACAAGGATAATCGAAATGCGGAGAAACGCAGGGAGGAAACCGGAAGCGCCCGTCATGGCGGGTTTCGTATTCTGCCTGCTCGTTGCAACTGTTTTAATCGGCTGTCAATCGACATCTGCGGACAAAGCGTTGATGCCCGGAATCGTGGCGGTCGAACAGGTCTCCCTGCAAGAAGATTTTACTTGGAAACCGGAGCTCGAGTGCGCACCGTGCCATTCCCTCGAGGCGAAAACAGCAGCCGCCTCTGCTTGCACGGATTTTTCC
Source organism: Enteroscipio rubneri (assembly GCF_002899715.1). Classification (GTDB taxonomy): domain Bacteria; phylum Actinomycetota; class Coriobacteriia; order Coriobacteriales; family Eggerthellaceae; genus Enteroscipio; species Enteroscipio rubneri. Next base: position 89,263 of record NZ_PPEK01000001.1, on the reverse strand, counting down.
GATGCGCCATCGAACTGCGTGAACTGCCATGATGACGCCCCGGAGCTGACAACCGTCCATACAGGCATCCGGAATGCCAAGCCCACCGCAGAGCTCATGCACACCGCAGTTGAGAACGACGCCTGCACGGGCTGCCACGACAAGGCCGACCTCGCCGATAGGACACGTGACAGCATCGCCCTCGTCGACAGCAACCAAACAACGATGAACCCCCATGCATTGCCGGAGAACAAAGGGCACTCGAAGATTGGCTGCACCGACTGCCATAGCGCACATGAATCCACCGACGTTCTGGAGAGAGCGCCTCAAGCATGCCAGAACTGCCACCATGCAGACATCTACGATTGTGAGACGTGCCACTAAATTCGCACATCGCCTCTTGAAAAGACCTGGACGGAGTCGCATCTTCCCATGCGCCTTCTCACGGCTGGAACAGGCGCGCATACCATCTGGAACGCATATGCTCACCTGCATGCGCACAACTGCTGCTTGCGGGAATGGGCGCGAAAGAAAAGGCGCGCAAGCCCTCGCAGCAGAAGAGCCGAAACCCGGCTGGGCTTCGGCTCTTTCACCTAGGGCTTTTGTTGCAGCCCGCTCGATGCATCGTTGCAGACTGAGCGAAGAACGGACTATTCGGCCTTGTCCTTCTCCTCCGCCTTGGCGGCTTCGGCATCCTCAGCAGCGGCTTCCTCGGCCTTGTCGGCCTCCTCAACCTGAGCCTCTGCCTCCCGAGCTTCCTCGGCTTCGACCTTCGGCTCCTCGGCCTCGGCAGCCTTCTCCTCAGCCGGCGTCTCGTCCGCAGCCTCGACCTTCTTCGGAGTGGCCTTCTTCGCTGCCTTCTTGGCAGCAGGCTTCTCCTCATCCTTGGCCTTCTTGGCTACGGGCTCGGTCACCAGCTCCATGATAACCATGGGGGCGTTGTCGCCCTTGCGGTTGCCCAGCTTCATAATGCGGGTATAGCCGCCCTGGCGATCGGCGAACATGCCCTGCGCAACCTTCTCGAAGATCTCGCGCACGATTTCCTTATCGCCGGTTGCCGCGATGGCAAGACGACGGGAATGCAGGTCGCCCTTCTTCGCCCACGTGATGATCTTGTCGACGTCAGGACGGATCTCCTTGGCGCGCGACTCGACCGTCTTGATGCGGTCGTTCAGGAACAGGGCGTTCACCAAGCTCTTCTTCATGGCCTTGGTGTGGCTGAAGTCAGTGCCCAGCTTGCGGCCCTTGTAGTTGTGTCTCATGATCTCGTGTCTCCTATAGCTTCAAATTGAGGTCCATGGAAATGAGTTTGTCCTTCACTTCCTCGATGGACTTCGCACCAAAGTTCCTGATGTTCAGCAGATCGTTCTCGGAGAACTCGACGAGCTGTCGGACGGAATGGATTCCGGCGCGCTTCAGGCAGTTGTACGAGCGCACCGACAAGTCCAGATCCTCGATCTGCTTATCGAGCTCTGCGTTGGACTCCTGCCCCTCCGGCGCGAAGATGGAGGGAACCTCGCCCTCTTCTTCGTCGATGACGTCGGACAGGCTCAGGAAGGCGCCCATATACTGGTTGATGATATTGGAAGCGCGGCACACGGCCTCGGAAGGCAGGATGCTGCCATCCGTCTCCACTTCCAGCACCAGCTTGTCGTAGTCCGTGCGCTGGCCGACGCGGGTATCCGTGACATTGAGCGTGCAACGGCGCACCGGCGAGAACAGCGAGTCGACATGGATGATGCCGATGGGGTCCTCGGTGCGCTTGTTGCGCTCGGCCGACACATAGCCGCGGCCCACGCCGATGCGGATCGTCATGTCCAGCTGACCGCCATCGGCAACCGTAGCGATAACATGCTCCGGGTTGACAAGCGTGAATTCGGTCGGGATGTCGAGATCGGCGCCCGTCACCGTGCAGGGTCCTTCCGCCGACACATGCGCCGTAGCCTCTTCGATATCGTCGTTGAGCGCGGAGAACACGAGCCCCTTGACGTTCAGGACGATATCGGTGATATCCTCGATAACGCCTTCGGCGGTCGTGAACTCATGCTGCACGCCATCGATCTGGATCGCGGTCGCTTTCGCGCCGTCCAGCGACGAGAGCAGCACACGGCGCATGCAGTTTCCCAGCGTATAGCCATAGCCGCGCTCCAGCGGTTCCACGATGAAACGCGCTACGGTCTCGTTAACTTCTTCCGTTGTTACTGTAGGCCTCATGAACTCTGTCATGCTGTATAAGCCTCCTTACTACGCCGCGATTACTTCGAGTAGAGTTCGACGATGAGCTGTTCGCGAATGTCCAGATCGATTTGATCGCGTTGCGGGAGAGCCAACACGCTGCCCTGCAGCTTCTCGATATCAACTTCGAGCCATGCCGGCACCTGGAAGCGCGCATTCGACACGAGTGCGCTCTTGATGACCAGCAGGTCCTTCGACTTGGGAGCGACGGCCACGACGTCGCCGGCCTTCACGCGCAACGACGGGATGTCGACGCGCTTGCCATTCACGGTAATGTGGCCGTGGGTCACGATCTGACGAGCCTCCTTGCGCGTGCGGGCGAACCCGAGGCGGAAGATAACGTTGTCGATACGGGACTCCAGGATGCGCATAAGGTTCTCGCCCGTGACGCCCGGCATGGACTTGGCCTTCTTGTAGTATCCGCGGAACTGCTTCTCGAGCACCCCGTAGATGAACTTGACCTTCTGCTTCTCGCGAAGCTGCATGCCGTATTCGCTTTCCTTGCGACGGCGCTTGGGCTCGCGGATGGAGGTCTTGCTGCTGCTGTAACCCAGCACCACCGGATCCAGGCCAAGCTGACGGCAGCGCTTTAGAACCGGAGTTCTATTGATTGCCATAGTTAATCGATCCTTTCAAACTACACGCGACGACGCTTGCGGGGACGGCAACCGTTGTGCGGGATGGGTGTGCAATCCTGAATGCTGGAGACTTCCAGGCCAGCGGCCTGAAGCGAGCGTATGGCCGTCTCGCGGCCCGAACCCGGGCCCTTGACGAACACGGCGACCTTCTTCAGGCCGTGCTCCATCGCCGTCTTCGCAGCGGCCTCGGCGGCCATCTGCGCCGCAAACGGCGTGGACTTGCGGGAGCCCTTGAAGCCAACCGTGCCAGCGGACTGCCATGAGATCACATTGCCCTGAGGATCGGTGATGCTCACGATGGTGTTGTTGAACGTAGACTTGATGTGCGCGGCACCCACGGCGATATTCTTGCGCTCGGAGCGCTTGATGCGGGTGCGCACGTTTTTCTTAGCTGCCACTTCTCGCTACCTCACTTCTTCTTTCCGCCGATTTGCTTACGAGGACCCTTGCGCGTGCGCGCGTTCGTGTGCGTGCGCTGACCGCGAACAGGCAGACCGCGACGATGACGCAGCCCTCGGTAGCAACCGATCTCCATGAGGCGCTTGACGTTCTGAGAAACCTCGCGGTGCAGGTCGCCCTCCACCTTGATGTTCGCCTGGATGTAGTCGCGCAGCTTCGTGAGATCATCCTCCGTGAGGTCCTTGACGCGGACGTCAGGATCGACGCCGGTCTCGGCGAGAATCTTCTTGGAGGTGGTCAGGCCAATGCCGTAGATGTAGGTCAAGCCGACTTCAATGCGCTTGTCGCGAGGAAGGTCGACACCAACAAGACGTGCCATAGGTTATTCTCCTCTTTCTTCCTAGCCCTGACGCTGCTTATGGCGCGGGTTCTCGCAAATGACGAGCACCTTGCCATGGCGTCGGATGATTTTGCACTTGTCGCACATTTTCTTGACCGAAGGGCGTACCTTCATAATTGCTTCCTTTCGGTTATGCGTTCTTATATCTATCTGTCACGTCCAGCCGCAGACGATGATTTTCCTCACTGTTTGCCCAACCCCATGCCCGACCGACCTGCACCCCTGCCGACACACTACGCTCCGACACCCGTCGAAACCTTTCGACGATCGTCCTTCTCATCACAGAATCTGCACACCGCATCCACGCGCCGCGCAGATACCGCCCTATTTGAACCGATAGGTGATGCGACCTCGATTGAGATCGTAGACGGAAAGCTCGACCGTCACTTTGTCACCCGGCAGGATCTTGATGTAGTGCATGCGCATCTTGCCGGAAATGTGGGCCAATATCTTGTGCCCGTTTTCGAGTTCCACCCTAAACATAGCGTTTGGCAACGCCTCGAGGACCGTTCCCTCGAGCTCGATGACATCTTCTTTGGTCAAAAGTGCTCCTTCAAGCAAATGGTCGTTAAGCAGCAGCTGCAAATGATACCAAATTATTGACAAGATGTGCAAGAGAAAATACGAGCGCACGATACCAACAAACCTGCTGGTTCGGAACATGCCTGCATGCCAGGCCTGCGGTCTGTGCCGCGCAGTCCTCGTCGCAGAAACGGGACCGCCAGGTATTTGCGCACTGCGCAGCCGCCTTGTCGGCTTCGACGTATCCGCAACGCTCGAACTAGCGGCGCGCGGCAGTCTTGCGAACGATTGCATCAATGATACGTGTTTTGGGCGCATGGTCAAGGGAGGATTTCAGAAACCGCGGTATCCTCAGATCGGAAGCAGCGATGCGAGAACATGGGATTGAGGAGGTTGCAGAGGATGTTGCCCCCCCCCGTTTGCGATAGCGGGGCCAATCAATCGACATACGAATTTCGGCGAAAGCTCGCATGAGACTACGATGGCTGGGCCACCAGGATTCGAACCTGGATAGCTGGTACCAAAAACCAGAGTCCTGCCGTTGGACGATGGCCCAGTGGAATCGAACCGCGAAACGTGCAGGGAGAAGAAAATGGTGGGCCGTGAGGGAATCGAACCCGCGACCTTGGGATTAAAAGTCCCCTGCTCTACCAACTGAGCTAACGGCCCACGTCCGCTGCATGCGCGAGTACCCATTTTAGCCGGGCGTGCGGAGCGGGTCAATGATTATATTCGGAGATGCAAACGGTGCATAATGCCAACAGAATCGCGGATCGGGGACGCGGGGCGTCCAGGAGGGCGAACGAGGCAGGGTGAAGGCAACCCGTCAGAATGAAGGCATCGTGGTGAAATCTTGAAGCAGAACAGGAAGCGTATAATGAAGGGGTTTCCTCATGCGCACCCCCTCGATGAAAGGCGTGACAGCTCTCATGTGGTGCTCCAAGATACTGGTCGCCTACGACGGATCAGCCCCTTCAGCCAAGGCCATTGACCTCGCGCGCGCCATTGCGGCGCAAGACGAACGTGTCGAACTTGTGCTCGTCCATGTGCTCAAGCTGTATGGCATGGGCACCGGTGCTGAAGCTGCGCTTTTCGACGAAGCCGACCGCATCCTGCATGATCTGCAGCGCACCGCAGACGAAGTGCCGAACAACGCGCATGCCAAGCTGCTGAAAGGAACCTCGCCCGCTGACCTCATCCTCAAATGCGCCCAGGATGAAGGCTGTGACCTCATTATCATGGGCAGCAGGGGACAGGGAGGCGTTAAAGGATATCTGGGCAGCGTGAGCTACGCCGTGGTGCAGGGGTCTCCGGTGGCAGTGCTCATCGCAAAGGACACGCCGGACAAGAAGCCGCTCAGCTAATATGGCCTCTTCGCACGCAAAGCTTTGGACGAAGGACTTTGTCCTGGGCACAGGAGTGAATTTTCTGCTCATGGTGAACTACTATGGGCTCATGGTGGTCGTCGCAAACTACGCCATGCGCCTCTACGACGCACCGGCTTCGTTGGCAGGCCTGGCTGCGAGCATCTTCATCATCGGCACGCTGATTGCGCGCATCGCAACCGGACGCATTCTGGATCGTATCGGCCGCAAGCGGATGCTCGTGATCGGAGCGGCGCTCGAGGTGGCATTCTCGGCGCTGTATTTGGCTGGCATGGACTTCGGCATGCTGTTCGTGCTGCGCTTCCTGCACGGCTTCGCCTTCGGTGCCTGCTCGACGTCAATCGGCACCATCGTAACGGCCCTTGTGCCCGACGATCGCAAGGGCGAAGGCGTGGGCTACTATATGTTGTCCGTCACGCTCGGAGCGGCTGTCGGCCCCTTTCTGGGAATGTACCTGACGCAGACTGCCGGCGCGGAAACGCTGTTCGTGGTGGCAGCCATCGCCGCTGCTTTGGGTCTGCTTGCCGCAACGCAGCTGAAGGTTCCCGAGCTGCGCGACGAGCGCATAGAAGCCGCCGCAGGCTCCACGCATGAAAGCGTGGAGCAGAAGGCACGCGAGATCGCTGAGGAGGAGCGCGACGAACGTGCAGGCGGATTCCGTGTTCCGCAGCCCCGTCTGTCCAATTATCTCGAGCGGAGCATTATTCCCATCAGTGCCGTCTGTGCGCTGCTCTTCTTCTGCTATTCGAGCCTGCTCGCGTTCCTTACGCCCTTCGCCGCCGAACGTGGGTTGGAGACTCCTGCGAGCTTCTTTTTCGTCGTGTACGCCATCGCAACGTTCGTCACCCGCCCCTTCACAGGCAAGCTGTTCGACCGGAAGGGAGACCGCGTGGTCATGGTGCCCGCGTTCATCGCGTTCATATGCGGCATGGCACTGCTTGCGACCGTCTACCGACCCGCCGCGATGCTCATCGCCGCCGCGTTGCTGGGCTTCGGTGTGGGAACCGTGCAGGCAAGCGGCCTCGCATTGGCGGTGCGCATCGCGCCTGACGATCGGCTGAGTCTGGCAAACTCGACCTTCTACGCGCTGCTCGACATCGGCGTAGGGGCCGGACCGTTTCTGCTCGGCATCATCCAGCCGCTCTGGGGCTACGACGGCCTGTTCACCGCCATGGCCGGCGTAGCCATCATCGCCCTTGCGGCCTACCTGTGGGTGAGCCGAGCGAACGGCACTATGCGGCGCAAGCTGAAAGAGCTCGACGAGTCGTAGGGCACTTGGCCCATGGGCATCGAGAGCGGGAAGCGCTCGCAGAGGCTTGCCTACCCTTCGATTGGGACGAACGTATCCTTGTCGGGAGCGAAGGACTGCATGGCCTCGATGGTACGGGCGAACAGTTCGTCCAGCTCCCAACCGAGCATCTCGGCTCCGGAACGGATGACGTCGCGGCTCACGCCGGCGGCGAAGCGCTTGTCCTTGAACTTCTTCTTGAGTGACTTCACCTCGAAGTCCATGACGCTCTTGCTCGGGCGCATGACGATGGCCGCGCCGATGAGGCCCGTCAGCTCCTCGGTGGCAAACAGGATCTTCTCCATCTGGAGTTCCGGCTTGGGAAGCTCGGTGTTGAAGTCCGACGTGTGGCTCTGAATGGCGCGGATAAGCTCGGACGTGCCGCCTGCTGCTTCGATGTCCTTGGCCGCATAGACGGTGTGCAGCTCGGGTTCGTCGTCGTGCTCCTCCCAATCCAGGTCGTGCAGCAGGCCCACGATGCCCCAGAACTCCTCATTGTCCGGATCGTACTCGCGCGCGAAGTACCGCATGGTCTGCTCCACCGTCTCCGCATGCTCAATGTGGAACGGATCCTTGTTATGCTCCTGCAACAACGCAAACGCCTCATCGCGCGTCATGCCGGCTTCAAGCGTGGCCATGTAATCTCCTCTCGACGTTGTTCGCTTATGCTACCGCAAATCGCACGCTCGCGGACAGCCCTTTTGCGAGCCCGGCTGAGCAACGCAGCTCGCACGGCATGCCCGCTCCGGCGAAGTCGTTCCCATCCCTTTCGACATACCCGGCGCAGCCGCGCGCTTCATGCTGGAAACCGTATGGGAGGCCCGCGCTGAAACGCTGCTGCGAGGCTCCCTGGCAGCTCCCGCGTCCTGCATGCGCATCGTCGCCGGGAGGCTCGGACGGCTAGAATACAACTCCGAGCGCATTCGCTATGAAGCCCCATACGACACCGGTGACGTACAGCACTGCGATGATGGCGACATTCTGCTTCCAGTGGCGGTTCGTGCGCACGAGCACAAGCAAGCCCACGCCTGCGCTCACAAGCAGGCCGGCGAGCATCGCGCCTGAACCGAGCACGCCGCTCACATAGAGCTGCGCGACAACGATGCTGGCGGCGCAGTTAGGCACGAGGCCCACAAGTGCCGCCCCGAAAACCGAAAGCGCCGGGTTCGCGCTCAGAAACTCTCCCAGCACGTCCTCGCCCACCACTTCCAAGACGCCGTTCAGGACAAGGGTGATGAGGAAGACGAACAGGGTGACCTGCAAGGTGTGCTTGATGGCGCTTTTTAGGATGCCGCCTTCGCCATCATGGCAGTGGCAGTGGTCGCGCTCGCATAGCTCGTGAATGTGCAGAGGCGAATCGATGCGACGTGCGATGCGCATGCCCGCATCAACCAAAAAGCCCATCACCATGCCGATGACGATCTTCGCAGCGAGGATCTTCAGGATGACGACCACCGGCACCTGCTCGGCGATGAAGATAGGCAGCATCTCATCGGACGTAGACAAAAAGACCGCGAACAGTGTGCCGAGCGTGATCACGCGTCCCGCCCACAGCGTTGCCGCCGCAGCCGAGAAGCCGCATTGCGGCACGACGCCCACAAGAGCGCCTACCGCGGGCCCCGCCGCGCCCGCGCGCTGCACGGCCGCCTCGGTCCTGCCGCTCGTCTTGTGTTCAAGCCACTCCATAACGAGGTAGGTGACGAAGAGGAACGGGATGATGTAGAGCGTGTCGGCGACCGAATGCTCGAGGACATGCCCAGCGATATGTGCGAATTCTTCCATAGCCCTGCTATTGTAGTCGAAGGATCCTGTCGCGGCTTCGGCGTAGCCGAACGGTCACTATTTTCCGAAAGCGCCGATCACGTGGTTGCCGGGACCGCACATGCCCGGAACGCTCGTCCGGGGAGCATGCCGCGCCCGACGCACAAAACGGGGCGGCCCCGACGGGACCGCCCTGCGTTTCCAAGTTTGAGGTGGTTTCGGTCCAACACGCGAACCGAAGCGCCCGCAAAGGGCGCTGGGCTGTTCCGCCGGCTGAAAGCCGGCGGAACCCAGATTACATCATGCCGCCCATACCGCCGGCAGCAGCCGCGGCCATGGCCGCCGGATCCGGATCCTTCGGGATGTCGTTGATGGTGGCCTCGGTGATGAGGATGAGGGCTGCAACGGAAGCTGCGGACTGCAGCGCGGTGCGGGTCACCTTCACCGGGTCGTTCACGCCCATCTGGATCATGTCGCCGTACTCGCCGTTGGCGCAGTTCAGGCCTTCGCCCTTGCCCATGCCCTTGACGTGCTCGACAACGACGCTGCCCTCGAAGCCCGCGTTCTGGGCGATAGCGCGCATCGGAGCTTCGAGCGCCTTGCGGATGATGTTCACGCCGACTTCCTCGTCCTTGTCGGTCGTGTCCAGCTTGTCGAGAGCGGGCAACGCGTCTACGAGCGCCACGCCGCCGCCGGCGACGATGCCCTCCTCGACAGCTGCACGGGTTGCCTGCAGAGCATCCTCGATGCGGGACTTCTTCTCCTTGAGCTCGGACTCGGTTGCTGCACCCACCTTGAGCACCGCCACGCCGCCGGACAACTTCGCCAGACGCTCCTGCAGCTTCTCGCGATCGAAATCGGAATCGACGCGCTCGAGCTCGGCCTTGATCTGATTGATGCGATCCTCGATGGCCGACTTCTCGCCAGCGCCGTCAACGATGAGAGCGGCGTCTTTGGTGACCTTGACCGTCTTAGCATGGCCGAGCATGTCGATGCGGGCGTCCGCCATGGTCATGCCGAAGTCCTTGTCGATGACCTGCGCGCCCGTGACAGCGGCAATGTCCTCGAGGATGCGCTTGCGGCGGTCGCCGAAGCCGGGAGCCTTGATGGCGACGCAGTTGAAGGTGCCGCGCAGCTTGTTCAGCAGGATGGTGGCAAGAGCCTCGCCCTCGACGTCCTCGGCGACGATGAACAGCGGACGACCGGAACGCATGATTTCCTCAAGCAGTCCGACCATGTCCTGAATGTTGGTGATCTTCTGGTCCGTGAGCAGAATGAAGGGATCCGTCAGCACGGCCTCCATCTTCTCCATATCGGTGGCCATGTACGGCGAGATGTACCCGCGGTCGTACTGCATGCCCTCGACGATGTCGAGCTCCAGGTCGAACGAAGCGGCGTTCTCCTCCACGGAGATAGCGCCGTCGTTGCCCACGGCGTCCATGGCCTCGGCAATCTTCTCGCCGATCTCAGCGTCGCCGGCGGAGATGGTGCCGACATTCGCGATCTGCTCCTTCGTGGAGACGGGCGTTGCATCGGCCTTGATGGCGTCGACGATGGCGTCGGTGGCCTTCTGGATGCCGCGGCGGATGCCGAGCGCATCGGCGCCGGCGGTCACGTTGCGCAGGCCCTCGGACACGATGACGTCGGCCAGCAGCGTGGCGGTGGTGGTGCCGTCGCCGGCCACGTCGTTCGTCTTCACAGCCACCTCGCGCACGAGCTGGGCGCCCATGTTCTCGACGGGATCCTCCAACTCCACTTCCTTGGCCACGGTCACGCCATCGTTGGTGATGGTGGGGGCGCCGTAGGACTTCTCGAGAGCGACGTAGCGGCCCTTGGGGCCAAGCGTCACCTTGACGGCATCCGACAGCTTGCTCACGCCTGCGGCAAGCGCACTGCGGGCATCTGCCTCGAACTTGATATCTTTAGCCATGATATGTGCTTCCTTTCGATGAATGTACCCGTTGGATCAACAAGGAATGAGACTTACTCGAACACCGCGTACAAGTCGTCTGCGCGCACGATGAGCACGTCTTCGCCGTCGACATGGATTTCCGTGCCGCCGTACTTGCCGTAGATGACCTTGTCGCCCACCTTCACCGGAACGGGAACCAGCGTGCCCTCCTTATCGAGCTTGCCTTCTCCCACAGCCAGCACAACGCCCGTCTGGGGCTTTTCCTTCGCCTCGGAGGCGAGATACAAGCCGGAAGCGGTCTTCTCTTCCGCCTCGTCCTGCTTGATGATGACGCGATCACCCAATGGTTTCAAGTTCATAACGTTGCCTTCCTTTCGTCCGTCTCATCCACGAAGCCGGTTGCCGCGTTGATACCCTATTTAACCACTCGGTTGTGGCGACTGCTAGCACTCCGCGGTAACGAGTGCTAAACACTGCGTTATCATAACACCCTTGATTCGGATTTCAAGAGAATTTGCAGAAAACCTCAGTCGCTTTGACTAAGGTTTAAACGAATCGTCAAATTTTCGCCACAACTGGTCGTGACCATTACGGCAGGGTCGGTCCGGGCTTGACGAGCCCTCCCTCGTAGGCGGCCACGACAAGCTGAGCGCGGTCATGCGCATCGAGCTTGGCCATGATGCGTGCAAGGTGGGTCTTCACCGTGGCAGGCGAAATGAAGAGGCGCGCGCCTATCTCGTCGTTCGACAGGCCCCGGGCCACGTACACAAGTATCTCGCGCTCGCGATCGGTCAGCGCACGCAGAGCGGCGGTTCTGCCAGCGGCTCCCGCGCTCGCGGGACGCGATGCGACGAACGCTTCGACAAGCCGCCGAGTGATGGAAGGCGCAATGAGCGCGTCGCCCTGGGAAACGACACGCACAGCCGAAGCGATCTCGTCGGGATCGGCGTCCTTGAGCAGGAAACCACTCGCCCCGGCCGCAAGCGCATCATACACGTATTCATCCAGGTCGAACGTGGTGAGAATGAGCACGTGCACCTCGTCCAGCGCAGTATCGTTTCTGATGGTGCGCGTGGCTTCGATCCCATCCATGTGCGGCATGCGAATATCCATGAGCACCACGTCAGGACGCAAACGTCGCGCCAGCTCGACCGCCTGCTCGCCGTCGCGCGCCTCACCCACCACCTCGATGCCGTCATAGGACAAAAGAATGAGCCGGAATCCGCTGCGCACCAAGTCTTGATCGTCGGCTACGAGCACGCGCAGCGGAACGTCCCGCGGCGAATCGGGGCCGATCCGTCCATTTCCAGAAGCCATCGCAGCTGTCCGCTCGTCTCTCATGCCTCGCGTCCTTCCGTTCCGGCGCCCGTCGGCAGCACCGCCGTCACGCGGAATCCGCCGGCTGGACGCGCATCTGCCTCGAGCGTGCCGCCAAGCAGTCGCGCGCGTTCGCGCATGCCCTCGATCCCATGTCCATGCTCCGAATCCGCCACGTCGAATCCACGTCCGTCGTCCTCGACGACGAGCCGTGCGCGGCCTCCTTCGAGCGCAAGAGACAGCACAGCAGTTTTGGCATGCGCATGGCGCACGATATTGGTGGCCGCCTCGCGCGCAATGCCGAAAAGGGCCACATCCACGTGGGCGGGCACGCGGCTGCGATCATACCCGGCATCGTCGAGGGACGCAACGATACCCGCCTTGCCCAGATAGACAACCAGATCATCAAGACGGTCCGTGCCCACCGTTGGAGCCATGTCGGCGGCCGCATCGCCATGCCGCAGCACGCCGATCATGCTGCGGATGTCGTCGAGCGCGCCCTTCGCGGTTGCACGCACCGCGGCTATAGCCTCCTTCGCCGCCGCAGGGTCGCGATCGACCAGGCGCTCGGCTGCTGCGGCCTGGACGCTGACCGCGGAAAGGGAATGCGCCGTGATGTCGTGCACCTCCCGGGCTATGCGCACACGCTCCTCTTCGACCCGACGAGCCGCTTCCTGTGCGCCTGCGCGTTCGGCCTCTTCGGCGCGCTGCTCCACCGCCTCCACGTAGGCGCGGTGCGTGCGATACGCATATCCGCCCAACGCTGCAGCCGCGACGAGCGCGATGTTGGTCGCGCGCGTGAAGAACGCAAGGCTCGCCGTGCGCGAAGGCGCTTCAGAGAACACGAGGCCGAGCACGGCGAGGGCGACGGCAATTGCCGCCTCAACGCGGCTGAGTTCGCAGGCGATGGTGTAGACGGCTACGACCGGGCCGATGATGGAAAGCGAGAAACCGCTGAACGCATTCTGCAACCCGATGAAGGCGACGAAGGTGAACAGGAACACCGGCCACGGAAACCGGCGGCGCACCGCAAGCGGCAACGTGGTGAGGGCAAGCGCCACGAACACCGAAGCGCTGGGCACGACATTCACGATGCCCAAATATTGCCGCATGGCCAAGTCGGGAATCACAATGGAAGACGCCGCCAGCATGAGCTGGCCGCACCCAATGAGAAACGCCATCACGGCCACGGCGGCGTCGACTCCCCAATCTTTCGGAGTCATCGCACGATTGTTCACAAGAAAGTTGTCCATGCCGTCATGGTACGCGCCCGACACCGCAAGCGCCATACATCAGCAGAGGTATTTCGAAAGCCCCCCGAAACCGCGAGCGCAGCGAGCGGTTCCCCCAAGGGCTCCCAGCCGTCCGAGGTCCGGCCGCGCGCCCGCAGTTCTGCTGGCATGCAACCGGAGGAGGGGGTCCTGAAAGGGCTCCGAAAGATCCTGCGAGCGCAGCGAGCGGTCTTTCGGAGCCCTTTCAGGACCCCCTCCCTCGCCCGATCGGATTAGCCCTGCACGTACTCCATGGCGGCGTTCGCGGCCTCGCGGCCCGAATTCACCTGGTTCCCGAACGCAGTGCCCGGCATGTTGATGGTGTACACGTTGCGGTAGAGCATGTTGCCGTCGTTGCCGATGGCATAGAGGCCTTCGATAGGGTTCATATCGCCGTCGAGCACGCGGCGCTTCTTGTCGGTGGCAATACCCCCGACGGAGAAGAAGTAGCTGTACGAAAGCTTCGCCATATAGAGCGGCGCGGTTTCGACGGGCACCATGAGGTCGGCCGCTTTGCCGAAATCGGTGTCGGCTCCTGCCTTGCACAGCTCGTTGTAATGATCGACCGTCGCCTTGAGCGCATCGGCGTCGAGATCGAATTTGCCAGCCAGGTCCTCAACCGTATCGGCTTGGAACAGGCTGTTACCGTCGTTGCTGGCCAAACCGTCCTGGAACATCTTCTTGGCGTCATCGTCTTTGCCGAAGAATTGATCGAAGATGGCCTGGTCGAACAATACGTAGTTGGCCTTGTTGTCCTTGCCGGGAATGCACTGGAGCACCAGGTTGTCGGCCGTGAGGTTCTCGCGACTGTAGCGCTCGCACGCCTCGTTCACCCACAGCACCGGACCGCCCGCAGCTATGCCGAAATACCCGTTGATGGGGTTCTCGGCCGCGTCGTGGAAGTCGATGGCCGGGAAGGCCTGGATGGCGTACAGGATGGATTGGGCCGAGCCCGCCATCATGTTCTTCCCGCCATTGTCCATGGCAAGGCGGTAGCCGTCGCCAGCGGCATTCGGCGATCCAACGATATGAACACCATCGGTGTCCCAACCCTGCTCGGCGATGACCTCGGCGTTGCCGCCGAACCCGCCCGTCGCGAACACGACCGCCTTCGCGTTGTACTGCACTGTGCCTTCGTCGCCGTCAGCATAGGCCCCGGCAACCTTCTTATCCTGCATGATCAGACCGTTCACCGTCGTATTGAGGTGCAGCTCGACGCCAAGCTCGTCCAGACGGTTCTTCATGGGCTCGACGTAGCCGACCGCCGCCTTGCCTTCTTTGAACCAATGGAACGTCGGGAACAGGCCACCGTAGTAGTCGTCCACCGTACCCGAATACTGCACGCCCTGCTCTTGACACCAAGAGATGTTGTCAGCCGAATTGTTTACCAGATCAAGCCAGTAATCGCCGTTCTGGCGATGCTGGCCGCGCGTCAGCTCGGCCTCGATGACGTCGGCGGGCTTGATATCGATCCCCTGCTCGCGCTGAAGCGAGGAGTTGACGGCGAACATGCCTTCGACAAAGCTCGCATTACCGCCTACCTGGCTGTTTCGATCCACCACGATGAAGTTCATGTTGTTAAGCGCCGCCTGCACCGCGCACGCAAGACCGCTGCCGCCGGCGCCGACGATAAGCAGATCGGTATCGTAGGTCTTGTCGATCGAGCTGGGAGCCGCATTGCCTGCCGCCCCGTCGCCGTTCGTGCCGCTGCCGGATCCGCCCTCGGTCCCCTGCCCGTCATTCTGGGGCGTGCCTGCACACGCCGTCAATCCGCCGACAGCCGCAAGCGCGCCTGCCGCGCATGCTCCCGTCAAAAACGACCGTCGCGATACCGTCCGCTTCGCAGCGCTTGTAAGTCCTGTGTTGTCCTCAGCCATGCTGACCTCCACTTCCTTGTCCATAGCGACGCTGGCGCCCATGCGCAATCGGCGCCGCTTTGGCGAGTACGTGCTGTCATTGTGTCATGAGGTCATCAAGAACCGGTTGCCGCCTTCTTGCAGGTCGGCAACCTCACGGCAACGCCGCAGAGCGAGGGCGGCGGGTCCGCAATCCTGCGAGCGAAGCGAGCAGCCGCTCGGATCCGCCGCCCTCCCGACCGCCCTGGCCCCTAGGCGTCGTCGCCTTCAAGCGAGGCAGCCACCGCTTCGCCCACCAGCATGCCCGATGCGCCGCTCGCCGCGATACCCGCCATGCCGATAGCCGCCGATGCGCCGCAGCAATAGATGCCCGAAATCGCCGCATCGAGCGATCCGAGCACACGCCCGTCTTCATCGGTTCGCACTCCGCCGCGCGTCTTGTAGCGAACGGGCATCTGCTTGATGGCGTAGTACGGCGGGTTGAGCTTCTGCAGGAAGGACGTGCGCCCAAAATCCTCATCTTTGCCGGCTTCGATGGCGGCATCGAAGCGAGCGAACGTGCCCTCCAGCGTTTCGGACGGAATGCCCGCCTGCGCGGCGAGCGCGGCAAGATCGTTGCAGGGTCCGACAACCCGCCGGGAGTTCCCGCTCGTCACCTGCGCCAAGCTGCGCGACTGGCCGCCGTTTACCAGCTCCTCGTCGAAGATCGTCCACCAATAGCCGCGTTCGTCGGCCGCGCAGGCGTTCGCCGCCGCATCGATACTGTCCTCGCGTGCGAACCGATTGCCAAGCGCATCGACGATGAGCGTCGGCCCGAACAGCCCCCATGCCGCAGCTTGGGGGATATCGCTCGTGAGCGGAGCCGCTACGTCCATGCCTTCGAGCTGACCGCCGACGGCCTCGCACAGCATTTGGCCCTCGCCCATCGATGCGGTCGTATAGCAGGCGATGCGCTCTTGGTCGGGCAGGTAGCTGTGAACGAGCGGCTGGCTGCTCGAGAAACCGCCCGCAGCCACAACGACGCGGCGGGCGCCTACATCGACCGTCGAAGTCCCCTTCGCTACAGAGAAGCGCACGCCGCGCACCACCGCTGCCTCCGAGAGGATGACTGCTGTCGCCCGGTAATCGGTATGGAATACGGCACCGGCATCGAGAAGTCCGTCGCGCAATGGAACCATGATGCTCTCCATGTCGCCCAAGCCGTTCTTCGGCAGCAGGATCAGGCCCTTCACGTCGTCCGACTCGACGATGGACGGATCGGAAAACTGCGCACCGTACTCGCTTGCAAGAAGATCGACCCATCGCGGAGCCGCCTCGAACAGACGCTGGGCGAGCGCAAGTTCGACGACGCCGACCTCGCTCAACTTCTTCTGAACAACCTGCCACGCCTCGTCGATCGAGCGATCGGCGCCCGCGGCGCGCTGCACGTCGCTCCCGGCGACGCATATGACGCCGTTCGATTCGTAGCTCTCCCCGCCCAGCAGCTCGAGCTTGTCCACGATCATTACCGACCGCCCCGCCTTGACGGGAGCTATTGCCGCGGACAGGCCCGCGACGCCGCTGCCCACGATCAGGACGTCAACCTCAGCAGAAAACGAGACCGCGGGCGAACCTGCGGGTGACAAGGATTCGGACGCGTCATCGGATTCCAAAGCGCCCATCAGGGGATTATCTTCAACAATCCCGGCGTCGCACGCGCCGAGCGCGCCGAGCGCAGCCAGCGACGCCGCCGAGATGCCCGCCAGTTTGAAGAACGCGCGTCGCTCCATTGCACTTACGCCCCTTTGCTCTATCCGTTTCCGATGGGCATCAGAGTATAGAGAGCGCGCCGAAAAGGCGAGGGCGGCGCGGCGCAGCGTCATGCAATCTTCGCAAAGTGTGCGGCATGCGCGCGCATCTGCAGCAGCCGGCCTCGTGCCGGCGCGGCCGCCGGATGCAGCACAGGAGGCCGTTTAGGCCCCGCTCCCGCCCCCGCTCGCTGCGCAGAAGTCCCGCCGCGCCCCGTCGGTTCAGCGGCGGAATCCGCGAATTCTGCGAGAAAAACGAGGTATGGGAGGGCCGGCGAGCCTTCGAACTCTAGACACCATCGCGCGACCTGCGCAAACGAAGCTGAAGGCTCGCCTGCTTTCTTCGCAGGCGGCCCGAAAACCGGCTTCGGGCTTCCCATACCTCGTTTTCTTGACGGAATTCGGTTTTTCAGCAGCCGAGCCGAGGTCGACGCGGCGCAAGGCCCTTCGACTGCGCGCTTCGCACGGGACGACGGGGGTGCTGCGCACTCCGATCAGGATGATGAAATGCAGGCGCGATTCCGCGCGGACCTGCGACGCGGGAGGCGAAGATTCGCAACATCATTTCGCACGAAGCCGCGTGCGCAGATCGTAGTGGCCCATGAAGGCTCCACGGAACATGCTCGGCCAACGCATCGACGCCATGCTTCAACTCACGCCTATCAGGAGCGCCAACGCAGATCAGTCGTAGAAGGGCGCGGAGGGGAACGGCGGCTCCAAAGCGCGCTTGAAAGCGTTCGCCGCCACCGTGGCTACGATGCGCTCCACGGTGGCGGCGTCGAAGCCTTCCGCGATGAGCTCTTCCGGCCCGAGACCGCGCTCCTTATGGGCGACGAGCAGCACGTCGAGCGTCGGATAGTCGATGCCCATGCTCTTCTCGTCCTCCTGATCGGGCGAGAGCTCGGCGCTCGGCGGCTTGACGAACACGTGCTCGGGGATAGGGGGAACGGCCCCTTCAGCCACCGCCGCCTCGTTGCGCCAGCGCGCGACTTCGTACACATCGATCTTGTATAAGCCTCCAAGAGGGGCGAACGCACCGGCGGTATCGCCGTAGAGCGTCGAGTAGCCCATCATGGATTCGCTTTTGTTGCCCGTGTTCACGAGCATCCAGCCGAAGCGGTTCGACAACGCCATGAGGCACACCGTGCGACAGCGAGCCTGCGTGTTCTCCGCGGCCAATCCCGCCAGTTCGCCGCCGCATGCACGCGCAAGCACCTGCTCGAAGGCCTCGAACGGCTCGCAAATCGAAACGACGCATGCGTCGATGCCGAGGGCATCGGCCAACTGCCGTGCATCGTCGAGCGAGTGCTCGGTTGAATACGGTCCGGGCAGCATCACGCCGTGCACATGGTCGGCCCCGAACGCATCCACGCTCATAACGGCAACGAGGCTTGAATCCATACCGCCCGACAGACCGATAACGACATCGGTGAAGCCCGCGCCGTCCGCATAGTCCTTCAGCGCGTCGACGCACGCGCGATACCGCTCTTCGGTGTTCATGGTCTTCCTTTCCTCAGCAGCTTCGACACACCCCAGTGTAGGCTCGGATTGTTTCGACTTTGGAACCGTTCGCGCATTCGGCTTCCACCGAGCTCGTTCTGTCGTTCGGCATCGTTCGAGTCCGCCGGTCGCTCGTGGATTTGCGCGTATCCGCTACAAGCTGGTTCGGCGTCGACCAGACGCGCACGCTGCCCGCGCATTCAGACGCCGATCGAGCACCTCCTACTGGATAGCGCGCACGCGTTCCGCCAGCCATTCAGCCCATGCCTCCACCCCGTCGCCCTTCGTGGCCGCGATGGGGAATATGGGCGCTTGCGGGTTGAGCTGCTTGACGGCGGATTCGAATGCCTCGCGATCGAAGTCGAACACGGGCATCGTGTCCACTTTGTTGAGTACCACCGCCTCGGCCGCCTGGAACACTCCAGGATACTTGAGCGGCTTGTCGTCGCCTTCAGGCACCGAAAGGATCATAACCTTCGCGTTCTCGCCCAAATCGAAATCGGTGGGGCACACGAGGTTTCCCACGTTTTCGACGATGATGAGGTCGAGGCGCTCGAGATCCAGCACATCGACGGCTCGCTTCAGCATAGCGCTTTCCAAATGACACGCGCCACCGGTGTTGATCTGCACCGCAGGTATACCCTGCGCCTTGATCTTCTCCGCATCGACGCTGCTGGCAATGTCGCCTTCGATGACGGCGATGTTGAACTCGTCGCGCAACGCGTCGATGGTGGCCAGGATGGTGGACGTCTTGCCCGATCCGGGACTGGCTAGAAGGTCGAGTACGAACACGCGATTCGTTGCGAACCGCTCGCGCAGCTCGGATGCCAGTTGGTCGTTTTTGTCGAGGATCGGTTGCTTCATATCAATCTGCATACTGACTCCTTTGGTCTGCCTTGCAGTTTAGTTCATCGAGCAAACAAAATCAGCGGAAAGCATCAACGTGTGCAAGATCGCCGAGCTGTTCGGCCCGACTGGCACATGCGGACAAGCGAAGCGCCGAGGGCGAAGCCGCGCTCTTCGTCATTGCGGGGTCATGGAGCCTCGATGCGCTCGAAAGGGCGCTACTCGTCCGGGATATCAACCTCGATCGAATCGATCTGCAATTCACGACCGGCAATGAGCTGGGTTGCGAAGCTGCCGCACTCCGGGCACAGCATATGGAATCTGTCGTGCTCGTACTCCGCGCCGCACTCCAAGCAGCGGCTCCGAGGTGCGACCATGGCTATCTCTAGCTCGGCGTTCGCACACAGCGCGTAGTCCGACTGCTCGGACAGGGCTTCGAAGGCAAACCTCAGCGCATCCTCGATCGCCTCGGTCATCTCGCCCACCGAAAGGCTGACTTTGAGAACGCTTGTCGCGCCCGCCTGCTTCGCTGAAGCACACACCGCATCCATGACGCCCGTCATGATTCCCAACTCGTGCATGACGCTCCTATCGACGATGGCTTTCGATGTTCGTTTTCAAACACCATAGTAGCCGATAGGCCCAGAGAAAGCGCACTGCGACACGCCGGCGGACACGAAATCGTCTACGAAGATCATTCCGGGCGAGATCGGCTCCTGCGCTTATCCGAGACGCACTGCATGTCTTCGCATGCAAGACGGCTTGCATGCGACCGTTGCGCACCGCCTCGAGGCGCCTGCGGGCGCACATCGAACCGGAGTTTTCGGCGTCGGGGCCATCTGCGGCGCACGACGGCTATGCAGGCCGATGGGGAGAAGCGCCATGCTTACTTCTTCGCCTTGAGCGCCTTCTTCTGCGCTGCCTGCTCGGCGGCAGCTTCTTCGGCCTCTTCCCGCTCCATGTCCTCGTTCTGTTGCTTGATGCGCTTCGAGAGCACGATACGCGAGATCAAAAGACTCGCCTCGTACAGCACCACGAGCGCTGCGAACATGAGCAGCATCGTGACCGGCGAGGCATCGGGCGTCACCATGGCCGAGATCACCATGAGCGCTATGTACACCGTCCGCCACGAGCCGCGCAGCTTCTTGTACGGAATCACGTCGAAGATAACCAGGTAGAAGATGACCAACGGGAGTTCGAAGGCGAAGCCGAAACCAATCTCGAACTTGACGATAGTATCGATGAACGAACTCGCCTGAGCCTGCACAGTAGCGAACCCGGCCGACTGGTCAGTGAGCCACTGGAACGCCGGATCAAGAATAATGAGGTAGCAGAACACCGTGCCGAAAATGAACAAGCCGACTGCGGCAGCGAACGTCGGGATGAACCACTTGCGCTCGCTCGGCTTCAGCGCCGGCAGAAAGAATGCAAGGATCTGCCACAGAATGACCGGCGAGCAAGCGACGACGGAGGCCCACAGCGACACTTTGAAGCGCACGCTGAAACCTTCGAACGGCGTGAGCGTGGTGAGCGCTCCCGACGGCAGGTACTCGGAGATCGGCATTATGAGGAAGTCGACGACCGTGGCCGAGGCAAGATAGAACACGACAACCGAAATGGCGAGGACTGCAAGGATGCGCACGAGGCGCATGCGCAACTCGCCCAAATGGTCGAACAGGGGCATACGTGCCGGTCCGATGGGCATGACTTACTCCCCCTTCTCGTTCGTCTCGGGCTTTGCGGCACCGCCTGCCGCAGCGGCCTTGTTCGCAGCCCGCGTCGCAGCGGCCTTCTTCGCGGCAGCCGAGCGAGCCGCCGCCTTTTCGGCTTCCGTCTTGGCGGCGGGCTTCGCTGCAGAAGCGGGCTTGGAATCCGCGGGCTGGGCGGCGGAATCTGTCGCAGGTTTTGCGGCAGCCGCCGCGGCGGAGGGCTTGGCACCAGCCGTTGAAGTCGGAGCGGCAGATGCAGCGCCGGATGTCGAGGAGGAGGCGGCCGGCTTCTTAGCAGGAGGCTTCGTGCCGTACAACTCATCGGCGCTCGGCTTCGGCTTCGCGCTCGATGCGGCAGCGGGCTTCTTCGCAGCGTCGGCCTTGGCATCGTCGCTGGCCTTCGCCGCGGCGCCTGCGGCCGCAGCGGCTGCTCCCGAAGCCTCGGCCTTCTTGGCCTCCGCTTCCTTCTTTGCAGCGCGCTCCTTGTCGTACTTGGCCTTGCGCTCGGAGAAGCTCTCCTGCTTGGCATCCTTTTTGTCGTCCGATCCTTCGGCGACCTTGGAGAGCGCCTCGAGGGGGTTCTTGAACGGCTCGTCGGAGTTCGGATCGTAGACCTCGGTCTTGATGACCTTGTTCATCTCCTCCTGAGCGCTTCTAAATTTATTGATCGCCTTCCCCAGCGTCTTGGCCATCGCGGGCAGCTTGTCGGGTCCGAATACGAGGAACCCGAACAGCAGAATGAGGAAAAGCTCGAATGAACCTATGCCAAACAACGTAGTCCCCTTTGTGCGGTTGAGGTTGAACTCATCTCTCGTTGCAAATGCAGCTCTCGTTGCCACGACATGCGCGGCAACGATTCATAGTATCACAAACGTATGAGAGCGAGCCGAACGAGTGACCACTTCAGAAAAAGCATGGTACGCACTCCCGCACGCGTCACGGCAGGGAGGGAAGGCGGGGCTTCGGGCCGAAGCCGGCGGTTCGCGTGGAGCAGCCGACGGTTCGCACCACCTTGCTACATGCTGAGGAACGAGAGTGCCACCGTGGGAATGCCGAGTGCGAGCACGAGGATCACGCACACGACGATGGTGAATATCCTCTTTGTGCGCTCGGCCGCCTCGCGGCGCTCTTTTTCGAGCCTCTCCCGTTCCTGCGCCGCCTTGACGCGTTCGCTTCTCTGCTTTGCGGTGAGCTTTTGATTCGTTGCCATAGCGCTACACCCTCAACTTGCCGCGGATCTCGATGACGCGGGCGATGCTCTTGGCGACCTCCACGCCCACGTTCCACTTGTTCTTCTCATACAAGGCCACGCCGTCCACCATGGTCATGAGGATGTCGGCGCCGCTGCACGTGTTCACGACGGCGGACACCGGATCGGTGGTGGGCGTCTGGTGCGAACTCGAAAGGTCGACCGCGATGATGTCGGCGCGCTTGCCGACATCGAGCGATCCGATCTTGTCGTCGAGCTTGAGCGCCCGCGCGCCGCCGATGGTGGCCATTTCGAGCATGGTCGCAGAATCGAGGAACTGACCGACGTTAACCGCGCGTTGCACGAGCATGCCGATGCGCATCTCCATGAGCATGTCGGTAGAATCGGTGGCCGCCGGCGAATCGGTTCCCAAGCCCAACCGCAAATCGGAGCGCATGAACTCGTCGAGAGGCGCCACGCCCATACCCAGCTGCGCGTTGCAGCGCGGGCAGACGGCAACCGCCACGTCGTATTCCCTCAACTTCTTCACGTCCGTGTCGTCCACGTGCACGCAATGGATGGCCAGCACGTTGTCCGATTCGAACGCGCCCCAGTTCAGTGCATAGCGAACGGGCGTGGTGCCCGTGGGAAGCCACGGTGGGATCTCCACGTAGCCGCGCTTCTGGTCCATCGTGTGCACGGAAAACGGCGACGAGCCGTATTTGATAAAGTTGTACTCCTCCCGGTTGCCTGCGAGGTGCATGGCCACGGGGAGCTCCTCGCGCCGGGCGAACTCCGAAACCTTGCCGTACACGGAGGGATGGCATGCGTACATGGCCGCCGGTGCAATGCCGATGGTGATGCGGCTCTCGTCCACCTCTTCGCGCCAGTGCATGATATCGTTCTCCGCCACGCGCATGGCGTAGTCGACGCGTCGTTTATCCATGGCGCCCACTTCGCGGTAGATGACGCTACGCATGCCGAGCTTCTGCGTAGCGGTGCAGGCCGCACCCGTCCCCGTGATATCGGCAACGCAGGTGATACCGCTTGAAAGGGCCTCGAGCCCGCCGAGAATGGCAGAGTCGTACCAATCGCTCACGTCCATCTTCGCGCTCTTCTCCACCACCGACATGATCCAGGTGGTGTAGGGCACGTCATGCACGACGCCGCGCATGACGGAGTTTTCCAGATGGGTATGCAGATCGACGAAGCCCGGCATGAGCGCTGCAAGGCCGAAGTCCTTGATCTCCTCGTCGGGATAGCGGAGCTTGAGCATGTCGACCGAGCCGATGTCACGAATAACACCGTCTCTGATGAGCACCGCACCATGCTGGAACGGCTCGGAGGTAATAGGAAGAACGTACTGTGCGCACAATAACATAGCTGCCTCGTCTATCTCCCGGTGCCGGGCACGATCGTGTGCACTGTATGATAGCATCCCCGGACCGCTCTCCCACGAAAACACAGAGGCCCTTCGGGAGGAGGCGGCGGCGAGACGGCGAGACGGCGCCGCGCAGTCGCAGAACCGCGCGGCGCCTTGCAACGGGCTGGAAGGGACATGGACCCGCTCCCTGAGAGCGTACAGATGCCTCCCGCTAGGCGGCAGGGTAGAACAAGGGCTCGAGCTGAGTGAAGTAATCAGAATTCGACACGTCGACGTCCTGGTCGAACAGCACCGCGCCTGTCTCATCGGCAATGGTCAGATGGATCGTCGAATCGAGCCCCGCGAACGTGCGGTACTCGGCCGCACAGCCGACCGCCTGCGTCACCACGGAGCTTGCGCCCTGCGCCATGCCGAAGGCGTCGCGTGCGAAATCGGCGCCGATCGACAGCGTTGCGAAGTCGTCCCCGATCTCGCACGACAACGGTGCAGCCGCCGCCTCCTGCGCGTTGCCGGCCTCGTCGGAGGAGGTGTAGGTCGCCTCTTGAGCCGCCTGTGCAGACGCGAACTCGAACACGTACGCCTTAAGCTCGTCCCACGTCCCCTCGGGAGCTTCGACCTTGGCCGTGCCGTCGCATGCAATACAAATGTTCTCGATGCCTTGGCTTTCCAGGTGCTTCGTTGCCACGCACTCCAAGGCCCCCGTGTACGCAGGATCCAAATTCGCTCGATCGATCACCGCGCGGAACGGATACGTCACCTGTTCGGTTGCAGCGGCAGGCTCCTGCTGCTCGCTCTGCTGGGGAGCCTCGGCGCTTTTCTCCTGCTGGCCGCTCGCACAGCCGGCTAAAAGCCCACCTGCCAGGACCGCGCTGAGTGCAAGCGCAGCCGCCAGGGTGCGCCTCGACGAGCGCGCGGTCGTTTGAGACGATACGTTCATGCAATACCCTCCTTGGTTCGTCGGATGCTATGAGCGTCCGCTCCGGCTGAGCCGATGCGCCGGAGGGCCGCTTCGGCCCGGCTTGCAGCGTGCCGGGCATGAAGGGTATTGTGCGCATCGCCGCGCCGACGATCAACGCGAACGTCGCAACAGGCTCCTCCGATGTCATGAATTGCGTCCCGCTACCGGGCGACCGGCCTGTTTTCGAGCGCGACCGTCGTGCGCCACACCCCTTTGCTCGCGCCCGCCTCGAAGCTCCCCCGGTACCGCTGCGCCAGATCCTGCAGGATAACAAGACCCCATCCGTGCTCGGGAACGATCGCGTCCGACTCGCCTTCGGCCGGCTCGGTCGAAGCCCGGCGCTCCCGCTGCAAAGCGCCGCCGTCGGGCGCAGCAGGCGGCGCAGCGCATCCGTTGCGCGCGTCGATGACGAGGTAGCCTCCGTCGAGGCGGGCGCGAAACTCGATGAACCGCATGTCGCCGGCAGCTGCGCGCGCCGCCTGCAGCGCATTGTCGAGCATGTTCGAGCATGCGGCGCACACATCGATGTCGGGAATGGCCGCCTCGGTCGGCAGCTCGACGGCGAAGACGACACGGACTCCCGCCTCCTCGCATGCCCGCCGCTTGAGCGCAAGCAGCGCATCGACGGCGGGATGCCCGCATATCCGCCTCTCGCCGCCGAGCGCATCGGAGGCCGCGTGCGAGCAGGCCAGGGCCTGCTCGCCCTGCGCCGCGCCCAACAGCCACTCCATCCGCCGCAGCGTTTCGGCCAGCGTCCGACGCTCGTCGCGCGCAGCCCTCGCCTCGCGCTCGGTTCGCTCCCGACACGCGCGCTGCGCCTCAAGCCGCTCAGCCGCGATGCGGGTCCGCTCGCGCGCGAGCTTCCGTCCCTCAGCCGCGCGCAGGACGCGCACGAGCGCCAGATCGGTCGCCGCGCAGGCGATGCCCGCACAGGCAACAGCGGCCGCGAGGGGCACGGGAAGGCTGTAGAACAGGACCGCCGCGGCCAGAAACGCCACGATGGCCAGTTGGCTCGCCGGAATCAGGATCGCGGCAACGCGGCTTTCCGCCGACGGCAGCCCCGGACGAAGCGCGTAGAATACAAACACGCCCGCCAGCGCCGCAAGCGGAAGCGCCATGAAGACCGCGCTCATCGCCGCGCCTCCCCTTCCCCCGACTCGCACGCCGCGCGCAGATCCGCCGCGAGCATGCGCGCCCGCCCGAATTCGCCCCGCTCCGTCAGCTCCTCGATGGTCTGCAGCTGATTGCGCGCGTCGTGACGGATGCACGCGATCTTCTCCAGCTCATCCATGGTCGCAGCGTAGCAGGCGCGCTGCTCATCGAGCCGCTTCTGCAGCAATGCGGCCCGACGTCCCTCGACGAGTGCCCGCTCCTGATGGCCCAGAAGGACGAGTACGATCGCGTCGACCGCCACGCATGCGAGAGCGAGGACGACGACCGCTCCATACCACCAGGCATCGAGATCAACCAGACAGCCGGGTATGGCGGCCAGGAGAAAAAGCCCCAGCTGGCTTGCCGCCAGCACGACGAACGGCCAGGCCTCCGCAGAACCCCACGAGCCGCACCGCCGCACCGCCGCCCGCAGCGCGCGCAGCAGGAGCAGCACGATGGCGGCGCGCACGAGCTGCACGGCCATCCACACGGGCACGTTCCGGCGCACCGTATCGAAATACTGTTCGAACCCTTCCGGCACCGGCCCAGCGAGGACGACGCCCCAGAGCGCCCACTCGACTGCTTCGGTCGCCGTGACGCAGATCAAAGCCGCTACCGCGACGACGATTCTGAGCGCGAGACCGCCCTCGGACAGCGCAACCGGCAGCGCGATATACGAGAGTAGAAGGAGGATGAAACCAACCTCGCCGCTCAGAATCCCGTACCCAAACGCGTTCACGAGCGCCGGCACCCCGGCGTAGACGACCGCGAACAGACCGGCATGGCGCACAGAGAGCAGCTTGACCATGCCCCACGCTGCGGCGATTCCCACGATGAGAAACGAAACCATCTCAAGCGCGGCGTTGGAAAGAAGGAGCTCCGTCGGCATGATGCGCGCCTCCCTTCACGCAAGCTGCTCGCGCAAAAATGCGATGTACGCCTCTTTCACATCCGCACGCCGATGGCGGCTGAGGGGCACCGACTCGCCCGTGCGCAGTTTCACCGTGCGCGCGCCAATCTCCTCGATGGCAGCCATATTCACGAGGAAGCTCTTGTGGCACTGGATGAACGAGGATGGGAACTGGGCCTTGAGCCCCGACAGTGTCGCATACGTCTCGATGCAAGGTCCCTCGCCGTGCACGAGCACCTTGCGCCGGTCGCTCTCCAGGTAGCGCACGCGACCCGGGACGAGGCCGATCAACCGACCGCCGGTTTGCACGGGAGTCGCCGCCGTGCGCCGCTCATCGAGGTTGGCCAGCACAGCGCGCAGAGCGTTGTCTAGCTCGGCCTGCCGCACGGGCTTCGTCAGAAAGTACACGTGCTCGGTCTCGTACACTGGCGTGCAGTATTCCGCATACCCGGTCACGTACACCACCTGCGTGCCGCACCCGCGCGGGAACCGGGAGCGCACAAGCTCGATGCCGCCTGCCACATCCGACGCGCCGTCGAGCCGGATGTCCGCGAACAGCGCATCAGGCCGCTCAACCGTATCGGCGCACAGCATGGAGACGTCCTGCGCGCATGCAAGCTCGAACCGCACGCCGAACCGCGAAGAGCCGATCATCCGAGCGAGCCGCTGCGCGTGCGCAGGCTCGTCATCGAGTATAAGCGCACGATACATTGAATACCCCCCCCCGGTATGCAGTCGACGGACGTGCGCGCTTCGCGCACGCGCTTACTGTAGCGCATGGCGTCCATCCGGCGCAACCGCCCGGCGCTGTGGCAGCTCCGAAGCACAACGCGAGGAACCAGGGGGCCGGCGAGGCGAGGCACCGGAAACCGCCGCGCAGTCGCAGTAAGTCGCAGGAAGGGAACACGCCTGCCGCCGACGCGCAGCTCGACCGACGCGTCCATTGGCGTATACTGGGGCTTCCGCCGACGCGCTCGTCCTACGAGCGTCCCACGACCGACCAGGAGCACCGCCTGTGAGCATCGACACCGCCACCGGGAAAGAAGCACCCGCCGAACTCTCCTCCGAGCGCGTCTACGAGATATTCTCGAACATCGCGAAGAAGTACGAGCGCTTCAACGCCGTCTCGAGCTTCGGCGCATACAAACTGTGGCTTGCAGGCATGATGCGCCAAGCCCCCATCGACCATACGAGCGACGTGCTGGACATCGCCGGCGGCACGGGAGATGTGGCATTCGCAGTAGCTCGCACGAAACGACCCGCCCACATCCAGCTCACAGATTTCGTGCCCGAGATGCTGGATGTGGCGCGCGCCCATTACAGCGAAGGAGCAAGCTGCGGCGTACCGGTGGACTTCGACGAGGTGGACGCCCAGAACATCCCCTACGACGACGCGTCCTACGACGTGATCACCATGGCCTACGGCATCCGCAACATGCCCGACCGCCCACGCGCGCTCGCCGAGATGTTCCGCGTGCTCAAGCCCGGCGGCGCGCTCGTGTGCCTGGAGTTCTCCACACCGCCGAACCGCGCATGGCGGGCGCTGTACGGATTCTACCTCAAGCATCTCATCCCGTTCTGGGGTGGGCTCATCACGGGCGATCGTGAGGGATTCGTCTATCTGGGAAATTCCATCCGCGCGTTCCCGAACCAGGAAAACCTCGCCCAGATGATGCGCGAAGCAGGATTTTGCGATGTGACGTGGAAGAACTACACAGGCGGCATCGCCGCCGTGCACGTGGCGGAAAAACCGCGCTAAACCGCAAGCTGCATCCATCTATTCGCCTTACCATCAGGATCGATAGACTTCTTCTATCGCTGAAGCTCATACGGGCAATAATCCTATTGGATTTACTTAACGCATGTGGTGGATAATGAGGCCGTGGCAACCGATCGACGGCAACCGAAGGAGACAACCATGGCAGAAAAACTGAGCATCTCTGGTCACACTAAAACGATCGCGCTCATCGGCAGCCCGGTCGAACATTCCATGTCGCCGGCTATGCACAACGCCGCGTTCGACAAGATGGGGCTCGATTACGCCTACGTGGTGTTCGATGTGCAGCCCGACGATGTCGAAGCGGTGGTCAAGGGGATGAAGGCCATGGGCTTCGCCGGGTACAACGTCACCATGCCGCTTAAAACCCTCGTGCTTCCCTATCTTGACGAGCTCTCCGATGCCGCCGCCCTCATGGGGGCCGTGAACACGGTGGTCGTCAAGGACGGCAAGGCCATCGGGCATAACACCGACGGCGCCGGCTTCATGCGCAACCTGAAGGAGAACGGCGTCGACATCGTCGGCAAGAAGATGACCATCGTCGGTGCAGGCGGCGCGGGATCGGCCGTGTTCACGCAGGCCGCGCTTGACGGCGTCAAGGAGATCGACGTCTACAACATCCGCGACAGCTTCTACGAGGCCACCGAGAAGCGCATCGGCGAGCTGGCAGCGAAGACGGGCTGCAACGTCACGCTGCACGACCTCGACGACAAGGACGACCTGCGCGCTTCGGTGGCCTCCTCGCAGCTGTTCGTGAACGCCACCCGCGTCGGCATGGCTCCGATGGAGGACGGCTGCACTCTGGACGAGGACATGCTGCACGACGGCCTGGCCGTGGCCGACACCGTCTACAATCCTCGCAAGACGAAGCTCCTCGCCATGGCGGAAGCCCACGGCAACAAGGCCGTGAACGGCCTGGGCATGCTGCTATGGCAGGCTGCCCTGGGCGAGAAGATCTGGACCGGCCAGGAGATGCCGGTGAGCTATATCGAGGAGAAATTCTACACCGACTAGCATCGCGGATCGCGGGCGGGCCGTTTGGTCCGAAGCATCGAACCGACCCGTCCGCGATCCTCCTACCCCTTCTCCGCTTCAACCGTTTCTGAAGAGGCCCGCTGCGCAGGTCTGATTGCGTGCACCCTGCAACCTTCCGATCGCCTGTCAATACGAGAAAGAGGTACCATCATGTCTATTCGCTTCGCCGTATTCGGATTGAACCAAGGATCCAAGATCGCCCGCGACGCGGTGGCGAACCCCGAGCTCGACCTTGTCGCCGTCGCCGGCTTCGGCCAGCAGGCCGAAGATGTGGCCGCCGAGCTTGACGTGCCGCTGTTCGAGGATTACAACGTGCTGCTGAAAGAAGTTCCCCTGGACGCCGTAGCCATCGCACTCCCGAACGGGCTGCACGTGCAGTCCACGCGCGCCTGCCTCGATGCGGGCATCCGCAATATCCTGTTGGAGAAGCCCATCGCGAACACGGTGGAAGATGCCGAGAAAATCATCGCCATGTGCGAGGAGGAAGGGGCCACCCTGCTCATCGGCCACCATCGCCGTTCGTCGACCAAGTATCTGTTCCTGCGCGAATTCATTGAGTCGGGCCGCTTGGGAGACCTTGTAGGCGTGCAGGGCACCTACGCCATCGCGAAGCCCCATGCGTACTACGACGTGGAGTGGCACACCAAGAAAGGCGGCGGCCCGCTGCTTATCAACGCCATCCACGACGTGGACGACCTCAATTACACCACGGGCTTGACCGTCAAGCGCGTCTACGCCGCCAGCCGCAACTCCATTCGCGGCAACGAGATCGAGGACTCGGTGTCGGTGCTCTACGAGTTTGCCGAGGGCCCGACGGCTACCTACTTCATCTCCGACGGCACGCCCGGCCCGTGGAACTACGACCTCTCCGCCTGCGAGAACCACTTTTTCAAGTGGAGTCCGGGCGAGAACAGCCTGCACTTCTTCGGCACGAAGGGCTCGCTGGGCTTTCCGAACATGGACTTCTACTCCTACGAGGAAGGCCATTTCGGATGGGGAGAGCCGTTGGTCAAGGAGCACTTCGAACTTGAAAAGAACGACCCGATGACCGCCGAGCTCGAGCACTTCGTCGATTTGTGCACCGGCCGGGAGAAAACCCCGCGGTGCACCGGCGAGGACGGCCTGGCCACACTCAAGGTGATCAACGCGATTCTCGAATCGGCAGAGAGGAAGCAAATCGTCGACATCGACTAGCAGTCGCATGTCTCTTTAACCGCCGTTCCCCGAGCGCTTCCGACCTCAGGCGACCCTCGCACCGTCGCCAACCCTTTCGGCGCTCGGACAAAAGCCCCCTTCCGGGGGCTTTTGTCGGTTTTCCCTTTTCCCGGTTTCCCCTATAATCAGGGCAGCCGCCGGATCGCCGACGCGCACGCCGCTCCGATCCACGGGACCATGCCGACAACCGTTCGATACGTGGGAGCGCCCATGAACCTGTCCCATCTGTACTACTTCCAGAAGCTCGCCGAAGTCAAGCACTTCACCCGGGCGGCACGCGAGCTCTACATCGCACAGCCCACACTCTCCGGGGCGGTCGCGCAACTCGAGAAGGAGCTGGGCACGCCCCTGTTCGTCAAGAGCTCGCATCAGGTCGAACTCACCGACGCGGGGCGCGATTTCTACGAATACGTGTGCCTTGCGCTCATCAACCTGGAGAAGGGGATCTCGCTCGTGCACGAGCGCGTTGAGCGCCAATACGGCGTGCTCAAGTTGGGCACCACATTCGCCATGCAGGGAAAGCAATGGTCGCAAGCCGTGCAGGAGTTCAAGCGCGAGCTTGGAGTAGATCTGCTCATCGACATCGAGCAGGGCTTCACCTACAACCTCGTCGACGAGTTGAAGAAGGGGAAGCTCGATGTGGTATTCGGCGGCAAGATACGCGAGGATCCCGACCTGTGCTACCTGCACTGCTGGTCGCAGGAGCTCGTGCTAGGCGTCCATCGCGACCACCCGTTGGCGAAGCGAACGAGCATCGGCCTCGACGAGTTGCGCGGCTACGATCTTGCCGGTTACGTCGCCGGCATCAATCCCGCCGGAGAGGAGATGCGTCCGCTCGTCGAGCAAGGCCTCACGATCGACCAGAGCTACAACGACGAGATCACGCTGTGCAGCCTCGTCTCGTCCGATCCCTCGCGCATGGCGCTGATCTGCTACTCATTCCTGGTCAAGTCGTTCGACGACGTAGCCATCCTCACTATTGACGGCCTTCCGAAAGACTTCCACAAAGTGTACCTGATCTACCGCAACGACAAGAACCGTCTCAAGATCGTCGACCGGTTCATCGACTTCATCGGTTCGTACACCTTCCCCGTCGTCTCGCCGAAACGCGCCTGAGCCGACCGGATCGTTTACAACGCCTCTTCGCGAGCATAGGACGCGATTGGGCCGGACGTACAAGCGCGCTCCAGGTGGAGCGGAATCCTCACTCCACCCGCATCATACGATAGCCGATACCGACGTGTGTTTGGATGTAGACGGGATTGGCGGGATCGGGCTCGATCTTCTTGCGGAGCGTCGCCATGAACACGCGCAACGATGAGCGGTCGGACGCAAGCGCGCTGCCCCACACTTCTTTCAGCAGGTAATTGTGCGTGAGTACCTTGCCGGTATTGCGCGCCAGCAGGCAGAGCAGCTTGTATTCCGACGGCGTGAGGTGCACTTCCTCGCCGTCGCGCGTCACGCAGCCTGCTGCGAAGTCAATGCGCAGTGCGCCGTTCTCGTAGACGGCCTCTTCGGCACCGCCCTGCAGCGCGCGCTCACGCTCGAGCCTACGCAGCGCTACGCGCACGCGCGCGAGCAACTCCTCCACGGAAAACGGCTTTACCAGATAGCCGTCGGCACCTGCATCAAGGGCCGCCACCTTGTCGGCGTCTTCCAGTCGCGCAGACAGCACGATCACCGGCAGAGACGACCATCCGCGCAGCGTGCGGATGACGTCCACGCCGTCGCCGTCGGGCAGGCCGAGGTCGAGCACGACCAGATCGGGCGGTTGCGACGACAGCTCGATCAGCGCCTGCGCGGCTGTTTTCGCCTCGCGCACCGCATACCTGTGCAAACCGAGCGTCGTCGCCACAAGGCGACGCACAGCCGCATCGTCCTCCACAACCAGTATTCGATAGCCTTTAGCCACTGGTCTCCTTCGCCAAATCTCCGACCACGTCCTTCACCTCAACGGCGGGAAGCGTGAACCAGAACTCGCTGCCCTGCGGCAACGCGTCCCGCACGCCGATCCTCCCGCCGTGCACCTCCACGATGGAGCGGCACAGCGAAAGGCCAAGGCCCATGCCACGTTTGAAGTCGCCACTCTTCTCGCCGCCTTCACCGGTGGACCCATTGTAGAACATGTCGAACAGATGGCTCTTATCTTCCTCGGAAACGCCGGGACCCTCGTCGGCCACGGCGATGCGCACGAACTCGCGCAACGATCCTTCCCTTCGCGCCGTGACGCGTATGCGTCCTGCCGCCGGCGTGTAGGACACCGCGTTGTTCACGAGGTTGACCACGACCTGCACGATCAGCCGCGCATCCGCATCGATCATGAGCAGCTCGTCCTCCAATTCCACGTCGACCTGACGATCCTCGATGCGGCGATCGGCGTGCTGCAGCGCCTCGTGCACGATGTCGCCCACAAGCTCTGGCTGGAAGGACATGCGCATGGTGCCGTTGTCGATGCGCGTGATGGAAAGCAGGTTTTCAACGAGCGCTATCAGCCAGCGAGCATCGTCGCGGATGTCGCGGTACATGTGCCGCCGCAGGTCGTGATCGAGCACGTCTTCGCTTTCCAGCAGCATCTCAGCATCTCCGGAAATGCTGGTGAGCGGCGTGCGCAGGTCGTGCGATATGCTGCGCAGCAGGTTTGAGCGCAGCGTCTCCTTCTCGACGCGCAGCTCCATGCGGCGGCGTTCCTCAGCAAAGGAGATTTGCTCGACCGCATGACCACATTCGTCCAGAATCATGAGCAGCAGATTCTTTTCGAAGACCCCGAAATCATCCTCGTCTGCGCCATCCATCGCAATGCCCGCCACACCGAACACCACCCCTTTGGATCGGATAGGCAGGTAGAGGCAGCGCGCATCGGCGAGCGTGTCGGTGGTCGCCCCCGCGCGCTCGTTGTTCGACGCCGCCCACGCGGCCACCGCGGCCTCCTCGGGAGAAACGCAGTCCGATGCCGAGGCGTCTCCGGCAGTTCCAGGCTCGTCGTGCACCTCCGGATCGGCAAGGCGCCCGTCGGCGCCCAAACGGTACATGGCCACAGGCCGGTTCAGCAGCTTAATGATCTGCTCGGCGGTCGTACGGAAGCACGCGTCGGCATCCTGCGCCCCCTGCAGCTTGCGGCTGGATTCCAGCAGCACTTCCATGCGATAAGCACGCCGAGCCGTGGCCTCGGCCTGGCGCTTCATGCGCACGGCCAGCGAAGAAGCCACGAGTGTCCCCACCAGCAAAAACCCGAAGATAAACGGGTAGTTGAAGCCGTAGGCGTTGAAGGTGAACCGCGGCACAGTGAAGAAGAAGTTGTACGCGAACGTGCTGGCCAGCGCGACGACAACCGCGTAGAAGAACCCGTCGGCGCGCGTGGCGACGAGCAGGGCGACAATCAGGTACAGCACGAGGATGACCGAACTGGAAAGCCCGAGTTCGTACACGGCCATGCCGACCGCCGTGGCGACAGCCACGGCCGCGAGCGCCCTCCAAACGTCGGCCATCGTGGGATGCAGGCCCTTCGCCTCGCGCAGGCGCCCGTACTGTGCCGGAAGGTCCTTAATGGGGACCACGTCGACCACGGCGCCGTGCACGAGCCGCATGAGCCGATTCGCCAACCCTTCGCGCCCGAGCGCGAGCGTACGCAAACCGGTCGCGTTCCCGACCACGATATGGGTGACGCCGGCCGCCTCGGCGTACTGCGCAATCTGCTGCGCGATGTCATCGCCGAACAGCGTGACCACATGGGCTCCCAGCTCCTCGGCCACGTCGATGTTGGCTTGCAGCTTTTTGCGCTGCTCGGCGTCAAGCCGTTTGCTTTGAGACGACTCCACCACGACAGCCGTGAACTCACCATGGTAGGACTCCGCCATGGTCGCCGCTGCACGGACCGCCTTCACGTTGCCAGCGTCGGGCGTCACGTACACAAGTACGTCCTCGCCGGCTTCCACCCGCTGACCGGTTGCAACGCACTCGGCTTTGCGCGAGAGCCGCTCGGCCATGCGGCGCAGCGCAATCTCGCGCAACGCGGCAAGGTTCGATCGCGAGAAGAAGTTGGCGAGCGCCGTCTGCGCTCGATCGGGCAGATAGACCTTTCCTGACTCGAGCCGTTCGATCAAATCGTCTGGCTCGATGTCCACAAGTTCGACCGACGTCGCCTCGTCGAATACGCGATCGGGGATGCGCTCGCCCACGGTGACATGCGTGATCGCGGCAATCTTGTCGTTGAGGCTCTCGAGGTGTTGCACGTTCACCGTGGTAAACACGTTGATGCCGGCACGCAACAGCTCCTCCACGTCCTGGTAGCGCTTGCGATGGCGACTGCCGGCAGCGTTCGTGTGCGCGAGTTCGTCCACCAGCACGATCTGAGGACGGCGTGCGAGCACGGCGTCGAGATCTAGCTCGTTGAGCGAAATGCCGCGATGGCGCACGGCGAGCGGTGGGATCTGCTCGAGACCCTCCACAAGCGCCATGGTGTCGGCACGCGTGTGCGGCTCGACGTAGCCCACCGCCACATCGAAGCCCTTCTCCTGCACGGCATGGGCTTCTTCGAGCATCGCGTACGTCTTGCCGACCCCCGCGGCATAGCCGAAGAATATCTTGAGCTTGCCGCGCGCATTGCCCTCCGCACCCTCGGCCTCCTCGATCTGCCGGAGGATAGCGTCGGGATCGCGCCGCAGCTCGCAGTTGTACGCAGAGTCGGTCATATCTGTCCCTTCAATACTGCGGCCATCATAGCATGGGAGCTTGCAGGCCGATATCGCATCGCCCGCGGCTGCGGCGCGATCCGCCGGCCGCGGGCACGAGGCACTAGAGAATTCCGTCGAGCATGAGGTTCACCTTGAGGACGTTCACGCGGGCATCGCCGAGAATGCCGAACTGGGGCTGCTCGGTGCACTGCTCGATGATGGCACGGATCTCGGAAGGGGTCTTGCCGGTGTTCTTCGCCAAGCGCTCCACTTGGTATTCGGCGGCAGCCGGGGAGATGTGGGGATCAAAGCCGCTGCCGGAGTTCGTCACGAGGTCACTGGGGATGGGCTCGTCGCCCTTCTCGGGATGGGCGGCACGGATCTCGTCGACGCGGGCCTGCACCGACTGCGCGAAGTCGTCGCTGGCGGGACTCAAATTCGACGGACCGTACCACAGCACGTCCTCGCCCTCGTCGTTCGTGAACGTGCCCGTGCTCGGGCTCATGAGACGGCCCCACATATGGTCGTCGTCGGTGAACTGCTGGGCTACGAGCTCGCTGCCGTATTTCGTGCCGTCAACCTCGATGATCGACGCATTGGCCTGGTAGGGAAAGATCGCTTGCGCGATACCCGTGACGACGACGGTGTACACGGCACCGCAGAGCACCGTGGTCACGAGGAAGAACAGCCCTGCGCTCGCCCACGTCTTCGCTTGCTTCATATGATCTCGCTTCCTTTCTTCGTATGCGACCGCCGACCAGCAGCCTCGCACGTTTTGAGACTTCGATTCGCTGCACGCAGGATGGCACATGCGGCTTATGCCACGCCGAGCGCCGTCAAGCCCATGTCAAGCAGCTTGATGGCGACGAACGGCAACACGATGCCACCCAGACCGTACACGAGCAGGTTGCGCGCGAGCAGGCTCTGCGAGGTGGCCTCGCGGTACTTCACGCCCCGAAGCGCCAGCGGGATGAGAGCCACAATGACCACGGCGTTGTAGACAACCGCCGCCAAGATAGCCGTGGCTGGACTCGTGAGATGCATGATGTTCAGCGCTTCGAGCTGCGGATACAGCGGCACGAACAACGCAGGCACGATGGCGAAGTACTTCGCCAGGTCGTTCGCAATAGAGAACGTAGTCAAACTTCCGCGCGTCATGAGGAGCTGCTTGCCGATGCGCACGATATCGATGAGCTTCGTCGGCGATGAATCGAGATCCACCATGTTGCCGGCCTCCTTGGCCGCCTGCGTGCCGCTGTTCATAGCCACGGCCACGTCGGCCTGCGCAAGCGCCGGCGCGTCATTCGTGCCGTCGCCCGTCATGGCCACCAAATGGCCTTCGGCCTGGTAGCGCCTGATGGCTGCAAGTTTCGACTCGGGGGTGGCCTCGGCCATGAAGTCGTCCACGCCCGCCTCTGCAGCTATGGCCGCCGCAGTCATAGGATTATCACCCGTGATCATGACCGTCTTGATGCCCATGGTGCGCAGGTCGGCGAAATTTTCTCTAATGCCCTGTTTGACGATATCCTTGAGATGCACGATGCCCAAAATACGATGATCGCGAGCAACGATCAGCGGGGTTCCGCCCGCGCGAGAAACCCGCTCGACGACACCGGCGCACTCGTCGCTGTACACACCGCCACACGACTCCACATAGTCTTTGACGGCGTCGGCCGCCCCCTTCCGAATCTCATGGCCTTCGAAATCGACGCCGCTCATGCGCGTCTGCGCCGTAAACGGAATGCTCGCCATGCCGGCGCCCGCAAGCTCACGGGCTCGAATTCCGAAGCGCTCCTTCGCCAGCACCACGATGCTGCGCCCTTCGGGCGTCTCGTCGGTGAGGCTGGCCAACTGGGCCGCGTCGGCCAGCTCACGCTCGCTTGCACCGTCCACCGGGATGAATTCGGCAGCCTGACGGTTTCCCAGCGTGATGGTACCCGTCTTGTCCAGCAAGAGCACGTCCACATCGCCCGCTGCCTCCACGGCACGGCCGCTCATGGCCAGCACATTCGCCCGGTTGAGGCGGCTCATGCCGGCGATGCCGATGGCTGAAAGCAGCGCTCCGATAGTGGTGGGCGCCAGGCACACGAACAGCGCGACGAGCGACGTGAGGGAGGTGGGGTTCGCCACGCCTTCCTGGCTTGCACCGAACCCGCTGAACGCATACAGCGACACCGCCACGATAAGGAACACGATAGTGAGCGCCACGAGCAGGATCTGGAGCGCGATTTCGTTCGGTGTTTTTTTGCGCGCGGCCGATTCCACCATGGCGATCATCTGGTCAAGGAAGCTGTTGCCCCTCTCGGCCGTTACGCGCACGACCAGCCAGTCTGACAGCACCGTCGTGCCGCCCGTGACGGCCGAGCGGTCACCGCCCGCTTCCCGAATGACCGGGGCCGACTCACCCGTGATGGCGCTCTCGTCCACGGAGGCCGCGCCCATCTCGATCTCTCCGTCGGCCGGAATCTGCTCTCCGGCCATCACGAAGAACAGATCCTTCTTTTTAAGGATTGCGGAATCCACCTCTTCCGATTGGATGCGGAAGAACTCCGCCGGGTCGTCCACATGGTGGCCCTTCGCCAGCAGGCCCTCGTTGAGCTTGTGCGCCTCGACATCGCGCTTGGCCTCGCGCAATGCATCGGCTTGAGCCTTGCCGCGGCCTTCGGCGAGCGCCTCCGCGAAGTTCGCGAACAGAACGGTGAGCCACAACACCGCCGAAACGGACAAGATGAACCCCGGAGCCGCGTCGGCGATACCGAACAGCGACAGCAAGAACAGGGCGAGCGTGAGCACGGCCGAAAGATACACCATGAGCATGACCGGGTTCTTCGCCTGCTCGCGGGGGCTGAGCTTTGCGAAGGCGTCGCGCACCGCACGCCGCGCAAGCGCGCCCATCGCGGAATCCTTCATCGCAATCGTCGTCATCGTTTTTCACACCTTTCTACAGCATCATCATGAGGTGCTCGGCCACCGGACCCAGCGCAAGCGCCGGAAACATCGTGAGCGCCCCCACCAGCAGCACCATCAGAATCAGCAGGAACACGAACAGGGCGTTCGAGGTGGACAAGGTACCGGCACCTACCGCCACCTTCTGACGGGTGCACATGCTGCCGGCCAGCACGAGCGCGGCTGCAATGGGAATGAAGCGGTTCGCCAGCATCTCCAGACCCAACACCACATTGATCATCTGCGTGTTCGCGTTGAAACCAGCAAAGGCAGATCCGTTGTTGCCTCCGGCGGACACGGTCGCATAGAGCACCTCGGAGAACCCGTGCGCACCGGAGTTGTTGAGGCTCGCTGCGGTTGCCGGATCGAGCGCGAGAACGGTCGCGCTCACCAGAATGAGCAGCGGCGTGGTGATGCAGAGGATCACCGCCATGCGCATTTCCTTGGGGCCGATCTTCTTGCCCAGGTACTCAGGCGTGCGACCCACCATAAGGCCCGCGATGAACACGGTAAGGATCACGAATCCGAGCATGCCGTACAGGCCGCTGCCCACGCCGCCGAACACTACTTCGCCGAGCGCCATGAGCACCATGGGCACCATGCCGCCAAGAGGAGTGAAACTGTCATGCATGGCGTTGACTGAGCCGTTCGAAGCGGCCGTGGTAAACGCGGCCCACAGCGACGAGTCGGTCACGCCGAAGCGCGTCTCCTTGCCCTCCATGTTGCCGCCGGATTGATCGAGCGTGCCCATGCACACCTGTCCATCAGCCGCAAGCTGCGGCGTTCCCGTCTGCTCGAACGCCGCGATGGCCACGAGCGCAACCAGAAGCAGGATGAACATGGCCGCGAACACGGCCCGCCCCTGCCTCCGATCGGCGACGAAGCGCCCGAAGCTGAATACGCATGCCACTGGAATGAGCAGGAGCGACAGGCACTGAACAAGGTTCGTGAGTGGCGTGGGATTCTCCAGCGCGCTTGCCGAGTTTACGCCGTTGAAGCCGCCGCCGTTCGTGCCCAACTGCTTGATGGCTACCTGGCTGGCCTGCGGGCCCATCGGCACCGTGGCCTGGTCGATCGTCTTCACGGCAGCCGGGTCATCAGCCTCCACGATGTTCCCGTCGGCGTCCACGCCCACCGGCTCGAGCAGCTGCACAGTTTCATACTCGTTGAAGTTTTGCGGCGAACCCTGCTGCACGTCGACGATGGCCACCACGAGCGACAGGGGCAGCAGCACGAACAGCACGGCGCGCGTCACGTCCACGAAAAAGTTGCCCAAGCCCCGGTCTCCCGTACTCACAAGGCCGCGGAACAGGGCAAAGAGAACGGCTAAGCCCACGGCAGGCGTCACGAAGTTCTGCACGGTCAGACCGATAGCCTGCGAGAAGTAACTGAGCGACGCTTCGCCGCTATAGGCCTGCCAGTTCGTGTTGGTAACGAAACTGACAGCCGTGTTGAAGGCGAGATCCCAGCTGAGGCCGGGCAAGCCCTCGGGATTAAGCGGCAGCACACCCTGCAGCATGAGGAGGGCGAACAACCCTACAAGGCAGAGCGCGGAGAACGCGAAGGCGCTCACGAGGTACTTCTTCCAACCCATGCTCTCGTTTTTGTCCACACGGATGACGCGGTAGACGGCGTTTTCCACTGGCACGAGCACGCGCGAAAGCACGGCCACCTTCTCGCCAGCCATCACCCTGTTCATATACGCGGACAGAGGGACGGCGAGTGCCACGAGCAACGCCAGGTAGATGCCGTATTCCAAAAGCTCGTCCATCATCGCTCATCGCCTCCTTTGAGGAGCACGGAGAACAAGTAGAGCGCGACGATCACGCTCAATCCTCCGACGATGCCGGTTACGATTCCCATCGGTTTCCTTTCTTCTCAACGTCGCCTCGGTGCGGGGCGTTCCTTGCGCGGCGGCGCGGCCTCGGCCGTCGTTGCCGTCCGCATCGAACGCCGTGGCGCGATGCGGACACCGCCACGTGCTCAGAATAGGAAGAAGTGCATGAGCGCGACGTTAAGACGGCCGCGCTGGCGTTAAGATGGGATTAAGATAGGATGCTTCCCCGCTTGTCAGGGGTTATGGCAGGGAATGCTCGTTGAACGAAAAGAGCTTTGGCCAGCTATCCACGACCTGGGGGTTGCGCTCGCCCTGGGATTCGCCCGAGGGCGCGCAGAGGGTGAGCGTTGACTCGTGATGACCGCCAGCGGAAGGGGCCTCTTCTACGATGCCGACCCTGCGAACAACGCCGTCCGGCCAAGATGCCCCCTGCCGCCAATCAGTAGGGCTCGTCGAGGTTGGCGTGGGCCTGAGCATCGGCATCGAGGCCGAAGAAGCGGCCTTGGCGATAGCGATCGAGGGCCACAAGCGCAATCATGCCGGCGTTATCGCCACACGCGCTGAAGGGAGGCAGCACAAGCCGCACGCCCATCTGCTCGCAGAGCGCCTGGTACGCGTCGCGCAACGCGGGATTCGCCGCCACGCCGCCGCCTAGGCAGAACGTGGGCGCGCCCGTCTGCTCGAGCGCCATGCGGGCCTTCTTCACCTGCACGTCCACAACAGCCTGCTGGAAGCTTGCACATACGTCCGCCACATCCACCTCGCGGCCGGCGGCACGCTCGTTGTTGAGATAGGTGACCACGGCGGTTTTCAATCCTGAGAGCGAGAAGCGCAGATCGCCCGAGTGCATCATCGCCCGCGGAAACGCGATGGCATCCGGGTCGCCCTCCTTGGCGTGGCGCGAGATGGCCGGACCACCGGGGTAGCCTAACCCCAGCGCCTTCGCCACCTTGTCGAACGCCTCGCCCACCGCATCGTCGATGGTGGCTCCGAGCGTCTCGTAATCGCCCCAGTCCTTCACATGCACGAGCAGGGTGTTGCCCCCCGACACGAGCGACACCACTGCCGGCGGCGCGAAGTCAGGCGCGCCGATCTTGTTGGCGTATAGGTGCCCTTCAAGGTGATGCACGCCGATGAACGGCTTGTCCGCCGCCCACGCAGCGCCCTTGGCAAATGCGACGCCCACCACGAGCGCTCCCACGAGGCCCGGCGCATATGTGACCGCAACGGCGTCGAGGTCTTCCCAAGTCAATTTCGGCACGGCGAGCGTGGTGGCAGCCACGTCAAAGCACTCGTCGCACACGCCGCAGATAGCCTCGATGTGCTTGCGGCTGGCTATCTCGGGCACCACGCCGCCGAAACGCGCGTGAAAATCCACCTGCGAAGCCACCACGTCGGCCAGGAGAGCGCCGTTGCCGTCCACGAGAGCCGCGGCCGTCTCGTCGCAGGACGACTCGATGGCCAGGATGAGCGGACGGCGTATCCCGGATGCCTGCGTTTCGCCGGACGCTTCGCGTGGAGCATCCGCCTGCTTCTCGCGCACCGCCCGGGCATCCTCGCTTGTCTCACCCACTTTGAGCTCCATACCGGCCACGTCGTGCTGCGCGAGCGGAAGCGGGCCTTCCAGGATGAGCGCATCCTCACCATCGGAGTAGTAGTGCGGGCGCGTGCCAAGTACGTGCAAACCGAGAGCCTCGTACAGCGCCTGCGCACCGGTATTGCGCACGCGCACTTCGAGCGAGCACGTCTGCGCGCCCAAATCGCGCGCGTCGGCCGCAACGCGGGCCAGCAGACCGCGCGCGATACCGCGACGACGAGCCGACGGATCGACCCCCACCTTGAGGATCTGCACCTGCCCGTCGACGATCCATCCCCCAGCGTAACCGAGCAGGATCTCATCCGAGCTCCCCGACAGAGGGCTCCCTTCGACGATCTCCTCGTTGCCGGACGCTTCCAGCGGTCGGCACGTCGTTGGAACCCCATAAGCCGCCCACCACGCACGATCTCCGCGCGGCAGCTCGTCGGCCACGAGCGCGGCGCTCCACGCATCGGAACCCATCACGCGTGCTTCGAGAGCAGCCACGTCGGCGACGTGCGCGGCGTCGAGCGGCTTGTACGTAATGCCCTGCGTATCGGGTCGAGCGTTCAGGATGGCCGTATCGTGCATGCTCGCGCGTTGATCCCGGCGTGGTGCTGCATCTTGCACCCCCGCTACGAGATTCTTCGGATCGTTCTTCGCCAGGCGAATGCGCTCGTTCTCCTCCGCGTCCGACAAGCGGGTGTACACGGGTAGCGCAAACGCCGGGTCATGGCGCTGCGCGTCGAGCGGATCGACCTCGCCCACGCGCCAGGCCGCTTGCAACGCCAGAAGCAGCCCGCGTCCCGTCGGCGTCCAAAGCTCGGGATTCAGCGCAGCGCCGCACCCGGCAAACAACTCCCCGTATTTCTTAAGAGCATCGCCGCAAAGAAGCCGCGCGGCATTCTGCTGCCGTGCGTAGCCGTGCAAGGAGTCGCCACCTCTCGCCAGTTCCCGTGCGGCATCCTCGGCCTTTACTACGCGATCGGAATCCAAACGTTCGACGCCCTCCTCGTCGAGCGCGTAGCGCACCGGATACACCTCCTTGCGCATGGCATCCGCCACGACAACGAGCGGGCCGCGCCCGCCGGCGGCCTGCACATTCCACGCCACCGCATCGAGCGACGATACGCCGATGAGCCCCACGCCAAGCGCGGACGCGCTACCCTTCGCCGTAGCCATGGCGATGCGCACACCCGTGAACGATCCCGGTCCGCGACCCACCGCCACACATGCGATATCCTCACGCCTTATCTCGTGCTCTGCGAGCACGGCATCGATGCGCGGGAGCAGCTGCGTGTTGGAGGCGCGTCGCGCCGCGACCTCGGAGGAGGCGACAAGCGCGATCGAGCGGCTTTCGGGGTTCATGATGCCGACGCCGATGGCGATGACTTCGTTGGCGGTATCGAACGCCAACACGTACATTTTGTTCACAGGTTCGTTCCTACTTCTTCATGAGGCGGGATTTTGAGTCCTTCGCCCAGACAAACAGCAGCTGCCGAGAGCGATCACCCAAGGCGTGCGCCTGCACAAGACGGTTTCCATCGACATCGACGCCGATGGAAACCTCAAGGTAGCCGTACGGAAGGGCTTCGGGAAACTTCTCGCCCCACTCGATGAACGTCGCGCCGTCCCCGTCGACCGTCTCGTAAAACCCCGTGTCCTCCAGCTCGTCGGAATGTTCGAGTCGGTACAAATCAAAATGGTACAACGGCAATGCGCCCTCAGGATAGGAGAGCAGGATATTGAACGTAGGACTCGTAACCGAAGCGCTCACGCCGAGACCTGCCGCCACGCCCTGTACGAACTGCGTCTTGCCCGCACCAAGGTCTCCCGACAGCACGACGACGTCTCCTGGCCGCAGGTAAGGAGCAAGTGTAAGCGCAAGCTGCTTGGTCGCCTCGGGCGACGTAGTCTTGCGCAGATATGTCAGTCCTGCTGCCATGACCGTATTCTACGCCATCGTGACCAGGCGAACCAGCCCTCCCAAATATCATCGCATTCGCGACGACGCGAACCTGATGCAGCGGACGACAAACTGGCCAACGAAGCATACAGCAGGCGAAACGCCTTCGGAAGCGACTTCTTACTCCGACCGCTCGGCCTGGGCCCTCTCCGCTGCCTCTACGGTGTGCGCCATGGTCATCGACGTCGTCACCGTGCCGATGCCGCCCGGCACCGGCGTGATGGCCCCGACGAGAGGCTCGACCTTATCGAAGTCGACATCTCCGCACAGCCTTCCATGCGTATCGAAGTTGATGCCTACGTCGAGCACCGTCTGGCCGGGGCTGAAGAATTCAGCGTCGAACGCACGGGCGCGCCCCGTCGCGCAGATGACGATATCGGCTTCGCGGCAGATCTCCTCAAGATGCTCGGTTCTACTATGGCAGATGGTCACGCTCGCGTTGCGACGCAGCAGCATCATGGACACGGGCTTTCCCACCACAAGGCTTCGCCCTACCACCACCACGTGCTTGCCGACGAGCGGCACGCTGTAATGATCGAGGATTTCGATGCAGGCGGCAGCAGTGCAGGGCGGAAACCCCGTGCGCCCGTCGGTGAACACGGAGCCGAGCGAAGCGAGGGTGATGCCGTCGATGTCCTTTTCCGGCACGAGCAGTTCGCAGACGCGAGACTCGCTCACGAACGACGGCAGCGGGCGGAACAGAAGGCAGCCGTGGACGCCGGCGTCGTGGGTGATGTCGTGCATCGCAGCTTCAACGACCGATTGGGGCGTGAATTCGTCGAGCGCGACGGAACGCACGGCGATGCCGAGCGATTCCGCGCGCTTCATAGCAGTGCGCTCGTAGGACAGGTCGTCGGGGCGCTCCCCCATGCGCACGATAGCGAGGGTGGGCACGATATCCGCGGCCTTGAGCCGCTCAACCCTTGGTGCGAGATTGCGCGCCAGACGTTCGACGACCGGCTTTCCAGCAAGCAGTGTGGCCATAGGATACTGGCTCCTTACGCAATCTCGTGCATGACGAAGTCGAACAGGCTGCAACACCGGACCCGCGCGGCTTCTACCAGAGCGAGCGCCTCGTCGCGAAGATTCGCTGCCCGCTCCTCGTCATCCATCGACGCCGCATTGATGAAGATATTGAGGCTGGCCCCTTCGATGGCAGCGCGCGCGAACGTCGCCGCTACGCCGGCATCCGATCGTGCTAGTTTGCTGCCGTTGCGCGCGAGAAAATCGATCTCGTCGACAACAGCCTCGACCGTCCGCATGATGGCGAGAGGCACCTCGCATGCAGCCACGAGCGCTTGCTGCAGCGCAGCGTTTTTGGCGGCCTGCTCCTCCGACGTCTCCTTTGGCATCCGGTAACATGCCGCCAACGGCTCGAACGCGCGGGCGTCCTCGTCGACGTACGCAACCAGGCG
The DNA here is from genome assembly GCF_002899715.1 of Enteroscipio rubneri. GTDB lineage: Bacteria > Actinomycetota > Coriobacteriia > Coriobacteriales > Eggerthellaceae > Enteroscipio > Enteroscipio rubneri. Next base: position 44,428 of record NZ_PPEK01000001.1, on the reverse strand, counting down.
GGCGCGCAGCGCATCGAGGCGCACGAGGGAGGAGCGCACCTCGTCTTCCACGTCGGCGTAGCTCTTCTTGCCCACCGTGAGGTTGCCCACCATCGCGGCGAGCGCTGCTGCGAGCGCCCCCGCGTACGCGGACGCCCCGCCGCCGCCCGGTGTTGGCGCGGCGCTGGCAAGTTCGTCGATAAATGAGGTATCGTACATGGCGCCTCCCTTCGCGCAAGCATCGAGTCGATCGGAACTAGAACAATCCCGAAATCTTGCCGTTCTCGTCCACGTCGATCTTGAAGGCGGCGGGTGACTTGCCCAGGCCCGGCATCGTCATGATGGAGCCGGTGAGCGCCACCACGAAGCCGGCACCGGCCGACACCTTCACCTGGCGCACCGTCACGGTGAAGCCGCGCGGCGCGCCGAGCTTGGCCGCATCGTCGCTGAAGGAGTACTGCGTCTTGGCCATGCACACAGGCATGCCGCCGAAGCCGAGCGCCTCCAACTGGGCCAGCTCCTTCTTCGCGGCCGGCTCGAACACGACGCCGTCTGCGTGGTAGATGCGCTTCGCGATGGCCTCGATCTTCTCGGCCAGCGTCAGGTCGTCGCCGTAGGAGAACTCGAACGTCTCGGCGCTGCGGCCCTCGGCATCGCCCTCGGCGCACAGGCGCACCACCTCGGTCGCGAGCGCCTGGCCGCCTTCGCCGCCCTTGGCCCACACCTCGGACAGCGCAACGTTCACGCCCAGCTCGCGGCACTTGGCCTCCACGAGGTCCAGCTCGGCCTTCGTGTCGGTGGGGAACGCGTTGATGGCCACCACGCACGGCAGCTTGTACACCTGCGTGATGTTCTCCACGTGCTGCAGCAGGTTCGGCAGCCCCGCCTCCAGGGCCTCGAGGTTCTCCTCGTTGAGATCCGCCTTCGCGACGCCGCCGTGATTCTTCAAGGCGCGCACCGTGGCAACCACGACCACGGCGTCGGGCTTGAGCCCTGCGAGGCGGCACTTGATGTCCAGGAACTTCTCCGCTCCCAGGTCGGCGCCGAAGCCGGCCTCCGTCACGCAGTAGTCGCCCAGCGCCATGGCCATGCGCGTGGCCATGATGGAGTTGCAGCCGTGCGCGATGTTGGCGAAGGGGCCGCCGTGCACGAACGCCGGCGTGCCCTCGAGCGTCTGCACGAGGTTGGGCTTGAGCGCGTCCTTGAGCAGGGCCGTCATGGCACCTTCTGCGTGCAGGTCGTGCGCCGTGACCGGCTTGTCATCGTAGGTGTAGCCAACCACGATGCGGCCCAGGCGCTCCTTGAGGTCGGTGATGGATGTGGCCAGGCAGAAGATGGCCATGACCTCGGAAGCCACCGTGATGTCGAAGCCGTCCTCGCGCGGCACGCCATGGGCCTTGCCGCCCAGGCCGTCCACGATGTTGCGCAGCTGGCGGTCGTTCATGTCCACCACGCGCTTCCACGTGATCTTGCGCACGTCGATGCCCAGCTCGTTGCCGTTGTGGATGTGCGCGTCAAGCAGGGCCGCCAGCAGGTTGTTGGCCGCGCTGATAGCATGGAAATCGCCCGTGAAGTGCAGGTTGATGTCCTCCATGGGAACGACCTGGGCGTACCCGCCTCCGGCAGCGCCGCCCTTGATGCCGAACACGGGGCCGAGCGACGGCTCACGCAGCGCCACGACCACGTTCTTGCCCTGCTTGGCCAGCGCGTCGGCCAGGCCCACGGTCGTGGTGGTCTTGCCCTCGCCAGCCGGCGTGGGGTTGATAGCCGTGACTAGGATCAGTTTGCCCGGCGTGTGCTCCTCGTCCTTGAGCAGGTTATAGTCCACCTTCGCCTTGTTGGTGCCGTACATCTCCAAGTACGACTCCGGCACACCCGCCTTCTCGGCGATTTCGCTGATGTGCTGCGGAGTGGTAGCTTGGGCAATTTCAATGTCGGTCAACACGTCGGGCCCTCTCTTTCTGGTCGTTTTGCGACTGAGTCTTATCGACGCGACCATTCTACTCGGCGCGCATGAGGGGAATCGGCGCACGAGCGCCAAGGGCAGAAGTTTTCCGCAGAGGGCGCGGGACATCGACAAGCCAGGAGGTCGACCGGGTCGCGGCATCAGCCCTCGCGCGCATCGTAGACAAGCCGCAGGCCCTCGAGCGTCAACTCAGGATTGGTTGCGGTGATCGTCCGCGACAGCGCCGCCACGCGCGAGGCGAGGCCGCCGGTGGCCACGACCGGCGTTTCATACCCCAGCTGATCGAAGATGCGGCGCACGAGCCCATCCACGCGGTCGGCCTCGCCGTATACGATCCCCGATTGCATGGCCTGCTCGGTGTTGTGCCCGATGGCCGTTTTCGGGTCGACGAGGTCGATGGCCCCCAACTTGGTGGCGTGCGAGAACAGCGCCGTGGCCGACGTCTCCACACCCGGCGCGATGATACCGCCGACGAAACGCCCATCTTTGTCGACAACCTCGATGTTGGTAGCCGTGCCGAAATCCACCACGATCACCGGGGCGCCGTACAGCTCCTTGGCGGCCACGGCGTCGGCCACGCGGTCGGCCCCGATCTCGCGCGGGTTGGGGTAATCGGCCTCGAACAGCGCGCCAGCCGTCTCGGCCGTGCACACAAGCGCCTCCTTGCCGAGCAGGTAGTGGACCGCCGCGCTCCACGCCAGCGTGAGCTGGGGCACCACCGATGCAAGCGCCACGCCGCGCAGCCCCTCGACCGGAATGTTCTCGCAATCAAGCAGCTGACGCAGCCGGATACGCAGCTCGTCCGACGTATGGTGCTTGTTCGTGCCGATGCGCCAGCGGTACAGCAGGTCTTCGTTCCGGTAAACCCCCACTACTGTCTGGGTGTTTCCCACATCGATGGCAAGTAACATATTCTTGACAGTCTCCTTTAGGCACGAACCGAGTGCTTATAGTTGCTTTCGTCATTATACCAACCCGCCCCTTATGCATCTGTCAGGCAACGGTCACGGGACTTCATCTGATAGAAAGGCCACATATGAACGACACGCCTCATCGCATCCTCGTCGTCGACGACGAGCCCTCCATAACCGAATTCGTCAGCTACGCGCTCAAAAAAGAGGGCTTCTACACCGACGTGGTGGACAATGGCGAAGACGCGCTTGCGCTTGCCACGAAGAACCCGTACGATCTGTTCGTGCTCGACATCATGCTTCCCGGTATGGACGGCTACGAGCTGTGCCGCCGCCTTCGCTCGAAAACCGCCGTGCCCGTCCTGTTTCTGTCGGCACGCGATACCGAACTCGACAAAGTTGTCGGCCTGGAAATCGGCGGCGACGACTATCTGGCGAAGCCCTTCGGCGTCCGCGAGCTCATTGCGCGTGTGCGGGCACTGCTGCGCCGCGGTTCCGGCGGCGACTTCCCCGGCGCGAATCACGCGGTGACGGCGAGCGGCATCACGTTGGATGAGGACGCGCACACCGCCTCCGGCCAGAACGGAGAGATCGACCTGACGCCGCGCGAGTTCGAGCTGCTCGCCAGCCTCATGAAGAATGCCGGCAAGGTGGTCTCGCGCGAAGATCTGCTGCGCGATGCCTGGGGTTGGGAATACTTGACGGAAACAAAGACCGTCGACACCCACATCAAACGTCTCCGTGATAAGATTGAGTCCGCCGGGTACGATCCCGGCTTGGTGGAGACGGTCCGCGGGTACGGGTACAGGTTCAGACAATAAAGAGACTGCAAACATACTTTTCGCTGCTGGCTACGTTGCTCTCGTTGCTCGCCGGCGCGATTATCGTACTTATCAGCTTCCTCGCCTTCGACCTTACGCCGAAGGCGTTTCTGCTTCTCTTGCCTATCGGCTGTGTCGTATTTCCATTAAGCCTGATCATTGGTCATTTTATATCCGAACCGCTGCATCATCTCGCAAAAAAGGCGGCGGCATACCGCTCCGGGATCGACATGCCGTTTGAGCCTGACGGCCGTCTGCTTGAAGCCGATGAGCTTGCAGCCGATTTCAAGGTGCTCGCCCAGACGGCGAAGATCCAGCAGCACGACCTCGCCCTCAAAGAAAGCCGCCAAGCCGCTTTCATCAGCGATGTGGCGCATGAGCTCCGTACGCCGCTCACAGCGATCCGCGGGAACGCCGAGATGCTGGCCGATCCCGATCTGCCCCCCGAGCTGCACGAAAAGTTCTGCTCCATCATCATCAACGAAAGCGAGCGCTTGAGCAGGCTCACGCATGACCTGCTCGCGCTCCAGCGCATCGAGGACGACACGGCGCCCCTTGAGCTTGCACGGGTGAACTTGCGAGAACTCGCCTCAGGAGTGCTCGACGCGCTCGAGCCCATCCTCCGCGATCGGCAGGCGCACACCGAGATCGTGGGCGAAGCTCCCGACGTGCTGGGCAATCTCGACCGCCTCAAGCAGGCTGTTACAAACCTCGTCGAGAACGCGAGCCGCTTCATCGAGCCGGGCGGCCATATTACCATCGAGTTGTTCGGTTTGCGCGGAAACTCCATCCTCGCCGTGAAGGACGACGGCAGCGGCTTCGGCGATGTCGATCCGCACCTGCTGTTCGATCGCTTTTACCGCACCGACGCCTCGCGCAGTCGCGGCACGGGCGGAACCGGCTTGGGACTGGCCATCGTGAAGTCGGTTGTCGACGCGCACGACGGCACCGTCGAAGCTCTGAACATGCCCGAAGGAGGAGCGTGCTTCATCATCGCCCTGCCCTCCATTCCGCCCGAAGCCGCAGCGTAGGAACGCGCCAGGCGGCGGGCAAGCAACGGCGGCACGCTGCCGAAGCAGGCCAAGCGACGGGTCGTCGCAGATGCGGCACCGCGCAACCATGGGCGTGCGTGCCGGAGTCGCGCGGGACAGGATTTCGGCCTCGTTGCCCGTCGCTCCCACACCCATGGCAAGCCGGCCGCTCGCCTTCCAGGCTCCTCGAACCGCGTTACGATTCCTCGCGCAGCAGATTCTGGACCCGCATGAGAAGCTCTTCGCGCGTTTGCACCTGAAGCTTGCGATAGATGGCCTTCGTGTGGGCCTTCACGGTATTTTCCGACACGTACAGTTTCTCAGCTATGGAAGCAATGGTGCGCCCGCGCGTCAGAAGCACCAGCACCTCGTGCTCGCGCGAGCTCAGACCGAACCTGTCGCGTGCGACATCGCATTGCGTTTTGATGGCATCGAGCAGCGGCTGCGCATTGTCAACCGCGATCGCATCGACGGCGCATGCGGGCAACAGCCCAGAGGAGTCGGGCGCAAGATACTCGAATGAGTATTTCTTCTCGTCATAGGAGTTCACCCGAAAGATACTGTACGACCGATTGTAGAGCAGCGTGCATCCTGCGAAGAATATCACGTAGGTGGCGCCCATTGCCACCAAAGCCGCCGCCTGCTCGCCCAACCACGCGCCGAGCCCTCCCAACAGCGATCCCAGAAGCAGCCCGCCGACGTTGGCCAGCATTGCGCCCGAGAACAACCTGACCGGGTTCGCGTCGGTTGTGGCCACAAGCGGCCCGAGAGCCAAATACACCATAGCCAGAAAAAGATAATAGCCCGCATACAGAAAGCTGGGCACGATAAACGATGGCGAGACGTTCCCCATCAGATGCAGCACCATGGCAGCGCTCAGCAGAAATAGCACGGCGCTTGGCACCAGCAACACGCCCCGGCGCTCGGCAGCGTACTCGGCCAGCGCAACCGCGACCATCGCCACGATAACGACAGCCAGCACGCACGACCACGCCGCGGCATCGGCAAGAACCGCCTGCATGTCTTCGCTGCCGCGCAGACAGTTGTACGGGATGGAGAACACCGCGATGCACACGAAGAACAACGCCGGCGACTTCTCCATCGGCAGCTTCTCTTTGGCGCCCCACGCACTCGATGAATCGGCGAGCAACGTGCGGGAGCGCGCCAGACACGCGAGCGAGCCAATTGGCAGCGCAACGAATACGACCATGGCCAAGGCCAGCGGCAGATGGGTCTCGACGAAGTACGTCACCACCGAGCACACGATGGCCACGAGCGTGACGAGCAGCTGCTCGCCCTTGGGATTGAGGTACTTGTACATCTCGCCCCATGCGACGATGAGTGGAGTCGTGCCGAAAGCTATGAACACGCTTCCTGCGAATATGAGCGGACTCGATGCTCCCAGCAAACCGCCCGCCGCGAAGCACGCCGCACCCGCCCCCAGGCACGCCGCCGCAAACGGCACGGTGCGCCGGTCATCCAGCAGCGAGGATATGCGCCGCGATACGACGAACAATGCTAGGAACACGGCGAACGTGCATACCGAGTTGGCCACCCAAGCAACGCTCGACCCTGCATCGCCGCCTGCGCGCACCACCGTGCCGAAGAACGTGATGGAGTGCAGCGACGCCCACTGCAACGCCATGCCGGCAAGGGCAAGCAAGATGCCTGCAGCACGCTGCGTGCTGTAGATGGTCGCAGCACCGCCGGTGCGCGGGGCGGTATCCGACAGGCAGCGCATGTCGGATACCTCGGTGGATCCCTTCGCCATACTGATCACATCCCCTCGTTCCGCGTACGCGGCGAACATGCTCGACCGATCGCGCGCCTGCGCACCCCCTCCGCGGCTTCAGCGCCGCGCCCGCAGCGGCCTCTGCCACCGTCCACACGGATCCAGATCGGCCATGCTCGACGATACCACCCTCTGCTCGGTCTCCACCTTACCCGTTACGGGTAATTGCTCACGCCTGCATGGACGATTCTACCTCGAACGGGTACTTGCACACGCCACTGCCCGCTGGGAGAATCGCTTGCCGGGCCGACGGGCGAGCACCTGGGCGGCCTCATCGCGACATTCGGAAGAAAGGGAGAGGGAAATGGAACTGACCAGAAGGAGCTTCCTGGGCATCGCGGGCATGGCGGGCGTCGCGGCGGCGGGAGCGGGACTCGCGGGATGCGCGCCTGCTTCGACGGGCACATCGGCGCAGGACGCCTCGAACGACGGCGACGGCGCCAAAGGCGGCGTCACGCGTCAGGCCGTGGCCACCTACACCTGCGACGTCTGCATCTGCGGCGCGGGCAACTCGGGCCTTTCGGCCGCCGTCGAAGCCGCCCAGCAAGGGCTCGGCGTCGTCGTGTTGGAGAAGCACGGCGGCACGGGCGGAGGCGGTATCGGCACCGAGGGCGTGTTCGCCGTCAATTCGAAAATGCAGCAGGATGCAGGCATCGCGATCGAGCCGGCCGAAGTCATCGCCACGGAGATGAGCTACTCCCACAACCGCGCGAACGGCCTCAAGTGGCTTGATCTGATCGAAGCCTCAGGCGAGAACATCAGCTGGCTGCAGGACTGCGGCGTGAACTTCACCGGCGTGGTGGACGACTATCACGGCGGCCTGTTCGAAACGTTCCACTGGTTCGGCGAGAACCGCGCGCACGACGACTTCTCGCCCGCCATGACCGCCACGGCGCAAGAGCTGGGCGTGCAATTCCTCCTGAATTGTCCGGCCACCGACCTCGTCCTTGGCGAGGACGGCGCCGTCGCTGGCGTGTACGCGCAGAAGCTTAACGGCGACTATGTGCAGGTGAACGCAAAAGCAGTGGTGCTGGCAACCGGCGGTTTCGCCAACAATGACGAATACCTGCAGGAAGGCGGCTTCTCCGACACCACCAACGTGAAGCGCTTTTTGTATGGCTACGATGGCGACGGTGTGCGCATGGCCATCGAGGCCGGCGGCGCAAGCAACATCCCGCGCATGTCGGGCCTCATGCAGCTCACCGTGTCGGGCGCTCCGGGCGGCGAATACGGCACGTACGGGCGCGGGGACGGGCTCGTGGTGGCCGGCCACAACGCGTGCTCCCTGTGGATCAACGAGGACGGCGAGCGCTTCTGCGCCGAATCGGCGGGCGTGGAGAACTGGATGAGCGACATGATCCCCTCGCTCATGCACCAGAAGCTCTTCTCGATCTACGACGCCAAGATCTTCAAGGACGCCTACGACGGCATGATAGCCCCGCGCCTCGATTGGGCGGCCACCCAAGAAGAGCTTAAGCAGCGCATCGAGGAAAACCCGCATGACGACTTCTTCAGCGCCGACACACTTGAGGAGCTGGCGCAGAAGGCCAGCAGCGCCCTCGATCTCGACTACGACACGGTCATAGCGTCTATCACCACCTACAATGAGATGTGCGATGCGAAGCGCGACGCGTACTTCGGCAAGCCCGCCGAGTACCTGCAGAAGCTTGAGAACCCGCCGTTCTACTTCTGCTACATGCCCCAATCCTGCATGGTGACATTCGGCGGCATTCGCACAAACCGCAAGATGGAGGTCGTGGACAAGAACGGGCAGCCCGTGCCCGGCCTGTACTCCGCCGGCGTGGACTCGGCGGATCTGTGGCCCAACATCTACACCATCAACGTGCCGGGCGGCACAAACGCTAACAACATCAACTCAGGTCGCTTCGCGAGCAAATCCGCCGCCGAGTATATCGGATCGAGCAAGGCGGGATCGGTTTCGTCCGAAGGCGACACGAGCGAATCGGTGCCCGATGTCTCATGGAGCATGCCCGAGGGCGCGCTCAAGGACGGCGTCTATACCGATACCCAGTTCGGTATGTTCAGCGACATCACGGTGACTGTAACCGTCGAAGGCGGCAAGATAGCCGAGATCAGCCAGGAGAACGAACTGGAAACCACCTATGTGGGTCAGGCCGCCATGGAAAATACGCTCATCCCGGCGGTCATCGAACAGCAAACTCCGGCCGTCGACACGGTGTCGGGCGCCACGCGCACCTCCGACGCCTTCCGCACCGCCGTGCAGACGTGCTGCGAGCAAGCTGTCTCGTAAACACACGGATCGCGCAGCACGAACGGCCAGCGCAAACCGAGTTCCCCCAAGCGCTTCCCGAAGGCCGCATCCTTCGGGAAGCGCTTCTTTGCATGCAAGCGGATCGCGAAGCGGCTGTCGCGCCGCTCTCCCAGCCGAGCGCGCGGAAATGTGCGGCTTCTTCGACGACTGTGACAGCTTGCGAAAGGCCCGCGAACATGCGGCGCGATCTCCGCAGTATCTCGCAGGATCAAATCGGCGCCTTTCCGCAACCGCTTCGGCAGCAGCCGCTTGACAGGAGCGGTAGACTGGCACGATGGCATGTGCGCTACCCCCGAAATCCGCACCTGCGGCACGCTGCACTAAACCGCCCGCGTTCCCCGCGCGCTGACCCGTGAGCCGCCGAAGCCCCCGCGGCCCGACCGAGAAGGGCAGCGACGAGCAGCAAGCATGCCAGCCGCCTGAAATCCGCGATCCGCATGCCGCCGCGCAAACGAAGGAACGACCATGATCATCGGCATCACTACAACCTATGAAGAGGACCACGGCTACGAGCGAGCGAATGTGGAATACCTCGAGCGCATAGCGCAGGCCGGCGGCACACCCGTGTTGCTGCCTCCCGCGCCCGGCGGCGACGAGGCCGCCATCGCCGCAGCCCGCGAGGTGGCGACGCGCATCGATGGATTGGTGCTCTCCGGAGGAGGCGACATCGACCCCGCGCTCTACGAGGAAGCACGCCTGCCCGAAACCGTCAACGTCGTGCATACGCGCGATATTTACGAGATGGCGCTGGCGCGATACGCGCACGAGCTCGACCTGCCCGTCCTTGGCATCTGCCGCGGTATGCAGGTGATGAACGTCGCTTTGGGGGGTACCCTCTATCAGGATATGAACGCCTGCGGCCTCACTGCGGTCGACCACCAGCAGCAACCCCCGTACGATGCGACCGAGCAACGCGCAGACGTCGCCTCCGGCAGCCTTCTGGCGCGGCTTTTATGCGGACGTCCCGAAACGGGCATGGCTCCCGGCTGCCAGGCTGGCTGGCCTGCGGATCTCGAAACGGGAAGAGCGGGCACAGGCCCCTGCACGATTCGGATCAACACGATGCACCACCAGGCCCTCGCCTCCCTCGCACCCGTGCTGCGCGTGTCCGCCGTCAGCGACGACGGCATCGTGGAAGCCGTGGAGGATCCGACGCGGAGCTTTTTCTTGGGCGTGCAGTGGCATCCCGAGTACCTTCGAAGGGACGCGCCTCTGTTCGAAGCGCTCGTGGCCGCCGCGCGCTCCTGAAAGCGAGACCGCCCGTGGAGCATTCGCGTAGGATCGAGCACTGCGCCACGCGCTGACACGCAGGTGCTATAATCCTTTTAGTTTGATTATCAAAGTATTAGGATCGCAGCGCGCTGCGGCGCGACGATCGAGGATGGAGCGATATGGGTAGCACGATCATCGGCTGCGGAAAGTCCCTCCCGGCACTGGAGGTTGAGAACGACGAGTTGCAGGCGCTCGTCGACACGAACGACGAGTGGATCGCCACGCGCACCGGCATCAGAAGCCGCCATATCGCCCTGACGGAGAGCAACGCCGACCTCGGCGAGGCGGCCGCGCGGCGCGCCCTCGGCTGGGAGCCGAGCGGCTGGACGCAGCGAGCGATCGAAGCTGACGAGATCGATCTGCTCATCTGCGCAACCGTCACCTCCGACGTCGTGGTGCCCTCGGCAGCCGGTATGTTGAAGCGGCGGCTCGGGCTTGGGAACGCCATCGCGTTCGATGTGAACGCCGCCTGCTCCGGCTTCGTGTACGGCATGACGGTCGCCGAGACCATGATGGCCGCCAGCGCAGCAGGAACGGTCGGAGCAGTAGGTCGCAACCCCGTGCGCCGCGCGCTCGTCGTAGGCGTCGAGCGCCTCACGCGCCTTACGAACTGGTTCGATCGCAACACCTGCGTGCTGTTCGGAGACGGCGCGGGCGCGGTCGTCCTCGAATGGGACGAGGAGCGCGCGGGTATCATCGGCAGCTATCTGGTGAACGAGGACGACGTGACGAACGCCCTGACGTGCCCCTCCGCGTTCGACGCCCCGCAGCCGTTCGATCGGTCCGGCGTTTCGCTTGCCGAGCCGATTCCCGTCGATCGAGCCCAGGATCGTATCGATGAGGAACTTGCCACACTCGAATCCGTGCAGGCCGGAGAACCGCGCCAGGTTTTGCGCATGGACGGTCCGCGCGTGTTCAAGTTCGCGACGGCCGCTATGACCGAGGCCGTCCACCGCGTGCTCGATCGCTCGAACCTTACGCTCGACGACGTGAAGTGCATCGTGCCGCACCAGGCCAACGAGCGCATCATCAAGTACGCGGCCAAAAAACTCAACCGACCGCTCGACTTCTTCCAGGTGTCTATCGGCGATACCGGCAATTCGTCGGCCGCAAGCGTGCCGATGGCGCTTGCCGACGCCTATGCATCGGGTCGTATCAAGCAGGGCGACAAGGTGATCCTCACCGCCTTCGGAGGCGGGTTCACTTCAGGCGCCGTTCTGTTCGAAGCGTAAGACCCGAGGCTGCAAAGCGACGGGGCTGCGCGAGGCTTTACCTCCTCGGCACCGCACGCGCAACGGCACGCGCGCATACGACAGCCGCGACAGCCTTCAGCACATCGGGAATAGCGAAGGGGACCACGGTTACGGCGATGGATGCTGCGAGATCCACCCCGACCACCGCGGCATACTGAATGCATCCGCACACATACGAGACGGCGATGAATGTGAGGCAGGCGAGAAAATCGACTGCGAACGCGCGGGCGTTCGTCCTGCCTTCCCCCATCGCATGCCCAAGCCCTTTTCGAACGAGAAGCGCCGCGCCCACGCCCAGCAGATACCCCCACAAATACCCGCCCGTTGGACCGAGGAGCATGCCGATACCCCCGCGCATCCCCGAAAACAGAGGCAGCCCGATGGCGCCAAGCACAAGATAGCCTGTGATTGCGGCCATACATTCGCGCGGCTTGAGCACGAGAATGGCGAACGACACGGCGAACATCTGCAGCGTCAGTAGAATAGGCCCGAATGGGATAGCCACCCAGGCGGACACGCCCATGAGCGCTATCGACAACCCTACAAACGCGATCGGTCGCGCTCTTGAAGCGCTTCCCGCTTTCGTGCTCGCATCTTCCATACCGCGCTCCTTCTTCCTCATGTCGATGATCAACGAACGTCCGATGTCGGCAAATCTTCCGAAATCGCGTCGTTCTTGTCATTTTCAAACGAAGCCTTGAACTGGATATATGCTATATGATACCAGATCGAAGACTTCGCAGAAAACGCTTGGATTCGGAATCATGCATCACGTCGGCGCGATCCTCCCCCAAGCGCGGTCGACGCTCCCGGCGCACGCGCGGACATTAGAACTTCGCCTGAATCTCGCCCCGCTCAAGCTTTCGCAGTCGGCCCATTTCAAGAAGGATGAACACCGCCGTGGTGAAGATGGCCAGGAAGTCCGCCAAAGGCGTGGCGAAATACAGCGCATCCAAACTCGTGAACTGCGGAAACCATCCCGGCAATACGAGCGGCAGCACCAGGAACAACGGGATGAGGAACAGGATCTGGCGCGTGAGCGACAGAAAGATGGATTTCGCCGGCTGGCCTGTCGCCTGAAAGTAGTTCGATCCCACAATCTGGAATCCGACGAACGGCAGCATGGCCAGCTGCACTTTGAGGGCAAACACCGTGAAGCCGAGCAAGCTATCATCCTCGATGCCGAAGAACCCGACGATCTGCTCCGGGAACAGGTGGACAAGGCCCCATAGCACGACGCCGATGCCGGTCGCTCCGATGATGCCGCACAGTAACGTTTTCTTCACGCGCTCGAACAAGTGCGCACCGTAGTTGAACCCGAGCAACGGCTGAATGGCGATCGCCACGCCGATAAGCGGCAGTACCGTGAACATCGCCACCCGCTGCACGACGCCGATGGAGGCGAGCGCCCCCTCCGCTCCGATGGGGTTCATTGACCCGTAGAGATTCAACAGATTGTTGAGCACGAAGTTCACCACGGCCATGCCCGCCTGCACGGCAAAGCTAGCCAAGCCGAGCGAGAGGATGAGTCCGACCGTGCGCGCATGGAGCGGTAAGTGGCGCAGGCGCAGGCGCATGGGCACGTTCTTCGTGAACAGGAAGTACCACAGCACGCAGGCGCACGAGATAGCCTGGCCGAAAAGCGTAGCGAGCGCACTGCCCTGCACGCCCCACCCCAACACCATGACGAACAGAAAGTTGAAGATCGTGCACGCCACAGCGCCCACGATCATGGTCGAAAGCGCGCGATTCGGCGCACCGGCCGTCCTGATGAAGTTGTTCACGCCCATGCCGATGCACTGGAACACGAAGCCGAGCGAGATGATCTGGATAAACGAGCGGGCATAGTACCAGTCCTCCGCCGTGGCGCCCGAGATGCCCAGCACGCCGTCGATGCACGCCGGCACATGCGCTACCACGGCCACGACGGCAGCCAAGATGATGCTCAGGCACACCGTGTTGCCTAGGCTTCGCTCCGCCTCTTCACGATTGCCCTCGCCCATCCGCAATGCCGCAAGCGCATTGCCGCCGTTTCCTACGAGCATGGAGATAGCCATGAACACCGTCATGACAGGCATCGCGACCGTGGCCGTGGCCAGGCCGATCTCGCCCATGGCCTGGCCGAGAAAGATGGAATCGATAAGGTTGTAGGCGCCGTTCACGAGCATGCCGAGGATAGAGGGTATGGCAAACTCCACGATCAGGCGCGGAATGGAAGCCGTGCCCATGCGCGTGACTTTGTCCTCGCGGGCGGGCTGGGCGGGCTGCTCGTTCTCGTCGGATACGGGGTTCTTCGTCGCTACCATAGCTTCGGGGTTGCCTTTCGCGTCGATGCCTTTTGCGGGAACGACATATTGTACCCCCAAGATAGGAGTCATCCCAGCCGCCAGCGCATACACCATAAAGTGGACGGTTCCAGCGCTCGGCGCCCGGAAAAGGAAGGCCTCAAAATAGACAGGCTACGCCAAAGATGCAAGGTGGGCTTCGCCGGAAGCCACGGCGGTCTCGTCGCCGGACGCATCGCGCAGTACAAGACGACCCTGCTCGTCGACCCGCACAACACAGCCAGCGGCGAGGGTCGCTCCCCCTCGATCGACGACGACGACGGCACGGCCCGTCAGACTCGAATGCTCGTCGAACTCGGCAGCCAACGATGCGAACCCGGCGTGCGTCCACGCTTCGTACAGCGGCGCGAAGGCTGCTAGAAACGCATCAAGCACCTCGTCGACGGATACATCGGCAAAGTCGGCCACGTAGGCGGCGCGATTCTTGCCGCCCACCTCGGGACGCTCGGCTGGCGGCCGGACGTTCACGCCGACGCCCGCGCACACCCCGCCCCCATGTCCCTCAAGCGAAATGCCGCAGAGCTTGCCCGCTTCGGCCACCACGTCGTTAGGCCATTTGACGAGGATACGTGCGAGTTCCGCCTGAGAAGCGAGCCCTGCGAGTGCACGGCGCACAGCCAATCCCACGACCAGGCTCAACGTGGGCAGCAGCGTCGGCGCAACCTGCGGACGCAGCAACAGCGAACAGTACAGGCCGCCTTCCGGGCTCGTCCACCTGCGGCCTTGGCGGCCGTACCCGGCCGTCTGCCGCCTTGCGCGAACCACAAGACCCTCTGTCTCGCCGTCATCGAGAGCGCGCTTCACCATCTCATTCGTCGACGTGACCTCCTCGAAGGAGCGCACGCGAAACGGCAGAGAAACGCCTCCGTCCCCCTGTGCGACGGACGCCGGCAGCATGGTATCGCGGCTCACAGGCGCTCGGCCTTCCCCACCTTCACGGCATCCGCAGTCACCGTATTCCCGTCGGCCAGCACATGTCCGGGACGTAATTCGACGATCGGCTTGACCACGAAATCGCGCTCGAGGGCACGCGGATGCGGCAGCGTGAGCACGTCGGCATCCGACACGTACAGCTGGTAGTCGACGATATCGATGTCGCAGGTGCGGGGCCCGTTTTCAATTTCGCGCACACGGCCCAGGCTGTTTTCGATCGCATGCAGATAGCCCAAGAGCTCCTTGGGCGCGATGCCCGTGCGCAGCAGAACGGCCGCATTCACGAACGTGTCCTGATCCTCGTAGTACGCGGGCTCGCTTTCATAGAAACCAGATATGTCCACGATCTGCGTGTCGGGCAGCGCGCAAAGCTCGGTAATGGCTTGGTTGAGCATGGCCTTCTTGCCCTCGCGCTCTTCGCCCGGCTCGGCTACAAGGGCGACGTTGCAGCCCAGGCTCAAAAACACGTACGGCCGCAGGTCGCCGAGCGCCTTTACCGTCTCGGCTACGTTGTGCGTGCGCACTATGCTCGCGCCCAACTCGCACGCCATGAGCGCCTCAGCAGCCGACACCTGGTCGCGATCCGCAGGGCTCTCAATGCCATGGGCGAAACCCAGGTAGCTCTTGCGTGACAGCGCCGCCATCACCGGATAGCCAAGACGGGCGAACTCCTGGAAGTTGCGCACGAGGTCGAGCGTCTGCTGCGGCGTCTTGCCGAAGCCAGGACCCGGATCGATGCAGATGCGGTCGCGCGCGATGCCCGCCTCCTCAAGGGAAGCGGCCCGGTCGCGCAGCCAATTGCGCACGTCGGCCACCACGTCGTCGTAAGCGGGAGCATCCTGCATGGTCGCGGGTTCCCCTTGCATATGCATGACCACGAGACCGCAAGCCCGATCGCGCACGAGCCCCACCATAGCCGGGTCGCGAAAGCCCGACACGTCGTTGACGACGGCTGCGCCCGCGTCGAGGCACGCCTCTGCCACGGCCGCATGCCGCGTATCGATGCTCACGCATACGCCACGCTGCGCCAGCTCGCGCACCGCCGGCACCACGCGCGCAAGCTCATCGGCTTCGGTCACGGGCGCGGCACCCGGACGCGTCGACTCGCCACCCACGTCGATGATATGCGCCCCTTCGTCGAGCATGCGCTCGGCGTGCGCGATCGCCGCATCGAGCGAGTCGTGCGCTCCCCCGTCGGAAAAGGAGTCGGGGGTCACGTTGAGAATGCCCATCAAAATGGGCATTCTCGTGTCGAATTCGTAGGTTGAACAGCGCCAGATCATCGTTCGGTATCGTCGCCTTTCGCGTCGTCTTGAGCTGCAGGAGGCTCGCTGCGGCGCTGGGCTTCCGGCTGGCGGTGCTCGGAGTCCTTCGACTCCATGCGCGACGGCTCCTCACTCGCAACGGCATCTTGCCGACCTTGCGACATGGGCGCACCTTCTTCGTGTGGGACATCCTGCTCGCCGTCGCCAGGAGCCGGCTCGCGGAACGGCGGATTCGGGTCCTGATCGCCCGGTTCCACCGGCTCCTCTTTCCAGTCGGGATCGGCTAGCTGCGCATCCCGGGCGCGAGCCTCGGCCTCTTCGCGCTCTTTGCGGGCGATGATCTCGTCCTCGTGCTTGAGGTATTCGTCCCACGTATTGTCGAGCAGCGCCAGGCACGCCTCGCCTTCCACGGTCTCGCGCTCCAGCAGCACGCTGGCCATGAGGTCCATCTGCTCGCGATGGCTTACCAAGATCTCGTAGGCGCGGTCGTGCGCGTCCCTCATGATGCGGGCGACCTCGTCGTCGATGCGCTTGGCCGTCTCCTCCGAGTAGTCCTGCGTGTTGCCGTAGTCGCGGCCGAGGAACACCTCGTGGTTTGGCTGGCCGAACACCTGCGTGCCCAGTTCGGCACTCATGCCGTACTGCGTCACGATGGCGCGGGCCATCTTCGTGGCGCGCTCCAGATCGTTCGAGGCGCCCGTGGTGATATCGTCGCAGAAGATCTCCTCCGCCACACGGCCGCCCATGAACACGGCCAGCTCGTCGCGCATCTCGCCGAGCGAGTTGAGCACCTTGTCCTCCTTGGGGATGGACAGCGTGTAGCCGAGCGCCCGACCGCGCGAGATGATGCTGATCTTGTGCACGGGGTCAGCGTGCGGCAGCAGATGCCCAACGAGAGCATGACCGCTTTCGTGGTAGGCGATGGTGTGCTTCGTCTGCTCGTCGAGCACGCGGCCCTTGCGCTCCGGGCCGGCAATGACACGCTCCATGGACTCCGACACTTCCTGCTGCGTGATGATCTTCTTGCCGCGGCGAGCGGTGAGCAGCGCGGACTCGTTCATAAGGTTCGCCAGGTCGGCGCCTGTGAAGCCCGGCGTGAGCTTGGCCACCTTCGAGAGATCCACATCGCTGCCAAGCGGCTTGTCTTTCGCGTGCACCTGCAGAATCTTCTCGCGGCCCTTCACGTCGGGCGCATCCACCACGATCTGGCGGTCGAAGCGGCCGGGGCGCAGGAGCGCCGGGTCGAGTACGTCAGCACGGTTCGTCGCAGCGATGAGCACGACGGAGTCGTTGGCTTCGAAGCCGTCCATCTCCACGAGTAGCTGGTTGAGCGTCTGCTCGCGCTCATCGTGGCCGCCGCCGAGACCCGTTCCGCGCTGGCGGCCCACGGCGTCGATCTCGTCGATGAAGATGATGGCGGGCGATGCCTCTTTGGCCTGCTGGAACAGGTCGCGCACGCGAGACGCGCCCACGCCCACGAACATCTCGACGAAGTCGGAACCCGAGATGCTGAAGAAGGGCACGCCTGCCTCGCCGGCTACAGCCTTCGCGAGCAGTGTCTTGCCAGTACCCGGAGGACCCACCAGCAAGCAGCCGCGTGGAATCTTCGCACCCATGGACTGGTACTTAGCCGGGTTCGCCAGGAAGTCCTTGATCTCCTGCATCTCCTCGACGGCCTCGTCGACACCGGCGACGTCCGAGAACTTCACATCGGGGCGCTCCTCGGTCGATTTCTTGGCCTTCGCCTTGCCGAACGACATTTGCGAATTGTTCGCCTTCTGCATCGAATTGAAGAAGAAGAACAGGATGAGGCCGATCAAGGCGATGGGCAAAAGCATGCTCAGGATGTCCATCCACGGCGACGGCAGCTGCACCTCGTAGGATACGTTCGGATGCGCGGCCATAAGCTCGCTCAGCGAACCGTAATAGGTTGAGGTGAAGTTGCGCTCCGTGCCCAGTTCGGTCACCGCAATGGTGGTGGTCCCCACTCCGGCGAGACCCTTGCCCGTTTCGGGATTCTTGATGGTGGCCACGCGCGCGTTCATGGCCTGGAGGGCTTCGTTGAACGCCTCGGCTCCCGTCGCGCCCGCCGTGATGGCGGGATAGTAGGAACCGGAAACGGAGTAGTCCCCGGCGCTGTACTTGACGCTGGTCACGCGATCCTGCTCGACCGCCTGCACGAAGTCTGACGTGATGAGATTATCGGTGGGGGTCGCACCCGACGACGACATGTTCATGAACTGCTGGCCCACGAAAAACGCGACAAGCGTGAACAGGAGGACCGATATGATGGTGGTCCGAGGATTCGGCTGCTGGAATTGGGATTGTTTGTTTTGCTGTGCCATACATCCTTACTTTCTGCCTCAAGCGGCTCGCTGCGCGCGGGCGGCCGGACCGGCCCGTCGCCGTCCCCATCCGCTCGCCGTGCTCGGCGCGTCCGGCCCTCTATCGATCGGAGCCGAGGCCCGCCAAGGCCGCCGTGCTAGTACATCTCCGGCTTCAATACGCCGATATAGGGCAGATTGCGGTACCGCTCAGCGTAATCAAGCCCATAGCCCACGATGAACCGATCGGGGCATTCGAAGCCGATATATTTGCATTCGATCTTCGCCTGCGCCAGCGTCTTCTTGCGAAGGAGCGTGGCCACCTCGAGAGATGCGGGATGGCGCGACGCCAGGTTTTTCAACAGGTACTTCAGGGTAAGGCCGGAGTCGAGAATATCCTCGGCCACGACAACGTGACGGCCCTCGATCTCGGAGGCGAGATCCTTGAGGATTCGCACGACGCCGGAACTCTTCGCTCCGTCGCCATACGACGACACGGCCATATAGTCCATTTCGACCGGCAGCTCGATCCGCCGCGCTAGATCAGCCATGAAGATGGCCGCGCCGCGCAAAACCGAGACCAAGACGATGCCTTCGTCGGTAGCCTCTGCGTAATCGCGCGTAATCTGGGCTCCGATTTCGTCCACGCGCCGAGCGATCTCGTCTTCCGTGAACAAAACCTCAGCGATATCGTTATGCACCGTGCCTGGCCTTTTCGTCGCACTCCGCAGCACCAACGCTCAAAAACCGCATGCGATCTGCGCGATCAGTGAGCGAAGGCCTCACGCTTACCTTGAACCCGGTAAGTGTACCATTGTGGCTTCGGGAAAAGGAGACGATACGGTAACGCCGCCCGACATGCCATGATTTTTACATTTCGCCGAATAAGCTGGGCGTTTATGTTGTTCGCCCGACGGCGCAAGCGCGTGGAGAGCGCGACGCGCTCCACCGACAAGCCGTCGTGCCGAAGCCCGCGCATCGCGCGGAGACAGGCCGCCGCATGCCACGAGGACGCTTACTCCAACGACGGGCGCAGGTCGGGAAATTCGTCCAGCAAACGCTCGACCGGCAGGCCGATGACCGTATCGAGCGCGCCGTCCACGCGCTCGACGAGCTTCGCCCCTTCGCCCTGCACGGCATAGGCGCCCGCCTTGTCGAACGATTCCCCTTTGCGCAGGTAATCGGCTATCTCGTCGTCGTCAAGTTCGCGAAACGTCACGGCCGAAGCGTCGGCGAACGTGCGAAAGCCGATCGAAAGGCTCTCGGCCTCCGGAGCGGCGACCATCCAGACCGAAACGGCCGTCACCACCTCGTGCGTGCGCCCCGACAGTCGGCGCAGCATGCGTTTGGCATCGGAGAGGCTCGTGGGCTTGCCGAATATCTCGCCGTCGCACACCACCATCGTGTCGGCGCCAAGGACCATAGCCACACCCGTGTATTCCTCTGCGAGCACTTCCTGCACGACGGCGCCGGCCTTGCGTTCGGCCAGCTTTTTGGCGGCTTCAGGCGGGTCGTCCAGCAGATCGGGCTCAAGGCTTTCGTCAACCTCCGACGCCCTGACGATGAATTTGACGCCCGCCTGCTCGAGCAACTCCCGACGGCGCGGCGAGCCGCTGGCCAGAATCACGTCGAAAGCGGGGGCTTCTTGGGATGGGGTGTTCTGTTCGTTTTCCATGCGCGGTATTGTAGCATCTTCGGACGGGCGATACGGAAGAAGAGCGAACTGCGACTGGAACCGCGCTTCCTGCCGCCCTGCGCCTCACCGCCGCTTCCGGCGGGAGCGGAAGGCGGCCATCGGCTCGATGCGCACCCCGCGCTTGTTCGCACTGACGGCCAGGTCGCCTTGAATGTTCACCACGTACCCGCCGCGCGGGGCGCCTCCTTCGTCGAACGCATCGAGCAGCGCCTCGATCGATGCCGTCTCCACACGAGCCTCGGATCCCAACATGAGCCCGAGGACGCGCGCGACCACCCGACGCTGCAGTGGTCGGGCGAATCCGCCCAGCTCCGGCGCAAGCGTGCAGCCCGCGGCGCAGTCGGCGTCGGCGCCCTCGACCTGCTCGATCCACGACGCAAGCCGCACCGCAAGCTCGTCCGCCTGCGCATCGAGCATATCATCCTCATCGGCGATGAGATTCATAGTGCGGCACAGCACATCGAGCAGCTGCGGATTGCGCTCTTTGGCGCGTGGCACGATCTCGTGGCGCACGTATGCGCGGAACCGATCGGTATGCGCATTCGTGGCATCCTCGCGCCACAGCGCTCCCTGCTCGTCGCATGCCGTCGGCCGGCCCTCCCGCTCACGCTGCTCGATAAAAGAGCGCAGCTCCTCGCGGCTCGTATCGAGCAAAGGGCGCACCACCGGCCCGTTGCGGTAGCGCATGGAGCGAAAACCGCCCGGCCCGGTGCCCACGATAGAGCGCATATAGAAGCTCTCAACGCGATCGTCGGCCGTGTGCGCCGTAAAAATACGGCCCTCGGCCAGCGGTGCAGCAGCGTGAAGGCAAAGGCTTTCCAGCGCCTCGTTTGCCGCAAGGTAGCGCTCGCGGCGGCCGAGGGCCTCCACGTTCTCCCCCGTGCGCTCGGCCTCGCGCGCGATGTCGATCGTGCAGGAGAACAGCGGGATATCCAAAAGCTCGGCGAGCTGCGCCGCGAACCGGGCGTCGGCCTCGGCCTCCTCGCCGCGCAGGCAGTGGTTGACATGCAGCATGGCCAGATCGCCAACCTGGCCTGCATCGTGCAGCGAACGCGCCGCATACGCAAGCGCCGTCGAATCCGAACCGCCCGACACCATGAGCAGAACAGGCGCATCGGGAGCGCACAGCTCCCGTTCGGCGATAGTCGCCTTCATTCGCTCGATGACGGAGGGAGCTGATGCGGCCATGGCAGCCATCCTTTCGCAAGCGGTCCTTCTTCGCCCGATTATACGCCGGCGCGGCGCCCGACCGCGCAAACGAATAGCCTGGCACGGTCGGACGCAACGTTCGTCACTCGAACAGCGAGGTGGACAGGTAGCGCTCCCCGGTATCGACAGCGAACGTGACGATGACGGTGCCGCGCGCCTCGGGATGATCTTCCACAAGGCGGCGCACCGCTGCCGCATTCGCGCCGGACGAGATGCCCGCCAGCACGCCTTCGCGCGCGGCCAGCATGCGCCCGGCCTCACGTGCTTCTTCGGTACTCACCGAAAGAGCGCCGTCGAGCACATCGAGATCGAGCGTAGCTGGAATGAAGTTCGCTCCGATGCCTTGGATACCGTGAGGTGCGGGCACGAGTTTGGCCCCCGCGAGCGCCTGGGATACAAGAGGGCTCTCGGCGGGCTCAACCGCGAAGAAGCGCGTCGAAGCCCCCTGGGCGCGCAAATAGTGGGCAATCCCTGAAATGGTTCCGCCCGTGCCTGCGCCCGCCACCACATAATCGGGGAACCGGCCGAGCTGCCGGACAATCTCTGGCCCGGTGGTCTCCTCATGGGCACGCGGATTGTCGGGATTCGCGAACTGCCCGACAATCCACGCGCCCGGAAGCTTGCGGCTCAACTCCTCGGCGCGCGCCACTGAGCCCGCCATGCCCTCGGAACCCGGTGTCAGCTCGAGGCGCGCGCCGTACGCAGCCATGAGCATGCGCCGCTCGCGGCTCATGGAGTCAGGCATGACGATGACCACATCATAGCCGCGTGCGGCCCCGATCATGGCGATGGCGATGCCGGTGTTGCCGCTCGTCGGTTCCACGAGCACCGTTCTGCCGGGCTCGATCTCGCCCCGCTCCTCGGCGCGGTCGATCATCGACCGCGCTGCACGATCCTTGATGGACGCGCCGGGATTCGCTGCTTCGTATTTGGCGAATACCTGGGCGCCCACCTCCTTGGAAAGTGCGTCAAGCCCGATGAGGGGCGTATCTCCGATTGCCTGGGATAGAAGGTCTGCTGTCATGGCGGTCTCCTTACGTTAGGCGCGTTCTTCGGCCGGTTCTGAGTCGCAGCCGCCGGAACGCCGCTCCCCTTCAGCCAGGAACGCTTGCTCGAACTCCTCCGGCGGAACGGGCCTACCGAACAAAAACCCCTGAATGAAGTCGAGGCCCATCCCGTTGACGATTTCATATTCGTCGTCGGTTTCGACGCCCTCGAGACATACGAGGATGCCCACGTCGTGGCAGAGCGCCACGACGAAGCGAATGAACGTGGCATCGAAGGTACTCTTCTGAATATCGCGGATAAACGTTCGATCGATTTTCACGATATCGGCAGGAGAGGACTTCAGCACCCCGAGCGCCGAATACCCCGTGCCGAAATCGTCCATGGCAACCCGCACGCCCAGCTGTCTGATCTCGTCGAACAGCCGCTGCGCCGCGGCGTCCTCCTGCGCGAAGTAGCTTTCCGTCATCTCCACCACCAGATTGTCGGCCGGAAGCGCCACGTCGCCGAGTAGATCGTGGATATCCTGCACGAGGCTCTCCTCGTCAAGCTGGCGATACGACAGGTTCACGCTCATCACGAACGAAGGATCGAGGGCGCTCCACCGTTTGCACATGGCCACGGCTTCGCCCAACACCCATCGGCCCACCGGCACGATAAGCCCGCTCTGCTCAAGCAAGGGGATAAACTCGATCGGAGACAGATCGCCGTACGCATCGCAATGCCAGCGAGCAAGCGCTTCGGCCCCCACGATCTTGCCGGTCTTCGCGTCGACTTGCGGTTGATAGCACACGCTGAACCCGTCGAACCCATGCTCGACGCTCTCCCGCAGCAGCTCGTTGAGCTCAAGCGTGCGCGTGCGCTCCTTGAGGATGTCGAACGAGAAGTTCGTGCAGCGCTTCTTGCCATGGCCCTTCGCATACTCAAGCGCATAATTTGCACGCTTCACCAGGTCTTCGTAGGTGGCCGCGTCGCGCGGATAGCATGCGCACCCCGCCGAGAGCGTGCAGTAGAACTTCTTTCCCTCATGCTCGTGCTGCCTATCGAATGCCCCGTTCAGAGCGGCGTACATGCTGCGCAGCTCCTCGGCGCCACCGGGCGCGACCACGGCGAACTCGTCACCATCAAGGCGGAACACGCGCGCCGTCTCCGGCGCCGAGCTCTGAATGCGATGCGCGACGATGCGGATAACCTCGTCGCCGAACGCCCGATCGTACCGATCGTTGATATGGCGAAGATCGTCGATTCCCACCACCATGAGGCCTACCGGCTCGCCGGGAGCCTCCTCCAGCCCAAGGCGCACGACGTCTTCGAACTCGAACTTGTTAAACAGGCCGGTCAACGGGTCGACTTTGCTCTTCTTGCCGAGGTTCGCGATAAAGCCCGCGAACAGCGATGGCTTGCCTTTCTCGTCCAGAATGAGCCGGCCGCGGCAACGCAGTCGAACCCACTCGCCTTTGCGGTTCAGTGCGCGATACTCCACCCAATGGCGTGTCGCGCGCCCGTCCACGATCTCCTGGTTCGATTCAAGAAACGCTTGGCGATCATCCTCGTGCACCTTCGCGCCCCAGACGGCGGCGGCGTTCTCCACCACTTCGGAAGGCAGTCCGAACTCATCCACCATGGCGCGCGGATAGCGGAATACGCCCGTCTTCATGTTGCACACATATAAATAATCGTCCGTGCTTTCGACGAGAGCATCGTAGAGGCGGTCGCTTTCATAGGCAAACTCTTCGGAAGCCGATTCTTGCCGGAACGCCGTCTGCTCTTCAAGCGCCTCCAAGTTGTGGTCGATATGGAACCGGCGCTTCTCGACATACATGCGTTGGTCTGCTTGCGCCAACAGCTCGTAGAGTTCGAGAGGAGCCTCGGGATCCGCCTCGGCGATGCCGTAGCAGAACCCGAATTCATAGGGAGGGTCAACGCTCGGAACGAGCCCTGCCAGCGTAGCGCGGGCGCGCTCCATCTTCGTCCGCGCCGATCGCGATCCGCACGCGAACACACAAACGAACTCGTCGCCGCTCAGACGAAAACCGAAATCGCCTTCCTCGAACTCGCGCCGTACCGTCTGCGCGATCGTGCGAATAAGATGATCTCCCTCCGCATGGCCGTGCCGATCGTTCACATCCTTGAGTCGATTGATATCGAAAAGCGCTACGCTCAAAGGAGCGCTGCTTGCGCTTGCAGCCGCCAGCGCAAGTCCGAGCTGTTCCTTGCCGGCTCGTCGCGAGAGCAGGCCCGTCAGCTCATCGGTATTGGCGGATACGAGCGCCGTGACGTCAACCGATTGCTGCAAGTGGACACGGCGGCCGTCGATCCAGGTCACAAGGCTATCGTAGTTACGATAGGTACGACCCGTCACAGAGCTCTCCTCGTCCCACTGCACGAACGGGGTCTCCTCGGACGAGCGCAGCAGAGTTTCGACCGGGCAGAATTCGCAGCGCTCGTTCAGGCCGCTTTGAAGCACGCGCCAGCACACCTGGCCTTCGGGGTCCTCGATGCCGTAATCGTGCTTCATGAACCCATTCATGTACAGAATCTCATCGGTTTCTAGATCCGTCACGTAGATGCTCGTCCGCATGCTCTCGAGCACCGTATCGAACACAAAGCTGCGCAGATCGGCACCCTCGACATCACGCGAATCGGAAGGCTCGCCGCAACGAAGACGCGGCTCGTTGAGGGCGCCGTGCGGACGGAACCCCTCTTCCCGTCCTTGGGGCTCCTCGGTCATCCCATTCATACGAGCGCTCCTTCCTTCGCGACACAGGGCGGCCGCAGCTGACCTTCACCGCACTCGATGAGCGCGACCGTTTCTATATGGTCGGTATGAGGGAACATGTCGACCGGCTGGACAACGCGCACGGCAAACCCGTGCTTGGCCAAAAACGCAAGATCGCGCACCTGTGTGGCAGGATTGCACGAGATGTAGACGATGCGCGACGGCGCCAGCTGCACGGCCGCCGAAAGGAACTCCTCGCTAGCTCCCGCGCGCGGAGGATCCATGAGCAGCACATCGGAGCGCTGGCCCGACGCCGCAGCCGCTCGCATGAAGTCGCCGGCATCGCCCGCAACAAAGCGAGCGTTCTCGATGCCGTTGTGCTTGGCGTTCTCGCGCGCGTCGCGGATAGCCGACGCCACAGCATCCACGCCCGTCACGCGGGCGGCGCCGTGCTTGGCCGCCACGAGGCCGATGGTGCCCGTGCCGCAGTAGGCGTCGATGGCCGACTCCGCACCGGTGAAACCCGCAAGCTCGATGGCCGTGCGGTATAAAACCTCGGTCTGCACAGCGTTTACCTGGTAGAACGACTGCGATGAGACACGGAAGCTCAACCCGCAGAGCCGGTCGAGGATGAACCCCGGGCCGTACAGCGTTTGCTCGCGCTCGCCCAGGATGACATTCGTCCGGCGCTCGTTCACGTTCTGCACGATCGTGGTGATAGAGGGACAGCGCTTGACCAGCTCGCGACAGAACGCGCGCGAGCCTGGGAAGTCGCGCCCGTTCGTCACAAGCGTGACGAGCACCTCCCCGCTCGCATGCCCCACGCGCACCACGGCATGGCGCAGAAAACCGGTGCCCTTGTCTTCGTCGTACGGTTCGATGCCGAAGCGCGGCATGAGGTTGCGAATAGCGAGGATTGCGCGCTTTCCTTCCTCATGCTCGATGAGGCATTCGTCGGTGGCAACGATCCGATGCGTGCCTGCGGCGTACATGCCGCACAGGATCTCGCGCGTTGGGGAACCCGGCGCAGTGCGTCCGCGAGCCCCGCCTGCGCGTGCGCTGCGTGCGGCTCTCCCTTTCGCAGGCGGGCCGCCCGCCATGCCTGGCAGCTTTCGGCCCGGCGCATAGGGAGAGACCACTTTGTTGCGGTAGTGGTACGGTTCATCCATCCCCAGCAGGGGCCGCACTTCGACGTTGCCGAAGCGGGAGAATAAGTCGGCTACGCACGCGTTTTTGCGGGCAAGCTGCTCGGCATAGGGCTCGTTCACGTGCTGGCAGGCACCACACGCTCGAGCATGCGGGCAGCTATACGCGTCGGCTCCGCGGTATTCCGCTTGCTCCTTGCCGACGCGATCGACCCTCGTATTGCCACGCTCGCGATGCTCGAGCGCCCGCTTCTCGTTCGTCATTGACTCCCGCCCGTCATGATGCTTCCGTGGTGCCAATATAGCACATCGATCCGTCGGCCCCTCTGAGGCGCCGGGCATCAGAGGCACGCCGCGGATTCGCAGACGAGCGGAGCGTTGATCGTGCGCGAACGTACTCGCGCTCGTCCGCCGAACCCGAGCCTCCCGGTTCTTTTCGAACGCCGAAGGCCCGCTGCTCAGAAGTGCGCGCCGTCGCGCTAGGCGACAGATGACGATACGTTGACGTCGCGGGCAAATTGCCATGCTTTCTTGATCGGCTTCGGCATTAGGGATACGATGAGCGGCATCTGCGCAAACCATTCCGATGAAAGGACCGCTTCATGACCAAGTTCACGAACGTCATCGTCCGCCGCCCAGCCAAGAGTATGGTCGAGGGCATCACGTCGGCTCCTGAACTGGGCAAGCCCGACTACGAGCTGGCGCTCAAGCAGCATGACGACTACATCGCGGCCCTCAAGGAATGCGGCGTCGAAGTGACCGTGCTGCCGGCGCTCGAGCAGTACCCCGATTCCTGCTTCGTGGAGGACCCGGCCGTTATCACGCGCTGCGGCGCCATCATCACGAACCCGGGCGCGGCCAGCCGCAACGGCGAGAAGGACGAGATCGAGCCGGCCGTGCGCCAGTTCTTCGACAACGAGCACGTGAAGCACATCGTGGCGCCCGGCACGCTGGACGGTGGCGACGTGATGATGGTGGGCGACCACTTCTACGTGGGTCAGTCCGCCCGCACGAACGAGGAGGGCATCCGCCAGTTTTTCGAGATCCTGGAGGGCTGGGGCCTCGAGGGCTCCGAGGTGAAGCTGGAGAAGGTGCTGCACCTGAAGACCGGCGTGAACTACCTGGAAGATGGCAACATGCTGGTGTCCGGCGAGTTCGTGACGAAGCCCGACTTCGAGCAGTACCACCGCATCGAGATCCCCGAGGACGAGGCCTACGCCGCGAACTGCATCTGGGTGAACGGCACCGTCATCGTGCCCGAGGGCTACCCCACCGTGCTGAAGGCCGTGCAGGACGCCGGCTACGAGACCATCACCGTGGACACGAGCGAGTACCGCAAGCTCGACGGGGGCTTGAGCTGCCTGAGCCTGCGCTTTTAGCAAACGCATCGCGACACCGCGGTTTACGACACGCCGAAACCCCTGCAGGCTTCGGCGCGTCGAGGTCGGTGCACAGGCGCGCCCATGCAATGTTTTGCGTGCTTCTCCCGCTCCAACAAAAGCACAAAAGGCGTAACGGTCGTAAAAGAGCACAAGCATTCGATTGCGCGCGTCCCCGCCGCCGCGAGTTTCGCGAGAGGCGACGGTAACAGTTTCGCGACCGTTTCGCACGGCCTTGTTCTCCGTTGCCTATAGTGATGAGGCTAGAATCGTGGGGGCGAAAGGATCGTGCATGAACTTTATCATCCGCTGGCTTGTGACCGCCGTCGCTGTGGGCGTGGCCGTGTGGCTGGTGCCGGGCATCGAGGTGATCGGCGGCACCGAGGCGTGGGTAGCCATCGCCATCTTTGGGCTTATCCTGTCGCTCATCAACATCAGCATCAAACCCATCATGCAGGTGCTCAGCCTGCCCATCACCGTCATCACCTTGGGCATTTTCTACCTGGTGGTGAACACGCTCATGCTGTACGTGGCAGCGTGGCTGGCCAACGGCATCTTCCAGGCGGGCGTCGACATCGCCACGTTTGGCAGCGCCTTCGTGGCATCCATCGTTATCAGCATCGTGTCCGGCATCATGAACGCCATCGTTGGAAAAGACTAGGTGCACGCGGCAAGCCGCCACGGCTTCGACCGACGGTTGCACGAGGTTTGCGTTTGTGCGAGTTGTCAGTCCCAGGTACTACGTTTTTTGCGCACGTCCCTTGCATCGCACCTGGTTGCGTACGCTTCGGTTGACGCAGCGGTAAAGCGGGCTCCGGCAACAGCGCACACAAACGCAATTCCAAGACACCATCTCGCGAAATCAGCCTTCTCGAGTCACCCTTTTGGCCGCTCTGAAGCTCGCCCGGGCCCTCGACACGCAGATCGTCTTTCGCGACCTGGCCTAATGCTTTCAGCCTCCACTCAACGCAAGCCAGAAACTCACCCGACCGCTCCAAAACACTTCAGAGCGACCATTTCTGTGCACCGACGGTCCATCTTTACGTTTCGACGGTCCGCATCTGCATATCGGAACGTCGGGGCTTCGCGGCTGCGCAGCTTCGAACGGATTCGGCGACCGGCGACTCCTTCTACGGTATCGCTGCCTATAGAAGAAGCCGCCTCCCAAGCGCAATAGGTTTCTAAAATTCCAAACGGTTCCCCGAAATCCTATAGCGCAATCCTGTATATCGTGCGAGCGTCGCCCATGGTGAGCTTTTTAAAGCTGCCGAAGGGCTCGCCTTTGTTGGCCTTGAGCGTGGGAATGAGCTTCTCAATGTCGTCCTCGTCCACGCCCAACTCGGTCAACGCTGTCGGCATGCCAAGGGATGCGAAGAACGCACGCGTCTCGTCGATAGCGGAGAGCGCATCGGCCTCCAGGTCGCCGGTGGGGGCCAGGCCGAACACCTCGCGGCCGTAATAGGCGAAGCGCGCCGGATTCGCGTCGTAGACGAACTCCATCCACGCGGGAAACATGACGGCCAATCCCGCGCCGTGGGTGATCTCGGGATACAGCGCGCTCAGCTCGTGCTCAAGTCCATGCGTGGCCCAATCCTCGTGGCGCCCGACACCGGCCAGACCCTGATGACACAGCATGCCCGCCCACATGACGTTCGCGCGCGCATCGTAGTTCTCCGGCTCCACCAGCACACGAGGCGCCTCGGCGCGCACGGTCTTCATGAGCGACAGGTTGAGGTTGTCCGTGACGGGCACGGCTCCCACGTCGTCGAAGAAGCGTTCGAGCAGGTGGCAGAACATATCGGTGAGACCGGCAGCCGTCTGGAACGTCGGCAACGTGAAGGTGAGCTCGGGGTTCATGAACGCGAGCTTCGGACGTTGCGCGTTGTTCGCATAACCCGACTTCATCTGGAGCTCGTCGTTCGATACAACGGTGTTCTTCGACGCCTCACTTCCGGCGGCCGGAATGGTGAGCACAACCGCGATGGGCAGCACATCGTCGGTCTGCTGCTTCGTCTCGAAGAAATCCCACACGTCGCCGTCGTAACGCGCTCCCACGGCGATGGCCTTCGCCGAGTCGATGACCGATCCGCCGCCCACGGCGAGCACCCAATCGATGCCGTGCTCCTTGCAAAGCGCCACTCCCTCGCGCACCAGCGTTATCTCGGGATTCGGGCGCACGCCACCCAGCTCGACATGTTCGATTCCCACCGCGTCGAGCGATGCCTTCACGCGATCGACGAGACCACTCTTGATGGCACTCTGCCCACCGAAGTGCACGAGCACCGTGCGCGCACCACGTTCGGCAAGCTTCGTGCCTGCCTGCTCTTCCGCGCCCTCGCCGAACACGAACTGCGTCGGCGACACGAACTCGAAGTTCTCCATCTCCTCGACCGCCCTTCTTTCGAATTGGTAACAGCATGCAGGGTATCTTTGCATGATACCGTAGAATGACATCGTTGCTTCACGTTGCCGAATCGATCCTCCTTTGAAGGGAACTTGTCATGCAGGAATCAAACGCTCGTACTCTCCGCGGGGTCAGTATCGCCGTCGTCGTGCTGTCCGTACTCGCCATTGCGGCGTTCCTCATCGGCGCTGTCGCAGTCGGCGTATTCGGCGCCTTTGCAGCCGATCCCAGTTTGTATGGAAACGGCATCTCCCTTGAAGGCTACGATCACGGGCAGTACGATTCGCTGGGCCCTGAGGGCATAGCCAGCCTGGTCGGGCTCTCGATTGGCATTGCCATGGCGTTTTTGGTGTGGGGGCTGCTGTGCGGAGCCACTTCGCTCATTGCAGGCATCCTCGGTATTCGCAACTACAATAAGCCCGAGAAATTGGGGGCGATGTTCGGTTGGTCCATCGCCGGCGCCGTGGTCGCATTTCTCTCGGGACGGATCATTACCACGATCCTGCTCGTCATAGCTGCCGTCTACGCCCACAAGCTGCGCAATCCCCTACCGGCGGCGTATGCGCAGCCCCAACCGGTCTACGGACAGCCGTATCAACCTCAGCAGCCGTACGCCGCACCGCAGCCTCCCGCGGGGCAGCCGGCTCCTATCGCACAGCCGTACGCCGCACCGCAGGGTACAACGGACCAGCATCGGAATTCGTCCGACCAGCAGCAGCCCCCCGTCCGGTAGCTGGCGTCGGCGCGCCCCGCGCGCTTGCCTGCACGCTCGAGCACAGTCGCGACGACGCCGTCCGGGGATTCCTCGGACGGCGTCGTTCGTCAAGACGGTGCGGCATTCTACATGGACGACAAGACCATCGTGAAAGCCGGAGCGACATGCACTCTTGGCCTCGCGTTCTGCGCCCGTCGCGTACGCATTTCAGCTACGCTTCCCGCGCCTCGATGGTCGTTTCCCGCCAGCCGAGCAGTATCACCCCAAAGCGACGTCGAGAATCATCATCACAAGAAAGCCCGCCATAACCCCAAGCGTTCCCGCATTCGAATGCTCGCCCAGATGCGCTTCGGGAATAAGCTCCTCCACCACCACATACATCATGGCGCCGGCAGAGAACGCCAGCATCCACGGCATGTAGGGCGCAATGATTCCAGCGAACAGCACGACAAGGATGCCGAATACAGGCTCGGCCAAACCCGAAAGCGCACCCAAGCCGAACGACTTCACGGGGCTCATGCCCTCCTGGAGCATGGGCAACGCCACGGCAGCGCCTTCCGGCACGTTCTGGATGCCGATGCCGATGGCCAACGCCACGGCCATGCCGAACATGCCCGGATCTCCGCCGCTGTTCGCGGCCATCGCGAACAGCAGGCCCACGCTCATGCCCTCGGGTATGTTGTGCAACGTGACCGCCGTGAACAAGAGCGTCGGGCGATCCCACTTGCTGGGAAGCCCTTCGGGCTTGTCATCACCCGGATGCAGATGCGGCATTACCTGATGAAGCACCATGAGAAACGCCCCGCCCAGCGCGAATCCTCCCGCAGCGGGGAGCCAGCCCGCCTGGCCCGCTTCCTCGGCTTGCTCGATCGCGGGAATGAGCAGCGACCACACGGATGCCGCGATCATAACGCCGGCCGCAAAACCCAAAAATATCCGTTGGAGCAACATGCTGTTGCGCTTGCGAAACAAAAAGACCGAGGCCGCACCCAGCGTCGTCATGGAGAACGTGAACGCCGTGCCGCACGCGGCCCAGAGCAGTGCCTGTTGCATGGCCGTCCTTTCATATCACGGCGCGATGCACAGTGCCGTCGCGCCTTGTGCCGATGCACGTGAGAAAGCATCAGTGTACGCCTTTTGCGCGGCGAGCGTTCAGCCTTTCGCCAGGCGTTACCAAGTCCTCGACCGCGCGCTTGGCTCCATCTCCGGCCTATTCCGATCCCCTGCACCCTGCACAGCGCTCCCCTGTGCGCAACCGGCACGCAATGAGGCCGGGGACTCGTCCCCGGCCTCATCGAAAGGAATACCGACAGCATCGCTTGGCTTATCTTGATTGCCCGCGAGCCCACCGCTGTTCGCGATGTCGCAATAATACCGCACGAGACTGTTACTTGGCGAAGATAGTCTTAGTCGCTTGTATTGCGTTCGTACACTGTCGGACGAGGCGCATTGTACTCTCTTTCCCGAGTGAACAGAACCCCTCCCACCCCTTTTTGTGCAGGTGAACAATCAAATTGTTGCCCACCCGTGGCAGGGCCGTTGAAGGAAGCGGCACCTAAGTCCCTCTCGCTGCCGGAGCGCGCACTGGTCGCCCCGCGGCTGCGAGATCTACTCGGCTGCCGCTAGAGGGCTCGGAACGGAGTACACGCGCGCGGCGTTCTCCTGATCGAGGTCGTAGAGAGCTTTGGCGTCAGAGCCGAACAGCTTCATGCGGGTGATCATCTTGTCGGCGTTGTCCTCTTCCTCCTGCTGCTCCTCGATGAACCAGTCGAGGAATTTCATGGTGCGGTAGTCCCGCACGTCGGCCGCAGCGGCGTAGATATCGTTGATCAGGCCGGTGACGTACTTCTCATGCTCGAGGGCGGCTTCGAGCGGGGCGAGGAAGTCGGAAAACTCCTTGTCGGGCTGGTCGATGGCCAGAAGCTTCACCTTGCAGCCGTTCTCGTGCAGGTAGTTGCGAAAGATGATGGCGTGATCACGCTCCTCTTGCGCCTGAATCTCGTACCAGTTGGCGAAACCCTCGAGTCCCTCCTCCTCGTAGTAGTCGGCAAACGACAGGTACAGGTAGGCCGAGTAAAGCTCCTTGTTGATCTGATCGTTCAGCAGTTCGTACACACGTGCGTCCATAACGGGAACCTCCTTCTCGTGTGGCTTGAGGCGCCTGACGGCGCCCCGCTTCTGTCGCCTTCTACTATAGCGCTGATCAGGCTTTGCCCGGACGACCGGCGGTCCGGGCGTGAAAAATTAACATAGCGAAGCCGCCCGTTCTGCCCCTTCGACAGCGCGTGCAAGCGCATCGGCCGCCTGATCGGCGCAAGAGGGATCGCAGGACGCATCGTTCACGACGAATCGATGGCAGCTCGAAACGCGGGCCTCCTCGGTCGCGCAGTACGCTGCGAGCGGGACGACCTCCACGCCTTCGGCCCGCGCCGCGGCCGCAACATCCTCGTCGCGTGCGTCCGTTGCGATGCCGAGGACGAAATGCAGGCCCGCATCTGCCTCCTCCACGTCGAGCCGATCGCCAAGCGAACTTGCTTTGAGCGCGCTCACGAGCGCAGCCCGTACGGTGCGGCAGCGGTTCCGCGCACGGTTCACATGGCGCTCGTAGTCGCCGCGCTCCATGAACCGCGCAAGCGCGAGCTGATCGATGGCGCCCACCGTGCTCGCATAGAACCCGAGCCGCTCGCGGAACGCCCTGGCAAGATGCGACGGCAGCACGAGGTAGCCGATACGGAAGGCGCTTCCAAGGCTTTTCGTGAACGTGTTCACGTAGATGACCCGCTCGGATGCGTCGATGCTTTGCAGTGCAGGAAGGGGCCTGCCCGCCAGCCGGAACTCGCAATCGTAATCGTCTTCCACCAGATAGCGGCCGGGAGCATCAGACGCCCAGCTCAGAAGCTCGTAGCGACGACTCACCGGCACGGCGGCCCCCGTGGGGAATTGATGCGACGGCATGCAGTGCAGCACGTCGGCGCCGCTTTTCCGCAACGCGCGCATGGACACCCCCCGCCCATCGAGCTGAACGGGCACCACATCAACATCGTTCGCCCGGTAGATGCTTGCAAGGCGCGGATAACCGGGATCCTCCACGGCAAGGCGGCAGCTGCGACCCACGAGCTGGATGATGGTGTGATAGAGCGTCTGGGCGCCTGCGCCGATGACAACCTGCTCGGGATCGACGCGCATGCCTCTGAACCCGAGCAGATAGGAAGCGATAGCCTCTCGCAAGCGACGCGATCCGGCAGCGTCCGACGCAGCGGCTGCAAGCGAGCGCTCGGACTCCTCGGTCAGGACGGCTCGCACCGTGCGCGCCCACATCCGATAGGGGAACACGCCCTCGGGCCAGGCGCTGCCGGCGAAGCCGGCCGCAAGCGGCGGCCCGGGATGCGCGTCGCACGAAGGGCCCTCATCCGGCGGGCACCCCATTCCGCCGCGCGCATCGGACGAGTGCGCACTGCCGGCGGGCCGTGCGAGTCCGACGGCGGAACGCAGATCGCGAACCGATCCTGCGCTCTCGGACGTGTGCTCGAATCCCACGGGCATGCGCGCTGCTGCAGGCATGGCGAGATCGCATGCGAAGTATCCTTTGCGCTCCACCGCCTGCACGTAGCCTTCTGCCGCGAGCTGCGCGTAGGCGCCCTCCACCGTGGACAGGCTCACGCCAAGGTGCCGTGCGAGTGCGCGCTTGGACGGCAGTTTCTCACCGGCTTTGATAGCCCCTTGCTCGATGTCATTTCGGATGCAGCGGTACAAATATTCGTAGCGGTTCGCATCGCCGCGCTGTTCGAGCTCGTACGTCAGCATCGCGCACCCTCCTGGCCTTGAGCAGCTGGTCTTCTTCTGGTCTGGTCAAATTTATTCATTTTGAACATTTTATTATATCCAGATATGCAGTAGCGTTCTTCGTCGACCGAACGTAACCCGCACCGACGACAGGAGACGTTATGCATTCCACCGACAACGAAACCGCCACGGCCGCACCCGTACACAAAGCACATGGGAACCGCGTGGTGCTCAACCGACAGCTCGCCCAGATGCTCAAGGGCGGCGTCATCATGGACGTGACCACCCCCGAGCAGGCACGTATCGCCGAAGCCGCCGGCGCGTGCGCTGTCATGGCGCTCGAACGCATTCCGGCCGACATCCGTGCTGCCGGCGGAGTCTCGCGTATGAGCGATCCGAGCATGATCAAGGGCATCCAAGAGGCCGTGAGCATCCCCGTCATGGCGAAGTGCCGCATCGGGCACTTCGTGGAAGCCCAGGTGCTCGAGGCCATCGAGATCGACTACATCGACGAGAGCGAAGTGCTCTCCCCCGCCGACGACGTCTACCACATCGACAAGACCCGCTTCGCCGTACCGTTCGTTTGCGGCGCGCGCGACCTGGGCGAAGCCCTGCGCCGCATCGCCGAAGGCGCCACGATGATCCGCACCAAAGGCGAACCGGGCACGGGCGACGTCGTGCAGGCTGTGCGCCATATGCGGCGGATGCAGGCCGAGATGCGCGCCATTGCCTCGATGCGAGACGACGAGCTCTTCGAGGAGGCGAAGCGCCTGCAGGTTCCATACGATCTGGTACGGCACGTCCACGAGCACGGAGCGCTGCCCGTGGTGAACTTTGCCGCCGGCGGTGTGGCCACCCCCGCCGATGCGGCGCTCATGATGCAGCTGGGCGCCGAGGGAGTGTTCGTGGGGTCGGGCATTTTCAAATCGGGCGACCCCGCGAGGCGCGCGGCGGCCATCGTGCAAGCCGTGGCGAACTACGATGACGCACAGCTCATAGCCGATCTGTCCGAAGACCTCGGCGAAGCGATGGTAGGCGTCAACGAGCAGGAGATCGCGCTGCTCATGGCCGAGCGCGGAAAGTAGGGACGGTGGACACGCCCGCCCGCCAGACGGCGATTGAAAACGTCCGCGCGAAAGCCGGGAGCGACCGCTCGTCGATCGCAGCCGCATGCGGGCAGCGCGCAACGGTGCGGAAAAGAAAGCCGAACGTCGCCGTCCTAGCCGTGCAAGGTGCGTTTGTCGAGCACGAACGCCGCTTGGAGCAGCTCGGCTGCGATTGCACCGAACTGCGGCACGGGGCCGACCTCGCACGCCCCTTCGACGGACTCGTGCTCCCAGGCGGGGAAAGCACAGCTCAGGCGAAGCTCCTCCGCGACCTGGGCATGCTCGAACCTCTTCGAACGCGCATCGCATCCGGCATGCCGACCCTCGGCACCTGCGCCGGACTCATCCTTCTCGCTGAACGCGTGACTGCCGATGTCTCCACCCCATCCCTTGCGGGCAGCATGCAGGACGGAACGGCTTCCGAGGCGGCAGCCGAAGGCTCCATGACGCGCGGCGCCTTCGGCACCATGCCAATCACCGTCAGGCGCAACGCCTACGGACGGCAACTCGGAAGCTTCCGCACGCTCGCCCCCTTCGGAGACGAAGGAGAACCGCCCTGCGTCGTAGCTATGACGTTCATCCGGGCTCCGCGTATCGAATCCGTGCGCGATGGAACCCGCACGCTTGCCGTCGTGGACGACGTTCCCGTGGCCGTGCAGGCCGGAAACCAGATCGGATGCGCTTTCCATCCTGAGCTCGAAGACTCGAACGTCGTCTACGAACGCTTCCTCGCCCTCGTGGAAGGGGTGCGCACAGCCGACTAGGGGCACAGCCGTCGCGCATACTCCCTTTCGAAAACGAAGCTCGCCGGCCGCCGCATCCGCATGCGCGCGGCCAGGCGCTTCGCTGTTGCGCATTTCGCCTTCGACCACACTGGTGGGCTCGCGGCTCTCCAGGCGCGCTATACTGACGACCAGGCACAGCCGCCTCAAGCGGCCCCGCAGGATTGTCGGTTGCGAGAACGGAAGATTCATGAATAGAACCGCGTACCGCCCATTGCCCGCATGCGCGGCTCTGGCAATCGTGCTCGTCGCGCTTGCCCTCTCCTTGGTCGCGGCCACCCCGGCGGCAGCAGGC
The DNA here is from genome assembly GCF_002899715.1 of Enteroscipio rubneri. Lineage (GTDB taxonomy): Bacteria > Actinomycetota > Coriobacteriia > Coriobacteriales > Eggerthellaceae > Enteroscipio > Enteroscipio rubneri. The sequence continues at coordinate 8,005 of NZ_PPEK01000001.1, read as the reverse complement.
GAGCCCGAGCCGCGCACCGTGCGTGTCGGGTTCCCGCAAGCCGAAGGCTTCATGATGGTCGACGAGCAGGGGAACCGAACCGGCCTGGTCGTTGATTTTCTCAACGAGATCGCAAAGTACACGGGCTGGGACTACGAGTACGTCGACACCGACGGCGCGAACCTGCCAGCAGAATTGGCGAACGGCGACTTCGACCTATTGGGAGGCGTCTTCTACGCCGAGAGCATGGAACAGTACTTCTCCTACCCGCGCTACAGCACGGGCCATTCCCGCAGCGTGCTGCTGGCACGTTGGGACGACGACACCCTGTCCGGATACAACCTGAGCGACTTGAATGGAAAAACCATCGGGGTCAATGCGATCGCGACCGAGAACGTGCGCCGCCTGAAAGACTTCCTCTCGATGAACGGGCTGACATGCACGATCGAGCCGTTCCCTTCCGAGCAGATAGCAAACGAAGGCATGGCGAGCATTCTGGATCAGGGCAAAGCAGACCTTGTGCTGGGCAGCGCCAGCGACGACGTGGGCGCGTACCGCCCGGTCGCCTATTTCGACGCCCAGCCGCACTACATCGTGACAGCGCCCGGAAATACCAAGCTGCTGGAGCAACTCGACTGGGCCTTGGGCAAGATTTACGAAAGCGATCCGAAGTTCGCCGACGAGCTGGCCGACAAATACTTTGCGGACCGCGGCGTGCCGGTGTCGCTCAGCGAGGAGGAGCGTGCTTTCATCGAAGATCGCAAGACGGTGAAAGTCGTCGTGCCGACCGATCTGCATCCCTTCTACTGCGCCAACACCGAGAGCAGCGTCCATGACGGGATCGTTCCGGACCTCTTGAAGGAGATGAGCGCATTTTCGGGTTTGACGTTCGAGCTGGTCGAAGCCGACAGCTACGAGGAGGCGCTGGATGCAGTCCGCAACGGCGAAGCCGACATGGCCGGCTTCTTCATGGGAGGCGAGACCGACGCATCCGCCAGTGGCCTTTCGCTGTCTCGACCGTACATGACCATGAACAGTCTGGTGGTCCGAAACAAATCGGTAAGCTACCCATCCGAGGGCTTGAAGTTCGGCGTCGTTGCAGGAAGGGATCTTCCCGACAGCATCGACGCTGCGGACGTCCAGTACTTCCGCAGCATATTCGACGGTCTGGAGGCGGTGGATCGGGGGGAGATCGACTGTTTGTACGGTGCGACGAGCTGGATCGAGAACGAGATGCAGCAGCACGCGTTCCATAACGTGGTGGCAGTCTCGCTGCTCGGCGACATCAGTGTCAGCTTTGCTTTCGCAAAGCCGGCGGACACGAATCTGCTGACCATTGCCAACAAGACCGTCACCAATCTCTCCGACGAGCAGCTTGACGCCATCGTCGGGAGGAACACGGTATCGACAGGCACAGTGCCGTTGACGTTGCGCGACCTGCTGTACACCCATCCCGTACAGACGCTGGGAGCGATCGTCATTGTCCTCCTCTTCATTCTGACGACCGTCATCGCGACGATGCACTCGCGCGTCCGCACCGCCATCGCAAGCTCGAAGGTCGAAGAAGCCGAAGCGGCCAGCAGATCGAAAAGCGAGTTCCTGTCGCGCATGAGCCACGAAATGCGCACGCCTATGAACGCCATCGTGGGACTGGCTGAGCTGGCGGGAACAGCCGAAGGCGTGCCTGACGATGTGAAAGAGGATCTCGCCAAGCTGCGAACCTCCTCGCGCTATCTGCTCAACCTCATCAACGACGTGCTGGACATGAGCCGCATCGACAACGGCATGCTAGCCGTCGCAAGCGAGCCGTTCTCGCTCGTCGAGATGCTCAACGAGCTTGAGACCATGATGGATCACGAGGCCGAACGGCGGGGAATCGCCCTGACCTTTGCGTTCTCGGTGACCCATAGCGGCTTGACCGGCGACGTCGTCCGGCTTCGGCAGGTGCTCACAAACCTGCTTTCGAATGCCTTGAAGTTCACGCCAAAAGGCGGATCCGTGGAGCTGGCGGTACAGGAGAAGGCGTCGGATCACGACGGAGCCACCTTCCTGTTCCGCGTGACGGACGACGGAGCGGGCATCTCCCCGGAAGACCACGAGCGCATTTTCGGAGCCTTCGAACAGTCGGGAACCAGCTCGTCGCGCAGTGAGGGAACGGGTCTGGGCCTGCCCATCAGCAGGAGCATCGTCAGGCTCATGGGCGGCGATCTGGTGCTCGAAAGCGCACCGGGCGAGGGCAGCACGTTCTGGTTCGAGATCACGTTGCCGTACGGCACCCCCCAAGAAGGAGAAGCCCCGAACGAGCTCGACGAAACGCTGTCCGGCGCGCACCTGCTGCTTGTGGAGGACAACGATCTGAACGCCGAGATTGCAACGAGCCTCTTGGAGCTGCAGGGCGCGCAGGTGACGCGAGCGAGCAACGGGCTTGAGGCGGTGGAGCTGTTCTCCCAACATGGGCAAGGCGCGTTCCAAGCCGTGCTCATGGATATCCGCATGCCCGTCATGGACGGGCTCGAAGCCGCGCGCTCCATCCGCGCGCTCGACCGTCCCGACGCCGCAGTCGTGCCCATCGTGGCCATGACTGCGAACTCCTTCCAGGAAGACATCGACGGGGCGCTCGCCGCCGGCATGAACGGCTTTTTGAGCAAGCCGATTGACGTCGCCCGCCTGTACCGCACGCTGCACGAGCTGCTGCAGGAAGAATCCTGATAGAAGGCAGGGCGGCGCCGCGTCCGACCCAGCAGGCCGATTCGCCGCGCCGCCCAGGAAAACGGGGCTTTGTGTCAAGGACTACAGGTCGCCGAGCGCAGCCTCGCCGCCTTGGGCGCTGTCGCCGCCTTGCGGCCCTTGCGCTTCGGAGGAATCCTGCGAGCGTTCCGTGCCCATCCAATCATCTGCCACCGTGCCGCCCAGCTTGTGCTCTACCGCGTGGCGCGCGGCCCTGCTGCCGGCCCACATGCCCACGGTCTGACAGGTGCCGCCGCCGTACACCTCGCCATCCCAACCGCTCGTGCACACGCCAGCCGCGTAGAGGCCGTCGATCGCCTTGCCGCGCGCATCGGTGACCTGCGCATCGCGGTTGATACGGATGCCGCCGGACGTATTCAGCATGCCGGAGCAAATCTGGAACGCGTAGAAGGGGCCTTGCTCGATCTTCCACACGTACTTGGCGTCTTTGCCATAGGCGGCATCGGCACCCGCATCGGCGTACCCGTTGTATGCCGCAATCTCCGCCAGGAAATCCTCAACGGCGAACGTGTCCGCCTTCGCAGCGATAGCCTTGCCCAGCTCTTCGAGGGTGTCGGCCTTGAAGATATAGTCCACGCCTTCGTACTGCGCAAGCTCGCTCTGCAAATCGAGCGTTGCTCCCACGCATGCATCGGCGAATCCCGAGTAGTGGCGCTCGCAGCCGCCGGCTTCGTAGGCGGCGATGTTGGCCGAATCCATGATGGAGAACACGTAGCCCTGACTCTCCACGAGCTTACCGCTCTCCGCCGTGCCGAGCGCGCCGCCTCCCGACTCGTCGCAGAAGCGGATGCCGTACTCGTTCACGAAGCAGTTGCTGTACTGCATGGCGGCCGATACGCCAAGAGGCGAGTCGTAGGCGAGAGAGTCGGTGCCGTTGCCGACATTGTTGAATAGCGAATCCACCGTAAGATGGTTCGCACGCCCATGCGCGGTCTGCTCTGCCAAGAGGTGCCCATCGCCGTCCTGGCCCTCGCCCCAGCCGATGATCTTGTCCATGTCCTGACTGGAGTATTGGCCGAGCAGGTTTTTGTTCGTGCTCATGCCACCAGTGGCCAAAATGACGGCTTTCGCCGCGATGTGCACGACGTCGCCCTCGGCGTTCTCGTACTGCACGCCCGTGACGGTGTACTCGTCGTCGGTGAGCAATGCCGTGGCCCGCGCCTCGGTGCGGATATCGACGCCCTCTTCTTTGGCGATGGGAGTGAGCGTGGAGATGCACGAAGATCCGTTGCCGCCTTCGTAGAACACCACGCCGGCCCGGTACCAGCCCACACCGTGCTTCGCGAATAGCCAGTCGGCGTTGTCGCCCTGTTCCCTCATACGCTCGGCATGCAGGATGGAATTCGCGATGTAGCCCGTCTTAGCTGCGGCGTCGAGGCCCTTCAAGCGCGCCTCGGCTTCGTCGACATTGGTAGCCGGCCCGTTGCATTCGGCGTAGTTCGTGCTGCCGCCAAGCTTCGCGTTTTTCTCGAGCATGACCACCGTGGCTCCCGGCGCCTGCTCCTTGGCGATCATCGACGCCATGAACCCGCCGATACCAGAGCCCACCACGACGATGTCGGCTTCCTCGGTGCTGGCCGCGTCCACGACGACGCCGATACCCGAAGCTGTTTCGACCGCGTCCGACCCGCCTGTGCTCGGCTCGGCCGCCGGACTGCACGCGGCGAGCCCCGCCCCCATGGCAGCCGTCGCCCCGACAACGCCGACGCCCTTCAAAAAGGACCTTCTGCTGATGCCCTCCATACCGTATCCCTCCTCTATTCGTAGCTTCCTTCTCCTTTCCGCGCAGGCGGAAGGGGAATGCTGAGGAGTATACGCAGGAAGGGGGCTTTCGTCCGTCCCCGTACCGTGGTATTCCGCGTTCAGCTTGTCACCGGTTCGGGGTACTACGGCACGATACGCACGCTCGGGGGGAGCGTGCCTCCTGCTCCATGTTAATGGGGCGGCGGGCCTATGTAGCGCTCCTACTCGGCGCGCTCGACAAGTTCGAGCAGCTCGTCCTTCGCATGGACGCCGGTCTTCTCGTAGATGCGCTTGCAGTGGGTGCGCACGGTATCGGCCGATATGAACAGACGCTCGGCGATGTACTTCGCACCGTGCCCGCGCGCGAGGAAGCGCAGGATCTCCGTCTCGCGCGGGGAGAGCGCGTACTGCTCGGCGATCCGCGCGCAGGCAGTCTGGCGTCGATCGGACGGCTCGTCCGAGCCGCCCTCCCTCGACCGCTCCGCATCGAAGCGGTCGATGCGACCTGCGGCACTACGCACGGAAACGATCACGAGGCCCGCCAAGTACCCCGCCATGATGCACAGCGACACCACCTGCGCTCCCTGGCCGAGCACGCGAAACACCGCCATGCCTGCGCCCAGGGCCAGCGCGCAGGCCGCAAGGTATACCGCCGCCATGCGGGCGATCGAACGGGAGCTACGCGCAACCGCGCACAGGGGCAACGCAAGTCCAAGGACGTTGAACAGCGCGATGCCCACGTAGGTGATCGGCGAATAGAGCGGGATGGCGCTCGTATCGACGATGATGTCCACGAACGGGCTCGCCAGGACGATGGCGGCGGCTATGGGCAGCGCCATGTGGGAGAACGAGATCACGGCGCGCCGCTGGGACGGGATATGCAGCGCCGCGACGACCGCAGCAGCCAGCACGAGCAGGTACGAGACGGGCTTGCATGTCGCAGACGACGAAGACAGCCCCGCAGCAGCCGGCCAGAACGTAAGCCCCAGCGTGAAGAAGTTGAAGAGCAGACCGACGGCCGCTGCAATCGCAGGCGTGCGGAACGCGGCGCGCGCATCGACCGGGCTCGCTTCGTCCGACGGCGCAGCACCCTGCTCGCAGGATGCGTCCTCGTCGGACTTGCCGGACGCAGCAAGCGAGACGAGCAGCAGCAAGCCCCCGCATAGCGCGCACACGACCAGGCAGAAGCACGTGACCGGAAACGTCCCCACCTGCTTCAGAAGGTACCACAGCACGGAGGCGAGCAGAACCGACACGCTCATCGTCACAAGCAGCCGCGCCGGAGAAAGCGCGGCATATTGCGCCCACCACCGGCAAAGCATACACGAGAGTCCGAAGCCCAGCAGAGCGCCCGCGGCCAGCGCGCACCACAAGGAGGGCAGCGCATGCACGAAACCCGCAGCGGTCAAGCCGGCAACCCCGCTGGCAGTGCAAGCGCTGATCCAGGCCATTTGGCCGCGATTCGATCGCGTCGGCCTCCAAGCCGTAACGATGCAGCCAGCCAGAACTCCCGCAGAAAGCGACGTCAGGAACGCAGGCACGACACCGTGCAAATCGAGCATCATCATGAACGCGTTGTCGACGCGACAGCAGAAAGCGACGAGGACGAGTACGAAGGAGAGCGCAAGCTCTCTTGGCGCAATCAGGCGCAGTAGCGCATCTACCATATATCCCCTCCTCCCGAAGGCCCCATTATAGGCTATGCCACGAACACTGTACGAAATCGTTGCCTGGTCATCGCCTGGCCGGTGCAGCATGCGCCGCCAGCTGCCGGAGCTGGTTCGGTTAGGCGCCGAACGGCTCGTCGCGGGTATCGCGACCGCACATGTCCGAATCGGCTTCGCCGCCTCGGCTGCGAACGCCGCACAAGGATAGAGCGTCCCTCGGCACCAAGCGACCCGTGTTCGCGAGCACGGAACGCCTATGGACCAGCCTATCGTGACCCCGCGCACTGCAGCGCGCGCACTTTTTTCTCGCGGACGCGAGAAATACACCCGAAACCTCATCCCGGTCTATGTTTTCTCGCTCTCGATATGTATATGGTGGCATCAACGACGTATGCATCGCTTGGTTGACTTGCTTTCAAACGCGGATAGAAGGAGGCGCTATGCCTCGCACGTTTCAAACTCAACGCTTCGCCGCAGCCTGCATGGCGCTGGTATGCGCGCTTGCGCTTGCGGCGACGTTCTCACCCGATACCGCCAAACACGCCCATGCTGACGTGAAGCCGACGGGTACGATTCAAGGCGTGTCGCAACTTAGTTCGAACCCAACCTACGACAGGAAACCGCAGCGAGGATACGAAGGGACTCCCATCTGCAAGTACACGGACGGCAGCGGCGTCGAGCAAACGTACACGGGGCCGTTCATCGCGACCTACACGGGTACTGTCCATGAGAGCACACCCAACGATCATCCCTACGGCCCCACCACCGAGGCGCCCACGCAAGCCGGCAGCTACCAGGTAGAGCTCTCGCTGCCCGACAGCGCGCCCTGCACGGCAGCTCCCTCCGCAAGGAGCTTCACCATCGAGCGGGCCCCGCTCTCCGCCACCGTTTCTCCCAGCGATGAAAACGCCACAAGGCCCTACGACTACTCAGAAACGCCGACGTTCACGGATATCAAGCTGACAGCATTCACGGGTCTGGTGCCCGCCGACGAGGGCCAGGTGGACATAACCACAACCGGCGACGCGCTAGACGCAGGCGGGCACGTCCCCGATGGCAACGTCGCAACCAAGAACGGCACGCCTACAGGAAAGCCGTTCAAGGCCACAAGCGTGTCCTACAACAACCCGACCAGCTACAACTACGATCTGCAGACCTCTCCCGGCACATACAACGTAGTAGGTGAGGTCATGATAGTCAAAATGCCGATGCCGGATATCAACGAAGCGACCAAGCACGTGGTATGGAACGAGTACGGCGCCTCCTATAGTATGCCCGTGTATTCCATACCGAAGGGCAGCACGTCCGCCACGTACACGATCATCACGGACATGACGGAAACCCAGGGTCTGTATAAAGCCGAGATCGAGAACATAAACAACGAGGCCTATCTCAAGGTCTACGCCAACGGCAAGGGCGACGATGCCTACGATGCCGTGACGGTTCGGATGAGCGCGCTTGAAAACCACGGGGACTTCAACGTCACCTTGCACGTGCAGTACTTTAGGGAGACAGTGAAGGCTATCGAAGGCGTAACCCCGCTACCCTCGCCTGTCGAATACGACGGCCAACCCCATGCGGGCTTCGAGGGAACCCCGACAGCCTACTACCTCTACAATGGCAAACGCGTGGACTACGGCACTTTGCCGGGCGAAACGTTCGACACCACCTACACCGGCACGGCCACCGACGGCACGCGCTACGATTCCACCACGCCGCCCACAAACGCCGGCACCTACCAGGTGACGATAGCAATCTCGCCGGGCCACGTATGCATGGGCTCGACCGCGTTCGACTTCACCATCGACAAGCCGACGCTCACCTTCCGCGCGCTCAACGCCTCGATGACGGCGGGTAACCCCCCCCCC